>DASRFA010000013.1:0-546532 GCA_035651755.1 Binatia bacterium | reverse complement strand
GACCCGCCGAGGCGCACGTCCACTCCAGGTGCTCCACAGCACGAGGGCCCCGAGGCAACTCTCGACGGGCTGGCCTGCTCTCAGGACGCCTCTAACGACATCCGAGAGCAGCTGGAAAGGTACAGGGGCCCCGTTCGGCTTCGCCGAACGGGGCGAGGGGAGCGATCCCCTCGTTCGTCTGGTCGCCGCTCCCAGCCCGAACCGCCGGCCCGACCGCGCAGACGGCGCGCGTGGGCGGCTCGGCCGCGCCTTGCGAACGGGCGCGGGATCGAGCACCGTTTGGATGGATCCGTGCGCGACGGCGGAGGGCAGGAAGCGCGTCGCCTCCCGGACGTGGAGGCGACGGCAGACGGTGATCGCGCCGACGCGCGCAGCCTGAAGCGCGTCGGCCCGCCCGGATTTCGCCCCGCGTGGTGGCTCCCCGGCCGCCACCTCCAGACGGTCTGGGGCCATTTCGCGCGCGCTCGCCAGCTCGTCGCCTTCCGCCGCGAGTGGCTCGCGACTCCGGACGGCGACGAGATCGCGCTCGACCACGTCCACATCGCGTCGCCGGACGGCGGCCCTTCGCCGGACGGCTTTGACGCGCTGGCTCCCGCCCCGCGCACGCGGCCGCGGCTCCTCGTCCTGCACGGCCTCGAGGGCAGCTCCTTCTCGGTCTACGTCCAGGGCCTCCTCGCGCTCGCGGCCGAGCGCGGCTGGGACGGCGTCGTCCTCAACTTCCGCTCGTGCGCGCGCGACCCGAGCGCGGTCGACCGCTGGCTCGCCAATCGCGCGCCTCGCCTCTACCACTCGGGCGAGACGCGCGACCTGGACCTGGTCGCGCGCGAGCTCCGGCGGCGCGATCCGGAAAGACCGCTCCTCGCCGTCGGCATCTCCCTCGGCGGAAACGTGCTGCTGAAGTGGCTCGGCGAGCACCCCAGGCAGCGCGTGATCGACGCCGCCGCGACGATCTCCGTGCCGTACGACCTCGCCGCCGGCGCGCGCAACCTCGATTGCCGGATCGGCCGGATCTACGCGCGCCACTTCCTTCCGACCCTGGCCGACAAGGTCGAGGACCTCGTCGGGCGCTTCCCGGAGCTGCTCGCGCGCGGCGTCGACCTGCGGGCCGCGCGCGCGGCGCGCGACTTCCGCCGCTTCGACGACGCGGCGACCGCGCCGATCCACGGCTTCACCGGCGCCGACGACTACTACGCACGCTCGAGCGCGCTCCGCTACGCCGCCCGCGTCGACACGCCGACCTTCTGCCTGAGCGCGGTCGACGACCCCTTCCTGCCGCACAGCGCGCTGGACGCGTTTCGCGAGGCCGCGTCACCGGCGATCGACCTCGTGGTCACGCCGCGCGGCGGGCACGTCGGGTTCGTGACCGGTTGGCGGCCGGCGCGCGTCGCCTACTGGGCCGAGCAGCTCGCCATCGACTGGCTCCGACGTCAGCTCGACTGACGCGCGCCTAGTGTCCCGTTCCCGAAGTTCGGCGCAAAACCGAGGCTGCCGAGGCGCCCCGATGGCGAGTCGCGCGACCGAGGCGTATCGGGCAATACGCCGCAGGGCGCGCGGCGAAGCCAGCGGGGATGCGTCGGCAGCCGAATTTCGCCGAACTTCGGGAACGGGACACTAGATCTCCGGGACCGGGATCGACGTGCAGTTGGCGCGCATGCGGGCGCCGCCGTCGCGCTTCGCGACGAGCTTCAGGCCCTGGCAGAAGACCGTCGTCGACTCGCCGGGATCGAGGCGGACTTCTGTCGCCGTGAGCGGCGGCGTCGGCCGCTCGACCGACGGGCTGCAGCTCACCCGGACCTCGTCGGTCCCGACGCGCTTCACGCGGATCTTCGTTCCGTCGCACGCGACCAGCATCTGGTAGCCGCCGCCGAGCTGGACGATCCCGGACGCCGGCGCGGCATCGGCGGGCGTCGCCAGCCAGAGCGATAGGATCGCACAGAGGAGGAGATGGGGAAGCTTCCGCATGGAGGAGCACCGCACGGCGCGCGGCGACTGCTTTGCGCGGCGGTCCGCCGCGTCAGGCGACACACCGGGCAGCAAGGGCGGTGCCGGTGAAAAACCCGCGAATCTCGAGCGCTCGGCACGATTCGACCGTCGAGCTTTCGCCGGCGAGCGGCGTCGAGCGACGAGTTCGCGACGCCGCCGCGACGGCACTGGTAGAGCGTGCCGCCGGCGGCTCGCCGCGGCCATCGCGCTCCGATCTCGATCCACGCCTCCGGGGCCCCCGAGGCTCGGCATGGCTCCCTCCTGCGTTTGGGCGTCGGGAAGAGAGCACGTTTCGATGCCGCGTGACCAGCCCACCCCGGTCCCCGGCCACGGCGACGGCCCCGCCCGCCGGCGCAGCCCGAGACCCGCTTGACCGCACCGGCGGGGGCGCTCACAAGATCGCGCATGCAGCTCGCGGGGAAGCGGATCGTCGTGACCGGCGGAGCGAACGGGATCGCGGCCGCGACCGTCCGGGCCTATGCGCGCGAGGGCGCGCGCGTCGCGTCGCTCGACGTCGAGGACGAGCTCGGACGGCAGGTCGCGGCCGAGGCGGGGCCGTCCGTCGGCTACCACCACTGCGACGTCTCCCGGCGGGACGACGTCTTCGCCGTCTTCGACCGCGTCGCAGGGGAGCTCGGCGGGATCGACGTGCTCGCGAACGTCGCGGCGGTCGAAGGCCCCAAGGACGCCGAGCACATCACCGAGCCCGAGCTCGAGCGGATGTTCCGGGTGAACGTCTACGGGACGGTCTACACGAACCAGGCGGCCTTCCGGCACATGAAGGAGCGCGGCGGCCGCATCATCAACTTCGGCTCGGGCGCGGGCATCCGCGGGCAGCGCGGCTCCGCGCACTACTCCGCGACGAAGGGCGCGGTCATGTCCTGGACGCGCACGGTCGCGCAGGAGTGGGCGCAGTACGGCATCACCGTGAACTCCGTCGTCCCCGCGATCTGGACGCGCATGTACGACAGCTACCGCCGCCACCTCTCGGAGCAGGAGCTCGCGATCCACGACATGGCGATGGCGCACGTGATCCCGCTCGGCGGACGGCTCGGCGACCCCGATCGCGACATGGCGCCCGTGATGATCTTCCTCGCGAGCGACGCCCCGCGGTTCATCACGGGCCAGATCTTTCCCGTGGACGGCGGCATGGTGATGCTGAGTTGATGCAGATCATCGACGGCGACGGGCACACCGTGGAGCCGCCCGACCTCTGGGTGGAGCGGATGGACCAACGGCGGTGGGGGGACTGGATCCCGCGCTCGTTCCACGACGACGGTCTCGAGACGTGGTACGTCGGCGGCGTGTGCCGCGCCGGCAGCAAGCCGGTGCTGGAAGAGGTCGCGTCGCAGTACGGGATGACCGCCCAACAGCTCGAGGCGCTGCTCGACAGCATCCGGCGCCCGGGAGGTTACGACCCTGCGGCTCGCCTCGCCGACATGGACCTCGAGGGCATGGACGCCGCCGTCGTGTACCCGACGCGCGCGCTCTTCTTCGGGCCCCTCGATCCCATCCCCGCCCTGCACGACGTCGCCTTCGTCGCCGACTGCCTGCGCGCGTACAACGACTGGGCGGCGGAGTTCTGCAGCGCCGCGCCGAAGCGCCTCTTCGCGATCGCCGGCGTGCCGCTCCAGGACGTCGAGCTCGCGGTGCGCGAGGCGGAGCGCGCGGTCGGCCTCGGCTTGCGCGGCGTCTTCCTCCGCCCGTCGCCCTACGTCGACGAGCGACCGCTCAGCGACCCCGTCTACGACCGCTTCTGGGCGGCGTGCCAGGACCTCGACGTGCCGGTCGCGTTCCATCCCGGCGTGCACGTCGACACGCCGGGCGCGTGCCGGAAGTTCGGCCTCGTGCACGAGCACGCGAACATGACGATCACCAACATGCTGGTCGACGCCCAGCACGGCGGCTCCGCGTTCGGCCAGGCGATCGGCAACACCTGCGACATGATGGTGACCGTCGGGCGGCTCCTGATGGGCGGCGTGTGCGAGCGTTTCCCGCGCCTCCGCTTCCTCTTCCTCGAGTCGGGCGGCGGCTGGATCGGCACGCTCCTCCAGCGGATGGACGAGCAGGTGAAGGCCTTTCCGCTCGAGAAGCGGTGGCTCCACCTCCTCCCGAGCGAGTACTTCCGCCGCCAGTGCTGGATCGGCTTCGAGCCCGAGGAGTGGAACCTCGCGGCGACCGCGGAGTACGTCGGCGCGGATCGCATCCTGTGGGCGTCCGACTACCCGCATCCCGACATCGAGTTCCCGGGCGCGGTGCGAGCGCTGCGCACGAGCCTCGCGCCGCTCGGAGAAGCGGAGCAGCGGAAGATCGCCGGCGACAATGCCGTCCGCGCCTACCGCCTTCCCCTCTGACGCGATCGCGCGCGCCGCGCGCGCCGAGCTCGCGCCCGACCTCGCCCGCATGCGCCGCGAGCGACGCGCGCGCCTCCAGGCCGAGATGGCGCACGCCGGCCTCGACGCGCTTCTGCTGCTCGGACGCGCGAACGCCGTCTACGCGGCGGGCGTCGCGGTCGACGGTGCCGACGCGAGCTTCGGCCACCACTTCCCGGCGATCGCGGTGGTTCCCGCCGCCAGCCTCCCGCACCTCTTCACCGCGACGCCCCACGGCGCGGCGCCCGCGACGCCGCCACCGCCCGACCTGCCGCCCGACCACGTCCATCGCGCGATCGCCCCCGAGAGCGAGGGAGCCGCGCGCGCGCTCGTCGACCGGATCCGGGAAGTGCTCGGCGGGACCACCGTCGCGCGCCTCGGCGTCGACCAGCTCACGATGCCGCTCCACGCGCTCCTCCCGGGGTCGGGCCTCGCGCGCGAGATCGCGGACGCGACCCCGGCGACCGTCGCCGCGCGCGTCATCAAGACCGCCGACGAGGTCGCGTGCCTCCGGCGCGCGCAGGCGACGAACGATCGCGCGATGGAGGACGTCCTGCCGCTCGCCCGTCCGGGCGCGTCGCAGTCGGCGCTGTCGGCGCGCTTCCTCTCCCGCGTCGTCGAGCTCGGGGCCGACGCGAGCCTCGTCGACCCGATCTGGGACGTCGTCCCGCGATTCTCCCGGGAGCGCGCGCCGACCGCGTTCGGCCGGCTCTTCTTCCCGCGCCCGAGCGCGGCGCGACGGCTCGCCGAAGGCGACGTCGTGTGGGTCGACACCGGCATCGCCTGCGACGGCTACGTGTCCGACTTCGGGCGCACCTGGGTCGTCGGGCGCGCGCCGTCGGCGCGCGAGCGCGACCAGTGGCGGCGCTGGTGCGCGGTGCGCGACGCCGTGATCGCCGCGACGCGCCCGGGCGCGACGGCGGCCGGCCTGACGCGCGCCGCACGCGCCGCCGACGGCGGCGGGACGCCGTGGCTCGAGCACCTCTACCTCGCGCACGGGATCGGCCTCGACAGCGCGGAGATGCCGCTCGTCGGCTCCGACCTCGGCGAGTCGTTCGACGAGGCGGTCGTGCTCGCGGAGGGAATGACGATCGTCCTGGAGCCCGTCATCTGGGACGACGGGCACGCCGGGCATCGCGCGGAGGAGATGCTCGTCGTGACGCGCGACGGCTGCGAGCAGCTCACGCACCACGGCTATGCGCCGTTCGAGTGAATCGGCCGTGGACGGACCCGCGATCGACGCCGAGCGCCTGCGTCGCGAGCGCCGCGAGCGCTGCCTGGAGGCGGCGCGCGCGCACGGCATCGACGCGGTCGTCCTCGGGCGCGAGGCGAACGTCACGTACGTCACGGGCGGCGAGCGCCTGTGGGTCGCGGGGACGCGACCGTTCGCGCCGGCCGCCGTCGTCGTCGTCGCGGACGCAGCCGTCCACCTGATCGCGATGTCGGCCGACGGCGTGCCGGACGACGTCGCGCGCGACCGGGTGCACTTCACGACCTGGGACGGCGAGCGGCTCGCCCGGACGCTCGCCGACGTACCCGGTCTGCGGGCGGCGCGGCGAATCGGGAGCGACGGCATGACCCCGCGCTGGGCCGCTTCGCTCGCCGCCGCACTGCCCCGCGCGGAGCTCGCGGACGGAGAGGCGGCGATGCGGGACGCGCGTCGCGTGAAGACGGGCGACGAGATCGCCTGCATCCGGCGCGCGATCGCGATCGCGGAGACGGCGCTCGCCGCGGCGGCGCGCGCGATCCGGCCCGGGGTCACGGAGCGGGAGCTCCGCGCCCGCTTCGTCGAGGTCGCGGCCGAGAGCGGGGCGACCGCGCTCGCGACGCCGATCGCGATCGCCGTGGGCGACGTCGCCGCGCTTTCCGCGGGCGTGCTGCACCACGGCTACGAGGGCACGCTCGCGCGCACGTGGCCGTGCTTGACCGCCCCGGCCGACTCGGACGAGCTGCGTGCGCTTCGGGATCGCTGGCGGCGCGCGTTCGACCGCCTCGCCACCGCATGCCGCGCCGGCGCGACGCTCGCCGACGTCCGCGCCGCGTGCAGCGCCGCGGCGCGCGAAGCCGGAGGCCACGCGGCCGTCCGCGGCGTCGGCCTCGGCGTCGAGCCGCCCGTCGTGACGGCCGCGGAGGACGGCGGCGGCGAGGACGAGACGCTCGCCGCCGGCATGGTCCTGGCGGTCGAGGTCGCGGCGCATGCGACGGACGAACGTCGCTACCTGGCGCGCGAGGTCGTGGTCGTCGGGCCGGAAGGCGTCGAGCTCTTGACGCGGCTCCCGCACGATCCGGTCGCGCTCACACGTGGACGCTCCGGATCCGCCGGCTGACGAGCACGAAAGCGAGCACGACCGCCATCATCGCCGCGTTCACGAGGTACGGCCCGGTGTGCGACGCCTCGTAGATCGCGGTCCCGATCATCGGCCCGAAGATGTTTCCGACGACGGCGACGCCGCCGAGGATGCCGGCGGCGGCCCCCTGCTCGTCGGTCCCGACGGCGAGCGACGCCGCCGCGGCCGCGCCCGGCCGGACGAGCCCGAGGCCCATCCCGAGAAGCGCCAGGGCGACCAGGAAGACCGGCAGCGTCCGGCCCACCACCAGCATCGAGAACGCGACGAGCATGCACGCCGCGCCCGCGCGCATGAGCGCGCGCGCCGAAGGCCGGACGCGCTGGACGATGCCGAGCTGTGCGATCAGCCCCGACGCGGCCAGCACGACGAACCCGACGCCCGACGCGCGCACCGTCTCCGGCGGCGAGAGCCGCAGCACGTCCTGGAGAAAGAAGGCGAGCGTGACGACCGTCGTCCCGCGCGCCGCCTGGAGCGAGGTGCTGACGAGCAGGAACGGCAGGATGCGGCGATCGAAGACCCGCATGCGGCGGCCGTGCGGGACCGCGGGATGCGCATGCGGCTTCGCTTCGGGCAGCCAGCGCCCGATCGACGCCGCGCTCGCGACCGCCAGCGCCGCCGCGAAGTAGATCGGGGTGACGAGGTCGATCACCGACAGCAGCGCGCCGACGCCCGGCCCGATCGTCTCGCCGAGTCCCATCGCCGCGCTCACGAGCGCCACGCCGGCCGTCCGCTCCTCGCGCGACGTGCGGTCGGCGATGAACGCCTGCGACGCGGGACCCGTCCCGGACCCGAGCAGCGCGAACACGCAGCGCGACGCGACGAGCATCGGGTAGACCGCGATCGCGGGCAGCAGGTGGCGCGTGCCGATCTCGATCACGGTCGCGATCAGCGCCATCGAGAGCGCGTAGCCGAGGAGGCCGACGATGATGATGCGCCGCCGTCCCGCGCGGTCGCTCCGGCGTCCCCACGCCGGGCTCACGAAGACCCAGATCGACGCCGAGGTCGCGAAGATCGTCGACACCTGGAACGGCGAGATGCCGATCTCGCGCGCCGCGGGCGGCAGCACCGAGAAGAGCATCGACTGCCCCATGCCGACCGACACCAGGCAGGAGAACAGCACCGCGAAGTCGGCGCGAAACGCGCGCTTCCTCGCGTGCGCGGAAGCGTCGCTCGCGCCCGTCGACACGCGGTAGCGCTAGCAATCCGCGGCCGTCGATTGAAGCCGCGCGGCTGTTCGCCGCACGCCGACTTTGGTAGGCCGAGGCGCGCCGGCAACGGAGGCCGTCGACGACACCGTGACCCCGAGGCGCGCCTTCGGCTGTTTCGTTCTCGCGACCGCGCTCTTCGTGTGCCCCTTCGCCGCCCGGGTCCACGGCATCTCCGCCGACTTCTGGCTCATGCACGACCAGATCGGCGACTGGAGCCTCGTGCAGGGCTCGTTCCGCGACCTGCCCGTCGTCGGTCCGGAGCGCACCGGCGGCGGCCACCACCTCGGCCCGGCGTACTACTGGTGGCTCTGGCTCACGCGGGTGTCGATCGGAGCGTGGACGAACGGTCTGCCCCACGCCGCCGGAATCTCCGTCAGCTTCCTCGACAGCCTCTCGTTCCTCTGTCTCGGAGCCGCGGCCTGGATCGCGGGAGCGCCGTTCGCGCTCGTCCTGGCGACCGGGCTCCTGCTCGCGACGTGTCCCTACGAGGCTGCGCTCGCACGGGCCGGCTGGAACCCGTGCCTCGCTCTGGCGCTGGTGAATTTCGCGCTCGCCCTTTTCGTGCGATGGCAGGACCGCTGGACGACGCCGCGCATCTTCGCGGTCGCAGGCCTCGCGTGGCTCGCGCTGCAAGCGCACATGGCGTGCCTCGGGGTCGTGCTCGCGCTCGCGACGCTGATCCTCGCGCGCGGTGCGGCGGCCGGCCGCCGGGCACTCCTGACGTATGCGCTCGGCCTCGCCGCGCCCGCCGTGCTCCTTCAGCTTCCCCGCGTCCTCGCTCCGTCCGCCTCGAGCGAGCCGCAAGCGACGGCCGTCACCGAGACCTTCCGGCACCTGCTCTCCGAGCCCGGCTCGGTGCTCTCCGCGCAAGGGCTTCGCTTCGTCGTCGCGGAAGGCGGCTCGTTGCTGCTCGGGTCGACCGTCGTCCCGCCGGCGGCCTGCGGTGCCGTGATCGCCGCGTCCCTCGTGGCCGCGGTGCTGGCTCTCGTCCGTGGCGGACCGTGCCGATCGATCGCGGCCGTCTCGCTCGTCTCGATCGCCGCTTCGGCGGCGGCCTGCACCGTGATCGCCATCGAGCCGAAGTCGTACTGGCTCGTGCCGGTGCTCGGCGCGCTCGCCCTCGCAGTGCTGGCCGGAGCGTGCGCCGTCTCCGACGTCCTGCCGGCGCGGCCGCGCGCCGCCTTCCACGTCGCCGCGCTGGCCGTCGCGCTTGCCGCGCTGCCGGCGCGCCACCGCGCCTTCCTCGTCGACCACCGCTACCCGCTCTATCGCGCCGTCGTGGCCGGTAGCCGCACGATCGTCCGACGCGGCCTCCGCGTCCGCGACGTGATCGGGCCCGCCGACGACCGCTTTCCGACCTCGAGCGCCGCGCTGGTCGGATGGCTCGGCGGCCAGCTGGAGCCGGACTCGCCGTGGGTCGCGCGCATCGACGCGCGGGGAGACGTCGAGCTCGAGCGCGCGGCGACCCGCCGCTGATCACGCTCCGGCTTCGAGGCTCGCCGCGCGCACCGGCACGCCGAACTCGGCGAAGAGCGCCCGCGCGAGGCCGAGCTCGCGCTCGCCGGTCGCTTCGTCCCCGGTGAGCGCCGCGAGCCGTGCACGCTCGATCCGCGCGAGCGGCTCGTAGCACCGTGCGCCGGTCTCGTCGGCGAGCGCGAGCGCGCGCTCGAGCGCGGCCGCCGCCGCGTCGGCCGCGGCAAGCCCCGCGGTCGCGAGCAGGGCCCGGGCGTGCACGATCCGCGCGAAGCATTCGGGTGCCAGCGCGCGGTTGCGCGCCGCGATCGCCACCGCGTTCTCCGCGATCTCCCGCGCGCGGTCCGGAGCGCCGGCGCGAAGGTGTGCGTCGGCGAGATGCGCGAAGGTCTGCACCGCGGCCTCCTCGCCGGTACGCGTCTCGCGCGCGATCCGGATCGCCTGCTCGAGCGGCGCGATCGCGTCCTTCGGCCGCGCGGCCGAGAGCTCCGCGACGCCGAGCGCCGTGTACGAGTAGACCCGCGTGAGCTGGTTTCCGATCCTCTCCGCGATCTCGAGCGCGCGGGTCGCGTGCGGCAGCGCCGTCTGTGGGTCGCCGAGGAGCGCGGCCCACCAGGCGTAGTCGCTCGAGGCGGAGGCGACGAGGCCGAGGTGCGAGTGCCTCCGGCCGACGGCGAGCACCCGCTCGAACGTCTCGCCCGCCTCGGGCCAGCGGCCGGCGTACGCGAGAAGGTTCGCGCGGAGCTGCTCCAGGTTGAGGTACGGGCTGTACCCGAGGAGCGTGCCGAACGACGGGTCGGCGGGCATGGCGGAGAGCGCGCGCTCGGAGAGCGCCAGCGCCTCGCGCAGTCGCCCCGAAAGAAGGTGCGCCCGCACGACGGGCGGCCACACCGCGGCCCGCAGCGCCTCGTCGCCGGTGCGCTCCGCGATGCGAACCGCTTCCCAGCTCCGACGGACGTACTCGTCGATGCGACCGTGCGCGGCCTGGATGCCCGCGAACTGCGCCGTCAAGAGCGCGACTGCGCTCGCGTTGTCGAAGCGCTCGGCGAGCGCCCGGCTCTCCGCGAACAGCGCCTCCGCCTCGTCCGCCGAGATTCCGAGCAGCCAGCCGCTCGCGAGCGCCGACGTCCGCGCCTCGAGCTCGAGCGCGACCGTCTCGGACGACTCGGGCGCGCTCGCCAGCAGCCGCACGACGTCTCGCCAGTGGACGAGCGCCTGTGCGAGGTCGGCCGATCGCACGAAGCGCGCGGCGCGGCGGCTCCACCTCGCCGCGTCGACGTGGTCGCCCGCCGCCTCGTGGTGGTGCGCGAGGAGCGCCGCGCGCTCGTCGAGCTTGCCGACATGGACCTCCTCGATCGCGCGCGCGACCCGTCCGTGGGTCAGCGCCCGCCGATCCGCGAGCTGGGCCCGGTAGGCGACCTCCTGCGTCAGCGCGTGGCGGAACGCGTACTCGGCGTGCGGAAGGGGCCGCTCCGCGCGGATCAGCTCACCCGCGACGAGCTCGCCGAGCACCTCCCGCAGCTCCTCCGGTGCAACGCCGACGACGCGCTCCAGGACGGGCTCCGAGAAGCTGGTGCCGATGACCGCGGCCGTCTGGAGAACGGCCTTCTCGCGCTCCGCGAGCCGGTCGATGCGCGCGGCGAGGATCGCGTGCACGCTGGGCGGGATGTCGAGCGCGTCTACCGGCTTCACCAGGCGGTACGCGCCCTGCACCCCGACCAGCACTCCGGCCTCGCGCAGCGACTGCACCACCTCCTCGATGAACAGCGGATTCCCGCCGGCGCGCTCGCGGATCCGGTCCGCCAGATCCGCGAGCGACGGGTCGCGGCCGAGGATCCCGCCGAGGAGCTGTGCCATGCCCTCCGGCCCGAGCGGGCGAAGCGAGATCTGGCGGTAGCCCGGCCCGTCCATCCACGGCGCCCGTACCTCGGGCCGGAGCGTCACGACGACGAGCGTCCGCGTCTCGGGCACGGCCGCGACCAGCGCGGCGAGCAGCGCCTCGCTGCCGCCGTCCATCCAGTGGAGGTCCTCGAACAGGAGGACCGCCGGCTCGCGCCGGCTGCGCGCGCGCAGGAGGCGCTGCACGATCTCGACGAGCCGTCGCTGGCGCGCTTCGGGATCCATCGGCGGGGACGGGCGGTCCGGCTCGCGCACGCCGAGCAGCTCGAAGAGAATCGGAAGCGAGTCGGCGAGGCCCTCGTCGAGCCGGAGCGCGCGGCCGGCGATGCGATCGCGCGCGGCGTCGTCGGAATCGTCGTCGCCGATCCCGAACTCGCTCCGGAGCTGCGCGACCCACGGCAGGAAGGGAATCATCCTGCCGTGCGGCAGGGCGTGGCCTTCGGTGCAACGGATCCCGCGCGCGCGGCACGCCTCGAGAAACTCCCAGCACAGGCGGCTCTTCCCGACGCCCGCCTGCGCGACCACGCCGACCACCCGCCCCGCGCCCGCGATCGCGTCCGCGAGCGCCGCCTCGAGCTCGCGCGTCTCCTCGGCGCGCCCGACGAAGCGCGCGAAGCCGCGCGCGCGCGACGCATCGAGGCGCGTCCGGATCGGCCCCACGCCCTCGAGCTCGTACGCCCGGACGGGCTCGCGGGCGCCCTTCACGGCGAACGAGCCGAGGTCGCGCAGGCGGAACCAGCCGGAGACGAGCGCCGCCGTGTGCTCCGTCAAGTACGTCCGCTCCGGACCCGCGAGCTGCTGCATGCGCGCGGCGAGACCGACCGTGTGGCCCTGTGCCGTGTAGTCCATGCGGAGATCGTCGCCGATCGCGCCGACGACGACCTCGCCCGAGTTCATCCCCATGCGGACCGAGAAGCCGAGGCCGAGCGTCCGCTTCAGCTCCTCGCCGTAGCGGCGGAGGCCATCGGCGAGGTGGAGCGCGGCATGGCAGGCGCGCCGGGCGTGGTCCTCGTGCGCGATCGGCGCGCCGAAGAGCGCCATGACCCCGTCGCCGGTGAACTGGTTGATCGTCCCCTCGAAGCGGTGGACGCCCTCGGCGAGGATCGCGAAGAACCGATCGAGGAGCCGGTGCCACTCCTCGGCGCCGACCTGCTCGGCGAGCTCCATCGAGCGCTCGATGTCCGCGAAGAGGACAGTGACGCGCTTCCGCTCGCCGACGAGCGCGCTGCGGGCGACGAGGATCTTCTCCGCGAGGTGCCGCGGCGTGTAGGAGCGGGGGTCGCGTGCGGCGGCGGGCGCGCTCGGCCGGACGTCGCGCTGCGGAGGTGCCGTCGCTCCCGTCGCCGCGGGACGCGCGAGCGGGGCCCCGCAGCTGCCACAGAACCTGAACCCGGGCGGGTTCTCGAAGCCACAGGCGCCGCACGCGGCCGGCAGCGCTGCCGCGCAGCTCCCGCAGAAGCGCGTCCCCGTCGGGCTCTCGAACCCGCACGCCGGGCACGTCACGCCGCCGGCTCCTCCGCGCGATCGGCCGCCGCCGCGCACGTCCTGATGCTGCTCGGCATCGTCACCATGACGGATCTCCTCGAGACTTCCGGATGCTGCTCGAGGGCGAGCGCGGTGCCTGACCGGAAATCCGAGAAGCGCTCGTCGGCGAGCGCGAGCACCCTCGTCCCACTCGGCAGTCGCCGCCGCTTCTTCGACGCTCGGCTCGCCGGCGAGCTCGCCGTTCGCAGCGTATCGCTCGGCGAGGTGACGCGCGAGATCGGGCTCGCCCGTCGCAGACGGCTCGTCGCGCGCGGTGAGCGGTAGCGCCGGGACGCGCGACCGCCCGGCGTCGCTTCACTGCGCCGGGACGAGCAGCTTGTCGGGTTGGTTGCCGGAGTCGGTGAAGAGCGCCATGCCGGCTCGCACTTTCGATTTTGAAGGCACGGTGAACTGACACGCGTGGAGACCGGCCTGCGCCGCGCGGACGAGACCTTGTCCGCCGTGCGGGAACAGATCGAACGTGCTTTCCTGGGTGATCCCTCCGACGAAATTGACGATGGCGACGTGCACGCTGATCGTCTTGCTGCTGATGTTGACGATGTTGCAGCCGATGCCGTCGCCACTGGTCACCTCGATCGGCATCGTCCAGAGATCTGTGGACGCTTCCGCCGCGCCGGCCAGTCCAACAAGAGCGACGATGCCGATCAGAATCGTACGAAGCTCCTCCATGCGAGTGTCTCCTCATCGATCCGGGTGAATGGGACGGGTTCGATCAAGCATCCGCTCGAGGTTCTCGACAAGCTTCCCTTTTCCGCGTCGGCAAGAAGCGCGCGGCGGCCTCGTGATACGCACGCGCGCTTCCGAACGGCCGTGCCAGGGGGGATGCCGACGGGCGGTGTAGCCACCGCCATGGGCAAGCGGGATCTTCAGATCGAGATGCGCGTCCGTCACGCCTCCGCTCAGGATCGGATACGCGGCGCGTTGAGCACCGATCTCGTCGTTGAGGTACCCGTGCCCACCGGGGCGCCATCCCGTTGCGCGCGCCCGAGGGTACGCAATGGAGAAAACGGCGGTCAACCAGATTCGGTCGAAAGTAGCGCAGATCGGGCAGTCCTCACGAGCCAGCAGCCGCGCGAAAGCGGACTGGGGCGAGCCCCGGCGATCGACAAACCCGACGTGCAGCGCGACGCGCGCGATCGCGACATCGTGGCCCGGTAGGTGCAGACGCGCGCGACCGCGGTGATGGAAAGCGGCGTTGATCACACAGGAAGGAATCGCCTCGCCTGGATCTGCTCTTCGCTCACAGCGAGTTCGCGCGACGCCCTGCAATGCTGGGAGAATACGAAGCGGGCGGCGCGGCACGGCTACCCGCGCCGCGCCGCCCGCCGTCGCAACGCGATCGTCAGCTCGCGAGCTCGTAGCTCGGCTCGGCGCCCTTCAGCATGAGCCCGCTGATCGCGCCGTAGGCTTCGGTCCACGCGCTCTCGAGCTCCGGCGTCCAGTCCGGTCCGGCCACCTCGGCGAGCGTCGCGAGCAGGCTCGCTCCGACCCAGCCGTACATCTCGGTCGTGACGCCGTAGTCGACGTGCTTCCGCCCGAGCGCGACGAGCGTCGCGCCCAGCCACGACGCGTCGTCGAGGTGGTCGAGCACCGCAGCGAGCGCCTCGGCCAGCATCTTCTCCTGCTCGGCGCGCGAGTTGCGCCGGAAGAGCGCCTTCGCCTGCGGGTAGCGCTCGAACAGGATGTCGTAGAACCGACCCGTCACGTGGTCGTTTCGCTTGACGACCAGATCGAAGCTCGTGCGCAGCAGGTCCGCGTTCAAAGCCATCCGCCTCTCCCCTCCTCGAGCCCCCAAGGTGATGCCGGCCGGGGTAGCAGGCGCGGTGCCAGCCGCGCCTGCACGACCACCGAGCAGCTTGCTGGAAAATCGGGCGACCGGGCGCGCGGCGCGAGCGCCCCGGGGGCAACGATCGTCGCGCCTCCGGCAAAATCTTCCGGCCGCGGCGTGCGAGGGCGCGTCGTCGCGCCGCCCGGACCCGCCGGGACATCTCAGAAGAGACGAGAGAAGGTGGCGGCGAGGCCCCGCCGCGGCGTCCACCGCTCGCCGTTGCGCGGCAGCCAGAGCACGTCGAGCTCGCGGGCCGGCCCGTCGTAGGCGAGCGCGTGCGTCCCGGCCGCGAGGCTCAAGACCGGCCCCGTGACGGGCTCGCCGTCGATGCGAAGCGTGCCGTCGCCGAGCGCCTCGGGCGGCGCGACGAAGTAGCGGTCGGAGCGAACGGCGAGGAACGTGTCGGCGAGACGCCCGCCGTCCGGGACGACGTAGTGCTGGCCCCACAGCGCGATGTCGCCGTCGACCGGCTGGAAGTGGCGCGCGACGAAGGCGCGCAGGTCGTCGGGCAGCGAATCGAATCGCAGGTCGACGAGACTCAGGACCGCGCCGTTCGCGAGGATCGCGCGCGGGACGTCGCGCGCGAGCTTTTCGGGGATCGACTCGCGCAGGTAGGAATCGGTGTAGAAGTAGAAGAACGCGTGCGGGCGGCTCACGTAGCCGCCCGAGTTGTCGTAGGCGGCGTCGGAGGGCGCCGTCAGCTCCGCCACGCGGCCGAGCACCGCGAGCTGGTGTGCGTTCGAGCTCGCGACGAAGCGCGCGATCGCCGCGCTCTGGAGGCCGAGCACACAGGCGAGGAGCACGGCGGCGGAGACGCGCTGCACGGCGCTCGCCGCTGCGAGCAGCAGCGCCGCGCCGCGCGCGGCGAGAACGGCCGCGACGGCGAGAAAGGGAAGCAGGCTGTAGGGATACGGCGCGCGCTGGAGCGCGAACGAGGCGAGCGTGCTCGGGACCGCGGCCACGAGCAGCAGGTCGGGGTCCGAGAGGGCTCGTCGTCCGTCGGTCAGGCGCCGAACGGTCGTCGCGAGGCCGAGCCCGCCGAGGCCGAGGGCCCAGAGCGCGTCGAGCGCGATCGGGTCGAAGTAGCGCCTCCAGGAGAAGCCCGGGTACCCGCGCTCGTGCGCCGCGGCCCAGACGAAGCACCACGACCACCACGCCGCCCACGATCGCGTGACCGTCAAGTAAAGCGCGACCGCGCCGGCCACCGAGAGCGCGCCCAGGCAGAAGAAGAGCGGGCTTCGCAGCAGCGCGGAAGCACCCGCCGACTTCCGGCGGAGCCGGCGCAGCACGTCGGAGACGAGCGCGATTGCGAAGATCGACCCGTAGAAGGCGGCCTTCTGCGAACTCCACACCGCCGCCACCAGGAACGCGCCGCTCGCGAAGCCGGCGGCGCGGTCGCCGAGCCGGGCCGCGCGCAGAGCGCCGAGCGCCGCGAGAAACAGCGCGCACGCCGCCGCGTCCGGACGGATCTCTATCGCCAACGTGACGAAGGGCGGCAGCGCCAGCAGGAAGAGCGGAGCGAGGAGCGAGTCGACCCTTCCCTCGCGCCGGTTGATGCCCGCGGCGCCGAAGCACGCGAGGGCGAGGAAGCCGAGCATCGCGATCCGCAACCCCAGGACCGCGCGCGGATCGTCGCCGAGGACGGCGAAGACGGGCGCGAGCGCCTGGTACACGAGCGGGAAGTGCACCTCGAAGAAGTCGCGGTACGGCACGCTCCCGTGCGCGACGAGCCAGGCCGCGTGCGCGTACTGGAACTCGTCGATGCTGAAGGACTTCCGGAGCCCGAGGAAAGCCGTCTCGAGGGCGAACCAGGCGAGCGCGACCCCGATCGCGATCTCACCGAGACGCGCGCGCGCGGCCGCGCCGCGATCCGCGTCGATCGCGACCGCTTCGGCCCGAGCCGCGCCCCGTTCCATACCCCGTTCCATGTGAGATGAATCGGCCTAGTGAAACGGCCAGCGATGCTCCGCCGAGTAGCGCAGGTCGCGCCGCCGCTCGCCGACGACCTTCGCGGGATTGCCCGTCACGACCGCGTACGGAGGAACGCTCTTCCCGACCACCGCGCCCGCGCCGACGACCGAGCCTTCGCCGAGCGTCACCCCGCCGAGGATGGTCGCGTTCGCGCCCACGAAGACGCGATCCTCGATCACGACCGGCGCGAGGATCATCTCGAAGTCGGGCGAGTGCACGTCGTGGCCGCCGAGGATGATCGTCGTCCGGTAGGCGATCGCGACGTCGTCGCCGACCGCGAGATCGCTCATGCCGACGCCCGCGAAGAGGCACCCGATCTGGATCGTCGAGCGATCGCCGATCGTCACGCGGCCGCGGCCGCCGTAGAGCTGGAGGCCGTAGTGGATCGAGCTGCGCTCGCCGATCGTCCAGCCGAGCGCGTGCCGGTAGTACGCGAGCCGGAGGCGATGGCCCGGCAGGCGGCCGACGACGCGATTCGCGCCGAACAGGACGAGCTGGCGGAGCGGGTACACGAGTCGCTCGCGCGCCCCGGTTCGCACGCCCGGACGCAGCCATGCGGGCTTCGCGGCCGCCGCCGCGGGCGGCCGGTCCTCGGACCCGGCCGGCTCGATCACGCGCGGATCGACGACGCGCGGGTCCGCGACCGCGTCTCCGATCGCGCTCGCGGGCGACGGCCCTGCACCGCCGGCCAGCAGCGACGCGACCGCGCGTCCCGCCGCGGTCCGCGGCAGCTCGAGCGCTTCTCGATCGCGTTCCGGTTCCATCACGTCGCCTCCGCCGTTCCGCCGACGAGCGATCCGACGACACGCTGCCACCCCGCCGCTCGCAGCTCGAGCCACGCGCAGCCGGCGACACCCGCCAGGATCCCGCCGGCGAGCGAGAGGAGGAGCGTCGTCAGCTTCTTCGGCCGGACGGGACGCGACGTCGCCGCGGCGCCCTGCACGACCGTCACGTTGGAAAAGCGATCGGCGTCGAGGGCCGCGTCGATGCGCGCCGCCTCGCCGCTCTTGAGATACGTCTCGTACTTGCTCGCGGTCACGTCGACGAGGCGCTGGAGGCGCGTCGCCTGGAGCGACTGCGCGTCGAGGCGCTCGAGCGCCGCGCGCGAATCCGCGAGCTGCCCGGCGAGCACCTGCTGGCGCGCCGCGATCCCGGCGCGCTCCGCGACCGCCTTCTCGAGGTCGGTCTCCACCTGCTGGAACGCCGGGCTGGTCGACGTCGTCCGGTGCGAGAGCTGCGCCCGGTCCTGCTCCGCGATCTGCCGGCGCGCGACGTCGATCTTGCGCTGGTTGTCGGCGATCTTGGGCGAGTCGGGCGCGTAGTTCTCGACGAGGTGCACGCGCTCGAGCTCGAGCTTGAGCAGCTGGTCCTGGAGGAGCTGGAGCGCGGCGTCGTTGCGCGCGACGGTCGTCGACGAGTCGTCGCGGCCGGCCTTGCCGGCGAGCGTCGCGCGCCAGGCGTCGATCTTCCGGTCGAGCTCGGCGGCCTGCCGGCGGAGCTCCCAGTCCTCCTTCCGGAGCTCGGCGTCGAGCGCGAGCCGGACGTTCAGCTCGCCCGCGAGGTCCCCCGCGCCGACCTGCTGCTTCAGCGCGAGCAGGCGGTCCTCGTAGCCCGTGAGCTCGTCCTTCAGGCGCGCTGCCTGGTCGTCGAAGAAGCCCTGCGCGTCCCGGCTGCGATCGGGCTGGAGCGCGTGCGCCAGGTAGTGCTTGAGCACGACGTCGAGCACCGCCTGCGCGAAGCGCGGGTTCCCGGCCTCGTACGTGATCGCGAGCACGTTCGAGTCCTTCATGGGCTCGGCGTGCAGCGCGTCGCGGAGACCGCGGACGGCGCGCTCGACGGCGCTCGGCGGCGGGACGTCGTGGTACCGGTAGTAGACGGCGTTGTACGCGTCGACCGGCGCGAGCAGGACGCGCATGTACCAGCGGGGCGGGATGCGGTCGAGGCCGGCCTCGGCGACCGTCTTCTCGAGCACCTCCTGGCTCGTCAGGACGGCGACCTGGGAGTTCAGCTCCTCCTCGGAGATCGCGGTCGTGATCAGCGTCGGCGCGGCGGCCCGGTCGGGGGTGATCGGCGCGGGGTAGCGCCGGCGCTGCAGCTCGACCGCAGCGACTGCGGCGTACGTTCCCGGCCAGAGAAAGGCGACGATCTGGATCGCGACCGCCACCCCCGCGAAGAGCGCGACGAAGACGCGCCAGCGCCGCGTCGCCACGTCGATCAGGCGGCGGAGCACCCGAACCGCCTCGCCGGCGAGCGCCTCGTCCGGCGCGACCGGTCGAGCCGCCGCTTTCCATCCTTCGCTCATGGCATCGCATCCACCGCGCCCGTCGGAACGGGGGCGCGCACGGGCTCGGCGCGGAGGTCGCGCTCGACGGCGTCGTCGAGCGCGGCGACGAACGCCGACCATCCGAAGCGGCGCGCGCCGCCGATCCCTGCCGCCGAGAGCCCCTCGTAGAGCCCGGGCTCGCGCGCGAGGCGCGCCATCGCGTGCGCGAAGCTCTCCGGGTCGGCCGGCGCGAGGAGGCCGTCGTGCCCGTCGCGCACGATCTCGCGCGGGCCTCCGCGGTCGACGGCGACGACCGGCTTGCCGCACGCCATCGCCTCGATGATCACGAGCCCCCAGTCCTCGTTGAATGCCGTGAAGAGCATCGCGAAGGAGCGCCGGTAGTGCTCCAGCATCTCGGCGTCGCTCGGGTGGATCGCGAACTCGATCGCGGGATCGCCGGCGGCGAGGTCGCGCAGGCGCGCCAGGTAGGGCTCGCTCTTCCGGTCGACGATGCCGGCGATGCGGAGCTTCCACGGCCGATCGCCGCCGGCGAGCGTGCGGAAGCGCCGGAACGCGGTGATCGCGAGCTCGAGGTTCTTCGTCCACATGATCCGCCCCGGGACGAAGAACGTCGGCTCCGCCGGCGGCGACGGCGTGAAGCGATCGAGCTCGACGCCGGGATGGAGGACCGAGATGCGCGACTCGGGGCAGAGGCGGCCGGCCAGGATGCGGCCGCGGATCTCCTCGCTGATCGCGAACACGCGGCGGTAGCGGCGCCACGCGACCCGGTCGAGCGCGTGGAACAGCGGCAGGCCGGCGCGCACGACGGCGCGCTCGGCGGCTCCGTGCGTCGCCATCCAGCGCTCGCGGTACACGGGATCGAACGCCATCCGGAGCGGCGTCAAGCAGAGGCAGTAGGCCGGCGTCGCGCCGGCGCGGAGCGCGACGAGGTCGCCGAGGCCCTCGCACACGACCAGGAGCGCGTCGAACTCCGAAAGATCGATGCGCTGGCGGAGGATGCGAACGAACGCGGTCGCGACGCCGGCCAGCCTGCGATCGACCGGGACCTCCGACAGCTCGCGCACGTCGCACGCGGCGAGCTCCGGATAGGTCGCGGCGCGCTCCCAGCGATTCGTGAAGACGGTGATCCGATGATGGCTCCGCCGCGCGATCTCGAGGATCGTCCGCTCGGCCCCGCTCGTGAGGTAGAGCCAGGGGTAGTAGACCGCGAGGCGCATCACGGCGTCGGCACCGTGGGGACCGGGTTGATCTGGTAGTAGGCGAAGAACCCGGAGTTCTTCGGGATCATGCGGTTGACGTAGAGCTCGACGAAGGTGTTGAGCTCGCCGATGACGCTCTTCGGCACGTAGACGACGTCGTAGGGCTGGAGCGTCGGCACGGGCTCGCCGCCCGCGAGCCCGTCCTTCACGTCGACGAGGTGCGCCTCCTTGCCGTTCGGGCCGATGCGGAGGAGCACGACGTTCTGGAGCTGCGCGGTCTCGAGCGCGCCGCCCGCCATGAAGATCGCGTCGACGACCGACATCGCGCCGTCGATCGCGACCATCGCCGGCTGCTTCACCTCGCCGCCGACGAACGCGCGCGCGCTCTTCGAGTCGCGCACGATGACGGTCACGTCCCGCGTCTGGACCTTCGGCTGGTAGCGCTGCTTGATGTCGGCCGAGACCTCGGCCGGCGTCCGCCCGGCGACCGGGACGTCGCCGACGAGCTGCAGCGAGATGTTCCCGTCGGGACGCACGACGACGTCCTCGTTCAGCTCCGGCGTGTAGAAGAACTTGATCGAGAGGTCGTCCGAGCGCCCGATGCGATACTCGCCGAGCGGCGCCGCGGCCGTCGCCGGCAGCGGCGTCGTCCGCTGCGCCGCGCATCCCGTCATCGTCCCCAACGCGACCACCATGCCGGCGAGCGCCCCGAGCGCACCGGCCGTTCCCTTCCCCCGTCGTCCCGCCATGTCCCGACCTTCCCTGGTCTCCCCGCCCGTCCGCTCATCCCTGCGCGACGACGCTCACGATCGCGATCGGCGGGACCGTGAGCCGGATGCTGCCCCCCGCCGCCTCGCACGCGACCTCCTGCGGTCGGATCTCGGGCCCTCCCGCCGCGACCGTCGCGCCGAGCGCGGGCCCGTTGATCGCGTTCGGCGCCGCCGCGGTCAGCATCCGGCAGTCCGCGCTCGCCGCCGCGAAGCCCTTCACCTCGATCGCGGTCGCGAGCGCGTGGTCGAGGCTCCGGTTCACGAGCATCACCGTGAGCCGCTTTCCGTCCGCGCTCGTGCTCGCCTTCGCGAGCAGGTCCGGAACCGCCTTCCGCGCCTTCGCGATCCCGACCTCGGAGCTCGCGAAGCTCGGCGACGTGACGACCTCGGTCGCGATCAGCCGGGCTTCGAAGCGCGTCCGGTAGAGCTCGTAGAGGTAATAGGTCGGCGTCCTCACGAGCCCCGACGGCGTATCGGTGATCAGGCTCCCGTAGTAGCGGTGGATCGGGTTCGTGTACGCGGCGAGGAAGACCCGCGGGTCCGCGATGAGCACGTCGAGCACCGACGCGACGTAGAGCGCGGCCGCGAGCGTGCGCGACTGGTCGACGTACGCGACGTTCATGTCGGGGAGGCGCGTCACCCCGAAGAAGGGCCCGAACTCCGTCACGGCGATCGGCACGCCCTGGTTGACGGGCGAGAGGCGCGCGACGGTCGCGGCGACGTCGTCGAGGTTCGCCTGCGTCTGGAGCGTCGCGGCGTACATCGCGCGGTAGGCCCGCCGCCGGCCTTCGTCGGTCCCGAAGTCGACGGCGTCGTTCAAGATCACGGGCGCGTAGGCGTCGTGCACGGCGACGAAGTCGGCGCGCGTCCCGAGCGCGGCGAGCATCTTGACGGTCCAGTCGCGATCGTCGGCGGGCGCGAGCGCGAACGCCCCGCTCTCGAGGTGCGCGATCGCACCGACCTTCGCGTCCGGCAGGTCCTTCTGGATGGCGGCGCGATACGCGGCGAAGTCGGCCGCGTACTGCTCGGGCGCGCGGAAGATCGCCTTCCCGTTCGGGCCGTCCGCGTTCGGGCCGCTCAGGTAGATCTCGTTGCCGACCTCCCAGAACCTCGGGAAGACGCCGATCTCCGCGAAGCGGTGCGCCCACGCACCCGCCATCGCCGGCGTCCCGGTTCCGTAGTTCGCCGTGACGAGCGCCTGCGACCCGAGCTCGCGGAGGAGCGCCGTGTACTCGGGCGTCCCGAAGCGGTGGCGCTCCGACGCGCCGGTGAAGACGTTCACGCTCGAGCCGCGCCCGGACGGGTCGCCGTCGCCGAGCTTCCAGTCGTAGTAGTCGGCGTGGATGCCGCCCGGGAAGCGGAGGACCGGCGGCCGGAGCGGCTTCAGGAGGTCGACGACCGGCTTGCGGAGCGTCGCGGCCTCCGGGTCCATGAGGCCGAGCCCGTCCTCCACCCACTCGATGTGCATGCCGAAGAGGAACGGGCTCACCTGGCGCTCGCTGCGCGTCGCATCGAGCTGCACGCGGGCGCTCGCGGTGGCGCCGGGCGAAGCATCGCCTGGTGCCGGCGTCGGCGTCGCGGTGCCGGCGAGGTCGGCATTGTCGACGGCTGCAGCGGACGCGCCGGCGAACGCGACGAGCGCGCACGCGCCGAGGACGGCGATCGCCGCCCGCGCGCCGGCCGGAACGCTCCGGCAGCCGATCGACCTCATAGAGCGAGCTCCGCATAAAGCTCGTCGACGCGCCGGACCATCTCCTTGAGCGTGAAGCGCTGCTCCCACCTGCGCCGCGCCGCCGCCGCGCTGCGGGCCGCCGCGTCGGGGCGGGAGAGGAGATCCAGGACCGCGTCGGCCATCCGCTCGGGGTCGTCGCGCGGGACGATCGATGCCTCCTGGTCGCCGACCGCCTCGAGGCATCCGGGGACGTCGGTCGTGACGATCGACCGCGCGCTCGCCATGGCCTCCAGCAGCGTGAACGGCAGGCCCTCCCAGCGCGAAGAGATCACGTCGACCGTGAGGAGCGGCAAGAATTCCGCGCTCGGACGACCGCCCATCCAGCGGAGCTCGCCGTCGAGACCGAGCCCCGCGCCGAGCCGCTTCAGCTCCTCCTCGATCTCGCCCGTGCCGACGATCATGAAGGCCGCGTCCGGGCGCGCGCGGGCGATGCGCGCCGCCGCGCGCAGGAAGACGTCGACGCCTTTCTGCGGGTGCAGGCGCGCGATCGTCCCGACGACCGGCTGCCCGCTCGCGAGGCCGGCCTCGGCGCGGCGCCTCGCGACCACGTCGGCCGGCGCCGCCGGCTCCGGGATCCCGTAATAGACGAGCCGCAGCCGATCGGCCGGCGCGTAGCGCTCGCGCGCGAGCTGATCGACGTCGGCGCGCGAGCACGCGACGACGCGCTCGACCCGGCGGCAGACCGCGCGCTCGATCGCCCGCCGGAGGCCGACCGACAGCGCGCCGTAATTGTGATGGTGGAAGCCGTGCTGGTGGTAGAGGATCGGCCGCCGCATCCCGAAGAGGCCGCGCGCGAGGACGCAGTAGAACGTCGCGACCAGGCCGTGCGCGTGCACGACGTCGGCCCCATGCTGCGACGCCGCGCGCGCGAGCGCGCGCGCCGGGCCCGGCCGGAAGCGCTTGTCGAAGGGGATCTCGAAGACGGGAGCGCCGAGCGCGCGCGCGGCGCCGACGAGCGGCCCACCGCCGCGACAGGCGAGTGCGGTCGCGACGCCGGTCTCCCGAGAGCCCGCGATCAGGTTCCGCACGACCGACTGCCCGCCGCCGAGGAACGACTTGTCGATGACGTGGAGGACCCTCACGCCGCCCTCCGGACGAGACGCGCCGCGAGCGGAATGCGCGCGTCGCTCTGGCGACGGCGCTGGATGCGCGCGCGATCGCGCAGCGCCGCGGGCAGGAGCGCGGCGAGCTCGCGGTACGCGCCGAGCACGCGCGGCGCGCGCCACGCGAGGAATGCGATGCGGGCGAGCTCGAACGCGAGGAGCAGTGGAGCCGCGGCCGCGAGAGCGCGCAGGCCCTCGCACTTCGCGATCACGAGGAGCCGGTTCCGCACCATGAGGCGCTGCTCGAGGACGCGGCGCGGCCGGCCGGCGTCGGTGCGGAGCGCGTTCCGGCCGGCGCGGCCGTGCTCGACCACGAGCGACGGCGCGTAGCGGCAGCGCCAGCCGCGGAGGCGCGCGCGCCACGCGAGGTCGACGTCGTCGCAGTAGGCGAAGATGCGCTCGTCGAGCACGGCGCCGTCGATGGCGACGTCTCGGACCATCGTCCGCCGGAGGAGCGCCGCGGCACCGGTCGCGCCGAAGACGTCCTCCTCGACGAGGTACGCTCCTTCGCCGGGCTCTCCGGCGCCGCGATCCCACGCGCGCCGCAGCCGGTCGAGCTCGAGGCCCACGGAATCGATCCGGCCGTCGGGAAGCAGAACGCGCGGCGCGAAGATGCCGATCTCGGGATCCGCGGCGTCGCCGAGCGCGATCGCGCGCGCCGCGAAGCCCGGCGCGAGGCGCGCGTCCGCAAAGCCCGGCGTCAGCCGGGCGTCGGGATTGAGCAGCAGGACGAGGTCGCCCTCGGAGCGCCGGAACGCGAGGTTCTGGCCGCCGCAGAATCCGAGGTTCTCCTCCGCGCGGACGACCGCACCGCGGAGCCCCCGCGCGATCCAGGCGTCGGCGCGCTCCGCCGAGCCGTCGCGCGAGGCGTTGTCGACGACGATCGTCTCGACGTCGGGATGGTCCTCGGCGAGGATGCTCGCGAGGCAGCCGTCGATCACGTCGGCGCTGTTCCAGGTCACGACCTGGATCGAGAGCCGCCGCTTCGGCGCCGCGCTCATGCGACGCGATCCGCCGTGAGGCGGGCGAGCCGCTCGGCGACGGCGTCCCGATAGGCGTCCTCGAGGCGCCCGAAGACCGACGGCGCGTCGTAGAGCTGCTCGACGAGCGCGCGCGCCGCGCGCCCGCGCTGGCGCCGGAGCTCCGGATCGCGAAGGAGCCGGACGACCGCGCGCGCGAAGGCAACGGCGTCGTCCGCCAGGTCGGCGTGGACACCGTCCTCCGCGGCGATGCCCTCCATCCCGAGCCGGGTGGAGACGACGGGCCGGCCGCTCGCGAACGCCTCGAGGACCTTCCCGCGCATCCCGCCACCCGAGAGGATCGGGTTCACGAAGACGGTCGCGCGCCGGTAGCAGTCGGCGAGGTCGTCGACGCGGCCGAGCAGACGCGCCCCGCGGCGCGCGAGCTCGAGCGCCTCCGCCGGCGGCAGGTGCGGACCGACCACGGCGAGCGCCGCGTCGCCGGCTTCCTCGCACACGCGCGGCCAGACCGACTCCGCGAACCAGAGCACCGCGTGGCGATTGGGATCGTGCGCGTAGTTGCCGACGAAGAGCAGGACCGGCTCGCGCGGCTCGGCTGCGGGCGCTCGGAACGCGTCGGCCGCGACCACGTGCGGAAGGACCGCCACCTCGCGCCCGGCGACCCGCGACAGCAGCGCCGCCTCCGCCTCGTTGATCGCGAACGCGCGGTCGAACGTCCGGACCGCCTGCGCCTCGAAGCGGCGGACGCCGGCGAGCTGGCGCGACAGGTAGACCTGGTAGAGCGAGAGCCGCCGGCTCGGTACGGCGTGCAGCCGCTCCACGACGACCGACATCGTCTCCTGCTCCGCGAGCACGCGCGCCGGACGCGGGCCGAGCGCGCCCAGGACGGGTGCCAGGTACGCGAACTCGACGTGCACGACGTCGAGCTCGTCCGTGGCGTCGAGACGGGCGAGCGCGGCCTCGAGCGCGGGATTGCGGTTGTGGCCGACGAAGTACGGGGCGTGGCCGAGCGCCCACGCGAGCTTCCGCCCGACGGTCGCGCGCGGTCGCGCGAAGATCTCCTGCGCGACGCCGAGGTCCGCCATCGCGCGCACGGCCGCGGCGTCGGCGATCGGGTCGCCCGACGCGTGCGTCAGGATGCGGACCGAGTGCCGAGCCGCGAGATGCCGGGCGAGGAGGTACACGCGCGTCGTTCCGCCCACCGCCCGCTCCGAGACCGGGTAGGGATGGACGATGGCGATCTTCACGCTCTCGCCTCCATGCGGCCGGGCCGCAGCACGCGGGCCATCTCCGCGATCTCGTCGCTACCGAGCACCTGGCGCGCGCCGAGCGCGCACGCGAGCCAGACCGCCCCGGCGACCGTCGCGGCGAGCTCGAGACGGGCCGGCGCGAGGAGCGCGAGCGCGACCGGCCCGGCGACCGCGCTCACCGCGCAGACGCTGCGGAGGCCGATCCGGATCGGCGCGACCCGGAGATGGAAGACCGCGGCCCCGAGGACCGCGACCACCGACGACGAGAACAGGACCGCGATCGGAGCGCCCTCGATCCCGAGGAGCGCGACCAGCGCGCACGTGACCACCGCGTGGAGCGCGGTCCCGAGGACCGCGACCGCGAGGATCGCGCGCTGGTGGCCGCCCGCCTGCAGCGCCTGCCCGAACGCCGCGTTCACCGCGTGCACCGGCAGCGACGCGGCGAGCATCCGAAGCGCCGGTGCCGCGTCGGCGAAGCGCGCCCCGTACACGAGGTGCAGGACGGGGTCCGCCAGGTCGATCAGCGCGACCGCGACCGGCACGAGCGCGATCGCGAGCAGCTTCGCGGTGAGGAGCGTCGCCGTCGCGGCGCCCGCCCTTCCGCTCTGGAAGGAGGCGGCGAGGCGCGGGAACACCGCGGACATCGCGCTGTCCGGGAGAAGCAGCGCAACCGTGTAGAGCGTCACCGCGGCGCCGTAGACGCCGGTGTCGTGCTCCCCGCGCAAGAGGCCGACGACGAGGACGTCGACCCGGAAGAAGAGCATCGCGACGACGAGCATCGCGCCGAAGGGCGGGAGCGCGCGCGCGAGTGGAGCGGAGTCGCGGATCGCGAGGCGCCACCCGGGCCGGCAGCCGGCGCGCGCCATGAGCCGCTGGCCGAACGCGAGCGCGACCACGCGCGCCGCAGTGATCGCGCCGCACACGCCGACGAGACCGCCGCCGGCCGCGAGCGCGAGCGCGGCGAGCGCCAGCTTGACCGCGTTCTCCGCGATCGCGACCGCGGTCACCGCGTGGTGCCGGCGGTGCGCGACGAAGTACGCCTCCTGCACCGCGATCCACGCCGACGGCAGGAGCGACGGCGCGAGCGCCGCGGCCGCGAGCGCGCTCGTCGCGTCCGAGGAAAAAAAGGCGATCACGAGGAAGAGCGCGGTCGCGCCGAGACCGGTCGCGACGCCGATCGTGCGCGCCTGGACGACGAGCGCTGCGGCGTCCCCTGGACGGGCCGCGATCTCGCGCGTCACGAGGAGCGTCATCCCGGCGCCCGCCACGGTCTGGAAGATCACGAGAAGCGAGAGCACCCAGACGTAGCTTCCGAGCGCGCCGGCGCCGTAGAGGCGCGCGATCGCGACGTTGATCGCGAACGAGAAGACCGGCGGCGCGAGCCGCGCCGCCAGCATCGCGACCGCGTTCCACACCACGAGCGGCACGCCGGCGAAGGCCCTTTCCTCGCTCATCGCGGCACGGCCTCCACGACGAGGCGCTCGCCGAGGCCGGCCTGCTCGAGCCGCCGCACGACGGGCGCGAGCGCGCGGCGCGACGCCTCGGTCAGGAGGCGCTTGACGCCGGTCGGCGGGCGCCACCCGCGCATCGCCACGGCCGCGCTCGCGGCACTCGCGGCCGGGGTCGCGAAGGGCGTGCGCCCGTCGCCGGGGGCCTGCAGCTCGGAATGCCGGCGCGGATCGCCGCCCCGGAGGTGAGGGAGCCGGCGCGCGAGCGTGACGGCCGAGCGCAAGCTCCAGACCGGAGCCCAGAGCGTCCCGGTCGAGCGCACCGCGAAGCCCGACGCCTCGAGGACCGCCGCGAGCGTCGGCGCCGTGTAGTGGAAGACGTGCTGCTCGGGCCGCAGGTCCTGCCACGCGGGACCCTCCGCGCGCGACGCGAGCGATGCGAAGTTCGGGACCTCGACCAGGAGGAGCCGTCCGACGCGCGGGCGAACGCCGCACGCGAGGAAGGCGACCGGGTCGTGGATGTGCTCGAGGACGTGGTGGAGCGTCACGACGTCGAAGGTCGCTCCCGCCGGAAGGTCGTCGAGCGTGCGCTCGACGCGCGCTCCCGAGCGCCGCACCGCTTCGGCGCGCGCGAAGTCGGCGAGCTCGACGCCGGTCGGGCTCCAGCCGCGCGCGCGCGCGAGCGCGAGGAACGCGCCGGTCGCGCAGCCGACGTCGAGCACCCTGCCCCGGAGCCCGAGCGCGGCGAGCCGGTCGAGCTCGGCGCCGAAGCGCTCGGCGTCCGCGATGCGCGCGTAGGTCGAGTCGAAGTCGTAGCCGTCGGCCTCGTCCGAGACGAAGTACGACCGGCCGTAGACGAAGCGCGGATCGCGCGCGGTCCGGACGACGCCGCAGGCAACGCAGCGGGCCAGAAGGCCGCCGTAGAGCGGCGTGGTCTCCGGGTGGGTGCACGCGGGCGCGCGCGCTCCGCCGGCTGGCGCAACCGATTCCGCGCCCGCGTGTGCGGATGCGATCGCTCCCGCGGCACCGGCGCTCCCGGCCGGGCCGGCGTCCGTCGGCGCGTCGCCGCCGAGCGCGGTCGTCGCCTCGCTCACGACGACGCCCCGACGGGCTCGCCGGCCGGCGGAGAGACCTCCGCGGGAGACCGTACGGCGGGCTGCGCGGAGCCGACGTTCAGCGCCCCGAAGAGGACGCCGATCAGGAACCACGCGGTCGTCCGGAGCGGCTCGAGCCGGAGGCTGAAGTCCGCGAGCTGCGACACCGCGAGCCCGGCGACCCCGCTCACGACCGCGATCGCGAGCCACGCGAGCGCCGGATCGGCGATGCGCCGCGTGCCGCGCACGCCGGCCGTCAGGAGGAACCCGAAGGTCGCGAGCAGGAGGAGGAGCGCCGGAGCGCCCGCCTCGGCCGCCTCGAGCAGGTAGAGGTTGTGCGCGGGCGCCGGGAAGTACGCCATCACGTCCTTCGGGTCGAAGCGCTCCATCACCTCGACGAAGGTGTTCAGCCCCTGACCGGCGAGCGGCCGATCCGCGACCATGCGGAGCGCGATCCAGTTGAGGTCGAAGCGGACGTCGAGGTTCCCGGCCTGGCTCTCGGTCAGGCGGTCGTAGACGCGCGGCCCGAGCGCGACCGCGAGCGCGATGCCGGCGACGGCGGCCGCCGCGCCGATCCGCCGCAGGGTCGCGCGATCGACGAGCCGTCGTCGAACCCCGAGCGCGACGAACGTCGCGCCGGCGACGAGCGCGGCGAGCCACGCGCCGCGCGACAGCGTGAGGGCGAGGCCGCCGGCGCCCGCGAGCACCGTCAGGGCGAGCAGCCAGCGCTGCCAGGCGCGCCCGAGCGAAGCGGCGCCGGCCGCGATCACGGGCAGCGTCAAAAAGAGGAAGTCCGCGTACACGATCGGGTGCGGGAAGAGACCCGACGGGCGGAGGAACGCGGCCCCGGTGGTGAGCGACTCGTTCAGGATCTCGTCGCGCCCTCCGAAGATGCCCGCGCCGAGCGGCCGGCCGGTCGCGACCTGGGCGAGCGCGAAGCCCGTGTGCAGCCAGACGAGAAGGGCGAGCGCGCCGACGATCGCGCCGACGTGACGGCGTCGAAACAGGACGGCGACGACCCACGCGACCGCGAGCGCGTGCAGCGTCGAAGCGATCTCGTACAGCGAGAGCGCGGTGCGCGTCGAGCCGAGCAGCGAGACGCCGTACTGGACGACCGCGCACGCGACGATCGCGACCAGGAGCGAAGGCAGGCCGCTTCGCCGGCGATCGAGCACGCGCGACAGGAGCGCGAGCGGCGCGAGCAGCAGGAGCAGGAGATCGGCCGCCGACACGCGGATGCCGGGCCAGCCGCCGACGTGCGCCTGGTAGCCGAAGTACTTGTCGACCGGCACCGCGACGAGGCACGCGAGGCCGGCGAAGAGCACGTCCGCCGTGCGCGCGCTCGCGATCGAAACGAGGAGCGCCAGGCCGACCGCGGCCGCGATCCCCGCCGTCCCGACGAGCGCGAGGCGCGACGACCCGGTCGCGAGCGCGCCGAAGACGAGCGCCGTCACGACGCCGAGCGCGACGACCTCGCGCGCCGGCCCGCCCGCCGCCGCCGTGTCCCCGAACGTCCGCGCTTCAGCCGCCGCCATGGTCTCGCGGCGAGCCGCCGGCCGTCGCGGCCCGCGCCGCGCCTCCCGTCCGCCGGCGCCGGTGCGCACGTCGCCCTCGGGCGGGTTGGGGCTCGCCTGCCTCCCTATCGGCCGCCTCGGCGGCACCCCTTAGCGGGTCGCGAGCGGCCCGGGGCCGGGCTCCCGACGCCGGCGCGCGGTGCGCCGGCGGCTGGAACGGTCAGTGCACTCCGTCGCGCGAGAGCACCATCGAGAAGGTCTTCGCGAGGATCTTGAGGTCGAGCCCGATCGACCAGTTGTCGATGTACTCCATGTCGGAGCGCACCCACTCGTCGAAGGTCGGCTCGCGGCGGGTCGCCTGCCAGATGCAGGTGATGCCGGGCTTCACGCTGAAGCGGCGCTTGTGCCAGTTCGCGTCGAAGCGGGTCACGTCGCGGACCGGAAGCGGGCGCGGGCCCACGAGGCTCATCTCACCGCGCAGGACGTTCACGAGCTGAGGCAGCTCGTCGAGCGACAGCTTCCGGAGGATGCGGCCGACACGCGTCACGCGCGGGTCGTTCTCGATCTTGAAGACCGGGCCGTCCGCCTCGTTCCGGTGCTCCAGGTGCTTCTGCAGGCGATCGGCGCCGTTCACCATCGTGCGAAACTTGAGCGCGCGGAAGCGCCGCCGGTTCAGGCCGACGCGCTGCTGCGCGAAGATGACCGGGCCGCGCGAGTCGAGCTTGATCGCGAGCGCGATCGACGCCATGAGCGGCGCGAGCGCGACGAGCCCGACGAGCGCGCCCGCGACGTCAACCGCACGCTTCAGCGCCAGCTGGACCGCGTCGCGCGGGCCGGTCGCGACCGTGATCACCGGGTGGCCGCCGAGCGCGTCGACCGTCGTCCACGCGCAGTCGAGCGCGGTCAGGTTCGCGATCACCCGCACCGTGATGCCCTGCTGCTCGCAGCGCAGGAGGAGCGCGCGCGCGAGCGGCTGCGCGCTCCCGTACTGGAGGGCCAGGAACAGCTCGTCCACCGGGCGCTCGGCGAGGAGCTCCTCCAGCTCGCGCGCGACCTCGGCGGGCGGGCGCGGCGCGCCTGCTCCCGGCGGTTCCGAGCCGCATGGGATCACGCGCACGACGCGGTAGCCGAGCCCGACGCGCGATGCGAGCTTCATCGCGACGCCGAGCGACGACGGCCCGTCCGCGACGATCACCACGTCGCGCAGGTTCCGGCCGGCGCTCCGCGCGAGGCGCGCCGCGCAGCGAAAGGCCTCGTGCGCGAGCAACAGCGACGCGAGCGCCGCGATCGGAAACGCGACCAGGAAGTGCGGGGGGAGGAGCGCGGGCTCGAGCCACCAGCCGACCACGACGAGCGGGAAGCTCGCGAGCACGACCGCGGTCGCGAGCTCGCCGCGCTCGCGCGAGGCGGGCGCGATGCGATGCGAGCGGTAGATCCCGCACGCGCTCAGGACGAGGTGGAAGAAGTACAGGTAAGCGGCGACCGCGAGCGCGTCGGCGACGGCCATCTCGGAGCGCAGCACCCCGACGAGCGACGGCCAGCGCTCGAGCGACAGCCCGGCGCGCCCGATCGCGGTCGCGATCGCCCAGCTCGCCGTGACGAGAGCGAGATCCGCGACCTTGAGCGCGGCGACGAGCGCGCTCCGGCGAAGCGGTACGTGAATCGGCGGTATCGTGTCCGACATGGCCCCTGGTCCCTCGCGACGTTCCCTCGACCGACGAGGGGACCAAGTTCCGTGCCCCGAGCGGCTTCGAAAAAGCCGCGCCGGCCTCGTCCGCGACCGCTCTCGCGTCATGCGCGGATGCACGATCGCGCGCGCGACCGTTGCGTCACCGAGAAGCCATGGCGCGGTCCCGAGCCGGTCGCGATGCGGGCGACCGAGCCGGGCGCACGTCGAGCGCACGAGTCTCCGCCCGGTGTCGTCAGCGGCGGACGTTCGGCTGGAGGACGTCGATCAGGCGCTGGAGTTCGCTCGCGTCGACCGCGGGCCCGGGCGCGGCGCGCGCGCCGTCGGTCGGGAGCCGGAACCCCGACACCTCGACCGGCGTCTGTCCGAGCGCGATGCCGAGGCAGCTGCCGTCGGAGGCCCGGCCGACCGGGAACGCGATGCCGGCGATCGTCGCGGCGCCGTCTCGCCGGAAGAGCGTGAGCAGGCAGCCGTTCTCGGCGACGGCGAGGAGCGCGAACTCGTACTGCGGCGCGGCGCCCGGCTGCGGATACGCGACGTTGACCGGGAATCCGGTCGCGTCGTGGCCCGTCAAGACGGGGCGACCGAACTGGTAGAGCACGTCGACGAGCTCGTAGACCGCCGTCGAGCCGCCGGCGATCGCGTAGTCGAATTGCCAGAGGCCGCGCAGATCGGAGAGCGCGGCGGTCGGCACGGGCGTCGGCGTCGGCCCTGCCGGCGGTGCGAAGAACGAGAGCGGGAGGGCGACGTCGTCCGCGAACGTCCACTGCGATCCCGGGCACGGCGCGACCGTGCACGGCGGCGCCGACTGGCACGAGAGCGCGACATCCTCGCGATCGGTCGTCAGGCCCGGGGTGCAGAAGAGGAACGCAGCGGAGCCGCCGGCCTCGGAGACGTTGCCGGTGACGGTCGCGTCGTCGGCGTTGAGCGTGATCGCCCAGCGCTCGTCGCCGACCTGCTTGTTGATGAGCGTCCGCTTGCCGTCGGGCGTGACCTGGAGGGCGCTCTGCGCCCAGGCCGCGTCGGCCGCGAGGCCGGCCGCGAGCGCCAGCGCGCCCGCGCGTCGGCGAAGCGCGCGTCCCGCGACGTCTCGTCGACGGCGATCGCTTCCCGAACCACACACCGCCATGCCCCTCCGATGCGCGCGCGCGAGACGCCCCTGCGCGGCCGCTCCATCGAATGTCGGGCGATCGCGGCGGCCGCTTGAGGCGCCGCCGGCGCGCAGCGTCGCGCCGTCGGCGCTTCTACGAAGCGACCCCGGCGGCCGCGGTCGCGAGTCCGCCGGCGTCCTGCGGCCGGAGCGGGAGCGCGATCCGGACGGTCGTGCCGGGCGACGCCGTCCGGTCGACCGCGATCCGCCCGCCGTGCGCCTCGGTGAACTCGCGCGCGATCGCGAGGCCGAGGCCGGTGCCGCCGTCCTTGGTCGTGTAGAACGGCGCGAACACCCGATCGGCGTCGCCGGGGGCGATCCCGCCCCCGCGGTCGCGGACGGCGATCTCGACGCCATCGCTGGCCGGCCCGGACGCGATGGTCACCACGGATCCCGGCGGGGCCGCCTCGATCGCGTTCCGGACGACGTTCACGATCGCCTGCCTCATCTTCAGCTTGTCGAGCACGACGGGCGGCGCGGCGCGACACTCGAGGTCGATCGTCACGGCGCGCGCGTCGGCGACCCGGCCGCACTCCTCCGCGCATTCGCGCGCGAGCGTCGCGAGGTCGTGCTCCGCGATGTTCAGCCGGAGGTCGCGGCTGAACACGAGGAGGTCCGTCAGGACGCGGTTCACGTCGGCGAGCGCATCCTCGATCTCGCGCGCGCTCGAGCGCGCCTGCGCGAGCGCGTGCGCCGCGTCGCCGTCCGCTTCGGCGTGGCGGATCAGGTCGGCGTGGAGGCCGATGATGCCGAGCTGCTGGAGCATCTGGTGCGAGACGACCGACGACATCTTCCCGATCGCCGACAGCCGCTCGCGGTGCTCGAGCTCGCGGTTCAGCGCCGCGAGCTGGTCGTTCTGGCGCTCGACGACGATCCGGCGCTCGGTGAGGCGCTTCAGGAGGAAGTGCACGCCGAGCGCGGCCAGCGACCACGCCGTCGCTCCCAGCACGCCCACCGCGCGGTAGCCGTAGGCGATCAGGAAGATGAACGGCGTCAAGGTCGGGATCATGATGAGCCCGAGGTCCTGGCGGAGCGCACGCGCCCACAGGCCGGTCGGAGCGCGCAGGACGTCGCTGAAGCTCAGGATCGGCGCGAGCGACACCACCGACCACACCGCGTAACCCGCCGCCTCGCCGGCCAGGATGGCGAGCGCGCTCGACCACGGCGGCGCGCCTCCCGCGACGACGCTCGCCACGGCCCAGCGCACGCCCAGGCCGATCGCGTACATCGCCCAGTCGGCCGCGACCGCGGACCTGGGTACCAAGCGCTCGCGGGGGCCGTGTCCACCGGGGCCGGAGTAGATGGTGGGCATTCGCGCGGGCAGGCGGCCCGGAAGGACCCAGTACAGGAGCTGGGCCAGTGTCGGAGGCGAGAGGTTGCAGAGGATGATGATCGGCAGCCCCCCGACGTAGAGAAACCCGATGGTGACGGCCATCTCCGGCATCGGGAGCAGCAGCCCGGGAAGGACCTCGACCGAAAGCGACATGACGGTGAGGCGCAGCAGGACGAAGACGAGGTAGATCGGCCAGTCGGACGCTCGGAAGGAGAACGCGCTCGCAACGACGGTCGCGATCGCGGCCGCCACGAGGGCGACGCGGAAGGCGAAGCGGAGGCGCGGGCTCATCGCGTCTCGTCGCGCGCGAAGCCGAGCTTGACGGCGAGCAGCGCCGCCTTGGTGCGGTCGTTCACGCGGAGCTTCCGGAAGATGCTCGCGAGGTGGTTCTTCACCGTCTGCTCGCTGATGAAGAGACGGCGCGCGATCTCGCGGTTCGACTCGCCGGTCGCCAGCAGGCGGAGCACCTCCTCCTCGCGTTGCGTCAGCGTCGCGAGCTGCTCGCGGTGCGGCTCCTCGGCGCGCTCGCGCTCGAACTCGCGCAGCACGCGCCCCGCGACCTCGCCCGAGAGCATCGCCTCGCCCGCCGCCGCGCGCCCGACCGTCCGGCGGAGCTCCTCGGGAGCGATGTTCTTGAGGAGATAGCCGACCGCGCCGGCCTTGAGCGCGGCGAAGACGCGCTCCGAGTCGGAGAACGCGGTCAGCATGAGGACGCGCACGTCGGGGTGGCGGTCGTGAAGCTGCTGCGTGAGCGCGATCCCGCCCTCTCCCGGCATCTCGACGTCCATCAGCACGATCTGCGGCCGGCCGTGCGTGCGCAGCGCCTTCCAGAGCTCGTCGGCACCGCCGACCGCGGCGAGCACTTTGAGCGATCGGCTGGACTCGAGGCAGCGCCGGAGCCCGTCGCGGAAGACGGGGTGATCGTCCACGATGACGACCTTGACGGGCTCGCGCGCCAACTCGGACCTCCGGCGCGAAGTATGACGGAAAGGCTGCGACGCACCAGACCGTACTTTCGGACTACGAGGCCCGGCCGCTCGTACCGGATCGGCCGTACGCGAAAAATCGGCGCGAGCGCGCGATGGCGCCTGGCTCCGGCTCCTCCTTACGATTCGCGGCAAGGAGGGACGGACGATGATCGGTTCATGGATGCCGTTCTTGACGTGCCCGGCGAGCGGCGCCGCGACGATGGGCGCCCTCGCGCCGTGGGCGGCGGCCGCCGCGCTCGCCGGGATCGGCTCGGTCGCGGTGCTGCTGGTCGCGGCTCGGACGGCGCGTGCGCAACGGGACGCCGAGGGCGGCCTCGCGCGCTACGTCGCGATCCTCGCGGCTCGCGACGGCGCGCCCGACTTCGCACGCCGGACGCTCGCCCACCGCGAGTCGTTCTTCGCGAGCCTCGACTCGAGCCCGCTCGCCGCGCGCGCGCCGATCGATCGCGCGACGTTCCTGCGGAACCTCGCGCGCGCCCGGCCCGAGCGCGGGCTCGACGAGCGCGCGCTCTTCCTGCTCGCCACCGCGAAGTCGAACGTGTCGGAGCGCTACGGCGTCGAGCTCGCCGAGCGCCTCGGGCGCATGCACGCCGGGCGCGAGCCCGTGCTCGTCCACGTGACGCTGCAGGAGCACTACCACACCCGCATGCTGGCCGACGTCGTGCGGGCGTTCGGGCTTCCGGTCCCGGACGTGCGACCCCCGCTCGCGGCGCGCGCGGTTGTCCACGCGATCCTCGCCCTTCCCGAGCGCCTGGGCTTGCCGCTCACCGGCGCGAGCGAGATGGCCGGCTGCATCCTCTTCCGCATGCTGCGCGACCGGGGACGCGAGATCTTCGCCGACGAGCCGGCCGTCGCCGCGCGCATCGCGCTCCTCTACGACGAGATCCTGATCGACGAGATCGGCCACGTCGGCCTGATCGCGTGGCAGCTCGGACGCGTCGGCCGGGCCGCGATGCGGTTCCTCTACCGGGCCGTCGCCCGCTTCATGCTGCGCGCGATGCCGGAGATGCGCACGCTCGTCGGGGACGCGGCGATCGCGAGGGCGACGCGCGGCGCGTTCCCGCTCGACGATCTTCTCCGCGATCTCGGCGGCCGCGCGTTCGCGCTCGCGCGCCCGTGACGTCGCTCACGCGAGCTTCGCCAGGTCCGAGGCCCCACCCGAGCGGCCGCGATCCGCGGCCGGCGAGCGCGCGATCGCGGCCAGCGCCGCTTCGGCATCGGGCACGACCGTCAAGAGCGCCCGGTACGCCTCCTTCACGAGTCCGTCCGCGACCTGGCGATCGATCTGCGCGAGCAGCGGATCCCAGAAGCCCTCGTGGTTCACGAGGACGAGCGGCTTCTCGTGGAGCCCGAGCTGGCGCTCGACCAGGATCTCCGAGAGCTCCTCGAGCGTGCCGAAGCCCCCCGGCAGGACGACGTAGGCGTCGCCGCGGTGCGCGAGGCCCGCCTTGCGCGACCGCATGTCGGCGACGGTCTCGAGCGCGTGCAGGCTCGCGTGCGCGACCCGCGCGAAGGTGTCGAGGATCACGCCCTCGACGCGACCGCCGGCCGCGAGCGCCGCATCCGCCAGCGCGCCCATGAGGCCGATGCGCGCGCCGCCGTACACGAGCACCCAGCCCCGCTCGGCGATGCCGCGCCCGAGGTCGCGCGCGAGCGCCAACAGCCCCGCGGGCGATCGGCGCGACGACCCGGCGTAGACGGTGACCGCCCTCGCCCGCAGATCCGCGCCGCCGCCGGCCGGCTCGACTGCTTCCCCCATGCCGAGCGAGCGTAGGGCTTTCTTCCGCCGCCGACCAGGACCACCGCCGCGACGTGCGACGAACGTGCGACGAACGTGCGAAACGCCATTCTGAATCGCACGCGGTCGCGGATCGCGTCCTCGGGCGTGCGCCGGTGTTGAACCTCCCGAGCGGCGGCGGTGGCGCAGCATCCCAAATTGTCCCGAGGCCGGATTCGCGCGATCCTGGAGCGCATGCCGGACGGCCGCTTCGTGTTCCTCGATCGCGACGGCACGCTCGTCCGCGACGTCGGGTACGGCTACCGCCTCGCGGACTACGAGCTGCTGCCGGGCGTCGTCGATGCGCTGCGCGTGCTGAGCGCCGCCGGCTACCGCTTCGCGATCGTCACGAACCAGAGCGGCATCGCGCGCGGCATCTTCTCGCACGCGGAGTTCGAGGTCTTCCACCGCCGGCTCCTGAACGACCTCGATCGGGCCGGCATCGCGATCGAGGCGACCTACATGTGCCCGCATCTCCCCGACGCCCGCTGCGACTGCCGGAAGCCGTCTCCGACCCCCCTCCTCCGCGCGCGCGACGTGCTCGGAGCCGACCTGCCGCGCTCGTGGGTCGTCGGCGATCATGCCGTCGACGTCGAGCTCGCGGCGCGCGCGGGATGCCGCGGCATCCTCGTCACGACCGGACACGGCGAGGAGGAGCGCGCCCGGCTCACGGTCGCGACCCCGGTGGTCGCCGACCTCGCGGCCGCAGCACGCCACATCCTCGCATGCGCGCCCGCGTAGCGGCGGCGAGCCGCGGGCGGCGGCGCGTCCCGGCAGCGGCGGCGGCGGGCGCGCTCGCGTGCGCGCTCGCGATGGGCGCCATCGCACGCGCCGAGGATGCGACCCCGCCGACCCCGGCGCCGGCCGGCGCCGCGACGCCGGCGGCGAGCGAACCCCGGACGGCTTTCGCCGAGCGGCTCGAGGCCGAGCTCGATCGGCTCGACCTGCCGCTCACCTACGTCTGGCCCGCGTCCGCGCCGCGCGCGCTCGTGGTGTTCCTCTCGGGAGACGGCGGCTGGGCCTGGCTCGACGACAGCGTCGCGCACGAGCTCGCCGGGCGCGGCATCGCGACGATCGGCTGGAGCTCGCTCAAGTACTTCTACGCCGAGCGCGAGCCGGTGGAGGTGGCGCGCGACGTCGATCGCGTCGTCGCCGTCGCGTCGAGCTCGGGCTTGCCGGTCGTGCTCGGCGGATACTCGTTCGGCGCCGAGATCGCCGCGGTGGTCGTCGCCGACTGGAAAGCGCGCGAGCGCGCGCGCCTCGCGGGCGTGCTGCTCATCGCGCCCGGCGAGAGCGCGTCCTTCCAGATCAACCCGCTCGACTGGGTCAGGAGCCCGGAGGCCAGCGCCGACCACCGCGTCGACGCCGCGCTACGGACCGCAGCGGTGCCGCGCGTCCTCTGTCTGAGCGGCGTCGACGACGCCGAGGCGGACTGCCGGAAGCTCGCCGGGATCCCCGGAGTGGAGGTCGTGACCCTGCCCGGCGACCACCACTTCGCGCACGATGCGGCCGCGGTGGCGCTGGCGGCGAGCCGCCTCTTCCCGGCAAGCTGAGGCATGCGCGGTCCCGATGCACGGCCGGCGTCCGAGGATGCCGTTCCGCCCGCGCCGCGCTCGCGCCTGCGCGCCGCCGCGCTCTGGCTCGTCGGCCACGCGCCCCAGGTCCTGCCCGCCGCCGCGGTGCTGCTCGTGCTCGTGCTGTCGTGGAAGGTCGTGCGGACGATCGACCCGCACGAGGTGCGACGCGCGATCGGCGCGCTGAACGGGCGCTGGCTCGCTGCGGCGATCGCGCTGACGGCGCTCAACGTGGCGGTCATGGGCCTCTACGACGTGGTCGTGCTCGCGCGGACCGGCGTCTCGCGCCGCGATCGCTGGACCTTCGGGGCGATCGCGTTCGCGTGGAGCAACTTCTTGACGCTCGGTCCGCTCGCCGGCCCGGCCGTCCGCCTCTGGCTCTACCGCGCGGCCGCGGTGCCGGCGTCGGCGCTGCGCGCCGGCATCGCTCAGATCGCGATCGGCTTCGCGGGCGGGCTCGCTGCCTGGGTGCTGGCGGCCCTCGTGCCGTACGGGAGGCACGGCGCGGGAATCGCCGTGCAGGCGGCGTGCGCGGTCGCGATCGCGGTCGCGGCGGGCCTCGTGCTGCGACGGCTGCAGGCGCGCCTCGCGCGCCGCTGGGAGTGGGCGGCCGCGCCCGCGCCGTGGGGACGCCTCCTCCTGGTCGGCGTCTGCGACTGGGCGCTCGCGGCCGGCGTCTTCGCGCTGACGGTCGCGAGCGCGGGCGTCCCGCTCGGCTCTCGCACCCTGCACTCGTTCTTCCTCGGGCAGGCGATCGGCGTCGCGAGCCTCATCCCGGGCGGCTTCGGCAGCGCCGACGCGTTCTGGCTCGCCACCCTGCACGGGCGGCCGAGCGCGCGCACCGCGGCGCTCGTCGCCTATCGCACCATCTACTACGTCGTGCCGTGGGCGCTCGCCTCGCTCGCGCTGCTGGCGCTCGCGGCGCGCCGCGGGGTGCGCTGGGCCGGCATCGGACGTGCGGCCATGGCCGCGGTCACGGGCGGCGCGGGCTTCGTCCTCATCGCGAGCGCGGCGTCGCCCGCGCTCGCGCACCGGCTCGCTTTCCTCGAGCGCCGCGTGCCGGTGCACGTCGTCGAGGCGTCGCACCTCGCGACGACCTGCATCGGCGTGCTCCTCCTCGTGCTCGCGCGCGGGCTCGCGCGCGGGTATCGCGCCGCACATCGCTTGACGGTCGCGGCCGCCGCGGTCGGCGCGGCGGCCCTGCTGCTGAAGGGTCTCGACTTCGAGGAGGCGACCCTGCTCGCGACCGTGGCCCTCCTCGCGGCGTCGCAGGCGCCGCTCTTCCGGCGGCCGAGCCACGGCGACTGGATCGGCTGGCCGGGCGCCGCGCTCGTCGTGGCGGCCGTCTTCGTCTTCATCGCGGTCGGCTTCGCGACCCACGAGCCGCGCTCTCTGGTCGCGGGGGACCTCTGGATCTTCGCGCACCGGGCGCAGACGTCCCGCTTCGGGCGCTCCCTGGCGACGCTCGGCATCGGCGCGGTCGCGATCGTGCTCTGGGTCGCGATGCGCGTGCCGACCCGGTTCACGCCGCCGAGCGTGCGGGACGTCGAGCGCGCGCTCGCGCTGCACGCGCGCCTCGGCGGGACGTCGTCGTTCCTGAGCGTCGCGAACTTCGACAAGTCGATCCTCTTCGAGGAGGGGGTCGGGGCGTGCCTCTACCGGACGGTCGGGCCGTACCTCGTCGTGTTCTCCGATCCGGTCGTCGTCCCGGGGCGCGAGCTTCCGCTGCTCCAGTCGGTGCTCGCGCGCGCGCAAGAGCTCGATCGGCGCGCCGTCTTCTACCAGATCTCGAGCGCGTGGATCCCGGCGCTGCACGACCTGGGATACCGGCTCTTCAAGCTCGGCGAGGAGGCTCACGTCGACCTGACGCGCTTCTCGCTCGCGGGCGGCACGTACAAGTCGCTGCGCCAGGCGGTCGCTCGCGTCGAGCGGTCGGGAGCGCGCTTCGAGGTCGTCGCGCCCGACCGGGTCGCGCGGCTGCTGCCCGCACTGCGCGGCGTTTCGGACGCGTGGCTCGCCGCGAAGGACGCGACCGAGAAGCAGTTCTCGATCGGCTCCTTCGACGAGCGCTACCTGGAGCGGTACCCGGTCGCCGTCGTCCGGTCGGGCGACGGCGACGTCGTCGCGTTCGCGAACCTGCTGCCCGGGCCGCGCGGCGGCGAGGTCTCGATCGACCTCATGCGCTTCACGCCCGACGCGCCGCCGGGCGTCATGGACTCGCTCCTCGTGCGCCTCTTCGAGTGGTGCCGCGCGGAGGGGTACGTCGACTTCAACCTCGGGATGGCGCCGCTCGCGACCGTCGGCGAGGCGCGAACCGCGTACCTGCCGGAGCGCCTCGCGCGCGTCCTCTTCCGCCACGGCGAGACCTGGTACAACTTCCGCGGTCTCCGCGACTACAAGAGCAAATTCCACCCGCGGTGGACCCCGCGCTATCTCGCGTACTCGAGCGCGCTCGAGCTGCCGACGCTACTGGCGCACGTGAGCGCGCTGATCGCCGGCGGCTGGCGCACCGTCGCGCGCCTTCCCGCGCACGACCGGTCGGCGCGCGGCGACGGCGCGCGCGAGGACGGCAAGGCCGGGCCGCGACCGCCGCACCGCGAGCCGTCGCCGCCGCCGAGCGGCGACGGCGAGTCGGCGGATCAGACGGTCTCGCCGGCGCGCGCGTCGGTGTAGGCGCCCTCCTCCCACACGACCGCGCCGTTCACGACCACCCGGTCGATGCCGGTCGCGTGCCGGACGTAGCGGTTCGCGCCGCCCGGGACGTCGCGTACGAAGTCCTCCGAGCCGCGATCGATCCGGTCGGGATCGAAGATCACGAGGTCCGCCGCGAGGCCGGGCTGAATCCGGCCGCGGCCGCGGATCCCGAACGCGTCGGCGAGGTCGCCCGTCAGGCGACGGACTGCGTCCTCGAGGGTGAACGCCTTCAGATCGCGCACCCAGCGCGCGAGGAGGTAGCTCGTGTCGCCCGCGCCGCAGAACTGCGCGATGTGCGCGCCCGCGTCGCTCGCGCCGATGTGGATCAGCCGGTGCGAGAGGATCGCGGTCACGCCCTCGGGATCGACGTGGAGGAAGTTCTTGAGCGCGAACTCGGTCTCGAGCTGCTCCGCGACCGAAAGGTCGAGCATCGCGTCCGCGACGTCGACGCCGCGCTCGGCTGCGAGCTGCGCGACCTTCCGGCCCTCGAGCGCGCGGTTCTCCGGCCGCGCGACGCGCCCGACCTCGAACACCTCTTCGAAGTTCGGGATCGCGAAGCGCAGGAGCCCGAACTGCATGCGCAGGTCGCCGCGGCGCGCGGGGTCCGCGAAAGCGCGCACGCGCTCGGCGATCGGCATGCGCATGATCTCCGCCCACGCCGGGATGCCGAGAAGCAGGAACGAGCTCTCCGAGAGCCGGATGTTGATGTCGAACGTCCGCGGCATCGATTGCCCGAAGACGCGCGCGCCGCGCGCGTTCTCCTCCTCGAGCGCGGCCAGCGAGTCCTGCCACAGCGTGCTCGTGGTCGAGTGGACGATCGGTGCGACCGTGCACATGAGCCCGGTCTGGCGCGAGATCTCGCCCATGTCGTGGATGTTCTGGAGCTGCTCGGGCGGGTTGTAGAAGACGGGCACGGTCTGGATGAGGCCTCGGCCCTCCTCCGCCATCGCCCGTCCGAGCGCGATCACCTCGTCGCGGTCCGCCCAGCGGCTCGGGACCGGCTTCATGTGCTCGTCGATGTCGACGTACGAGGTCGAGAGCCCGGCGGCGCCGCCGCGGATCGCGTCGCGCAGGACGCGGCACATCTCCGCGGTCTCCTCGGCCGTCGCGGCGCGCTCCTGCGCCGCCGCCCCCATCACGTAGCTCCGGAGCGCCGAATGCCCGACGAGCCCGGCGACGTTGATCCCGAGGTCCTTCCGGATGAAGGCGAGGTACTCGGGGTAGCTCTCCCAGGTCCACGGCACGCCCTCGGCGAAGGTCTCGAGCGGGATGTCCTCGATCTGCTTGAACATCCCTGCCAGAGCGCGCTGGTCGGCCCTGCGGACCGGCGCGAGTGAGAGCGAGCAGTTGCCCATGAGGACGGTCGTGACGCCGTGCTCGATGCAGGGCGTCGCGAGGCGATCCCAGCAGATCTGCGGATCGAAGTGCGTGTGCACGTCGATGAAGCCGGGCGCGACGACCTGGCCGCGCGCGTCGATCTCGCGCGCTCCCTCGCCGGCCGCGCCGAGCGGCGCATCCGGGCCCGCCGCCGCGATCTTGCCGTCCCGGACGGCGACGGCACCGGTGCGGGCGGGTGCGCCCGTCCCGTCCACGATGCGCGCATTTCGAATGTAGAGGGATCGCTCTCCGCCTGCCGCCATCGGACGTCCTTTCGCGCGGCGCTGCCGCCCGTCGGCGCGCCGCATTTCTCGTCGCGCCCGCTCCTAGAACAATTGTTCTACAGCGCGGGCGAGCCGACCTCAATGGCCTTCGGAGGCCGCAGGCGGGAGCGCGAGGTCGGGCGATCCGACGACGTCGTCCCGGAGGTAGACCGTGAATCCGATCTCGCCCTGCCAGAGGTCAGCCTGCAGTCCCGGATCGATGGCGGTGTAGAGTTCCTGGTGGAGGTAGCGCGAGCGGAACGCCGCGACCTCGCGGTATCCCGCCGTCCCGGTCTGCAGCGCCTCGATCTCGGCGAGCCGCGGGTCGCCGTGGAAATCGCGGCGGAGCTGGACCGCCACGAAGTCCGGGACGATGAGGACCTCGGGAGACCCTGCGCGCCACGCGCCGAGCCGCGTGGCGCGCGCGGTCAGGTGCGCACCCGACAGGGCCTGCGCGATGCGCGTGTAGCCCCCCCACTCGGCCGGAAAGGCGACGTCCGGAGCGATGCCACGCGCGAGACGCGGCGCGAACGCGTGCTGCACCCACGCGACGACCGCGCGCTGCTGATCGTAGGAGAAGCGCGCGACCTGGCTCGCCGACAGCGCGAGCGTGTACGCGAAGACGACCGCGCAGAGCGCGGGGGCGATGCGGCGCGGCAGCCCGCACGCGGCGAAGCGCGCCGCGAACACGACCAGGAGCGGATAGAGCGGCATGTAGTAGCGCGGATAGGTGACCTCGAAGAAGCCCATCGCGGCGAAGCCGGCGGCGAAGGACGCGAGCAGCAGGCGATCGGCCGGCTCGCGCCGCCGGAGCGCGAGCGCGACCCCGAGGAGCGCGGTCGCGTAGAGGGGCCAGCCCATCGCCCACGGGAAGACGGCGACCGCCTGGAAGAGCCAGGGCCGCGCGTACCAGCCGAGCCCGGGCGCGATGAAGTTGTTGCCAGCGCTCGCGGGAAGCAACACGACCCGGCCGTAGTGCACGCGAAGCGGCTGCAGCATGACCTCGGGTCGCAGCACGCACTCCGGGCAGCCGAGCGAGAACCCCGCGAAGGCCGCGACGCCAGACGCGGCGGCGAGGAGCAAGAGCACGCGGACGCTTCCGCGACGCCACGCGGTCTCGATCGCCGCCCATGCCGGCCCGGCGAGGGCGATCGCCGCCGTGTACTTGGTCGCGGTCGTGAGGCCGCCCGCGAGGCCGGCGGCGACCGCGGAGCGAGCGCGCCCGCTCTCGAGGAGCGCGAGCGACGCGAGGAGCGTCGCGGTCGCGAGCGTCGCGACGAGGGCGTCGCACGAGACGTAGTGGACCTGCAGCACCTCCATCGGAAGGACCGCCATGAACGCGCACGCGGCGAGGCCCGCGCGACCGCCGTACGCGCGGCGCGCGGCGATGCCGACGAGCGCGACCGTCGCCAGGCCCGCGAGCGCGGACACGCAGCGCGCGACCAGCACCGCGTCGAGCACCGCGCGCGCGGGCGGGTCGATCCACCCGAGCGCGTGGACGATCGCGACCGCGCCGCCCGCCGCGAAGCCGTAAAGGCTCGGGTAGACGAGGTGCGGCGGGAAGAAGGATTCCGCGCGGAGCGGCACGAACGCCGTCAGGTGCTGCTTCCAGGCGATGATCTCGTCGGGGAACGAGTAGCCGTCGCGCAGGCCCCAGCCGATCCGCCAGAAGCGGAGGCCCGCGGCGGTCGCCGCGATCGCGGCGATCGCGGCGAAGAGCAGCGCGCGGCCGGCGGTCGGGCGCCGGAGAGGGCGCGCTCGGGCGCCGCGTGTCTTCGGCAGCCGAAGGAGATCGGGTGCTGCCATCGCGGACGCGCGAGCCGCGGCTCGTCAGCGGCGGAACGGCTGGTTGCCGTACCGGTCGACGTGCACCACCTCGCCGACCGGCCGGCGCGTCGTCGGCCCGTATCTTCCGCGCGGCCAGCCGAGAGGCACGACCGCACAGGGCGACACGTTCCACGGCAGCCCGAGCGCGCGGCGGGCGAGGAAGTGGCTCCAGAGCGGCAGCGTGATGAGCGCAGCGCCGAGCCCTGCGGCGCGCGCCGCGAGCAGCAGGTTCTGGACGGCCGGGTAGATCGATCCGTACGTGCTCGAGACGGCGATCGCCGGGAGCGGAATCGGAAACGGCGCCCGGCCGCCGCGGAGACACGCGACCACGAGCACCGGGATCTCCTCGAAGTGGTCGGCCTGCCACTGCACCGCCTCGAGGATCCGCATCATCTTCTCGTCGCTGCGGAACATCCGGCGCCCGATGCCGCCGTAGATCGTCCAGGCCATCCGGTTCAGGCGGCCGAGCTTGGCTTTGACGGCCCGGTCCTTCACGACGATGAACTCCCAGTTCTGCGCGTTGCCGCCGGTCGGCGCCTTCTGGGCGAGCTCGATCAGGCGCAGCACGAGCGCGTCGTCGACCGGGTCGGGCTTGAGCCGCCGTATCGCGCGCTGCGTGCTCATCGCGTCGGCGAGGGGCATCGCGAAGGCGGAGTCGAGATCGCTCTCGAGAGACGGCTCGGGCATGGCGGACCTCCGGCGCGGGCGTCGCGCGCGGCCTTTGTAGCGCGACCGGGGCCGCACGCGAAGAGGCGATGCAGGCCCGAGGTGCGGCGATCGGCGGCCCCGCCCGACCGGGCGAACGAACGATCGCGCGGTTTCGCGCTCAAGTCCCGACGGCGCCGGCACGAATGACGCACGGAGGGGTGGCATGCAGCACGGCATCTTCGGGGATCGGCTCCAGGGAGACGCGCAGCGCGCGCGCGGCACCGCGACCCAGCATTCCTCGGGCGTGGACCCGCTCGAGCGGCTCCGAGCGGAGATCATCGGCCACGGCACGGTCCCGGGCGCACCGCTCGTGCTGACCGAGGTCGTGCGCCTGATCGACGAGGACTGCGACATCCACGAGCTCGCGGCCGTCCTCCAGGTCGAGCCCGGGCTCACGGCGAAGCTGCTGCGCGCCGCGAACAGCGCGTTCTTCGGACAGCAGCGCGGCGTCGCGTCGATCCAGCGCGCGATCCTCGTCCTCGGAACGTCGCTCGTCCGGAGCGTCTCGATCGGGTTCGCCGTCTGGGACACGATCGCGGGCGGGCTGCCACGACCGCAGGTCGACGCGCTCTGGCAGCACGCGGTCGCGGTCGCGATCGCGTCGCGCCACCTCGCGGTCGCGACGGGCGGCTGCGATCCCGACGAGGCGTTCACCGCGGGCCTCCTCCACGACTGCGGCCAGCTCGTGCTCGCGCGCTCGCACGGGGAAGCCTCGCTCCAGGTGCGGGCGCGCGCCGCGACCGGAACGCCGGTGAACGAGGCGGAGCGCGCGGTGATCGGCGTCGATCACGCGGTGGTCGGCGGGTGGCTCCTCGAATCGTGGCGCCTGCCGGCTTCGCTGGTGGCCGCGGTGCGCCAGCATCACGCGGACGAGCCGGAGGCCGGCCTGCCGGCGCTCGTGGCGGCGACCAGCGCGCTCGCGCGCCTCGACGAGATGGCCGACGACGAGATCGACGCGCGCGACGGTGGCGCACGCGCCCTCGCGGCGGCGTGCGGCGTCACGGCGGACCTGTGGGCGGAGGCCGCGTCGGCCGTCCTCGCCGACGACGTGCTGCGCAATCTCGCGACCGCATGAGCCCTTCCGAGCGGGTGCTCAGCGAAGCGATCGCGACGTTGCAGGCGGAGCGGGACGACGCGCTCGCCTACCTCGGAACGGTGCGCGCGATCCTCGAGAGCGCGCGGTCGCTCGCCGGCGTGCGCGCCTGTGCGCGCGACCTCGCGCACGTCCTCGTCCACGAGCTGGCAGCGGAAAGCTGCGCGATCGTGCTGTGCGACGACGGCGCGCCGCGCCCGGCGCTCATCGGATTCGCCACCCAGGCCGAGCGCTTCGGCCCTCCCTCGGACGACGTCCGCGTCGACACGTGGATCGCGGCGGCGGAGCGCGCCGAGGCGCGCCAGCCGATTCTCTGGCTCCGGCGCACGCCCGAAGGCGACCTCGGCGACGCGGCGTTCGACGACCTCGACGGCGAGTCGCTGCAGATCCTGCCGTTCGCGGTGTCGGACGAGCTCCGAGGCGCGATCGTGCTCCATCGCCTCGCGATGCCCGCACAACGCTTCGTCTACTCGACGGCGAGCCGGCTCCTCGCGGACGCGGTCGGGGAGGCGCTCACCATCGCGCGCTCGCGCGACGTGACGGCGCGCGTGACGGCGCGCCTCGAGCACGAGCTCGGCATCACGCGCCACGAGCTCTCGACCCGCGACCACACGCTCCTCGAGCGCGAGCGCGCGATCGCGACGCTGACGGACGACCTGCTGCGCGCCAGCGAGTCGAAGCGCGACTTCCTGGGGGCGATCTCGCACGAGCTCCGGACGCCGCTCAACGCGGTCGTGGGCTTCGCCGAGCTGCTGCGCGAGGAGACGACCGAGACGCTCGACCCCACGCATGCCGAGATGCTCGACGGGATCGTCGTCGGCGCCCGCCACCTGACCGCGCTCGTCGACGACGTGCTGCTCCTGATCCAGCTCGAGGCGGGCGGCTTCCCGGTCGAGACCGCGGTGCTCGACCTGCGGGCGCTGCTCGACGACGCGGCCGCGGAGATCGCTCCATCCGACCCCGCGCGCCGGCTCGCGCTCGACGTCCACCCGCGAGCCGCCCGGCCCGAGCTCGACGGGCGGCTCCTGCGGCGCGTCCTCGTCCACCTGCTCGGGAACGCGCACAAGTTCAGCAGCGGAGCGGTCGTCGCGCGCGGGCGCCCGCACGGCGACGGGACGGCGCTCGCGGTCGAGATCGCGGACGTCGGAGCCGGCATGCCGCCCGACGACGCGCGCGCGATGTTCGAGCTCTTCGCGCGCGACGCCGCTTCCATCCGGCGCTGCGTTTCGGGCCTCGGCCTCGGGCTCACGCTCGTCGATCGCGCGGTGCGCGCGCTCGGCGGGAGGGTCGAGGTCGAGACCGCTCCGGACGCCGGGACGACGTTCCGCCTGCTGTTTCCGGCCGCGCTCGCGCGCCGAAGCCCGAGCGCAGCGACGGCCGCCGAGGTGCCTCGCGCGCGCCGCGCACACGTTTCGCGACTCCGCTCCGCGCTCTGACAACCCGGCTTGACGGCCTCCGCGGCGGGAGGCAAGCACGCGGGACGACGTGGCGCGCCCGCCGTTCATCGCGCATGGCCGCGGCCGCGCGGCCGCACTCGCATGCGTGCTGGTCGCTCTTGCGGCGGACGTCCCGCTCGACCGCCCGGCAGCACGCGCCGCCGAGGTGCGGCCCTACTCCGTGCAGCTCCACGTCCACGGCTCGTTCAGCGAGGGCGTCGGCAGCATCGATTCGCACAGCTGGGAGGCGTCGGACGTCGGCGCGGACGCGATCTGGTGGAGCGACCACGACTTCCGGATCGCGTCCTACCGCCACGCATCGCGCTTGGACTTCGAGAGCTGGAGCGAGCCACTCTCGACCGGCGAGCCTTGGACCGCCACGCGCCGGCACGGCGAGCGCGAGAAGGGAATCGCGCGCGAGCCCACGGTCTCGGGCGCGATCACCGGATCGTCGGAGATCACCGCCGAGGTCGCGGACGACGGGAGCCGGAGCCTCCGCGTCCGCGGGACCGCGACCGGCGACGCCTTCGCCACCCGCACCCACGAACTCGTCGCACATCGCGGGCTCTTCAAGCGCCCCCTCGCGTCGGGCATCACCCTCGAGATCTCGATCCGACCCGAGGAGGTGAGTGAGGACGCACGGCCGATCGTCGACGTGGACCTCTCCGAGCACGCGCCGCGCGACGGGGGCGCGATCGCGAGCGTCCACCTGCGCTACGTCCTCTCGCCCTCGGCCGGGCCGGCGCGCCTCGACGGGACGATCTACGAGATCCCGGTTTCTGCCACGCCCGGCGCGTGGAAGCGCCTCCGACTCGAGCTCACGCGAGATGCGGCGGCCGGGTTTCCGTGGATGGTCGCGGAGGACAACTCGGTGGTCGCGATCCGGCTCGGCGTCGAGAGCCGGCATGGAGCGCCGGCATCCGCGGCGTTCGATCGCCTCGCGATCCGCCAGGAGCGAAGCGGCGAGGCCGCGTTCGCGCACCAGGCCGACCTGCTGCGCGCCGTCGGCGCGCGCTACCCGAGGCTGCGCGAGCTGCAGGGCGTCGAGATCAGCTTCGCCACGCCGCACCTGAACGAGCTCAGCGTCGCCCCACACCTCCTCGATTACGACGCGCTCCGCGCCGAGCTGCCCGCGCGCGCCGAAGGAGACGACGCCGAGGCGCAGCGGCAATCGTTCCGCGAGGTCGTGGCGCGCCGCGCGGTCGCGGCGGCGCACGCGCGCGGCGGGCTGGTCTCGTACAACCACATGTTCGGCGCGGCCGGCGAGGACTCCCTGGCCAAGAGCTCGCGCGACGAGCTGCTGCAGGAGCTGATCGGGACCCACGTCTGGGGCGCCGACCTCCTCGAGGTCGGCTATCGCGACCGCGGCGGCCACGGCCTCGCCGATCAGCTCTGGGTCTGGGATCGCCTCGCGGAGCACGGGCTCCATCCGGTCGGGGTCGGCGTGAGCGACTCGCACGGCGGGTCCGACCAGCGCTGGCGTACCGGCAAGAACAACTTCCTGAGCTGGGTCTACGCGACCGCGCCCGAGAAGCCGGAGCTCCTCGCGGGGCTGCGCGCGGGCCGCGTCTTCTTCGGCGACATCACGCTCTTCGACGGAGCGATCGACCTCACGACGAGCCGCGGCTTCCGGATGGGGCAGATCGTCGTGACCGATCGGCCGCGGGAGGAGGTCCGCGTCGCCGTCACCGGGCTGCAGGTCGGACAGGTCGTCTCGCTGGTCGTCGCCGGCGAGCCGAAGGCGTCGACGGCCGCCAGGAGCGGGAGCGTCGAAGCCGCGCACGACGTCGAGCTGGCCGTCGCCGGGGCGACCGCAGTGCGCGCCGAGGTGCGCGGCGGCGACGGCGCGCTCGAGGCGGCGAGCAACCCGATCACGTTCCTCCGCGCGCCGCCCGCAGATGGCCTCCCGGCGGCGCGCGCCGCGGTCGACCTCGGCGGCGTCCGGACCCGTCGCATCGACGGCTTCGTCTTGACGGCCGCGTCGTGCCGCGTCGGCTGCGGCGCGGCCTCGCGCGGCGACGCGGGCAAGGGAGCGGCGCCGCACGCTCGCGGGCGCGCCGTCGCGCTGTCCGGGCGGGCCACGTCGGGCGCCATCGAGCTGGACGTGAGCGAGCTTTCTGCGCCGGTCGCCGTCCGGCTGGAGGGCCTTCGCGGCCACGCCACGGTGACCGCGGAGAGCGTCTCGCTCGAAGGGCTCGCGGGCGAAGGGTCGATCGAGATCGCGAGCGGCGGCGAAGGCGCTCGCGCGGACGGTCACACGCGCCGGCCGGCGAGGTGACCGTCGTAGATTGCGCGATCGGCGAAGCGCGGCGCGACCGCGTCACCGACGCGCAGCACCTCGAGGTCGGGCGCGCGCTGGCGGAGCGCGAAGTAGAGCCGGGCGTCGGCGCGGCCATGCGTCCGGATGACGACGTGGTCGACCGGGACCGTGTCGAGCGCACGCGTGAAGACGTCGGCGAGGAGCGCTTCGTGGTCGCCGATCGCGCCGAGCGCGGTGTTCGGGCGCCAGCGCATGCCCGCCTGCACGGCGCGCGGCAGCGCGTAGCCGGCGGTCTCGCGGTCGAGCGCGAGCGGCGAGGGTAGCGGCGTCGCGACCGTCACCTCGCAGCCGCGGCGCGCGAGCAGCTCTCCGAGCGCGATCGCCTCGATGTGCCCGACCGCATCGAGCACGACGACGCGCGGCCCGAGCTCCGATGCGCGCGCGATCGCCTGCTCGTGGTCCAGCACGAAGTCCTGGTCCCAGCCGGGCACCGGCATGGGATGGACCTTGGAGGCGGCATCGCGCGTCGCGACGCCACCGGTCGCCACGATCACGGCATCGGGCGCCAGCGCGAGCACCCGGTCGGCGTCGGCATCGCAGCCCAGGCGGACGTCGACCCCGCGCCGCTCGCACTCGCCGGCGCGCCAGGCGGCGAGGTCCGCGATCTCGCCGCGCCCGGGCAGCGCGGCCGCGAGGCGGATCTTCCCGCCGAGCGCGCGGTCGCGCTCGAGGAGGATCACCTCGTGCCCGCGCGCGGCCGCGACCCAGGCGGCCTCGAGCCCGGCGGGCCCGCCGCCCACGACCACGATGCGCCGACGGCGCGGTGCGGGAGCGAGGTCGCGCTCGGAGAGCTCGCGCTCGCGTCCGACCGTCGGGTTCGTGACGCAGATGATCGGCAGCCCGAGCGTCAAGTTGCCGTAGCAGCCCTGGTTGACGCCGGTGCAGCGGCGGATCGTCGCGTCGGACCCGGCCTCCGCCTTCCGCGGCCAGTCGGGGTCGGCGATGAGAGCGCGCACGAGGGTCACGGCGTCCGCGTCTCCGCGCTCCAGGATGCCCTCCGCCTCGGCGGGAACGAGGATGCGATGGACGGCGAAGACGGGCGGTGGGCTCGAGCCGGCCGGCGGCTCCGCGTGGGCCCGGAGCGACTGCCGGATGGAAGACGCGGCGTCGACGGCGCAGAGGTGAGGCGCGTACATCGGCCGCACCATCCCGATCCCGGACAGGCCGACGCTCACGTTGAGGAAGTCGACGAGCCCGGTCGCGACGAAACGTCGCGCGATCTCCGCGCACTCCTCGCGGCCGAGCGCGCCTGCGTCGCGCGACTCCTCGTCGCCGACGAGGCGGAGCCCGACCGCGACCCGGTCGCCGGCCGCGCGCCGGACCTCGCGCAGGACCGCGAGCGGGAACCGCATCCGGTTCTCCAGGCTGCCGCCGTACTCGTCGTCGCGCCGGTTGCTGCGCGGCGAGAGGAACTCCTGCAACAGGTAGCCGTGGGCGGCGTGGATCTCGATGCCGTCGAAACCGCCGGCGGCGGCGTTTCGCGCGGACCGGCCGAAGTGCTCGACCACCTCCGCGATCTCGTGGCGCTCGAGCACCTTCGGCGCCTCGAACGAGTTCGCGACGTCGGACGCGCTCCAGACCGGCAGGCGCGACCACGGTCCCTGATTGACGCCGCCGTTGTGCGCAAGCTGGACGAACGCGAGCGCGCCGTGCTCGTGGATCGCGTCGGTCACGCGGCGGAAATGTGGAACCGCCGATTCGTCCCACGCGATCGCGTTGTTGTGCATCTGGTAGGCGGTCGTCGGGTGCACCTGCGCCTGACCGGCGACGATCGTTCCGACGCCGCCCTGCGCCCGCTCCGCGAGGTAGCGGGCGTAGCGCGCGCCGAACCAGCCGGGCTCGCCGTAGACCGGAGCCGGCTCCGAGAACATCGTGAAGTGCGCGCCGAAGACGATCCGGTTCCGCGCGGTGTGCGGGCCGATCGCGAGCGGCGAGAACAGCCGGGGATAGGCAGTGCTCATCGCGGGCGACGATCGCGCAGCCGGGGCTCGGCGTCCAGCGCGCGGAAGAGCTCGTCGATCCCGTGCTGGACGCGACCGGTCCGGCGCGTCAGGCGGCGGCGAGCCATCGTCGAAGCGCCGCGAGGAACGGCGAGCGCGCGTACCGCTCGCGCCACGGCTCGTGGCCGCAGCGCTCGAGGCCGACGTACTCGAGCCGCGGGATGAAACGCCGGAGGAGATCGCGCGTCGCGGGTCCGGGATGCGGGTCGACGTCGCCGTGCAGCATGAGCACGCGCGCGGTGATCGCGCGGAACGCCGCGGGCTCCACTCCTTCCGCCTGGAGGCGGAGCACGTCGCTCCAGGTCTCGAGGTGGCCCTTCTCGTCGGCCGGCACGGGCGCCACCGGGTCCGCCGCATCCCCCGGGTCGTCGACGAGCTCGTACGACTCGGCCCGCATGGTCGCGGAGCCGATCGCTCCGAAGATCGCGTCGCGCGCGGCGGGATCTCGCTCCGCCGCGAGCGACGCCCGCAGCGCCTCGATGCGAGCGCGGTCCGCTTCGGTCTGCCGTCGCGCGAGCGACCGCTGCAATTCGGCGCGCGCCGCATGGTCGTACGTGCCGCATCCCACCAGGACGAGCTCGGAGACGCGCTCGGGCTGTCGGGACGCGAACGAGAGCGCCAGCATCGCGCCCCACGAGTGCCCGACGAGCACCGCCGGGCTCGGCGCGACGGCCGCGAGATCCTCGACGTGACGCGCGACCGTCAGCGGGACGCGACCCGAGCGCCGCTGCAGCGGCTCGAGCACGACGAAGTCGTCGGCGAGAGCGCGCGCGAGGCCCGCGGCCGATCCCGGCGCGCCCGGTCCGCCGTGCAGGACGACGACGGTCCGGCCGCGCGAGCCGTGCCGGCGGACGGCGATCGGCTCGAGGTCCGTCACGGGATCGCCGACCGGCGCGGCCGCGGCCATTCGGCGGACGCCTTCGTTCGCACGCCGTACGTCTTGGCGCAGGCGCGGGTTTGCGCAAGCCTGCGCTGACGGAGGCCGAGATGCGCGATTCGACGGAGACCGTGGAGACGCCCGACGGAGCGATGGAGGTCTACGACGTCGTGCCGGACGCGAGCGCGGCGGACGCGCGACGGGCGGTGATCGTGATCCAGGAGGCGTTCGGCGTGAACGACCACATCCGGGACGTCACGCGACGCTTCGCCGCGGCCGGATACCGCTCGGCCGCGCCGGCCATGTTCCACCGCGCGGGCGGCGGCACGGCGCCGTACGACGACTTCTCGAAGGTCATGCCGCTGTTCGCGGGCGTGAGCGACGACGGCATCGTGGCCGACGTCGACGCCACGGTCGCCCATCTCCGCGGCGCGGGTTTCACGGAAGATCGCATCGGCATCGTCGGCTTCTGCTTCGGCGGCCGGGTGACGTTCCTGGTCGCGACGCGCCGGAAGCTGGGCGCGGCCGTCGGCTTCTACGGCGGCGGCATCGTGACGTCGCGCCTGCCGCTCTTCCAGCCGCTCGTCGGCGACGCGCCGAAGCTCGCGACGCCGTGGCTCGGGCTCTTCGGCGACGAGGACACGGGCATCCCGGTCGAGGACGTCGAGCGCCTGCGAGCGACGCTCGACCGCGAGGCGCGCGTCCCGCACGAGATCGTGCGCTATCCCGGGGCCGCACACGGATTCCACTGCGACGTCCGGCCCGCGTACCACGAGCCGGCCGCGAAGGACGCATGGAAGCGGACGCTCGACTGGCTCGATCGCCACCTCGGTCGCTAGTCGCCCATCCGTCGCTCGGGCGGCGTCTCGGTCGTGACCGTGAACGCGCTCGCGCGCTCGGGATCGACGGGTCGGATCTCGTAGAAGAGGCCGCACTCGAGGCAGGGATTGCCGGCTGCGATCTCGGCCGCCTCGTCGAGGCTGCCGGCGACGATGAACCAGTAGCCGCCGATCACCTCCTTGGTCTCGCCGAAGGGGCCGTCCATCAGCGGCTGGCTTCGCCGAACCGTTCTTCCCTGCGGTCCGAGGCGCTGTCCCCGCTTCATCTTGCCCTCGTCGACGAGGCGGTCGAGCCAGACGTAGAATCGGTCGACCGCCTTCTGGATCTCCTCCGGCGAGCGACTCGCGTCCCATTGGCCGCGCGACAGGACGAGGTATTCCGACGTTCGAGCCCTTTCTTCCATGAGCCGCTCATAGCCGTTGGACGAAGCCGGATCATCGAGGGACGACCATGTCGTACACGCTGAATGTCGAGCAGGACGTCGCGATCCCGACGCGCGACGGCGGGACCGTGTGCGCGAACGTGTTTCGCCCGAACGAGGCGGGCGCGTTTCCGGCGATCGTCACGATGGGGCCGTACCCCAAGGACATCCCGTTCGAGGCCTGGAACCCGGTCGCGTGGCAGCGCCTGCCCGGGAAGGGGCGATACATGCACTGGGAGACCGTCGATCCGGAGTGGTGGGTGCCGAACGGCTACGCCGTCGTCCGCTGCGACTCGCGCGGCACGGGAAAGTCACAGGGCCGGGCGCGGCTGCTCTCGCCGTCGGAGGCGGAGGATTTCCACGACGCGATCGAGTGGGCGGGCGCGCAGCCGTGGAGCAACGGGAAGGTCGGCGTGATGGGGATCTCGTACTTCGCGATGACCGCGTGGCGCGTGGCCGCGCTGCGACCGCCGCACCTCGCGGCGATCGTGCCGTGGGAGGGCGCCGTCGACCTCTACCGCGACGCCAACCGGCACGGCGGCATCTTCTCGAACGGCTTCCTGCGCGCGTGGGCGAGCCATCGCCGCGAGCGCTCGCGCGACGCGGAAGCCGCGGACGCCGCGCGCGAGGCCGGCGACGCGCAGGGAGGCGCGGCGCCGCTGCCGCCCGAGACGTACGTCGAGCTCTACGCGCGCAATCATCCCGCGATCGCCGACATCGAGGTGCCGCTCCTGTCCGCCGGCAACTGGGGCGGCGCGGGTCTCCACCTCCGTGGCAACGTCGAGGGCTGGCTTGAGGCGGGCTCGGCGCAGAAGTGGCTGCAGATCCACGTCGGCGACCACGTCGCGCCCTTCTACTCGCTCGAGGGCCGGCTCGTGCAGCTGCGCTTCCTCGAGCAGTTCCTGCGCGGCGTCGACACCGGCATGAGCCGCGAGCCGCGCGTCCGGCTCGCGATCCGCGACGACGGCGATCGCTACCACTGGAGCTACGAGGACGAGTGGCCGATCGCGCGCACGGTGTGGACGGAGCTTTGGCTGGACTGCGCGGCTCGCACCATTGCGATGGAGCGGCCGACGCCGGAGACGGCATCGAGCTACTCCGCCGAGCGCGGCGCGGCCGACGGCAGCGTCGCCTTCTCGACCGCGCAGTTCGAGCGCGAGACCCAGGTCACCGGTCCGGTCGCTCTCAAGCTCTGGCTGTCGTCGAGCGGCGACGACGCGGACCTGTTCGCGGTGCTGCGAAACGTCGCGCCCGACGGCAGCGAGGTGACCTACCCCGGTCCGATGCCGGGCGGACCGCGCATCGCCGCCGCCTACGGCTGGCTCCGCGCGTCGCACCGCAAGGTCGACCCGGCACGCTCGACGCCCTACCGGCCGTTCCACACCCACGACGAGATCCAGAAGCTGACGCCCGGCCAGCCGGTGTGCGTCGACGTCGAGATCTGGCCGACGAGCATCGTGCTCGCGCCGGGACATCGGCTGGTGCTCGAGATCGGCTCGCACGACGACCCGCGGACGACCTTCCAGCACGACGACCCGTGCGACCGCGTCCACTGCGCGACGAATACGATCCACACCGGCGGGCGCTTCGACTCGCGCCTCCTGCTGCCGATCGTTCCGAAGCGCTGATGCCGTCAGGGCGCTCGCTTCATGCGGCGGGAGCGCCGATCCGGCGCGCGATGGCGCCCGCGTCCTCGGCGCCGGAGATCTCACCGCGCTCGTGACGCTCGTAGAAGTCGTCGAACGAGAAGCGCTTGCGAATCGCGGCCGCCTCCGCGCCCGCATGGCGAGCCCAGCGAGCAAACGTCCGATCGAAATCGATCTTCAGGACGACGCCGCCGAGATCGCAGAGGACGGCGTCGAACGGTCGCAGCGTGATTTCGCTCTCCTGCCGCGTGGCCGCAGTTCCACGGCGCGGGGGCGAGGCTCAGCCAATGCCCGCTCGGCGAACGATGAGAGTGGCCAGCCAGATGAAGCCGGCGATCTGAACGCAGAAGAACGCGAATCGCACCGAGACGACTGGATTCGTCTGGACCAAGCCGACGTGGATCAGCGACTGTGCGATCCGGCCGCCCAGGATGGCGATGCAGAGACCGTTCACGGTCGGTCCGGCGACACCGCTCGCCTGGAGCGCGAGCACGATCGCTCCGAACACAGGGAGGTTCTCGACGCAGTTCGAGTGCGCGCGCATCGCCCGCCGGTACCAGTCCTCGCCTTCGACCTGATCCGCACGGAAGTTCCGCATCTCGACGCGGCCGGTGAGGATCCGGCTCCAGCGATACACGCCGACCGTGCCGAGCAGAAGCAGCACGGTCCACACCGCGAACCCGAGCAACGTCCACATCGGTACCGTCACGAGGCCGCCTCCATTCTGGCCGACGTCGCGCGACGACGAGAGCGCGCGCCGGCCGTCGGAAGGCGTTAACGCCTGCTTTGCCCGGACGGTCAACCGCTAGCGCGTGATCTGGAGCGTGGCGAGCGCTCCCAGGCCGAACGCGAGGAGCGCGCCGAGCCGTAGCGTCAGGCGGTTCTCCATCTCGCTCATGCGGAGGAGGAGGCGCGACTCGACCTCGTCGATCCGCCGGTCCACGCGCTCGATGCGCTGGCCGAGCTTGCCCTCGAGCGCGACGAGCTCGCCTCCCAGCTCGTCGACGTCCCGCTTGGTGGCGAGCTGATCGTCGAGGGCCGTCGCGAGCGCCTCCGCATGCGCCTCCGCTTGCTGCTCCGGAACCCCGGCCTGCTTCAGGCGACGGGCATAGGCGAGCGTGTCGAGCATCAGCGTCGTGCCAGCCGATGGTGACGTCGAATCGCCGCCGGCGGCAGCGTCACGGTACCGAATCGCGCTCCAATACGCGATTCGCGATCTGGCGTCCTCATCGGATGCGCGCCTACGGAAGCTTCGCCTTGAACGCGACCGGGCCGTTCGCGGCGCTCGTCGCGAAGCGCGACTCGAGGCACTGCGTCGGGTCGTCGCGGCGGACGAGCTGCACGACGACCGGCGCGCCGCTCAAGGGCAGCGTCGGCGCATCGAGCAGCAGCCCCTGCCCTTGCACGCGCATGCGCGTCCGGCCGCTGCCGGCGGTCGCGGTCACGAGCTGGCGAATGCCGCCGGGCCAGCCGTCGGCGCGCTTGTAGCGGAGGCCGCCGTTCGGCCGCGCCTTCCAGCACGGCAACGAGCCGCACGTGCCGCCGCCCGGAACGCGCGCGTCGAGGCGAACGCCGGTCGCGTCGTAGAAGCACAGGTCGTAGGTCGTCGCGCCCGAGACCGGGTCGCCGAGCTCGCCCGGAGCGAACGGCGTCGCGCTGCTCCAGACCCAGACCACGTTCCGGCGCGCGACGTCGAGGCGGACCTGGCCGCGATCGGCTCCGCGGCACGGGCGCGGCGCCGGATCGCACTCGGCCGGCGGGCCCGGGGGGTCCGGCGGATCGCCGACGAAGAAGCGCCGATCGACGCGCGTCCAGTTGCCCTGGTTGTCGCGCACCCGCGCCTGCAGCCGTCCCGCGGTGCCCTCCGGGAGGGCCGGCTCGACGGCGATCCGCACCACGCCGTCCGCGACCGGCGTCGCGAGATCGGCGAGCTCGCTTCCCGGCGCACGGCCCGCGACCGCGAAGTCGGCGGTGACCGACAGCGATCCCGCGGCGACGCCCGAGTTCGCGTCCGCCGTGCCGATCCGGATCTCGGCCAGCGGCGGCGCGTTCGCGCCGGCGCGCGGCGAGCTCACCGCGAGCGTCGGGCGGATCTCGTCGAGGAACCAACCCCACGGGGTCGCGCCGCCGTCGCCGGAGTTGATCGGACAGCCGAGATCGATCCAGCGCGCGATCGTCATCTTCTCATCGATCGAGAGCGCCGGCACGCCGCTGCCGCTGGGCGGCATGATCGCCCCCGTGTAGTCGAGGTCGGCCTCCCCGACGCCGGCGCCGGGCGGCAGCGTGGCGGGGTTGCCGGGGGTCGATTCGGTCGGGTGGTCGGCGTTCGTCCAGCCGTCCAGGCGCTGCCCGAAGATCTTCCACACGAGGAGCGATCGCCGGCTCTGGAACGGGCGCACGTAGCGGCTGGCGTTGGTTTGACGCCAGGTGCCCACGACGGGCGGGATCCCGAACTGCGCGTCGGAATCGTCGGCGAGGCGAGCGTAGTCGCCGGGGAGGCCGTCGACCGAGGCGTAGTCGTCGAGGACGAGCCGGCCGGGCGGATTGGCGCTCGCCTTCGTGTGGCACGGCACGCAGCTCCGGACGAGGAGCGGGCGGACGTCGCGGTAGAACTCGACGTCGACGACGCGGGCCGCGACCGTGCGCAGCGCCGGCTGGCCGCTCCCGTCCTGCGTCAGGAGGGGCGCCGACTGCGTCAAGTCGACGACCGGGAACCCGGGCTTGCCGGCCGCGGTCTGCGCGAACGCGAGCGGCGGCTGGCTGTGCGCGTGGCAGCCGCCGCAGTCCGCTCGCATCTCGCCCGGCCGCACCTGGTGCCACGTTTGCGCCATGTTCAGGACGAGTCCGTTTCGATCGAGCGTCTGGAAGGTGAACGGCTGGTCGGCCGGGATCTTCGCGAGGAAGCTCGTGTCGGGGTTGCCCTCGGGGTCGAGCATCGTCGAGCCGTCGGGGTTCTTCTTGCGGAGCGGGATCTCGCCCAGGATGCGCAGGCGCTCCATCGCGTGGCTGAAGAAGAGCTGGCCGCCGCTCGGGCCGCCGTTCGGGCCGTAGCTCCGGTGCGTGCCCGGCTCCATCGCGAGGAGGCGCACGGCCCACACGTCGGAGCTCGCGTACTTGCCGGCGTCCGCGCCCTGGGTGACCCAGTTCGACGACTGCCCGTTCTCGGGCGTGTTGAAGGCGTCGAGGCCGCCGAACGTGTCGCTCCACGGGGTGACCCAGCCCGGGAAGCTCTCGCGCTTGTAGAAGCTCGACGTCCCGACGAGACCGTACGGCGTCCCGGCCGGGAGCTCGGGGTGCACGGTGCCGTCGTTCGGCAGCCACGACAGCGCGGCCGGCTCGTCGACGCCGTGCACCGCGGAGTACGGCACGACCGCCCGCGGCCAGGCCTCGTTGTACTGCGGTTCGTTCTTGATCTTGACTAGCTCGCCGGGCGATCCGACGACGTCGCCGCCCGGAATCACGTAGATGCCGGCATCGTACGTCGGGTACGGCGTCGGGCGGTTCAGGTCGTTCGCCGGGCCCGCCGTCCAGACGACCAGGAGGTCGTTCCCCGGTGCCGCCGAAGGGTGCGTGAACTTCCCGACTCGCACGCCGCCCGCGCCGACGGGCGCCGCCTCGTCGTTTCCGTGCGTGAAGGGGACGATCGAGTAGAGGCCGCGCGGCGTGAACGGCATCTGGAAGGGATACGGGAACCCGCCGCCGACGGTCTGCTCGACCTGCGGGTTCTGGTCGACGAATGCAGGGTAGAAGCGCGGCGCGCCGGGCGGCGGGTGGAGCGGCAGGCGATAGAGCGCGCCGAAGCCGTTGTTGTTCAGGTTGTAGTAGTCGACGACGATCAGGTCGTCGTTCGAGAGCTGGGTCATGAAGTGGAACGCCTGGCCGTCGCGGAACGCGCTGACGATCGGCTCCCAGTGCCGGCCGTCCGGCCAGATCGCCCAGATGCCCCACAGGCGCGCGTCGCGGAGACCCTGCGACTCGTGCGACGTGAACATGAGGCGCCCGTCCTTGAGCGGCGTCGGGTGGAGCGCGCTCGAGACGTTCATGGGCGCGATCTGCGTCACGTTCGAGCCGTCCTCGTCCATGACGAAGAGCTGGAGCGTCGGGTTGGTGTAGCCCTTGGGCGGCAGGAACCCGTTCCGGTTGCTCGTGAACGCGATCTTGTGGCCCGCGACCGGCGCGGGCCCGAGGTTCAGGATGCCGTAGCCGAGCGAGTCGTACTGCCCGCCCGGGTTCACCGGGTTCGACTCGTCGAAGTGGCCCGCGCCCGAGTTCGGCGTGAACTCGCCGTGCGTCAAGCGCTCGATCGCGCGCGTCGCGAGGTGGATGCGGTAGATGTCGGCGCCGTCGTACGGGAGCCCGCGCTGCGAGTTGATCGCCTCGTCGCGGACGTCGGGGAAGAGGCTGTAGTAGACCCACTCTGCGTCGAACGACACGAACGGATCGGTGACCGCGCCGTTGCCGCCGGGGACGAGCAGCTCCTCGCTGCCGTCCGGATGGAGGAGCATGAGGTCGGCGCCGGGGTCGATGCGCGCCGGGTGGAACACCTCGGGCCACGTCGTCTCGGTGGTGTCGCCGTAGCGCGGCTGGCGGACGTAGACGATGTCGTAGCCGACGGCCGACGCGCCCGTCGGCAGCACGACGCTTGCGAGAGCGGCCGTCGCCGCCACGGCCACGGCGACGAGCCGCAGCGCCCGAGAGCCCGCCGAAGGTTCGCGCCTCATCCGATCACCCTCCACCGCGCCGGCGGAAGCGCGCGAGTCCGCCGATCGCGCTCGGGAGGCTGGCCGTTCGGTCGCGGCAAGGCAACGCGGAATCGGTTCGAAACGGGTCTTTGGCCGACTTTTTTGCGCCGTCCGTGCGGTTCGACGACGCCGCCGCGCTGCTGCGCACGCCGAGGCCGCAAGCCGACGCGCCATGAAATGCGGCCGAAGCTCGGAGGGCGCGCGAGCGTCTCGGCGGGCGGTGGGGCGCGCGCCGACGCCGCTCGCGACGGAATTGCATCTCTTTTCTTCAATTGCCGTGGGCGAATTTCCCACGGTTGCAAGCGTCGGTCGCGCCGCCCCTCTGTCGAGCGCGCAGGCGCCCCGGCATGCACGTTGCAGCAGGCGATGAGCCGCAAGGTGCGATCTCGATCTCGCGCGTCGCGCGACGTCCCGGACCCGTCTCGCCGGCGCGCCAAGAGCCAGGAGAGGACGCAACGCGCCGTCCCTGGAGCGCGCCCGCGGCCGCCGCAGGAGAGCGTCGGCGGGCGTCGAGGAGACATCGATGAGGCGCTTCGAACTCCTGGCGACGGCCCTCGCCGTCGCCATCGTCTCGGCGATCGCGATGATCGCGCTCCGGCCCGCCCGCGGCGACCTCGCACAGGCCGCGGTCGCTCCGGTCGGTCCTTTGCCGCCGATTCCGTCGGTCCCGCGGCTTCCGGACATGCACCGCGGACACCCGGGCTCGCTGGACCTCGCGATCCGCGACAACGCGCTCCGGATGATCGACGAGGGCAAGCAAACTTTCCGCTTCGACACCTTCGGGGACGAGGCATTCTGGGGCGACGCGCTCGGTCTCCATCGAGCGATCGAAGGAGATCGGCTCGGCGGCGTCGGGCCCGGCCTGAGCCCGCGGGCCGCGCTCGCGGCCGGCCTCAAGGTCGATTCGGAGGCGATACCCCCGTCGCTCGCCAGCAGCCTGCAAGCCGGCCAGGTCGATCTCGACGACCCGGCGAATACCCTCGCCCTCCTCCGGCTGAACGCCGTGGTCGGGGTCACCGGCTTCTTCGCCGGCGACGGGAGCCTCTCCAGCCTCGGGATCCAGTGCGCCCTCTGCCATTCTACGGTCGACGACAGCTTCGCGTCCGGCATCGGGCGGCGTCTCGACGGCTGGGCGAACCGCGACCTCGACGTCGGCGGCATCGTCGCGCTCGCGCCGAACCTGCAGCCGATCGCGGATCTGCTCGGGGTCGACCAGGACACCGTGCGAACCGTTCTCCGGAGCTGGGGTCCCGGCAAATTCGACGCCGAGCTGATCCTCGACGGCAAGGCGTTCCGCCCCGATGGCCGCTCCGCGGCGACGCTGCTCCCGCCGGCGTTCGGGCTCGCCGGCGTCAACCTCCACACCTGGACCGGGTGGGGCTCGGTCACGCACTGGAACGCGTTCGTCGCGAACCTCGAGATGCACGGGCAGGGAACGCTCTTCGACCCGCGGCTCGACGATCCGGTGCAGTTTCCGATCGCGGCGAAGAACCGGCTCGGCCACGTGCGAAGCGAGCCCGACCTCATCACCGCGAAGCTCCCCGCGCTGCACTTCTACCAGCTGTCGATCCCCGCTCCGTCCCCGCCCGCCGGCAGCTTCGATGCGGAGGCCGCGCAGCGCGGTGACGCGCTCTTCGGCGGCAAGGCGCGGTGCAGCACCTGCCACGTCGAGCCCATCTGGACCGAGCCCGGCTGGAACATGCATCCCGCGAGCGACATCGGGATCGACGACTTCCAGGCCAACCGCGCCCCCGATCGCGCGTACCGGACGTCGCCGCTCGGCGGCCTCTGGACGCACCAGAAGGGCGGGTTCTATCACGATGGCCGGTTCGCGACCCTGATGGACGTCGTCGACCACTACGACGCCTTCTTCTCGCTGGGCTTGAGCGCGCAGGAGAAGAGCGACCTCGTCGAGTATCTGAAGTCGCTGCCGGGCGAAGACGAAGGCGGAAGCTGAGCGAAGGTCACGCCGCGCGCGGCAGGTACCCGCGCGCGAGCGCGCAGAACGCCTCGGCCTGCGCCTTCGCCCAGGCCCGGTCGCGCCCGAGCTCGCGCGCGAGGACCTCGGCGACGCGCGGGGCCGCATCGATCGCGGCGCGCGCGTCGAGCAGCAGGCTCCGCGTCCGGCGCGCCAGCACGTCCTCGACCGTGCGCGCCATCTCGTGGCGCGCCGCCCACGAGACCAGGCCGATCGCGTACGGAAGGCGCGGATGCAGCAGGTCGCGCCGCCGCGGCTCCTCCGCGAGGAACGCCTCGACGGCCGCAGCGTCCGAGCCGTACATCTGCATGTGAAGGGCCTTCGGGAGGGCCGGGTCGTCGCGCTTCATCCAGCCGTGCAGCTTGAGGCGCTCCGTGACGCTCTTGTGTCGCGGGAGGCCGGCCACCACGATCGCGTCGTCGATCGTGTCCTCCGCCATCTTCCGGTAGGTCGTCCACTTGCCGCCGATGATCGTCACGAGGCCCGATTCCGACACGACGACCGCGTGCTCGCGGGAGATCGACTTGCTGCGCCCGGCGCGCACCGTCCGACCCGCGCGGCGCTTGCGGGCGGTCGGCGTGCGCTCCTGAACGAGCGGTCGGAGCCCGGCGTAGACGCTCAGGCAGTCCTTCTGCGTCGGGTCGTGCTCGAGGTACCGGGCGGCGTTGCGGAGGATGAAGCCGATCTCTTCCGCGAGCGGCCGCGGCTCGATGTCGGCGCGGTCGACCTCCGTGTCGGTCGTGCCGACGAGCACGCGCTCTTGCCACGGGATGACGAAGAGCACGCGGCCGTCGTCGGTGTGCGGGACCATGATCGCCGTGTCGCCCTGCAGGAAGCTACGATCGAGCACGATGTGCACGCCCTGCGACTGCGTGATCAGCGGATTCACGCCGGGGTCGTCCATGCGCCGTACGTCGTCCGAGAAGACGCCGGTCGCGTTCACGACGACGCGGCCCCGCAGCGACCAGGTCCGCCCGGTCTCCTCGTCGCGCACGTCGACGCCGGCGACGGTCCCGTTCTCCTTTCGCAGCCCGGTGACGCGCATGTAGTTGACGAGCACCGCGCCGTGGTCGGCGGCCGTCATCGCGAGCGCGAGCGCCATGCGGGCGTCGTCGAATTGAGCGTCGTGGTACATGACGCCGCCGAGCAACGACTTGCGGGCGACGTTCGGGATGCGCGCGATCGTCTCCTCGCGATCGAGGAGCCGCGAGCGCGAGATCTTGAGCCGGCCCGCGAGCCGATCGTAGAGCTTGAGCCCGATGCCGTAGAACGGTCCCTCCCACCAGCGGTAGCGCGGCACGACGAACGCGAGGTCGTGCACGAGGTGGGGCGCGTTCCGGCACATGAGGCCGCGCTCGCGGAGCGACTCGAGCACGAGCGACACGTTTCCCTGCTGGAGGTAGCGGACGCCGCCGTGCACGAGCTTCGTCGAGCGGCTCGAGGTCGCCTTCGCGAAGTCGTACCGCTCGACGAGAAGCGTCCGGTAGCCGCGCGTCTGCGCGTCCACGGCGACGCCGAGGCCGGTCGCCCCGCCGCCGATCACGATCACGTCCCAGGGGCCCTCGTCGAGGGCCGCGATCATCCGCTCCCGGTTCATCCCGCTCCCGCCGCCCTTCCGCGACGCCCGCGCGCAGCGCCGCGGCGCACGCCGGCGTCGTGCGGCGATGCGCCGGACGCGATCGGCGCCGCACGCCGCGCGCTCTTATAGCAGACGAACCCCCCGACCCTTCACTCCCGCACGCCGCAATTGCCGAGCGCGGCGCACCGGAGTACGAGCCGCGGATGCGAGCGAAGCGAGCCCCGCAGGGAGTGGGGCCCCGTTCGGCTTCGCCGAACGGGGCGAGGGAAGCGTTTCCCTCGTTCGACGATTGAGGCGCCTCCTCCTCGGCGCCGCGGCTCTCGCCGCGCTCGCGATCGCGCTCGCCGCGATCGGCCTGGCGCTCGCGCACCGCGCGATGCGGGCCGAGCGCACCCCACTGCCCGATGAGAGCGCCATCGCGGCCGCGATCGCGACCGACGATCCGCCGGTACGCCTTTCGATCGCCAACACCGCGAGCCAGGAGATGCCGCGCTCCTCGGTGCTGAGCGCAGGCCAAGACCCGGCGCCGAACGAGCGCTACGTGATGAGCCACCCCTCGTTCGTGCTCGAGTGGCCCGACGGCAGGATCCTTTTGCTCGACGCCGGGATGACCCGCGCGGGCGCCTCCGGCTTCGGCCGGCCGCTCGAGTGGCTCGGCGGCGCCCGCCCGATCGCGCCGCACGGGTCGGCGGCCGAGCAGCTCGGCGACGCCCGCGCGCGGGTGCGAGCGATCGCGTTCACGCACCTGCACGTCGACCACGTGGGGGGAACCGTCGAGCTCTGCGAGGGCCGGTCCGCGCCGCTCGCCGTCCTCCTGAACGAGGCGCAGGACGCGCGCCCCAACTTCACCACGCGACCGGGGCGGCGCGTGCTCGCGGATCTCCCGTGCGCCCGCGTGGAGCGGCTGTCGAGCGAGGGCATCGTGCCGCTGCCGGGCTTCCCCGGGGTCGCGGGCATCCACGCGGGCGGGCACACGCCCGGGAGCGAGATCTACGTCGCGGCGGTGGGCAAGGGCGCCGACGCGCGCCGCTACGTCTTCACGGGCGACATCGTGAACGCGCTCGACGGCCTCGCGCACGACGTGCCGAAGCCCTTCCTCTATCGGCTCCTGATGGTCCCGGAGGACGACGCGCGCCAGCACGAGCTGCGGGTCTTCCTGCGCAGCCTCGTCGACGCCGGCTACCGGCCGCTCGTGTCGCACGACGAGCTCGCGCTCGCGGCGAGCGGCGTCCCGGCGTGGAGGTCGCCGAACCCCTAGCAGGCTAGGCGGCGCGCCGCGGCCGAGCGGTCACCGCCGACGGAGGGACGGTCGCGCTCTGTCCTCGCAGGAACGCTTTCGCCGACTCGATCTGGTCGAGCGCGGCGACGAGATCGGCGCGGTGGCGCGCGATCACGCGGCGCTCGAGGTCGGCGATCGCCTGCGGGGCGCGCCACACGAGCTCGCCGTGGCGCACGAGGAAGCGGAAGCCGTACATCTCGAGGCGCGTCAGCAGGCGAAGCGGCGGAATCGAGGTGAAGACGCGCACGCCGAGAAACGTCGCGCCGCGGCGCGGGATGCCGAGCGCCTCCAGGTGCCGGACGAAGGCGAGCTCGGGAATCGCGGCGTAGCCTTCACAGGCGGCGAACGTCTCGTAGCTCGCGAGCAGCGCGCGGAGCGGGGTCTCCGCAGCGCGCTCCGGAAGGACCGCGAACGCCAGCCACTCGCCGAGCTCGGTCGGGATTCCGCGTCCGAAGCGACCGGGGTGCCACGCGTTCGCCCGCGGCACGAGCCGCGCCTCGCGCCGCTCCACGTCCCGCTTCGCCATCGTGCGTCGACCGCTCATCGGTGGCCCATCACATCGGGCGAACCGGGTGCATGTCAAGTTTGACGTGATCCGATTCCGCCGGCGTGCGGTCGTCGCGATTGCCATGGAAAGCGTCCCCGGATACTGCGGGACGCCATGCCCCACACGACGCGAATCGTTCCTTCCTGCGCGACTTTGGTCCGGGCGCGTGGCCGTGCCGAACGCCGGGTCGCGATGGCGGCCTTCGCAGCGGCCGTCGTGCTGTCGGCCGGGTCCGTGGGCGCGGTGCCGGTGACCGCGGCCGACCCGGAGCCGGCGTCGCGGCACGGGGTCCAGGAGTGGGGCGTGAAGCTCGGCTACGGGACCTCGCAGCGCGGGCAGGTCGAGATCATGCCGGTGTACGGGCAGGTCGGCTGGTCGATGCCGGACGTGATCGACCTCCCGCTCCGCCGCCACGGCGTCGACATGAAGTACATCCTCGAGGGATGGGCGGCCGGCATCCACACGCCCCGCTCGGATGCCTTCGAGTTCGGGATCAATCCCATCGAGTTCAAGTTCGCGTACGACGTCGGACAGCAATTCGTCCCGTTCTTCCAGGGCGGGGTCGGCGTCATGTACACGTCGCTCCAGGACGGTCTGAAGCTCGGCGGGCCCTTCGAGTTCGACGAGGTCGTCGGCGCGGGCCTCGACCTGTTCTGCAACGACAACTTCGCTCTGTCGGTCTCGTACCGCTACCGCCACATGTCGAACGCGGGCCTCGGCGACGACAACCGCGGCCTCGACACGCAGTACGTCCTCCTCGGCTTCGACTTCCATCCCCAGCGCTGAGTTGGTCAAAACGAGGGGATCTCTCCCCTCGCCCCGTTCGGCAAAGCCGAACCGGCTCGCTGCGCTCGGCCGCGCGCGAAGCGCGCGGAGACGTCGTCAAGCCGTGGCCGCTCGAGATTGCGGGACGACGGCGAAGGGGTGGTCGGGCGGTAACGACCGGGTGTCGGCGACGCCGAGGGGATGCACGGCGCGCGTCTCGCCGATCCAGATCCACTCGTCGAACTGCAAGGGCAGCGACGCGTGGAAGTAGTGGCTCTGGAGCTCGGTCTCGGGGCGATACACGACGCCGATCGCGCGCTCGAGCCGCGGCGGCTGGAGCTCGTCGCGTAGCTCGCGGCGGACGGGGTCGCGCAGCGGCAGGAAGAACGCCGGCCGCTCGCTGTCGCGACAGGTGCGCTCGTAGCTGTCGCGGTGCGCCGGGCGCACCCGCATCACCTTCATGAGGCCGTCCCAGGCGTGCGCGGCGGCCACGGTTCCGCGGTCGGTGCCGAATCCGACCAGGTACGCCTTCTCGTCGAAGCGCTCGCGGCAGAGCTGTCCGACGTTCAGCTGGCCGGTCGCGCCGAGCTCCGTCGCGCGCGCGTCGCCGAGGTGGGAATTGTGCTCCCAGACGACGACCTTCGAATCGGCGCCGTGGAAGTCGAGCACGGCACAGAGCGTCTCGAACATGTGGCGATCGCGCAGGTTCCAGCTCGCGTCGCCGCCGTAGTACATCGCGCGGTAGTAGCGCTCGGCGTTCGCGACGAGCGCCGCGTTGCGGGCGGCATCGAGGAAGCTCACGCCGTCGTGCTCCGCGTACTCGAGCCGGCGCACGAGGATGTCGCGCAGCATGGCGACCGTTTCCTCCTCGCACACCCGATAGCGGCCGCGGATGGCCGCGTCGCCGTACGCCGCCGGGTCTTTCTCCCACGGCGTCAAGCATGCGTAGCGGCGACGGGCGAGCGCGGCAGCCGCCGGATCGGTGCGGTCGAGATAGTCGAGCACCGCGCGGATCGACGTCGACAGGCTGTAGAGATCGAGCCCGTGGAAGCCGACGGGCGCGACTCCCGGGCGGCGATTGTGCTGGCGGAGCCACTCGACGAGCTCGAGCACCTCGCGGTTCCGCCACATCCAGGTCGGAAAGCGCGTGAACGGCGGGTCGAGCTCGCCATCGCCGCCGGGCTCGGGCGCGCCCCGGATCCAGCGGTCGATGCGCGCGGCATCCGGCCAGTCGGCCTCGACGGCGACCGCGGCGAAGCCCCGGCGCTCGACGAGCGCGCGCGTGATGCGCGCCCGCATGCGATAGAACTCCGACGTCCCGTGCGTCGCCTCTCCGAGGCACACGACGCGGGCGTCGCCGACGCGCTCGACGAGCGCGTCGACGTCGGCCGTCTGCACGTCGTCGAACGCGATCGCCGACTCGCGCACGAGGCGAGCGAGCGCCGCCGGCCGGCTCGGCGGGCGGGCGCTCCTGCCGTCCCAGCGCGGCTCCTCCTCCGCGCTCTGCCAGCCCTGCACGCCGATCAACGGCACGAAGCGCACGTCACCCAGGCTCTCGCGCTCCAGCGTCCCGTCCGGGCGGCGCGTGACGCGAACGAGCTCCTGCAGATCGCGTCCCTCGCCGATCGGGATCACGAGGCGGCCGCCCGGCGCGAGCTGGTCGAGCAGAGCGTCCGGCACCGCCGGACCGCCCGCCGCGACCGCGATCGCGTCGTACGGCGCACGGTCCGGCCACCCGAGCGTGCCGTCGCCGACCCGGACGTGGACGTTCTCGTACCCGAGCTCCCGCAGCGTCCGTTCCGCGATCGCCGCCAGCTCGGGGTGGCGCTCGATCGTGTAGACCTCGCGCGCGATGCGCGCGAGCACGGCCGCCGCGTACCCCGACCCGGTGCCCACGTCGAGCACGCGGTCGCTGGCGCGAAGCTGCAGCGCCGCGGCCATCAGCGCGACCATGTACGGCTGCGAGATCGTCTGCCCGCACCCGATCGGAAGCGGCGAGTCCCGGTACGCGAACTCGCGCAGCTCCGGCGGCACGAAGGCGTCCCGCGGGACGTCCCGCATCGCGCACAGCACCGCATCGTCGCCGATGCCGCGCGCGGCGATCTGCGTGCGGACCATCTCGTCGCGAGCGGCCGCGTCGTCGTCCCGGACCTCGCCCCGCACGGTTTCAGCGTGCCGAGATGAGCGTCGACTCGCCAGACCCCTGCTGGCGAGCGCCGAGGTCAGTCGCCGACGTAGTGGAGCGCGATCCGCCGGTCGTGCTCGGCGCGGCGGTGCTCGTACAGGTAGATTCCCTGCCACGTGCCGAGGCGCATCGCTCCGCCGTCGACCGGGATCGAGAGCGACGTCTGGGTGAGCGCCGCCCGCACGTGCGACGGCATGTCGTCCGGACCCTCCGCGGTGTGGACGAAGAGCGGGTCGCCGTCGCGCACGAGGCGCGCGAAGAAGCGCTCGAGGTCGCGCTGGACCTCGGGGTCGGCGTTCTCCTGGATGAGGAGGCTCGCCGAGGTGTGCCGCACCAGCAGGGTCACGAGCCCGCGGCGAGCGCGCCGTTCGCCGAGCCAGCGCGCGACGTCGTCCGTCACCTCGACCAGGCTGCGACCGCCGGTCGCGACGGTCAGCTCGCCGAGCTCCTGCCGCACGTGGTGTCGTTAGGGCACGACCGGCACGCCGGCAAGCTCGGCGTCACGCCGAGCGTGGAGAGGGCGCGCGCGCCGAAGCCTGCGCGCCGGCCGCGACCGCCGAGCCGCCGGGCGGAGGGACGCACCCGAACAGCCGCTCTTCGCGGATCGCGCGCGCGACCGCCGGCGGGACCATGTCTTCCCACGACGGGTCGCCGCGCTGGATGCGAGCCAGCACCTGCGCGGCGTCGACGTCGAGGCAGGAGTCCTGCCAGCAGCCGATCGGCTCGACGTATCCGTGGCCGCGGAGGAACGCGAGAAGGGGTCGGATCGAATCGGGAACCGGAACGTCGTCGATCGTCACGACCCGGCCCGACTCGGGATCGCGCCACGGATAGACGTACATCTTGACGTTGTGCTTGAAGAGGCGGCCGCACGATTCGATGAGGCGTCCGGGGAGGTCCTCGTAGAACGCCTCGTCGACGATCGCGCGCACGCCCGGCACGCCGACCGCGAGCCCGATCGGCTTGTCGGTGTAGCGGTACAGGAACTCGACGAGGCCGAAGTAGCGCGCGAAGCGCGAGACGAGGGCGCCGTGCCCGAGGGCACGCAGCAGGTCGACGCGCGCGAGGAAGTCCGTGTGGGCGATCGACGTGCCTTCGGTGAGGTCGCGGAGCGTCATTTCCAGCAGGATGACGGGATCCTGACCCGCGACGCCCGGCTCGGCCACGAACTGCTGGCGCGCGCCCTCCAGCATGTCGAGCGTCAAGTTCGTGACCGGCCGGAACGCGCCGCGCTCGACCAGGACCGGCCGCTTGTAGAGCACCTCGGACGGCTGCACGACCTCGCCGTTCGCGAGGAACATGGCGGCGTCGCAGAGACCCTGCTCGACGAGCTGGAGGCTCATCAGGCGGTTGTCGACGCCTTCGAACGCCGGGCCGCAGAACTTGATGACGTCGACCTCGATCCGCTCGCGGCCGAGCATGTCGAGGAGCGACGCGATGAGCGTCGGCGGGTCATCGTGAAGGTAGAACGCGCCGTAGATGAGGTTGATGCCCGCGACCCCGAGCGTCTCCTGCTCGTGCACGCGCACGCGGTCGAGCATGCTGACGTGGACGAGGATCTCCGACGGCTCCGCGCGCGGCGCGTGCTGGAAGCGGATGCCCATCCATCCTTCCCCGGGCCCGGGCCGATCCGCTCGGCGAGTCGCGACCGTGTCGGCGAACGCGAAGAAGGACGTCTGCTCGCCGCGCTTCGCGTCGAGGCGGCCGACGAGCTGCTCGAACTCGTGGCGCAGCATCGACTCGAGGCGCTCGCGGCTCACGTAGCGGTGGGCGCGGCCGTAGATGCCGTCGCTCACCTCCATGTCGTAGGCCGAGATCGTCTTCGCGACGGTTCCCGCGGCCCGGCCGGCGACGAAGAACCAGCGCGCGACCTCCTGCCCCGCACCGATCTCGGCGATGACGCCGTACTTCCGGTCGTCGAGGTTCAGGTGGAGCGCCTTCTGGCGCGTCGTCGGCCGCTCGCTCGTCATGCGCGGACTATCGACCGCCCGCCGCCGTGGCGCAATGAAGCGCGCGACCGCGTGCGCGACGCAATCGGGCGCGTACGCTACCCTCGCCGCGATGTCTCCGGCTCCGGCCTCGATCGGGATCGTGCGCGCGGCGCGCCGGCCCGACGGCTGGGCGCCGCCCGGACCGCCGCCGTCGCCGCTGGCCGGCGATCCTTCGCTCTGGCCCGGCCCGGGAGAGGACCTGTGCGCCCTCGCCGGCGATTGGAAGATCCTGCAACGGCGCGACGGTCACCGCTGGTCGCTCGACGACCTCGCGACCGCGTGGTTCGCGATCGAGACGATCGCCGCGACCGGCCGACCTCCCGCTCGCGTCGCCGACCTCGGCTGCGGGATCGGGACGGTGCTCCTGCTCCTCGCCTGGCGCTTCCCGGCGGCGCGCGGGATCGGGATCGAGGCGCAGGCGCTGAGCGTCGGGCTGGCGCGGCGCTCCCTCGCCCGGAACGGTGCTGCGGGGCGGTGCGAGGTGCGCGCCGGCGACCTGCGCGACCCGGCCGTCGTGCCGGAGGGCGCGGCGTTCGACCTCGTGACCGGCACGCCGCCCTACGTCGCGCCCGGCGCGGGCGCCGCGTCGCCCCGGCCGCAGCGGACGCCCGCTCGCCTCGAGCTCCACGGCGGGATCGAGGACTACTGCCGCGCAGCGGCGCGCCTGCTCGCCCCCGGCGGTCGCTTCGTCGCGTGTGCGTCCGAGACCGCGCCCGGCCGGCTCGCCGCGGCCGCGGACGGCGCCGGTCTCGCGATCGCTCGCCGGCAGGACGTCGTTCCGCGGGCCGGGAAGGCGCCGCTCTTCACGCTGATCGCGTGCCGGTGCGCGGACGAGCCGGGCACTCTGCGCCTCGAGCCCCCTCTCGTCGTGCGCGACCGCGACGGCCGGCGGACCCGCGCTGCGCTCGCGATGCGAGCCGCGCTCGGAATGCCGGCGCCGGTAGCGTCGCCGTAGCTACTCGAAATCGTCGGACGGGCAGCCGCCGGCGCTCACGCAGATGTCGCGCCAGGCGCGCTCGCCGCTCGCCGGGGTCGCAATCGCCTGCGGGCGCTTCGACGCGCGATGCGAAGGACGCATCCTCGGCGCGGCGACGGTTCGCACTTGCGGCTCGGCGAGCGCCTCGCTCGCGAGCGGGGTGGTTGCGCCGTCGCGGTGGTCCATCACCTGCCTCACCTGCCTCGTCTGCAATCGCCGCCGCGGAGCGCGCGCGGTCGCGGAGCTCCTTCGTTCGCCGGGTCGCCTTCCGAAAGGAGCGCCCGCTGTATCAGATGTCGTAGCGCGAATGAAGGGCGCGAGGGTGGGCTGGTCGCCGCTCAGGTCGAGGAACACGCCGCTTCCGACGGAAGCCGCCCGTCGCGTATTCGGACTGCGCTCTCGGGCCCCTCGCAATCCACAGAAGTCCAAGCAACCACGCGCCTTTTTGCCCGTGCGCGAGGGCCCGGATAGCGTCGCCGATCGACGCCCGAGCGCCCACGGCAGCTCGCGACGGAGGGAGCCATGATCAAACTGTACGGTGTGCCGAGGTCTCGCGCGATGCGCTCGCTGTGGATGCTCGAGGAGCTCGGCGTCCCCTACGAGAACGTCAAGACGAATTTCGTGACCGGCGAGACGCGCCGGCCCGAGTACCTCGCGATCAACCCGAACGGCCGCGTCCCGGCGCTCGAGGACGGCGACGTTCGGCTCTTCGAGTCGCTGGCGATCAACCTCTACCTCGCGCGCAAGTACGACCGCGGCCTCTGGCCGAAGACGGTCGAGGACGAGGGCCGGGCGTTCCAGTGGAGCATCTGGGCGATGACCGAGCTCGAGGAGCCGGTCGTCACCTGCCTCGTGCACCGCGCGTTCCTGCCCGAGGCGCAGCGCGACCCGAAGAAGGCCGACGACGCGGCAAGGCGCTTCGCGAAGCCGCTCGGCGTGCTCGAGAGCGCGCTCGCGGGACGCGCATGGCTCGCGGGCGAGTCGTTCACGGTCGCGGACCTGAACGTCGCGTCGGTGCTCACGTGGGCGGCGCTCGCCCGCCTCGACCTGTCGAGTGCCCCCGCCGCGAGCGCGTGGCTCGCGCGCTGCACGGCGCGACCGGCGCTCGCCCGGGCGCAGCGGTCCTGACGAGGCCGCGCGAGCGCGCACTCCGCTCATTCGTCGCGGAGCCCGTCGCCGGGCTGCTCGGCCCACCACGCGCAGAGAAAGGCGGCCGCGGCCAGGTAGAGGCGGCCGGCGGCGCGATCCGCGCGCGCGGCGTCGAAGCACGCCACCGCGTACTTCGCGAGGTGGGCGTCGTGGTGGAGGGCCGCGCGCGTCGCGACGCCAGCGACGATCGCCGGGACCGCCGCGGCCGGCGCGTGCCAGACGGCCGCCGCCGCGTCCGACGGCGAGCCGTCGAGCGCCGCGAGCGGATCGTCGTCGGTCGGCGGCTCGGGCTCCCAGCCCGGGTCGAGCGCGACCCGGCCCAGCGTCGCGCGAAAGCCGAGCACGTACGTCGCCGCGATCGCGATCGCGGCGCGCGGGTCGGAGGAGCGATCGGCGATCCCGAGCGCGGCCTGCGACATCGAGAGGCAGTGCGTCCAGCCGTACGGAGCGTGGTTCGGGTCGTCCTGCAGCATCGACCACGCAGCGACGCGCGCGAGCCGGCGGCTCGCTTCCGGGACGGAGATCGCGCGCGTCGGCTCGTCGAGGAGCTCGCGCGCGAGGCCGCTACGCTCGACGAGCGACATCGTCGGGATGATGAAGCTGCTTCCCGGATCGCCGGGCGACGGCGGGCACAGGAGGCGCTCGACGAGGTCGTCGGTCGCGCGACCGTCGCGCGATCGCTCGCGCTGCCATCCGAGGCGCCACTCGCGCTCGCGCGCGAGCTCGCGCACGAGACCGCGCAATCCGCGCGCCGCCGACCGGCTCCGCGCCGCGACGCGGGGGAGCTGGTAGAGGAAGATTGCGCCGTGCGCGGCCGCCGCGAGCCGCGGGAGCACGTCGTCGGCGAGGGCGCGCGCGAGCTCCTCGGCCGTCGTCGCGTCGGCGAGCCATGCGGCGGCGGCGTCCGCGGCCTCGAGGTCGCCGGCGTCGATCGCGCGCACGAGGTCCGCCGCGGCCGCTTCTGCCGTCGGCCAGGGGCGCGGCAGCGGATCGTCGATTGCCGGCCCCCAGGCGTCGTACGCCTCGCCCAGCCGCGCGAGGCGACGGCGCGCGCGTTCGCGCTCGCCCGGCGCGACGAGCGGCAGCAGCGCGCAGCGCGCGAGGAGCTCGAGCGGGGCGTGGAGGACGAACGAGTCGGCCTCGGCGATCTTCGGCCGCGCGATGCGGTCGGCGACGGCGTCGCAGAGCGCGGCGTCGCTGGCCGGCGTCGCGGCGGGGGTCGGGTGGATGCCGGTCGCCGGCGTTGCAACCGGACGGAGGGGGGCTTCGGCTGTCGATCCGCTGATGGTCATGCCGGCCAGGGCTACCAGTTCAAGTTCACTTGAAGTCAAGAGATGGACGCAATATTTTCGTCGGCCGATGGGCGACGTCTGGCTCACGATCGGCGAGGTCGCCCGGCGCTCGGGCCTCGCAACGTCGGCGCTTCGCTTCTACGAGGCGGAGGGGCTCGTGCGGGCGACCCGGAGCGGCGGGGGCCAGCGCCGGTTTCACCGCGAGACGCTCCGGCGGATCGCGTTCGTGCGGATCGCGCAGCGCGTCGGCCTGTCGCTCGACGAGGTCCGTGAGGCGCTCGCAACCCTGCCCGCCTCTCGCACCCCGACGAAGGAGGATTGGGCGCGGCTCTCGCGCTCCTGGAAGCCGCGCCTCGACGCCCAGATCGCGACGCTCGAGCGCCTGCGCGACCGGCTCACGTCGTGCATCGGCTGCGGCTGCCTGTCGCTGCAGGCGTGCGCGCTCTACAACCCGGAGGACGCCGCCGCGCGCCTCGGCGCCGGCCCGCGCTACCTGCTGGGCGACGCGCCGGAGGACGTCCGCGATCCGGTGCCGAGCGCGCCTCGCGGCCACCACCGCCGTCACGGAGCGCCATGGAGCCCTGCGTCGTCACGCTGACGTCACGATCGTGACGTCCCAAATGTCACGTCCTTCAGTCGTGGCTCGACAGATCGAACGACTGGAGAACCCGACGATGACGACGCCTGTTCCCTCCCTGCGTCGGCTCGCCTGCCTGGTGGCGCTCTCGTTCGTCGTGCCGGGCTGCACGTCGCCTTCCCCGGATCGCGCCGCGACGACGGGCGCGGAAGAGCCTCACCGGCGCTCGGCCCTGCACGCGCTCGGCGCAAAGCCGCGTCCGATCGCAGCTCGCGCGCTCGGGGCCCTGCCGTTGGCCTTCGAGAGAAAGGAGGGCGACGGCGGCGTCCGGTTCCTGGGCCGTGGGCCCGGCCATACGGTCGCCGTCACGCCGGGCGAGACCATCCTCGGTCTCCGAAACGACGTCCCGGCCGCGCCGGGTGCGGCGCTGCGGATGCGGCTGGTCGGCGGCGCTGCGGAGCCCGAGCTTTCCGCCTCCGAGCCGCTCGGCGGCACGGCGAATCACCTCGTCGGCAGCGATCGCTCGCAATGGCGGACGGGCGTGCCGCTCTTCGGCAAGGTGAGAGCGCGCGACGTCTATCCCGGGATCGACGTCGTCTACTACGGCAACGGCCGGCAGCTCGAGCACGACTTCGTGGTCGCGCCCGGGGCCGACCCGAGCCGGATCCGGATCGCGTTCGCCGGACAGTCCGCGCCGCTTTCCGTCGACGAGCACGGCGATCTCGTGGTGCTCGTGCCCGGCGGCGAAGTCCTCCAGAAGGCTCCCGTGACGTATCAGGAGCGCGGCGGGCGTCGCGAGGCGGTCGCCGCGCGGTACGTCGTCCACGATGGCGACGCCGAATCCGGCCGTGGCCAGGAGATCGGCTTCGCGGTGGACCCATTCGACGACACGCTGCCGCTGATCATCGATCCGATCCTCGTCTACTCGACCTACCTGGGCGGCGACGGCAACGACGGCTACGGCGTCACGTCGATCGCCGTCGACGCGTCCGGCAGCGTCTACGTGACGGGCTCGACCGCCTCCTCGGACTTCCCGACCGAGGCGCCCTTGCAGGCGAGCAATGCGGGCTCCGCGGACGCCTTCGTGACGAAGCTCACGCCCGACGGCAGCGGCCTCGTCTACTCGACGTATCTCGGCGGCGGGAACGTCGACTTCGGCGTCGCGATCGCCGTCGACGACGCGGGCAGCGCGTACGTCTTCGGGCTCACGCTGTCGGCGGACTTTCCGACCGAGTCGGCCTTCCAGGCGATCTTCGGCGGCGGGCCACAGGACAACTTCGTCGCGAAGCTCTCGCCCTCGGGCGACGCGCTCGTGTACTCCACGTACCTCGGCGGCACCGGTTTCGAGGTCAACATGGGAGACATCGCGGTCGACGCCGCGGGCAGCGCGTACGTCGGCGGGGCGACGTACTCGACGAACTTCCCGACGCAGTCGCCCATGCCGATCAGCGGAGGTGGCGGCGGCGACATGGACCTGTACGTCGCCAAGCTCGCGCCGAATGGCGCTAGCCTCGTCTACTCGACGTACCTCGGCGGCTCGAGCTCGGGGGAAGAGGTCGCGACCGGCATCGCAGTCGACGGGGCGGGCAGCGCGTACGTGACGGGCTACACCGACAGCCTCGACTTCCCGATGAAGACGCCGTTCCAGGGAACGTGCACCGCCGTGTGCGCGTTCGTCACCAAGCTGGCTCCGGCGGGGACTGCCCTCGCATACTCGACCTACCTCGGCGGCGGCTTCACCACCGCGAGCTACGCCGAGGGCATCGCGGTCGACGCCGCGGGAAGCGCGTACGTCGTCGGCCTCACGAGCGACGCCGCTTTTCCGACGACCCCCGGCGCGTTCCAGACCTCGCGCCAAGGGCTGGCGGACGCGTTCGTCACGAAGCTGACGCCGGCGGGAACGCAGCTCGCGTACTCGACGCTCCTCGGCGGGAGCGGTGAGGACTACGGCTACGGCATCGCCGTCGACGGCGCCGGCGGCGCCTTCGTCGTCGGTGAGACGGGCTCGTCGAACTTCCCGCTCGCATCGCCTTCCCAGCCGGCGATCGCGGCGGCACCGGACGCGTTCGTCGCGCGTCTCAACGCGACTGGAAGCGCGCTGTCCTTCTCCACCTATCTCGGCGGGGCCGCGGGCGATTTCGCCTACGAGGTCGCAACCCGTCCGGCACCCGGGGCCGGCGGCTCCTTCGTGGCAGCCTACGTCGGCGGCGACACGACGTCGTCCGACTTTCCGACCCGGTTCCCCTTCGAGACCGAGCCGGGAGACAGCGGCCTCTACGATTCGTTCGTCACCAAGCTCGCGCACGGCCAAGCGCAGACACAGCAGGCGGTGGCCGCCGGGGGGACGGCGAGCATCGCGACCGTCCTGGTCGACGTGTCCGTCACCTCGCCGAACGCGGGCAACGTGACGATCGTCGGCGGCCTCGCGGTCGGTGCGCCCGGCGGGGCCATCGAGCTGGACATCACCGCGCCCACCGCCACCGCCGTGAACCCGCTCGTGCTGAGGTTCCTGATCCACCCGCCGAACGCGTCGGGCTTCGTAGCGGCCATCCGGAATCTGAACCGGCTCGGTCCCTGCACGGGGGCGCCGGGCACCGCGAGCCCCGATCCGTGCATCGCCAGCACGACCCCGCAGCTCAGCGGCGACCTGGAGATCATCGTGAACACGTCCGCGGCGAGCCTGTGGACGCTCGCGGACACGTCGACGACGCCCGTCTGCCCGCCGTCGCCAACGTCGGGATGCCAGCCGGCGCAGTCGACCAAGAGCCAGCTCCACCTCCAGAGCAAGGCGGACGACTCCAAGGACAAGCTCGGCTGGAAATGGCAGAGCAGCGCGACCGTCGACGTCCCGGATTTCGGCTCGCCCTCGTCGACGACCGGTTACCAGCTGTGCCTCTACACGCAGAACACGCTGCGCGCGGCCGCCCTCATGCCCGCGGCGGGGACGTGCAGCGGCCATCCGTGTTGGCGTTCGCTGCCGACCGGCTTCCTTTACTCCGACAAGGACGCGACGCCACTCGGCCTCTCGAAGATGACGATGAAGGCCGGCGCGCCGGGGAAGGCGAAGATCGGGATCAGCGGCAAGGGCGCCAACCTCCCCGACACGCCGCTGCCGCTCGCGCTCCCCGCCAAGATCCAGCTCATTCGGATCGACGACGGCACGTGCTGGGAGGCGACCTACAGCACCGCGAAGGTCGCGCGGCCCGACCTGTTCAAGGCGACGTCGGACTAGCCGGAATCGGAATCCGAACGCGATTGCGTCTCCGGGAGGCCCGGCCTAGAACCGCGCCGTGGACCTGGCGGCGCTCTCGGCGGTCGAGCTGCCCGACGCCTCCGGCGCGACCCGGCGGCTGGGCGATTTCTGGCGCGACCGCGCGACCGCGCTCGTCTTCCTCCGCCACTTCGGCTGACTGCACTGCCGCGAGCACGCCGCGCAGTTGCGCGGCCGGTACGGCGAGATCCGGGACGTCGGCGGCGAGATCGTCGCGGTCGGCACGGGCGACGTCCGCTACGCGCGCGACTTCGTGGCGGACGAATCGATCCCGTTCCCCGTGCTCGTCGACGACGACGGGCGCGCGGCGGACGCGGCATCCGTCCGGAGCTCTTCGTTCATCGGGATGTTCCACCCGCGGACGTGGGCGGCGACGCGCGAGACGTGGCGGCGCGGCCATCGCATCCACCACGCCGGCAAGCGCGTCACGCAGCTCGGCGCGACGTTCGTCATCGCGCCCGGTCCGCGCGTCGCGTACGAGCACCTCGACGCCGACAGCACCGACCACGCGCCGCTCGACGCCGTCGTGTCCGCGGTCGCGACCTCCATCAAGAACGCGGCTCGCTGACCGCCCCGCGTTCTCCGCCGTCCACGCGCGGGTCCTCCGCGTGCGAGTGGCTCGTTCCCTGCGCCGAGGTGATGAAGAGCAGCGTGACCGACGGCGACGGAAGCTGGCGATGCCAGCGCCCGGCCGGGACGATGAAGAGCGACCCCTTCGCGATGCTGGCCTCGGATCGTCCCTCGTCGCCGAGCACCGTCACGGCGACCTCGCCGTCGAGCACGTAGAGCAGCTCGTCCTGCGGGTGTCGCTCCCACGGCGTCTGCCCCGAGAAGCGCACCACGCCGACCATGCAGTCGTTGAACGGCGCGACGATCTCCATGGCGGCGTTCGCCTGCTCCTCGCTCGTGCGCGCCTCGATCGCGAGCTCGGGGAGCACGCGCAGCGCGGCCGCGATGTCGTGTCCTTGCACGGGACGCCCTCCTCGCGCACCACGATACGCGAGAGCGGACGTCGCGTCTGCAGGTGGTTCCGCGCGCTCGGCGAAGCGGTCGGATGCCGTCAGAGGACGAGGCTTCGAGCCGGGATCTCCCTGTGTCGCTGCCCCATCGCAACCGATATAGGCGCCATCGATGAAGAAGCTCCTGATCGCCAACCGCGGCGAGATCGCCGTGCGGATCGCGCACGCGGCGGCGGAGCTCGGGATCGCGACGGTCGCCGTGTATTCGGAGGACGACGCGGGCGCGCTGCACGTCCGACGCGCCGACGCGGCGCAGGCTCTCGCCGGCACCGGCCCCGCCGCGTACCTGGACGGCGAGCAGCTCGTCGCCGTCGCGACCGCGGCGGGCTGCGACGCGGTCCATCCCGGCTACGGCTTCCTCTCCGAGAGCGCCGACTTCGCGCGGCGCTGCGAAGACGCGGGCCTCGTCTTCGTCGGCCCGGGCCCGGAGACGCTGGCCGAGCTCGGCGACAAGGCGGCGGCGCGCGCGCTCGCGGAGCGCTCCGGCGTGCCGATCGCGCGCGGCACGCCCGGCGGCGCGACGCTCGCGGACGCGCGTGCCTTCCTCGCCTCGCTCGGCGACGGCGCCGGCGTGATGGTGAAGGCGGTCGCAGGCGGCGGCGGGCGCGGCCTGCGGCTCGTGCGGCGCGCCGACGACCTCGCCGACGCGCTCGCGCGCGCGGCGTCGGAAGCCGAGGCCGCGTTCGGCGACGGCGCGCTCTACCTCGAGGAGTTCCTCCCGGCGGCGCGTCACGTCGAGGTGCAGATCGTCGGCGACGGGTCGGGTGCCGTGCTCGCTCTCGGCGAGCGCGAGTGCAGCGTCCAGCGGCGCCACCAGAAGATCGTCGAGATCGCTCCCTGCCCGAGCCTGTCGTCCGAGATGCGCGACCGCCTCGCGCGCGACGCGAGCGCGCTCGCGAAGGCGCTCCGCTACCGGAACGCCGGCACCTTCGAGTTCCTGGTCGCGAGCGGCGACGGCCCGAGCGCGCGCGGCGCGCGCCACGTCTTCATCGAGGCGAATCCGCGCCTCCAGGTCGAGCACACCGTGACCGAGGAGGTGATGGGCGTCGACCTCGTCCGCATCCAGCTCCAGATCGCGCGCGGTGCGACGCTCGCGGAAATCGGCCTCGACGAGGGCGCGCTGCGCGCGCCGCGCGGCTTCGCGATCGAGGCGCGCGTCAACTGCGAGACGATCGCGCCCGACGGCACCGCTCGTCCGAGCGGCGGGACGCTGACCGCATTCGAGCTCCCGTCGGGACACGGCGTCCGCACCGACACGTGCGGCACGGTCGGCTACCGCACGAACCCGCGCTTCGACTCGCTGCTCGCGAAGGTGATCGGGCGCTCGACCTCGGCGCGCTTCGCCGACGCGGTCGCTCGCACCGAGCGCGCGCTCTCCGAGCTCCGCATCGAGGGCGTCCGGACGAACGTTTCGTTCCTGCGCCGGCTCCTCCGGCACCCGGACTTCGTCGCGAACCGCATCCACACGCGCTTCGTCGACGACCACGTCGCCGAGCTCGTGCCGCCCGAGGACGACGCCGGCCGCGGAGCGGCGCCCGGTGCGCCGCTCGCGGGGGCGCTCGCCGGCGCGCGCGTCGACCGGAGCGATCCGCTCGCGGTGCTCGCCTACGGCAAGGGCGACGCGAGCGCGGTCGTCGCGGACGCCCTCTCGGCCGAGGGACTCGAGACCGCCGGCAACGCCCTCGCCGCGACCGGGGCTCGGGCCGACGTCGAGGTTCCCGAGGGCGCCCTCGCCGTTCGCGCCCTCCTCCAGGCGACGGTCGTCGCGGTCGAGGTGCGCGCGGGCGAGGAGGTCCTCGCGGGCCAGGCGCTGGTCGTCCTGAGCGCGATGAAGATGGAGCACGTGGTCGAGGCGCCGTCGGCGGGCGTCGTCCGGAGCGTCCACGTGAGCGCCGGCGACACGGTCTTCGAGGGCCATCCGCTGGTCGTGCTCGAGACGCGCGACGCCGGCTCCGCCGACGCGGCGGCGTCCGGGGACGTCGACCTCGACCGCATCCGGCCCGACCTCGGCGAGGTCGAGCGCCGCCACGAGAAGACGCGCGACGCCGCGCGGCCCGACGCGGTCGCGCGCCGGCGGAAGACGGGACAGCGCACGGCGCGCGAGAACGTCGACGATCTCTGCGACCCGGGAAGCTTCGTCGAGTACGGCTCGCTCGTGATCGCGGGGCAGCGCCAGCGCCGGTCCCTCGAGGACCTCATCGAGCGCACCCCGGGCGACGGCCTGGTCGCGGGCGTCGGCTGCGTGAACGGAGATCTCTTCGGCGAAGAGCGCGCGCGGTGCGCGGTCCTTTCCTACGACTACACCGTCCTCGCCGGCACGCAGGGCTTCATGAACCACCGGAAGAAGGACCGCCTCTTCGAGATCGCCGAGCGGATGCGGCTCCCGGTCGTCTTCTTCACCGAGGGCGGCGGCGGCCGGCCGGGCGACACCGACGCTCCCGGCGTCGCCGGCCTCGACTGCATGGCGTTCCACCTCTTCGGCAGGCTGAGCGGCCTCGTGCCGCTCGTCGGCATCAACTCCGGGCGCTGCTTCGCCGGGAACGCGGCGCTGCTCGGCTGCTGCGACGTCGTGATCGCGACCGCGAACTCGAACATCGGGATGGGCGGCCCCGCGATGATCGAGGGCGGCGGGCTCGGCGTGTTCCGGCCCGAGGAAGTCGGGCCGATGTCGGTGCAGGTGCCGAACGGCGTCGTCGACGTCGCGGTCGCGGACGAGGCCGAGGCGGTCGACGTCGCGAAGAAGTACCTCGGCTACTTCCAGGGCGCGCTCGACGGCTGGACCTGCGCCGACCAGCGCGCGCTCCGCCACGTCGTGCCGGAGAACCGCTTGCGGGTCTACGAGGTGCGCGAGGTGATCGACACGCTCGCCGACACCGGCTCCGTGCTCGAGCTCCGGCGCGCGTTCGGTCGCGGCATGGTGACGGCGCTCGTCCGGATCGAGGGCCGGCCGATCGGCATCATCGCGAACGACCCGAAGCACCTCGCCGGCGCGATCGACAGCCCGGGAGCCGACAAGGCCGCGCGCTTCATGCAGCTGTGCGACGCCTTCGGCCTCCCGATCCTCTTCCTCTGCGACACGCCCGGGATCATGGTCGGCCCCGAGGTCGAGAAGACGGCGCTCGTCCGGCACTGCTGCCGGATGTTCGTCGTCGGATCGAACCTGAGCGTGCCGTTCGCGACCATCATCCTCCGCAAGTCCTACGGCCTGGGCGCGCAGGCGATGGGCGGCGGCAGCCACAAGGCGCCGCTCTTCACGGTCGCGTGGCCGACCGGCGAGTTCGGCGGCATGGGCCTCGAAGGCGCCGTCAAGCTCGGATTCCGGAAGGAGCTCGCCGCGATCGCGGATCCCGCGGAGCGGATGCGCGCGTTCGAGGCGATGGTCGAGCGCGCGTACGAGCGCGGCAAGGCGCTCAACACCGCGACCCACTTCGAGATCGACGACGTGATCGACCCGGCGGACTCGCGGCGGTGGATCGCGAGCGCGCTTCGTTCGGAAGGGCACGGCCACGGCGGGACGCCTGCGAAGAAGCGGCCCTGCATCGACACCTGGTGAGGGGGTGCTGCGGATCTTCCAGACGCTGGTCCGGTGGGAGTGGCCGCTCCGCGCGCTCCGTCCGCTCGTCGGGCCGTTCAACCCGTTCCTGCGCGAGTTCCAGCGCGACCCCTACCCCGCCTACCGGCGGCTCCAGGCGCGCGATCGCCCGCTCAAGAGCCCGCTCCTCGGCGGCGGGATCGTGCTCGCGCGCTACGACGACGTCGTCGCCGCACTGACCGACGCGCGCCTCTCCGTCGATCGCACGAACGCGGCGGTCTTCCGGCGCCTGCAGCCGTTCCGCGGGCTCTCCGACGACTTCGTCGCCGGCATCACGAGCACGCTCCTCATGCTGGACCCGCCGGCGCACACGCGGCTCCGGCGCCTCGTGAACAAGGCGTTCACCCCGCGCGTCGTCGAGACGCTTCGCCCGCGCATCCAGGCGCAGGTGGACGAGCTGCTCGATCGCGTGCGGTCGCGCCGCGCGATGGACCTCGTCCGGGACCTCGCGGTCCCGCTGCCGGTCACGGTGATCGCAGAGCTCCTCGGCGTCCCGATCGAGGACCGAGCGCACCTGAAGGAATGGTCCGACGCCCTCGCCGTCCTCCTCGACCCGCTGCAGGCCGCCGAAGGCCTCGCGGGATGCCAGCGCGCCTACGACGAGCTCGCGACCTACATGCGGGCGATCTTCGCGGCGCGCCGCGCCGAGCCGCGCGACGACCTGATCAGCGCGCTCGTCGCGGTCGAGGAGCAGGGGCAGACGCTCTCGGAGACCGAGCTCCTGTCGCTCGTCTTCCTGATCCTCGGCGCCGGCCACGAGACGACGACGAACCTCATCGGGAACGCCGTCCTCGCGCTCCTCCGCCATCCCGCCGAGCGCCGCCGGCTGCAGGACGATCCGTCGCTCGTCGACAGCGCGGTCGAGGAGTTCCTGCGCTTCGACAGCCCGGTGCAGGCGACCGACCGGGTCGCGGCCGAGGAGGCGGAGGTCGCGGGCGTGCGCATCCGGCGCGGCGCCGTGACCCTTTGCCTGCTCGGCGCCGCGAACCGCGACCCGGCGCGCTTCCCGGATGCCGACCGCCTCGACCTCGGCCGCCGCGACAACCACCACCTCGCCTTCGGCCAGGGCGCCCACTTCTGCCTCGGGGCCGCGCTCGCGCGCGCCGAGGCCCAGATCGCGATCGCGACCCTGCTGCGCGAGCTGCCGGACCTGGACGGCGACCGCTCGGCATCGCAGTGGCGGCGGTCGATGGTCCTGCGCGGGCCGACGTCGCTCGCGCTGTCGTGGTGAGGGGGCCCTCCGCCGGCCGGGCGGTCGTTGATCCACGCGGAAAAATCGTGATATTGGCGCAGAGACCGTCGGCACGGGGGCTCGGATCGACCGGTCGCACGACGCCGCGCAGCACGGCGCGGCCGCGGAGGAGGTGGATGACGACCCGTGACGGCCGCGCCGTCCCAGCCGACACCGGCGAGCGGTACGAGGCTCCGAAGGTCGAGACCGTCCTGACCTCGGACGACCTCGACCGCGAAGGTCAGTACGCCGGCATCACGCCGGTCCCCTGAGCCACCGAAATGCCGACGCGCATGGAGCCGCGACGTCCCTCGCATCCGATTTCGCCGCGGGAGCCGAGCGCACCGTACGAGGCGCCCGCGGTCGAGATGGTCGTCACCGGCGATCAGCTCGATCGCGAGGCGCAATACGCGGGCGCGATTTCGCAGAAGTGATCGCCCACCAGCGCGCTCCGTCGTTCGTCGACCGAAGCGCGGGAGACCTGAACGTGAACGACCAGAGCAACAGCGATCGCCGCGCGCGTGCGCCCGAGAGCGCGCCGCCATCCGGCTACGAGCGCCCTCGCGTGGAGAGCGTCCTCACGGCCGACGACCTCGACCGTGAAGCGACGTACGCCGGGGTGAGCGTCGAGTGAATGCGGTGTGACCGGTAGAGGAGCCGAGGCGAAGTGAAGCGGTTTCGCTCGTGCTCCGACGTCGACGCATCGCAGGTCGGCGATCGGCTCGTCCTCTACCACCGCCGCACGCGGAAGGCGCTGGTCCTGAACCCGAGCGGCTCCGAGCTTTGGACACGGCTCGAGCGCGCCCGTAGCGCCGACGACCTGATGGGCGCGCTCGTCGAGCGCTACCCGAGCCTCGATCGGGAGACGGCGCGCCGCGACGCCGAGGCGTTCCTCGCGGAGCTCGGCGCGCACGAGATGCTCGCCGTCGACGAAGCCTGAAGGCGCCGTCCGGCGAATCGGCGAGGCCGTCCGCGATGCGAGCTCCGATCGAGACGGTGCGATGGGGTCAGGCCCCGTTCGCGTTCCGGCTGGAGACGCCGGATCCGACGCTCGCCGCGCGGGCGCGCGAGGTGTTCGCGACGTGGCCCGCACCTCCGAGCGCGAGCTGCGCCGCAGCGTTCCGGGTCGACCGGATCGCGCACGAGGAGCCGCGCGGATGCGACGCCGTCGCGCGCGACGATCGCGCGTCGTCCGCGAGCGGAGCCGCCCGCTGGCGCATCGTGGCGGAGCCGAGCGGCGAGCGCTGGGACAGGGAGAGCGCCGACGACGCGCTCCGCTGCGTCGAGTACTCGGCCGTCCAGGCGTTCGTGCCGGACACGTCCGCCGCGATCGCGATCCACGGCGCCCTCGTCGATTTCGGCGGACGAGGCGCGCTCGTCGTCGGGCCGCAGCTCGCGGGGAAGTCGTCGCTCGCCTGCGCCGCCTGGCTCGATGGCGCGGCGCTCCTCTCCGACGACGTCGCCCTCGTCGACCTCGCGAGCGCCGAAGCGCGGCCCGGGCCGCGGCGGGTCGCGCTCCGCCACGCGAGCCGCGAGCTCCTCGGCGACGGCGTGTGGCGGCGCATCCTCGCCGCGCGCTCGAGCGTCGCGACCGACGAGGGCTGGTGCTTCCACCCGAGCGAGGTCGACGGCCGACCGCGGCGCGCCAAGACCACCCTCGCCGCGGTCATCTTCCTCGCGCGCTCCGCGCGTCCGGCGCTCGCACCGGGCGCGGTCGCGCGCATCGCGCCGGCGCACGCGGTGCTCGCGTGGCTTCCGTACCTGGTCGCCGCGGGTCGGCTCGATCCCGGGGACGCGATCCGGCGCGTCGCCCCGCTCGCCGCGCGCGTCGCGGCGTGGGACCTCGAGCGCGGCCCCCTGCCCCTCATGGTCGCGCGCGTCCGCAAAGCGATCGCCGGAAACGCCTGAGTGGCGACCGAAGGCGGCATCTCCGTCCGGCCGGCGACCGGAGCCATCGAGGGCGCGCCCGAGGTGCTCGCCATCATGCTGACGCGCCGCTGCGACATCGCGTGCGGCCACTGCAGCGTCGTGAGCGGGCCCGACGTGCGCGACGAGCCCGACGCGCAGCAGCTCCTCGCCGCCGTGCGCGACGCGGCCGCCGCCGGCGTGCGCCTCCTCCAGCTGACCGGCGGCGAGCCGATGCTACGGGAGGAGATCGCGCTCGCGATGGTCCGCGAGGCGTCGCGCCTCGGGATCGGCACCGCGATGACGACGAACGGGTCCTGGGGCGCGACGCCCGACGACGCGCGCCGTCGCCTGCGCGCGCTCGTCGACGCCGGGCTCCGCCATTTGACCGTCAGCTACGACCGCTGGCACGAGGCGGAGCTCGGGTTCGCGCCCGTCCTGAACGTCGCGCGCGCGGCGTCCGAGATCTCGTTCGTCGTCCAGGTGAACATCGTCCGCGGCGCCGACGACCGCGACGTGGGCGCGCTCGCCGAGCGCATGACCGGCTTCCCGAGCGTCCGCCTCCGCTTCTACGACGCGCAGCCCGTGGGCCGCGCGAAGTCCTTCCGGAACGAGACGCTCCGGAGCGAGGTCGCCGGCTTCTGCCGCGCCGCCTGGTTCCCGGCGCTCACCGACGACGGCCGCGTGACCGCGTGCAATGGGCCCGCGTACTTCCAGAAGCCCGGGTCGCCACTCGTGCTCGGCTCGATGCGCGACGCGCCGCTCGCGGAGCTCCTCGCGCGCCACCGCGACGACCCGATCGTCGCGTCCATCCGCGCGCTCGGCCCGACGCGCCTCCGCGAGGAGCTCGCGCGCCTTCCCGGCTTCGAGGGCTTTCCGTTCCGCGAGCGCTACGGCGGGATGTGCGATCTCTGCCTGCACCTGACGTCCGATCCGGCCGCGGTCGCGGCGCTCCGCGAGCGCCTCTCGGATCCGCGGATCGCGGCCGAGCGCGCGGCGACGGTGCGGGTCATCGAGAGCGCGCGCCGCGACGGCGAGTTCGGGACGCGCCACGCGAACGGTGTCGGGGCCGCGCGCCTCTTCTTCGACGCCGCGCGCTCGCCCTCGAGCGCGCTCCCGCGCTCCGCGGCGGCGCGCGTCTTCGGCCGCTCCGACTTCGACTGGAAGCGCCGGGCCGAGTACCTCGCCGCGTGCGGCTTCGCCCGTCCGCTCGCGCACGCGCTCGACGACCCCGAGCTCGCGCGCTGGGCGCCGCGCTTCTTCGTCGAGGACCTGCGGCGCGCGGGCGCGCGCGCCGCGATCGCCGATCTCGTGAAGGGCGACGCTCTCGCGCGCGTCGACGAGGCGCTCGCCGCGATCGGAACGCACGGCGTGCTGCTCAAGGGGACCGCGCTCCTCGTGTCGACGGCCGCCGCCGACCGCGGGCGCCTCCGCGCGACCGGAGACGTCGACATCGTCGTGCCGCCACCGGCCGCGCGCCGGCTCCGCGCTGACCTCCTCGCGAGCGGCGGCGGCTTCGAAGGCGCTTGCGACGGAGGCCGCAGCGCGGCGCACCACCTCGCGCCGGTCTCGTTTCGCGGCGTCGCGATCGAGATCCACGAGCGCATCCTGCCGCGCTCCTTCGGCCTCCCCGAGGAAGACATGCTGGCGCGGGCGCGCGCCGTGCCGGGCACGCGGTCCCTCCGGGTGCTCGATCCCGAGGGCTTCGTCCTGCACGCCCTCTTTCACTGCACGGCGCACGTCTTCGCCTTCGGGCTGAAGACCGCGTGGGACGTCGCATGGACGCTCGACGCGACGCCGGATCTCGACTGGGACCGCGTCGAGCGATGGGCGCGCGGGAGCCGGCTCTCGCGCGCATTCTGGACCCCGCTCCGCGCGCTCGCGGAGCCGCTCGCCCTCGCGATCCCGCGCACGGTGCTCGCCGGCGCGCCCGCCGATCGCCGCCAGCGCGCGCTCGACACGATCGCGCGCGAGCGCGTCTTCCGCGCGACCGAAGGGCCGTTCGAACTGAACCCCTTCAGCAAGACGGCGGCGCACCTCCTCCTCTGCGACTCGTGGCGAGCGCGCGCCGCGCACGTCGCCGAGCTGGCGCACGGCGAGGCCGCCGAGGCGCGGCGCGAGGCGCGACGGCACGCGCCCGCGCAGTCGCTCGCGCGCCTCCCGCAGCAGCTCCGCGAGGTCGCCTTCCACTGGCGCGCCTTCCGCGAGGCGACGCTTCGCTCGTGAGCCGCACGTGAGGGAGGTCGACCTCGGCACCGACCCGCTCGCGGGCGACGACCTGCACCGCCGCTTCGCCGAGCTTCGCCGCGCGGGGCGGACGGCGCGCGTGTCGTTCTACGGGGCGCCCGCGCTCCTCGTGACACGCTTCGACGACGTGATCGACGTCTTCCGAGACGACGAAGCGCTGCCCGGCGGCCTCACCTATCGCCGCACGACCGAGCCGGTCGTCGGACGGACGTTCATCAGCATGGACGGTCGCGAGCACCAGCTCTACCGGAAGCTCGCGACCCCGGCGTTCCAGTCGGGCGCGATCGCGCGCTTCAACGAGGTCGCGCTCGTCGACCTCGCGCACGAGGTGATCGATCGCTTCGCCGCGCGCGGCAGCGCCGACCTCGTGACCGTCCTGACCGGCGTCCTTCCCTACGATGCCATCACGCGGAAGCTCGGGATCCCGCGCGCCCGCGACGCGGACATGCGGCGCTGGGCGGACGCGATGCTGTCGTACCCGCGCGATCCGGCGGGCGCGATCGCGGCCGCGGAGGAGCTGTCCGCGCTCCTCCGCCCGCTCCTCGGTCAGCGCCGCGCGGAGCCGCGCGACGACTTGCTCTCGGCGCTCGCCCACGCGGACCTCGCCGGCGAGCGGCTGTCGGACGACGACGTGCTGTCGCACGTGCGCCTCCTGTTCGCGGTCGGCGCCACGACCACGTCGCACGCGATGGGGAACCTGCTCGCGACGCTCCTCGATCGGCCTGAGCTCCTCGAACGCGCGCGGCAGGAGCCCGGCATCCGCGCGGCGCTCATCCACGAGTCGCTGCGCTGGGAGGGCCCGCTCGCGACGCTGCCGCGCGTCGCGCCCGCGGCCGCGCGCGTCGCCGGCGAGGACGTCCCGGCGGGCACCGTCCTCCTGCTCGGCCTCGCGTCCGCGAACCGCGACGAGGCGCGCTGGGGCGATCCCGATCAGTTTGATCCCGCTCGCCCGGTCCAGGACGTCGTCACCTTCGGCTTCGGCTCGAAGTTCTGCCCCGGCTCGCACCTCGCGCGCCGGGAGCTGCTGACGGCGCTCGACGCCGTGCTCGAGCGCCTGCCGGGGCTCCGGCTGGTCGACCGCGACGGGTCGGCCCCGGAGGGCGGCGTGCTGCGCCGGCCGCGCGCCCTCCGCGTCGCGTGGCGGCCGGGAGCAGGATCGGGATAGCGCCTTCCAAATTCCGCGGCCGCGTGACAAGAAGTCCCCATGGCGACCGGACGCGGGCTCCTGTGCGCGATCGCCGCGCTCTCCGCGGTTTCCGCCATCTCGGCGGCGACGCGCGCCCGCGCGCAGGACGGCCCGGACCTGGTCCTCGACGTGCCCCGCATGCAGAGCTCGGCGCGGATCGCGACCGCCATCTACCACGCGCCGACGAAGCGCGCGCCCGCGCTCGACGCCACCGTCCCCGTCTCGGGAACGTGCGTCCTCGATCCGGACGAGAACTGCGTCGGCGGCGCCGGGATCCGGAAGCTGCTGCGCTTCGACGTCCTCGTGCACAACCGCGGCAACGAGGACCTCGTCCTCGGCGACCCGAAGCAGCGGCCCGACCTCTTCGAGTACAGCGCCTGCCACCGCCACTACCACTTCCGCGGCGCGGCGCTCTACGAGCTCCTCGACGAGAGCGGCCAGCGCGTCCGTCTCGGGCGGAAGCAGGGCTTCTGCCTCGAGGACACGATCCCCTCCGAGCGCGGCTCGACGATCCCGAAGAAGTACACGTGCACGAACCAGGGCATCCAGGTCGGCTGGGCCGACTTCTACCCCGCGATCCTCGACTGCCAGTGGATCGACGTGACGGACCTGCCGCCCGGGAACTACAAGCTGCACGTGGCCTGGAACCCGAACCGCCTCATGACGGAGACGCGCTACGACAACGACGAGGGGACCGTCGACGTCGCCATCCCGGCCGCGACCGACGCACCGCCGGTCGTCGATGCGGTCCGCGCGCCGACATCGTCGATCCGCATCCACGCCGGCGAGCTGCTCGAGGTGGCGTGGCGCGCGCACGACGACGAGGGCGTCGTGACGCAAGAGATCTGGCTCTCGACCGACGACGGCGAAACCTGGAAGGAGCTCGTCGGCGACGTGCCGGGCGATCGCTCCCGCTTCTCGCTCCGGCTGCCGACCGACTCGGCGACGCCGAACGCGCGCATCAAGGTCGTGGCGCGCGACGCGTCCGTTCAGCGCGGCGAGCTCACGTCGCCGTCGTTCCGTATCCTCGCGCGCGATCTCCGGCTGCCGTTCATCACGCGCTCGGGAGGCGTGCCATGACGCGCGTCGCGGTGATCGCGCTCGCCTTCGCGATGACCCTGTCCTCGGGCATCGCCTCCGGGTCGAGCTTCATGGACGACGTCGATCGCGGCCGCGCATCCGTCCTTTCGGCGCCGTCGGGCGACGCGGCGACCGTCGCCGGTCGCGCGACCCTGGCGGAGAGCGCGGCGACGCGCGACGAGTCCCCGGCCTACGCCCTCGGCGCCGGCCTCGCCGCGCTGTCGCTCGATCTCGACGACAAGTCGGCGCGCCGATCCAAGGCCGATCGCGCGCTCCTCGAGCGGCAGGTGCACGTCGTCCTGAACGCCCAGGCGGCGGCCGGGATCGGAAACCGCGCGGTGTGCCTCCTGAGCGGTCGCAGCGATCCGCGCTCGATCGAAGCGCTCATGCGCCTCGTCGATCCGGCGTGGTCGTGCGGCGCGCACCACCACGCGGACTGACGCGATGACCACGCAGTCGGCGATCGTCGCCGGCGTGGGACCGCCGCGCGGCCTCGGCGCGGCGGTCGCGCGGCGCTTCGCGCGCGAGGGCTTTCGCATCGTGATCCTCGGGCGGACCGCGGAGAAGCTCGACGCCTCGGCGAACGATCTGCGCGCGCGCGGCGCCGCGGTGGAGGCCGTCGTCGCGGACGTGACGGACGAGGACGCCGTGCGCTCGGCGGTCGCGCGCGCGGACGCCTCCGACGCGCCGCTCGCCGCCGCGGTCTTCAACGCCGGCGGCAACTGGCCGAAGCGGTTCCTGGACATGGACCGAGGCTTCCTCGAGGAGATGTGGCGCGTGAACGCGCTCGCCGGCTTCTTCTTCGCGAAGGCCGCCGTCTCCGCGATGCTGCCGCGTGGCGCGGGAACTCTCATCTTCACCGGCGCGTCCGGATCGCTCCGCGGCCGGGCCGGCTTCGCCGGGTTCGCGCAGGCGAAGGCGGCACTGCGGGCGCTCGCGCAGTCGGGCGCGCGCGAGTTCGGCCCGAAGGGGATCCACGTCGCGCACGTCGTCGTCGACGGTGCGATCGACGGAGACCGCATCCACCAGTTCCTCCCGAATCTCAAGGAGGAGCGCGGCCAGGATGGGCTCCTCGACCCCGACGCCATCGCAGAAAATTACTGGCACCTTCACGCCCAGGCGCGGAGCGCCTGGACCCACGAGCTGGACGTGCGCCCGTGGGTCGAATCGTGGTGACCCCGCGCGCGTAGCGCAGCTCGCGCACGCCGCGTCGGGCGACGCCGTCTTCGCATCGCCGCTTCCGCCCTCCGCCATCGCCAACTTCGGTCCGGTGGCGCCATCTTCCTGAAAAGGCTTCCGCGCGCGGCCGCGGCCAACGGGCGCGACCGAGCGAGCGAGCGCCCGCGGGCGCCACCGGCGGCACGGGCTCGGGCGCGGCGATGGGCGGCAGCGGCTCGACCGGCAGCGGCTCCGGCGCGAGCCGGAGCGGCACGGCAGGCTCGGCGACCGGGGGCGACCGGTTCCGGAACCGGCTCGGGAAGCACGCGCTGATCGACGCGGAGCGAGGCGGAGGGCGCACCGCCTCGCTCCGATGCCGATTGCGACGGCTCGGGCGCCGTAGGATGGCTGAGCGATGAAGCTCGGCATCCACCTCCGGAACATGGGCCCGCAGTCGACGCTCGAGACGCTGCGCGCGTGCGCGCTCGCGGCCGAGGACGCGGGCATCGACGACGTCTGGGTCGCGGACCACATCGCGATCCCGCGCGAGGAGTCGGAGGGCTCGGGGGGTCGCTACCTCGATCCGCTCGCGACGCTCGCGTTCCTCGCGGGCGCGACCAGCCGCGTCGGGCTCGGGACGGGCGTGCTCGTGCTGCCGTACCGGCCACCGCTCGCGACCGCGAAGTGGGTCGCGACCGTCCAGGAGCTCTCCGGAGGCCGGATGCTCCTCGGCGTCGGCGCCGGCTGGATGCGCGCCGAGTTCGAGGCCGTCGGAGTTCCGCTCGCGGCGCGCGGCCGCGTGACCGACGACACGCTCGCCTTCCTCGCGCGCTGCTTCGCCGACGACGAGGTCGAGTCGAACGGCAGGCGCTTCCTCTTCCTCCCGCGGCCGCCGCGCCCGCCGATCCTCGTCGGCGGCGCGCCGCCGCACGCCTTCCGCCGCGCGCTCGCGTGGGGCGACGGCTGGATGCCGACCGGCGCGCCCGACCCCGCGCGCCTCGCCGCGCCGATCGCCGAGCTGCAGGAGCGCGCCGCGGCCGGCGGGAAGCCGACGCCGGAGATCGCGCTCTTGACCTCGCTGCCGCTCGGCGAGCCGGACGCCGCGGGCGAGACGATCGCGCAGCTCGCCGCCATCGGCGTGACGCGCGTCGTTCACGGATCGCGCTATCGCGACGCCGCGGAGCTCGCCGACAGCGCGCGCGCGCTGGTCGAGATCGGCTGCCGAGCGGGTGTCGCGGAATAGCGGCCCACTGCCGCGGAAAGACCAGATCTTGCGCTGACGCAATCTCCGGCCCGGCGCGACGCCCGACGAAATCCGCGATTTACCTCGATCCCGCGCCCGAGCGCATGGCACGCGCTTTGCGCGGGACGCCGCCCGGTCGCCCTCTCCCGCCTCCTTCCCGGAACGTGCCTGCGCCCTGACGGCCCTGCGACCGCGGAGGTCCGTTCCGATGGAGAAAGCGGAATCGTCGCGCGGGTGCGCCCGCGGCTCGCGCCGGCCCGATCGCCGGCTTGCGCTCGCGCTGTGTTCCGTCGCCTGCGCGCTCGGATTCTGGAGCGGCGCGCCCGGAAGAGCACACGCCGAAGCGGGCGCCGGCAACGACCTCTGCCACGTCGGCCTCGCCGACATGTGCCGGCAGAGCTGCGAGGACTGGTGCTTCGAGGAGGAGTGTCCGGACGGCTATCAGGCGTGCGTCGCCGCCTGCCCGCCGGTCGCGCCCGGCGAGTACCACTGGTGCGAAGAGGATTGCTACGACGACTGCGACGACTCCGATTGTCCGCTCGGATCGGCCGCGTGCGAGGAGGCGTGCCGCCAGCTGCCATCGCCGGACGACGTCTCGGAGTGCCTCGACGACTGCGAGTGGGACTGCGAGTGCGAGGGCGGCTACACGGGCTGCGCGAGCAAGTGTGACGACATCGTCGAGGGGCCGTGCCCGCCGCTCGTCGCGGTGCACGTCTTCGTCTGGCCTTCCCTCGCGCGGCTCGGGCAGACGGGCGGGGCGAGCGCGTACGGCGAGTTCGCGGACGGCCGGGCGTGGGTGCCGCTTCCGCAGGTGACGTGGACCTCGAGCGATCCCGACGTCGTCGCCGTCGACGGCGGCGTCGTCACCGCGCTCCGGACCGGCACCGCGCGCATCGCGGCCACGGAGCCGACGACCGGCATCGTCTCGACGCCGGAAGACTGGAACGTCGTACGCGTGCTCGGCGAGCTGCGATCGATCCGCCTCCGCCCCGCGAAGCGCGTGCTGGTCGTGGGGACGCCGACCATCTACCACGCGTTCGGAACGTTCGCCGGCGGCGAGGAGATCGAGCTCGCAACCGATGTCGACTGGAGCGTCGCCGATCCGACGATCGCCACGATCGACGCGATCGGACGCGCCACCGCGGAAGCCGCAGGCGAGACGACCGTGATCGCGGTCGACCGCCCGACCGGCCTCTCGAGCGCGTCGAGCGATCCGCGCCAGGGCGCGCTCACCGTCGTCGCCGGACTGACTGCGCTTCGGGTGCTCCCCGAGAGCACCGTCCTGCTGCCGGGCGAGACGGGGGCTTTGAAGGCGCGCGCGACGTTCGAGAGCAGCTGCGAGCCGCTCACCTACACGAGCCGCGTCCAGTGGTCCTCGAGCGACGCGGGCATCGCCTCGGTCGACCGCGAAGGCGTGGTGGAGTGCCACCAGTCGGGCTTCGCGACGATCTCCGCGCTCGACCGCCCGACCGGCATCACGTCGACCGCGACCGGCGGCGACTCGCGCATCGCGTGCGGCCCGACCGTCGTTCGCATCGCCGTATCGCCGCGCCGCGCGATCGTGCCGTCGGGCACGGCGCATTCGATGCGCGCGCTCTACCTGCTCTCCGACGGATCGCGCTTCGACGGGACGCGACGGGTGACGTGGACGGCGAGCGATCCGAGCGTGATCGCGATCGCGAGCGGCGGCTCCACAGCGGGCGAGGCGACGGGCCTCGCCGCCGGTCAGGCGACGATCACCGCTTTCGATGCCGCTTTGGGAATCGGCTCGGACGGCGCCCCGCCGCGCAACGGAGCGCTCGAGGTCCCAGCCGTGGTCGAGTCGCTCGCGATCACGCGGGTCGGGGAGGGCGGCGTCGCGACCGGCTCGGCGGGCGAGGTGCTGCGGCTCGGCGCAGTTGCGACGTTCCCGGGTGGAAAGCAGCGCGGCGTGACGAAGCTCGCCGACTGGACGTCGTCGGATGCGAGCATCGTCGCCGTTCCGTCCGCAGGCGACTGCCTCGGAGCCGGAGCGTTCCGGTTGATCGCGCCGGGAAGCGCAACGGTGTCCGCGACGTTTCCCGCGTCGCCGGCATCGGGCGGACAGTCGGCGTCGGCGACGATCGCTGTCGGCGCGCCCGCTTCTCCTTAGAGCTAACGCGCGAGCGCGGCGCGGCGCGCGACCAGCGTCGCGTTCACCTCGCGCATCGCGTCCGCGAGCGGCTGGCGCAGGTCGTCCTGGATGTCGACGACGCCGATCCACTGGTTCTCGCCGTCGCGACGGCCCTCGCGCGGCTGGTCCATCCACTGGAACCTGCAGGACTAAAATTCGGCGCCAGACGCGGATTTCCGACGTCCGGGCGTCAATCACACAACGAGAAATTCTAGCTGACGATCGCGTTGTAAGATCTCGGGCGCGGCAGGGGCCGTGACGAGGTAAGGGGCTCGGGGCGCGGTGGTGCTGGAGGGGGTGTTGGGGGATGGAGGGAAAAGGGAAGACGTGGAGGGGCGGGGCGGGTGCCAGGGACGGCGCCCGCTCCACGCGCGTCGGCAGGCTGCCGTGCCTTTGTCTCCGGTGCCTCGAGAAGCGCATCGCGAGGCGCCGCACGTGAGGTGCTCCGCGTGTAACGCGGCCTCGGTGCCGGCGTCCTCCGACCCGGACCTCGGGTCGAACGAAGACCGTTCGGTGCACCGGTTCGTTGCGAGGGCCCCCAGCGGCCACTGCGACGACCGGCCGCATCTGCTCTGCCTTGGCTGCGTCAAGCTACTGCGCAGCCTCGGGTGGCAAGTGGACGTGGTGGTGGAGGGGTGAGGATGGATCTCGCGAAGGACATGGGCCCGGACGCCCCGATGGTCGTCCACGAGAACGGCAGCAAAGAGAGCCTCTGCCCGTTCGCGCTCGACGTCACGCCGCGGGCGATTGCAGAGATCATGCATCGCATCAACTGCGAAGAGGCAGACTGGATCGACGACGTGCGCGACCACGTACTGGATCACCTCGCGCACGGACTCGGGACGGGCGACGTCGCCGGCCTCGCGAGCGCGCTCGAAGAGCTCCTCGTTCAGTTGCCCGAGCGCTCAATGGGTCTCTCAATCCTCGAGATCGGCCGCGTCCTGAAGCACGGCGAGGACAAGTACGGTGACGACCGGAACTGGCGCGGTATCCCCGTGCGCCAGCACCTCCGTCACGTCCTGGCTCACCTGTTTGCGCACGAGGAGCTCGATCGCAGCGAGGGTGAGTGGGGCCACATCTACCGCGCCTGCTCTCGGCTGCTCTTCGCAATCGAAATCGAGCTGACCGAGGCGGAGGCGCGCCCGGACGTCCGCCGCAACTGCGTGCCCGGAGAGCGTCCGTGATGAAGTCGAACGGCCGCGACACCAACGCCACGCCGATCGACGGCGTGCGCGCAATCCGCGGTTGCGACTCGGGCCTCGCGCTCCTCTGTGCGATCCCCGGCAACCCGCCGCGCGAACTCTGGGTACCCCACTCGGTGATCATGGACGACTCAGAGGTCTTCGAGCCCGGGCACGAAGGGCAGCTCGTGGTCAAACCATGGTTCGCGTTCAAAGAAGGACTCGCGGACTACTGAGCGCGGCCGCGCGCCGCGGGAGATGACAATGTCGACATCCAAGGGAACCAACAGGCAGGCCGAGCCAACAACCGTGGCGGTCTCTCTGCGCACGATCCGCGGCGAGGTAACGGCGACCGATCTCCTCTCGCTCGTCGGAGTAGAGAAGGTCTGGCTCGACGAGGAGCGTGGGCGCATCTGCGCGACGATCAACGGCGAGGACTTCACTGTCGTCGAAAACGACGCCGCCGCGCAGGTCGTCCGCGCCGCGAACTCCGTCGGCCAGCTGACGCGCGTCGCGAAGCTCGCGGAGATCGGCCAGGGGAGGCCAATCGACGACATCTACATTCACCCCAGCAACAACGCCGCGAACGACAAGTTCGTCGCCGGGGCCCGCGGTCGCGGACTCCTGATCGCGGAGGGCCAGGGCAGCTCCTACGAGGCGGCGTTCGACGACCTCGAGAAGCGGCTCCTCGCGGGCCTCAACAAGGACACCGACAGCCTCCGTCGCCAGATCGAGGAGCGCGAGGCCGCGGTCAACGCGGCGCTCGGGGTCGCGTCATGAAGCCCGTCAAGCGCCCGCGGCGAGACAGCATGACCGTGAGCGCGATCCTGCGCTCCTTCGGGCAGCGGCACCCGTTCTTGCCGCGTTTTCAACCAAGGGGGAAGGAACCCATGAAGAAAATCGTTGCAGCACTCGCCCTCGTCCTCGCGTGCGCCCTGCCGGCGTTCGCCAAGCCGACCGAGAAGCAGTGCCAGCCCGCGCGGCAGCGCGCCAACGCGATCGTCGAGGGCGCGAAGAGCCGCGTTCCGGAGGCGGACCGCAAGGCCTTCAGCGAGGGCTGGTACCGCGAGCTGAAGGAGGACATCGCGGACGCGATCGTTCCGGGCTGCAGGACGCCGCGGCAGTAGTCGCGGCTACGGGCGGCCGCGCCTCGCGCGATTATGCGCACGCGGGGCGCGGCCAGCCGCGGTGGTGGTGGAGGTAGGGATGAATTCGATCGTTCGGAACGCAGTCTGGGTGCTCGCGGCCGTCGCATACGGATGCACGGGCCGCATCATGCGCCCGCTGATCTCGATCGAAGACGCGGCCGCCGATGCGGACAAGGCCCGCGCGTTCGCCGACGCCCTCGTGAGGGACTGGTGAATGTACCCCGGGATGGGCGGCCTAGCGCCACCGTGGACGCCGCAGACATCGAGCGAGCCGCCGACGCTTCCGAATCCGTCGGCAACGAACGACAACAAGCTCGCGCTGGAGCAGATGCTCCAGATCGTCCGGACGATGAAGCCGGCCGATCGGATCCTGCTCTACAACCTCTTCAATCGCGAGGATCACAACTGCCGCGTGGAGAGCAATCCCACGCTGGAGTGGGAACGCCGGCGAGCGAAGGCGCGCGGGACGACGAAGTCGTGAGCGCGCTTGTGCAGTCGCTGCTGTTCTTCGCGCCGACGGACGAGGGGCGCGCGACACTTCGGCGGGAGCTTCGACGATGATCCGCCTACTCGACTGGATCGCCGAGAGACTGCTCGAGCGCGGCAAGCGCACGCCCTACTTCCACCTCGACGGATACATGGAGCGCTACTGGATCTGGCGCTCGAAGGGCACCGTCAAGAACTACAAGGGTGAAGACTCGCCGCGCTTGAGCGCTCGCATCCACGTGATCCTTCGCTCGGACGACGACCGCGATCACCACGACCACCCCTGGGACTACTGCACCCTGATCCTGCGCGGCGGGTACTGGGAGCATCGTCCCGGAATGCCGACTCGCTGGCACGGACCGGGGGGGGTCGGTTCTGTTCCGCCGCGCCGAGTCCCTGCACTGGCTCGAGCTCGCTGGCGGTGCGCCGACCACGACCCTCTTCGTCCACGGCCCGAAGCGCCGGCGATGGGGATTCCAGACAGCCAACGGCTGGGTGCACTGGAAGAACTACCACACCGTCCTCGAGCCGGACGGAGAGAGCGACTGATGCCCGCCCCTACCCTCGCCTGGGCCTTCGACGGCGACGGCGTGGCGATCGGCGACGAGTATCGCTTCGAGCGTCACACCGCGGAGTCGTGGGCTAACCTCCTGCGGCGTGCCGTCAAGCAGCTGCGCCGGGACGGAATCGGCACTTACGTCATCGAGCCGTACGCGGCGCGCGCGAAGTCGGGGCGCCTCCTTCTCCTCCCATGAATGACCACCAGCGAGAGATCGATCGCAACCGGTGTGCGACGTGCCGATACTTCGAGCGATCGCGCACAAAGCCGCACTTTGGCCGCTGTCGGCACCCGTGGGTGTCACGACCGGAGTCCGTGGACCTGCGCGAGGCGGACAACCGGATCGTCGTCGTCATGGGCGGCGACATGGTCGTCGGCGAGCGCTTCGGCTGCATCCACCACGCGAGCGCCGCATGAAGTCACACGACGCCGTCCTAGTCCGGAACGCCATCCGCAACGTGCGCCCGCGACGTAATGGTCAACCGCGATGGGCAGCAGTCGCCGACACCCTAGCCGTCGGGAGCACGTACGCCACCGACCTTTGCCGGCGATTCGCGCTCGACCCGGACGAGCTGCTTCGTGCCGACGGAACGACGTACCGCCACGACGGGCGTCCGAGGAGATTGCCGTGAAAGATTCACAGAACGCCGTCAAGCAATTCCACCAGGCCTTCGACCTGACGATCGGCGACACGCCGATGATCCGCGAGCCCGAGCTTCGCGCGACACTCATCGACGAGGAGGCCAACGAGACCACCTACGCGATCATGCACGGGGATCTCGTCGGGGCCATCGACGGCATGTGCGACCTGATCTACGTCGTCCTCGGCACCGCCGTCGCGTTCGGGATCGACCTCGAGCCGTTCTTCTGGGAGATTCACCGAAGCAATATGTCAAAAGTTGGCGGCACTAAAAATGCGCTCGGAAAACTAGTCAAGCCTCCGACCTACTCGCCGCCCAGAATTGCGCAACTGCTTAAGTCCGCGCGAGGTAGCTCTCGATGAGTGGCGGACTATGTAGATGCGGCTGCGGTCAAGCAACCCGCATCGCAAAGAAAACCAGCGCGCGTGCCGGCACTCGCAAGGGGAAGCCGGTGGACTATATTAGTGGCCATCGCCCAATTATCAGGCGGGAGATCACCATCTCTTGCGAGAAGTGCGGTCAATCGCGGGTTACTAGGTCGTCATTAGCTCGACTATGCGTGCGGTGCCTGTCGGCCGGGAGGCGCGAACAAGACCGCCAAAAACAAAAAGAAAGGCGCGCAAAGAGCGGCCATCGTGAGAAGTACCGAGCATGGTGCCTTCAGTCGAAGTACGGCCTCACTATCGAAAAGTTCAACGACCTACTTGCCAGTCAGGGTGGGTGCGCAATTTGTCATTCCCAAACACCGCGATGGAACAAGGACTGGCACGTTGACCATGACCATAGAACTGGGGCGGTCCGCGGGATTCTTTGCAGTAGATGCAACGTTCTCATTGGATTCGCCGGAGAAAACGCCGAGAATCTAGAAGGGGCCGCCGAATACCTTCGACTCCATGGCGCAAAGACGGGTATGGCCGCGTGAGACCGAAGGCGCACCCTAGCTACGGGGTCTACCTGACGCCGTACTGCGACGACTGCACGGGGGCAAACCTTTGCTTCGAATGCCGCAAGTGCTCGGAGACCATCACGTACATCGAGCTGAACGGAACGCGCGAGCAGTACAACAGAATGCACGAACTCTTCATTAACGACGCCGATGAATACATTCGTCGTGCGTCCAATCGCGCGCCGGCCCCATTCCTGAACGCGCTCACCGCGATCTACGACCACGACGAACAGGCGCACCTCGGCGCCGAGCTCGGGGCGCTAAATTGATCACGCTCCGCGAATATCAGCAACGCGCCCTGTCGAACGTGCGTGCCGCGATCAGTGAGCGTGGCCAGCGGCGCGTCTGTCTCGTCGCGCCCACGGGATCTGGAAAGACGCTTCTCGGAACGTCGTGGCTCTCCGGCTACACGGGCGTCCGCGGCGCGCCTCTCCTGCATAATGACACCGGGCTCTGGATCGTCCACCGCCGCGAGCTCCTCACCGACGCCCGGAACGCGATCGCGCGAGTGATCGGCGGCAACTCGGTCGGCTTCGTCGGCGCCGGCGCCGAACCGGGCCACAACCCGCGGATCCGCGTCGCCACGATCCAGACGCTCCTCGCGCGCGGCGAGCGGCCGGCTGCGTCAAGGATAGTATTAGACGAAGTACATCATTTCGTGGCCAGCAACCTCTGGTCAACGCTCCTCGAGGCATACCCCGACGCCGCGGTCGTCGGCCTGACGGCGACGCCCGAGCGACAGGACGGCCAGGCTCTCGGTGACGTCTTCTCCGAGCTCGTGGTCGCGGCGCGCTACCCGGACCTTGTCCGCGAGGGGCACCTCGTCGACTGCCAGGCCTACGCACCGATCGCGGACACGGGCGCCGGACTCGCGCGCGATCCGGTCGAAACCTACCTCTCCCTCGGCCAGGGCGAGCGCGCGTTCATGTTCTGCACGCGCGTCGACGTCGCCGAGGACTTCGCGAAGCAGTTCTGCGACGCCGGCGTCGAGGCGCGCTGCATCTCGGAGCGCACAAGGTCGGGCGACCGGAAGGAATGGCTCGACGCCTTCACGGCCGGCGAGATCCGCGTGCTCACGAACGTCTACACGCTCACCGAGGGCGTCGACGTACCCGCGGCCCGCGTCTGCATCTTCGCGCGCAAGTTCAACCACGAGGGCCCCTATCTTCAGTGTGCGGGCAGGGTGCTCCGTCCGTTTCCAGGGAAGCCCGACGCCATCATCATCGACCTCATGGGCTCGGTGCTTCGCTTCGGGCTCCCGACCGAGGACCGCGTCTACTCGCTCGACGGACGCGCGATCCAGCGCGCGACGCCATCCCTCCGGCAGTGCCCGGAGTGCGGCGCGGTCTATCCCGGCTCGCCTGCGGTCTGTGAGCGCTGTGGCTTCGCCTTCCCGCCGCCCGGCTCCGAGCCCGCGCCAGCGCCGCGGATCTACGACATCGAACTCAAGCGCGTCTTCGCCGGCGGCGCGACGCCGGACGGCGCAAAGCAGCGCGAGTGGATCCGCCTCGCCGCGCTCTGTCGCGAGCGCGGCTGGGATCTCACGTGGGGCGTCAAGGAGTACCAGAAGCTCTTCCCGGAGGAGACCCCCGAGCTCGCCGAGGACGAGCGCCGACAGATCTTCCGCGACCTCGTCAAGTTCCAAAACGAGCGCGGCTACAAGAAGAGTTTCGCGGCGGTGCGATTCAAGTCCCTGCTGGGCAAGTGGCCGCCGACCAACTGGATCAGAGAGGAGCTTGCTGCGTGAGCCTAGCTACCTACGACGACGGCCTCGACGAGTTCATTGACAATGTTCTCCAGCGCGAGGCGGAAATCGAGCGCGTCCCCTACCACCGTCCGCAGGGTGACGTCCGAAGCGTCGAGTTGCCCGACCTGACGCAGGAACAGCAAGATGCGCTCGACATCGCGCTCACGCTCTCCCGTCAGCGTCGCATCACAACAATCGGCGGCCTCGCGGGCACGGGGAAAACCGTGCTCGTCGCGCACGCGATCCGCCGACTCCGAAGTTGCCGCGTCGCCGTCGTGGCGCCCACGTGGAAGGCCGCGATGGTGCTCCGTGCGAAGGGGATCCCGGCGACGTCGGTGCACGCGCTGATCTACGGCAAGCCGCGGGAGTATGAGGATGCGCGCGGCCGGGCGTGTCTCGACTTCTCGGAGTCGCTCCGCCCGGAGAACGCGGCGAAAGCGGACATCGTCGTCGTCGACGAGGCGTCGATGCTCTCCGGTAAGCTCCTCGAGGATCTGCAGAAGCTCGTCCCGACGCTGATTCTCGTCGGCGACCACGGGCAGCTCGAACCGGTCGAAAACGACGGCGCAGCGAACCCAATCTTCAACCCGGACGTCCGCCTCGAGACGGTGCACCGGAACGCCGGCGAGATCGCTCACTTCGCGTTCCATCTCCGGAGCGGTCGGCGCGCGCGCGAGTGGGTCTCGACAACCGGTGCCGTGCGGCTCGTTCCGCACATCGACGACAGCATCCTCAGAAACCTCCGCGATCCCGAGTGGCAGCTGATCGTCGCCACGAACGCGTCGCGGCAGCGGCTGAACGCGAAGGCGCGCCATATTCACGGGCGCCACCCCGAGCTCGCCGAGAAGGGCGACCGCGTGATCTCCCTGTCGAACCGGCAGGGCGTCTACAACGGCGAGACGTGGCTGCTGGAGTGGATCAGCGCCGAGGACGGACGCGCGGAGCTGCGACGCATCGGTGACCCGCGCCTCCGGAACGTCTCCTACGCAGGTCTCCCGCGCCTCGAGCCCCCCGTCGACGAGCGGGCGGTCGTCAAGCTCGACTACGCGTACGCGATCACCTGTCACAAGGCGCAGGGCTCGGAGTGGCCCCACGTCGTCGTGATCGAGGCGCCGAGGATCCCGGGATGGACGCACGAGCGGTGGACGTACACGGCGGCGACACGGGCGAAGCGGAGCCTGTGGTGGGTGGCGCGATGAAGCCCCGCCGAATCATCCGCGAGCCCGGCCACTACGCCTGGGCGGTTGACTCCCGTCGCATCGAGATCTGGCGAAGGCCAGGACGGAGGTGGAGCTGGCGCGTCTGGTACGTCATCGGCAACGTCGACATCGACGGCGGATTCGAAAGCACTTTGCTCGCGGCGAAGATCCAGGCGTCGCGCGCGATCGTCAAAACGGCCGCCCTCGTTCCGTTTCGGCGACGCGTGGCGGCAGCACGATGACCGCAGGTCGCTCGGATGGGCCGCCGGTCGCAGTCTCTCGAAAGTAAGCGACCACCCCGCCGGCGGCGAGGCGTCGAAGCGCACGGCTCCGCGGGGGCCGTGCGCGACCTCGCACACGAGCTCGAGAGCAAGATCCAGCGCGACATCCGGATCGCCCTCGGCCGGGAGGTTGATCTAGCGGTGTTTCGGAACCAGACTGGCGTCGCCCGCTACGTCGACGCGACCACCGGCCGGGAATTCCGAGTCCCGTACGGGCTCGGAAAGGGCGGCTCGGACCTCGTCGGCATGCTCGCGATGAAGGTCACCCTGTACGGGGTGGAGGTGACGCTATCGCGCTGGATCGCGCTCGAGGTCAAGCAACCGGGAAAATATCCAACAGAAGATCAGAAGCGGTTCCTCCGGCTGGTCCGGCGGTACGGTGGTTTTGGGGCGGTGGTGCGGAGCGTTGACGAGGCCATGGCGGCGCTCGGTCGCGCGCGAGCTGGGGAATGCGAGTGAGTGAGGAGGCGAAGGGAAGGGTCGGTACCGAGATCCTCGCGACGGAGCTGGCGAAGCGATACGGGTTCTACGTCTTCCCGGTCTTCGAGTACGACAAGGCGAAGGGTGACTGCACGTGCCCGCACAACTCGAAGACGCGCGCGGAGACCGGGAAGTGCTCGAACCCCGGGAAGCACCCGGCGACCCCGAACGGATTCAAGGATGGCACGATCGACCCCGACCAGATCAAGGTTCTCTGGAAGAAGCGGCCGTTCGCGAACATCGGCATCTGGTGCAAGAACCTCGTCGTCCTTGACGTCGACATGCACAACGTCGACGGCATGGCCGCGCTCCGCGAGCTCGAGGCGAAGTACGGCAAGCTGCCCGAGACGGTGCAATCGCTCACTGGCGGCGGCGGCGTGCACTACATTTTCAAGAAGCCGGACAACGTCAAGGACAAGCTGAAACAGAAGGCGCTCGTCCCGGGCGCGATCGACATCCGCGGAGAGGGCGGGTACGTCGTCGCCCCGCCGTCACTGCACGCGAGCGGCAAGTACTACGAGTGGGAGACCGATCACCACCCCGAGGATCTCGAAATCGCGAAGTGCCCGGCGTGGGTCACCGATCGCCTCGCCTCGGAGGATCGCGAGTTCGAGGCCTCGCTCTCCGCCGTGACCGACGGCTTTATGGGAAAGGCCTTCCAGGCCGCCGGCTGGCTCGGAATCAACAGGGCCCCCGGCACCGCCGCGGTCCTCTGCCCCTGGCTGAGCGAGCACACCGTCGGCGAGGCGTACGACGGCTCGACGGTCGTCTTCGCCCCGAACGCCGGCGAGGTCCGCGGCTGGTTCCATTGTAGCCACAGCCACTGCTCGCACCGCACGCAGGCCGAGGTCCTCGAGCAGCTCCCCGCCCACGCGAAGCGCATCGCGACGGAAGTGACGCAGGCGCAAGCTCAAAAAGCCACCTCGGATTCTGACGCAACGGAGCTCGAGCCTGACTGGCGTCAGTCACTCCGCCAAAATGAAGAGCGGCGTGTGACGAAGGAGGCAGGCAACGCCGCCCTTATGCTCGCGCACCTCGACGAGTGGAAGGGTGTCTTTGCCTGGAGTGAGTTCGCGGACCGCGCGTACTGGACAAAGGCGCCGCCGCCAATCATCGGCATGAGGAAGCCGCGCACGCCCGGCTACTACGAAGACAAGCATACGACCTACGTCAAGCACTGGCTCTCACTCTTCAAGAAGCTAGCGCTCCCGAAGGAGTCCGTCCTCGAGGCGGTGATCGCCGCATCGCAAGAGAGATCATTTCACCCCGTCCGCGACTATCTGTCGTCCCTCGAGTGGGACCGCGAGCCGAGGCTCGACACGATGCTGGCCGCCTACTTCGGCGCTGAGCACACCGGCTACACCCAGCGCGTCGGCGCGGCGTGGATGATCGCGGCGGTCGCGCGCGTCTTCGACCCCGGCTGCAAGGTCGATACGATGCCGGTGCTGGAGGGCGACCAGGGTCAGGGCAAGTCGCAGGCCCTCCGGATTCTCGCGGGCCCCTGGTTCTCCGATCACCTCCCGTCGCTCGAGTCGAAGGACTCGCAGCTCACACTCTCCGGTGTCTGGATCGTCGAGTGGGGCGAGCTCGCCGGCATCTCGAAGCACGATGCCGAGCGCGTCAAGCAGTTCATCACGATCCAGATCGACCGCTACCGCGCGCCGTTCGAGCGCGTCACCGGCGATCATCCGCGTCAGTGCATCTTCGTCGGCACGTCGAACCACGACACGTACCTCCGCGACCATACCGGCAACCGGCGGTTCTGGCCCGTCCGGTGCCGACGCCTGAATCTCGCGGCACTGGAAAAGGACCGCGATCAGCTGTGGGCCGAGGCGGTGGCTCGATACCGCGCGCGCGAGCCATGGTGGCTCGACCGCGAAGGCCAGGAACTCGCCGGCGAAGAGCAGCAGGCGCGGCGCGTTCAGGAGCCCTGGCTCCCGTTCGTGGCGCAGTACCTGCGGGCGAAGGAGTGGGCGACCGTCGCCGAAATCCTGACCGAATCGAAGATCGCGATGGATCGCGACAAGATCACGCAGAACGCGATGACCTCGGTTGCGGCGTGCCTGCGCGAACTCGGGTGGATGCGCTACCAGCGGCGCATCGAGGGCGTGCGCGTCTGGGGCTACTCGCCGGCGTCGCTCGTCGGGAAACCGCTGCTGTAGGTCGCCTATTGACAATGTTCACAGAGTGGGCTAGCGGAGGGTGGAGGATGGACCGAGAGCGGCAACCCGTACGCGACGACGACACCGTAACGGTCGATCACCTACTCAACTTCAAGCCTCATCAGCTGGTGAGGTTCTGGTCAGACTTCGTAGCAGCCGCCGGTAACGGTATAGCCTCCGAAGCTGCCAGATGCCCAGGTAATGACTGGATAGGGCGAGGTCGGGCCGATCTTGAGTACATAACAGAGGGGCATTACCTGGCATTTCTTACTGCTCCAGTAACCGTTTGGGAATCTGAGATCTTCCGGGCCGCAACGCGCGGTGCGCAGGATTTGCAAGTTACACGGAAAGACAACGACGTTCGTGGTCTGGGCACTCAGTGCTGGGTGTTTCGCAATCCGATGAGACTCGGAGATTGCCTAGCCGACTCCGGACTGCCGCCCGGCGAAGGATTCGCGATCGGGCTTACTGTACTACCATCCGGAGAAACTAAATGCAGTCACCCGGTTTCAACCATCGGAATATGCCCAACGCCACTGAATGAGCCCCACCAAAACCGCTGTCCGATACTACGAATCACGTCCGTCATCTTCAGCACCAACACCGCACAGTCGGGCAATGACGTTTGGGCCGCATCCCAGTTCCTGAAAACCAAGGTCGCGCGTCGGGAGATTCTTGACCCCCCGCACACCACGAAGGCAGCAGCGCGCCGTCGAAAGAAAAGCGGGGTAGCGCTGCGCGAGGTGGCACAAGTTCGGCTGCTGCGTCGACTCGAAGAGCCCGAGGCTCACGAGGACGGCTGCTCGGCTGCTCGAGACTGGTCTTGCCGCTGGCTCGTTGGCGCACATTGGCGGAATCAGTTCTTGCCCAGCAGGGGCGACCACGAGCCGCGCTACATCGCGCCGTACGTCAAAGGCCCGGCCGACAAGCCCCTGCGCGTCCGCGGACGAAGCGTCTCAGCCGCCTCTCGGTGAAGAATGGTCTACCTGATCCACTTCGACCGGCCGCTCGCCCACGCGCAGCACTACCTCGGGTTCTCCGAGAATGAGGAGACGCTCGGGCGACGCCTCGAGCATCACCGCGCGGGAACCGGCTCGCGCCTCATGGCCGCGGTCGCGCGCGCCGGCATCGACCGGCGCGTCGTGCGAATCTGGCCCGAGGGCACCCGCACGTTCGAACGTGAGCTCAAGAATCGGCGCGACCGGGCGCACCTCTGCCCGGAGTGTCGCGCGTGGCGCGCTGCAGAGAAACGGATCTCGAAGCGGCGCGTGCGCTACCGGAAACGCGCCGCGAAGACGGCCGCACTGTCGCGCGAGATCCTACCGCCAGTGGTCGATGGCATTCGGAAGATCGCGGCAGGGCTGGGGGTGACGGCGTGAGGCGCTGGGCCTGGCTAACAGACGAGTCGAATCGTCCGTTCTTGGTCGACCTCGACGAGATCTCGGTGATCGAGCCCTGCGAAGTGTTGTGCCTGCCGAAGATCAGGGCGGGGATCGAGATGCGAACGGGGCGGCAGCGCCTGACGCGGCAATCGACCGGGGAGATCGCGCAAATGCTCGGGGCGCCGACACGCCCAATGCTGATCCCCGATCCGCCGCCACCGTTGCCGATGGTCGCGCCGGGAACGCTGGTCAAGCAGGGGCCGAAGCGCAAGCTGCGCCCGCTGTGGGATGCCGCGCTACGGAGTGCTCGTGAATATCTTCTTCTGGAGTGATCTTCACTTCAATCATGCCGGCATGCTGCGCCACGGGCGCCCCTACCTCGACGTCGCCGGCATGAACGAGGCGCTCGTGAAGCGCTGGAACTACGTCGTCGGCCCGGACGACACAATCTACGTCGTCGGCGACTTCGGCTTTCAGTCGAAAAAGCAGGAGCCACTCGCAGACATCTTCGCGCGCCTCAACGGCCACAAACACCTTGTCCGGGGCAACCACGACAAGAAGCACGTCCTGAGCCTGCCCTGGGAGAGTGCCAATCAAATCCTGACCCTCAAGCAGGAGGGCATGCGCGCGGAGCTCTGCCACTACCCCATGGAATCATGGCGCGCTGCGCACCGCGGCGCGCTCATGGTCCACGGACACTCGCACGGGTCGCTGTGGCGCGACATCCCTCACCGCTTCGACGTCGGCGCTGACGTGCGTCTGCACCCGGTGCGCTTCGACGTGCTGTGGGACGAGGCGGCAACGGAGATGTTCGAGCCGACCGATCATCACGGCGCTGCGGATCCGGCGTACTGGTATGCCCGGTTCGAGGCAGCGATCATCGACGCGATAGGACTGCGCGCCGACTAGGAGATGCGATGAATCGTTCATGGAAGGCGAAGCTGAAGTTCGAAGAGATCGAGCGTGCCGACAGGCGCATCGAGCAGGCAAAGCGCGACCTCGATGCGGCGCGCCACGCGCGCTCGGCCCTCGAGAACGAGCTTGGCGATCTCCTGTGGCCCACCAACGGCAAGGCGGGTGAACGCTACTCGATCTGGTGCGACGACGACCTACTGATCACCGCCTACAAGCTCAGCGAAGGCCAGGGGTACGCGGTCTCCGCGCTCCGCCAGGCGTCGTCGCCGGCGCCCGAGGAAGCTGCGGCATGAATCCGAACGCGGATCCGGGGGACGGGCGTGACGTACACTGACGAGCAGCTCGACATCCTGCTCACCATCATGACCTATCGCGGGCGCCTCTCCGTTCAGGAGACGCGCAACCTGATTGACCAGGCACGCGAAGCCAATCGACTCGCCGCTTGAGATTCCACGGTGGCTCTTCGTCGAGCTGAAGCGTCAGGACAAGACTCGTCGCAAGCTCGTAGCGCTCTTCGGCGAGACGCGGGGCGAGCGGATCTTCCGGCGGTGGGGCGTCGGCGCGTGGGATCGATTCTTCGAAGCTCGCCGATCGGCAGCCCCATGAGCCTCCCGGCCGACGTCTGCGCCCTCGCCCAGCGGCGCTGGCCGAAGGCGGTCGTCTGGGACGACGGCGAGCGGCTCCTCGTCTTCGCGTCGCCGTTCATTCGGACGCCGGCGCTCGACGTCGGCGGACCCACGGCCGATGCGCGCGCCGCGGCCGCGCTCGAGGCTCTCGAGACCTGGCTGCCGGCGTGGGATCTCGCCGTGGCGGAAGCGGAGGTGACGCCGTGTCAGCAACAGATGAACTCTACGCCGTGATCATCACAGAGGGACCGCGCGCACCTATGTTAGCGCTGAGCGGATCTGGCGGCCCGGCGCTCTTTCGCCATCACTCAGAGGCCAGCGGATTCGCGGGCGCGCTCCGACGCCACGGCATGCCGTGCAAAGTCGCCCGGGTAACAGTCACCGTGACGGAGGCGCAGTGAAGCAGGTCGATGAATTTTGGGCAGTGGTCGTCGGCGACGAGCGCGAACGGTTCGCGATGGACGTCCTGGGCGGCGTGGCGCTGTTTCGCACCAGGGTCGCGGCCGATGCGGTGAGAAATGAGCTTGGGCGACTCCGCGTGGAGCAGGCGCGCGTCGCACGGGTAACGGTCACCGTGGAGGAGGTCAAATAAAATGTGTGAAATGACGCAGGCCGAAGCGATCGAGCTTCTAAACCGGGGTATTCGCGCGATGCCCAGCGGCCTTACGGACGAGGAGCTCTTCGATTGGCTCGACGAGCACGTGTGCTCAGACTGCCTGCGGGCAGCGTGCGCCGCCCTGGACGCGAAGTGCGACTTGGGCGAGACGGACCCGTTCGCGTGCGCGGAGGTCTTCTCGGCGGCGATCGAGAGCGCAACGGCGCTGGGTGGGCTGGAGCTTACCCGTGGCTAGCCTCGAGATCACCCCCGAGCTCGTCGTGAGCGCGTACCGCGCGACGGGGATGCGTCCGATGCGGGGAGAGCTGTACCATTACGACGGGCACGGGTGGTGCGGCTGTGCCGCGGGAGCGATTCTCTTCGCCCTCGGCGGCGGTGGCGACGCGCGCGGAAGATGGCAGGCCTGGTCGATCGGCCGACAGGCCTATCCGGAGTACCTCGACGGCTTCACGTCTGGTTTTGACTGTGTGCCACCCATGGACCCCATCGACTCCCCCGAGGTGCGCCGCGGCATAAAAGACGGGATCGCCTGTCGCGTGGCAGTGATCCGCGAGCCCGGGGTCGCGCTGTGAGACTCCTCGTTTGCGGCAGCCGCACGTGGACCGACGCTCGGCTCATGCGCGAGTGGCTCGTGAAGCTGACCCCCTCGCTGGTGATCTCCGGCGGGGCGCGCGGCGCGGACGCGATCGCAGCGGACGCGGCCGTCGAGCGCGGGATCTCGACCATGATCTTTCCCGCCGACTGGCAGCGCTACGGGCGCTCGGCCGGCGCGATCCGCAACCAGCGGATGCTCGACGAGGGCCGCCCCACCGACGTGCTCGCGTTCTCGACCAAGTACCCGGCGCTCACCGCGGGCACCCGGGACATGGTGGCGAGGGCGCGGCGCGCGGGGCTGCCGGTGATCGTGGTCGGGCCGGAGGGCGAGTGGGGAGGTGTCGGGTGAAAGCCCACGAGCTGCCCGGCCTCGCGACCTACGAGTACGTCTGGTTTGCCGAACGCCTCCATGACCCCAGACTTCTCAAGCGCGCCGTGGCGGTCGGGCGCGTCGGCACGCTCGCCGTGCCCTGCGGCGGCCGGCGGCGGGCGGGTTGGTGCTGGTCGTACGGTGCGGCCGACGGGCGGCGGATCCTCGGCGAACTCGCCGGGCGGCGCGGCTTTCCCGATGTCCGACTCGTGCGCGCGTCCCGCGGCTACGGACCCCGCGTCGAGTGGGGCGAGGGCGCGCCGCCGCTCCCGCGCTCCAAGTTGTCCGAGGAGCTGGCCGACCATGCCATCCGCGAGGGGCTTCTGTACGGGTACTCCGACCGCGCGATCGTGGACTTCGTCGCGGGGCTCATCAGCCAGAAGGAGGCGCTGGCAATGCTCCGCGCCGCGAAGGGGGCGTCGTGAGCACGCTCGTTGCCCTCGTGCTTCTCGGCGTGGCCGCCTCGGTGATCTGGCGGATCGGTGACTGCGTCGAACGAGGGCACCCCGACCTCGCTGTGATCGGCGGCATCCTGGCGATCCTGCTCCTGGTGCTCGCCGCGGCCGTCGGGGCGCCGCCGGCAGACCCACACCCACCGCGCCCGCCGACGGCGTGCGAGCGACGCGCAGAGCTCGACGCCACCCTCTCCCGGGCCCCGGCCGGCGGGCCTGCCCGACTCTGCCGCGAGGCGCTCGAGCGTTCGGACGACGAGGTCGGCCGGTGCCTCGAGTTCGTGAGGAGGTTGCCGTGACGCCCGACCCGGCGGCAGCGCAGCTCGAGGGTGTCGACGCACTCCACCGCGAGGCGATCGGCCTGCTGGAGCACGCCCTCCGCGACGCGCGTGCTGCGTACCGCGGCCCGAAGGTGTGCGAGTACGGATACGAGGCGTTTTACGTCGACTGGGCGATGAGCGACACGGCCGAGGCGCTCCGAAAGCTCGCCGCACTGCAGCAGGCCATCGACCCCCAGGCGATCCGGCCGTCTCTCTACGAGCGCGCGCTGATGTGGCTGCGGGTGCGCCCGTGAGCCCCTGGGCCGAGCTCCTCCGGCAGCGCGAGGGCGACTTCATCCACTTCCCGCGCGAGTGCCCCCTCTTCCTGTCGCCGGCGCTCGTCGAAGCCCCGAGAGCACCGTTCGTTGAGACCCGGGCCCTGCGGGTGGTTCGGGCGGGGCGGGACGGCTACGTCCTCGCGCTCGGGGGCGGAAGATATACGGTCCGCCTCGACCGCGCGGCGCCGTGGCGACCGCGGTTCGAGCGCGTGCTGAACGCGGTGTGGGAAGCCCTGGACGGGGCGGAGCGGGCCGCGCGGGGGGCGCCGTGAGCAAGTTGACGGCGCCGGGGCGGCCCGACCGCTACCCGACGCCGCCCTTACTCCTTCCGCACGTGGCGGGCGAGCTCTCCGACCGGAGCCCCGGGGGCCCGGTCGGCAGGCGCACGAATAGCACGGGCCCCGACGGGCGTCAAGCACGTTGCCCGCGAGGGCCGTGGGGGGGGCCTGCCGCGTCACCGCCCCAGGGTGGTGCCGGCACCACCCCATGACGCACTGCGGTGTGACAACTTTCTCCTGTCTCGCCGGGCAGTTACAGCTTGTCACTACCTGTCACCACCATTTTAGTAATGGAAGGTAAATAGGGGGAGTAGGAATATGGCATATGCCAAGGCCCACCAACCCCCCTGGTAGTATAGGGACCGGTTTTTGGTGGTGCCGTGGTGACAATCGCGTAAGTCCACGACCTGGCTCAGAAAAAGTGTCACCAACCTTCAGAAAAGGGTGGTGCCAAGGGTGGTGCGGGTGGTGCCAAAATGGGGGGTAGGAGGCGAAATGGATAGCAGGGCGCAAGGACATATCTGGGTCGTTTCCCTTAGGCCAGGGTGCGAGGTCCGGGGCGAGGACGGGAAGGTGCTCCCGGAGCTCTACCTTCAAGGTGTGCACGACATGCGAACGAGCGAGGGGTGGGTCACCTTCCTCGACGACCACCGGAAGCCCATGTACGCGATCCCGGCGACCTCGGTCACGTTCGTCCGTGACGTCACGGCCCAGATCGCCACGCTCGCGAAGGTGGTCTCGGAGCGAATGAAGCTCGCCGAGGCCACGCCGGCGACGGAGGTGCCCCAGTGAGGGTCGTGGAGCTCGAGGGGAAGTTCTACAGGGTCCGGCGTCCCTCGACGGAGCCGACGACGTGCATCGAGGTGACCCCGCATGAGGACTTCGGCAACGGACCCATCACCTATCTCCATTCACCCGAGGCCGCCCGGGAGCTCTGGGAGATGCTCGGGGCGGTCCCGGGGGAGGGGCGATGAGCATCGAGCGCGCGCAGCGCGGGTATCTCCGCGGTCCGCAGCTGGTCAGGCGGAGAGTCGGCGGCCAGGTCAAGATGGTCAAGGAGGAGGGGGCCAGTGCGGCGATCACGATTTCGGCACCGACGGCCCGGATCCCCAGCCTCACCCTTACGCCGGACATGGCCCGCGAACTCGTCGACGTGCTCTCGGCGCTCCTTGGGTAGCGGCTCGGGCCGGTAGGCACACGTGCTGGCGCCCCGCGGTGACGCGTCGCGTCGGAAAAAGTCCCAGGATTGCGGCGGGATTTACGCGCAACAAAAGCGGCCGCGACCGCTCAAGCGGGGGGTCCCCATGGGTAGTCGCGACCCCCGCGAGGCTGCCCCGCCAACGCGCCAGGCGCCCGCGAGGCGCGCGATCACGCCGCGGGCGGTACCGCGGGTGCCGCGCCGCCGGAGCTCTCGTCTCCGGGGTCGCTAGACCCATCGTCGTCGGTGTCGACCGCGCTGAACGATGCGACGACATCGGCGAGGGTCGCGCGCGCCGGCGCGCCGGCGTCTAGCCCGATGCGCTCCATCGCCCGGTCGATCGATTCGAGCAACCGCAGGCGGTACTCCACGAGCGGCGTGGGCGTGGGCATCCCCTTTGACTTGCCAATGAATTCGCCCGTGCGGGCTAGGTAGCCGTCGACCTTTGCGAGGTCGCGCAGACGTCGCGCGACGTTGGCTAGAATGAGCAAGCGCTGGGGCGTCGCGCGCTTCTCGCCTAGCGCTCGCTCGATCGCGGCCACGGTTTCGAGCGCTCGCCGATCGGCACCCTTCCGCCGATCGAATGCCCGAAAGTTGCGCGTCCGCAACCCGTGCTTGCGCGCGTTCTGATTTCCCTTGGGCGCGCCCGGCCGTCGTTTGACCGTCTCGGATGCGGGCACCGGAAGCGGCGCCGCTAGCTGGTTGGCCACGTCCGAGAACCGGGGCAAATCCGGGGAATTCCCCTGTAAGTCTACGTTTTCGCTCATTTTTCTGACCCCCAAGCAATAACGAATTGCTTCGGCAAGGCCCAGAAATAGAACAGAGCGGCGCCTAGGTCAAACACAACGCATTGCGGTGGAAGTCCAATTGAAAGTGATTATCAAAATCACTGACCGACGGTCAGCGTCGGCCCGTTGCCTGGTTCATTTGAACCAGCCGCACCGCGTTGAACCACATCTGGTTGCCGCACTGCGCCAGGCCAGTCGGTCTGCCTTCCGAGCGCCGCGGTGGCCGACATGAAATTGAGAATCGTTTTCAATTAGACGTCAGCCCTCGCCGCCCCCTCGCCCCGCACGCCTACGCTACGCCACCGTAACTTACGCTCGGGTAGCTACGCCTTCGTCCATTGCTTGACATTGACATTGTCGCAACTATTTTCCCGCGCCAGCGCTACGTTTTTCAGAAATCTCTCAGAAGGTCGTTGACAGTGCTGCAGGCCCATTGCATAACGGCATCGTGGTTAGCGACATTGTGCACAGCACGAAGGGGGAGACGATGGCATTCGGCGAAGCGTACTTGGCTTTCTGGGATCGCGAGGCGCGCGAGGAATCGCTCCGCACCGCACTGCGGATCTGCGACGGATGGGAAATCGACCACGCGACGCACGGCCGCGCGCCGCAGGTCGACGGCGCACTGGGCTGGGTGCAGTACAACGCGGCCGACGCGGACGCGGCGCCCGACCGCACTGCGCCGATGTATCTCGCGACCTATGACGAGCTCGCCCAGGCGCGCGAGGGGCGCCGCTACCAGCGCGAGGCGACCGCGTTCGCCTACGGGTACGCGATCGGGCGTTGCTGGGAGCGTCCGACGCCTCGCGACGTGCCGACTGGCCAGCGCACGGGTGCGCTCGTCTGCGCCGGTCGCGACAACGGCACGGTCGACGCGGTGGCCGAGGTGCTGCGCTCAGAGGAGGTCTGACGCCATGCTGTACTGCGAATGCGAAACGCCGTTGATCGACGTTGACCACGATGCCGGTTGCCGCCGCTGCGGATGCCCGGTCCTGTTCGGTGCGACCGCGGGCGAGCGGCGCCCGCCGGGTGACGCCATGACAACCGCAACCCTGCCACGGCGCACGCTGCGCGCGAAGTACCCGTGTTGCGGCCGTCTCGCATTGTTCACTGCGATCGCAGACGTCCCGCGCGAGACATACGACCGCACGTGTCCATCATGTCGCAAGATTTGGTACGTCGACCGCAGCGACCTCGGATCGCCGCGTGAGGGCGTGCATCTCGACAAGCTCGAATGGACCGACCGCGGAATCACCCGGCGGACGCGGAGGGTCGCATGACAACCGCAACCCTACAGCTATCCGATCGCGCCCGCATCGCGCTCGCGCCCGACATGGCGCGCACGTCGCCGGTCGCGTGCGAGGGCACCCTCGCCTACCGCTATGCGCCACGCTCGCCGCTGGCTACGCTCGCCGGGCGCGCCGGCCGTTGGCTCCTGACCGCTGCGAGCGCAATCGAGCGCCGACGCCGCTATCGGCATGGCGTGCGGTTACTGGCCATCGCTCGGGACAACCGCCGTTGCGAGCGGGCCATGGCAACGGCATTCGTGCGAACGCTGCGGGACCGTCGCGGGGCCGTGCGCGTCTACCGGCGCAGCGGCGCCGTCGCGCGCTAGGGGCATTGACAATGTCGACAACAGACGAGCGTACGGCGCTCGCGGAGGGCTGACCGATGGACATCTACGACACTGTGCAGAAGCTTTACCTTGACGCTATCGGCGACCTCGACATCCTCGCGGGTGATGTCGTCGGACCCGGCAATGCATCATGGCAGGACGTTGCCGGAACCGCCGCGATCAACCTGCGCTCGCTGGCCGATTTTCTCGACGCGGTAAGGACGGGCCAGTCGCATTGGCGCGGTTGCCCGATCACCGGACCCGTGGTCTTTCCGGGCGTTCGCGATTGACAATGTTCGCAACGGCGCCTGCGGGCGCCATAGGAAGGCGCGACAATGACACTCACCGTCACAATCGAAATGGACAACGCAGCATTCGAGCCTAATCCCGCGCGTGAGGCCTGTCGAATCCTGCGCAGCATTGCGCCGGGCGAGATTCAACTTGCCATTCGCCAGCGGTGCACGGTCGGCGCCCGGCAATTACTGGACGTCAACGGCAACGCGATCGGACGATACGAAGTAACGCCCTAACCCGGCGCCCGCGGGCGCCACCAACCTGGAGGAATAATGCCGACTAGACCTGTTTGCGCGAAGTGCGGCGGCCGCCACGTGCGCGCTCACGTTTGGGTGGACCCAAATACGAACGCAGTAGTTCAACCGGCGGACGATGCGGACGACACATGGTGCGAAGATTGTGAATCGCATACCGGACTTGTGGAGGAATGAAAATGCTTACTGCAGTTGCCGCTTTCATTAGCTTGATCGGTTCACAGTCGTTTCCCGACACTCCCGCTCGCTGGACGTTCGGCGAGCTGGACCCCGTTACCCATGACGCCGCGACGGGCGTGGTCGCCTACAGCGCGGTACCGAGCGTGGATGTCGGCTGCGGCCGCGCCGTGCGATTCGTGGTCGACGCGCCGCGCGGCATCGTGCTCGCGATCTACTGCGCGGAAGATGACGGGACGTGGTCGCTTCTGGCCACGGGCGGGCGCTAGGCGCGCGGCGCGGAGGGGGTTGAGCTATGGACGCCACGGTCTACCGTTTTGGCATGCTGACACTAACCCGCGACGCCGAAGGTTGGTTCTACGACGGACCCGCCGGATGCGGGCCGCGCGAAGTAAGGCGAGGCGGCCGGGGTCCATTCTGGCGCGGTCGCGTCAGCCCGCAATTCGCGCGCGAGCTACTTCGCCGCATTCGCGCGGCGCAGCGCGCGGCCGCGGAGGGCTAGGACCATGGCGCGCCCTCGATTCCCTTGGATCTACCGCCCCGGCGTACTGGACTTGTGCGAACCGTTGACGCACGGCTGTCCGCGCGGCCGCGCAATCGAGCGCAACGCGCGCGTGCGTGGCGTCACGCGTTACTACGGTCCCAATATGCGCGGTTGGTCGCATACCTTCGCAGTCGTAGAGGATGCGGACGGCAATCGGCAGACGGTGTTCCGTCGCGCGCTGCAGCGTCCATAGCTGCGTCGCGCGCATTGACAATGTCAGGAGATACCATGGAAGACACCTTAGGCATCGCGCCAACACTCAACCGCAATCTGCTGAAATGGGCGGCCGGCTACTCCATCACTTGCCGTCACTGTGGCAGCATTCTCGATTGCCGGCGCACGGTCATCCTGACCGTCGAGCACGCGAGCGGCAATCGCTCGGAAAACGTTATGTGCGCCGCGTGCGCCGATAAGCTCACGCCCGGCGACGCGCTGGCCAAGGTTGGCGCTCGCATCGTCGAAACTGTCGACGGGCGCGAGCTATTCAAGCGGTCACGCCCGGCGCGCCGCGCGGAGGGTTGAGCTATGTCATACGAAAACCAGCAAGTATCCGAGCGGGCGCTACCGGCGCGCGTCGCAACCATCGGCGAAATATTGTCGATCGGCGACCGCAAATGGACGCAAGGTAAGCCGGATGCGGACGGCGATCGCGCTTGGCGCGCCTGTGAATTGACCGACGCGAACGAATGCGAATTGACTTTCAGTGTCGACGGCTACAGGCGCCGCTTGATCGTTCGCGGCGACGTCGCGCCGGACCCCGCGGACCTGACTCGCCATCGCGACCTATGGCCATCGGGCGTTGCGCGTCCCGTGATCACGGTTGCGCTCGACGCCGCGCCGGACCGCGTCGCTTCGGAAATCAAGCGGCGGTTGCTCCCGGCGCTCGACGATGCCATGGCGAAGTTCCGTGCACGGCGCGCGCGGTCTGACAGCTACGCCGCGAAGGTAGCGGCGAACGTCGCGCGCCTGCGCGCTGCGGGGTTGGACCTCTACCAACCGCAGCATCGCGCGGGCGGTTCGTCCTACTGGACGCGCGGCGACAACGCGGCCGACGTACAGGTAAGCGGCGACAGTGTGTCAATCAACATTCGGTCGCTTTCGATCGATATGGCGTGCGCGATCGCGCGGTTACTCGCGGGCGGCGCGGAGGGCTAACCCGATGCACACACATACTGCAGCCTGCTACGGCCGGCTTATGTATCCGACGCGCCGCGAGCGATTGCACGCGCGCCTACGCGTCGCGGTCCGTCGCGCCGCGCGCCGCATGCAGTCGGCGGCGCTCTCGGGCGACCGCGAGGCTATGGAACGCCACGCGCTGAGCTACGCTCGGTTCTCTCGGATCGAGGCAATGGCGCGGGCGCTACTGCCGGAGGGCTAGCGCGCCCACGGTTCGGCGTTCGCCGCGCGCGAGCGCCGTTCCGCGGTCGCACTAAGGCAACCGGAGGGGGCTATGGGCATAACGCGAATTCGTTTCAGTAAGCGTGAATTAGACGGAATCGTCGAAGCGTTGGAGTTTCTCCTGGCGGGTGACGTGGACGCGACATTAGAGGGCGAGCGCAGCGAGGCCGAGATTCGGCGCGTCGCCGATGCAATGCGGTCGGCAAGCAATAAGGCGAAGCTACTGCGCGACAGAACGCGGAGGGCGAAATGACCAGGGCAATCGCAGTCGAACGAACCGCCAACCGCAAGACGGGCCCGGTGAGCGTGACGCACGCCACGCAGGCGACGTGCCCCGCCACTTGTCCGCTTCTCAAGTCAGGTTGCTACGCCGAGCAAGGCGTGCAGGGCATTCATACGTCGCGTCTCAATCGCGCCGCCGGGCGCGCCGATCGGCGAGAGCTCGCACGCGAAGAGGCGCGCGCCATCGACCAGCTGAGCGGCAAGCGCCCGCTACGGCTGCGCGTGGTTGGCGACGCCGCGACGACATCCGCCGCGCGTACGCTCGCGCGCGCCGTCGACCGCTACCAGCTGCGCAGCGGCGCGCCCGTGTGGACGTATACGCACGCCTGGCGCGACGTCCCGCGCGAGGCATGGGGCGCGACTAGCGTGCTCGCGAGCGTGGAATCGATCGGCGATGCCAAGCGCGCGTTGAACCGTGGATACGCGCCGGCAATCGTGGTCTCGCGGTTCGGTTCGGACCGCGCCGCCGTGGTCGACGGGGTCCGCGTGATCCCCTGCCCCGCTCAGGCGCGCGACGACATCCGTTGCACTGACTGTCGATTGTGCTGGAATGCCGACGCGCTGCAGGCGCGGCGCGCGGCGATCGCTTTCGAGGCGCACGGTAGCGGGGCGCCGAAGGCGCGCGCTGCCGTCAAGCGCGCGGAGGGTTGAACGAATGGACACGCGCACAGAGCCCGGGGACCGTTACGCCATCGGAACGCGCGCCGTGGTACGCCGCGGGACTAGTGACTATCGCGTGGTTTGCGCGACGTGCGACGCGGGCGGGACCGTGCGCCATCCGACGCGCGACTGCGCCATGCGTGCCGCAACACGAGACTCGGCGCTACCGTGCCGCGCGTGCGGCGCACGGTAGGGTCCGGACGGTAGGGCACGCCCCGCGGCGCGCCCGTCCGCCCGCACCCTTGCGGGAGATTGCGAGGCTAGATGTCGAACGACAAGCGGGGTCCGCCCGCTCGCCGGGCGAAAATGACGGTTCGGCACGTCGGCACGGGTCCGCACGGATTCCCATTGCTGCGCGTGGAATCGGACGGCAAGTATGTAGCTGACGTGGAAACGGCCGACCCGGCCGCGTTCGCACGTGAGCTAGAGATGCAGGCGCGCGCCGATGGACACGGGTTCGCTATCGACGGTCCGTTGCCGCGGAAGGGAGGCTCCCCAGACGATGAATGATCAAGACGACCGTGTGCGCGCTGCGCTTGCGGTAATCACCCGCGTGCGCGCGCGCGCCATTGCGGACGCGCTCGCGCCCGACGTGTTGGATCAAATCGAGCGAGCGCTAGGCGCGCCGCCGTCCGCGCCCGCGTGCCCCGACTGCGGCCGCCCGCTGCGATGTCCATCGTGCCTCGGGCGCGCCGGGCTGAAGAAACGCGGACCCGTGTCCGCGGCCGCGCGCAAGCGCATCGCGCGCATGGCGGCCGCCGCGCGATGGGGTCGGAAACGGCCGGCGTCATGACAAAAAACATGCCAGGTGCCGCAGCGTGGCGCGACGCGTCAACAGCATGATCTGTGCCATGACGCGGTGCACCAATGACGCCGTGCGGTGGAATGCCCCCGACGCACCGCGTCAGGGGGTCGCGCTACGCCCCCCCGGGCGACCCCAACTTTTCGGCCGCTAGGTGCGGCCGGCGGACCCAACTTTTTTCGAAGGGAGATGGGGAATGGCTAGCGACAGAGTGACATCGCAGCGGACGGGAGTCCACGCGCGGCAGCGTGGCGCGCGCTGGTACGTACGGGTCTCATTCCGTGGCCAGCGGCCGGAGATCCCCACGGACGCTACCTCCCGTGCCGAGGCCGAGGCGGTGGGGCGCGCGTTGCTGGCGGACTACGAGGCGGGGCGCAGCGCGCCCGATGCGGCCCGTACGCGCGTCGCGGAGCTCTGGGCGGACCTCCGGGTCGACTACGAGGTGAACGGCCGCCATATCGAGAATCTGGCGAAGGCCTGGAAGCACCTCGAGCCGGTCTTCGGCCGCGATCGCGCCGTGGACGTGACGACGCCGCGGCTCCGGGGGTACGTGCGCCGACGGCTCGCCGCTGGCGCCGCGCCGGCGACCGCCCGGCTCGAGCTCGCCGTCCTGCGGCGCGCGTTCACGCTCGGCCTCGAGGCCGGGCGCGTCACGCGCGTGCCCGTCTTCCCCTCGATCAAGGTGGAGAACGTCCGGACCGGTTTCCTCGAGGCCGAGGGCTACGTGCGCCTGCTCGCGGAGCTCCCGCCCCACCTCCGGCCGCTCGCGGTGCTCGGCTGCTGGCTCGGCTGGCGCCGGAGCGAGCTCCTGGGACTCGAGTGGCGCCAGGTGAGCCTGGTCACCGGCGAGGTCCGCCTCGACGTCGGGACGACGAAGAACCGCGAGGGTCGGGTTGCCTACCTCCCGCCCGAGGCGCTCGAGGAGCTTCGGGCGTGGCGCGCCGAGACCGATCGCGTCGAGCGCGAGCGCGGGATGATCGTCCGCTGGGTCTGCCACCGGGACGGTCAGCAGATCCGCGACCACTACAGCGCGTGGCGGTCCGCGTGCGTCCGGGCTGGGCTGCCGGGCCTCATGCTCCACGACCTCCGGCGGTCGGCCGCGCGCGCATACGTGCGGTCGGGCGTCCCGGAGCGCGTCGTGCAGGACGTGCTCGGCCAGCGGACGCGGTCGATTCTGGACCGGTACAACATCGTGAGCGAGCAGGATCTCCGGGACGCCGCCGCTCGCGTGCAGCAGGTCGGCGGAGAGCGGCGCGCCGAAGTCGTGGGGCTCCGGTGAGACGGCGCACGGGACGTATTGAGCACTGGACGCTCGGCGGCCGACCCGCGGTTGTGATGATCCCCGACGATGAGAGCGAGAGGGTCCGCGTGATCGACGCGCGTGATTTTCCGGGAGGCAAAGGCCAAAATTCCAGGGGGCAAAGGCCTGATTTTCGGGAGGCAAAGGCCAAAATTCGGGGGACAAAGGCCATGTCGGTGATCGCTGAGCTATTCAACGGAACGGATCTCAGCTTCGGCTATGACGTCGAGGTCCGGCGCGAGAGCGCGGAGACCGTGGTCATCCGCGTTTCGCCGTGCGGTGAAGGTGGTCCGTCAATGTACGGCGCCTACCCCATCGCGGACGACGAGGAGGCGATCGACTACGGGCGCGAGCTGGGATCGGGGGCCGACGACCCCGATCTACTCTACTCGGGCGACGATGGCTATCAAGAGATGCGCGAGCGATTCCGGGCTGCGCTCGACTAAAAATCTCTGGAGGCAAAGGCATGAACGATCAGACAATCAGGGACGCGCGGGAGGCATGCCGCGAGGTCGAGAAGAAGATTCAGCAGCTGATCTACGACTACGAGGCCGACTTTCCGGGCCTGCTAATCGAGCAGGTCCAGCTGAACCGGCCGCACGACTTCGGGCCCGAGGCCGACCGCGTGCTCGACGTGAGGCTGCGGCCGCGACTGGAGAATCTGTGGTGCAGGTAATCCTGCGCTGCGGAGGAGGCAAAGGCCGATGAATGAGACACTTCTTAAGATTCGGGTTGCGCGCGAGATACTCGAAGCCGAGATCCTCGGTAGGGTACAGCGCTTTCAGGAAGAACACGGCATGCGAATCGAGAGTATCGAGCTACTGCGCACGCAGGGGTTTGTGCCGGAGGAGGGCCGCGCGGTCGGGGTTCGGCTGCGGGTGGTGCTGTGATGAGCCGCGACAAGGCAAAGATTCTCTTCGTGCCCGAGACGCAGTTCGGCGTTCGACCATCGCTTGAGCCCATGGTGCCGGTCATTCCGGACGACGTCCGCGATGCGATCGTCCGCGGCATCCAGGCGTGGAACTTCTCGATGGACGTTCAGGTGCCGCGGCCACTCACGGCGGAGGAGTCGCAGCGATTCGAGGACGAGATGGTGGCGGCGGCGACTCGGTTTCTGGAGTCGCTGAAGGCGTGAATCTTCAGTTTTCCTATGACAAAGGCATTGACAAAATCAACAGAGGGGCGTAGGAGACCGGGACCATGCATATGGAGAGTCTAGTTGCCGCTGTCGACCGCCTGACGATGGCGGTGATCCTGAACGCTCGAACGAGCCTCGCGCTCACCACGGACCAGGCAAGGGTTGCCAGCCTGCAATTGGATCGCCTCGAGGCAAAGCTGCCGGATCATGTGCGGGTGGGAGAGTAGGCCGTGGACCACGCCTACGAAGCCGCCGTCGAGAAGCTTCCCCGCGTCGCCGGGCGCCTGGAGCGCGAGGTCGCCGAGCTCGAGCGCGAGGTCGCGTCGCTGCGGAGCCAGGTGACGATCGCACGCGGGGCGCGGAAGACCGCGCTGCCGGATGCGCCGGACGCGATGCCGCTCCGGGCTATCGCGGGAGGTCGGGGATGATGAAACGACTGCTAACCGCGGCGGCCCTGACGTTCGCGCTCGCGACCCCCGCCCTCGCCAACCGTGCGATCAACCCCTACCTCTACGATCCGACCGGGCAGTACCAGACGGGCTACGTTTGTGAACGCTGCGCGGCGCGCCTGAACGCGCTCCGCAACCTCTTCGCGAATGCGGACTGCTACCCGCGAAGCTGTCGCTTCAAGCTCGCCGCGCCGTGGATGAAGTACAAAGCTCCGAACCTGCTCTTCGTCTGTCGGGGGGCGATGACGTTCGATCAGACATTCGATCAGAACACGGGCCACCGCAAGCGCGAGGAGATGACCTGCGTTCAGGACCGAAATACGGTGGACCGGTGAGGAGGCTAATCGGCCGGCTGTTCGGGTTGACGTCGTGGGAGACGGACTGGCAACCCGTCAAGCAGTGCTGGGAGACGGGATTTTTCTCGTCGCGCGCCTACGTCGAGACGGAGACGGCGCTTTACACCGTCTCTGACGGCTATGGGTACGCCTGGAACTGCAAGCACGTGCGCGTCGGGCGCCTACTCGGCGGCGCTCGCATGCTGTTCAATGATGCGGGCAAAGCCCGGCCGATTCGGCACGAGGTCCGGGCCAGGGGCTAGGCCGCCCCGGCCGATTCGGCACGAGGTCCGGGCCAGGGGCTAGGCCGCGACCTCGGCGACGTCGGCGAGGACTGGTCGTAGCCGCGCGAACGCCTGCGCCCGCAGCTGGCACGCGCGGGCTTCGCTGAGCCCCATGCGCTCGCCGGCCTCACGCAGGGAAAGGTCGCCGAAGTAGATCAGCAGGAGCGCCTGTCGCTCCTTTGCCGGCAGTGTCGCGAGGGCGCGGCGCGCGATCGCTCCGAGCTCGCGGCGTGCGGCCTCGTCCGCCGGGTCGCGCCACTCGGGATCCAGCACGTCGACGTTCTCGGCGAGCTCGTGCTGGCCGCGCTGCGACTCGCGCACCCCGTCGATCATGGCACCCCGGACGCGCCAGGAGGCATAGGAAACGAACGGGAGCTTCGCGGGGTCATATCGGCGGTGGGCGTCGATCAGCCCCGCGAGCCCCCAGCTGATGAGGTCGTCGCGGCTCACGCTCGGGTGTCTCTTGAGCCGGTACGCCATGCCGCGCACGAGCGGCATGTACTGCCGGACGACCTCATCTTCGGTCACAACACGGCCCTCGAGGCGGTGACGGAGTGTCCGTGAACGATCGCCGCGGCGCGCGCAGTGAGATCACCCATCGGGAGCGACACGGTGAGATCGACCACGCCGGGGCGCGGCCTGGCGACCTCGGCCGCGGTCTGGGTGACGTACAGGCGATAGCCAGCCCCCGTGGGCCGCAGCGACGCGCCCCTCGTGCGCCACGCGCGGCGCTTCTGGTCGGGCGCGAGGACCGGCATCTGTGCGCTCCAGTAGTCGGTGCCGTTGAGCTTGACGAAGAGGCCGATGCTCACGCCCGCCGGGTCGAACCTCGGGAGGTCGACCACCAGGCGCACGTAGTCGCGGCCTGTCGTGTCGTGATCGCGGGCGGTGAAGCGCACGTGCCCGAGCATCGGGACGGGCGTCGGGGTCGGCGTGGCGCCGGGCGCCGGCGTGGAGCTGGGCCCTAAGCAGTCCTTCGTTGGCCGGGTCGCGCTGTAGGGCACGCAGCTCGCGTCGCTGTCGCCCGCAATGATACCGCCGACCGCGGGCCAGCGGACCACCACGCCGTCCGAGCGCACCGCCTGGAAGGCGAACGGCGTGCAGTCGAACCATGTCCGGAACGCGTGATAGGTGCCGTGCGTCGGTGTGCCCTGATTGAGCGCCATCGGCACGCACTCGTCGCCGAGGATCGCGACGACCATCTGTGGCGGGCCGCCGTGGTAGTGCCAGTAGTTGACGATCAGCTCGTGCGTGCCGGCACCAGCCCCGAGCACGGCCGCGCCGGCCGGGATTGTCGGGTACGCGCTCGAGCCGAGCGACAGGAGGCCCTTGCTGCCGAAATCCTCTGTCGCGAGCGGGAGCGGCCCAAAGTTGTCCGTGGCCGAGCCGAACGCGGAGCCGAAGTCGTTGAACGCACCCGAGAGCAGGTTCGCTCGGTGGTCGGGCGATCGCATCCATCCGGTGTGCATGTAGCGCGGGTCGTTCAGCCCGGAGCCGATATTCTCGCCGAGCCAGGCCCAGCCAGGATAGAAGCTCCCGACGCGCGTCGACCAGAGCTGTCCGTTGCAGGAGTTATGCTGAAAGCACGTGTGCCCGGGGTAGGTGTGCGCGACCATGTCGTCGGTGTGAGCCTGTGCGGCTGCCGCGAGCTGATCGCTCCATCGCATCGGCGGGACGACCGGTTCGGTGCCGCCGTCCGCTGCGGGGTTCGCGCGCGACTGATTCGCCAGAACCAGCAGCGCGTACTCGTCGTTCGTCGGCGTGCGTGCGCCCATGAGCGCGATCGCCACCGCCGCCAGAAGTGCCGTCCGTGGCACCCACATCATCACCACCTCCTCGTTACGCCGCCGGAAGCTCCGTCGGCACGACCTTGTGCTTGTCGCACAGGGCATCGATCGAGCGGAGCGCGAGCTTGCTCGGACCGGAGTGTCCGTTCTCCCACCGGTTCACGGTCGAGACCGTGACCGCGAGCTCGCGGGCGAGCTCTTCTTGCGTGAGCTTGAGCTTCTTCCGGAGATCCTTGATGTCGATTCGCTTCTTCATGCTCGTCCTCCAGCTGCGGCCGCGCGTTCGCTGGCAATCGCCGCTCCGTCCCCGAGCTCGTCACGGAGTTCCTGCATCGCGGTGCGGAACTCCTCCTCGGCGCGTGCGGCCTCGCGCTGTGCCTCGAGCGCGGCCCTGTGTGCGTCCCACGCGGCGCGCGACGCCGCGTCCCTCTTCACCCCCAGTCGCGCGATCCGGAAGGTGAGCGTCTCGGCTCTTGTCGCGCGACGACGGACTTCCAGCTCCTGCTCGTCCGTCACACCAACCTCCACTGCCCTAGCAAGCCTATTGATTTTGTCAACATCACTGCCGCACGCGCTTCCGGGGGCGCCAGCCGAGGCGCCACAGGGCGGCCGCGAGCTCCTCGGCGCGCGCGTGGATCTGGTCTTCGGGCCGGTCCCAGTCGAGCACGTGGAGCATCTCGTGAATCTCCATCTCGAGGCGATCGGGGCCCGGGAGATCCTCGTTGATCAGGATGACGTTCTCGGGCTTAATCGCAACGCCATCTTTGTGATTGCGAAACTCGCTGTGCTCGCCGTATTCCGACACGCGCGTCGCCGGGTCGTCGACGTGCTCGACCGTCCATCCCTCGCGATTCAGGAAGACGTCCGTCGGCATGGCGCTACTCCCCGCGCTGCTTCGACCACTCGGCGTCAGCGATCCGGAGCGCCTGACGCACGATCTCGGAGCGGCCGGCGTTACGCGCCAGCTCCCATCGGTGGATGATGTCGAGACACTCGACGCTGAATGTGACGCTTCGGGTGATCGTCCGTACGTCCGGCGACTGCTTGTCGCGCCTCGTGGTCCGGATGCGCCCGCGCTTGATGACCTCGACCTGATCAAGCTGCAGCTGCCTGCGGCGCACGCCGCCCGTCCCCGTCAGATCCATGAGAGCGTCTTCGTGTCGACGTCGATCGCGTGCTCCTTGCGACCGAACCGGATCACCGGAGCGCCAATCACCGGCGGGGCGTAGAGCGCCTCGCGTGCGTACTCGGCGAGCTTGAGGAAGCACCCGGTGCGGACTTGATGCTTCATTCCCACCGACTCGCGGCCCTCGGGGTCGACCTCGAGATGGGCCACGCGGCGCGCGTCGAGCACGTGGATGTGGCCGAGTCCGACGACCTCGGCCGTCGGATAGCGGTGCATCATTCTGTCGAGTTCCATGAAGTAGTTCCGGGCGCCGGCACGACCGTGTTGCCACGCGGTAGTGTAGACTTGGGAGCCGTGCTTGACGCGGGCGATCACGCCGACGCCGAAGTACGGGACGCCCAGTGAGTGCGCCGCGATCTCGCAGAGATCGACGAGGGCCTCGCGGCGGGTGCGCGCGTCGTGATTGCCGCGGATGATTCCGATGATTTGTCCGCGCTTGGCAAACGGGAGCATCTTGTCGATGAAGATCTTGAACTGCTCCGTCGGCCACTTCGATTGTCCGAGGAGCTTTTCGCCCGGGGCCTTACCTGCCGCCACGGCGTTCTCGATGTGGTCGCCACCGAGGACCATCCCGGCCCTCTCTTCTTTGGCGAACCGGAGCATGTCATCGAAGTGCGGCTCGTCGTGCTCCTCTGCCCCGATGTGCCAGTCGCTCGTTGGGATTAGGATCCCAGACTTCGGAAGCTCGTACAGCGGAGAGATGTTCATTCAGTCCACCCCACCTCGAAGAAGACCGCCGCCCCCGCGGCGCGTCAGACTAGCGGGACTCGCCGTCGCGCAACCGGTCGAGCTTGGCGGCCACCCCGGACAGGGCCGAGGACACGCGCCGCGCGCCGGCCGTCGCTGGCGGCACCAGGGTGCGCAGGCGATTCATGCCGGCGCGGACGCGAAGCGCCGTGCGCTCGAGCCACGCCACGCCGCCCTCCGCGCGGTCGACCCAGGCCGGCACGTAGTGCTCAACCCGGATCGCCGCCTTGACGCCCAGCACGGCTGCGCTCCGCACCCATCCGGCGACGATGCGAAGCGCCGCCTCGACCTTCGTCGCGTACAGGTCGTCGCCAGCCGAGCTCGTCTCGGCGGCCCACGCAGACACGATCGCCGGCAGTCCCCCGCCGTCGTCGTAGGCCTTCTTGGCCGCCGCGAACGCGTGCGATGTCTCGAGCGTCGCCTTCGCGGCGCTCCAGAGCGTCCCGAAGATCACTTGGCGGGGGCGGCCGCCGGCGCCGCCTTGCGCTTGGAGACGAAGATCCTGACCGCCTTGAAGAGTGCCACGACCCCGTCGACGAGGATCGCGAAGAGGGGCGCCAGCGTCGAGAAATCGACCCCGCGGAGCTCCTTCACGCCGTCGAGCGTGCCGAGGGCCTGCGCGCCTCGGTATACGGTCTCGGTCAGACCCATGACGGCGGCCTTCTTCTCCTCGCTCGACGCGTCGGTGTGCTCGACCTCCTTCACGAACTGCGAGACGATCGGCGCGAGTGCCGCGGCGACCTTGATTGCGTCCGTCGCTTCCATCACTTCCTCCACCCCAGGAGACGCACGAGGGCCCCCACCGGCCCGCCGATGCGCCATCCGTTCCCATCGCTCTGCGCGGTCACGATCGGCACGCGCAGTCCTTCGTGATCCTCGCGCCGAAACTCCTCGGCGCGCTCGACCTCTTTGTCGTCGGGGCAGTTCACCCGATGCTCGGGCCGCTCGGCGTGACGCGCTTTTCGTCCAGGGCAACGAGCGTCCCGTTCTTCTTCGGCGGGTTGGTTTGCCCGGCGGGGAACATGACCGACGTCACGAGACCGCCGCCGACGACGACCTTTGCTACCGTGCACCACCAGCCGTGGAGCATGTTGTCACTGCATGCCTGGAAGACGAGCAGCGCGATCAGCGTCATGGCGCCGCGCACGGCGCCCATGAAGTACGCCTGGTCGGTCCAAACCTTTTCGAGCCACGTCTTCATCGTCTCTTCCCCTTGCCCTTCTCGATGTTCTGTTTCTGAAGTTCTTTCTCGAGGTCCGACCTCGTCCATTGCATCAGTAGAGCTAGACGTGCGCGGACCGCTCCGAGATCTCGTCGTACGGTGTTGAGCGTTAGCCGAGACCGCGTGACGCGCTCCTTCATGTCGGCAACGCGCTTGGTCAGGTGCACCAGATCACTGCGCGCGCGCTCTATCCGAGCCTCCGTGGTCGCGTAGTTCCGAATTAGGAGCACCCGGTCGACGCCGCCGGACAGGACCATCGCAACACACACCGCGGTGATGATCGGACCGGCGGCGCGACCGACATGCGACATCTTCGGGAGCTCGTCAGCCACGGCCGACCCCCTTGTTCTCGAGGAGAATGGTCAGCCGGTTCTCGAGCCGATCGAGCTGCTCCTTGATTCCCTCCATCTGCGTCTCGAGCCTCGTGACCTTCTCGACGATGAGCGAGTATCGGCCCGTAAGTCGCGTCAAGAAGATGCCGCCCACCGCGCCTATGATGCCGAATATCCATCGCCAGAACTCGGCGATGAACGAGTCGACCCCAGCGGGTGCTGGTGTGAGTTCAGGAGAAGGCATCACCCGCCCCGAAGACGCCCGAGTCGTTGATCTCGCCCAGCTTCGCGAGAACCTCATCCGGGTAGCTCTTGTTCGACCCGCCGTTCCAGCGGAGCAGTCCGTCGCGCAGGTTTCCGCTGGCAGCGTTGATCTTGGAACGAAGCACCTTGCAGCCGATCGCGAGGTTGCGGGGCGGGTCGCAGAGCTCTGTGGGGAACTCGAACGTGAAGCCATGCTCGATCGCGACCGTCAGGAGAACCTGCATGAGGCCGTAGCTCGACGAGAAGATGTCGGGGTACCGCGCCCAGTAGTCGTCTGCTTTGAAGGCGGTGCGCTTGACGAGCGCGAGGATGCCGGCCTTGTACCGCTGGTAGAATGACGGCTCCGGGCGCTGCGCCCACGGGTTGCCCGAGCTCTCTTGGGCTACGACGGCCGCCACGAGGTTCGGCTTCAGATTCCAGCGCGGTGCCTCGAGGCGAATCAGCGGCACCCACGGGCGCACGCACTCGGCTACGGCGCTCATGGGCACGCCTCGACGAGCTCGTCGCCCGGGTTCGGCCCGAAGCTAAATCCCCAGAACACCGACCACTGCGCGCCGGCTACCCTGACGGCGCGGAGCATTCGGCAGTCGGCCGACGGTGGCGCTTCCCAGAAAGTGCGCGCACCCGACGCCTGGCAGGATCGGTCCTCGATCTGGAGAGCTGGCGGGAAGCCGTGCTTGCGAAGGATGCGTGTAATCCGGCGGGCAATTGCGTAGCCGTGGCCGTCGTAGCTGAAGGCGTTCGACCCGTTCGACATCTGCACGACCACGAGGCCGACCTCGGGGTGGCTCTGCATGAGAGCTTCGAGCCAGACCTCGAAGATCCGCGCCGCGACCTTTACCTCGAACGCATCGGGATAATCGGGCAGGCACTGGCCATCGGCCGCGACCAGGGGCGCGCCGATCGGCCGGAACTCGTAGCCCGGTGGCCGCGTGAGACCGAGGCGCGCGAGCATTGCGTCCTGCTCGTCGCGCGGCATCTCGTGCGTGCAGCCGAAAATGTACGGCGCGACCATGATCGCGTTACCCGGCTCGACGCCCCACGCGAGGAGGTTCGCGACCCGCTCCGCCGCGCCGGGCGTGCCGCCGAGTGGATCACCCGCCGGGTTCCAGCGGAACCAGAACTGTGGTGCTGGCTCGCCCACGAAAAATCGCGGCATCTGGCCGCGCGCTTTCATGCCCTCGACCGCAGTGTGCACCTCGTCGTTGCTCGCACGGTCGGGAACCGCGTATGGCCACTCGTGCTCGGCGTAAACGAGGTCGGGGTTGTAGGGGTGCCCGAACGCTGCAGGAATGAGGCCTGCCTGCTCTGGTGCCGGCCACCAGATGCCAGCGAACGCGGCCGGGCCGCGGGGGAGTGGTGTCGGCGTGGGGACCGGGGTTGGTTTCGGGTGCCCCACGTTGCGGAAGCTCCCGAGGCCCATGAAAGCCAGGACGCTCCACTTGTCGACGCCGCTCGACCGCTGCATGCAGTCGCACGAGCCGGGGTAGCCGAACACGCCGCAGTCCGGGTTGCGGACCTTGCCTGGCACGCACGTCGGCGTCGCGCTCGGTGTCGGGACCGGCGTTCGCGTCGGAATGGGCGTCGGCGTGACGACCGTCTCACACACCACGCGCGGCGTGGTGCCCGCGGGGCATGCCCCCTCGCGCGCAACGGCCTCGAGCGAGTCGCAGCCGCGGAGCTCCCACTGCCGTTTCGCGCGCCGCCAGACGAGCTTGCCGCAGCCGACGTCGCCGAAGATCATCGGACCTCGACGGCAGTCGAGCGGCAGGTCCACCGCACGTGCGTCGATGGACATTGTCAATACCAGCGCCGCAGCCGCGGCAAGCCACCACCTCACCATCACTACCTCACCGAGTGACTCTTCGGACCCTGTCGAAGAGCGGGTCGTTTTGACGCCGCAGGCCGAGTCGGAGTGTCTTCAGGTGCCCACCGTCCGCCTCGACGCTGCGGACGATCCACGTCGTGTCGCGATCGCTCGGGCTGCTCTCGCGCGAGAGATTGACGACGACACGCTCGCCCATGCGCGGAATGCGCGTCAAGCCAAACGACGAACTGTTCATCCGCTGACGGCCGCGGCCGCCATAGCGCATGACCGCCGACGCAGTACCGAACGCGGAATCGGCGTCGGCGTAGCCGGCATCGTCGATCTGCCCGACGCCCGCGGTGAAGAGCGTATACCGCGCCTCGGAGAAGAGCGTCGGCGCGAGACCGCGCGCGTCGTTGTCGACGGCGCCGGCGTAGAAGGCGTATCCCGAGTTCTCGCGTCGAATCAGGTACGACACGCGGGCCTCGATCAAATTTTCGTCCTCGAACTCGATTTTCCCGAAGTCGGAGTTGTAGTCATCGAGCACGGCCGCGACCGGGTAGAGCTGCCACCCATCGATCCACCACGCCGCGCGCTTCGTGGTCGTGGTCGTGCCGAGGCTCCCGGAGATTGTGGTCGGCCAAAGCTTGATGATCGCGGTTCCGACATTGCCCGGCGCGACGTAGAAGAGCACCTCCTGGCGTACCCAGCGGTTCGTGAAGACATCAGTGCCGACGACATAGGACTTAGCGACCGTCTGCACGCCGATGCCGGGCTTCGTGACCGTGATAGTGAAATCGGCCGGCGTCGCGATCGACGAGTCGTTCAGGATGTAGATGACGAACTGATACCAGCCCGACGACGGACACGGGACGGCGTACCAGGCATACCCGGTCGTCGAGACGTTGCCGCCCGATGCCGCCGGACTCACGAGTCGCATGCATCGCGTTCCGAAGAGCGCGGTACCGCCGGCCTCGACCTCGATCGTGGGCGCGCCCTGCCCGGTCGGATCGGAGCCCGCCTCGGCGGTCCACGGGCGCACGCCCGCGGTTCCGTCGGCGGAGACGCGATCTTCCTCGCCGCTCGAGTTCGGGAGGAGACCGTCCACGTCGAAGTCTGGCGCGACCGCGCTCATGCGCCCCTGTCGGTTGACGTAGGGCGCGAAGAAGCCGTCCTTGCCGATCTTCTCGACAGCTTCCTGGATCGTGGTCTCCGGCTCGAAGACGTGCGAGATCCTCTGCGCGAGACCGGGCACGGGCATGAGGAGGCCGCTCTTCGAGGTCGACTGGCAGCGCCACACCCTATCGATCAGGCGCATCACCTCGGCGTCGAGATCGGTGTCGGCGAAGCCTAGTGGCGCAGATTCCAGAATCTCGAACGTGCTGCCGGTGACGTACTGCACGTCGAGCGTGTCCCCGGGCTCGAGCGCCGGCCAGACGCTCGCCGTAAGGCCCAGCGTCGTGATGTGGCCGTGCCAACGATTGCCGTTGGCCGCGGTGATACGGACGCGCGCGCCCTCGTAGATGATGCTCGGGACGGGGGAGATGCCCACGCTGATCACGGTGTTCGCTGTCGGCGTGTGGTTCGCATTCGTCGTGGTAGACCCAGCAACGGTGGCATCGGGAACCCACGGGAAATTCTTCAGCACGTACGAAAGAATCGACCCATGCGCCTGGATGAGGTTCCCCGTGGGCGTTCCGTCGTCGGTGATGCCATCGACGTCGAAGTAGAGCTCGTCGGCAGGATTGTTGCCGTTCTGGTCGTTGTTGACCGACACGATGCCACGGGAGAGCAGGAGCGCGTTGTTCGAAGGCGCCGCGATCGTGATGGTCTGCGCTGTCGTGGGCGTCAGGTAGCCAGCGCGAACCTGCTTGAGCATCGCCGCCGAGACGCGGTACTGGTTCACCGCCACGCCCGTGCGACGCGAAATGCGGCGGCCGCGCACGCGGTCAGCCGGCCCCATCACGATGGGGATGCCTACCCCGCGCTCCGCGGTCTCGTTGCTGTTGCCGCCGAAGGCCGTGTTACGCACCGCGGTAAGCGGGCGATTGAGGTTGACGCCCCGCGGAAAGAGCCCGATCGCCAGGGCCGCCGCGCTCACTTCGGGGAGCGATCCGAACGCCCGCGCGAGCACCTCGACGAACTCTGCGCGGTCCTTCGGTTCCCACGGAAATTGCGCCATGCGGCGGTGATCCCAGACGAGTCGCTTCAGCGTAACCGGCAGTCCTTCCATGAACCGGCGTGCCGGCAGCCCGTCGTAGTATCCGTCGCCGTTGGCGACCTCGATCGTCCCGTACGAGCTCTGGACCTGAGATCCGCTCACCCTGACATCGAAGTCTTCGCTGATGTCCGGCACTTTGGAGATGCGCGGGAAGTACGGAACGGTGCGACCGCGGTAGTCCTGAAGATCGAAGAGACGACGGCCCAGGCGCTCGCGCGCGACGATCACGACCCGCTGGTCCGAAGTCTGCGGGTATGGCGTCTTCCCGGTGGGCATCTGGAGGTAGAGATAATGGCCCTCGGTCGCGCGCACGGTCGTCGTGGCCGACGCGAACTTGAATCCCTTGTCGCCGGGGTAGCGCGTGAGAACGGACATCTGCCAGGTATTGCCGGAGGTGTTCGCCTCGACGCGCGCGTGCGCAATGTTCCCGGTTGCGCTGTCTTCCAGAACGACGATCCGACCGATCGCCACGTTCGTGGATGCGGACAGCGGCACGTCAGTCGAGTTGAACTGGTCGAAAGTGAAGGTAGAAGCGAGCGTGAGGTCGATAGCCGGAAGTCCGTCCTTCTCCGGGTTGAAGTACCACGTGCTCGCGGCGCTCGGCTTCTTGAAGATTTCGGTCGCCTCAACGCCATTGATCAGGACACGCCCGACGTCGTCGATGTTTGCGCGGCCGACCCCCGTGCCGAGCGGAATCTTGTAGAGATCACCGGAGACCTGCGTCCAGTCCTGCAGAAGCACGCCATGCTCGACCTCGGCCAGCAGCTCGACATCGGAGTCGGAGTTCTCTCGCGGCGGCGTGAGCTCCTGCAGCCTGACGTACCCCGTATTACGTACAAGGACAGGGTTGCCGTCATTTACGACCGCTCGGTTTTCGACTTTATTGACGTTGACCTGCGGGCTCGAGTCCACGGGCGACGCAGGTACGCGGTGCATGAAGAAGCCGCAGCCGCGCTGCGACGGACCCCAGAGCCCGTGGGCGCTCTGCTGCGGCACGCGCGGTCCGCCCCAGAGCGGCCGCGCCTCCCAGCGACCGTTCCCCGCCTTCCGTACGTCGAGCGAGATGAATTCGAGTCGCTGGTTGTTCCAGTCGGGTACTGTGTCTTCGATGTTCTGACCAGAAATCAGCCCAGTGATGGGCTGCTCGTCCGTTCCGGACGTTGCAACAAACGACGTGCCCGTTGTGCCCGCAACATCGCCTGAACGCAGGGACGAAAACACGTCCTCGAACGGAAGTGACGCATTTGGAACGTAGGCATCCTCGAAGACCCGAAACGCCCCCAGGAAGGCACGTCGGATAGTCGACGTGCCGCCGTTAGGTGCTGCGACCTTGATTGATACCTTCGGCGCCGTCGCACCGTTCGGTAGGGCCGAGACCATGGCTACGATTCCAAAACTTCTCCGGTCGGTTGCAGTGCGAAGTGGAAGGGTTGCGTCAAGCAGTGTTACGCTCGACGCCCCCACGACGTCGACCACGACCCGTCCATTCGAAGCCGCGTCGTTTGAGATCACCCCGGTGGCGACGATGATCCATGTGGGATTGACGCTCGAGAACGCCTCGTTAGGGAGGTCGAACGAGTGGTTAGCATCGGTGACCAGGGTAGCGCTCGCTGACGAGACCGAGTTCAGGTTCGCGTTTCCGACCGTATATCTTTCCCGGACGCGGATCGCGGCGAGGTGCCCGTAGCTCATGCGGGCCGTGCCGGCGCTGCCCGTCGGCGCGATCGCAAGATGATGCTCCCAGAGCGTCCCCGGCTTCAGGTCTGTCAGGACGCAAGCGCAGTTCCACGGCTCGTTGTCGGCGAAGGAAGCGTTGCCGACGGTCATCAGCGCGACGGAGCGATCGGTTCCGCCCGGCCGATCGCCGCTCGGGCACTTCGTCCAGAGGTTCGCGGTGACCCGCTGGGCCGTGGTGTCGCAGCTGACCGCAGCCGATCCGATGAGCAGATAGTCGTAGGTGCCGCCGACCGGGGCCTCGCGGAGGTCGAGCGGCAAGGTGACGTGCGACTGCTCGACGACGACGACGGTGGCCGAGGTTGTGTACGTCGCGGTCGAGAATGCGGTCGCGCTGTCCGCCGTCGACCAGATCGGTACGAACGTGACCACGGTCGCCGTCTTCCTGATTGCGCGCGCATAGAAAGCGTGCGAGCCCTCGGAGATCTTATAGATGTAGTTAACGCGGATGGCTGAAGCAGACGAGAAGGTGACGTCGAACCCAACGGGCGACGCAGTGAAGCCGCTCGACGGGTTCGCGGAGAAGTACGGGACGTCGGTGGGGAGCTCGTCGCGGCAGGCGTAGAAGACGTTGTAGTCGTTGTCCCGCATCAGACCGGACCGATAGGGAGCGGGTGCTCGTTGAACTTCATCGACAGGCTGACCGTGTTCGGAGCCTCGACCGTTTCCTCCCACGGGCCAGCAATCGACAGCAGGCCATAGTGACCCGACGCTGCGCGACGGTTGTCGTCCGTCGACTGCGAGAATCGGTCGAAGATCACGTGCTGCGAGCCGCCAATCCGGAGAAGCTCGCGGCGAAGGGCCCAGAAGACGGACTCGTCGATGGGGTCCGTCGAGAAGTTCAGGTCCAGCTTGACGGGAAGCGAGTCGACATACGGAGTGCGGTTGAAGCTCTCCTCCATCTGGGATGTCTCGACGGCCGAGACCTGAATGCTTCCGACCGGGATCTGGTACCAGTCGCCGAGCCACGGCGCGGCGAGCCAGGGGGATATGTCGGTCGAGATTTTGGTGCCGATGATCTTGACGCGCGCGTACCGGAAGGCGGTATTGTTCGCCTGGCTCGTGTCGTCGGCGCCGATGAACCACCGGTCGACGCCGCGGTCCGGAACCACGGTGCGGGTGCCGTACGTCCACTTCCTGTACGTTCCGGTGGTCGTTCCGAGGTTCGCGAAAGTGTTGTGTGCCCAGAGCTCGACGGCCGACCCCTGGCTCGCGGCCAGGTTGCAGTCGATCAGGGAGAGTCCCTTCCACGTTTGCGCGGTGCCGAGGTCGAAGTCGAAGTAGAAGGCTCCGCCGGTGATCGGCCAGCACCGGAGATGGCGCGCCGGGTCCATGACGTACGAGGCAGGATGAAACTCATCCTCGGTGCCGACGCCGACGAGCGACGCGCCGGGCTGCCACAGGAGGTTCTTCGTCCAGATCGTGGAGTAGCCAGCGAACGAGCCAGTGCCGCTCGGGAGTAGTTCCGTCGCCATGGTCAGGGCCTCACGTTGGTCGGCGACGCGGTGCGGGCGCGGGTACGCGAGGTATACGGGGCCGCCTTGCTCTGCGCGGTGAGCAGCGCGCCCACCGGGTTTCCGCCGCCACCCTTCTCGGCGGCCCGGACAAGGCGCTCGAGGAGCGCATTGGTCTTCTTCTGCTCCTGCTCGACGCGCGAGATTCGGCGCTCGAGCTCCTCGTCGTCGTGCCCGCCGGCGTCGAGACCGGCCTCCACGAAGCGGTGGAGGTGCTCGAGATCCATCGCGACCTCGGGCCTATGCTCGGCGAAGTTGACGACCTGCGGACGAGTCAGGAGGCCGCCGGCGGCGAGGCCCGGGAGCCAGCTAGCGAGTTCGTCGCGCGTGACAGACGACGCGAACCACTTGCCCGCGATGTTCGCGTTGTAAATCTGAGCGAGGGCGCCTTCCCGGCCCATCTGCGCCAAGGCCACCGAGTTTCCGATGATTCCCTGCGTGAGCCCGAACCCGAGGCCAGCGACGGAGTCCCGGCTCATGCTGGGATGATCCTTCAGGATCTCGTCGATCAGGTTGTTGCCGACTGCCCCTGCGACGCCGCGCAGGTATCGCGACTTCGCCTGGATGTCATCGTCCGATCCGCCGTCGCCGCCGCTCGCCGTGTCGGGCACCGGCGGCTTCTCTGGGATGAGCACGTCGAGATAGCCCGAGCCGCCACGACCGAAGACATCGAGCGCAGCGTTGGTCAGCTGGATCCGCGCGAGACGCTGTTCGAGCTCGCAGTTCGTGCACTCCGCCTGCTCGGCGGCGTTACCGGCCTCGGAGATCTGGTCGCCGGCATCGGTGATGGCGACAGCGCTCTGGCCGAGGGAATTGGCGAGCTGCGCGATCCCGTTCGCGATCGCATTGAACGCCTGCTGGAACGCGGGGTCGTTCAGCACGCCGAGCATGAGGGCGATCTGCTGCGCGATCGCCGAGTTCGCGTTCGCCGTTTCGATCTGATGCTTCGCGATCATGTCGAAGATGTGCTGGATCTCGCCGAGCATCGGAGCGAGCGCGCCCTGGATCAGCGCGCTGTCAACGAACGCCTGGATGAGCCCCTCCTTCAGGTGCTCGTAGATGTTCGTTTTCAGGATCTTCATGAACTCGGCGAAGCTAGGCCTCTTCGTCGGGTCGCTGAACGCCTGAGAGAGCGATTGCTTCATGATGTCCGCGGCCGCCTTCGCTCCCTTGGCGACCCTGCGGGTCATGTGGATGCCAAGCGCCTCGAACACCGGCTCCAGCGCGCGCATTGCGCGCCGGATCTCCTTGGCCCCCAGCCGCGCACCCTTCGCGAGCGCCTTCGCCTCGTCCTTCGTGATCTCCGAGCCGCCCGGCCCATCCGGATCGAATGCGGCCTTCAGGGCCGTGCTCATCTGGTCGCTGAACGCATCGATCGCGGTCTTGAGTGGGCCGGTGAGGAGCAGGGAGTCAATGACCGCCTGAAGCACGGCCTCCTTGGTTGCGTCGCGAACGGAGTGTGCCCAGTCCTTGACGGCACCGGAATCTGAGAAGTCGAGCTCCGCCATGGACTTCAGGAGCCCGCCGAAGTCGATGTTTCCGATGTCCTTCGCGATCGTCTGCGCCTGGCGCAGTGGCTCGAGCAGATCGTCTAGATCCTTGGCTTGCTTCTCGATGTAGTCCGTCTGGGTCTTGATCTGCTCTCGGATCTTCTCGAGATTCTCGGGGGTGAGCTTGCCAGCGCCGGCGAGCTTCTCAGCGCCATCGATCAGGTGCTGAATGTTCTCCTCGGCCGCGCGCACGCCGCGCGACTCCGTGAAGCCCTTGATGATCGAGGTGACGAGCTGCTCGTTGACGTCGTCGCCTAGGCCCTTCGCGAAGTCGGCGGCGAAGTCCTTCCCCTTCTCGAACGCGGCCTTGAGCGCCTCGGCGACGGCGGACGCGAACCCGGGCGCCTCGGTTTGGTCGGCATCACCGAGGCCCTGGAGCAGCCGGAGCACGTCCGGCGACACCGACGGGAGTCCCCCCGTGCGCGGGTTGCCTCCGCGCGGGTTGCCGGTCTGGCCGCCCTGTCCGGTACGGCCCGCGCCCATGGCATAGCCGGCCACTCCGTGGCCCAGCATCATGCTTGCCGTCGACGCTCCGAGCGGAATGATCGATGCGCCCCCGCCCGCGTGCGCGATGAATAGCTCCGGGCCACGCTCGCCGACGATCGCCATCGTGCCGGCGTGGATCGGGCCGCCGGCGGCGCGGCCGCCGATCGGCGCACGGCCGTCGCCCGCGCCGCTGCCAATCCCACGCCTACCATCCCCGCTGCCGCCGAGATCGAGAACGCCCGCGCCATCGAGGCGCGACGCCGCCCCGGCGAGCGCGTTGAGGGCATTCGCCGCACCGATCGCGGCGCGCCCCATGTCGCCGATTGCATCACCGCTCTTGACGGTGGTGTCTCGATGTTCGCGCGTCGCGTCCTTGTCGAACGCGCCGAGCTTTCCGAGATCTTCGTAGATTTGCCACAGGCTCTTGCCCGCCTGAATCTGCTGCAGCAGCGTCCACTTATCGCGCTCAGTCTTGATGCCGGCGAGCTGGGCGAATTCGGTGATCTCTTTCGCTGTGTAGTGCCTGCTCCCGACGGAACCCTCGTCCGTTCCTTTGCCCCGGTCATTCGACGGCACGCCGTGACGCTTGTCGACCTCCTTCGCATAGTCGAACGCCGTCTTAGCGATGTGACCGGCATCGCCCAGCACGTCGGCCAGCATCTCGGCGAGGGCACCGCCGCGCTCGAAGATCAGCTGCATGATTGCGTCGAGTCGGCTGCGCTCGTTCGCGTCGATCTTGCCGTCCTCGATCGCCTTCGCGAACTCCGTCGAGAACGTTGCCATCAGCGGCGCCATTACTTGACCGGCCATAATCGCGTTGACCATGGCCTGCTGCATCCCGCCGATCAGGGAGTCGAAGATCCCCTCGATGAAGTCCTTCTTGAACTCGACCTTGGCCTCGACGACTGTCTTGCCGTCCTTGATGTTGGCGAAAAACTTTCCGAGGGCGCCACCAAAGATGTCCTGTGCGGCTTGACGAGCGTTCTCGAGCTGCACCGAGAACATCTTGCCGATGACCTCGGCCGACGCTGCCATTGAATCGGCGAGGCCCTCGCCCGCCTTCTCGAGCTTGGCTCGGAGGGTATTGAGCTTCAGTTCCTCCTCGGCGGTGATAACTCCGTCCTTCGTTGCGGCCTTGAATGCGGCCTCCCACTCGGTCTGTGCCCGCGCGAAGGCCCTCCCCTGAACGGATTCGGCGGCCGCCTCGCCGATCAGATTCACGGCGCTTTGACGCAGGGACTGGTCGATCGAGGACTTCGCCGCAGCTCGTGCAGCCGCCTTCCCGCTGCCCGGGTTGACTGCCTCGGCCGCGGCAGCAACGTCAAACAAAGACCCGGCGAATTGCTTGGCCGCGTCCGTGTTCTTCTTCAGCTGCTCCTCGAGCCAGGTCCACCGGGCCTCTTCGTCCGTCGGCTTGAAGGCGTCTTCGATGGTCTTGTCGACATCCTTCGCCGCGTCGCGAATGGCGCGGAGCTCGGGGATGTAGTCCTCAAGGGTCGCTTTCCCTTCCGCGATCGACTGCGCCATCTTCAGGGCGAAGTCGGAGTCGGTCACCTTGATTTCGCCAGCGTCAAGCTGACGCAGCAGACCGAAGGTACCCTGAAACGACTCAGCAATGCGTGTGTTGTTGAAGAGATCCTTCAGCCCGGACGCCTGGACGGCTTGCGTGACGGTATCTTTCAGCTTCTGGCCGAGCGCATCAATGCCGTCGACCATGTTAGGCGCGGTGAAGATGTCGCCAAGATTCCCGCCGATGAATGACGCGCTCGCGGAGATGTCGGCCAGCGCGTTCTTGAACTCCGCAGTGTCGATCGTGAAGCCCTGCGAGGCCAGGTCAGCGACCTGCTTCCGGAACTCCTCCGGGTTGTTCGCGAGGACGCGGAGCCAGTCCTTCGTCTTGTCGTCGAGGTTCTCGAAGGCCTTGGTGCCGTTTCTCTCGAGCTCCTGCAGCGCGATCTCGGCAATCGAAACACCCTGCGGAACCTGATCCGCGAATCCCTTCGAGATGCCGTAGAGGCTGAGAGCAAACGAGTCGGCGCCCTCCCGCGCCGCGGTGAACTGATCCTTTCCGCCGAGCTCCTTCGCGGCGTCCGTGATTCCGGAGAGCTGCTTGGGCAGCGCATTCAGCGCGTCCATCAGCGTGATGCCGGACTCCTGCGCGAGCTTGCCGAGGTTCGCGAAGAGCTCGTCGAAACTTAGGCCCTTGGCTAAGCCCCTCGACAAAAATTCCGCCATGATCTGGCCCTGCTGCTCCGCAAGCGAGGCGAGATCGCTGCCCTTCGTGTGCTCCGCCTTGCCGCCCTCGCCCCCCATCGTGCCGAAGAGCGCCTGGGTCATGCCCTCGATTTGCTTGATCTGCTCGGGGGTGAAGCCGCGGTCGAGCGCGGTCTGCGGGCCGGTTTTCCACGCCGTGCGAGTCCAGTCGCCGAAGAGGCCCTGCAGTCCGCCACGGCCGTCCTCGCCGCCGAAGATCTTCGAGGAGTCGATGATCGACTCGCCGCCGCGACGAAGCGCGGTGCCGAGGGTCGGCAGTCCGAGGATCGCGCCGTAGAGGGCCGCGCTCGCGGGATCGAAGTACTGCTGGGCGCCGACGAGCCCGCCGAATCCGTGGCCGAGGAGCGTACCGCGGTTGACGGAGCCGGCGAACAGCGGCGCCATGATGTTCGACACGACGCCGCCGATCAGGCCGCCAAGCGGCCCGAGCACGGCGCCGAGCACCGTGCTGACGAGCAGGTTGATGTTCGCCGTCTTACTGAGAACGCCCGGCTCGACGGCCGACTGAAGGATACCGTTGAGCCCGGTCGCGCCCTTCTTCAATAGGAGCGAGTTGCCGAGACTCGCGAGGCTGAAGCCGATTCCGGCGCCGGCAACCCCGCTGCCGAACGACCAACCGCCGGTATCGCCGGCCGGCGGGCCCTGGAATCCACCCGCCTCGTCAACGAACCCCGGCTGGAGTACATATGACGTCGGGAGGTTACTTGCGGGCGTCCCAGAGGAGAAAAGCCCGCCGACCCAGTTAATGGCCTTCTGGAAGAACCCGCCGACATTGATGCCGCCGGTGCCGCCGGTGGGAGTTGAGCCGTCGGAAACGCCCGAGAACAGCGTCTTGAAGATCGAATTGCCCTCGCCTGCGAGGTCGAGAAAGTTTGCTTTGACAGTAGGGTCGAAGTCATGGAGCTTGCTGTCGATCATCCCCTCGACCCAGCGCTTGCCCATTGCCAGGCCGAAGGACTTCCCCGCCTCACCCCACTTGAGCGTGCCGCTGATCAGCGCGTCGCCGACCTGACTCAACGAGTCCTTGATGGTCGAACCGAGGTGAATGTACGCGAGGTTCTCGCGCTCGATCGCATCAGTGATCCTGGCCTGGTGCTCCGCCTCGTCGGCGCTCTGGTGATTGATTTCCGCCTGCTGGCGCGCGATGGCGATTTTCTTGTCGAGCTCGGTGATCAGGCCCTGGTTGACCTGTTGCGTGAGCTGGAGCTCGAGCTGAAGCTTGCTCGTCTCGTCGAGTTGCGATTGGACCGCCCTGCGTCGCTCGAGCGCGTCAGTAGCGGCGTCAATCGCCTCTTTCTCGACGAGCCAGCGGCGCGCGCGGTCCTCGCCGACGTCGCGCGCTTTTTCCGCGGCCTGGACCTTCAGGAGCGCGTCCGCGGCCTTCAGGTCGGCGTCCGCCTTCGACAGTCCGGCTGCCGCGGCCTCGTCGTACGCCTTGATCTGGGCCTCGATCCCAGCCAGCGTCTGCGTGCCGACGGCGATCTCCTTCTCGGTGGCCGCGGTTGCCTTCGCTTTGTTTGCGGCGAGCGCGGCCTGGATCTCCGCCTCCGTCCGCATGCCCTTGCCGAGCGAATCGCTCGCGGCGGCGGCGCGGACCTCGGCCTCCGAGAACGACAGCGTGCCGGCGGAGACCTGCTCCCAGATCGCCGTCTGCGCGTTCGCGGCGGCGGTCTCGTTCGCCATCTTCTTGGAGAAGTTGTCCGTTTCGCGCGCGGTGCTGGCGGTCTCTCTGGCGAGGCCCTTGTGCGCGTTCTGGAGGCCGACGAGGGTGCGCTCGAGATCGAGGATGTCCTTCTTCTCGTCGTCCGTTACGACCTTGCCCTTCCGATCCTGATCCCGGACGAACTGCTCGGTGTTGGCGGCCGCATCGCCCTGCGTGTTCCGAATCCGCAGGACGGCGATCTGATCCCTGAGCTTCTGCGTGAACTTGTCGACGTCGCTAGCGCCAAACGCCGCGTTCAGGTCCAGCACTTCCGATGAGAGATTTGCGAACTCATCGGAACAGACGCGGGCTCCCTGACTTGCGTTGTCGAGCGAGTCGGTGAAATCGGCGACCTCCGTCGACGTCGACGGCAGCTCGGCGCCGCCGTGCTTGAGCTTCTCCCAGAAGTCGTCGATTTCGACGCCGGCATCAGAGAGGCGCTTGATGAGGTTGTCGATCAGGTCATGCGTGCCCTTGTCGAAGTCGCCTGACGCAGCAGCCTTGGCCGCGTCGTTCATTAGACCGAGGACGGGAATGATTGCCGTCTCGAGTGCGTGCCACGCGTCGGCAGCGAGCTTTGCGCCCTGTCCGAGCGTCGTCCCGAGGCTGTTCGGGTCCACCTTCTCGACGCCGAGCAGGACACCCAGGAAGTCGTTCAGCGATTTCGTCGCTTGCGTGATAGGCGGCACGAACTCGCTGCCGGCGCTGATGGCCAAGTCGTGGAGCCGGACACCGGAGATCTCCAGCTGCCGGTTGAGCGCGTCGTTCATGCGCTCGAACTCGCTCGCGGTCGCCGTCGGGTTCTTGTACTGGTCGGCGACCATGGCCAGATTGCGATTGACGGTACCCAGCACCTGGCCGAGCGAGAGCATCACCGCGGTATTGCGGGTGCTGCCAATGTGGAGCTGCTGGAGCGTGTCGACCGCGCGCGGGCCCTGCTGCGCCAGGGCGCCGAGGAACTTCAGGAAAACGTCCGCCGGGTTGACCTTGCCGAGCCGCTGGAACTCGTCGGCGGTGATCCCGACGACGTCCGCAAACTTCTGCAGATCCTTTCCGGTGGCCGCCGCCTGCGTGATCTTGACGAAGATCTGGCTGAGGGCCGTCGCGCTGCTCTGGTTCTTCGCGCCGACGTCCGCGAGCGCGCCGCCGACGGCGAGGAGGGTCTGCGAGTTGACGTGGAACGCCGCGGTCGCGCGCGCGAGCGTTTCCGTCATCGTGAGGATCGACGACTCCGTGGTTTTCGAGTTGTTGCCCAGCGCCGTGAGCGACGCCGCCATCCCTGCGACGTTCGAGACCGACTCGTGCGTGAGCGCGATCAGGCGACCGAGGGAGTTCGTTGCCGCCTCGGCCGTCAGGTCGGTGGTGCGCGTCAGCATCCCGACCTGGGCCGCGAAGGCCGCGAGGTTCGCGGATCCCCTGACCCCGAGCTGGGCCGCACCCTGCTCGATCTTCGCGAGCTCGGTGGCCGGCACGCCGAGCGTCGCTGACAGCTGGAGTACCTGGGCGCTCATGGCGCGCAGCTGCGCCGGTGTGTCGTTCGTGACCTTCGCCACGCGGATCATCGCCTCTTCGAAGTCCGCCGCGGCCTTGACACTCCCGAAGAAAGCGACGCCGACGCCCGTGACGACGGCGATGCTCGCGCCCAGGGCGAGGTTCGCCCTACCTGCGAGCGCGCCGACGGCGGTGAACCGCGAGCCGATGCCGGACAGGGGCCCGAAGGCCAGCACGCTCGCGCTGCCGAGATCGCGCATGGCGACCGTGAGGCCGGTGACCTGGGAACGCGCGGGCGTGGCGCCGCTGGCGACCTGCCGGAGCGGCGTGAGGATCTGCGCGATCTGCGAGGCGCTCGAGGTCGCCGTTTGGCCGGCGGCCGCCATCGCCTTGTCGACGACGGCGATCGCATTCGCGGCGCGCGTGGCGTCGGCGATGATCTTGTCGACGGAGGCGGAGAAGCGCGCGGCGCCCTGTTCGGAGCCCCTGGCGTCAATACTATATTGTACGGAGGGCATTAGACCTGCCGCTCCTCGCCGCGCGCCGCCACGCCCCCTACCTCCGCCGTCCCCGCGACCTGGCCGCCTTCGTTCTCGCCTCCTGCCTCTTCATGTCCGCTTCGCGCTTGCGGCCGATGAACTCGAAGCGGGCCCCGTCCATCGCCTGAAGGAGCGGGAGCACGTGGAACGCACCGTCGCGACCGACGAAGGAGATGAGGTCGTTGAGGGAGAGGGGGTGCTCGGAGGGGGTGTGTGATCTAAGGTCGGTCCAGAGTCTCGCGTAGTACGCCGCAACGCCGTCGAGCTTCGGAACGACTCCCAGCTCAGCTGGGAGCCCTTCCCTGACCCTCTTGTCGGTGTTGCGACGCTGGGCCGGCGTCATGCTGGATCGCTCCAGCACGCGCTCGACCCATTCCGTCAGTCGTTTCCCAGATCTTCACGCTCCTGGGCGATCCTGTTCGTGACCTTGACCGACGCGCTCAGCACGCGGTCGAAGAAGCGACCGTAGTTCTTGAGGTCTTCCGCCCAGCCGGTGACCAGCTTCCGGTCGAACGGGAGAACCTCGCCGCTCTCGCTCGTGACGCCCTCCCAGTCCATCAGGAGGTGCTTCGCGGTCGCCTTCGCGACGATCTCGTCGCGGACCTTCGGCTCGACCTTGCCGTTCCGCGAGCCGGCCTGCTCGCGCTCGATCGCGCGCGCGATGTAGCCCTGGTAGTCTGGATGGTCCGTGGTCCGGACGGACACGCGGACCCCCGGGAAATCCGGGAGGTCCGTCATCGTGCCCTCGTCCGAGATGGGGGACTTCAGCATGCCGATATTCATGGATTGACCTTCTTGGTCTGCTGCTACCCGAGCCGCACGCCGCCCCCGCGACGAGTAGCCGGCAGCGAGTCAGCCGCGATCAGGGGATCGCGATGATCTTGTCGATCTGGAACCCGATGTTGTTCGCGTCCGTCTCCGCGACGATCGTGACGTTCTGGTAGGCGTCCTGGCTGTTGCCGGGGATCGGGTCGTCGAGGACGGTGATCCGGCCCTGCGGCACGGTGAAGACGTAGGACGGGTCGGTCGCCGAGCGGCCGATGATCCGCCACGAGAACGGCGTCACCGTGTTGTTCCGGAACTTGTCGATGACGCTCTTGTCGCGAAGGTAGAGGGTCGCCTGGAGCGTGATTTCCGCGACGCCGATTCCGATGTCGAAGGGGTTCAGCGCGGTGATCTGGCGCTTCACGCGAGCCTTGTTCGAGATCTGCAGCGAGAGCTCGGTGAGCTTGTGCGTGGCGTCGGCGCCGAGCGAGCCCTCCTTCAGGCCGCGCAGAGTGTCGACCGCCGCCGCGATCAGCTCGGTGCCCGCCGCGGCCACCGTGCCCATGCCGGTGGAGGTCGCAGCGGCGACCGAGTTGGTGCCCATGAAATTGATGCTGCCGGTGATGATCTGCTCGTCGGAGAACCGCATCGAGAGCTGGTCAATCACGAGGCCGTTGAACTGCTCGAACACGCTGACGTCGGGGAACTGCTTCTCTGCGGAGAAGCTGACGCGCGTGGTGCCGATCGTGATCAGCGAGGAGACCTGCAGCTTGCGGGAGGCGCTCGCCTCGTCGACGATACCCGAGCCCGCCTCGACCGTGACGGAGGTGGAGGTGGAGGCCGCGGCGGCGCGGAACCATCCGTTGTTCGCTGCGTTGGTGAAGGTCGAAGTCTGGAACCACTGACCCTTCGCGATCCCCGCGAGCGACGGCGTGCCCGACGTGGTGAAGGAGGGGCCGGCGGCGACCGCCTGGATGTTGCCGGTCAAGAGCGACGGAGCGGCCGCGAACGCGGCGCTCATCATCGCGCCCTCGAGGATGTTGTCGAGGTTGTTCGGCGAGAACTCGAAGTCGACGGAGACCTCGGGGTTCGCGCTTGTCCGCACGTTCTCGCGCGGATTGCGGTTGCCGTTCACCTCCGCGGAGGTGGTGCGGTTCTGCTTCTCCTGGCCGGAGAAGGAGGTGCCCCGCATGTACTTCGCGCCCGTCCCGGGATTCACCCCGATCGAGGACTCCTTGACGATCGCGAATCTGCTGTTTGAGGTATCCGCCTCTGCCATCTCCCCACTCCCCCGCCGCCCACCCGAGGCGCGTTGATTTCCGCTCCTTTCTCCGTTGACACTGTCAACGGCCTACCTACCTCTAGTTCAAACGACCGATTAGATCAATCGATCGCCCTATTTCCCGGCCGCGCTTCGCGGCTACGGCTCGTTCGTGTCGGCTTGCCAGGGCACGACGAGGCGCCCGATGTACATGGACTCGTCCGGCACCTCCCACGGCGACCAGTACGGCTTCCGGTACCGGATCGGCGGGTCGGTGCTCGTGTCCACCAGAGCAAGGAAATGCGGCTCGATCAGGTCGCCGATCGCCTCGTTCGGACCGGAGCCCGAGTCGAGCGGCGTCGCGATCCGGAACGCCAGAATGCCCCGCGTCCGGAACAGCCGCGGTGATCCCATGGCGACCTGCTTCGACTCGGATGGCACGATGTCGGTGATCACGTGCGAGACCGTGAGGCCGGCGTACTCGCGCTGCTGCCAGCGGTAGAACCAGAGAATGCTCGGGTTCGGCGCGACTACGAGCGTTTCGATGCGTGAGCGAATCGCTTGCTGGATGCGTTGCGTGTCTGCCATGGCTCAGGCCGCCTTCGCACGCTGGATCGCGCGCGCGCCGGAGATCTCGCGGTTCGAGAGCCGCGCCGCGATCTCTTCCGCCTTCGCCTGGGTCGCCTCGATGTTCGCGTCCACGAACGCGGTCCGGTCGTTCACCGTCGAGACGCACGGCGACCCGTTGGCGATGAACACCTCGTCGCCGAGGTCGACGTCGGCGAGTGCGGGCGTCCTGGGCGCCGGGATCCGGCCGCCGGCCGCCGGCAGCGGCGCGAACTCGTAGTCGGGGGCGCCGGCCGCGGCCGTCCACGAAGCGCGGAGGCGCCCCGAGCCCGGCGCGTCCGGGTCGGCCGTCGGCGAGTTCTCCACGACGCGGTCGAACGAGAATCGGACGAGCTCGCGGAATCCCTCGGCGACGAGCTCGGGCCCCTCGACCTTGATCGCTTCGGACTCGCGGATGAACTTTGCCAGGCCGATCGTCGGCATCAGCTCACCACTCCGCCGACGTACAGCCGGTAGCCGACGACGTCCGCGCCGCGCCGCTGCGGCTCGACGGACAGGATGCGGTACTCGCTCGAGCCGTCGACCACGAGGTCCGAGTCACGCGGCTCGAAGACGCCGACGAACGGCGCGGACGGGACGCCATAGTACGCCTGCGCGCTCGTGAGCGGGTCTCCCTTGATGCTCCGCTGCAGCCCGCGGGTGTACGTCGCGGGCGTCGAGACAGACTGCTCGCCCGACGCCCGCGTCGCCGTCACGCGATTGAACGCCCCCGTCTTCCGCTTGACGGTGATGGTGAACCCCGTCCGGCGGCGGAGGCGCTCGATCGATGATCCGAGGTAACTGCTCATTGGTTGAGAAACGCCTGCGTGATCGGCGCGCCGCCGACCTTGCCCTTGACGGTGGCCCCGGTCGCGCTGGCCGCGACGGTCACGTTCTTGGTGTTGAAGGTCGCCGCACCCTCGGCCGCGACCGTTGTGCTGTCGGAGTTGTACACGCCGGCCTGGATCCCGGTCGTGGTCGAGTTGCGCGAGAGAATGCAGCCGCCGACGTACGACATGCACGTATTGCCCGACCCGCCGACGCCGGTAACCCCAATCGGGCCGCCGCCATCAATCGGCGCGCCGCCAACGGTGTTCCCGATGCCGCCAACCTGCGTGTTGTAGAAGCCAGTGACGACGTGATCGAGGCCGATACCGACCGAGGTGTCGCCGAAGGTCCGGTTGTTGTCGCCGACGTTGAGGTTTGTCCACCCCGACCACTGCGCGTTTTCGCCGATGATCAGGGAATGCGAGCCGTTGCGCACGGGCGTTCCTTGCTTGTCCCACCCGTTGCCGCCCAGAATCAGGTTCCCCGTGCCGTCAGACGACTCGGTTTCGCCGACATTGTTGACGATCTGAAGATTCGCCCCTTTGAGCTTGACGGTCGGGACGCCGGTGATGGGGTCGGGACCGGTCTCGGTGTGCGCTAGTACGTAGTCGAGCTTCGCGCCGTCCGCGCCGCCGAGTCCATCGAGCTGCGGCGAGCAGAACTTGATGTGCGCCGCGCACTCGGCGCCGGCATCCTTGACGTAGATCATGCAGTCGACCGTCGGAATCCGTGCGTCGGCATCCAGCTGGTCGATCTGACAGCTGCCCATAACCCCCTTGCCGTCGGCCGCCGGCGCAAAGCAGCTGACCTGTCCAGCACTGACGTAGAAGGAGTTCGGGTACGGGCCGCCGGGCGCCTCGCCCCACGTGACCGAGGTGCCGGAAACACCGCTGGCACTGACCTTGACGACGCCCGTCTTGTGGTCGATGCGCGCAGAGCACGTCGCCGCTGCGTGCGCGGCAGTGGACAGTGTCAATAGCATCAATGCAAGAAACAGCCTCATCGCTTCCTCCTATGCCGGGTCGTCGGCGTAACAGTCGCCGGGGAGTGTACACCCACCGGCATCTGCATTGCGACCCTTGAAGAGGAAAGAGGCGGTATTGCCGGCGTCACACAAGCAACCGTATTGATTCCGGTAGCCACATGACGCGACGCGACACTGGCCCGCAGCGCTCATGTTAACCGAGGCCGCCCACAGGATGTCGAGGTTGGCCGCGAGCCCGGTTCCGGTCCGGCCGTCGTCGCCGGCCTCGAAGTCGAGGCTGTTCGTGGTGATCGTGGCGGACGTGCCACTCGTCCCGGACCCATCCACGTACGTCTTGACGACAGACCCGCTGAACGACATCCCGAGCTCGTACCAGCGTCCGCTCGCGAGGACGGTCGAGTGCTGGTCGGTGGTGTTGCCGATGAAGCTCTGCACCTTGCCGAGCGTGGTCATTCCAACGACGAGGGCCCACCCCGTGCCGTCGCTGTTGTTCCACTTTCCCATGATGACGTGGGACTGGCCGAGGAGCGTAGAGCGGAACGCGGCGCCCGCGGAGAAGGCGCCCGAGAAGTCGAGGTTGGAGCACGTTGCGTCGGTGCACGACAAGTACCGCATCGGGGCGGCCGGGAAGACGTTCGAATACGACCCCTCGACGAAAAGCGTCCCGTCGCGTGAAATCGAGCCGTTGGGCGTCAGGTTATAATTCGAGCCGCTGGGCGCGACGTTCACGCGCGTCGCCGTCGTGTCCTCCTCGAGCGGCTGGCACATGACCGTCAGTGAGCTCTGGCACCAGTCCTTCGCAAGCACACCGCGCTTCTGGTCTCCGGTGCGTCCGCCCTGCGCCACCCCGCCTTGCGCTACGGCGGCCGCCACGACGCCGGCACCGACGAGCACCGCGAAGATGGCTCGCAGCACATGCGCGATCACGACTGCACCCGGTAGACGGTCAGGGTCGAGCCCGCCTCGATCTGGCACGTGCCGGAGCCGGAGTTGCCTGACCAGAAGAGCGCGACCGTTCCGCTCGTTCCCGCGATGACGATCTTCGCCTTGGCGCGCACGCCGTTCGTGCCGTTCAGCAGCTGGATCACCACCGTCCCGCTGTCGGAGTTGGTGCGGCCGCCGTCGTTCGCGGTTCCAGTCGTTCCAAAGGCGACGCCCTCGACCGTGGCGCTGGCCGGGATGTTCCACCCGAGCTTGAGATCCGTCGTGGTGCCGGCGGCGGTGTACAGGGCATCGAGCTCGACGATGTACGTGGTGTTCGCGGCGGCGCTGAAGGTCAGGTCGGGACCGGCGCCGCCGTCGTCGTCGTCGGAGGCCGTGGATGTGCCGCCGCGGTTCGTTGCCACCGTGCGCTGCTTGACGGTGTCGAGAATGTACGGCAGCTTGTCCGCCCAGCCATCGCCCGCCGAGGAGTCGGCCTGCTTGTACGTGCCGTCCGCGCCCGGTGACGTTGTCCCCGCGGCTGTCGTGCTCCCGCGGCCGGTTGCGAACTGCCCCTTCGTCGTGAGGCAGGTCTCGCCCGACCCCTGCGTGACCGTCGAGCACGCCGGCGGCGGCGCGAAGAGCGTCCCGGCGTCGTTCTTGACGTACCAGCGGTCCGGGCTACCGACGACGCAGTAGCCGCTCATCTTGTCGGCGCCGGGTGTCCCCGGCCCGTTGGTGTTGCAGTCCCACTGGTAGTAGCGGTCGTCATCGACCGCCGTGCCGTTCATCTTGGTGGCGAGGATCCCGCCGCCGCCGATCGACTGCAGGAGACCGGTCGCATCAACCTCGACGCCGGCGCCGGCCGCGGTTACTGCGGCGAGCGGCGAGCCGTTGGTCGACTGCGCGAAGAGTCCGTAGCTGTCCGTCCCGATGCCGGCGACCGCCGGTAGACGGGTGCCCGTCGCGCGCACGGTGAGCCCGGCGCCAGCGGCGTCGATCGCGTACCCGATGTCCGTCGTCGGCTTGACGATCGTGCTCGGCGCCGTCAGGAACGCGTAGGCCGGCTCCTTGGAGTTCTCGAGCGTCCACGTGGAGGCGTCCGACGAGAACGCATAGAGCCCGGTCCCGCTCGAGCGCCGGTCGATGACGACAGTGCCCGCGGTGAGGCTCTTCTTGATGACGACCCAGTAGGTGGTCGAGTCGGAGAGCGCGTACGGAAGGCCGAAGTCGAACGACGCGAGCGACGTCGAAACGTTCGCCATCGAGAGGCGCGGCCGCGCGACCGCGAAGTTCGCCGTGACCTCGGTGTTCGGTTTGCTGCTGCCCGAGTTCGTGTAGACGCGGAGCTCGATGTAGTCGGTAGCGGCCGGCGAGCCGGTCTTCTTCACCCAGATGCGGACGCCGTTGTACTTCGAGCCCGCGGTGCCGCTCGTGCCGGTGGCGAACCGGAAGGCCTCGTAGGTGTTGTCGATCGTCTCGTCGACGCCACCCGTCAGCTGCGACGCAACGCTAGAGTCGGTGCGGGTGTCGTCGAGCCCGGTGACCTGAAGACCCTTCGCGATCGTCTTGACGTAGACGGAGTCTTCGAGCGCCAGCGCTGGCGCCGAGCAGAGGCCCAGCGCCAGCGCTGTGATGATGGCTGCGAAACGCACGCATCAGCTCTCGACGTACGAGCCCCCGACGTAGCCGTCGGTTACAGCTGAGCCGCCGCTCGTGATCTTGATGCAGAAGCATTGCAGACCGGTGGTGGTCTTGGCCGCATTGCTCCCCTCGGTCGGCGTGTTCGCGGTCGCGTTGATCGTCACGGACGAGCCGTCGTAGGTGAGCGCGCCCGTGCATGCGCCTGCGCCAACTTGGAACGTGACGTTCGAGGCAGTCTGCGCAGTCGTCATGAGCAGGGAGAGGCGATTGATCGTGCGATCCTTGAGGGGCCGCCGGCAGTCGCTCTCGTTCGTGTAGAAGCGGCCAGTGAGGTCCATGTACCGCGTGGCACTCGCCCCCATGCCAGCGAGCGGGGTCTCCGAGGAAATCGGGATCGCGACCGACGTCAGTCCGGCGCTCGTGCCGTCACCCTGCAGCACCCAGGTGTTTGTCGACTCGCAGGCGTAGATGCGCTGGCCCGACGTCGCGTCGGTGTCCATGTAGACGTCGCCAACCGCGCATGTGCCAGGGAGGGTCGTGCTGTTGGGTACGCGGAGCACGCCCGACGTAAAGTTGTGCGTGCCGGTCCACGTGAAGTTCGCGGTCGGGTCGACCTCGTACCTCTCGGGGTTGCTCGAGTTCCGCCGCAGGCCGCCACCCGACGTGATGTCGAACGCGGCCGCCGACATCGGATTCCCGAGCACTGACACCGCGACCAGCAGCCCCGCCACGAACGGCGCACGCCGCACCCACCGCCTCATTCCCCAGATCGTCATCGCCACCCCCTCCTCACCCGCGGCGGAACCGCAGCGTCAAGTTCATGTTCATCCCGGGCACGCCGGTACCCAGAACGACCTTCACCGCATATCGATCGCCGGCGTTATAGGAGACCGATCCGTCGACCCCGAAATCACGCACCGAATTCGCGATCGTCGTCGCGATCGTCTGATCCGAGCCGACCTGCCCGGACGGCGCGCGGCGCAGCGTGTATGCGACCCCGCCCGCGCCGGGGTTCTGGTCGACCGTGCCGAACATCGCGACGATGGACCCGGCGTAAGTCGCCGGCGTCCAGACGTCGTCCTCGCTCGACGACCAGCCGCCCGGCCCGAGGTAGAGCGTAAGCGGGCCCGGGGGCATCGTGTTGATCGAGGGCAACTCGATGTCGAACTCGACCGGCTTGGCCGCGGGCGCGCACGGCGCGCACGGGCGGCCGAAGATCTCGATCTCTGCCTTGGGCCTGGTGTCGGAGACCTCGCGCAGCACGCCGCTCGAGTCGAGCAGGATCGCGGTCCGGCCGAAGTTCGAATCGCGGAGCCCCGGCTCCTTCTTCGATGACGTGAACGTCTCGGTGACGTCGTCGACCCGCAGAGACGAATGCACGCCGACGTCGGCGACGTACGTCCAGTGCAGCGTCAGGAACGCCTGCACCTGTTTCCGCACGGCGTTCGTCAGGCCGGCCGAGGCAAGGTACGCGTCGTCGAATGCGTCGGTGACCGCCAGAAATGGCGCGAGCGCGGCGTCGTCGCGACCCGTGTCGTGGATCGCTCGGACGTCCGCGCCCGTGATCAGGAGCATGGCAGGCTCGCGGAGCCCGCCCGCTTACTCGTCGTCGCTGCGAACGAACGACGGCGGCGCGACCGGCGCGACGGGCGCGACGGGCGGCGGGGCGGCGGCGGCGGCGGCGAGCTCCTCGAGCGGCGCGATCGCGGCCTCGTTGACGTCGGCGAGCTCGACGACCACCTCGATCGACGGCACGCCCTCCAGGCGCTTGAGCTCGAGCCCCGCCGGGTTCGCGTCGCTCTTCTGAAGCGCCTTCGCGGCGTCCTCAGTGAGGAAGATCGTCTCGCCGACTCCGAACTCGCGCAGATTGCCCGCGTGACCCGGCTTGGGGTCGGCCTGGGAGCAACCACCGCTCATGATGCAGTACGCGTCGCGGATGACCTTCTGCTCGGACATAGAATGACCTCCAGACAGGCGATCGCGGGCCCCGCGCACGAGTGCGGGGCCCGGTCGCTGGTTTGACGTCGACGACGGCTATTACGCCGTGAGCTTGGCGATGCCGCTCTTGCTGCCGTACGTGGCCTTCGCCCGCGGGATCACGCAGCCCAGCAGCTTGAAATTGAGCATGAGCCCGGCCTGCTCGTCCCAGTGGAAGACCGTGATCGGGACCGGGTTCTTGTCGGGCGCGTTGATCGGATCGTCCGCCGAGCCGCCGAAGTCGCCAACGACGACCTCGAAGACGTCAGAGGATCGAACGTACATGAGGGCGGTGTTCGCCGGCAGCTTGTCGGCCGCCTGGATGTGGAGCGGCTGTCCGCCGCGCTCGAGCTCCTTGAGGAAGGACATCGCCGTCCGGTCGGTGGCGGTGTTCGTGAGGAACGAGAGCGCGTTGAACCATGCCTGGGGCACAAGCAGGTCGACCGCGCCGTAGGCGAAGTCCGCGTCGAGCGCGGCGAACATCGCCTTGACGTCGGTCAGGATGCCCGCGACGGTCTTCGTCGGGTCGTCCCACGGCTTGCCGCCCTCGTACTGGACGCCGTGGATGTTCGGGGCGTTGAGGATGCCCTTCGCGACCGCCGAGCCCCACTGCGGCAGCGCGACGCCGCCGACGGTGCCGCGGATGACCGACTCCTCGAATGCCTCGGCGAGATCGCGCGCCTTCTGGCCGATGAGGGTGAGGTCGAGCGGCAGGAGACCCTTGCGCGAAGTGAGGAGCTCTTGGATGCCGAGCTGGAAGTTGGCGAAGCCGTAGTAGACCGGCGTGTAGACCGGGGTCTTGTCCGGCAGGTCGCCCTCGGTCCGCTTCGTCGGGTTCCGATCGAGCGTGGCACCCGACGTGTCGCTCATCGTGTAGTGGCGGAGCGACTCGACGGCGAAGGGGTTGCTCAGGCGCGTCCACTGCCCGTTCTGGATCAGGCGCGCGATGACGCCGAGCCGCGGCATGAACTCCCGAATGACACGCTGGTCGACGACGACCTGCTCGTCGATCAGAAGCGGCGAGTTCGCGCGCAGTGCCTTCTCGGCGTTGAGGCCGTGCGCGAGCAGCCTCGATCCGAAACCGCCCATGCCGCCCGAAGCGGCGAGGGCCTTGAAGTCCCCGATCATCCTCCCATCCTCCCCAATGGACCTCGCGGCCCTGTGGACATTGTCAACACCGCGGGCAAGCTGAACTCAGCGAATCTCGACGCGGATCCGAACGGGCGAGCCGTTGGCCGAGTTGTCGATGGCCTCGAGCGCGTACCCGACGATCGCCTCGGCGTAGATCGTGTAGGACGCGGCGCCGCCCTCGTTGACGGCCTGCGGCGTGTGCTTGCGGAGCTTGCCGTTGCCGTTCGACTCGAGTGCGTCGCCGATCGCGACCGCGGCCGCGTTCGCGGCGAGGTTCGCGTTCATGATCGCGCCGCGCGTCGGCACGACTACCCGGACGTTGTCGTTCGCGCTGTAGTCGTCGTCGATGCCCTTGTTCCGGTCCGGAACGTTGTCCGCGAAAAGGAACGCGTGGTTTCGCCCGGCGTTCCCGTGGCGAATCATCTGCGTCGCGGACGAGCGCGCAAGGAGATCGCCCGGGGTGATGGTGCCACCCGCGACCGTGCCTTCGCCGACCTGCGTCGCGATCCCGTAGAGAACGACCTTCCTCGCTGCCATATCCGCCTCCGCCTCCACTCCGCGCGGCCACTAGGCCGCCGATGATCTCCCTCTCCGGGATCCGTTCAGGCCTTGCTGAAGTCGCACGCCGGCATCGGCGGCGTCTCGTTCTTGTTCTTGTCGCCCGCGGCGGCCGCCGTCATGGCATCGCCGGACGTGCCGCGCCCGCTCTGGTCGACCGGGATCGTCGCGGCGTAGAGCACCTCGAGCTCCTTGAGGCCCTTGCTCGCGAGGAACTCCTTCGAGAGCTTGCCGCCGCTGTTGGCGGCGATCTTCTCGCGGAGCGTGTTCTCCTTCGCGGCGCGCTCCCGGCGGAGATCCTCGAGCTCCTCACGAACGCCAGCCGGCGCCGCGGCGAGCCACTCCGCATCGGTCAGCGGCTTCGCGGCCGCGACCGGAGTCTGCGTGGATGCAGCGGCGGGCGCCGACGTCGCCGGCGCCTCGGCCGCTGCTGTCGCCGGCGCGGGCGTCGCGGTCGATGCCGCGGCCGCAGTCGGCGTCGCCTGAGTCTCGGGCGTCTTGTCGCCGCCCGCAGACGCGGCCGCCACCGGCGCGGGCTTGCCGTCGCCGGAAGCGGAAGCGCCCGCGGGCGCCCCCTCGCAGCTGCAACCGGACGCCGAAGCGATCTCGGCGAGCTGCCCGTCGGCGAGCTTGCTCAGCCAGTCGCGTGCTTCGTCCTTGTACTTCCCCGAGGCGATCAGCCGATCGATCGTGCCCGCCTTGTCCATGTGCCGTCTCTCCCTCGTCCCGCGCGTCCCGCGCCGTTCAAACGGTCGTTCGATTGAATCGATCGATCGACCTAACACCAGGGCCTTTATCGCGATTCCAACTTTGCAGCAAACGGTGTTTGATGTTTCGCTAGGTGCGCGCCGCGCCACAGCCGTCACCGAGGCTACACGCCCCCGGCACGCCCGGCGGCAGAAGCGCTAGGTGGTCGAACGTGATGTCCATGTGGACGCCCGTGTAGGCGACCCCGCCGAAGGTGCTGTTGGCGGCTACGATGCGCGCGGCGTACGCGACAGAGACCTCCGTCTGCTGGCCGGCGAGAAGCGCGTCGGCGATCGCCGAACTCCCGGGGCCCGCAGACCGCAGAGCGGAGATGCTCACGGTCGCATCGACCATCATGCGGTCGCCCTCGATCCGTGCGTTGGCGACGGTCCCGACCCGGACGCCCGTCCCCTCCCGAAACGGCCGCTCGTCGTCGACAGAGACCACCTCGGGATTGCCGTCCGCCAGTGCTGGGTGGTCGAACACGACCGGCATCTCCTGGGCGCTATCGAGCCCGGCTGCGAGCTGGCTCGCGAGCACGAGCTCGGGGCCGAGCGAGCCCATCGGCCGACGCACACCCTCGACCGCAGCGACGACCGGGAACGTCATCTGGTCGCCGTCGACCTTGACGGCGGACGCGACCCGGAACGACACCACGCGCGGCATCGGTGCCGGCGGGGCCGCGCCGCGCGCAGCGAGCAGCGTCCGCGTGGCCCGGTAGACGTCTGCTGACCGCTGGGCCGCGAGCACCTCGGGCGACTCCGTCGCGAACGGGATGTCGATCGCTGCGCCCGCGAACGCGACCCGCACGCGGTCGAAGACGAGCTCGCCCATGCGCGGGACCATCTTCTCGGTGGCCGGGAAGACCTGCACGTTGTCCTTTTCGGTCAAGTACTTGAGCGTTAGGTGCGCGGCCCACGGACGGTGCTGGTCAGGCGACTCGGGGAGCATCCACCAGAGCGCCCGGTGGAACTGCTCGATGGCCTCGCCGCCGATGTTGAGGATGAGGCACGGGGTTGGACCCGTCGGATTGAAGACGCCCGCCCCGAACGCGGCGCCGAGGAGCGGCGTAAACTGCGAAGCCTCCATTCGGACAGTGTCGATCAGGTCGCGTCGCGCCTCGATCGGCATCGCGCTCGCGTCCCCGAAGTGGAACAGCGTCACGTGGAGATCCTCGGCCGCCTCGCCGCCGTCGAGCGCGAGACGCGCGGCGTCCTCGGCGCGGGGCACGAGCGCGACCATGACGCCGGTGTGCTCCACGTCGGCGTCCGCGTGCGTCAGGCGATAGTACATCGCCGACTCGATCGCGGCCTCGACGGGGTCACGCGGCAGCACGCTGGTCCTCCTGGGCCGTGGGCGCTCCGGGGGGCGCTCCGGGCGACGTAGAAGCCGGCGCCACGGGCTCTGGCGTCGGAGTCGAGACGTCCTCGCGGCTGTCGCCCTTCGGCATCTCGCGCGGAAGGTTGAGGAACTTCTCGCGCCACTCGCCCTCGCCGATCGACGATCCGCCCGGCGAGCTCTTCGCCTTGCTGCGGTTGAAGTCGGCGCGCGCGTAGGTGTCGGCGACCTCGGCCTGGAACATATCGTCGTGAACCGGCGGCCAGATCACCTGCGCATCGAGCGCCTTCACTGGAAGTACGCCGGCATGTACGAGGCGGCGGACGAGGGGCGTGAGCACGACCTCGTTGCCGTACGTCTCGCGGCGCGACCAGACGTCCTCTAGCCACGAGCGACGATCCTGGCTCGTCGTGTTCTGTCCGCGCTCGGTGCCGAAGATCATTCGATACGGCAAGCCGGTCGTCCCCGTGATCAGCGCGGCGAGCACGCGGAACACGGCGAACGGATTAACATTGCCCGCGCCGAGCTCGTTCAATCCTTTGATTGTCACGCCGCGCGTCCGGATCTCGCGGCTGAGACCGTGGCGATAGGACTCGATCTGCTCGCGGAGAGCTTCCTTCTCGGTCTCGCCGAACGCGACCTCTGGACTCACGTCGAATTGCAGGCCGCGATTCGCGACCAACCAGAACACCTCGGCGCTTCCACCGGAGATCTTGTCGAGGTCGTCGAGGCGATCCCACACGCGACGGAGGCGCGGCGTTCCGTAGAGGTTGTCCTCGAGCGTGCCCTCGGCGATGTGCACGATGCGCGAGGCGTGAACCTTCTGCGTCATCCGGTTGGAGCCACCCGTCCCGGTCAGCCGCTGAAGGAACGTCGCCTTGATCAGCGGGTCCATGTCGAGCGCGCCGCGCGCGAAGTCGATCTCGTAGAGCAGCGGACGTCCGAACTCCGGAGATTGCGAGTCGAGATTGATCTCGACGGGGCGCGCGTTCGCCTCGCTGAACGGCGCGACGTAGAGCATTCCGCCATCGCGTGCGCCGTCCTCATCGACTGGCTCCTCGAGCCTCTTGCCGTCGCGGAATCCGAGCAGCAACACGGCGTAGCGCCCGATGCCGGCGAGTCGATCGACCTTCTCGAGGTTCTGGCGGAGATCGATGTCCTTTGCGATCTTGGCGAACTTCTTCGAGAGCGCGTTCTCGGTGCCGAGCTCGTCGTCCGTCAGGCGCGGCAAGGTGTCCCACGTTGCGCGCGCTGGCACGTCGACGATCGGCCCCGCGATGCCACCGCGCGCATAGCGCGCGAGGTAGTCGACGTACGTGAGGTCGCGCTTGTAGCCGAGCACGCACGCGTAGTCGCGCTCGCCCCCGAACGTGCGGAAGTACTCCCACATCGATCCAAGGACATCGAGCGCGGCGCGCCCACTCAGAATTCGCTTCCCGGCTCCGCGACGACGACTCATTGATCGGCGACCCATATCACGATTCGGTCAATCGATCGACCTAATCACCAGACGCAACTAACCGCAGACTCCCCCATTAGAAGGCGCACCATACCTGCAACTGCATTTGCTTTGTCATCATGTCCGTGGGGCGGATGGTCGATGATTTCCTTCCCCGAAGGTGACGATCGCCGCTCGAGCTGCGAGAACTGCACGGCGAGCTCTGGGTCATCGAGCAGCCTCACGGTCTTCGAGAACAGGTGCGGCAGGCAGTCGACGAAGAGCTCCGACTTCGACTTGGAGTACAGCTCGTACTCCATGCCGTTCTGCCTGAACTCGTCGCGCGGCCACTCGCCAGCGAACCGGTCGCCGTAGACCTTGTGGATGCGGTACGGGCGCGCGAACTCCACCATTCGCTTGACGACCTCGCGCGGCACGAACGGCGGCGAAACGGACAGGGTGGCGTCGTGAATTGCGGTGTCCCCGCTCCGATGCCCGATCGTCATCACCATCGGATCGCCGCGGCCGCCAGATGGATCGACGAACGCTCGGTACGTGCACGACGCCGCCGGCGGGATCTGCGTCTGCCCGACCGCCATGCACTCGCGCACGATCTCGAGCGGGACGAACTTCTCGATGTCCGTCCTGAACTCGCCGCCGTACTCGGCGCGTGCGCGCGCCGGGTCGCGCTCGTACTGCTTGCGGACGAACTCCTTCGTGACCGTCGGGTTCATCGAGCGCGTGTTCGACTGCCAGACGAACACGTCCGGATCGCCTTTCTCCCCGAAGTGGCGGTCGTAGACGTTCCACAGCTCGCCGACGCGCGCGTAGGGCGACGAGATCGCCATGAAGATCGCGGACGGGATCGTCGCGAAGCGCGACCGGACCGCCGTCACGATTTCGCCGTCGGGGTTCGCGCCCTCCGAATTCCAGACCGCGATCTCGTCGAGGACCGCGGCGACCACGGTGTACCCGCGAATGCTCTTGAAACTTGCGGTGTGGACCTCGATCCGGATCCGGTTCTTGAGGGTGATCGACTCCTGCGTTTCGCTCTCGACCTCGTCGCGCAGGAGCTCGTTCTCCATGAAGAACGCGCGGATGTACCCGAAGACCGTTCGCGCCTGCTTGCGGTCGGCAGCGACGACCATGACAGTGCCGTACTCGCCGGGCGCCAGGAACGGGCTGTAGTCGCGGAAGCGCGCGAGGAACGTCGCGATCGTTGCGGAGATTCTGGAGTTGTGCGTCGGGACCATGGACCGGCCCGCCAGGAAAACCCCCTCGTCGTTTTCGACCTGAATACAGCGGACCGGCACCGATGGGCACGGGCGCACCTCCACGACATGCAGGAAGTCGCGCGCGCCGCTTCGTTTCGCTGACCGTGCCATACCCACGACCTGGCGAGCAGCCTTGCGCGGCAGCAGGAACACGGGCTTCTTGGGTGCGAAGTGTACGGTGAACTTGGGACCGATCACGCGCCCGTTCAGCTTGGCGACACCCTCCGAAACCGCGGACCGCCACCCCAGGCTACAGGCAAGCTCGTTGACCTGATCGGCGAGAATGGACGACGTAGACGAGAACGAACACTTGCCGTCGGCGGAGCAGTATCCGTCGGTGTCCATCAGGCCGCGAAGAAGGTCGAGTCTCTGATTCTCTGAAGCGCGCAAGTATGCCGGCGGGACGTGCTTGTTCTTCAGTAGTCCAGCCAGGCGGAGCTTGGCGTGTAGGCCGAGAATCCCGTACCCGTACTTCGCCGCCCACTTCGTGGTGCGAAATCCACGAGCTCCTATCTCCGCAATCAGCTCGGGGTCTGCCGAAGTGATACATCCACCCGCAGAATGACCATCGCCAAGCCACGCACCGAGAACGTAGGGATCGATCGGTAGTTCGGCCTCGGGTGACCGCAGAGCCGCGGGCAGTCGGACGGCGAAGTTGCCCTGGTGTCCGTTCCGGGCACGTAGCCCCGAGAACAGCTCGCGGGTTACCACCGTCCGCTCGCCGATCGTTGCGTCACGCCCCGCGCAACCGCATGTGTGCTTGCGCGCCTGAAGGTTGTTCGAGGCGATCACGCAGGCTCCGCCACACTCGCATCGTGCTGCCCAGAGCATGTGGTTTCGCCTGCCGACCGGGTAGAGGGCAGTGAGCTTGCCGAACTTCTGGCCGGTCAGATTTTTCGCGACCGGCCCGAGGGGAATGGGTTTCAGGGTCGAGATGTCGACCTGGCTAGGCGGAGCTTGCAGTCGTCGATACCCGGCCTTCCTCGTGCGGTAGTCCTCGACGACCCACTCATGCTCGGCATCGGCAACGATCACTTCCCCGTTGGAGAACTCCACCTCGTAACAAGGCCGATCGTACTGGGCGGGGGTCGTGGCGATGACTCGCGTCGGGGCGCCGTCCCGACCGTAGACGACGTCACCGACGGCGATGTCGCCCATTGTCGTCCATCCGCCGGGTGTCGGAACCGGGGTGTCAAGCGCGAGTGCTTTCCCCCCGCGGACTCCAGTCGGAATCCAGGCCTCCGACGCCTGCTTCGTCGGCCACTGCGACCGGCCGGTGTGCTTCTGGTAGAACTCGAGCGCGCTGATCAGCCGCTCGGGCTCGTCACTCCCATCGATCGCGTCGATGACGCTGTAGTTCGGCGGTGGCAAGCCGAACATCGCCGAGAGGCAGATTTTCCAAGGCCTCCACGCCTCGACGGGCTGGAAGAACGGCGCCAGGAGAAGCTTGTTCTCCATGACGCCGATGATTGACGGTCCGAGGTCGATCTTGGACCGAGCGGTGGCAATCCGTGCCATCGCTGCCGGCTTGTACCACGAAACCGGCTTACTGAAGAAATACTAGGACGCCCACGCCTGCCGCACGCGGCGAAGCGCGCGGCGCACCGCGAATCGAATTCGCTTCATCCTTAACTCCTCAATCCCGGAAGCGCCCCTCGTCGCGGGGGCGACAGCCAACATCACGGACAATTCCGTGCGCCAGCAGGGGCGCTTCCGGGCCTACTGAGCGGCGCCGGGTCGGGATTAGGGACCAGCCCGCCTTCGACCGACGTCGCCCCTGCGAGCGTCGGCCGAGCTCGTGCGGCTCTAGGCCGCGTACTTCCAGATGGTGCGCTCGCTGACGCCGAGCTTGTCGGCGTACTTCATGACCGTCTTGCCGATGGCGCCGCGCCGGCCGGACTCGCGAGCCTTCTGCACGTCGGCCTGGATGCGCGCCGCCTGCCTGTCGGTGACTGAACGTTTCATCTTCGCTCTCTCCTGTTTGCGCGCAACCGGGCGCGCTGCCGTGCGGCGCCTCATGCCGCTCTCTGACGCTTGATTCTCACGCGCGGCTTAACCTCGCGCGCGATCAACGATGACCTCTTTCTCTTCGCCGGCTCCGCAGTCGCGAACGCGGCTCTGATAGCGATCGGATCGAAGGTTTCGGGCGTGTGGTGAGTGAGGTTCTCGCAGATCACGACGAACGAGAAGATGGAGCCCTCGTCATCCGAGTGGAGCCACGCGATGTCGTCCGGATCACCGCGGAGCGCGCCGTACCAGGCATCCTCGAGGAGCCCAATCATCAGCCGAATGTGACCTGGCTGCTGCTGCCGAGGCTCGACTACTGCGTCGTTTGGATCCGGCGTGAATGACTCGTCCACCCCACCCCCATCACCGCCCCTATGCCGCCGCCCGGTCCTTGAGGAGCTTCTCCGCCTCGAGCGCCACGACGAGCTTCCGAAGGGCGATCAGCGGCGTCTCACCGAACGAGACCTCGTGTTCGGTGTCGGAGTGAGTGACCACGGCCTTGAATTTTGTGTCACGACCCTTGATGCGAGCGGTCGTCCCGACGTTCACGCACGTCGTCCAGCCGTGGATCTCGCGCGCGAGATCGGTCGCCTGGTGAAGCGCCCTCAAGATTGCCTCGTCCATCTACCTTCCCTTCCGCTTCGTCGGACGCGCCGGCGGCGGTGGCTCCGGCCGCTCGTCGAGCTCCCCCTTCAGTGGAGCGATCGTGTCCTGTTTTTGGATGACTGCCGGATCTGCCGCCTGTACGAGCTTCGCGCCGAGCAGCATGACCGGGCCGCCGATGGCGTCTCCGTGCGCCAGGAGCGCGTAGGTCGCAGACCCCGCGCCGAGCGCGAATGTTGCCACGAGCGCGGCGGCGTGGAGGGCGATCCGACGCCAGTGGATCCCCGGTAAGGTCAGAATTCGAACCTTCGCGATATCCCTAGTCGTCGTCATCTCCACCCCCGCCGCCGCACCCAGCGTCCGCGCTCAGACCGGCGGCCGATCGCTCACGGCGGTATTGCTGCCGCCCGCCTTCTTCAGGTCGTAGGCCTTGATCCGATCCCGCATGCGGGCGTCGAAGCTCTTCGCCTGCGCGTCGTCGAGACGCTCCTTGAGTGCGAGGCCGCCGAGCTCGTTCACGAAGTTGATTCGCTGGCGCGGAGTGCCCTCGAGGTCGGGCTCCGTGGCGACGACGAGCTGCACCTCGTTCGTGTCGAGGCCGCAAAGATCGCCGTTCTGGAAGTCGAGGATGCTCTGGCCCTTCCAGCCGCACGCCCGGAGCGCTCGCAGGCAGATGTCGAAGGCGTCCTCGGTGAAGAACCCATACCACGTCAGCGACTCGCCGGGGTGGTCGGTGAAGTTGAACTGGACCGCGACCTGCTCCTTGCCGGTGCCAGTGAGGCCGAGGCCGACCGCGCACGCGCGGCCGGTAAGTCTTCCGTTGGGAACGCTCATACCTTTCCTCTTCCTTTCGCTATTGGGGCAGCGCCCCGGGTTTGGCGGGCGACCTACGCCGCCGCGCGGTTACGCTGGGCGACCTTCGAGAGCACCCAGGAGTGAAGACGGGCGAGCTTGATGGGATCCGTGCCGGCGCGCTCGAGTGATGCGAGGGTGTCGGCCTTGACGCTGTCGGGCAGCAGGTCGGCGTTCTGCGTGATCGCCGCGATCATCTCTGCGGGATCGGCGACCTCGCGCTTCTCGACAGCCGAGATGAAGTCGTCCCACGAGAGCGGCAGGGTGGGCGGCAAGTTGTAATGGTTCTTGGCGTCCCAGGCCGCGCTCCGCTCGGTGTAAAGCAGCCGCGCGCCGGTGCTCAGGCCCTTCGCCTTCCGCTCGTCTTTTTCCTTCCGCGTGACGGTCTCGTGATTCGCGAAGAAGACCGCATCGGCCCACTCCCGAATGAGGGCAGCGGCGCTCGCGTGAAGCTTCATCTGATAGCGGTCGTAGTTCTCGCCCTCGGGGTTGTTGAACGCCTTGACGCTCGTGTGCGCGAGTAGGATGACGTGCATCGGCTTCGCGGCGCGCATTCGCTCCAGCGCAGCGAGGAAGATGCGCCACTCGTCGACGGCCTTGACGTAGCCCTTCCCGTAGCCAAAATCCTCGACCGACTTCTTGTCGGTGCCGGAGCAGATATGCGCCCACACCATCGGCTCGAGCCAGTCGAGCGTGTCGACGACAAGCGTCTGGCGATCGTGCTTCTCGTTCGTGAGTTCTGCGACCGCATCGAGGGCGTCGCGCCAGGTCTCGGGCTGCGGGAAACGCTGCACGTCGAGCTGGCTCGCTCCGTCTTCGGACGCGAGGAAGATGGGGTTCGGCGCGCATGCCCCGAACGTCGTCTTGCCGATGCCCTCGACCCCATGGATCGCGATCCGGTGCGGACGCTGGAGCGGCCCCTTGGTGACGTTCGCCAGCTTCATTCGACTCTGGCGGGGCGCCGGCGGCGCCGCTGCTGCTGCTGTCGTCATGCTGCCTCCTCGGTTCGCCGCCTCGCGCGCGGGCGGCGGTTGCGGCTTTGCTCGCTGGGTGTAGCCCAGCGGCAATTGCCGGGTTCGTAGTTGCCGTTAGGGTCGATGCGATCGAGAGTCCTGCCGGCGGGACGCTCGCCCATGTCGGAAAGGAAATTCTCGAACGATCGCCAGCGCTCACATACTGAAATGCCGCGGTCCCGGTAGTACGGAGCGGTGCGCGGATTCGCAGAGGTGATCCGCTCGATCATGGACGCCCACGAGTGATACGTGCGCGACCAGCGCCCCCTCCGCGAGTGGCCGTGCGAAAGCGTCTTGACAGTGCCGATTTCTCTCCGTAGGCACCCGCACGACTTGGTACCTCGCAGCAGGGCGCTCGATGTCACGTGATGCTCGGCGCCACAGTCGCACTTGCAGAGCCAGAGAATCGCCCTGCTGGTTAGCTGCGAGCCCGAGCGTTGCACGACGGTTAAGCGACCAAACCGACGACCGGTGAAATCGTACCCCTTACTGGCCAATGTTCACCTCGCTAAGTTCCGGATGAACGTTTGAGACCTTCACATATAGCGTCGGATCGTCGAGCGATGCCTCTCCTGCGCAAACGCCGAAAAACGGACAGAGCGATCCGTACCGCCAGCAGGAATCGCTGTTACGAGGGAAGCGGTTGGCCTTGATCGATTCCCTGACCTGCGTAGCGACCTGCCATATATCGTGGCGCGCTTCTTCGAGTTCGCGTTCGAGCCTGACAACTTCGCTTCGCACGTAGATCTCATTTGGACGCTCGGCGATGTAGCCGCGCAGGCGATCCTTGAACTCCTCGGGGGTCTCGTCGTGATCGCGCTGGTTCGCGTACAGCTCGCCCGTTTTCTTGTTGTACTTCCGGGCCTCGATGGGCGTCGCCTTCAGTGGACGAATGCCCGGTTTCTTCAGGACGTCGTAGACGACGGTCGCCGGCTGTTCGCCGAGTGCCAGGCCGCCATCGAAGTAGAGCGAGATCTGGCTGTCCATCCGCAGGCGCTTCAGGTAGTCCGAGCCCGGCGAAATGTCGGACGCCGCCGTCTTGTGCTCGACGATCTTCGGAAGTCCGTCGTTCAGGTCGCGCGTGCGCACGTCGAGCTTGCCGGCGATCTCCCAGATCGGAGACGGGCGACCGGTCTTCGGGTTGCGAAGCGCGGCGCGGAACTCCTCTTCGGCGCCAAGCGTCTCGTACTGCTCGCTCGGATCCTCGGACCACCGGAAGTGGTAGCCCTCGAGCAGAACCTCGACGAGCGCGCGATCGTATGGATCCACCTCCTCGCCGGCGACGGCCGCGAGCGCGAGGTCGAGACGTTCGTCGCTGCCTCCGAGGCGCCACGCGAGCCACCAGGCTTCGAGGCCGGCGTGAACGAGGTGACCAACACGAAGCTCGCGGCGCTCACGAACGGAGCGGTAGCCCAGCAGGTACTTGATGTAATGCAGCCGCTGACAAGCGCGCGCGTCGGAGAGCCTCGAGTTCGTGAGTAGGTTCGACAACAACTCCACCACCACCTCCACCGCACGGGCGGCCCGGCAGGAGGAAAAGGAGGAAACCTCCCGCCGGGCCCCGTTCCCGCGCCCCGGGACGTTGGGGCGCGGTCGCCTACGCGCGACACTCGGTCGCGATCATCCTCTTCGTGTGCTGGTCCTGATTCGGGCAGCGCCAGACGAAGACGCGCGTCTTGCTGCCATCCGGCCGCGGTGCGGCGACAAGCTCCACCATCTCGTGCTCAGTCTCGCGGCCGCAGGCGACGCAGAGTCGCATCATGCCCGGCTCTTCTTCCTGGACGCGCCGGGTCGCCCCTCGCTCCAGGCTTTCAGTACGGTCGAGAGCTTGGCGACGCCCTGGGGCGTCAAGGTGCAAGTAAGGCGCGTCCCGGTTGCCTCGAATGCAAGAGTCAGGCGCGCGCACTCTTCGTCGCAGAACACGACCGTCTCCACCGCGACCGAGCAGTCGCCGGTGGCGTTCATGCCGACACCGCCAACTGCGCACGGATCCGGCGCTCGTGTTCGGCTACCATTGCCTCGGCTGCGACGAAGAAGACTTCCGGATCCGCGGCCTCACCGCGATCGGACACCGGTCGCGCCTGAAACCCTGCGGTCAGTGCGATCGCGAAGCGCAGGATCAATTCATCGCGCACGGAGTCGAGCTCGCGATCGAGCTGCCCCAGCACGTCGCTTTGGGTCACCGCGCTGCATCGCTGGATCTCGGCGCACTTCGCCCGGCGCCGCAGGAGATCTCGCAGGTCGTTCATGCCGCCACGATCCTTTGCCCCGCGGAGCGCCGCCCGCGCGTCGCCTTCGCCGCCTGCCACGAGTCGAACGGGCCCGCGCGCGACGTCATGCGCCGGCGGACGGTGATCACCTGGCCGCGCTTCGTCTTCGAGCGCGCCAGCGGATAGATGTCCCCCTCGACGTACCACTTCCGATCGCGCAAGAACGTCGCGCCCGGACGCTCGCCCAGGGCCGTCGACAAACTGCGCTGCGCTCGTGCTCGAGCCTCCCCCATCACCCATCCCACCCCAGGGCGACCCTGACGAGCGTCCCTGTCATGTAAAAGATCATCAAGACGACTCCGCCCAGGGCCGTGCAAAGAAACGCGCCGACACCCGCCTCCGGCCCGTAGGCCAGGCCGATCGCGATGTATGGGAGAGCAATCGCCAGTAACGTTACTGCGCCCAGGCTAATCGTCATCATTCCAGCATCCCCACGACTGCGGCCGCGAGCTTCGCTTGCCCGAGACCGTTCAGGTGAAGCGGCTCGGCGTAGTCGTCATCGCTGATCTCTGAGACGTCGACAATGTCAATTACGTCGACCTGCTCGATCAGGCGCCGCCGGATCTCGTCACGTTTCCAGCGCCACTGCCTCACGACCGGACCGCTACCGACGTACCGCCCGAGCGGCGGAACGACGAGAACGCGCGCCCCGCGACCCCGCGCTTGACGGTAACGCTGCCCGAGTACCTCGAGAATTTGGTCGATCCGATAGAGGCTCTGAACGTCGTTCGTTAGGAATGAGAGCACGATCACGTCCGGCTTCTTGAAGAGCGCCTCGGTGATCGCGGCCTTCACGACCTCGATGCCGGCCCCACCGAAGCTCGGATCGCGGATCACGCCGAAACCAGAGTGCGCGCTGACGTTGCAGTCGCACTCAAGGATCTGCGCGTAGGTCGGAGTCCCCGACGAAAGCCACGGGCCGCCCGCCGTGTTGCTGTCGCCGATGCAAACGAGCGTCGCGAGTGCGAGCGCCGAGATCACGCGGCCCGCTCCTCAAATCGCCCGCAGTCGTCATCGGCGTCAACGAGATCGCGACCGCGGGGGACGCCCGTATGCTGATGAACCTCGTTCTCGCGGGCGACGCAGTGACCGCCCCGGCGGATCCCGTCAGGGTACTTCTCGGAGTTCCGATAGAGCGGGTTCGACGCGTCGGTCGTCGCATCGTGCACGTAGTGCATGCACCGCTCGCAGCGACGGGCCCTCACGCGCCCCGCTCCACGACGTCGCGCCAGCGACGCGCGCCCGCCTCGTTCTTCTGGACATCCTCCGGCGTGAGGTTTCGGCGCCGGCGACGCTCCGCAGCCCGAAGCCGGCGGCGAGCGGCGCGCTTGCGCGGCATCGGTGGTGAGTGGTCGCTTCCTTTTCCGACGTACCTCACGCGACCTCCGCCGGAGCGGCGTCCGCACGAACGGACCGCACGGACGCCGTCCCCGCGCTACGCACCCGAGCGTTCACGCGGCCCCCCGCGCGAAATTGCCGTAAACCCAGTCGAGAAACTTCGCCGCGAGCTGCGGCGAGTCGAAGGAGCGATCAAGGATGCGGGCGGCGTCGCTGGTCCCGACGTACGAGATCGCGTAGCGTCTGGTACCGTCGTTGACTAGAATGCTTGACACCATGATCACGCCGCCCTCGATGGCGAGCGGACGCCCAACCGACAGCCCCCGAGTGCCGAGCCCCGCCACCCGGTAGGCTTCGTGGACGCGAACATGAAGATCCGCCACCACCACCTCGCCGCCCCCCTTTGCTCTCCTGCCGCCATCACGTTGCGACAATGTCAGTAGGCGCCGCGATTGATTTTGTCAACAGGGGTACTTGCAGAAATCCGAAACAACCCGGAAAAGTCGCGCCAGCACTGAGAAAAAAACTTGCCGACGGCCGCGAGGTATGGCTACGTGTCGCCCCGGACACTGAAAGCAGGAGGGCTTGTGATGCGAATCCGTTTCCTGACGATTGCCGCCCTACTCGCGGCAGCGAGCCCGGCCGGCGCGCAGTCGCACGGCATGCAGGGCACCCCCGACCGGAAGCAGATCCTCGTGAACAAAGACGTCGGCGATCAGCGCTGGGCGATTGCGCTCGACGGAGATCGCGGGACGGTCAGCGGGAACGTCTTCTTCCCCGACGGATCGCCGCCGGCGTTCGTCTGGTGTCGCGTCGTCGACTCGGACCACAATGACGATCCGCGGCTAACGGTCTTCTACTTCGACTGCCAGGGGGCAGATCGCTGCGCCGCGACGCCATGCGGCGGAGATCAGTGGACCCCGATCGCGAGTCGGGTTCCGATCTCGGGCGCGTTTTTCCTTCCGTGACCGCGAACGCGGTCACGCCGCGGCGGAAGCTCGTCGCGTCGACTTCCGAGGCGGTGCGAGGGCGCGCTTTACGTACGCGCGGAGGATCGCGCCGCGATCCGTTCTCATCTTCCGCGCAAGATGCACGACCTTCTTCACCGTCTCGGGCGGAAGCCTCACCATGACCCGTTCCGCGATGTCGCGCTCCGGGAGAACCTCCTCGGGCGCCAGGGGCTCTCCTGACGCGAGTCCGCGATGGACGAGCTTTCGAACGCACGCGCCCAGGTCGCACTCGTCGAGGGCGGCGAGAACCTCTAGCTGTTCGTAGATCTCAGCGGAAAGAGGAGCGTTTCCGCGCCAATCCATCCGCTCGCCGTAGGTCGCTTTTCTTCCCACTGCCGCCATTCCTCCTGGGCCTAGCACGCGGCTGTTGACAGAATCAATACGGTCGTGCTACTTCGCCGCCACCGTGGTTTTGCCTGTTGCAATTCACAGCGCCGCTTGTTCCGAGGCAGCAGCGCGCGATGGGAATTCCGTAGCTGACGGCCAATACGCAGAAACACGGATTGACGAGAGGGAATGGTCGTGGCACGCGGGAAGTAGGGCTCCAAAAAACCTCGCTTCCCGGTGCCGCTATGTCCCTCTTCGAATTCCTGACCGGGGACACGGATGTCGCCCTTCTGGTGAGCACGACGCTCGCGACCTTCGACTTCCCACAGGGGAGCACGGAGGTCGTCCTTCTCGCGGGCATGACGCTCGCAATCTTCCGTCCGGAGCGAGGCCAAGAAATGCCGACCGTCCGAGACACGGCGGAGGCGTGGCTTGGCCCACGCGGTCGACCCGCCGCTGCCTACCTGAAAAAACACCGTCGCAAGGTACTGGAGCGTTACGTTCTGCCGCGGATCGGTCACCTCCGAACGGATCGCATCAACCAACGACGGGCAACGGAAATTCAGGTCGAACTCTTCGATGCCGGACTGAGCGCAGCCTCGGTGCGGCACGTGGTCTCGATCTGCAGCAGCCTGTTCCGGTTTGCGTACCGTCACGGGTTGACGAAGCAGAACCCGTTTCTGGGGCTCGACTGGGATCGAGAGCGCCGCGCTCGGCCAGACGTCTTCAGCGAGGCCGAACTCGTCGCGATCTTGCGACACTTTCGCTCGTACTCGGCCGCCCGCTGGTTCGTGTGGGTCTCGCTGCTGGCTGCGACCGGGGCGCGCCCCTCGGAGATTGCCGGACTCCAATGGGACGACAGCGACCTTCGCGCCGCAACGCTCGACATCAAGCGCGGGCTCGTGGCTCGCGAGGAGACCGCCGGCAAAACGTATCGCAGCCCGCGCGTGATCGGAATCACCGATCACATCGTCGAGCTGCTGAAGGAATCCAGGCCGCGTGGTGCGCGGGGAAGGGACTGGATCTGTTTCGGCCCGGACGGACGGCCGATCGACAGTACGAACTGGGCGGCGTCGAAATGGAGACCACAGCTCCGGGTGCTCGGCATCAGGCCGCGCAGGCTCTATCTGCTGCGCCACACGTACGCGTCGATGGCGCTCAGCGCGGGAGCGCCGCTCGTTCAAGTGGCCGCACACATGGGCACGAGCGTGCAGAAGCTCTCCGAGGTCTACGCAGCCTGGATCGGGGACCGGCCGGTCGATCCACTCATGGCGGCGCGGCGCAAGGCGGCCAATTCCGGGTAGGGTGGACATCCCTTTGCCCCCTATACCAGATCCATCCACTGGAACCAGTGGTGGCCGACCACGAACGGCAGGTCGATCATGCGCCGGGCGTAGCCCCGGTACGCGGCGGCCTGCTCCTCGTGCGACGCGACCTCGGGAAAGAGCGGCGGGAGCGGCGTGCCGGCGCCGTCCGTGCGCTCGACGCGATAGAACCACTCGCCGACGAGCACCGGCTTGCCCGAGAGCTCGTGGAGGGTCGCGAGGTCGGTGAACGCGTCCGAGCCGAACAGGTACCCGAACTCCGCGCCTCCCGAGATCCCGACCAGGACGGGGCGCTCGGTCGCGCCGTAGTCGTAGTCGTTCACGGACAGGACGTCGACGAACGGAGCGATCGCTCGCACGACGTCCGGGTGCGTGTAGATCGAGAACAGGCGGACGCCGAGGTGGAGGACGCCGGGCGCCTCGTCGCGCAGGGCGTCCGCGACGACCTCTGCATAGCGCCGTGCGACGACCGCCTCGAAGGCCATCCGATCCGCGCGCCGCACGGCCGGCTCCGCCTTCAGGCACGCGTCGTCGCCGAGCGGCTCGCGCAGCGCGCAGGCGGTGAGAGAGGTCGTCTCCTGGAGCGCGTCGAACGACGGCAGCGCGACGCCCCACGCGGCATCGAAGGCCGCGACCTCGCCGGCGTAGCGATCGTCGAAGAAGCGCTGCAACGCGACCTTGCCGGGCGCGCCGGGCGGGAGGGTCAGGAAGGCGTCGAGGTGCGTCCCGACCGACAGCGTCGTTGCTCCCCAGGGCAGCTCGTTGTCGGCGAAGACGCCGTAGCACCAGGGATCGCGCTCGCAGAGCTGGATCGGCTCGCTCTCGCGCGCGAAGCGGTGGGCGCCTTCCGGCCAGGCCGGATCGAAGACGTCGCGCAGGCGGCGGCCCGTGAAGCCGGCGGGCCAGCCCGGCACCTCGGGCGCGGTGTCGTGGAAGGAGACGGACACGGGGTACGCGCGCTTTCCGGTGAAGAGCGCGACGCTCGAGTTCGTCCAGGCCGCGAGCGTCGTCACCCCGAGGTCGCACAGGCGGGCAAGCGTCGAGCTCGCCCACGCTTCGACGCTCCCATGGCGCGCGAGGACGTTCTCGCCGTAGGGCTGGCGGCCGTCGGCCGTCGTGTCGCCTTCGGGATCGATCCCGGTCACGCCGTTCGAGAAGAGCCCGTGCCCGTCGGGCGTGACGAGCCACCACACGCCGTCGACCTCGGCGACCCGGAAGCGTCCGGTCGCCGGGAGCTCGACTCCCTTCCAGCCGCCGAAGCGATCGAAGCCGGCACCGTCGACCGGCGCCGAGTCGCAGACGTCCTCGGACGAAGCGCGGCTCGTCGCGGGCGCGTCGGCACACCCGGTCGCGGCGGCGGCGGCGAGGCCGACCGCCACGACGGCGACGATCGGCGCGCGGGCGCGCGGACGGGCCGGCGAGCAGCGGATGGGAGCGGTCATCGAGCTTCTCCGGAGCGAAACGCGGACGATCGTTACCCGGGCGCGCGCTTCCCGTCGACCGCCGAATCGCGAGCGCGAAGCGCCGCCGCACCCGCCGCACGTCCGGCGACGTAGCCGCTCGCCCAGGCCCACTGGAAGTTGTAGCCGCCGATCCGGCCGTCGACGTCGCAGACCTCGCCCACGACGTGGAGGCCCGGACAGGGCCGCGACTCCATCGTCTCGAGGCGGATCTCGGAGAGCGGCACGCCGCCCGCGGTGACCTCGGCGTGCGTGAAGCCGCGGTCGCCCGCGACCGCGAGCGTCCATTCGGTCGCGGCGCCGGCGAGGGCGCGGCGCTCGGCGCGCGCGAGCTCGCGCAGCGGGCGCCCCGCCGGAACGCCCGCCGCGTCGCATATCGCCTCGGCGAGCCGCTCCGGGAGCCCGCGCTCGCGGAGGAACCGGCCGCCGCCCGCCGCCCCGCGCGCGAGGAGCGCCCGATCCGCGCTCTCCGGCGTCTCGCCCGGCAGCCACGAGACCACGAGGCGAGCCCCGGGATCGTCGAAGCGCGCGGCCGTCAAGTAGCGACTGGCGTCGAGCACGGCGGGGCCGGAGACCCCGAAGTGCGTGCAGAGAAGTCCGTCGGTGAAGCGGGCCAGCACGGCGCCGGCGGAGCTCCGGACCTCGACCGTCGCGCGCGCGCTCACGCCGCGCAGCGCACGGAGCGCGTCGCCGGCGGGAAGCAAGAGCGGTACGAGCGCCGGGAACACGCGCTCCGTGATCGAGTGCCCGAGCGAGCGCGCGATGCCGTAGCCGGCGCCGTCGCTGCCGGTCTGGGGAAGGCTTTTCCCGCCGGTCGCGAGGACGATGCGCTCGGCGACGAGCGTTCCCGCGGGGCCCGCGATCTCGAAGCCGCCGCCGTCGCGACGCGCGACGCGCTCGACGCGCCACGGGTGCACGAGCTCGGCGCCCGCATCGCGGACGGCGCCCAGCAGCGCATCGAGGACGGTGCGCGCGGAGTCGGTCGTCGGAAAGAGCTTCCCGGTCTCCTCGCGCTTCAGGTCGACGCCGAGCTCGCGGAAGAAGGCGACCGTCCGCGCGACGTCGAAGCGGCCGAGCACCTTCCGGATCGCGCGGCGCGACGAGCCGGCGAACGCGGTCTCGTCGACCACGTCGTGCGTGACGTTGCAGCGCCCGCCGCCCGCGACCAGGATCTTCGCACCGAGCCGGCGCGCGCCGTCGAGGACGACGACGCGCGGTCGCGCCCCGCCCGCGGCGCGCGCCGAGCGCGCCGCCCAGAGGCCTGCCATCAAGCCGGCGGCGCCCGCTCCGACGACCGCGACGTCGCTACGCTCGGATCGATCGCTCAGGCGTCCGGTCGCGCTGCCTTCATGCGGCGCGCGATCTCCTCGTCGCTCACGTCCTCGACGTGCGTCGCGATCCACCACTGCGTGCCGGCGTGCTTCACGCCCGCGCTCCGGTCGCCGTAGAACTGGTCGGCCGGCTCCCGGACCGACGTCGCCCCCGCGCCGACCGCGCGCCCGTAGGCGTCGTCGACGTCCGGCACGTAGACGTGCACGTTCGCCTGCGTCGCCGGAACCTGCTCGTTCGCGTCGGCGATCATCACCACCGAGTCGCCGATCCTGACCTCGGCGTGCATGATGCTGCCGTCGGGCATCGCCGAGCGCATGAGCTCGGTCGCGCGGAACGCGCTCTTCAAGAACTCGATGAGCTGTGCCGCGCCCGGGACGATCAAGTACGGCGACACGGAGTTGTGTCCCTCCGGGACCGATTTCGCTGCCATGCCTCGTTGCCCTCCCCCCGTCCGTAGACGGCCGAGCTTCGAGGCTACATCTCGCGCGCATTGCCGGAAAAGGGGGCAAGCGCCGGATACCGCTTGCGGCGGCGCGAGCGATCGACTTGAACGAGAACGCCGGAGGAGCCGGCGCACGCCACGGAGGACGGATGGTCGAGCGGATCGCCCTCATCAAGCTCAAGCCCGAACACGCGAACGCGGAGGAGCGAGCGCGCATCGTCGAGCGCGCGCTCGGCGAGCTCGCCGCGATCCCCGGGGTCGCGAGCCTGACGGCGGGCACGCCCGCCGACGCCGCCAGCGAGGCTTCGTGGGACGTGATCGTGACCGCGCGCTGCGCGTCGCTCGCCGACCTCGAGAGCTATCGCAGCCACCCCGCGCACCGCCGCTTCGTCGACGAGTTCCTCGTCCCGCGGAGCGACGTGCGGAAGGCGTGGAACTTCGTCGTCGGCGGCGGCGCGTGAGGCCGCGGTTGACGCGGCGCCGTTCGATCGCTTAGCGAGAGGTCGCACGATCGCGGCGGGCATCGGGGCCACGGCGCGACCAGGGGGAGGAGGGTCCATGACGGGCACGCGATCGGCTTCGGGCGCTGCGGCGCGCAGGGACGTGCGGCGCGCTCCGCGCACCGCCGGCAATCGACTCGCGATCGCGGCCGCCGCGATCGCCGCCGTCGGCGCGCTCGCGGCCGGCGGTGCGCTCGCGCAAGCGCCGAGCCCGACGAAAGGCTCCGCGAAGCTGCCGGCGGAGATCCGGGTCGGCATCACGCCGAACTACCCGCCGCTCGCGTTCAAGCGCGACGGGCAGCTCGTCGGCATCGAGCCGGACCTCGCGAAGGAGCTCGCGAACCAGCTCGGCGTGCGGTTCGTGCTGGTCGAGACGCCCTGGGACGAGCTTCTCGACGCGCTCGAGGGGCGCGAGGTCGACGTCATCATGTCCGGCGTCTCGGTGACCGAGCGCCGGAAGAAGCGCGTCCACTTCACGCAGTCCTACCTCGAGACCGGGCAGATGGCGCTCATCCGCAAGGACGATCTGACGAAGCTCTCGCCGCCCGACGCGATGAACCAGAAGGGCGTGAAGGTCGGCGTCGAGCGGCTCACGACCGGCGCGAAGTACGCGCGCGAGAAGCTCGAGTCGGCGACGATCGTCGAGTACGACTCGATCGACGCCGGCCTCGAAGCCTTGCGCGGAAAGCAGATCGACTACTTCATCCACGACGCGCCCACCGTGTGGCGCGTGAGCGGCCATTTCGACGCGGCCGACGATCAGCTCACCGGCCTCTACCGCCCGCTGACGCACGAGGAGATCGCGTGGGCCGTCCGGAAGGACGACGCGTCGACTCTCGGCGCGGCGCTCGACGGCGCGCTCGACAAGCTCCGCACGAACGGCAGCCTGGCGAAGGTCCTCGACCGCTGGATCACCGTGCGAAAGGTGACGAAGGAGATCGCGCCCGCGTCGTGACCCGCGCTCGGAGTCCGTCCGAGCAGTCCTGAAACCTTGCGAACGCCTTTCGCGACCTCCGAGCGCACTCTCGGGCGGACGCGCGATGGTGACGCCTCGCGCGCGCCGCTAGCGTGCCGCGCGGGGGGTGGGCGATGCGGTTCGTGTCAGTCGCCGCGCGTGGACGGCGCGCGATCGCGTTCGTCGCCGGCGCGCTCGCGGTCGGCGTCGCCGTGATGGTCGCCGCGCACCGCGACGCCAGCGCCGCGCGTGCGGCGGCCCTCGCGCCGGTCGATCCTTCGATCCTCGGAACCTGCAGCGCGGCGGTCCACGATCGCTACGTCGTCACGGGACCCGACGGCGCGACGTATCGCACGTGGCACCCGCAGGAGGTGCCGGTCGATCCATCGGTCGCCGGGGGACCGACGTGCCGCTTCGCCCACGAGCACGGCGACGACCCGCGGAAGAGCCGCGCCAATCGCGCGCTTCCCGCCTTCGGCTACGTGAACGCGGTCGCCGGCGCGCCGCACGACGAGGCGCACGAGGGCTTCAAGGTCTTCGTCGCGAACCGCGGCTTCGTGAACGACGAGGGGCGACGCGCGCGCGCCCACACGCGGATCGTCGCGCACATGGGGACCGGCGGCGTGGCCCGCTACACCCGGCCGCACCACTCGCTCGAGTTCGACTTGAAGAAGGGCCCGTACCGAGTGCACGCGCTCGGCATGGCGGACACCGGCCTCGCGGGATCGATCTGCGAGCGCGACGCGGGAGGCGGCATCGGACGGACGGTCGTCGTCGTGCCCGGATCGGGCTGCGAGGTCGGATCGCTCTACGAGATCTGGCAGTTCGTGCTCTCGATCCGCTGGCCGGACGGGAGGGAGGTGGCGCGCATCCACGCGTCGACGGCCGCGTTCGACCCCATCACGGTGATGGACCCCTCGGACCGGAGCCGTCTCGTCTCGACGCAGGATGCGTTCCCGCAGTGGGGCGCGCAGCGCGGCTGCAACCGCGAGGCGTACCACGGACCGGTCTACTGGTATAACCGCTTCGGCTCGGACGCCTACCGGACGGACGCCTTCGGCGTCATCCGCCCCGACGGCGGCCTCGAGCAGCGCGTGAGCCGCCACGACGCGATCGGCATCCCGATGACCCAGGACCAGACGCAGTTCAAATGGCACCTCCCGACCTGCGCTCCGGGGCTCGGCGTCCGGAACTAGAAGACGTCACCGCGGCGGTGCCATGCAGGGCTGGCCTTCGCAGACGTCGACGACCGCACCGTCGACCTTCAAGAACTCCGACTTCTGCACGCGCGCGACCACGTAGCTGCGCGGGTCGGAGTGCGGATCGCGCGCCTGGCTCGGGGGAAGATTGACCGGCGGCGCCGGCGGCGTCCCGCTGTCCCACACGACGATCGCCGAGCCGGCCCAGGGATACGACGGAATCGGCTCGATGCCCCAGTGGGGCTCGACGTCGAGCGTGTGGCCGGGCACCTCGGCGGGCGTGTGGACGCGCGCCCCGATCGTCCGGGCCTCGACGTCGGCGGCGACGTTCGCGACCTGCCAGTCGCCGAGCGCGACGTGCATGAGCACGGTGTGCGCCGGCGTCCCGGGCAGCGGGTCGCCCGTCAGGTGATTCGCGTAGCCGTCCGCCTCGCCGCGGTCCCACAGCATCTGGATCAGGCCGAGACCGAACGCGCGCTCGATCGGATTCGGGTACGACGGATCGTAGAGCAGGCGGTAGTCCTCCCAGTCGACGCTGCGCTGGAGGAGCGTCGAGTAGTTCATCGCGGGGACGCCGAGCACGCCGCGCGTGAAGTCGGTCGCGATCGCGACCAGCGCGCCTCCCATGATGCCGCCCTGGCTGTTGCCGTCGTAGAAGAGCGCGCTCCGGTCGATCACGGATGCGCCCGCCGCATCCTGGAAGGCCGGGTCCGACGAGAACCCGTTCGGGTGGATCATCAGGCGACCGAGGAAGAGGAAGTCGAGCAGCCCCTGCTGGGTCCGGTCGGCGAGCGTCGGGAAGAGCGATAGGTCCTGCAGGATCGCGGCGGCGTTCGCGATGTCGTCCTCGGACATGCCGAGCCACTTGGTCGCGCAGAAGACGAAGTCGTGCTCGTTCGCCATGTCGCGGATGTTGCCGGCGTCGACCTCGTCGTCGCTGCCGAGGAGGCCGTGGCCGTAGAGCGACGCGCGCGCCGGGACCGCCGTGCCGCCGGGGCCGGCGAGCGCGGCGTGCGGCACGACGCAGACGAAGGTCGCGGTGAACGTGCCCTCGGCGCGCGGCTGGTCGGCGGCGTCGTAGAGGAGGCGGCTTCCGGGCGCGCCGGTGCCGGAGAGGTACTTCGGGACCTGGAACGTCCCGTGCACGATGCGAGCGAGCCGATCGTCGACGTTCTGCTCGACGTTCGTCACCGTGAAGGCGGGCGCCGCGTCGCCGAGCGCGGCGAAGGCATCGTCGCGCATGTGGATGATCCGGCCCGTGAGGTTGCGCGTGCTGATGACGGTGAAGTCCCACGCGAGGTAGAGGTCCTTCCGCTCGACGCCGTTCTTCTTCAGGTCGTCGAAGACCTGCTCGAAGTGGTCGCGGCGCGCGTTGAACTCGGGGACGTTGGTGTTCAGGCGATCGCGCATCGCGCGGAACGCGTCGCCCGCGGGAATCTCGGCGCCGCTCGCGTCCTTCAGATGGCGGAACGCGACGACGTAGCGATGGCCCTCGTGCAGGTTGATCGCCGGGCGGACGAAGAGCGCTCGATCGTCGTCGCTCGCGACGCTCGCGTCGAGCTCGGCCCAGTACGGCGTACGCTCGCCGGTGTCGGCGTCGAGCAGCACGATCGGCGCGTCCTCCTCGAGCGAGCGCCCGATGTCGGTCGAGGGCGCCGCGCCCGTCGCCTCGAGGTCGAGGCCGGCGACGAACGTGAAGATCTGGGATCCCGGGCTGAACCCGTCGTTCCGGTTCCATTCGGTCGGGTCGACGTGGACGCCGTCCTTGTTGGTCGGCATCGACTCGCGCACGAGGTTCACGCGCCGTCCGGTGTCCGTCGTGTCGTCGGCGACGGTGTAGAAGTCGTTCGGGAACGGGAAGAGGCAGAGGCGCGTGTCGAGCGGGTCGCAGCGGTCGGGCGCGGGCGCGTCGAGCGTCACCTCGCCGCCCGATCCGGATCCGCCGTCGCCGCAGGCGACGAGGGCGATCGCCGCGAACCCGGTCGCTGCCAACCAGAGGGCCGTCCGGAGCGGGCGGGCCGCGCGCGGACGCGTGCGAGTCCGAATGGAAGCGGTGCGGAAGGGGTTCGTGCTCATTCGGCCTGCATACCCGATGGCCCGTCGAAGGCGCCAGCGCCTTTCCGACCCGGATGCCGGCCGGGTGCGCCGCGCACGCGCGCGCGGCGACAAACCTGCTAGGAAACCGGAGACTCGGGAGGGCCGGCCGAGCGAGCGCCGGCAACATCAGGAGGAACATCATGGCGAAAGTCGCAGTGGTCGGCGCCGGGGCCTGGGGAACCGCGCTCGCGGCGCACGCGTGCCGCCTGCATCACGAGGTCCGGCTGTGGGCGCGCGAGCCGCAGGTCGTCGAGGCCGTGAACGAGCGCCAGGAGAACACGCTCTTCCTGCCCGGCATCACGCTGCCCGTCGAGCTCGACGCGTCCACCGACCTCGCCGCCGTGGTGTCCGGCGCCGACCTCGTGATCCTCGTGCCGCCGGCGCAGCACCTGCGCGAGGTGTCGACCGCCGCCGCGCAGCACATCGGCGACGAGGCCGTCGTCGCCGTCGCGGCGAAAGGCATCGAGGAGTCTCGCCTCGCGCTCATGAGCGAGGTGATCGCCGAAACCCTCCCCGCCGTGCTCGCCGAGCGCCTCGCGTTCCTCTCGGGACCGACCTTCGCGCGCGAGGTCGCGAGCGGGCTCCCGACCGACGTCGTCGCCGCCTCGCGCGGGATGACGGCGGCGCGGAAGCTCCAGCCGTGGCTCCACTCGCCCACGTTCCGGGTCTACTCGAGCGACGACCCGATCGGCGTCGAGGTCGGCGGCGCGCTCAAGAACGTGATCGCGGTCGCCGCCGGCGCGTGCGACGGGCTCGGGCTCGGCAACAACGCGCGCGCCGCCCTCATCACGCGCGGCCTCGCGGAGATCACCCGCCTGGGTGTCGCCCTCGGAGCGGATCCGCTCACGTTCCTCGGCATGGCGGGCGTCGGCGACCTCGTCCTCACCTGCACCGGCGATCAGTCGCGCAACCGGACGCTCGGCATGAAGGTCGCCGCGGGCTTCGACCCCGAAGCCTACCTCGCCGCGCAGCGCTCGGTCGCCGAGGGCTTCTACACCGCCGTCGCGGCGCACGACCTCGCCCGGAAGAAGAAGATCGACATGCCGATCACCGAGCAGGTCTACCAGGTGCTGCACCACCGCCGCCCGCTGCTCGAAGCCCTCCGCACTCTCCTCGAGCGCGAGTACAAGGAGGAGCTCCGCGGCATCCGGGAGTGAGCGGGTGCGAGCGATCTTGCCCGATCTCCTCGTCGGCCCGGCGATCGCCCCGGCGGACGTCGCGCGGCTCCGCCGTGCCGGCGTGACCGGTGTACTGTCGCTGCAGGAGCCCGGCGCGGACATCCTCGCGACCGCGATGGCGCGGATCCGGGCCGCGTGCGCGGCGCCGCCCGCGATCGCGTGGCGAAACGTCGCGATCCGCGATTACGATCCCGACGACCTGATCGCGCGCCTGCCGGACGCCCTCGCCGCGCTCGCCGAGCTGCGCGCGGGCGGCGGCGTCGTCTACCTGCACTGCTGCGAAGGCGTGAACCGCGCGCCGTCGATCGCGCTCGCACACCTCGTGCTCGAGCGCGCCATGCCGCTCGACGACGCGCTCGCCGCCCTGGCCGCCGCGCACGCGCAGGCGCGGCCATATCGCGAGTTCGTGCGTTGGATGCGAGCGCGGACGGCCGACACCGCGTAGTCGGCGAGGTCCAGCGACACGCGCGTCGCCGCGCTCAGGGCCCCCGGCCGGGATCGAACGTCGTGCGGCCGCCGAGACCGAGACGCGCGGCGAGCGCCAGCAGATCCGGCGCCATCGGCGCGTCGACGACGTCGCGCGGCCGCCCGCCGAGCACCAGCCGGGCGGCATGCAGCGCGTGGCGGACGTGCAGGTCGCACGCCGGCGCGCGGTAGAGGCGCTCGCCGACCAGCGGATGTCCGATCGACGCCAGGTGGATCCTCGCCTGGTGCGTTCTCCCCGTGAAGAGGCGAACGGCGAGCGCGCAGAAGCGGTCGGCGCGCGCCAGGACGCGAACCCCCGTACGCGCGGGACGCCCATCGCGGGCGATCCACAGACGACCGGGACGAGCGCGGCTCGCAGCCCCGATCGGCGCATCGATCGTGCGCTCCTCGAACGCGGGATCGCCGTGGCAGATCGCGAAGTAGACCTTCCGTCCCGCCGGCGGCCGCAGCCGGCGCGCCGTCTCCGCGACCAGCGACTTCTTCCGGACGAAGAGGATCGCGCCCGACGTATCGGCGTCCAGCTGGTGCACGGCCCAGACGGGCCGTCCGGCCCACTCGCCCACGATCCATTGCAGGCAGCTCCGGTCGGAGAGCGTGCGGCCGGTGGAGGGCAACCCCGGCGGCTTGTTCACCGCGAGGAGGCCGTCGCGATCGAGCAGGATGCGGCGCGCGACGTCGAGCACGCTGCCGGCATCGGACGCACCGGGTCGCTCGTCAAGCGCGCGACGGCGATCCTCTCGTTGGACTAGACGGCGTGGTCGCCGCGCTCGCCGGTCCGGATCCGGATCGCCTCGTCCACGTCGAGGATGAAGATCTTCCCGTCCCCGATCCGGCCGGTCGCGGCCGTCTTCACGATCGTGTCCGTGACCCCGGCGACCTTCGCCTCGTCGACCAGGATCTCGAGCTTCACCTTCGGCACGAAGTCGACGACGTACTCCGCGCCGCGATACAGCTCGCTGTGGCCGCGCTGGCGGCCGAAGCCCTTCACCTCGGAGATCGTCATCCCCTCGACGCCCGCGCGCGACAGCGCTTCCTTCACCTCATCGAGCTTGAACGGCTTGATGATCGCCTCGATCTTCTTCACACGACGCTCCTTCCGCCTCGACCGACGTCGGGGCGAGGCTGCAACGGGTGTGCCACCAAACGGGGCGTCGCGAACTCGCGGCAGGGGCGACGAAAGGCTCGCGCCCGTGGTGTGGAAGGAGGCAGCTGCCTGCGAATCGCGCACGCTCCGGTCGCAGGCTGCCGGGACGCGCGCCGTCCCGGCCGCGTGCGGGAGCGGCGGATCATCCAAGACAAAAAATGCGGCCGGTGGAGGAGGGAAGTTCCACCGGCCGCACTCTTGGCGCCCCTTCCCACGTGCCGCGGCCTCTCCGCGGTCGCATCCGAAGGATTTCGCCGATCGCCGAGCCGGCCTCGCCGGCTCGCTCGTCACGCAGGGGATCTCGCCCGGCGAGTCACGCCCCTGCGCCGAGCACGGGACGACCGGGCAGCAATGGCCATGCCGCGCCGCGACACCTAGAAACCCGCGCCGGCACGCCCGTGGCGGCCTCGTCGCCTGCGCGCCGGGCGAGCAGTGCCCGCGAATTCAGCGATCGGGGCCTTCGGCCCGCGGCGTGCCGCCCGGTGTCCGCTCGCCCTGGACGGTCACCGCGCGGTCGGGGTCGATCCGCCCCGCGAGCGGCGACGCCCGGAGCGCGGCGAGGCCGGCCGGGGACACCTCGAGCGCAACGTACGGAATCGTCTCGTAGGACCGCGCCACCCGGAACTGCCCGGGCGGCAAGGCCGCGAGGAGATCCGCGCGAGCGTCGGCGATCGATTTCCCGCGCGCCGCATCCGGCCCGCCCGGGCTGCGCGCGGCGCGCAGCTCGACGATCACTCTCGACCACGAAGCGGTCGCATCAACTGGGGCATTCGTCGGCACGTCGGATCCGTTCGCGGCGACCGCGCCCGCGTGACAGCCCGCGACGAGGCACGCGGCCGCGACGACCGCCACACGCGCGCGACCGCGCCGTCGCGCGGCGCGCTCCGGCCGGACGGCGCGCCGGCCGGAGCCGGTCACGCAGCACGTCACCCTTCCCTTCTAACCAGGCCCGTCGCGCGAGAAAAGCACGGCATCGAAGGTGCACACGGCTCAGCGGCTCCCCGGGAGTCGAACCCGGCTCGGACGGCTTTGCAGGCCCCGCCGTCCCGGACGGAGGGAGCCGACGAAAGCCGCCCTACAGGGCCAGCTGGACGCGTCCGATCACGGCGTCCTCCGCCGGGCGGTTTCCGGTCCCGCCCCTCTGACCCTTCAGGAAGCCGGTGTGATAGTAGTCGAGCATGATTTTGATGTTGCGATTCCAGTACCAGTTCAGACCGCCGCCGAAGCCGGTGGCGCGCTGCACCGAGTTGCTCGCGCTCGCGAGGCCGAGCTTGAACGCGTCCTTGTCGATGTCGAGCGAGTCGTAGCGCACGACCACCTCGAACGCGCCCCACCTTCCGTTCCACGGATCGAACGGATTCGCGGGCGTCACGCCGCGGAAGCTCGCATCCTCGCCGGTGAGGACCCACGACGCGGTCACCTCCCACGCGTGGTTGTCCAGCGTGTCGCTCGTGTCGCCGAGGGTGACCGGCGTCCGCGACTGGACGTACTCGAACAGGGAGCCGAACGGCCCCCAGTACCAGTAGGCCTGCGGCGTGAAGCGGCTCGAGTTGCCGTCCTGGATCGCCGTCGTCGCGAGGTCGTCCCCGGTGACGAACCGGAAGATCGCGGCCTGGCCGAAGCTGCGGTAGGTCGGCAGGTCGGGCGACGTCTGGGTCGCCTCCTCGAAGCCGTACGAGCCCGCGATGCCGACGCCGAGGCCCTGCAAGGGCGCGACGTCGGTCGTCACGAACGGCTGCGCGAAGACGCGCCCCGCGAACATGAACGTGTTGTCGAGGTTGATGTTCACGTTCCCGAGGTCGGGGCTGAAATCGAAGGCGCCGACCTCGTAGAGGAGCGTGCCCTTCCAGGGCGTTCCCCAGACCGCCGCGCCGGTGCTTCGGTTGGGGACGAGGTTCGTCGGCGCGGCGCGCTCGGCGAAGTTGATCGCCGTCGCGGACTGCAGCCGCTCGAGCCCGACCGGCGGCTTCCACTTGCCGACGCGGAGCTTCGCCCAGTCGCCGAAAGGCTTCAGGTCGACGTACGCGTCGTAGAGCGTGAACGTCGCGCCCGCGAAGTCCGGCATGATCTTGAAGTCGACGTGCTCGCCGAGCGAGCCTTCGAGGATCGGGCGCACGCGCCGGAAGAGGAACGTGTCGGACGTCCCGGGGTGGTCCTTGAGGAAGAAGCGGCCGTCGAGCTGGGTGTAGCCGCCGATCCGAAGGACGTAGTCGCCCTTCTGGTTCTGGATGAAGAAGCCGCCCGGCTTGTAGCCCACGACGGGCTTCTGCTGCCGGATCTTGTCGTCGATGACCTCCTCGACGTTGGCGTTCGCCCGCTTCAGGCGGCGGACTTCCTCCTGCAGCTCCTGGATCTGCTGCTCGATGCTCTGGATGTCCGCGCTCGACGGCGGCGGCGGAGCGCCCAGGACGGTGAGCGGGATGAGATCGATCAGGGCGGCGAGGAGTCCCGCCGTGATCCAGCGCCACGAGGATGAGACACGCATGGGCTTTCCTCTTGGAAATCCGCGTGCCTCCGGTCGGTCCGGTCAGCGCCGCAGGGAGTTGTCGATGGGCCTCCCGTCGCCGGGTCGGCAGTGGCTTCGGCGCGTCTAGGCGGCTCCCGCGGCGCGCCGGCTGACGCGCAGCTTCTCGGTGCGTTCCACCTGGACGATCACGCCGTCCTGCACGATCACGGTGACGGCGCCGTAGCGGAGGCCGCGCAGGGCGCCCACGATCCGATCGACGTCGTCGCCGGCGAGATCGAGGCGCCGCAGGGCGGCGTCCCCGGTGGGTGGATTCGTCGAGACCATGGTCGTCGCCTCTTCCCTCAGATCTGGTAGTCGTGAATGAACACGCGCGCCTTCCGCGGCGCGACCCAGACGGACTCGCCGACCGCGAGTCCGAGCTCGGCGGCGCGGTCGCGATGCAGGTCGACCTGCAGGACCTCGCCGTTCTCGCCCGTCAAGCCGACGCGGACCGCCGCGCCGAGCGGATTGATCCGCACGATGCTCGCGCGAATGCTCGACCCGTTCATGCTCTGGCGGTGGATGTCGAGCTCGTGCGGCCGCACGTACACCGTCGCGGGTCGCGAGTGGTGCTCCGGATGCTCCGGAGCCGCGACGCTCATCCCGCCGACGTGCGCGAGCCCGCCCTGCACGCGCCCGTGGAACACGTTCACGTTCCCGAGGAAGTCCATCACGAACGGGCTCGCCGGGTGCTCGAAGACGTCCTCGGGCGACCCCACCTGCTCGATCTTGCCGTGGTTCATCACGACGACGCGGTCGGACACCTCGAACGCCTCCTCCTGGTCGTGCGTGACGAAGATGCTCGTCACGTGGATCTCCTCGTGGAGCCGGCGGAGCCAGCCGCGGAGCTCCTGTCGCACCTTCGCGTCGAGAGCTCCGAACGGCTCGTCGAGGAGGAGGAGCTTCGGCTCGGCGGCCAGCGCCCGCGCGAGGGCCACCCGCTGGCGCTGGCCGCCGGAGAGCTGGGAGGGATAGCGCCGGCCCAGGCTCTCGAGCTGGATCAGGTGGAGGAGCTCGCTCACCCGCCGCTCGACGTCCGCCTCCTTCCGCTTTCGCACGCGAAGGCCGAACGCGACGTTCTCGAACACGGTCATGTGGCGGAAGAGCGCGTAGTGCTGGAAGACGAACCCGACGTTGCGCTCGCGCACCGAGACGCCGGTCACGTCCTCGTCGGAGTAGAGGACGGTGCCCTCGTCGGCGGCCTCGAGGCCGGCGATGATGCGGAGCAGCGTCGTCTTGCCCGATCCCGACGGGCCGAGCAGGGCGAGGAGCTCGCCGCCCGGCACCTCGAGGCTCACGCGCTCGAGCGCGGTGAACCCGCCGAAGCGCTTCGTGAGGTTCTTGACCGATACGCTCATGACTTTTCGCCTCCGCCTGCTTCGAAGCGAGTCGCTTCCGCGAGCTCGCGCCGGCGTTTCTCCTCGAGGAAGACCTTGATGACGAGCGTCACCAGGGCGAGGACGGTGAGCAGCGAGGCGACCGCGAACGACCCGGGAGTGTCGTACTCCTGGAAGAGCTTCTCGACGCGGAGCGGGATCGTGTCGGTCTGCCCGGTGATCCGGCCCGACACGACGTAGACCGCGCCGAACTCTCCCATCGCGCGCGCGTTGCAGAGGATGATTCCGTGGAGGAGGCCCCACTTGATGTTCGGGAGCGTGACCCGCCAGAACATCTGCCAGGCGTTCGCACCCAGGCTGACGGCCGCCGTCTCCTCCTCGTCGCCGAGCGCCTCCATGGTCGGGATGAGCTCGCGCGCGACGAACGGGAAGGTGACGAATGCCGTCGCCAGGATGATGCCGGGCGTGGCGAAGATGATCTTGAGGCCGTGGTCGCGGAGCCAGTGGCCGAAGTAGCCCTGGAGGCCGAACAGCAGCACGAACACGAGACCGGCGACGACGGGAGAGACCGAGAAGGGAAGATCGATCACCGTCGTCAGCACCGAGCGCCCGCGGAACTCGAAGCGCGCGATCGCCCAGGCCGCCGCGATCCCGAAGACCGTGTTCGCGAGGACGGCGATCGGCGCCACCGTCAAGGTGAGCTTGATCGCCGCCCAGGTGTCCGCGTCCCCGAAGAGGCTCTTCGCGTACGCTCCGATCCCGCCGCGCAGCGCCTGATAGAAGACGTCGGCGACCGGGATCACGATCAGGACGCCGATCACGAGGAGCGCGGTTCCCGTGAGCGCGATGCGCACGACGAGCGGGTCCTCGCGCGACACGCCGCGCGGGCCGACCGCGGCCGGTGCGGGCGTGACGGCGACGGCGGGTGCGGCGCTACTCATAGCGGCTCCATCGCTCCAGCAGGTTGATGACGACGAGCATCGAGAACGAGATGAGCAGGAGCACGACGGCGATCGCGGTCGCCTCCGCGTACGCGAACTCCTCGAGGCGCGAGACGATCAGGACGGGCGCGATCTCGGTCTTGAACGGCATGTTCCCGGACACGAACACGACCGAGCCGTACTCCCCGAGCGACCTCGCGAACGCGAGCGCGAAGCCGGTGATGCCGGCCGGCAGCAGCATCGGGAACAGCACCCGGCGGAACGTCTGCCAGCGGTTCGCGCCCAGGCAGGCGGCGGCCTCCTCGACGTCCGCGTCGATCTCGGCGAGCACCGGCTGCACGGTCCGAACGACGAACGGGACCCCGATGAACGTCAGCACGAGCACGATCGCGAGCCAGGAGTACGCGCCCTTGATCCCGAGCGGCACGAGGAAGCGCCCGAGCCATCCCTTCTCGACGTAGAGGTCGGAGTAGACGAGCCCTGCGACCGCCGTCGGCAGCGCGAACGGCAGGTCGATCAGCGAGTCGAGGAAGCGCTTCAGCGGGAACGAGTACCGGACGAACACCCACGCGACGAGGAGCCCGAGGACGACGCTCACCGCGGATGCCGTGAGCGACGCGCCGAACGTCACGCCGTACGCGGCGCGCGCCCGCGGCGTCCACACCGCCGCGAGGAACTCGCTCGGCGAGAGCGTCGACGCCTTCGCGAAGCACGCGAGGAGCGGCACGACGACGAGGAGCGTCGTGTAGAGGAGGGTCCAGCTCATCGCGAGCCGAAACCCGGGCAAGACTCGGTGTGCGGCATTCGGCGTCATCGTCGCTCCCTGTGGTCGTCCGCTCAGGCGCTCTCTTCAGTGCGGCTGGTAGATCTGGTCGAACACGCCGCCCTCGCCGAAGAACTTCTTGGTGGCGACGTCCCAGTCCTTCTCGAAGGCGGTCACGGGGTAGAGCTTCAGGGAGGGAAAGGTCGACGAGTACTTCGCGAGTACGGCGGAGTTGGTCGGCCGATAGAAGTTCTTCGCCGCCACCTCCTGGCCCTCGTCCGTGTAGACCCACCTGAGGTACGCCTCGGCGGCGGCGCGCGTGCCCTTCCGGTCGACGTTGTCGTCGACGACGGCGAGCGGCGGCTCGGCGAGGAAGCTGACGGGCGGGTACACCAGCTCGAGCTCGCCGTTCGCCTCCTTCACCTCGAGGTGCGCCTCGTTCTCCCACGTGAGGTGCACGTCGCCGACCTTCTTCTGGACGAACGTCGTGGTCGATCCGCGGGCACCCGAGTCGAGGACGGGCGTCTGCTCGTAGATCTTCGTGACGAGGTGGCGCGCCTGGTCCTCGGTGCCTCCGCGGGTGATGACCGAGCCCCAGGCGGCGAGGAACGACAGCTTGCCGTTGCCCGACGTCTTCGGGTTCGGCGTGATGATCTCGATTCCCGGCTTCACGAGGTCGGGCCAGTCCTTGACGCCCTTGGGATTCCCCTTCCGGACGACGAACACGATCGTGCTCGTGTACGCGACCGAGTTGTTCGGAAGTCGGCTCTCCCAGCCGGGCTTGATGAGGCCGGCCTTCGCGATCTGGTTCGTGTCGGGCCAGAGAGCGAGCGTGACGACGTCCGCCTCGAGACCGTCGATCACGGCGCGCGCCTGCGAGCCCGACCCGCCGTGCGACTGCTTGATCACGAGCGCCGTCCCGGTCTGCTTCTCGTATGCCCGAGCGAACTTCTCGTTGACGTCGCGCCAGAGCTCGCGCGTGGGGTCGTACGACACGTTCAGGAGGTCCTGTCCCTTGGTGCCCTGCGACCACGCCTCGCTGAGCGGCGAAAGGACCGCGACGGCGACCGCGCCGAGCGCGCTCAGCGCGAAACGCCATACCAGTCCACGAGTGGTCCGCTTCATCGTCGTCTCTCTCCCGGGCCCGGAGGCCCGCGGCAGCAGCGCTGCCCTCGATCTCGTCCCGTGTCGTGCACGGGCGGGTGTCGGGTTCCGCGCCCGCGGAGCGCGGGCGCGGCGAGAAAGAAAAAGGCCCGGGAGTTTCCTCCCGGGCCTTCGAAGCGGCGTGGTTCTGCGCCTTCGGCGGTGGCTAGGTCACCGCGGACGGAGCGAGACGCCCCCGAGTGCCGGGAAGTTTCCCCGAGCCTCGGTACAACGACAGGTCGTCGCTGCGTGCCTCTCCGTCATGGCTCGCGCAGTATCGGGGCCGGGTCGCGCGAAGTCAAGGCACGAATGCGTTTTTCCCGCGCGTCGCTCGCGGCCACGGCAGAAATGCTTCAGAGCGCCCCGCCCTGGGGATCGAACACGCCGTCGTAGAGAACGGAGCTGAGATAGCGCTCGCCGGAGTCGGGCAGCACGGTGACGATCGTCTTGCCGGCGTTCTCGGGCCTCCGCGCGAGCCGCACCGCGACCGCGGCGGCGGCGCCGCTCGAGATGCCCGCGAGAATGCCCTCCTCGCGGGCCAGGCGGCGCGCGTACGCGATGGCTTCCTCGTTCGTCACCTGCTCGACGGCGTCGACGAGCGAGAGGTCGAGGTTCCGGGGGACGAAGCCCGCGCCGATCCCCTGGATCTTGTGGGGTCCGGGCTTGGTCGGCTGCCCGGCGCGCGTCTGCGTGATGACGGGGCTGTCCACGGGCTCGACCGCGACCGAAACGATGTTCCTGCCGCGCGTCCCTTTGAGGTAGCGCGACACGCCGGTGATCGTGCCGCCGGTCCCGACGCCGGAGACGAAGACGTCCACCGCGCCGTCGGTGTCGTTCCAGATCTCGGGTCCGGTCGTGCGCTCGTGGATCGCCGGGTTCGCCGGGTTCTCGAACTGCTGGAGGAGGACGTAGCGGCCGGGGTCGGAAGCGACGATCTCCTCCGCCCGCGCGACCGCCCCCGTCATCCCCTTCGCGCCCTCCGTGAGAACGAGCTTGGCGCCGAACGCCACGAGGAGCTTTCGCCGCTCGATGCTCATCGTGTCGGGCATCGTCAGCGTGAGGCGATAGCCGCGCGCCGCCGCGACGAAGGCGAGCGCGATGCCCGTATTGCCGCTCGTCGGCTCGACCAGCTCCCTGCCGCCGTCCAGGAGGCCGCGCTGCTCGGCGTCCCACACCATCGCGGCGCCGATCCGGTCCTTCACCGAGTAGGCCGGGTTGTGTCCTTCGATCTTCGCGAGGATCGTCGCCGGCGCGCCGTCGTGCACGCGGTTCAGCCGGACGAGCGGCGTTCGTCCGATCGAACGAGCGTTGTCCTCGAACCAGCCTGGCATCGCAGTCGAACTCGTGCCCGACCGGCGAGGTCACCGCAAGCGGGACGCCGCCGCGGGCGGCGTCGCCGCGTGCTGCAGCGTCGGCACGGCGTCTCGAAACGGCAGCGCGAGCAGCCCGGCCGTCGTCTGGAGCTCCGCACCGTCGAAGCCCTCGAGGCCGTACGCGATCGTGAGCCCGCGCTCCGAGGGCGTGAACTTCCCGAACAGCCGATCGAAGAACGCGAAGACGTTCCCGTAGTTCGTGTCGGTCTCGTGGACCGCGCGCGAGTGATGCACCTTGTGCATGTTCGGCGTCGTCACGACGGCCGAGAGGAGCCCGTCGAGCCGGCGCGGCATGGGTACGTTCGCGTGCTCGAAGAGCCCGTTGATCGCCGACCACGCGCGATACACCGCGAACGCGGCGGGGCTCGCGCCGAGCGGCAGCGCGAACGCCGCCATGAAGACGTAGCGGATGACGCTCTCACCCGGGTGCTGGCGGATGGTGGTCGTCACGTCGACCTCGGGATCGGCGTGATGGACGCGATGGAAGCGCCAGAAGAGCGGGAGCGCGTGCATCGCCCGGTGCGCGACCCAGAACGAGAAGTCGAGGACGACCAGGACGAGCGCGGCCTCCGCCGGCCAGGGCAGCGCGAGCCGGTTCAGCAGGCCGACGCCGTCGGCGTCCAGCCGCACGAGCGCGGCGACGAGCGCGAGGTTGAACACCAGGTTCGTCGCGAACGTGATGAAGGTGAGCGCGAGGTTGGGCGCGAGGTGCCGGCGGTGCACGCGCCCGCGGCGATGCAGCGGGACGATCGTTTCGACGAGCGCGACCACGGCCATCAATGCGAGCAGGCCGGCGATCGTCCCCAGGCTCTGGATCAATGCTTCGGCAAACGTCATGAGCGCCTCCTTTGCGTGCCTGGAAAGGACACGCGGGAGGCGGGTCGCTCGTTACGCGGGCGCCGCCGCGGAATCGCGCGCGCGTTCGGAGATCCGCCCGAGCTTCGCGGGCGCGAGGATCGAGTGGATCTCCCGGATCCGGCCGTCCTCCGCGAGCTCGCACCGGAGCACCGCGAGCGGCGCCTGGCGCCGCACCGGGCGGGCGAGCTCGATCACGACCGCGGGCAGGCCGTTCACCGATCGGAAGCCGAGCCGCGGCCCGCCCGCGAGCCGCTGGAGCGCGGCCTGGAGGTAGAACCGCGCGACCCGATCGCGTCCGACCAGCGGGACGCGGAGCGCCGTGTAGACGCCGCCGCCGTCGGCGACCGCGCGCGCCGACTCGACGAGAAGGCGCTCGAGCGCGCGCGCGTCCTGGCGGACGAGCGCGTCGACGAGCGCCTCGAGCGCCGCGCGCGTCCGGCGCTCGAGGCGCGCGTCCGGGAGGCAGCGCTCGCGATCGTAGGCCGCGAGCGCGCGGCGCGCGCGGTGGTGGACGATCCGGACGCTCTCCTCGCTGATTCCGAGCGCGCGGCCGACGTCCGCGGCGGAGTCGTCGAGGACGTCGCGCAGCACGACGACCGCTCGCTGCCGGGGCGCGAGCGCCTCGAGCGCGAGTAGGAAGGCGAAGGAGACGCTCTCGCGCAGGCCGTACTTCGCATCGGGCGCCGGCTCGGGGTCGACGAGGTGAGCCGCGTCCGGATCGCCCTCGTCCCCGGTGTCGATCGGCGCCGGCAGCCAGCAGCCCGTGGAGCCGCTCCGCTTCCGGCCGCGGAGCACGTCGATCGCGAGGTTCGTCGCGACGCGGACGAGCCACGGCCGGAGAGACGTCTCCGCGTCCGGCGGCGGCCTCTCGATCAGCCGCGCGAACGTCTCCTGCACGACGTCGTCGGCGTCCCGGACGTCGCCCGTCATCTGGTACGCGAGCCGCCAGAGGAGCTTCCGCTCGCTCCGGTAGAGGTCCTCGACCGGAATGGCGCCGCTCGCCCGGGTCGCAACCGCGCGTTCGTGTGCCGGCATGTCTTCGGCCCTGGCCGCGGCCGAGGGCGGCCGCTCGGGGGTTGGATACGCCTGTTACATCCTTGATGCAACCGTTCAAAGACGACGACGGCAGCGAAGCCGCGGACGCGCAGCCCCGGCTCCCGCACGCCTCAGCGGCGCGGCGGAACCGGGTACATCGTCTCGAGGATCTGATTGCGCCGGAACCCGATCGCCTCGCGATGCACCAGGAGCTCGTAGCGGGCGCTCAGCGCCTCCTCGCGGGCCGCGTTGAAGCGCGCGATGCAGCGCCGGCGATCGCGGTCGTCGCGCGCGGCATCGACTTCGCGGCCGGCGAGCTCGAGCCGCAGCAGCGCCACCAGCAGCTTCTCCTCGGTGCGACCGAGGGCGGCGGCCATCTCGCGGACCACCTCCTTCTCGAGCTGCTCCTGCGCCTCGTAGACGTCGAGCCGGCGGCGCAGACGCTCGAGGTACGGGCTGTCGTAGCCCTCGTCGCGGAGCTCGCGCACGAGCTTCTGCCACGATCGCTCCATCGCGGCTCATCCTACCGCGATCGGATGGAGCGCGTCAGTGGGGAAGGCCGTAGAGGCGGGCGACGTTGTCGCGGAGGACGAGCGCCTTCTGCGCCTCGCTCAGGTGCACCGTGTGCTCGCGCAGCACGTCCTGCGACCACGGCCACGTCGAGTCGCTGTGCGGGAAGTCGTTCGCCCACATCAGGCGCTCGGGGTTCACGAGGTCGATCGTCCGGAACGCGACCCAGTCGTCCTGGAACGTCGTGTAGATGTGGTCGCGGAAGTATTCGCTCGGAAGGCGGCGCAGCTCGCGCGCGCGCATGTGGTGGCGGTGGCGCTTGTAGAAGTGGTCCATCCGGTAGGTCCAGTGCGGGACCCAGCCGGCGTCGGCTTCCGCGCACACGATCCGGAGATCCGGATGGCGCTCGAACACGCCGCCGAAGACGAACATCCCCATGATGTCCTGATTGCTGCGGAGGATGCTCACCGCGTGGTTCAGGACGGGACCGCGCACCGGGCCGAAGTCGGACGGGCTGGTCAGGATGTGGAAGGAGAGCGGCAGGCGGAGATCGATCGCGGCATCGAAGAAGGGCGCGTAGATCTCGCTGTCGTAGTCGGCCCGGCCGGGGACGCCGGGCAGCATCACGCCGCGCAGGCCGAGCGACTTGATCCGCTTCAGGTCCTCGATGCCTTCCTCCGGCGATCGCATCGCGGTCTGGCCGACGCCGAACAGCCGATCGGGGTGCGCGCCGCAGTACGCCCCCATCCACTCGTTGAAGGCGTTCATGCAGGCGCGCTTGTAGTCGAGGTCGGGGTGGTTGCAGAGGACCATGCCGACCGTCGGGTAGAGGATCTCGCCGGCGACCCCGTCGCGGTCCTGGTCGGCGAGCCGCGCGTGCGGATCGAACCCGCCGGGGTACCAGTCGTCGAAGCTGCCGCCGAGCCGGATGTCCTCCGGCTTCTTGCCGGCCGCGGCGATGAGGCCGATCGGGAGGAACGCGTTCTGCATCCCCGGGATCACGTAAGCGTCGCCGACTCCGTCCTGGTGGACGACGTGCGGGGCGCGGTCGCGGTACGCCGGGTCGATGTGGCGCGTGTAGGTCTCGGGGTGCTCGGTGACGTGCGAGTCGGCCGAGTAGATCGGGTTCACCATCGCGGGAGGACTTTACCGCCGGCGCGCGAGCGGCGACAACCGGACTTCGACCGGCTTCGCCGTCGGGTTGAACACCTGGAACGAGACCTCACGTCGACCTCGAGGTGATGGTACGAGCCGCCGGCTCACTCGCGGCGGAGGCGCGCCGTGTCGTCGGCGCCGACCTCGAGCGCAAAGCGCCGGCGATGGATCTGCGCCACGCTCGGCCGGTTGGTGAGCGAGACGACGGTGGTCGTCGGCAGGCGCGACGCGACGACGTCGTAGATGCGACGCTCGGTCGCCTCGTCGAGAGCCGCGGTCGCATCGTCCATGACGAGCCAGTCGGGCGCGTGCAGGAGCGCGCGGACGAACATCAGGCGCTGCTGCTCGTCTCCGGAAAGCTGCTGGTCCCACGCGTCGCTCGCGTCGAGACGCGCCGCGAGACCATCGAGCCCGACGACCGCGAGCGCCTCGCGGATCGCGTCGTCGCCGAACGCGTCGGTCTCTGCGGGATACGAGATCGCCGCGCGCAGGCTGCAGATCGGGAGGTACGGCTGCCGCGCGAGGAAGAGCGCGCGCGCGTTCCCCGGGATCTCGATGCGCCCGTGGCCGAACGGCCAGATGCCGGCGATCGCCCGGAACAGCGTGGTCTTGACGGCGCCGGGGGGACCGAGGATCGCCAACCGGTCACCCTGCGGCAGGTCGCCGGCCAGGCCCTTCGCGATCGGCTCGCCCTCCGGCCGCTCCAGGTCGAGTGCGACCAGCCGGATGGCGGCGTCGCGGCCGTCGACGACGTGCACCGCATCGGGACGGCCGACGACCGCGCGGGTCTCGTCGAGGGTCTCGCGGAAGGTGGAGAGGCGCTCGATGCTCGCGCGCCACGCGGCGATCTCCTGGTAGGCGTCCACGAACCACGAGAGCGCGCCCGACACCTGCCCGTAGGCGATGCCGGTCTCGGTCACGCCGCCGAGGGTCATGCGGTCGGTGAAGAACGCGGGCGCCGCGACGAGGAGCGGGACGATGCCGTTCGCCTGCCCGATGCCGCCGGTCAGCACGGTGAGGTTCCGCTGCTTGGTGATGAGATCCCACCAGTTGGCGATGACGGCGTGGAATCGCTGCATCGCGAGGCCGCGCTCGATCGCCTGGCCGCGCGCGAGCGCGACGGCCTCGGTGTGATCGCGGAAGCGGACGAGCCCGTAGCGGAAGTCCGCCTCGAAGCGCAGGCGGTCGAAGTTGATGCCGACGAGCGTCCGCCCGACCCGGTGCGTGAAGAACATCGAGACGATCGAGTAGAGGATCGCGACCCACATCATGAGGCCCGGGATCCAGTACTCGTGATCTCCGATGCGGAGCGGCCAGCTTCCGGACAATTTCCAGAGGACGCCGGAGAACGACGCGAGCGTCGCCACCGCCGAGAGCAGCGACAGGGACAGCCCGAGCGCGCTCGCGACGTAGCTCTGGATGTCCTCCGAGATGCGCTGGTCCGGATTGTCCGTCTGCTCGTGGTGGAGCTGGCTGTGCCCGTAGGCGTAGGGACCGATCCAGCTGTCGATGAAGTACGCAGTGAGATTCTCGCGCCATCGGATCTGCAGGATGTTCCGGAAGTAGATCCGGTAGGTCGAGATCAGGACGACGATGAGCGCGACCAGCAGGAAGTGCTCGATCGCGTCGACGAAGCGCGGCCACGCCTTGCCCTGGATGGCGTTGAAGACCGCGCCGTTCGCGCCCGCCAGGCGGACGTTCGCGTAGACGAGACCGAGCTCCATGGCGACACAGAGCAAGAGCAGCGGCGCCCCGCGCTTGGCATCGGGCGACGTCCAGTAGATGCGCGTCAACGAGGCCAGGTGGCGGACGAAACGCGCGTCGAAATGACCCGGGTGACGTGTCTGCTCCACGAATCCTCCCCGCGGCATCGGCCGGCCGGGAGGCATCCGTGGCCCGAAAGCGCGTGCGCGGTCGCGCTCCTGTCGCGCGAGGGGCACGCGGAGTCAAACCCGTGCCGCCGCGGCCGGGTCAAACCCGTGCCGCCGCGGCCGGGCACCGGGCGCACGGCGCGCGGCGGACGCGGTCTCGAGACGAAGCCGGCGCTATTCGAGGCGAATGCCGCGCGTCGCCGTGCCGCCGCCGTCGATCACGTGGGTCGCGCCGGTGATGAAGGCGGCCTCGTCGGACGCGAGGTACGCGGCGAGACCCGCGACCTCCTCCGCGCGCCCTACTCTTCCTTGATCGCGAGCGCCTGGCGCGGACAGCGCCGCACCGCTTCCTCGACCTTGGCGCGCAAGCTCTCGTCGGGCGTCTCGGTGTGGAGGTAGAGGTTGTCGTCCTCCCGCACCTCGAACACCTCGGGACAGACCTTCATGCAGATCGCGTTCGCCTCGCAGCGATCGTAGTCCACGATCACTCTCATCATGGCGCCACCATGGAACGATCGCGCGCGGTTCTCAAGCGGCGACCGCAGGCGTCGGCGTGAAGCGCACCTGCATCTCCTTCGTGCCGTTGATGAAGTTCGAGCGCAGCCGGCGGACCGGCGCGGCGAGCTCCATGTCCGGCACGCGCCGGACGAGCTCCTCGAAGATCGCGCGGATCTCGAGGCGGGCGAGGTTGGCGCCCAGGCAGAAATGCTCGCCGATCCCGAACGCGACGTGGTTGTTCGGCGTCCGGCCGACGTCGAACGTCATCGCGTTCGGAAACACGTCCTCGTCGCGGTTGGCCGACGTGTAGTAGATCGCGACCTTGTCGCCCTCGTTCAGCTGCACGCCGCGGATCTGGGTCGGCCGCATGACCGTCCGCCGGAAGTGGATGACCGGCGTCACCCAGCGCAGCATCTCTTCGACCGCCGTGTTGATGAGCTCGGGGTTCTCCCGGAGCCGGCGCCACTGGTCCGGGTGCTCGATCAGCGCGTGCATGCCGCCGGCGATCAGGTTCCGCGTCGTCTCGTTGCCGGCGACCGCGAGGAGGAGGAAGAACGAGTCGAACTCCATCTCGGAGAGCTTCTCGCCGTCGACCTCGCCGTGGATGAGGGTGGATACGAGGTCGTCGCGCGGTTCCTTCTTCCGCTGCTCGGCGAGCGCGTTCGCGTACATCCAGAGCTCTGCGGCGGCCTCCTTCCCCTTCTCCTCGGACGTCCCGAACTCGGGATCGTCGAAGCCGATGAGGCGGTTGCTCCAGTCGAAGACCTTGTCGCGGTCCTCCATCGGCACCCCGATCAGCTCCGCGATCACCTGGAGCGGCAGCTCGGCCGCGATGTCGCGCACGAAATCGCAGCGGCCGATCGGCGTGACGCGGTCGAGGATGCGGACGGCCATCTCGCGGATGCGGGGCTCGAGGCGCGTCGTCATGCGCGGCGTGAATCCCTGGCTCACGAGCTTCCGGTACTTCGAGTGCTGCGGCGGGTCCATGTTGAGCATCATGAGCTGCGTCTGCGCGAGGTCCTCGGCCGGCATGTCGCGCAGCAGCGCGCTGCCGCGATGCGAGGAGAACGTGGCCGGGTCCTTCGAGATCGCGACCACGTCCTCGTACTTGGTGACGGCCCAGAAGCCCTGGCTGCCGGGGTAGTCCTGCCAGAACATCGGCGCGCGCTCGCGCAGCACCCGGAAAGCTTCGTGCGGCACCCCGGCCATCCAGGTGTCGGGGTTGACGAGATCGATCTCCGACAGCTCCATTCCCAGCTCTCCTCGCTCGCCGACGAAGCGTGATCGGGCGCCCAGCGCACCGCGCCGGACGCCGGGAAAACAGCGCGATTGTACCGGAACGAACGTTCGTTAGGCAAGGGTCGCGTCGGCCGCGGGTGGTTGTTCGTCGCGCGACCCTCTGGTTGAACGCGGCGCATGGCGGGCGTGCGAGGGGTGCGGAGGAACGCGCGACAGGCGCCGGCGACGATCGCGGCCGCGCTGGCGTGCGCGCTGGTCGCGTGCGCGCTCGCCGCGTGCACGGGCGGCCGCGACGGCGCCGACAAAGGCGGCACTCCGTCGCCGACGGCGACGTCGACCCAAAGGATCGCGTCGCCGGCGGATGCGCGCCCCGCCGCACCCGCCGCGCCGCCGCCGGGAGGCGCCGCCGGCGCTCCGAGCAGCGGTGCCGCCGCGGCTCCGCGTCGCGATCCGATCGCGGGTGGCGGCCCCTACCCCGCCCTGTTCGTCGTGCAGGCCCAGTTCACCGACAAGGTGATGCCCGACGGCAAGCGCCAGCCGGTCCCCGGCGCGGCCAAGCTCATGATCCTCCGCTTCGCTCCCGGCGGCACCGAGACGGCGATCCTCGAGGACCCCGGGAGCAACGTGTTCCACAAGGCGCTCCCGTGGGACGGCGGGGTCCTGACGATCGGCGCGACGCGCGCGCTCCTCAAGACCTGGAAGTTCGGCGACGGGCGATGGACGGAGGAGACGCGCTGGAGCCCGACCTTCGGCGGAAAGTTCGACCGCCTGCGCGACGTCGAGGTCGCCGACGTCGACGGCGACGGCAAGCAGGACCTCGTGATCGCGACGCACGATCAGGGCGTGATCGCGATCGTCCACCCGTCGGACGGCTGGCGCGTCGAGGAGATCGATCGCCAGCCCAACACGTTCGTGCACGAGATCGAGATCGGCGACGTCGACGGCGACGGCCAGCCCGAGATCTTCGCGACGCCGAGCGAGCCGAACAAGCTCGACAAGGAGCAGCCCGGCGAGGTGCGGATGTACAAGCGCACGCCCGGGAAAGGGTGGCTGCGCTCGGTTGTCGACGCGCCCGGCGACACGCACGCGAAGGAGATCCTCGCGGCCGACGTCGATCGCGACGGGAAGGCCGAGCTCTACGTCGTCTGGGAGGGCGCGATCGGAGCAGGCGGCGACGTCGCGCGCCCGGTCACGATCAAGCAGTACCGCATGAAGGACGGCGCGTGGCAGAGCGCGGTCGTCGCGACGGTGCCGGACCGCCAGATGCGGTCGCTGGTCGCGGGCGACGCGAACGGCGACGGCAAGATCGATCTCGTGGCGGGTGGGCTCTCATCCGGCATCTGGCTCTTCGAGCAGCAGGACGGAGGCACGTGGAAGTCGACGCAGATCGAAGCCCAGTCCTCGGGCTTCGAGCATCCGGTCCTTCTCGCGGACCTCGACGGCGACGGGAAGCCTGAGATCTACGTCGCCTCCGAGGACCAGCACGAGCTTCGCCGGTACCGGTTCCGGGACGGCAAGTTCCAGAAAGAGGTGATCGCCCCGCTCGCGCACGGCGACATCACCTGGAACCTGACGGCCGGGAAGCTCTGAAGCGACCCGATCCGCCAACCGCGAAGGCGGCCAGCCATGACCAGAGCCGCCCGCCTTCGCGATTCCGTCCTACTTCGCGCAGCTCAGCGTCGTTCGCGTTCCGTTGAACCTGCAGTCGCCCGCGTCGAAGAAGTCCGTCTCGGCGCAGAGGCCGTTGGTCGCGTCCGCCCGATCGCCGAGCAGCACCGTCGCGTCGCCGAGGACGACCGGGATGGTGCTCGACTTCGTACGCAGCGTGACCTTCACCCGGCCGGCGGCCGCCTGCGTTCAGGAGGACGTTCGTGCACGGGTCCTGCTCGTCGCACAGGTCGTCGTCGTCGGTATCGGGCTTGTCGACGTGCGAGCAGCCGCCGAAGCCGTCGCACTCGTTCCTCGTGCAGAGGTCGCCGTCCTCGGTGCACGCGGCGCCGGCCGGCTGGAAGCCGTTTGCGGGACAGAGCGGGCTCGCTCCATCGCACGTCTCGGCGACGTCGCAGACGCCGGCGGCGGCGCGGCACACCGTTCCCGCGTTGGTCGCCGGGTGTCGCTGAAATCCCGCACCGCCGCTGAGAGATTCCTGAACGATTCGGAGGCCGGTCCTGCTGATGCAGCCGGGGCACCGACCGCTGGATGCGGGCCGCGCTGGACGCGAGCGCCCGCGATTGGCAGCAACGGTCCGATGCGCCCGCTCCGGAGCGCCGCTCGCGTCGCCATGGCGGTCGCGATCGCCCTCGTCGCGTGCGAGCTCTTCGCGCGCCTCGTGAGCGCGCGCGACGCCGAGGGTCAGATGCGCGTGGCGGGCATCGCGGTCCCGCCGGTTCGCATCGGGCTGCGCGCGATCGCGGACAACATCGAGCGCTACCGATCCTCGGCGAGCCCGTTCCTCGTCTACGACCCCGACCTCGGCTGGGCACCGCGGCCGGGCGCCACCTCGCGCGACGGCCGCGCGCACGTCGACGGACACGGGGCGCGGGTGACGGGAGCGTCGCCTTCCGGAAACGCCGACGGCGCGCGCGTCGAGCTCTTCGGCGACTCGTTCACCTTCGGCGACGAGTCGACGGACGAGGAGACCTGGGGCGCGCTCCTCGAGCAGCGGCTCCGCGCGGGCGGCTTCGACGTGGACGTGCTCAACTTCGGCGTGAACGCCTACGGCCTCGACCAGGCGTACCTGCGCTGGCGGAAGGCCGGCCGAGCGATGCGCCCGGCCGTCGTCGTCCTCGGCCTTCAGCCCGAGAACGCGTTCCGCGACCTGAACGTCTTTCGCCCGCTCTACTTCGGCAACACCGAGGTGCCGCTCTCGAAGCCGCGCTTCCTGCTCGACGGCGACTCGCTCCGGCTGATCAACTCACCGGCCCTACCGCCCGAGGAGGTCGTCGGCGCGCTCGCGCGCTTCCCCGAACACCCGCTCGCGCTTCACGAGCGCTTCTTCGATGCCGGAAGGGCAAACGCCGCGTGGTGGCAGAAGAGTCGCCTCCTCGCGCTCGCGGCGGCGCTCCTCGATCGCGAGCGGCCGGACGCGGCCGACGCCTCGCTCGCCGCGCTCGCGAGCGATCCCGAGGTGACCGGGATCGCGCGACGCCTGCTCGCGCGCTTCGCGGCGGAAGTCGCGGACAGCGGCGCGGCATTCCTCGTCGTGTACCTGCCGCGGAAGCAGGAGTTCGACGAGGCGAGGGCGCGCGGGACGTCGTGGGACGCCGGGCTGGTCGCGGCGATCACCGCCGGCGAGGCGGTCGTCCGACCCGACGGCGGATTCGCGCCGCTCGGCGACGGCGACTTCCAGCCGGGAGGCCATTATGGACGGCGGCTGAACGCGATCGTCGCCGAGGCGCTCGCCGCCCCGGTGGGCGCGGCGCTCTGCGAACAGGTGCCATCCGCGTCGCCGCGCTGCGCACACTGACGGCGCCTCCGGGCGACGATGCTCCTTACGACCGCGGTGTCGACGACCCAGGGGGAGAAGCTAGGCGGGCGGGCCCCAGCAGTTCCCGAACGGATCGCACGGCGGCTGCTGCGAAGCCGCAGGCGCGCCGGCCGAGGCGCTCAGTCGAACGTCATCTCGCGCACGTCGCTCGCGACCCGGAGCGGCGCACCGGTCGCGGACTTCACGTCGTCCACCGTGAGGCCGGGTGCAAGCTCGCGCAGCAGGAACCCGCGGTCGTCGACGTCGATCCACGCGAGGTCGCTGACGACCGACTTGACGCAGCGGAGCGCCGTCGGCGGGTACTCGAGCTTCTCGACGAGCTTCGAGCGGCCGCTGCGCTCGAGCTGGTAGAGGAGCGCGATCACGCGCGCGCCGCCGGCTGCCAGGTCCATCGCGCCGCCGATCCCGCCGCCGGTCTGCCCGGGGATCGTCCAGTTCGCGAGGTCGCCGTTCTGCGCGACCTGGAACCCGCCCAGGATCACGGTCGACACGCGGCCGGTGCGCGCCATCGCGAACGACGTCGTCGAATCGAAGTACGACGTCTCCGCGAGCGGCGTCACGAGCTGGCCGCTCGCGTTGTAGAGGTCGACGTCCTCGGCGCCTTCCTCGGGGAACGGACCGTAGCCGAGGATGCCGTTCTCCGCGTGGAGCGTGACGTTCCGCCCGGCGACGTAGTTCGAGACCAGCGTCGGAAGTCCGATCCCGAGGTTCACGTACTCGCCCTCGCGGAGGAGCGACGCCGCCTTCATCGCCATGAGGTCCGCGGGGAGCCCGACCGGCCCGCCCTCGCGCACCGAGCGCCCCTCCATGTTGTTCACGCGCCCGACCAGGGACAGGATCTGGCGCAGCACGCCGACGTCGAGATGGGTCGTCGTCTCGACGATGCGGTCGACGAAGATGCCGGGCGTGACGACTTCCTCCGGATCGAGCGCCCCGACGTCGACGACCTCCTTCACCTCGGCGATCGTCGTGCGCGCGGCCATCGCCATCGCCGGCCCGAAGTTCCGGGCGCCGCGCCGATACGTGACGTTGCCGACCCGGTCGGCGCGGTCGGCCTGGAGGAGCGCGTAGTCGGCGCGGATCGCGCGCTCGAACACGTACGGACGGCCGCCGAACTCGCGCACCTCCTTCCCCTCGGCGACCGCGGTGCCGACGCCCGTCGGCGTGAAGAAGCCGGCGAGGCCGGCTCCCCCGGCGCGGACGCGCTCGATGAGCGTTCCCTGCGGCACCATCTCGACCTCGATCTCGCCCGCCCTGACGAGCTCCGAGATCTCGGTCGCCATCGCGGGATTCGAGATGAAGCTGCAGACGAGCTTCCGGATCTGCTTCTTCGCGGCCAGGACGTTCAGCGACGTCGGTCCGCCCGCCGGCGTGTTGCAGACGACCGTGAGGTCGCGGACGCCGCGCTCCGCGAGCGCGTGCAGGCAGTCGGTCGGCCACGCCTGGGGCGGTCCGAAGCTGTGAACGAGGAGGGAGGCGCCGTCCGGAACATCGGCGACGGCCTCGATCGCCGTCTCGCAGATCTGCTTGCTGGCCATAGGCTGGCTGGACTCCCACGCCGGTCGGCGTTCCGCAAGATCGGCGGCGACGGCGGCGCACGCGAGCCGCGCGGCGAATCGCGTCGCGCCTCGCGAACCTCGAACGCGCGCGGCGGCGCCCCGGCTTGTTTCGAGCGCGCTCGCCCTCTACACAGGAGACTCGCAACCGACCGGACGGTCGGTCCAGCCGCTCGGGCTGCGGAGGAACGCTCATGGCTTTCGACCCCGCGTATCAAACGGTCTCGCGCGACGACTTCCCCGCGATGATGGAGGTCGGCCGCTACGCGCGCCGGTCTCCGCACTTCGAGGAGATCATCGCGCGCACCGAGGAGCACTTCTGGAACCCCGAGGACCGCGACTACATCGACCTCGTCACCCCGCCGAAGGCGGGCGAGGCGCTCCTGCCGGAGGACTTCGTGGTCGAGTCGCACACCGCGGTGTGGGACCGTCTCGACGAGCGCCAGCGCATCGACTTCGTGAACGAGAGCGCGCGCTGGACGACGTCGAACCTGCTGCACGGCGAGCAAGGAGCGCTCAGCCTGTCGGCGAGCCTGTGCGAGATCTTCCTCGATCCCGGCGCCCAGGAGTACGCCGCGAACCAGGTGCGGGAGGAGGCGCGCCACGTGCACGCCTTCTCGCTCTATGCGCGCTCGCGCTTCGGCGGCGAGATCTATCCCGTCGGCGACACGATCGGGAACCTGCTGAACGAGCTCGTCGCGACGCCGGTCGTGTACAAGAAGATCGTCGGCATGCAGATGCTCGTCGAGGGCGTCGCGATGGGCGCGTTCACGACGCTGCACAAGGTCGCTCTCGACCCGACCCTCCGACGGCTGTGCCAGCTCGTGATGACGGACGAGGCCTTCCACCACAAGTTCGGAAAGATCTGGGCGCACGCGACGATGCCGGGCCTCGAGGCTGCGGAGCACGACGCCGTCGAGGACTGGGCCCTCGAGTGCTTCAACCTGCTGCTCTTCAACCTCGTGAACGCCGAGCAGAAGCGCACGATCTACCCGCGGTTCGGGCTCGAGTGGCAGTGGGTCCGAAGCGCGGTCATGGAAGCCTTCGGCGACGAGGACCGCCGCCGGCTCATGAAGGAGTCGACGAACGTCTTCCGGACGCTCGTCAAGACTCTCCTCAAGGCCGGCGTCATCACCGACCGCACGCGCGCGAGCTACGCGATGTGGGTCGACATGGACGAGCTCGCCGCCGAGAGCGACCGCATGGTGGGCGACGACATCGCCGAAGCCGCGATCGTGGATCTGAAGGAGATCAACGCGACGAAGCGAAAGATCGTCCGTCGCATCGGTGCCTGACGCGCGCGTTCCGCACGGGTGACGGCGATCGACCGTCGCTCGTAGCCGCGTCGCTCGCGCGGAGGCCGCCCCAGCCGTGTGGGCGGGCGCTCCGTCACGGTCGTTCGACCGGACGTCGCTTGCCCGCGCCACACGGCTCCGTGGGTCGGCGCCAGCCGCATCGCTCGTTCACTCCCGCGCCCGATCCGGAGAGCGCTGGAGCGCGGGCGATGCTGTCGGTCGCCGCGGTCGGCGATGCCCCGGCCGCTTACGGCGTCGGGGCCGGGGTGGGGGTCGGGGCGCAGCCGGTGGCGGTGCAGGCGTCGCAGCAGCTCGAGAAGCCGCCGACGCACGCCGAGCCGCCCGACGGAGGCGTGCAGTGGTCGGCGTCGCGCTTCGTCGAGCACTTCGTCGCGCCCTTTGCGCTCGTGCGGCAGCAGGTGACGAAGCCGGGCTTCCCGCACGTCGACCGCGCGGCGCACCGCTGGATCGCGCCCTTGCAGCTGGGCGCAAGCTGATTGTTCTTGACGCGCGCGTTGAGGACCCCCGCCACGCAGCTCACGTAGGAGCCGTGGTTCTCGGCGGTCGCGCAGTCGCATTGCGCGGCGGCGTCGGCACGCGCATCCGCGATGGCCTGCGCATCGACCCCGTCCGGATCGCACGCGGCGGCGACGGCGCCATGCGCCGTCAGCGTCAAGAGGGCAAGGACGGCGAGACTTCCGACGAATCGCTTCATCGCATTCTCCTCCGTAGCCCCAACGTTCGATGCTGCTTCTTTGTGGCTCCCTTTCGTCACACCGCCAACACGTGGTTCTACTGTTGCACCTACGGGTCCTACCATGCTGCCCGAGCGCCGCGCGGCGAGCCGCGCCCGCGGCCACGACCTCGACGGGCGGGTCGAAAGCCCACTCGCCCGGCACTCGGCACCTGCGGCGGGCCCGCGCGAGCCGGCAGCGCCGCACGATTCACACCGCCGGCGCCGTCTCCTTCGCCGACGGCCGCGCGAGCATGCGCTCGACCCACGACGCGACGCCGGGCGGCGGCGTCACCTCCATGAGCGGCAGGAACTGGACGAACGGCGTGTAGCAGACCTCGACGAGCGAGTAGCGATCGCCCACCATCCATTCCTTTCCCGCGACCTGCGCCTCGACGATCTCGAGGTGCTTCTCGATCTCCTTCTTCGCCTGCGCCATCGCGGCATCGTCCCAGCGCTCCTTCGGCAGGAAGCGCTTGGGGAAGATGATCGTGCCCGTCTGGCGCGCGAGCTGGAGGTCGCAGAGCTTCATGTGCATCGCGACGTGCGCGCGCCCCTGCGGGTCGGCGGGCACCAGCGGCGGCGTCGGGTGCGTCGCCTCGAGGTACTCGAGGATCGCGGTCGATTCGTAGAGGACGAAGCCGTTCTCTTGCAGCGTCGGAACGCGCCCGTAGGGGTTCAGCGCGCGGTACTCGGGCGTGCGATGCGCGCCCTTCGCCATGTCGACCTCGACCAGCTCGCACGAAATGCGCTTCTCGATGAGCGCCATCCGCACCCTTCGCGAGTAGGTCGAGAACGGGTGGAAGTGGAGCTTCAGCATTTCGGCCTCCTTGCCGGCCGGCGATCCGACGCGCCGCCCCGCTGCCGTCGATGTCATGCCTCGCGACCTGTCGCCAGCGCGCCGCCTTCCGGGCGCCGCGGTCGCGCACGCCGAATTGCCCGGATCGCGGGCGGCCCGCTGCTCGAATCCCGGGCAGTGCCCACACCGGCGGCATCGAGCGTCCGGCGCCGATGCCGCAGCACGCGAGAACCACGCGGGTTTCTCGGCCGCGAGCCGATCGCGGTCCCCGGCACCCCGCTTGCGGTGCGGTCGCGCCATGCGAAGCTTTGCCCGCGGGATCGCGATCGGCTCGGCGGTCGTCGCGCTCGCTGCACCGTGCGCGTTCGCCCCGTCCGCGAGCGCCGAATCGGTCGTGGCGGTCGCGCCGGAAGGAACGGCCCTCGTCGTCGCGGCCGCGTGCCCGCGCTACGAGTCGCTCATGCGGTCGGCTGCGGAAGCGCTCCGTCGCGGCGACCGCGAGCTGGCGCTCGGGCGCTTGAAGGAGGCGCGCGAAGCGCTCGCCGCGTGCGAGCGCGCCGCCTCGCGCGGCCGCGCGGTCGCAGCGGCGAGCTGCCTCAGCGCTTCGCGCAGCGCGTGATCACGGCGCGGTGCGCGCCTCGTCGAGCGCCCGATCGATCTCCCAGGCGGGGACGCGCCGTCCCGCCTCGAGATCGCTGATCAGGTCATCCAGCCGGCGCCGCTCGAGCTCGAAGCTCTGCTGCGCCGCGCCCTTCGTCATGCTGGCCTGAGCGGTCACGTCTTCGCGGGCTTCCGCCAGCGCGCGCTCCTCCCGGCTCATGCGCATCGACGGCGCTGCGTACGCGGATGCGGAGACGGCAAAGGCGGCTGCTGCCGCCGCGATGGCGATCGTCCTGGTCCTCATGGAGCTCCCTCCTGCCGGCCAGGATACCCTCGCGGCGCGCTTCTAGGATGGGCCCGCGGCCGGGGTCGCGCACATCGCACGCGCCCGAGCGTCCTCCGACGCCCTCCGGCGACATGAACGGAAGTTCATCTGCCGGAAAGGTGCTTCCGCGACGCGCCAGCGTCTCTCCCACGCGAACACGGCGGGATCCGCGAAGGTCGGCCCGCCCCAAGGAGGAGAGACGATGCCCACGACCGATCCGGTCGCCCAATTTCCCGCGGACGCGACCCGCGCGCATCCGCACTTCGCGCGCCTGCGCGACCACCTGAACGCCTGCATCCTCGGTCAGGAGGCGCTCGTCGAGAGGCTCCTGATCGCGCTCCTGGCCGACGGCCACCTCCTCGTCGAGGGCGCGCCCGGCCTCGCGAAGACGAAGGCCGTGCGCGCGCTCGCGCGTGCGATCGAAGGCGACGACCACCGCATCCAGTTCACGCCGGATCTCCTGCCCGCGGACTTGACGGGCACCGACGTCTACCGGCCCGAGGACGGCAGCTTCGCGTTCCAGCCCGGACCGGTGTTCCACAACCTCGTCCTCGCCGACGAGATCAACCGCGCTCCGGCGAAGGTGCAGTCGGCGCTGCTCGAGGCGATGGCCGAGCGCCAGGTGACGGTCGGCCGGCGGACGTATCCGCTTCCGCGGCTCTTCCTCGTCATGGCGACCCAGAACCCGCTCGAGCAGGAGGGCACGTACCCCCTGCCCGAAGCGCAGCTCGACCGCTTCCTCATGCACGCGCGCATCGACTACCCGACGGTCGAGTCCGAGCGGAAGATCCTGGCGCTCGTACGGCGCGAGGCGCGCGGCGACGAGGCGCCGCCGCTCGCGACGATCTCCCAGTCGACGATCTTCGCCGCCCGGCGCGAGGTGCTGGACCTGTACCTGTCGCCCGCTCTCGAGGAGTACGTCGTCCAGCTCGTCGTCGCGACGCGCGCGCCGCGCGTCTGGGGCGCGGACCTCGCCCACGTCGTCCGCTGCGGCGCGAGCCCGCGCGGCACCATCGCACTCGAGCGCTGCGCGCGCGCGCACGCCTGGCTCCGCGGCGCCGAGTTCGTCGCGCCCGAGGACGTGCACGCGGTCGCGAAGGACGTGCTCCGCCATCGCATCCTTCTGACCTTCGAGGCCGAGGCCGACGGCCTCACGCCCGATCGCTTCCTGGACGCGCTCCTCGAGCGCGTGCCGCTCGCCTGACGTCGGACGGCGACCATGCACGATCGCTACGGCATCACCGCGACCGTCGACGAGCTCGTGAAGCAGCGCGGGCGGGCGGCGCACGTCCACCTGCGGCCGCGCGCCCGCGTCCGGACGCTCGGCTCCGGCGGCTACGAGTCGACGTTCCGCGGTCGAGGTCTCGAGTTCGACGAGGCGCGCATCTACCAGCCCGGCGACGACCTGCGCACGATCGACTGGCGCGTCACCGCGCGCACCGGCCGGGTCCACACGAAGCTCTTCCACGAGGAGCGCGAGCGGCCGGTGCTGCTCGTCGTCGACCAGCGCCCGGGCATGCGCTTCGGGACGCGCGACGCCTTCAAGTCGGTCCAGGCGGCGCGCGCCGCCGCAACGCTCGCATGGGCGGCGCGCGACGGCGGCGACCGCGTCGGCGGGATGGTGATCACCGCGAACGGCTGCCGCGAGATCGCGCCGCAGCGGAGCCGCGGCCGCTTGCTCGCGTTCCTGCGCGCGCTCGGCGACGCGACCAGCGAAGGCCTCGAGCCCGCGTCGCACGAAGCGCCGTGCGTCGCGTCCGGCGACGCCGCGCCGCCCTCGCTCGCCGGCGCGCTCGAGCGCATCCGGCGGGTGCAGCGACCGGGCACGCTCGTGGTGATCGTCAGCGACTTCGCCGATCTCGACGAGGACGCCGAGCGCGCGCTCTCGCGTCTCGCGGCGCGTTGCGAGGTCGGCTGCATCCTCGTCTACGACGCGCTCGAGGCGGATGCGCCGCCCGACGGCGCGTATCGCGTGAGCGATGGCCGCCGGGTCGCGTCCGTCTTCACCGGCGACCGCCGGTGGCGCGCGGAGTACGCGGCCCGCTTCGCCGCCCGGCGCGACCGGCTCGCCGATCTCTGCCGACGCCGGCGCATCGCGCTCCTCCCGCTCCGCACGGGCGAGGACTGCGCCGAGGTGCTGCGCGCCGACCGCTTCGCGCGCGCCTTCGGGGCACGCACGCCGTCGAGGGCACACGCATGAACGCGCTCTCTCCCAACGGAATGCCGAACGGAATGCCCGCCGGACTGCCGCAGGCGGCCGGCGGCGATGCGCTCGCTGGCCTCCGTGGCCTGCACCTCCCCGACGCGATCGGCTGGTGGCCGCCCGCGCCGGGCTGGTGGATCGTCGCGGCCGTTCTCCTCGCGAGCGTCGCGGTCGCGGCGATCGCGTGGCGACGGCGGCGCGCGAGCGTCGCGCGGCGCGCGCTGCGCGAGCTCGACGCCCTCGCCCGCCGACCGCTCGACCTGCACGGTCTCGCCACGGCGATCTCCGAGCTCCTGCGACGGGTCGCGCTCGTCCGCTTCGGCAGCCGCGTGGCCGGCCTCCACGGCGCGACGTGGCAGGACTTCCTCTCGAGCCACGCCGGCCATCGCCGCGGCGCGCGCTCGCGGGCCGCGCTCGCCGGCGACGTCGGCCGCGTGCTCGCGCTCGCGCCCTACGCGCCGCCCGGCGTCGCGTCCTTCACGAGCGGCGGCGCGCGCATCGACCGCGTCGAGCTCCTCGCGGCCGCACGCGCCTGGATTCGAGGCAACCGATGATCGAGCTCGCTTGGCCCTGGGCCCTCGCCCTCCTCCCGCTCCCGCTCGTCGTCCGGCGCTTCTGGCCGGCGGCGCCCGAGACGCGCGCCGGAGCGCTGCGGGTTCCCTTCTTCGACGCGATCGCCGGCATCGCGCGCGGCCCGCTCGCGAGCGCGCGCGCTCGCCGGGCGCTGGTCGCCGCGATGGCGCTCTCGTGGATCGCGCTCGTCGTCGCCGCCGCGCGCCCGCAGTGGGCCGGCGAGCCGCAGCCCGTCGCGGCCGCCGGGCGAGATCTGCTGCTCACGATCGACCTCTCCGGAAGCATGGCGCGCGAGGACTTCACGGTCGCGGGCCAGCCGGCCGATCGACTCACGGTCGTGAAGGAGGTCGCCGACGACTTCCTCGCCCGCCGCGACGGCGACCGCGTCGGCCTCGTCCTCTTCGGCACGCGCCCGTACCTGCAGGCGCCGCTCACCTTCGATCGCGAAACGGTGCGAAGCCTCCTCGGCGACGCGTCGGTCGGGCTCGCGGGCGAGGACACGGCGATCGGCGACGCGCTCGCGCTCGCCGTCAAGCGCCTGAAGGACCGTCCGGCCGAGAGCCGCGTCGTCGTGCTCCTGACGGACGGCGCGAGCAACGCCGGCGCGATCCAGCCGGTCGAGGCGGCAAAGCTCGCGGCCGCAGAAGGCGTGCGCGTCTACACGATCGGCGTCGGCGCGGATCGCATGGCGGTCTCCGGCTTCTTCGGACAGGAGATCGTGAACCCGTCGGCCGACCTCGACGAGCGGACGCTGCGCGAGATCGCGGACGCGACCGGCGGCGCCTACTTCCGCGCGAAGAACGCGGAGGGGCTCGCGAGCATCTACCGCCAGATCGACGCCCTCGAGCCGGCGACGGCCGAGCCTCTGTACGTCCGGCCGACGCGCCAGCTCTTCCAGTGGCCGCTCGGCGTCGCGCTCGCGCTGAGCCTCGGGATCGGCCTCCTGCAGGTCGCGCCGTCGCTCTCGCGGACGAGCGCTTCAGCGTCGTCGGCGACGGCGTCGTCAGCGACGGCGTCGTCGTCGGCATCGGCGAGCTCGGCTCACGAGGTGACGGCATGATCTCCGAGACGTTGCACTTCCTCCGGCCGGCGTGGCTTCTCGCGCTCGTGCCCGCGGCGCTGGTCGTGTGGGCAGCCGCCCGCTCGTCGGTGCGCGGAAGCGCGTGGCGCCGCGTCGTCGATCCGCATCTGCTCCGCTTCCTCCTGCTCGACGAGGAGCGCCCGATCCGCCGCTGGCCGCTCTGGGCCCTCGCAACCGGGTGGATCGCGGCGGCGGTCGCGATGGCCGGCCCGACCTGGGAGCGGATCCCGCAGCCGACCTGGAAGGCGATCCAGCCGACAGTCGTGCTGCTCGACACGTCGCCGGCCATGGACGTCGCGGACCTGACGCCGTCGCGGCTCGCGCACGCGCGCCACAAGCTGCAGGACGTCCTCGACGCCGCCAAGGGCGGCCAGGTCGCGCTCGTGCTCTACGCCGACGAGCCGTTCGTCGCGTCCCCGTTGACGGACGACGGACGCGTGATCGCAGAGATGGTGCCGAGCCTGACGAGCGGGATCATGCCGGGCCGCCAGAGCCGTCCCGATCGCGCGCTCGCCGCGGCCGACGCGCTCCTCGCGCAGGCCGGCATGCCAGGCGGGAACGTCGTCGTCTTGACGGCTTCGCCCGGCGACGATCGCGACGCCGCGATCGCCGCGGCGCGCACCTTGGCGGCGCACGGCCGCAAGGTGTCCGTGCTCGGCGTGGGGACGAAGGACGGCGCTCCCGCGGTCGACGCGCGCGCGCGCCTCGTGAAGGACGCGAGCGGATCGCCGGTCGTGTCGCGGGTCGACGCCGGCGAGCTCGGCGCGCTCGCTTCGGCGGGCGGCGGCCGCTTCGAGATCGCGACGCCCGGCAACGACGACGTCGCGCGCCTCCTCGCGGAGCCGCTCTCGGATTCCACTTCCGATGCGAAGCGCGCGTCGGCCAACGCGGACACCTGGCGCGACGCGGGCGTGTGGCTCCTCGCGATCCCGCTCGCGCTCGCGCCGCTCGCGTTCCGCCGCGGCTGGCTCGTCGCGCTCGCGCTCGCGGTCCTCCTCGGCGATCCGCGCGGCGCGCGCGCGAGCACCTGGGACGACCTCTGGGCGACGCGCGATCAGCAGGCGCAGGCGGCGCTCGCGACCGGCGACCCCGGCAGCGCGGAAAAGCTTTTCGAAGACCCGGCGTGGAAGGCGGCCGCGGCCTACCAGGGCGGCGCCTACGACGCCGCGGTCGAGCGCTATGCGAAGCTCGAAGGCGCCGACAACCGGTACAACCTCGGCAACTCGCTCGCGCGCGCCGGCAAGCTCGAGGACGCGATCGCGGCCTACGACGAGGCGATCGCGCAGCAGCCCGATCACGAGGACGCGAAGGCGAACCGCGAGCTCGTGAAGCGGCTCCTCGAGCAGCGGAAGCAGAAGCAGCAGGAGCAGCAGAAGCAGCAGCAACAGAAGAACGAGAGCGCGCAGGGCGGGGGCGGCCAGCGGCAATCCGAGGCGCAGTCCGGCGGCGGTGGCGACGAGCAGAAGGACCGACAGCAGAACGCGTCCGCGTCGGCCAGCGAGAAGAGCCAGGCCGACTCGAACGGCGGGTCGCACGGCGGCCAAGACCAGGGCAGCGAGAATCAGACCGCGTCGCAGGAGAAGAAGCCCGACGAGCAGAACTCGCCGCAGGGCGGCGGCGGCGACGCGAGCGCGTCGTCCGAGAAGCAGCAGCAGGAAGGCGAACCGCAAGCCGAAGCCGCAGACGCGCGCGAGCAAGCGAAAGCGACCGCTTCCGACGCGAGCGGTCGCGCCGACGACGCGCGCCGCGCCGATGCGGAGACGTCGCCACCGCCGCGGAAGCCCGACGAGAAGAACGGCGATCAGCCGGCCGCGGGCGAGTCGCTCGCCGATCGCGTGACGCGAGCCCTGCAGGGCGACGCAGACCGCGACGCGCAGAGCCGCAGCGCGGAGTCCGATCGCCCGGCAGCCCGCGTACCCACGACCGAGGAGGAGCAGGCGCGCGAGCAGAAGCTCCGCCAGGTCCCGGACGACCCGGGCGGCCTCCTGCGCGCCCGCATCCGGCGGCACTTCGCCGAGAGCGCGCTCGCCCGGCAATGACGCGCGCCGCGCTTCGCTTCAGGCGACGAGGACGACCGACAGGACGAGGAAAGGTTCCGGACATGCGCACGGCACATCGACACATCGGAGGAATGGCGGCGATCGCGCTCGCCATCGCGCTCGCGACGGGCATTGCGGCGGCCGGGCCCGCGCACGCGGCGACCGAGCTGCGAGCGCGTGCTTCGCAGGCGACGCTGGACGAGGGCGACACGTTCGACCTGCTGCTGCGCGCCGCCGGCGATCCCCCGAGCGCGGCGCCCGACCTTTCCGTCCTCGCGAAGGACTTCGACGTCGTCGGCACCCGGCAGAGCCAGCGCCTCTCGGTCGTGAATGGGCGGAGCGAGGCGTCGGTCGACTGGATCGTCACGCTGTCGCCGCGATCGACGGGCGCGCTCACGATCCCCGCGATCCGGGCCGGCGACGCGACCAGCGAGCCGATCGCGATCGACGTCCGACCGGCGTCCGCGAGCCCACGGGCGACCGGCGGAAGCGGGTCGCAGGCCGGCCGCGGGACGGCGGCATCGCCGGGCGCGAGCACAGCGGGTGCGGGCGCCGCGGCGAACGCGCCCACCGCGGCCGGCTCGGCAGCGCCGACCGGCACGCCCGACCTCTTCGTCGAAGCGACGGTCGACGACAGCGCGCCGATCGTCCAGGGCGAAGTGCGCTACACCGTCCGCGTCTGGGACGGCGTCGGCATCCGCGACGGCGCGATCAGCGAGCCGTCGGCGGAGAACCTCCGCTTCACGCCGGTCGGCGACGTCGAGACGCACGAGGCGACCCGGAACGGCCGGCGCTACCGCGTGCACGAGCGCGACTTCACGGTCGTGCCCGACGCGAGCGGCGACCTCGTGATCCCGCCGGTCACCCTCCAGGCCCGCGTCCCGCGCGCGCAGCCGCAGCGCGCGGCGCGCTCCGGCCGTCGCGCGGTCGATCCGTTCGGCTCCCTCGACGATCTCGACGACGCGCTCGCGGACGACCCGTTCGACGACGCGTTCGGCGGCTTCGCCGGCTTCCCGTCCGCTGCCGAGCTCATGGAGCGAATGATGGGCGGCCGTCAGGTGCGCGTGCGATCGAACCCGGTCGCGCTGCACGTGAAGGCGCGCCCGGCCGAGGCGGCCGGCGAGTGGTTCCTGCCGGCGCGCTCGGTCGAGCTTTCCCAGTCGTGGACTCCTGCCAAGCCGACCTTCCGCGTCGGCGAATCGATCACCCGCACGATCGCGCTGCGGGCTCTCGGCAGCGCGGCCGAGCAGCTCCCGCGCTTCGAGATCCCGGCGCCCGCCGGCGTGCGGCAGTACCCGGAAGGAACGCGCGACGGCACGCTCCCGAGCGACGACGGAACGATCTCCGTCCTCGAGCAGTCGGTGAGCCTCGTGCCGACCGCGCCCGGCCGCACGACGCTGCCCGCGGTCGAGGTGCGGTGGTGGGACGTCGCCGCCGAGAAGATGCGCACGGCGCGCCTTCCCGAGGACACGATCGACGTGCTGCCGGCCGCGGGCGCGACCACCGCCGCCGCACCACCGGAGCGCGCTCCCGAGCAGAAGAGCGCCAACCCCTCCTCTTCAAAGGACGATTCCAAGGCTGTCACGACCAGTGCGACGGACTCCGACCCCCCGACTGCGGCCGCCCGGCCGCTTTCCGGAGCCGTCGTGCTCGGCGCCGCCGCCGCTGCCCTCCTCCTTGCCGGTGGAACGCTGCTCGCGTTCCGCCGCCGGGGCGCGGCGGCGGCGCCCCCCACCCCGGACGCGACCTCCCCCGCGTCCGAGTCGCCGGCGCGGCTCCTGTCTCGCGTGCGCACGGCCTGCGAGACCGGAGACCCGCGCGCGGCGCGCGACGCGATCCTGACCTGGGGACGCGTCGTGTGGCCCGACGCCCCGCCGCGAAGCACGGCGGACGTCGCGCGCCGGCTGAGCGACGGCGAGCTCGCCCGCGAGCTCGCCGCGCTCGACGGCCGGCTCTACGGCCGGACCGACGGCGCGTGGGACGGGCGCGCGCTCGCGCGCGCGCTCGCGGCCGCGCGTCCCGGCAGGTCCGCGATGAATGCCGAACCGACGGCGAACGCGCTGCCGCCGCTCTATCCTTCGGACCGGTCGCCGGAGCGCTCGCGCGCGGCGTGAGCGGAAGTCTCCCGTCTTGCGGCAGCGCTCACGTGCGAGCCGTCGCGCGGTCCGCCGCGGCCGGCGCGGCGCGATCGGCGGCTGCGGCAGCCCGATGGCTGGTGCGCGCGTCGTGCGGCAGCTCGATCGCGACCTCGAGGCCGGGGCTCCGGTCGGCGAGCGTCACGGTGCCGCCGTGCAGGCGGACGACGGCCCGGACGAGGCTCAGGCCGAGACCGCTCCCGGGCGCGGAGCGGCTCGCCTCGAGACGGCTGAAGCGGTCGAACGCCTTCTCGCGAAACGACTCCGGGATCCCGGGGCCGTCGTCGGCGACGACCACGCGCGCGCGCCGGCCGTCGCTCTCCGCCGAAACCCGCACGTGGCCGCCGGCCGGGACGTACTTGACGGCATTGTCGAGGAGGTTCGCGACCGCCTGCGAGAGGAGGTGCGGCTCGCCGCGGAGGCGGACGGGCGCGGGCGCCCCGACCTCGAGCGCGATGCCCTTGTCCTCCGCCAGCGGCTCGTAGACCTCGGCGGTGTCCCGCACCACGGCCGCGACGTCGACCTCGGTGAAGCGGTCGCGCGGCTCTCCCGACTCGGCGAGCGCGATCTTGAGGAGCGCGTTCAGCATCGCCAGGACGTCGTCAGCGTCCTTGACGGTCTGCTCGAGCGCCTGGCGATAGGCGCCGGCGTCCGGCGGACCCATGAGCGTCACCTCGCTCCGGCTCCGCAGGCGGGAGATCGGGCTTCGCATGTCGTGGGCGATGTCGTCGGCGACCTCGCGCATGCCGCGCATGAGGCTCTCGAGCCGATCGAGCATGCGGTTCAGGTTCGCCGCGAGCTCGTCGAACTCGTCACCGGGCTCGCCGACCGGGATCCGTCGCGCGAGGTCGCCGGCGAGGATCGCCTCGCTGCTGCGGTTGATGGCGTCGAGACGCCGCGCGACGCTGCGGCTGAACCCGTAGCCCGCCGCGACCGCGAGGACGAGCGTCGCGCCGAACGCCCAGATCGACGCGCGTGCGATGCGCCCGCCGAACTCCTTCAGGTCGGTCACGTTTCGGGCGATGAGAAGCCGCTCGCCGGAGGAGAGCTGGACGACCCGGCCGCGCGCGTACTCCGGCTGTGCCGAAGCACCCGGCTCTGCCGGGATGGGGAACTCGAAATCCTCGGACTCGGCGGCGATCTCGGCCGGCAGCGACGGCACGTTGCCCGCGATCCGCTCGCGCGTCCGGCTCATGAGCGACCACACCACGAAGTGGCCTTCGGCCTCGGTCCAGGTCGTGAGCACCGACACCTTCTCCGAGACGGTGCGATTCTGGAGCGCGGGCCAGAGCCGATCCATCTCGGACTTCACTTCCCGGTCGACGACCCGTCGCTGGGCGTCGCGCGTCGACCAGTAGAGAAACCCGAGCGCTCCCGCCATGATGAGGCTCGCGAGCGCCGCGTACGCGACCGTGAAGCGGACGATCAGGCTCGATCGCCGAGGGGGTTCGTCGCTCACGCCTCGCTCCGCAGGCGATACCCGGCGCCGCGCACCGTCTGCAGCAGCGGGCGATCGCCCTCGCCGTCGATCTTCTGGCGCAGGCGGCTCATGTGGACGTCGATCACGTTCGTCTGCGGGTCGAACTGGTAGTCCCAGACGTTCTCGAGCAGCATCGTCCGCGTCACGACCTGTCCGGCGTGTCGCATCAAATACTCGAGGATCCGGAACTCGCGCGGCTTCAGGTCGATCGCGGCGCCGCCGCGGCGCACGGTGCGGCGGACGACGTCGAGCTCGAGGTCCGCGACGCGGAGCCGCGTCTCCGCGGCTTCCGGCTTCGCGCGCCGCACCAGCGCTTCCAGGCGCGCGAGCAGCTCCGCGAACGCGAACGGCTTCGGGAGGTAGTCGTCGGCTCCCGACTTGAGGCCCTCGACGCGATCCTCCACGCGCCCGAGCGCGCTCAGGACGAGCACCGGGATGGTGATGCCGCTCCGGCGGAGCGCCGCGACGATCGCGACGCCGTCGAGCTTCGGGAGCATCCGGTCGACGACGAGGACGTCGTACGGACCGCTGAGCGCGAGCTCGAGGCCGCGCGTGCCGTCGGCCGCGTGGTCGGCGACGTGACCGCTCTCGGCGAGGCCCTTCACCACGTAGCGCGCCGCCTCCTCGTCGTCCTCGATCACGAGCACCCGCACGGCTGGGAGGCTAGCCAGTGGCGCCCGCGAGGGAAAGCGTCGCGGGCGCGCTCCGCAACGCCTCAGCGCGCGTAGAGCGCCGCCGCCGACTCCACCGCGCGCTTCACCCAGCGGCGGAGCGCGGGCGGCTCGAGCACCTCCACGTCGGCGCCCCACGACAGGATCCACCACGCGAGCTCCTGCCAGCCGCGGACGCGAAGCCGCATCTCGAGTGCTCCGGCGCGGAGCGGCGCGAACGTCTGCGTCGGGTGCAGGCGGCGCTCGGGGATCTGCTCGGCGGCGCGACCGGTCAGGCGGAGGGCCACCTCGATCTCGTCTCCGCCCCAGATGCCGAGCACGCCCTCGAGCGCGCGCCCGGGATCGTAGTCGGCCGGGTACGCATAGCGGTCGCCGGTCCGGCGCGCTTCGGCGATCCGGTCGACCGCGAGGTGGACCGGGCGCGCGTGCCGGCTCGACTGGCCGAGCAGGTAGAGCGCGTCGCGATAGAGGACGAAGGTGTAGGGCGAGAACCGGTGGAGATGGGTCCGGCCGTCCGGCCGGCGGTAGCGCAGCTCGAGCACCTCGTTCCGGAGGACGGCCTTCAGGAGGACGTCGAGCCGCTCCTCGAGCCCGGCGTAGTCCTTCGCCGCGAAGGGAACGTAGTGGAACTTGCGCTCGACGTGGTCGAGCGCGTCCCGCGTGCGGGGCGGCAGCTTCTGCTTGAAGCGGTCCCAGACCTCGTCCGCCCCGTCGGCGAGGACGGTCCCGCGCAGCGACCGGAGCGCGCTCGCCGCGAAGAAGATCGACGCCGCCTGGAACTCGGTCGAGTCGATGCCCTCGGCGGCGGTGCCGCGCAGCCGCAGCACGACGCGGCCGTCGCGCCGCAGCATCTCGACGAGCGGCGCGCCGTCCGGACCCGGCACGTCGCGCACGAGCACCCGCGCGTAGCGCTCCGCGGTCTTGCGAGAGACGCCGAGCTCTTCGGCGAGCGCTCCGAGCTCGCGGCCGTGCGGCGCCCGGAGAAGCGCGACGAACGCGCGCACGAGGCGACCGGCCGCGCCATAGGTCGGACGCCGGGAGCGCCGCGACGGCCGAGCGGCGGGCGGCGAACGGCGAGCGGAGCCGTTCGACAAATTTTCACGACGGCGCGCGCGCGCCATCCTCCGATCTCGCATCGCGGAGAGCGTGCCGCAAGAGCTCTTGCGGCATCTCGCGTGCCGGATTCGACCGGAGGGTCCGGGAACGATCCGGCGTCGTCTCCCGGCTCACGAGCCGTGCTTCCGACTCAATGACCTTCGCGGCAAGGTGGGTGGCCGAGGTCGCCCCCCGATGACCATCGACCCACGGCCCGTCCTCATCGTCGAGGACAACGAAGACCAGCGCGACTTCATCGGTATCGTGCTCCGCCGCGCGGGCTACCTGGTGGCCTACGCGATGGACGGCCGAGACGCGTTCAACCGCCTCGAGAGCGGCTTGCGCCCGTGCCTCATCGTTCTCGATCTCGCGATGCCGCGAATGGACGGGTTCGAGTTTCGCACGCGTCAGCTCGCCGACGCGCGCTTCCGCGACATTCCGGTCGTCATCGTGTCGGCGATCCGGACGGCGCGGGAGATCCGGGACGAGCTCGGCGTGGATGGCCTCGAGAAGCCGGTCGATCCGGAGGCAATCGTGAGCCTCGTCGCGGCGAACTGCTGACGGGCGGCGCGCCGGTCCCGGGCGGCGCCCGGAGTGAAGCGCCGGCTACGCCGCGCTCACGGGCGCCGTCGAGAGCGGATCCGGTGTCTGCTCGGGGGCATCGCTCGATCCCGCCTCTCCGACGGAGGACGCGCCGTAGCGCGCGGTGAAATGGAAGCGGCTGCCGGACCCGACTGCGCTCTCGACCCAGATGCGCCCGCCCATGAGGCCCACGAGGCGAGCGCAGATCGCGAGCCCGAGCCCGGCGCCGCCGCGCGCGCGCGGCTGCGCCGGCGTCGCCTGCGCGAAAGCATCGAAGATCCGGGCCTGCTCGGGGGCGGGGATCCCGATGCCGGAGTCGGCGACGACGAAGTGCAGCGACGACGCGGCGCCGTCTTCGGAAGAGGCCGCGACCGAGATCCGGACTCCGCCGCGGTCGGTGAACTTGATCGCGTTCGTGACGAGGTTGACGATCACCTGTCCCAGGCGATCGGGGTCGAGGAGCACCGTCTGCGGCACCGCGGGGTCGACCTCGCACGCGACGTCGAGCCCCTTTTCGCGCGCGAGCCAGGAGAGCGGGCCGAGCGACTCGTCGAGCCACTCGCGCAAGGGAAACGCGCGCGGCCGGACCTCGAGCTTGCCGGCCTCGATCTTGGAGAAGTCGAGGACGTCGTTCAGGAGGACCTGCAGCGTACCGGCGGCCGCGCGCGTCTTCCGCAGGTACTCGCGCTGCTGCGGCGTCGGGTCGGAGTCGAGCGCCATCTCGGTCATGCCGAAGATGAGATTCATCGGCGTGCGGATCTCGTGGCTCATGGTCGCGAGGAAGTCGCTCTTGCTGCGGTTCGCCGCTTCGGCTTGCTCCTTCGCCGCGCGCAGCTCCTCCTCGACCAGGCGGTGCTCGGTCAGGTCCTCGATGAGCGCGACGAACGAATCGATGCCGCCGTGCGGCCGGCGCAGCGCACGGAGCGCGACCATGGCGTGAAACGGGTCGCCGTCCTTCCGCACGAGCCGGGTCTCGGCCTTGAAGTCCTCGCGGGCGCCCGACTGCGCGCGGTCGAACCAGGATTCATGGCGGGCTCGCTCGTCGGGGTGCACGACGTCGTCCCAGCGGAGCCGGAGAAGCTCGGAGCGCCCGTACCCGAGCATCCGGCTCACCTCGTCGTTGGCCTCGAGCCACGCGCGCCACGGCGAAAGCCCGGCCATCCCGACGAGAGCGAGGTCGAAGTAGCCCTGGAGCCGAGCCTCGCGCCCGCGCAGCTCGGCCATCGCCCGGAAGTCGCTGCGCCGATGGTGGTCGATGAGGCCGGCACCGCGGATGGTCAGGCCGGCGATCGCCGCGAGGCCGCCGAGCCCGTAGAGCGGGTCGATCGCGGGCACGATGCCCGCGACGAGCGCGAGCGGGTAGCCCAGCACGGCGCCCGTGCTCGCGACCGCCTGACCGCGCGCGCCCCAGGGACACAGGAGGGCGACGCCCGCCAGCAGGATCCCGAGGTTCACGACCAGCATCTCGGCCGATCCCCGGACCGCGGCGCCGTACGCGTTCAGAAGCAAGCCGAGGACCACCGTGCCGGCGATCGCGGCGGTCCGCCCGGCCGCCGGGCCGCGACGCGCGGCGACCGCGATCACCGCCACCGTCGCGAGGCAGATCGCGTCGAACGCGAGGAGGTGCGGCAGCCGCGACGAGTGCTTGACGTACTCGAGGACGTTCGCAGCGAGGACGAGGAAGAGGAAGATCGCGAACGCGAGGGGCAGCTGGCGCGCGGCGACCTGCCAGCTCTTCTCGCGGTAGGCTTCGGTGACGGGATCAGGACGCACTGGACCTCCGCGAAGCGGCGGAACTCCCTCGCCATCAAGAGCAAAGTACCGGAACCTCCCTGTTCCGGCCTTCGACCGCCGCCGTGCCCGGCGACGTTCATTGCGCGTCGGTACGGGCATCGTCAACCTTCTTTCCGGTCGCGCCCGTCGCGGCGCGCGGCTTGACGAGGCGCGCACGACCTGAAAGGTTCCAGCGCGCCTGCAGCACCCGGGCGAAGCGACAAGCGAGCGCGGCGACGCGCGTGCCACGCGCGCGCGGGAATGCGCGTGCGCTCGACGGCGAGCGTCGCGCACCTGCCGGCCGGCGCGAGTGAATTCCGGCACTTGCGCGCGTCGTGGACGCGCCGGCGCGACGCGACCGAAGCGACGCTGATGCGGGACGTGGTCGCGTCCGCGCCCCCGCCGCTCGCTCCGACACCGTTCGCGCGCCTCCCGCTGGGCGCCATCCGGCCGGAAGGCTGGCTGCGCGAGCAGCTCGCGCTCGCGGCGGCGGGCTTGACCGGCCGGCTCGGCGACATCTGGGAGGACGTCGGCCCCGGCAGCGCGTGGCTGGGCGGCGACGGCGAGAGCTGGGAGCGCGGCCCCTACTACGCGCGCGGCCTCGTCGCCGCGGCGCACGCGCTCGGCGACGCGCATCTCGCGGAGCGCGCGCGACCGTGGATCGAGTGGACGCTCGCGAGCCAGCGCGACGACGGCTCGTTCGGGCCGCAGGCGAACCGCGACTGGTGGGCGCGGATGCCGATGCTCGAGGCGCTCCGCCTCCACCACGAGGCGACCGGAGATGTGCGCGTCCCGGGGTTTCTCGCGCGCTTCTTCGCGCACCAGCTCGCTGCGCTCGCCGACCGCCCGCTCGCCGACTGGGCGCGGCCGCGCGGCGCCGACAACGCCGAATCGGCGCTGTGGCTCCACGAGCGGACGCACGACCGCGCGCTCCTCGCGCTGGCCGATCTCTTGCTGTCCCAGACGAGCGACTGGCTCGGCGAGCTGGGACGCGACGTGCCGAGCGACGCCTTCGAGTTCGCTCACGGCGTGAACCGCGCGATGGGGTTCCGCGCGCCCGCGATCGCCTATCTGCGGAGCGGAGACCGCGCCGCGCTCGACGTCCTTCGGACCGGCTTCCACCGGACGCTGGAGCACCACGGCCAGCTCCACGGGATGTTTTCGTCCGACGAGTTCCTGCACGGAACGGGCGCGACGCAGGGAACCGAGCTGTGCGCGATCGTCGAGACGCTCTCGAGCCTCCACCTCGCGCAGCGGGTGGCGGGCGACGCCTGGATCGCCGAGGCCGTCGAGCGGATCGCGCTGAACGCCCTGCCCGCGACCATCGCGGCGGACCACCGGACGCACCAGTACTTCCAGCAGGTGAATCAGGTCGCGTGCACGCCGGGGCCGCACGGCTTCGGCATCCACCACGAGAACGACCTCCTGTTCGGACCGGTGACGGGGTACGGCTGCTGCGCGGCGAACATGCACATCGGGTGGCCGCTCTTCGTGGCGCACTCGTGGTTCGCGACGCCCGACGGCGGCATCGCGGCCCTCCAGCTCGCGCCGACGACCGTCTCGGCGTCGATCGGCGGCACCTCCGTGCGGATCACGCAGACGAGCGCGTATCCGTTCGAGCCGGTCGTCCGGTTCGCCGTGAGGAGCGAGCGGCCGGTCGCATTCCCGCTTTCCGTCCGGATCCCCGGCTGGGCGGCGCGCGCGGAGCTCTCCGTCACGGGCGGCTCCGGTGCCGTGCTCGATCGCGCGCGCGGCTCGCTCGATGCGACGTCGGACGCGGCGACGTCGTTCGCTCTCCCGCCGCGCCGGCCGTCGGCGGCCGGTCTTCCCGCCGGCGACCTCGTCACCGTGTCGCGCACCTGGCGCGACGGCGACGTCCTCGTGGTCGAGCTTCCGATGGACGTGCGGGCGTCGCGATGGGAGCGCGCATCGGTCGCGCTCGAGCGCGGGCCGCTGGTGTACGCGCTGCCGCTCGCGGAGGAGTGGCGCGCGGTCGCCGGCACGCCGCCCTTCTGCGACTACGAGCTGCACCCGCGGAGCGAGTGGCGCTGGGCGCTCCTCCTCGATCCCGGAGACGCGGCGCGATCCGTCCGCGCGATCGACCGCCCGCTCGCGCGCCAGCCGTGGGCCCGCTCCGGGGCGTCGACCTGGCTCGAGGTGAGCGGGCGTCGCGTTCCCGGGTGGGGCACGGAGGACGGATCGGCGGGTCCGGTCCCGGCGCCGCCGGTCGCGATGGAAGGGGAGCCCGAGCGCCTGGTCCTCGCGCCGTACGGCTGCGCTCGCCTCCGGGTCGCGCTCTTCCCGCTCGCGTAGCGCCGCGCACCTGCGGCACCGCGCAACCCTCCCGGTTGCCGAGCGCTCGCGCGTGCTAGTAGGGTCGGTCTCCGCCGAAAAGCGGCCCCGGCGCCGCCGGCGAGCGAGCGGCGCGCGATCGGCGCCGACGCGAGATCGGGAAGAACGAGGGAACGCGATGGGAACCGCCTACATCATCGACGCCGTCCGGACGCCGCGCGGCAAGGGAAAGAAGGACGGCGCGCTCGCCGGCGTGCACCCGCAGGAGCTGCTCGCGACCGCCCTGAACGGCCTCCGGCGCACCGGCGTCGACCTGCGCGACGTCGAGGACGTCGTCTGCGGCGTCGTCCAGCAGACGGGTGAGCAGGGAGCCTGCATCGGCCGGATGGCGACGCTCGCCGCCGGCTGGCCGAACGACGTGAGCGGCGTCTCGCTGAACCGCTTCTGCGGCTCGGGCCTCCAGGCCGTGAACTTCGCCGCCATGGGCGTGGCGAGCGGCATGCAGGACCTGGTCGTCGGCGGCGGGGTCGAGTCGATGTCGCGCATCCCGATGGGGTCCGACCGCGGCGGGCTCGACGGCATGAACATGCATCTCCTCGAGCTGCACCCGATCGTGCCACAGGGGGTCTCCGCCGACCTCATCGCGACCCTCGAGAAGATCTCGCGCGCCGAGTGCGATCGCTTCGCGTGGGAGAGCCAGCAGAAGTGCCAGCGCGCGGTCGCCGAGGGCCGCTTCGAGAAGAGCCTCGTCCCGGTCAAGGACCTCGACGGCAAGACGCTCCTCGAGCGCGACGAGTACCCGCGCCCGGAGACGTCGCTCGACGGGCTCGCGCAGCTGAAGTCCTCCTTCGCCGCCGCGATGGGCTTCAAGCCCGACCCGGGCGACGGACTGACGCTCGGCGAGCGCGTCCACAAGCGCTACCCCGAGGTGGACGGGCTCGACCACGTCCACACCGCCGGCAACTCCTCGGGCATCGTCGACGGCGCGTCGGCCGTGCTGCTCGCGTCCGAGCGCTACGTGAAGGCACACGGTCTCAAGCCGCGCGCGAAGATCATCACGGCCGCGACGATCGGCGCGGAGCCGGTGATCATGCTGACCGCGCCCGGCCCGGCGACCGAGCGTGCGCTCAAGAAGGCCGGCATGGCGGTCGGCGACATCGACCTCTTCGAGATCAACGAGGCCTTCGCGGTCGTGCCGCTCAAGACGATCCGCGACCTCGACATCCCCGCCGACAAGGTGAACGTGAACGGCGGCGCGATCGCGCTCGGGCACCCGCTCGGCGCGACCGGCGGCATGCTCATCGGCACGGTGCTCGACGAGCTCGAGCGTCGGGACAAGACGACCGGCCTCGTCACGCTGTGCATCGGCGGCGGCATGGGCATCGCGACGATCTTGGAACGCGTCTGAGCGTGGCCGCCGGCGAGCCGGCGGCGGCCAGGGACGCGGCCGCGCCCGCACCCCCGACGCGCGTCCGGCATGCGGTCGTCGGGATGACCCTGGCGATGGTCGCGGTCGCGTACCTCGATCGCGTCTGCATCGCGACCGCGGCTCCGGCGATCCGCGCCGACCTCGCGCTGAGCGACTCCGAGATGGGGCTCGTCTTCAGCGCGTTCACGATCGCGTACGCCGTCTTCGAGGTGCCGGGCGGGTGGTTCGCAGATCGCTACGGCGCGCGCCTCGCGCTCACGCGCGTCGTGCTGTGGTGGTCCGCGATGACGGCAATCACGGGCGCGGCGTGGAGCTTCGCGTCGCTCTTCGTCGTCCGGCTCCTCTTCGGGATGGGCGAGGCGGGTGCGTTCCCGGCCACCGCGCGCGTCTACGCGCGCTGGCTTCCCGGGGCGATCCACGGCCGATCGTTCGGGCTCCTGATCATGGCGGGCGCGCTCGCCGGAGCGGCGACGCAGCCGCTCGTCGTCGCGCTGCTCGCGCGCACCAGCTGGCACGTCGCATTCGCGATCTTCGGCGCGGTCGGCGTCGTGTGGGCGACGGCGTGGTGGATCTGGTTCCGCGACGACCCGCGCGAGCACCCGGGCGTAAACCGCGCCGAGCTCGCGCTCCTGCCGTCGCTCGCGAGCGAAGCGGGCGCCGAAGGCCCGGGGCTGCGCGGCGCCGGGCCGCGCAGCGGGGCAGTCTCCCCGCACGCCATCCCGTGGGCAGCGCTCCTCCGGCACCGCACGCTCGCATTCCTCTGCGCGATGTACGCGAGCGCGATCTACGGCTGGTACTTCTACTTGACGTGGCTGCCGACGTACCTGCTCCAGGTGCGCGGCTTCGACCTGAAGCAGGTCGGGTGGCTCGCCGCCCTGCCCCTCCTTTCGATCGGCGTCGGCGTGTGGGCGGGCGGCGCCGCCAGCGACGCGCTGTCGCGGCGCCTCGGATCGCGGCGCGGGCGGCGCACGCCCGGGCTGATCGGCTTCCCGCTGGCGGCGGCCGCGGTGGTCGGCGCCGTACGGACGCCGGACGCGTTGACGGCCGCGCTCCTCCTCGGCGCGGCCGCGGGCCTGGCGGCTCTCGGCGTCGCCCCCGCGTGGGCCGTGACGCTCGAGATCGGCGGCCGCAACGCGGGCGTCGTGAGCGGAGCGATGAACACGTTCGGGAACCTGGGCGGCGCGCTGAGCCCGATCGTGATCGGCATGTCCGTCGACCGCTGGGGCGCGTGGGACACGCCGCTGCTCAGCGTCGCGGCGTTCTACCTCGTGGCCGCCGCGTGCTGGCTCGCGGTCGATCCCGCGCAGCGCATCGAGGACGGCACCGCCGTGGGCTGAGCGCGGCAGACCCGCCCGGCGGCATCTCGCGGGCGCGATCAGCCGCGCTGACCGATCGCCGCCGCGCCGACCATCGAATCTCGAGCGCAAATCTCCCGTACGACCCTCCGGCCAACGTCAAGAATGAGTTTTTATTTGAACGTCATTCTCGTGTCACGGCCACGTCACGTGCGACTCCTATGACACCTTCGGATCCAACGACCGGAGGTGACGAATGGCATCCCGACGATTCAGAACGATCGCCGCCCTGGCGCTCGCAGGACTTCTCGGCCGCTCGGCACGCGCGTTCGGGCGCGACCTCGGCGACCTGCTCGTCGAGCGCGGCGTGATCAGCAAGGAGGACCTCGAGCAGCTTCGCCGAGAGATGCAGGCGGAGGCGGCGCGGCCTTCGAAGAAGGCGCGGGCCGGCGCCACGGCGCGGACGGGTGCTTCCCTCCAAACGGCGCCGCCGGCGACGCTCGAAGCGGCAGAAGTGCCGGCCGCGGAGCACGCTGCGCCGGCGGCGACGGGCGCCACCGGCGTGAGCGCGGCGGCGGCCGCTCCGCCGACCGCTCGGGTCGCGCCGGAAGACCTGAACACGCTCGTCAAGCATGAGGTCCAGAGCCAGCTCCCCGACTGGCTCCGGCACTTCAAGCTGTCGACCCTGATCTACATGGATTGGGCGTACTACCTGAACAGCGGCTACGGCCCGCAGTTCCTGACGCAGATCACGCCGCCCGGACCGGGCAACGACGGGTTCAACTCCTTCGACCTCACGCGCGCCTACATCAACCTCTTCTGGAAGCCGACCGACCGCTTCACGATCCGGGTGACCCCGAACGTCTTCCGCGAGATCGACACGAGTGCGACGACGAACACCTCGAAGAGCTCGCAGGTCGCGACGAACGTGAACGGCAACCTGACCTACCGGCTCAAGTACGCCTACCTGCAGGTGAACGACGTCTTCCACGGCATGAACGTGCGCGTGGGACAGATCGAGAACCCGCTGATCCCCTGGGAGGAGGACCTCTACGGCTACCGCTTCGTGAACCTGGTGCCGCTCAACTTCCTGGCGTACTCGTCGACCGACCTCGGCATCGCGTTCCACGGACCCATCGCGATCGACGGCGTGCGCTGGGCCGACTACTGGCTCGGCGCGTACAACGGGTCCTCGTTCCACACCGTCGAGTTCAACGAGAAGCGCTCGCCGCAGGGCCGGGTGAGCGTGTACCCGCTGGCCGCGAACCCGACGTGGAAGGACCTCGGGCTCACGTACTTCATGAGCTACGGCTACACGAACGTACCGCCCGATACGGAGGACTCGGTGATCCGCCGCATCGCGGCGCTCGCTCACTACAACGGCAAGTACGGCGGGCTCGCGTTCGAGTTCGACGATACGCGCGGCGAGAACAGCTTCGCGAACTTCTTCACCGGCGCGGCGCCGCCGCAGACGCTCCCCGACCCGAACGATCCCACGAAGACGATCCCGAACCCGCTCGCGCAGCTCTACACGAAGATCCTGAACCCCGGAGCGCGCGGCCGCGGCTACTCCGTCTTCGGGCACCTGAACATCGGAGACTCGCCGTTCTCGTTCTTCGGGATGTGGCAGCGCTGGTACCCGAACCTGGACGTCTCGAACGATCCGCTCGATTTCGATCGCATCGTGTTCGGCCTGGCGTGGCAGGCGGAGCCGTGGCTCCGGCTCGCCGTGGACTCGCAGAACCTGATGTACGTGCACTCCGGCCCGGCGGTCCCGCAGGACACGCACGCGATCTTCACGAACATGGAGATCAACTACTGAGGCGCCGGCTCGGCAGGCGTGACGGCGACGCGCCCGCACCGGCGCGTCGCCGCAGCAGGATCGCAGCCGCCGGGCGTCGCTCACGAGGTCGCCTCCGGGACGCCCGTACCCGTGTCGCGCTGGAGCGCGGCCTTCGCGACCGCGAATCCCGCGAGCGCACGCACCCGATCGGCATCGTCCTGCGTGAACTGCCGCTCGGCGTCCGCGAGCTCGATGATCGATCCGAGCCCCTTCTCGTAGCGCTTCTCGGCGAGGTCGAGCGCGAGGCGGGACGCTTCGAGCGCTTTCTCGGCTCGCCGAATGCGCTCGAGCGCCGCCTGCCAGTCGAGGAACGACGTCCGGACCTGCAGGCCGATCCGCTGGCGCAGGTTCTCGATCGCGTGGCGGACGGCCTCTTCCTGCAGCTTCGCCTCCTCGACCTGGTGATCGGTGAGGAAGCCGTTGAAGATCGGCCAGGTGAGGACGATGCCCGCGTAGAGGTTGTTGGCAGGCGCGTTCTCCTGGCCGCGCACGTTGTAGCCGGCCACGGCGCCGACACGCGGCAGGTAGTCGCTCCGGACCTCCTCGATGCGCGCGCCGGAAGCGCGCGCTTCCTCCATGAGCATCCGGAGGTCCGGCCGCCGATCCAGCGCCGTGGCGAGGAAGCCGCCGACCGTGCCGGACACGGTTGGGGACGTGAAGGCCTCCGCCTGCGCGTAGTCGGGCGCAGCGTCGCCGAGCCCCATCGCCTCGTCGAGCGCGGCCTTCGCCGTCGCGACGCGGTTCCGCGCGTCGACCAGCCGGAGCTGCGCGCGTGCGAGATCCGCATCGGCGGTCGCGACGTCGATCTCCGGCCGGAGCCCCGTCTTCGCTCGGACCGTCGCTTCGCGCAGGTGCTCCTCGCGCTGGGCGACCGCCTTCTCGTAGACGGTCGCGATCTTCTTCGCCTCGACGAGGCCGTAGAACGCCTTCGAAACGGCGAAGACGAGGTCGAGGCGGACGAGATCGAGACGCGCGCGCTCGGCGTCCGCCTCGGCGTCGCGCTGGTCGATCAAGCCGCGCGTCCGGCCGAAGTCGAAGAGGTACTGGAACGCCGAGATCCCGCCCAGGTAGTTGTCGAACGTGTCGGTGAGCTGGTTCTCGTGACGTCCCTGGCTGGGAGCGCGGTCGATGCCGAGCGCCGGCAGGTAGGCCGCGTCGCCGATCCCATTGTCGGTCGCGCGCAGGTACTCGGCGACGCCGTACACCTGGGGAAGCAACGCCGAGCGCGCCTCGCCGGCGCGCTCGGCCGCCGCCCCGGACTTCGCCTCCGCCTCCTTCTGCGCGGGATGGCGAGCGAGCGCGATCGCGACCGCGCGCTCGAGCGTCAGCGTCTCGCCGGGCGCGATCGCCGCCTCTTCGGCACGCGCTCGCGCGGCGGCGACGGATAGGCACACGGCGCAGGCGAGCGAGACGACGGCGAGCCTGACGCGAGCGGACGTCATGTCGCCGAGCGGGCGTCCCCGGCCGCGACCGCCCGCACCTTGTCGCCCTCGCCGAGGGCCGGGGTCACGTTCCGGACGAGCTCCTCGTCGCCCGCGAGCCCGGAGCGGATCTCGACGTGCCCGGCCGACGCGAGGCCCGGCTCCACCGCGACCTTCCGAAGCTGGTCGTTCCGCACCGCGAAGACGAAGCTTCGGCCGCCCGCGCTGCCCACGGCGGTCGACGGGACGACGAGCGCGTTCGGATGGCGCTCGAGCTCGAGCGTCACGTCCGCATACATCCCGGGATAGAGCTCGCCGCGCGGATTCGGGATGTCGACCTCGGCGAGCATCGTCCGGGTCGAGAGGTCGAGGGCGTGAGCGAAGCGCGCCACCGTTCCTTGGAATTGCCGGCCGGGCATCTCGCGGAGCGTCAGCGCCGCGGGCGTACCGGTGCGGATGAGGCTCGTCTCCTGCTCCGGGACGTAGACGTAGACGCGCAGGACGGAGATGTCGGCGACGCTCACCACCGGCGACTTGCCGGCACCGCCGGCGGTTGCCGCGCCCGGCGCGCCGGCGGCGTGTCCATCGGCCTCGATGAGCGCTCCCGGGTCGACGTAGCGCGCCGTCACCACGCCGTCGAAAGGGGCGACGATCCGCGTGTATCCGACGATCGCCTCGAGCTCTTCGACGTCGGCCTCCGCCTGCGCGAACTTGCCGCGTGCGATGTCGACGTCCTCGCGCGCGACGAGGCGGCGGTCGCTGTCCCAGACCTCGCGCAGGCGGTCGTAGGTGACGCGCTCGACGTCGCGACTGGCGCGCGCACGCTTGAGCTTCTGCTCGAGCTCCGGGACCTCGATGGTCGCGAGGATCTGTCCCTTCTTCACCGAGTCGCCCTTGTCGACGTCGATCCTCGCGAGGTAGCCGCTCACCTTCGCGTAGAGCGCCGCCTGATTGAACCCGACCAGATCGCCGGGAAGCGCGATCGTGCGCGTCATGTCGTCCCGTGCCGGTCGAATGACGCCGACGGCGGGCGGCGCTTCCTGGTCCGCCGAGCGCGCCGAGGGAGGCTCGCAAGCCGCCAGCGCGGCGGCGAGGATGGCCATCGCGATGCCCGTCGTACCGTTCCTCATACGGCGACCTCCTGTCGCGCGTACACGAGCTCGTAGAGGGCCGGGACGAGCACGAGCGTGAACGCCGTCGATACGACGAGCCCGCCGACGGCGGCCCGTGCGAGCGGGGCGGAAGCTTCGGATCCCTGGCCGAGCTCGAGGGCGATGGGAAGGAGCCCGCCGACGGTCGCGAGCGCGGTCATCACGATCGGGCGCATCCGGATGCGCGACGCGTCGACGATCGCTCGACGAACCGACGCGCCCTCGCGTCGCCGCTGGTTCGCGAAGTCGACCAGCAGAATCGAGTTCGAGACGACGATCCCAACCATCATGATCGTCCCCATGGCCGATTCGATGTTGAGCGTCGTGCCGGTCGCGAGGAGGGTCGCGATGACTCCGATCAGCCCCATGGGCACCGCGAACATGATGATGAACGGGTCGATGAACGACCGGAACTGCGCGACCATCACCAGGTAGAGCAGCATCACCGCCATCGCGAGCCCGAAGCCGAAGCTCGAAAACGACTCCTGCATCGCCGACGCCGAGCCGCGGTACGAGACCTTGACGTTCGCGGGGAGCGGCACGTCGGCGAGCGCCCGCTGGATGTCCGCCTGCGTGCCGCCGACGTCGTCGCCGCGCGGCGACACCAGGACGTCCACCACGCGCTGGATGTCGTAGTGATCCGCCTCCGCGGGCGAGGTCGTCGGCTCGACCGATGCCACGTTGCGGAGCAGGATCGCGTCGCGGTGCGTGTCGTCTCGGCCGTCGCCGCGCACGGGGATGTTCAGCAGCGTTTCGACGGAGCCGACTTCGCGCTCCGGATACTGGACGGTCAGGAAGTAGTCGTTGCCGTTCTTGGGATCGATCCAGACCGAAGGCGCGATCATCTGGTTCGACGTCAGAGCCGTGATGACGTTCGTCACGACGTCGCGCTGGCTCAACCCGAGCCGGGCCGCTTTGACGCGATCGACGTTCACCGCCAGCGTCGGGTAGCCGGACTCCTGCGGCACGAACACGTCGGCGACGCTGGGCGTGCGCCGGACGGCGCGAGCGACCGCGGCGGCCGCTCGATGCAGGTCGCGGTAGTCGGAGCCCGATAGCTGAACGTCGATCGGCGCGGCGAGCCCGAAATTCAGGACCGCATCGATGATGCTGCCCGATTCGAAGAACGTCCGCACCTCCGGAACGTTCGCCGCGATCTGCTCCCGCAGAATCCGCATGTCGTGCCAGGTCGACTCCTCGTGCCCGGGTTTGAGGCTCACCATCACGAAGCCGGAGTCGCTCGCCGCGTTCGGCGAGTAGATGGCCGAGAAGCCGGGCGCGAGTCCGAGATTGGACACCACGCGATCGAGGCTCTTGGCGGGGATCTGCTTGCGGACGATGTCCTCGACGCGCGCTGCGAGGTGCTCGGTGACCTCGATGCGCGACCCCGGGGGCGTGCGGAGGTGGATGATGAACTGGCCGGCATCGGTTCGTGGAAACAGCTCGGTCCCGAGCCGCGGGTACCCGGTCAGCGCGACGGCGAAGACCACCATGATGGCGGCGATCACCGCGACCTTGTGGTCGAGCGCGCGCACGAGCACGCGCTCGTAGCGATCCGCGAAACGCTCGTAAGCGCGCATGAATCTGCCGAGCAGCCCCGGCCGAGATCCCTCGTGCTCGGAGCGCGCCTCCTCGGGTGTCAGGAAACGCGCACAGAACACCGGGATCAGGGTCATCGCCACGACGTACGACGCGAGCATCGACAGCACGACGGCGAATGCGAGCGCGCCGAAGAGATACTTGGCGACGCCGAACAGGAAGATGACCGGGAAGAAGACGATCACCGTCGTCAAGGTCGACGCGAACACGGCGAGCGACACCTCGTCGGCCCCGTCGCGCGCCGCCTGCTCCGGGCTCTTCCCGAGCGCGACGTGCCGGTTGATGTTCTCGAGCACGACCACCGAGTTGTCGACCAGCCTACCGATCGCGAGAGCGAAGCCGCCGAGCGTCATCACGTTCACGGTCGAGCCGTTCATGAACATCCCGAAGGCCGCGGCGAGGAGCGAGAGAGGGATGGAGAGGAAGATCGCGAGCGTCGACTTGAAGCTCCCGAGGAAGAGCAGGATGACGAGCGAGGCGAGCACGGCCGCCGAGCCCGCCTCGTGCTCGAGGCTCTCGATGGCGGAGCGCACGTAGCCCGACTGGTCGAAGATCGCGCCGAGCTTCATGCCTTCCGGAAGGCTCGCCACGCGCGAGAGGAGCGATCGGACGCCGTCGACCACCGCGATCGTGTTGGCGTTCCCCTGCTTCAGCACCGGCACGTAGACGGAGCGCTGGCCGTCGATCCGGACGACGTTTTGCTGGATCTGCGCGGCGTCCTCCGCCCTGCCGATCGCCCGGACGAGCACGGGCGCCTGGCCGCCGCCGCCCACCTTCACGGGCACGTCGCCGATCTCGGGCACCTCGTCGATCATGCTGTTCGTCGTGACGAAGTAGTCGGTGTCGCCGATCTTCGCGTCGCCGGCCGGGATGATGAGGTTGGAGTCGTTCAGCGAGTGCACGACGTCCATCGGCGTCAGGCCGCGCGCCTCGAGCGCCTCGCGGTCGGCGTAGACCATGATCTGGCGGTACTTGCCGCCGAACGGCGGCGGCACCGATGCGCCGGCGACCGTCGCGAGCTGGTTGCGCACGTTGTACTGCGCCTGGTCGCGGAGCTGCGCTTCGGAGAATCCCTCACCGGAAACCGTCACGAGAGTCACGGGAAGCGACGAGGCTCCCGACTTCAGGACGAGGGGCGGCAACGTGCCCGGCGGGAGGTGGCGCAGGTCCGCCATCGCGAGGCTGGCGAGCGTCGCGGTCGCGACGTCGACGTCCACGTTCGGGTGGAAGAACACCCGGATCAGGCTCACGCCCGGCAACGAGCGCGACTCGATGTGCTCGATGTCGCTGCCGAGCGTGAAGAAGCGCTCGAAACGCGTCGTGATGTTGCGCTCGATCTCCGTCGGCGGCATCCCCGGGTAGAACGTCGCGACGACGACGGCCGGGATCTTGAGGTCGGGAAAGACGTCGACGGGCATGCGCAAGAAGGCCGTCGTCCCGAGGAGGACGACGATCAGCGCACCGACGACGACGGTGTGGGGATTGCGAAGAGAGAAGCCGGACATGGCGAGAGCGGCGGATCAGCTCATCTCCGTGCAGGGGATCGAGAAGACGCGCAGCGGGATCGGCGTCCCGTGCTGGCGATCGGTCGCGACGTCGCGAAACGCGGAGAGCCTGCGCACGAGGCGAGCGGCGTCCGCGCTCTCGAGCGCGATCAGGAGGAGATCGTTCGAGGCCGGCCACGGGAACGCGGCCATCGCCTTTCCGGTCTCACCGGAGCCGACGACGTCGCGGACCATCGTGAAGCTCGCGAACCCTTCGCGGCGTACGAGGTCGAGCACGTCGCCTTCGAGGGAGCTGCGGAAGGCGATCAGGAGAAGCTGCATGCGAACCTGTCCGCTGCGCCCGGAGACGCAGCGCGCGCGCCCTGCCTCCAGCAGGCGGCGTGCCGCTCGTCGCGCGCCCGAGCCGCGAGGCCGAGACCGGCCGGCGCGTCCAGAATGAGGCAGCCTCGTCCAGATTGGAGCACCGGCGCCGCGTCCGAACGCGCACGAGCTCTCCGCGCGATGTCCGGCGACCGCCTCACGACGGCTGGTGCACCGACGCGGTGGCGGTCCCGGGCAGGGGCTGCTCGCCGTTCATCTGCTCCACCGTGTCGCAGACGCCGCGCTCGAACGGCCATTGCGCGTCGCCGGGATACGCCATCGGCCCGTCGTGCGTCGGCCAGCACGGCACCTCGTGCGCGCCGTTCTCGGCGTACACGGTGCAGGTGCCCGCGGAGCGGCATGCATCCCGGGCGACCCGGCGCGAGTACGCCTCGAGGCTCGCGCACGCCGGCAGCGTCGCAGCCGCCGACGCGAGCGCCGCGACCGCGAAGACGCGGACTCGTCGAGCGATGGGATCATTCATTCGTCGCGCCCTCCCCGGCCTGCGACCGCGAGGGGTCCGGTTGCACGCCACGTGCCCGCGAAAAGGCGCCTGCTCCCGCCGTCGAGACAGGAGGCGTCGGGCCAATTTTCGACATCCGCGTCCAGGATCGAGCACGGAGGCACGCGGCGTCGCGGGGTGCCGGCCGCGCGCACCGCATCGGCAAGTGCGCTGGAGGAACCGGGCAGCTGGGCGACCGTGACAGCCGGCTACCCCGCTGGTACTTGGATTGCTGAAGCTCGCGCGGGTGACGCCCGGCGAAGCGCGACATGGCGACGAATCGAATGCCGAGAGCGCGATGAGACCCGGGCTCACCGCGCGCCTCATGCTCGCCTACGCGGCGACCGTCGCCGTCCTCTTGCTCTCGACCTGGTGGGGGCTACGGTCGCTGGCCGACGCCCAGCGCTCCGCCCGCCAGCTCTCCGACCTCGGCGTCGAGACCGTGCGCTTGACCTCGATCCTGCAGACGCTCGTCCAGGACAAAGGGTACATCGCGGACTTCCTCATCACGGGCGACCAGAGCGTCCTCGCTGACGTCCGGCCCCATCGCCGTGACTTCCAGGCATGGCTCGAGCAGATGGAAGTCTACGCTTCGACGCCCGCCGAGCGGACGCGCCTGGACAGCATCCGCCGGACGTACGCGTCGTACACCGCGAAAGCCGACGAAGTTCTCAGCTTGCAGCAGCGCGGCCTCGACGCGGAGGCGCACAAGGTCTTCGTGTCGATTGCGAAGGACGTCGAGACGCTCCTCGGCGAGAGCCGCGACCTCATCGCGCTCGTCGAGAGCGACCTCCGGGAGCGCCGCGAGCACGTCGAGGACGTGCTCGCGGACGGAGAGCGCACGATCGCCTGGATGACGGTCGGTGGTGCGCTCTTCTCGCTCCTCGTCGGATTCATGCTCTCGCGCTACGCCGCGCGACCCATCTACCGGCTCGCGGTTCGCCTGGGCACGTCGGGCGCGGTCGACGAGCTCGCCGTGGCGGGCGACGACGTCGGCGTGATCGAGGCGCGCGTCAGCGCGCTCATCGAGCGCGTCGTGCAGCAGGAGCGCGCGCTGCAGCAGGCGGAGAAGCTGTCCGAGATCGGAGAGATCGCGACCGAGATCGCCCACGAGACGCTGAACCCGCTCGCCGGAGTGAAGGGAATGCTGCAGGCACTGCGCCGCGCGCCGGTGTCCCGTGAATCGCTCGCGCGCGAGCTGACCGACATGGAGCACGGGCTCGATCGCGTCGAAGGCATCGTGCGCCGGCTGATGGACTACGCGCGCCCGCTCGAGCCGCACGCGGCGCGCGTCTCGGTCGCCGACGTGCTGCGCGAAGCGGCACGATCGGCGCGCAGCGCACCCTCGGCCGCCGAGCACGACATCCGCATCGCGCCCGTGGCCGAGCAGCTCCGCTGGGACATGGATCCCGATCTGATGCGCCAGGTGCTCGTGAACCTGATCGCCAACGGATGCGAAGCCTCGCCGCGCGGCGCGCCGGTCGAGGTGGGCGCGGCCGTCGAGAATGGCGGCCTGGTCATCGCGGTCGAGGACCACGGAGCCGGCATCGCGCGCGCGCACCGCGAGCGCCTCTTCCGCCCGTTCTTCACGACCAAGCCCGGAGGGAACGGCCTCGGTCTCGCGATCAGCCGCAAGATCGTCCAGGAGCACGGCGGCCGGATCGAAGCCGTCCCCGCGGACCATGGCGGCACCGTCTTCCGCGTGAAGCTGCCGCGGGATCGAGCCAGCGCGTGCGCAAGTCCGTCCTGATCGTCGACGACGAGGAGCTGATCCGGCGCTCGCTCCGGATCGCGCTCGAGAGCAACGGCTACGGGGTCGCTCTCGCGACGTCCGGCGCCGAGGCGCTCGCGCAGCTCACCAGCGAGTCGCCCGACTGCATGATCGTCGATCTCCGCCTCGGCGACATGAACGGACTCGAGATCCTCGAGCGCGCGCGCGATCGCCTCTCCGAGACCAAGACGATCGTCATCACGGCGCACGGCGACATGGAGAGCGCGGTCCGGGCACTCCGGCTCGGAGCGTTCGACTTCATCCGCAAGCCGTTCGACCTCGAGGAGGTGATCGCGTCGGTCCGGAATGCCGTGCATACGGCGGACCTCGAGCAGCGCGTCGCGTATCTCGGCGCTCAGCAGGAGAAGGACCGGGAGCCGGCGCTCCTCTACGAGAGCGACTCCATGAAGGCGGCGGTGAGCCTCCTCGTCAAGCTCGCCGCGCAACCGATCCCGGTGGTCACGATCCGCGGCGAGACGGGGACCGGGAAGGAGCTCGCTGCGCGCCTCTTCCATCGGATGTCGGCGCGCGCGCGAGGCCCTTTCATCGAGCTCAACTGCTCGGCGATCCCGGAGCAGCTCGTCGAGAGCGAGCTCTTCGGGCACGAGCGCGGGGCCTTCTCGGATGCGCGCGAGCAGAAGCGCGGGCTCGTCGAGCTCGCCGACGGCGGCACCCTCTTCCTCGACGAGGTCGGCGACCTGCCGGCGGCGGCTCAGGCAAAGCTCCTCAAGTTCGTCGAGAGCTTCGAGTTCAGACGCGTCGGCGGGACGAAGGTGCTGCGCGTGGACTGCCGCGTGGTGGCCGCGACGCACCGGTCGCTCGAGGACGCGGCGTCCTTCCGGCGCGACCTGTACTATCGGCTCTCCGGCATCAGCGTGACGCTTCCGCCGCTGCGCGAGCGCGGCGGCGACGTCCTGCTCATCGCCCGCCACATGCTCGCCCACTTCGGCCGGCTCTACCGGAAGCGCCTCGACGGCTTCACGCCGGAGGCGGAGGCGCTCCTCGTGGCGCACACCTGGCCCGGCAACATCCGCGAGCTGAAGGCAGCGATCTCGAGCGCCGCGGTCATGGCGGAGGGACCGCGCATCGGGAGCGAGCTGCTGGGACAGGTCCAGCACGCGATCGTGGCCGACGTGGCTCGACTTCCCGAGGAAGCCGAGGCGATCGTCCCGATCGAGCACCTGGAGCGCGAGTACGTCCGACGCGTCCTTCAGCTCTGCGGCGGCAACAAGCTGCTGGCCGCGCAGCGCCTCGGGATCTCTCGCCAGACGCTGGCGCGCTGGCTCGCGGAGCCCGAGCGCGCGGAGGGTTGACCGACGCGCGGCCGACGACTCGCTGCGCCCGGTCGCCCAAATTGGACTTCGCCGCTCCATCCTGCACCACCGCGAGCGCGCGGATGCCCGAGGATGGAGCCCTCCTTCGCGGCACGCGACGTGCGACGCGCGCGCCGCATGGCCTCGACGCCGACGATCGGCCGCCGCCGCGCGCGCGCGTTCTGTGCCGTGGCCGCGACGGCGTGGCTCGCGGCGTGCGCGCCGCGGTCGCGGTTCGTCGTCCCCGGAGCGGTCGCGCCCGGCCGCCCGCTCACGTCGAACGATGCGCTGGGACGCCTCGTGATCTACACCGCGGACGACGTCGTCGACTCGAACGACTCCGAGCATCCCAAGCACGACGGCTACTCGATCTACGCCGAGGGTCGCCGCGTGCGAGAGGTCGACAATCAAGTGGGGCCCTTCGGTGAAGATGCCGAGACCGTCACGCTCCCCGCGGGAACGTACGACGTCGATGCGCGGGCGCTGAACTTCGGACCGGTGCGCGTTCGCGCGGTCGTCCGCGCCGGGAGGACCACGGTCGTGCACCTCGATGCGGACTCCGACAGCCGCGCCACGGACACGGCGTCCGTACGGCTCCCCGACGGGCAGTTCGTCGGGACGCGAGCCGACTGAGCCGATCGGGGCGTCCCTACCGCAGGTGCCGGCCGGTGTCGTCGCAGAGGGTGCACGTTCCGGCGCAGCGGCACGCGTTCTTCGCGACCCGGCGCGAATACGCGCGCAGCGCGGCACACGAGCCGAGGGCCACGCTTCCAGCGACGAGACCCCCAGCCGGCGCCAGGAGCCGTTCACCGCATCTTCGTCGCGGTGGCGACGGCGCGGTGCGGGACGTCGTCGCAGAGATGCTGCTCGAACGGCCAGCCGGGGTCACCCGGATACGCCATGTCGCCCTCCGGCGTCGGCCAACCCGACCCGCAGTATCTCTGCGCGAGCTCGCGCTGATGATCGACGATCGCCGCGCACGAGAACGTCCCGACGCCCGCCACGACCGCCGCGAGAGCGAGAGCGGCGGCCCCCGAGCGCCTGCGGTTTCGATCGGATTGCCACCGAGCGGGAATGCGAACGGGGCGCACGGTGTCAGCGGCCTCCCGCCGACGAGCTGAACGCGTCGATCCGAGCGACCGTGTCGCCGTTCATCTGCGCGACCGTGTCACAGACGCCCTTCTCGAAGGGCCACTTCGGGTCGCCCGGATAGAGCTCCGGCCCGCCGGGCGACGGCCAGCACGGCGACTCGTGCTCGCCCGTCTGATCGATGACCGTGCACGTCCCCGCCGATCGACACGCTCTTCGCGCCGCGTCGGTCGCGTAATCGGCCCCGCGGGCGGGCGAGACCGTCACGCAGGCCAGCAATGCGGCCGCCGCAAGACCGATGAATGCTCGCTCGTACCTCGCCATGGATCTCGACCTCCAAGTCGTCGTGTCTCGACCGAGCGAGAGGCTCGCACCCGTGTCGGTGCGGCTCACGGGATCGATCTCCCGGCGGAGAGCAGGAAGCGTACCCGCACGGGTGTCCGGCCTGCGAACTCCGGCGCGTCGGCGCGGGCCAGATTTCACCAACGCGCGTCCAGATTTGTGCACGCGCATCCGCGGCTCGGTGCGCGATGGAGCGCGCTGCGACTCGGGCGCGCGGTCGCTACTCGGTCAGGCGGAATCCGCGACGCCGGCCTCGCGGATCGCGCGCGTCGCAACGCGCGCGACGAAGACCGTCGCAACCACAGCGAAGACCGCGCCCGCGATCTGGATCGCGGTGCGGGTGGCGCCGCCGGCGCCGCCGGAGCCGGTGGCCGCCGCACCGGCGGCGGCCGCGGCGGTGCCGAGGTACACGTACGCGAACGTCCCCGGGATCATGCCGACGAAGCTCGCGATCACGTACGGCGCGAGCGCGATGCGGGTCAGGCCGAAGGCGTAGTTGATGTAGGTGAACGGGAAGATCGGGGCGAGGCGCACCAGGAAGACGATCTTCGCGCCCTCCTTCCCGATCGCGCGGTCGAGCGCCGCGAAGCGCGCGTTGTCGCGCGTCATTCGCTCGATGCGGTCGCGCAGGAGCGTGCGGGCGAGAAGGAAGGAGAGCGCCGCGCCGAGCGTCGCTCCGACGAGCACGACGGCGACCCCGGTCGTCACACCGTAGATCGCCCCCGCGCCGAGCGTCAGGATCGACGCCGGGACGAAGAGGACGCAGCAGGCCGCATAGACCAGGGCGTACAGCGCGTAGCCCGTCGTGCCGAGCCCTTGTACCCACGACTGGAAGCGCGCGAGCCACTCGGCGACCGGGAGCAGCCGGAACACGAGCGCGACGGCCGCGACGGCGACGACGACCACGGCGATCGCGACGACGGGCGACCGTCGGGCCGCCACGTCCGCGGCCGCACGGCTCGCGGCCGGGGCGTTCGCGGCGTCGCGCTCGGAATCCACCATCGTCGCTCCTCCGATGCCTGGGCCGGCCGGTGGTTCCTTTGATAGAAGCGTTCATGCCGGACACGCAACCCTGGACCACCTGGCCCGAGAAGGGCGCGCCCGCCCGCGTGCTGTCGCTCGCCGAGCAGGTGACGGCGGACGGCGGCCACGTCCTCGGGATCTATCAGGAGCCCGTCGGCGAGCACTGGCAGATCTTCTGCCTGCTGCCGATGGAGAAGGTCGACGCGACGCCCTACCAGCGCGACGTCTCGCCCGCGCACCAGAAGCGGCTCCTCGAGGTCGTGAAGAAGCTCGACCGCTTCGTCGACCCGGTCGTCGTGACGAGCCCGCACCCGGGCGTCTACTGGACGCCGAACGGCAATCATCGCCGCACGGTGCTCGCGAAGCTGAAGTGCGACCTCATCCCCGCCATCCTCGTCCCGGATTCCGAGGTCTCGTTCCACATCCTCGCGCTCAACACCGAGAAGGCGCACAACCTGAAGGAGAAGTCGCTCGAGGTGATCCGCATGGTGAGGTCGCTCGCCGCCGAGACCCCCGATGCCGGCGAGAACGACTTCGCGTTCCAGCTCGAGTCGCCGCACCTGATCACGCTCGGCCTGCTCTACGAGGAGAACAAGCGCTTCGCGGGCGGCGCGTTCGCCCCGATCCTGAAGCGCGTCGACAAGTTCCTCCAGGGGAGCTTCGCGAAGACGCTTCCCAAGCGCGAAGAGCGCGCGGCCCTCGTGCGCGAGGCGGACGAGGCGCTCGGCGCCGCGGTGCAGAAGCTGAAGCGCCGCGGCCTGAACCACCCGTTCCTGAAGCCCTACCTCCTCGCGCGCACGACCCCGCTCACGCGCGCGCGGAAGACCCTTCCCTCCTTCGAGCAGACCTTCACGAAGCTCGCCGAGAACATCCGCGCCTTCGACCTCGGGAAGATCCGGTACGAGGACGTCCAGCGATCCGCGGTGGTCGTGCCACCGGCCGCCGACTGACGCTCCCGAATCTTTCGCTCAACTTTTTTGTCTCGTCGCACGAGTTGCCAGGAAGCATCACGGCGACTGGAACCGCCCCCGCGCGCACAAAAGTTGAGCAGGCTTGCCGACGAGATGGGCAAGCTGCACAAGAAAGGGGCAGTGAGATGGATCGGGGGGAGAAGCGTCTCAGCATCAGTACCAAGATGTTCGTGGTGGCGGCGAGCTTCGCGCTGCCGATTGCGGTGTTGGTCTACTTCGTGGTGGCCAACATCAACGAGACCATCGATTTCGCGCGATGGGAGCTCATGGGGAACGCCTACCAGCGTCCGCTCGAGTCCCTGATGCAAGGCCTCCTGAAGGTTGACGTCGCGACCCATCGCTGCGCGGCGGGCGCGAGCGACTGCGACGCCTCGGTCAAAGCGGCGAGCGCGCAGGTGAACCGCGCGTTCGACGCGCTCGAGGGCGTCGACCGCGAGGTCGGCACCGACCTCCAGTTCACCGAGGAGGGACTCGGCAAGCGCGATCGCTCGCACCTCCGGGTCGCGAACGTGCGGGCCGAGTGGCAGCGCGTCGCCGCATCGATCGCAGGGGGCAGCTCGCCGGCGGTCGACGAGCAGATGGATCACCTGGTCGCCGACGTGCGCGGCATGATCACGCACGCCGGCGACACGTCGAACCTGATCCTCGATCCGGACCTCGACTCCTACTACCTGATGGACGTGACGCTGCTCGCGCTGCCACAGACGCAGGACCGGATCGCGAAGACCACGATCCTCGGCGGCGACCTCCTGCGGAGCGGCATCACGCCCGAGGACCGCACGAAGCTGGCGGTGCAGGCGGCGCTCCTCAAGGAGTCCGATCTCGATCGCATCGTCGCGAGCTCGCAGACCTCGCTCAACGAGGACGCGAACTTCTACGGCACGAGCGCAACGCTACGCAGCGAGCTCAAGCCGGCGCTCGCGCGCTACCAAGCGGCGGCGACGCGCTTCATCGACATGACCGCGGCGCTCGCCGCGCCGGGTGCGGCGTCGGTCGACTCCGCGGCCTACACCGCCGCGGGCGTGGAGGCGCTCGACGCCTCGTTCCAGATGTGGAACGTCGCTGTCCAGGAGCTCGATCGCCTGCTCGAGGCGCGCATCGCGACGCGCGTGCAGGCGCGCACGCGCGCGCTCACGCTCGCCGCGATCGCGCTCGTGATCGCGTCCTTCCTCGCGTACGTGACCGCGCGCAGCATCAGCCGGCCGCTCGACGCGCTCGTGCAGACGCTCGGCCCGGGCGCGACGCTCCTCGGCCAGTGCGTCGCCAGCATCGCCGAGGCGAGCCAGCGCGAGTCGACGACGCCGGAGGAGGCGGCGATCATCTGCGAGGAGCTGAACGCGCACTGCGAGGACATGCGGCGCGCGGCGGCCGAGCTGACGGCGCAGGTGAAGGGCGGCCGCGTCGGCGTTTCGAGCGAAAGCGGGCTCGGGACGCCTCCGCTCGAGCCCCAGCTCGGCACGGCGTGAGCGGGACGGGAGGAGGGTGAAACCATGCCGAGCCCGTTCTACACGAAGCTCGTCGACACCGTGGCCGTCTACACCGGCAAGGAGAAGGCGCTGGGAGCGATCGAGCGCCAGCTGAAGCACTGTCCGAACGACGCCGAGAAGTTCGGCCCGGCCGACCTGAAGGCGATCCTGACCTACGTCACGAGCGCGACCAAGCTCTACGTCGCGGACGCTGCGAAGCGCGACGAGATGATCGGCAAGATCACCGGCCTCGCGGCGTGACGTCGTCGCTGCGATGACCCGGCGGCTCGCCGGCGCGGCACGCGCGTCCCACGCGCGCGGCCCGCGCCGGCCAGCCGCCGACGCGCGCGCCGTTGCAACGCGATCGGGCGGCCACTAAAGCCCGATCGTCGCGATGGAACGGCTCCTCATCACCGGGATCACCGGCGGCCAGGGGCGACTGGTCGCGAAGCGGGTCGCGGGCGACTACGAGATCCACGGGGTCGACGTCGGCCCGTGGGAAGGCCAGCCGCGCGAGGTCAAGCTCCACCAGGCCGACCTCCGAAGCAAGCGCGTCGAGGACGTCTTCCGGCGCGAGCGGCCCGCGGCGGTCGTGCACCTCGGGATGGTCCGCCATCGCTTCGACCCGCAGCTGCGCCACGACGTGAACGTCGTCGGCACGAAGCGCCTCCTCGAGTACTGCGCCGCGTACGGCGTCAAGAAGCTCGTGATCCTCTCGAGCTCGTACGTCTACGGCGCCCTGCCCGAGAACCCGTTCTACATGGACGAGGACACCGCGCTGAACGTGAGCCGGCACTATCCCGAGATCCGCGACCTCGCCGAGGTCGACACGCTCGCGACGGCGTTCCTCTGGCGCTACCCGGACATCGCGACCAGCATCCTTCGTCCGGTGAGCACGCTCGGGTACTATACCCACAGCTCGATCGGGGCGTACCTGAAGCTCCGCTACGTCCCGACGATCCTCGGCTTCAACCCGATGATGCAGTTCATCCACGAGGAGGACATGGCGGAGGCGATCGCCCGCACGCTGGAGACCGGCGTGCGCGGCGTCTTCAACGTCGTCGGGCCGGGCGCCGTCCCTCTCAAGGTCGCGATTCGCGAGACCGGCGGGACCGCCGTGCCCCTCCTCGAGATGGCCGCGCGCGCCGCGATCCGCCGCCTCTTCCGTTACGGCTTCTACCCGCTCCCGGCCGACGCGATCAATTTCGCGAAGTATCCTTGCACGATCGACGGCCGCCGCTTCCGCGAGGCGACGGCTTTCCAGCCGCTCTTCACGCTCGAGGAGACGCTCAGGAGCGTCCGGCGCTGACGCGCCGGCCTGCGGAGGCAACGTGGCGAAGACGGTCGGCGAGACGAGACCACCGGTTTCGAGCGCGCGCGCGAAGACGCGCGCGCGACGGCGTCACGCGGACCTCCAGGTCGCGCCGCCGCGTCCGGCGCCCCACGTTCCGACCGCGGCCGAGAGCGAGGACGGGAGCGAGGAGAGGAGCCTCCTCAACTGGGCGAGCGACGCCGTCGCGCAGCTCCTCTCCGGCGGCTTCGACGGCCTGGCGCCGGGCTTCCTGCGCGACCTCGAGGAAGAGATCGCGCGCCGCATCCGGCGGTCGCCGATGGAGGTGAACGGCTACGGCTACGACCCGTGGGGCTTCCACACCGAGGTCGCCCGCCGCGCCCTCATCTCGTCCGCGCTCATGTACCGCTACTGGTTCCGGGTGGAGACCCACGGCATCGAGAACCTGCCCGAGGGCCGGATCCTCCTCATCTCGAACCACGCAGGGCAGATCGCGCTCGACGCGGCGATGATCGGGGTCGCCTGCATCCTCGAGGCGGAGCCGCCGCGCATCGTGCGCGGCATGGGCGAGTACTGGCTGCCGACCGTGCCGTTCATCAACGTCATCATGGTGCGGACCGGCAGCGTCGTCGGCACGCCCAAGAACGCGACCGACCTGCTCCATCACGGCGAAGCCGTGATCGCCTTCCCGGAGGGCGTCCGCGGCATGAACAAGAGCTTCAGCGAGCGCTACAAGCTGAAGGAGTTCGGGAACGGGTTCATGCGGCTCGCCCTCCAGACGAACACCCCGATCGTTCCGATCGCGGTCGTCGGGTCGGAGGAGCAGGCGCCCTCGCTGGGAAACTTCAAGCCGCTCGCGCGCCTTCTCGCGATGCCGGCGTTTCCGCTCGTGCTCGTGCCGCTCCCGCTGCCTGTCAAGTACCGGATCTACTTCGGCGAGCCGATGGAGTTCAAGGGCAACCCGAACGACGAGGACGCGGTGATCGAGGCGAAGGTCGCACAGGTGAAGGAGCGCATCCGCGGGATGCTCGAGGAAGGCCTGCGCCGCAGGCGGAGCGTCTTCTTCTGATGGCTCGCAAGACCCGACGCGTCTTCATCCTCGGCGGCGGGGCCGCGCTCGGCGCGCACCACGTCGGCGCGCTCAAGTACCTCGACGAGCAGGGCATCAAGCCCGACGTCATCGTCGCGAGCTCGATCGGCGTGATCAACGCGTGCGTCTACGCGAGCGGCGGGATCCCGGCGCTCGAGGAAGCCTGGCGGACCCTCCGCTCGCTTCCGCTGATCGTGTCGCCGAGCCTGCGCGACAACCCGCTCTTCGGGCTCTCGCTCTTCTCGGCGGGGCGCCTCCAGCGCGCGATCGAGGAGCACGTCGACTTCCCGAAGGTCTTCGAGAGCCGGCTCGAGCTCGAGTTCATCCTCCTGAACCTCTCGCGCGGCGCGGGCGAGATGATGGGCCAGAAGGACTGCGCCGACTGGCGCGACCTCCGCACCATCATGCGCGCCGGCTACGCGATTCCCTTCCTCTTCCCGCCGGTGCGGTGCCGCGGCGAGTGGTACGTCGACGGCGGCTTCGCGTGGAACGTGCCGCTCGACTACGCGCTCGGCCTCCAGCCGACGGAGGTCTACATCCTCGCCCCGATCACGAGCGAGCTGCCCTACAAGCGGACGTTCACGTCGTTCGTCGACTTCACGAGCCGCGTGGCCGACGTGCTTTGGCGCACGATCGGCAACATGGGCTACATCTACGCACCGATCTCCGAGGGAAAGGTCGGCGAGACGCCGGTCACCGTGATCGAGCCGGGCGAGCAGTGGAGCGGCGCGAACCCGTTCATGATCTTCAACGCCTATCCCCGGAAGAGCCAGAACCTGATGGAGGCCGGCTACCGGGACGCGAAGCGCGCGCTGGCGGTTCGAAGGCGCGCGCGCGAGCGTTCGGCGGGCACGCGCGAAGAAGCGCAAGCCGCACGCGCGGCCGGCGGCGCGCGCGGCGCCGGCGCTGCGACGACGGCGGAGGTCGCGGTTGGCGAGCGCTCCCCCGCACCTGCGACCGCGCACGCGCAGCGTCCCGCCGCGCGCGAGCCGGAGCCGACCGCGGCCTCCGGAACGCCGTCTCGCCCTGCGCTCGAGCCCGTGCCGCGCCCCGCCGCTCGCAAGGTCGTTTCGATCGGGCCGCGCGAGCGGTGACCGTCCCCTGCCGGCGCGGGCGGGCGTAGCGCGTGTTCCGCGATCGCGATCTGCCGCTGCGGCTCCTCGCGGCGGCCCTTCCCGCGCCGTCGGGGTACGCGCTCACGCGCGACCTGACGCCGCTGCTCGGCGGCGCGCGCCATCGCCACGTCGCGAGCGTCGTGCGGGCGAACGCCGCCGAAGTGCTGCGCGACGACGCGCTCGCCGCCGCGACCGCGCGCGGCTTCGCCGCCTCGCTCGCGTGCGACGACCTCGACGGCCTCACCGCGTGGCTCTGGCCGCGCGCGCTCCGCCTCGCGGCTCTCCGCGTCGACGGCGAAAGCCACCTCCCGCCGGCCGGCCGCGCGGTGTTCGCGACGTTCCACATCGGCGGCGGCTTCCGCGTCTACGACGCGCTCCTAACGCGCGGCTTCCGCCCCGCGGTGCTGGCCGCGCTCCCCGACCCGACCGGCAACCGCTACCGGCGCGCGATCGACCGCGCCCGCTTCGCGTACCTCCGGCGCGAACTCGGCGACGGCGTCCTGCCGGTCGGACCGAACGCGCCGCGGGCGGACGTGCGGAGCCCGGCCTCGCACCTCGCGCGCGGCGGCGCGGTCATCGCGGTGCTCGACGTCGCGCCCGCGGCGCTCGGCCTCCGCGATTCCGGGCGCGCGGAGCTGTTCGGCCGCCCGGTCGATCTTCCGATCGGCGCGCTCCGCCTCGCGGCCGGCGCCGGAATCCCGGTGGTGCCGTTCGACGCGTTCCTCGATCGCGGGCGGCGAGTGGTCCGGTTCCACCCGGCGATCGCGTCGGCGGACGCGAGCGAGATCCTCGCGCGCGTCGCGGCGGTCATGGAGGGCGCGATCCGGGAGCGGCCGTGGGACTGGCAGGGCTGGATCGACGTGCAGCGGCTGTTTGCCCACGAGCGCGCCGCCGGCGGCTCGTCGGTCGCGATCCCGCCCGCGCCGGAAGCACCGCCGCAGCCCGCGGCGGCGGAAGCACCGGCCCGCGAATGCTCGCCCGCGTCGTCGGCGGAAGCGGCCACGCCGGGGGCTTCTTCCGTGCCGACACCGGCGCCCCGCAATGGCGGGGTCGCGATCGTCGTTCCGATCCACGATGCGACGGACGACGCGCGCGCGTGCGTCGAGAGCGTGCTCCGCCACTCACCGCGCGACGCCCGGATCGTCCTCGTCGACGACGCGAGCGAGGACGCCGACCTCCGCGCCTGGCTCGAGGCGGTCGCGGTGCGCGATCGGCGCGTGCGGCTCCTGCGCAACGATTCCAACCTCGGGTTCGTCCGGAGCGCCAACGCCGGGATGCGCGCCGCCGAAGGTCGCGACGTCCTCCTCATGAACAGCGACACGATCGCGACGGCCGGCTTCCTCGAGCGCCTCGCCGACGCCGCGCGCGCGACCGAAAGAACCGGGATCGTATCGCCCTTCACGAACAACGGGACGATCTTCGGCGTGCCGGAGTTCATGCGGGCGAACGAGATCCCCGCAGGGCTCGACGTCGACGGCTTCGCCGACCTCGTCGGCGGAACGTCGCCGCGGCGCCGTCCCGAGGTCGTCACCGCGCACGGCTTCTGCATGTACGTCCGTGCCGAGGTGCTGGACGCCGTCGGCGTCTTCGACGAGGAGCGCTTCGGGCGGGGCTACGGCGAGGAGAACGACCTCTGCGAGCGCGCCAAGGCGGCGGGCTTCGAGGTGCGGCTCTGCGACGACGCGTTCGTGTACCACCGCGGCGGCGCTTCCTTCGGCGACGAAGCGAGCCGGCTCGAAGCGGAGCACCTGGCCGTCGTCGAGCGCCTCCACCCGGGCTATCGCGCCGCGGCGCAGTCCTTCATCGCCGCGAACCCGCTCGCCGAGCTGCACGAGGGGCTGCGATACCACCTGGCGCGGCGAGCGGCGCGCCGCCACCCCGCCCTCCTCTTCCTCCTGCACGCGAACCCGCTCGCCGACCCGCGCCGCGAGAACATGGGCGGGACGCAGTACCACGTGCTCGACCTCGTGCGGAGCCTCGCGCTGCCGCGCGCGCTGATCGCGTGGCCGGCCGGCGACACGACCCGGGTCGCCGAGGTCGAGCGCGGCGACATCGCGACCGCACGCCTCCACGCCGTGCCGCGCCCGCCGGGCGCCAAAGAGCCCGCGCGCCGGTTCACCCTGCGAGATCCGGCGCTCGAGGAGCACGCCGCCGATCTCGTCGACGGCTTCGGCGTCGGCGCGGCGCACGTCCATCACCTCGCGTGGTGGCCGGTCGCGACCTGGCGCGTCTTCGCCGCCCGCGACGTGCCGTACGCGTACACCGTGCAGGACTACTACTGCGTCTGCCCGAGCTGGAACCTGCTCGACCTCTCTACCGCCGCGCGCTGCCCGTGCGACGACGCCGCCCCCGCGGAGCGCCGGCGCTGCCTCGACGGCTGGTTCCGCGCCTGCGGCATCGCCCCGCCGCGCGATCCGGACGCGTGCGTGCACGAGCATCGCGTCGAGTTCCGGCTGCTCCTCCAGAACGCGGCGGCGGTCATCGCTCCGTGCAACGCGACGCGCGCGATCGTCGATCGCGCCTTCCCGGGTGCGGCGCTCGCGTGGAGCGTCATCCCGTACGGCTACGACCGTCCCCGCCTCGCGACGCGGACGCGCTCGCCCGGCCCCCTGCGCGTCGCGCTCGTCGGCGCGGTCGCGGCGCCATGGAAGGGCTCCGAGCCCGCGCTCGCGGCAATGGAGCTCGCCCGGCCGCTCGACGTCGAGTGGCACGTCTTCGGCGACTCGAACGCGTTCGCGTTCCCCGAGCGCGCGCGCGACGCGGTCGGCGACCCCGCGCGCATCCGCTTCCACGGCCGCTACGCGCGCGAGGAGATTGTCGGCCTCCTGGTCGCGAACGGGATCGACGCGACGGTGCTGCTTTCTCCCTGGGACGAGACGTTCTGCTACACGCTGAGCGAGTCGTGGGCGGCCGGCGTTCCCGCGATCGTCTCGGATCGCGGCGCGCTCGCGGAGCGGACGCGCGCGACCGGAGCCGGGATCGTCGCCGAGGATCCCGCGCAGGTCGCGGGCGCGCTCGCCCGCCTGGCCGCCGATCCCGCCCTGCTCGAAGAGCTCGCAAGGCGCGCGCGCGAGCACGGCGAGCCGACGCCCGCGGAGAACGCGGCGCGCCACCGCGACGCGTACGGCGACCTGCTGCGCGCGCTTGCGCCCGCCGACCGCGACGCCGCGTACGGACCGCGCGACCGCGCGCTGTTCGAAGCGTACCGCCGAGGTCGTTGAACGAGGGGACCTCTCCCCTCGCCCCGTTCGGCAAAGCCAAACGGGGCCCCACTGCCCGGATCGCTTGGCTCGGCCGCGCGCAAAGCGCGCGGATCTTCAGGCACCAACCGTGGTGGCGGGGCGGCGGGCGCGCGCGCCATCTCGCAAGGCCGCGATGAGCACGCTCGACTCGAGCGTCTCCTCGCCCACCACGATCGCCGCGATCGCCATCAGCCAGCCGACGGAGAGCATCCACGCCAGACCGAACACGAGCGCGCACAGCCCGATGATCGCGCGCCGGAAGCCGAGCGCGATCAGCAGCGCCCGCTCGGGGTCGCGCGCCTCCTGGCGCACGCGCGCCCACCGCCGGACGCCGCTCGCGAGAAGCGGCACGCCGGCGCCGACGAGCGCGAACGGGCCGAGCGCGGCCAGCCAGCCCGACACCTCCGATCCGACGCCGATGGCATCCACGGCTCACCTCCCGCCCGCGCGACAGTGCGGGCGACGACCGATGGCGGTGCAACGATCGCGCCACCGCCGCACGTGCAGAATCGCGCGATCCGAAGCCCGGAGAAGCCGGGCGCGTGTGGCGCCCGCGCGACGGGCGTTGCAGGGGAGCGACCATGTATGATGCCGTCGTGGACGAGCAGTCGTTCCAGGTGCTCCGCGGGGCCGCGTTCGTGGTCGCGCTCGCTGCCGGGATGGCGCTCGAGCGCGCCGCGCCTCACGCGCGCCTACGCCCGGCGTGGCGCACGAACCTCGGGCTCTGGGCGGTGAACGCCGCGGTCATCGGGCTCGCGTGCGGCGCGTGCGCCTGCACGGTCGCGCGCTGGGCCGAAGATCGCGGGGTCGGGATCCTTCGGGCGCTCGCGGTGCCGTCCTCGCTCGCGCTCGTGGCGACCGTGCTCGCGCTCGACGCCGTTTCGTACGCGTGGCACCGCGCCAACCACCGGGTGCCGTTTCTCTGGCGGTTCCATCGCGTGCACCACGCCGATCGCGACTTCCACGTATCGACCGCGCTTCGCTTCCATCCGGGCGAGCTCCTCCTCTCGCTCCCGATCCGGCTCGCCGCGGTCGTGATCCTCGGCGCTCCCGTCGCCGGCGTCCTCGCGTTCGAGGCCGTCTTCGCGTTCGCGAACATCCTCGAGCACGGCAACTTCGACCTTCCCCGCGGCTTCGAGCGCGTGCTGTCGGTCGCCTTCGTCACTCCCGCGCTCCATCGCTGGCACCACTCGCGCGAGGTTCGCGAGCTCGACTCGAACTTCGGAACGGTGCTCACGATCTGGGACCGCGCGTTTCGGACGCTTCAGTGGAGCGACTCCGGAAGGCGCATCGTGACCGGCCTTCCGGGGGGCGACGGTCGGCCCTCGCTCTCCGGCTCGCTCTCCGGCTCGCTCGCCGCCCCGTTCCGCCGGTAGCGCGGGGCCTCGCGACCGCTCGGCCGCGCGCGTATCGTCCGACGAGAGCTCGCGCGCGCCGAAGCCGCGCGCGGGAGGTGGCGATGGGTCTCCTCGTCGACGGAAAATGGGTCGACCGCTGGTACGACACGAAGTCGAGCGGCGGTCGCTTCGTGCGGGAGGACGCGTCGTTCCGGAGCCGCATCACGCGCGACGGATCGTCCGGCTTTCCGGCCGAGGCCGGCCGCTATCACCTGTACGTCTCGCTCGCCTGCCCCTGGGCGTCGCGTACGCTGATCTTCCGGAAGCTGAAGCGCCTCCAGGAGGCGATCTCCCTCTCGGTCGTCGACCCGCTCATGCTCGAGAACGGGTGGACGTTCGGCGACGGCCCGGGCTGCACCCCGGACCCGATCCTCGGGGCGCGCTACCTCTACGAGATCTACCTCGCGGCGAACCCGCGCTACACCGGCCGCGTCACCGTTCCGGTCCTGTGGGACCGCGAGCGCCGGACGATCGTCAACAACGAGTCGTCCGAGATCATCCGGATGCTCGACGCGGAGTTCGATGCGATCGGCGACGCTTCGGTGCACTTCTACCCGGAGGGCCTTCGCGACGAGATCGACGCGGTGAACGAGCGCGTGTACCCGAACGTCAACAACGGCGTCTACCGCGCCGGGTTCGCGACCGCCCAGGACGCGTACGAGGCCGCCTTCCACGACGTCTTCGCGACCCTCGACTGGCTCGACGAGCGCCTCGCGACGCGGCGCTGGCTCGTCGGCGGCCGGCTCACGGAGGCGGACTGGCGCCTCTTCACGACGCTCGTCCGCTTCGACGCGGTCTACTACGGGCACTTCAAGTGCAACCTGCGGCGGATCGCGGACTACGCGAGCCTGTCGGGCTACCTGCGCGATCTCTACCAGGTGCCGGGCGTCGCCGACACGGTGAGCTTCTCGCACATCAAGCGGCACTATTACGGCAGCCATCGCGGGATCAACCCGACCGGCATCGTGCCGGTCGGACCGGCTCTCGACCTCGCCGCCCCGCACGAGCGCGCGCGGCTCGAGTACGCCGAAAGCAGCGCGTAGCTCGACACCGGCGTCGTCCGATATGGTTTCGGCGTGGCGGAGCCGCGCTGGATCGCGACCGAGGCGGAGCTCGTGGAGCTCGTGGCCCTGCTGCGCGACGAGCCCGCGATCGCGGTCGACACCGAGTTCCACCGCGAGAAGACCTACTTTCCGCACCTCGCCCTGGTGCAGCTCGCGTGGAAGGACGGGGTCGCGGTGGTCGATCCGCTCGCGGTCGACGTCGGCCCTCTGCGAGCGCTTCTCGAGGGGCCGACGCTCACCGTCTGCCACGCCGCCGAGCAGGACCTCGAGGTGCTGCGGCAGGAGTGCGAGGCCGTGCCCGCGCGCCTCTTCGACACCCAGATCGCGGCAGCGTTCCTCGGGCTCGGCTTCGCGTCGCTGTCGCGCCTGGTCGAGAACGTCGCCGGCCGCCGCCTGCCGAAGGGCGATCGGCTCACGGACTGGACGCGTCGACCGCTCGACGCGGGGCAGATCGCGTACGCCGCGTCCGACGTCGAGCACTTGCTCGCGATCCACGCCGAGCTCGTACGTCGCGCAACCGCAGCCGACGTGCTGTCGTGGATCGAGGAGGAGTGCGAGCGGCTCCGGACGCGCCGCATGGGGCCGGGGGAGCCCGAGACCGCGTGGTGGCGGATCAAGGGGAGCCGGAGCCTGCGCGGGAAGGCGCGCGGCGTCGCGCAGGAGGTCGCGGCGTGGCGCGAGCGGACGGCGCAGGCGCGCGACATCCCGCCCCGCTTCGTGCTGTCGGACCTCGCGCTCGCCGGCATCGTGCATCGGCCGCCCCACACGCCCGAGCAGCTCCGCGAGGTGCGCGGGCTCGACTCGCGCGCGGTCCGAGACGGCACCGCCTCCGCGATCCTCGCCGCGGTCGCGGCGGGCGAGGCGCTGAAGCCGCAAGAGGTCCACATGCCTCCGGCTGGCGAGCCGACCGAGGACCGGCTCGGGCCCGCGGTCGCGCTCGGGCTGGCGCTCATCGCGCAGGTCGCCGACGAGCGCGGCATCGAGCCGAGCCTCCTCGCGAACCGCGCCGACGTGCAGTCGCTCGCCGGCGGCCGGTCGAGCGGGCGGCTCGCCGCCGGGTGGCGCGCCGAGCTGCTCGGCGACTCGCTGCGGGCGCTGCTCTCCGGCGACGCCGCCCTCACGGGTGATTCCGAGGGTGGCGTGCGACTCGTCCGTCTGAAATAGAAAACGCCGTGTGTCGGGGCTACGACGCGTGCGCGCTCGTGGTGCGCCTTTCGGTCGCGGTCGCGCTCACGGGGGCGACCGTCGCCGTCGGCGCCGATGTCGCGCGCGCCGCCACCGCGTCGGTCGCGCCGGACGGCACGCTGGTGGTGAACGGCGCGCCGTTCTTCCCGATCGGGATCGTGCACACCTCCTGGATCGGGAACCGCACCGGCGGGAAGACCATCCCCGACCTCGAGGTCATCGCCGACGCGGGCTTCAACCTGATCCATCCCACGCTCGACATCCGCGCCAGCGTCGGCGATCTGCTCGACGCCGCGGCCACACGCGGCCTCCTCGTGATCGGCGAGGTGCCGTGGCCCGCGAACGGCCCGGACGACTTCATCCAGAAGTGGCGTGACCGCCCAGCGATCATGGGCTGGAACGTCTCCGACGACTTCAACGCGCCCTACACCGGGCCGCTCCGCCGGCCGCCGTCGGAAGTCGCCGACCGGACCGACCGCGTGCACTCGCTCGCGCCGAGCCACGTCGCGTTCGGCAGCGGCGGCGCGTTCCCGGGCTTCCGGATCGCCGAGTACGCCGAAACGATGGACGTCATGGGGTTCCAGAGCTACCCGGTCTCCGCCGGCAACAACGAGGAGCCGGAGTGGCTCCAGGAGAACGCCGACTCCTTCGCCTGGGTGCGCGATCAGCTCGCCGGCACGGGACAGGTCTTCCTCGCGACCCCGCAGGCCTTTCGCTGGAAGGGCCGCACGTTCACCGGCGCGCCGCGCTGGCCGACCGAGCGCGAGGAGCGGAACATGGTGTTCGACGCGCTCGTCCGCGGCGCGAAGGGCGTCCTCTGGTACACGGCGTGGGGCGAGAACGGGTTCCTTCCGACCGCGAACCCGGCGCTCTGGTCGGAGCTGGCGCGCGAGGTCGTCGAGCTGAAGAGCCTTGCGCCGTTCTTCCTCGCCGGCACGCGCAGCGAGATCGCGACCGGCGACGCGCGCGTGCCGGCCGCCGTCTGGCGGCTCGACGGACGCGTCCTCGCGATCGTCGTCTGTACCGACACCGCCGCCGCGCACCCGGTGTCGATCGCCGTCGGAGGCGATGCGCGCGCGCCGGCGCACGTCGTCTTCCCGGCGCGCGCCGAGCACGGCCTCGCGTACGACGGCGCGATGCTCGTCGGCTCGATCGGGCCCGAGGACGTCGAGGTCGTTCTGCTCGACACCGCGCCCCCCGGGGACGCTTCGCCGTCCGCGGCGTTCGACGTCGCGCCCGACGAGCCCGCGTTCGGCGAGGCGGTCTCGTTCTCGCCCGCCGGGTCGACCGACCCGGACGGGTCGATCGCCGCCTGGGACTGGGACCTCGGCGACGGCTCGCTCGCGACCGGCGCCGCGCCCGTCCACGCGTACGCGAAGCCGGGCACGTACCACGTGCGCCTCACCGTGCGCGACGACGCGGGGGCGACGGCGACCGAGATCGCGCCGATCGACATCGGCGTCACGTCGCTCTGCCCGCCCTCGCCGATCGCGGGCTGCCGTGCGGCCGCGACACCGGCCTCCATCGACTGGAAGCGGCCGTCGAGCGCGGCACGCCGGAGCCTGAAGGTCCGCTGGTCGGGGGCGATCGATCCGTCGGAGCTCGCCGATCCGACCGCGGGCGGCGAGGTCGCCGTGTGCCTCTACGACGCGGGCGGCCGCGTGCTCGCGACCGGTGCCCGCGGCGGCGGAGCGCGCTGGACGCGGACGCCGACCGGCGGCTTCCGGATGAAGGATGCGAGCGGGTCGCCCGGCGGCTTGACCGCGATCCGCCTCGAGCCCGGCGTGGGGGCGCACGGCCTCGTCGACGTGAAGGGCAAGGGCGCCCTCCTCCCGGGTCGCGACGCCGCGCTCGCCCTACCCGTCCGCCTGCAGACGACGACGCGCGACGGCGGCGCGTGCTGGGAGGCATCGTTCTCCGGCGCCGGCGTGACGTCGAATGACGCCGCCCGCTTCCGCGCACGTTGATTCGACGAGGCGATCGCTCCCTCGCCCCGTTCGGCAAAGCCGAACTCCCCGCGGGCTCGCCTCGCTCGCGTCTCGACTCACGTTCCTGGCGCTCAACTCAGGCGGCTGGGAGCGGCGCCGCGACCGCGGCGCGGCGCGGGAACAGGCGATCGATCGCGCGCGCCCACAGGCCGTACATCGCCGGCAGGACGACCAGCGTCAGGACGCACGCGCTCAGCGTTCCGCCGACGATCACGACCGCGATCGGACGCTGGACCTCGCTCCCGATCGCGCGGCTCATCGCGGCCGGCAGCAGGCCGAGCGCGGCGAGCGCCGCCGTCATGAGGACGGGCCGCAGGCGGTCGACGGCGCCCTCGACGATCGCGGCGTCGAGCGGCCGGCCGCGGCCGCGGCGGTCGAGGATCGCGGAGAGGACGAGCACGCCGTTCAGCGACGCCTGCCCGATGAGCGCGATGAAGCCGACGGCGGCGGAGACCGACAGCGGCATCCCGACCCACGCCAGCGCGGCGACGCCGCCGACGAGCGCGAACGGCACGTTCAGCAGGACGAGCACCGCGGGCGCGAACGACCCGAAGGCGTTGAAGAGGAGCACGAGCGTCACGAGCAGAGCGACCGGCACGACGAGGACCAGCCGGTGCATCGCCCGCTCCTTGCTCTCGAACTCGCCGCCCCACTCGATCGTCATCCCGGGAGGCAGCGCGACGCTCTTCGCGACCGCGCTCCGCGCCTCGTTCACGAACGAGCCGAGGTCGCGGCCGCGGACGTTCATCCGGATGCCGACGTAGCGATGGCCGTTCTCGCGGCTGATCGCCGCGCGCCCGGTCCCGAGGTCGACGCGCGCCAGCATCTCGATCGGCACGGTGATGCCGCCCGCGACCGGGATGCGGAGCCGGCGGATCTTCTCCGCGTCGCTGCGCGCGCCCTCCGGCATCCGCAGCACGATGTCGTGGCGCGCCTCGCCTTCCCAGAAGACGCCGACCGGCTGACCCGAGAGCGCCGCCTGCAGCGCGTGCTGGAAGTCCTCCATGTCGACGCCGTAGCGGCCGAGCGCGGCCCGATCGGGCTCGACGTGGACCTGGTCGATCTCGCTGCTCTTCACGATGCCGAGGTCGGCGACGCCCGCGATTCCCGCGACCGCGTCCTTGACGTGTTCGGCGGCGGCCTGCAGGAGGCCGAGGTCGTCGCCGTAGATCTTGACGGCGATCTGCCCGAACTGGCCCGAGATGTTCTCGTTCACGTTGTCGCGGATCGGCTGCGAGAAGTTCATCTCGAGGCCGGGGATCGCGCCGAGCTCGCGCGTGAGGCGCGCGACGACGTCCTCCATCGAGCGCGTGCCCGCCGGCCACCTGTCGGGCGGCTTGAGCCGCACGAAGAACTCGAGGTTGTTCGTGAGTGTCGGATCGGTGCCGTCCTCCGGTCGCCCGAGCTGCGACAGCACCGCGTCCGCCTCCGGCTGCTGCGCCAGGATCTCGCCGATGCGCGGCACGAGGCGCCGCGCCTCGTTCAGGCTGATGTCGGGCGGGAGCGTGAAGGTCGCGTAGATCGAGCCCTCGTTCAGCTCCGGGAGGAACTCCGAGCCGAGCTGCGAGAGCGTCGCGCCGGCGGCGAAGAGCGCGCACATGCTGCCGGCGAGCACCCACCACGGCCGCCGCAGCGCCCACGCGAGCGTCGGGCGGTACGCGCGCAGCGCGACGCGCAGCACCGGCGACTCGCGGTGGCGGATGGGATGCCGGTAGCAGACGGTCGCGAGCACGGGGACGAGCGTGATCGAGAAGAGCAGCGCGCCGACGAGCGCGGCCACGACGGTGTTCGCCATGGGCGCGAAGATCCGCCCCTCGACGCGCTGGAGGAGGAAGATCGGAAGGTACGCCGCGATGATGATCATGAGCGAGAACATCGTGGGCCGGACGACGTCCGCGACCGCGTGCCGGATCCGGCCCTCGAGGCCCGTCCGCACGAGCGCCTCGTGCGGCATCTGCGGCTCGAGGGCGGCGGCGTGGAGGCGCCGGACGATGCTCTCGACGATGACGACGCCGCCGTCGACGATGATCCCGAAGTCGACCGCGCCCATGCTGAGCAGGTTCGCGCTCATGCCGCGCGCGCGCAGGTAGATGAATGCCGACAGCAGCGAGAGCGGAATCAGGGTCGCCACGATGAGCGCCGCCCGGAGATCGAGCAGGAAGACGAAGAGGACGAGCACGACGAGCGCCGCGCCCAGGACGAGGTTCTCCGCGACCGTCCGCAGCGTGGTGCTCACGAGGTCGGTGCGGTCGTAGAACGACGAGACCCGCACGCCGTCGGGCAGGATGCGCTGGTTCAGGTCGTCGACCGCGTCGCGGAGGCGCTCGAGCACGGCGGTCGGGTTCTCGCCGCGCCGCATGAGGACGATCCCCTCGACCGCGTCGAGGTCCGTCCCGCGGCTGACGACGCCCTGGCGCGGAGCCCAGCCCTCCACCACCGAGGCGACGTCGCGCACCGAGACCGGCGTTCCGTCGTGCGTCGCGACGTGCACGGACGCGATGTCGTCGAGCTTCCGGAAGAGCCCCTCGCTCCGGATCACCATCTGCTCGGCGCCGCGAGTGAGGATGCCGCCGCTCGCGTTCTGCGACGCCTTCCGGATCGCGTTCTCGACGTCCTCGATCGTGAGCTCGTACGCGGCGAGCTTCGCGGGCGACGGCTCGACCTGGATCTCCTTCACGAGCCCGCCGTAGCTGACGACGTCGGCGACGCCCTGGACGCGCAGGAGGCGCGGTCGCACCACCCACTCCTGCGCGCTCCGGAGGCGCATCGGGTCGCCGCCCGCGCCCGACAGCGTGTAGCGATAGATCTCGCCGATCGGCGTCGCGAGCGGGCCGAGCTCGGGCGTGACGCCGTCCGGCAGCTCGGCGTCGCGCAGGCGCTCGAGGACCTGCGAGCGCGCGAACAGCGGATCGACGCCGTCCTCGAACGTGAGCGTGACGAACGAAAGACCGAAGAGCGAGAGGTTCCGGAGGCGCGCGAGCCCCGGCGTGCCGTTCAGCGCGCGCTCGATCGGAAGCCCGATCTGGCGCTCGATCTCCTCGGTCGGCTGACCGGGGAAGAGCGTGATGACGTTGACCTGCGTGTCGGTCGGATCGGGAAAGGCCTCGATCGTGAGCCCGCGGAACGCCGCCACGCCGGCGACGATCACGACCAGCGTGAAGAAGAAGACCGCGACGCGGTTCCGGAGCGAGAAGTCGACGACGTGCTCGAACACGCGGTGCGCTCAGTTCGCGAGGTCGATCGCGTTCTGGAGGAGGACCGCGCCCTTGCGCGCGTAGGTCTCGCCGGGCTCGAGGCCGGACAGGATCTCGACCTTGCCGTCGCGCTCCCAGCCCGTCTTGACGAAACGCTTGTCGAGCGCGTCGGCGCGGCCAGCGGGACGCACGAACACGAACGCCTTGCGATCGTCGGTCACGACGGCCTCGGAATCGACGACGACGTGACGCGGTCCGCTCTCCGAGAAGGCGACCTGCACGAACGCGTTCGGGCGGAGCGCGTGCTCCGGGTTCGCGACGCGCACCCGGACGCTCACCATGCGGCGCTGCGGATCGATGACCTCGCCGACGTACTCGATGCGGCCGGTGACCGCCGGCGCGTCGCCGCCGCTCCACGTGACGCCCGCCTCCTGTCCGACGCGGAGCTGCGCGACGCGCGACTCCGGCACGTCGGCCGTCACGACCACCTCGTCGAGGTCGGCCACCACCAAGAGCGGGCTCGCGCGGTCCGGCCCGACCTCGTCGCCGCGGAGGACGGCGCGCTCCACGACGACGCCCGAGCGCGGCGCCGTGAGCCAGTAGACCTCCTCGCCTTCCGGCGACACCGAGAGGCTGCTCAGCTTCCGCTCGCTCGCCTCGCGCGCGAGCCGCTCCTCGCGGAGGTCCTGCTCGGCGGCGACGAGATCCTTCTCCGGAAGCGCGTGCAGGCCGACGAGCGCCCGCACGCGCTCGAGCTCCTTCGCCTTCGCGGCCTCGCGCGTCCGCTCGACGTCGCGCTCCTTGAAGAGGTCGACGAGAGCAGCGGACCGGATCGAGACGAGCCGGTCGCCCTCCCGCACGCGCTGCCCGAGGAGCGCCGAGACCGACTCGACGCGGCCCGCGAGCGGAGCGAAGACCGGCGAAGACCGCGCCTCGTCGAACGCGACGCGCGCGGGTTCGGGCTCGACCGGCACGCGCTCGGCGACCGACGCCTCGGCGAGCTCGACGAAGCGCCAGCTCGGCGACCCGTCCGGGATCGTCACCGTGTCTCCGGCGACGGTGAACGGGTGGGGCTGCTCCTCCTCGCGGCGTCGCGACCGGTACGCGACCACCGCCGCCAGGACCAGCACGCCGGCGATCCCGGCGATCGCCGCCGTGCGGCGCCAGGCGCGCACGGACGACCCGTCGGCCGGGACCTCGGCCGAGACTCGAAGGGGCGATCGCATCTCGCTCATGGACGGGGTTCCTCGGGTGGTGCGGCGACGCCGGGCAGCAGGGCCGCCGTCTGGCGCATCTGCAGAGCGGCCTCGAACGCCTCGGCATCGATGTCGTCGCGCTCGAGGATCAGCTCCTGGACGGAGCGCCGCGCGAGCAGGACGTCGGACATCGCGACGCCGCCCCGGCGCGACGTCTCCTCGATCGTCTGGCGGACCGAGCGCGCCTTCGCGAGCGCCACGTCGAGCTGCTTCGCGCGCGATCGCAGGACGTCGCGCTGGCGGATCGCCGACTCGAGCGCGAGCTTCCCGGACGCGAGGACCGCGCGGCGCTCCTCCGCGAGCATGGATGCGGCGGAGTGCGCCGCCATCACGTCGGCCTGGCCGCGGTCGAGCACGGGAAGCGGAACCTGCACGCCGAGCGCGAGGCTGTTCCGCTGGTTCCCGGACACGACGAACGTGTCGTACGTGTAGCCGACGCGCACCGTGACGTCGGGGACGACCTTCCGGTGCCCGAGCAGCTCGCGCTGCTCCGCGGCGCGGATCCCCGCCGCGAGGGCGCGCGCGTCCGGCCGGCGATCCTCGATGTCGTGCGACCAGCCGCTCGGCATCGCCGCGTCGGTCGCGCGCACCAGGAACCGCCGCGCGTCGTGCGGCGACGCGAACTCGGGACACCCGGTCGCGACGATCGCCGTGCACTCGGCGCGGGCGGCGTTGAGGTCGGCGACCTCGCGGTCGCGGCTCGCGAGCAGCCGGACGGCTTCCACCTCGGCGCGCTCGACGTCGACCGGCGCGACATCGCCGTGCGCGGCGCGCGCGCGATCGAGGTCCAGGAGCTCGTTCGAGGCCGACACGAGCTCGGCCATGCTGGCGAGGCGGACCTGCGAGCGAGCGATCTTGCCGATCGCGCGCAGGAGGTCGAACGTCTTCGCGAGGAGGGTCGCGCGCGCCTGGCTGTCCGCCTGCTCGAACTCCGCCACGGTCGCCGCCTCGCGCGGCCCGCGCTTCGCGATCTCGACGAGCTCGGACAGCCCGAAGGTGTAGTTCGGGACGTTCGTGATCGGGTCGGCGAGATCCGGCGGGTTCGTCGGACCGACCGGGATCGTGCCCCACGTGAAGTCGAGCGTCGGGTTGGGGTACGTGCGCGCGCGCACCACCTCGGAGGCGGCGCGCTCCGCCGCCGCGCGCGCCTCGAGGACGCTCGGCTCGTGCTGCCACACGAGGCGCACGAGAGCGCCGTCGTCCGCGTAGTCGGCCGGGGTGAGGACCGCCGGCGTCGCCGGCTCGGGCGCCGGCGCGGCGCCATCCGCCGGCGCCGCGCGCTGCAAGAAAAGAAAAACCGACATCAGCACGACCGCGGCCGCGCCGTGCGCGGAGCGAGAAAGAATCGGCGCGGCGTCTCCCCTCGCCGGAGCGCGAGAGCCGGGTCGTCCGTCGGGCTCGAGAGGGGGGACGAAGGCGCTGCGCACCGCGCCCTTGGACGGCCCGGCGCAGCGGAGAATTCGAGGGATGGCGTGCGTTTTTCGGCCGCTCGCGGTGAGTCGCATTGTCCCGGTGCGGCAAAACGTCCCACCGCGGCCGACGAGAATCGCGTTCGCGTCACAGCTGGTGCGCGTGCAAGATGCCGGCAGATTCCAGCGCACTCGCGCCCCGCGACATCGCAGCAAAATCGCCGATGTCGGTCGGCACGCGGCCTGCTGGAGCGGCGATGGCCCGTCTGGCCGCGTCCCGGCGCGGCCGGGAAAGTCGAGCTTCGTGCCGAAAGACAGTCGAGCGAACGAGACAGCGCGCGTGAGCCGCGCGTGGCGGAGCGGAAGCGCGCGCGCGCACGGCTCGATCGGCGCCGCTCTCCTCGCCGTCGCCGTCGGGCTCGCGCACGCCGCGACGGCGCTCGCCGGGCCGTCGGGCACCCTCGACCCGAGCTTCGGCGGCACCGGGATCGTGACGGTCCCGGTCGGCCACCTCGACGACTTCGCGTTCGCGCTCGCGCTCCAGCCCGACGGTCGGATCGTCGCGGCCGGATCGTCGGCGGCGAGCGACGACGACTTCCTCGCGCTCCGCCTCCGCGCCGACGGCACGCTCGACCCGAGCTTCGCTGCCGGCGGCGTGCGGACGTTCGACCTCGCGGGCGGCTTCGAGCGCGCGCGCGCGGTCGCGCTCGACGGCGATGGCCGAATCGTCCTCGCCGGCTTCAGCCGCGTGACGAGCGGCGAGGACTTCGCGGTCGCGCGGCTCCTCGCCGACGGGACGCCGGACGCGACCTTCGGCACGGGCGGCGTGGTGATCACGTCGATCGGGCCGTTCGACGATCGCGCGGCCGGAGTGGTGGTGCAGCCTGACGGACGCATCATCGCCGCCGGATACACCAAGTCGACGGCGAACCGCGACGTCGCGCTCGTCCGCTACGAGAGCGACGGCCGGCTCGACGCGACGTTCGGCGCGGGCGGGATCGCGATCGCGGCGATCGGAAGCGGCAACGACGAGGCGGCGGCGGTCGAGCTGGACGCTGCCGGTCGGATCGTCATCGGCGGGTACTCCGCCCTCGGCGGGCAGTACGCGCTCGCGGTCGCGCGCTTCGACGCGACGGGCGCGCTCGACCCCTCCTTCGGAGACGGCGGCTCGACGCGCGTCCGCTTCTCGACCGGCGACGCCTTCGGGAATGCGCTCGCGCTCGACGACGAAGGGCGCATCGTGGTCGCGGGCCGCGCGCGGATCGACGGGAACTTCCAGATCGCGCTCGCCCGCTTCGACGGCGGCGGCGCGCTCGACGCCGCTTTCGGCGACGGCGGCATCGTCACGACCGCGTTCGGGACGTCGTCCGAGGGCCGCGCCGTCGCGCTCTCGCCGGACGGTCGGATCGCCGTCGCCGGCGTCGCGCGAAGCGGCGGCCAGGACGTCGCGGCGCTCGCGCGCTATCGCGTCGACGGCACCCTCGACCCCCACTTCGCGGGCAGCGTGATCGCCTTTCCCTTCGGCGGCACCGCGGATCGCGCCAACGCGGTTGCGATCCAGGCCGACGGCGCGATCGTCGTCGCCGGCAGCATCCGGCACGCGAACGACGACGACGTCGCCTTCGCGCGCTTCGTCGCCGACGACTGCGGCGACGGGATGATCGATCCGGGAGAGGCGTGCGACCCGTCGGCACCGGACAGCGCCTGCTGCACCGAGACCTGCGAGATCGCGCCGGCGGGGACCGGGTGCCGCGCGGCCGCGGACGCGTGCGACGTCGCCGACTCGTGCGACGGCAGCACGGCGGCCTGCGTCGACCAGCGGCTTCCCGACGAGGACGGCGACGGCACGTGCGACGCGATCGACCTCTGCCCGGCGACGCCGGACCCGGATCAGCTCGACGCCGACGGCGACGGCACGGGCGACGCGTGCGACGCCTGCACGCTCGGCGCGCCGATGGATCCGGCGGTTCTGAAGATCATCGCGCTCGACGCGCCCGCGGGCGAGCAGGTCGCGAAGCTCACCGGCCGGTTCGCGATCAGCGGCGACGCGTGGAACGCCGTCGTGCAGCGGGGCGCCCACGTCGTGCTCGAGGACGCGGCGCTCGGTGTCGTCCTCGACGAGGTCCTCCCCGCCGGCGCGTGGGACGCGGCCGCGGCGCGCGGCTGGTCCGTCAAGCAGCAGGGCACATTGCTCGTGTTCCGCGACCAGCACGCCGCGAGCCCGGTCAAGTGGCTTCGCCTGCGGCGCGCCGCGGCGACGCCGGACGCGGTCCGCTTCACGCTGAAGACGCGCCGCGCCGACTTCTCGACGTTCGACCCCCTCCGCGCGACGCTCGCGCTCGCCGCGCCGATCGCTGGCGCGGGAGAGTGCGGAGAGACGGACTTCGCGAGCGGGTGCCAGCGCGCCGCCGACGGCGCGTCGCTCGTCTGCGGGCGCTGAGGGATCGGGGCACCCTCTCCGACGGGAGTGCGAGCGCGGGCGGTGCGACCGCCCGCGCTCGCACCGCTCGGATCGTCAGCCGGCCGTCGACGGCGCGAGGAGCGCCAGGATGCGGAGCGCCTCGCCGACGGACCACGCCTGCCACGGGCAGCCGCACGGCCGGTGCGGCGGCTCCGCGTCGGCGATCTCCGAGACGTGGCCGATGCCGGCATCGTCGAGGTGAGCGAGCAGCGGCGGCAGGAAGCGCTCGCGCGCCGCGCGCACCGCTTCCGGGGCGCCGCTCCGCACGCGCAGCCACGCCTCGACGAAGGGACCGAGCAGCCATGGCCACACGGTGCCCTGGTGGTACGCGCCGTCGCGCTCGCGCGGCGAGCCGCGGTAGTGCGCGACGTAACCCGGCTCGCCGGCCGCGAGCGAGCGGAGGCCGATCGGCGTCGCGAGCGTCGACTCCACCACGTCGACGACGCGGCGTGCGCGCTCGCCCTCGAGGAGCGCGTGCGGCAGGCCGCCGACCGCGAAGATCTGGTTCGGGCGGAGCGCCGGATCGTTCCGGCCGGCGACGTGATCCGCGTCGACGACGTCGAAGAGGCAGCCGCGCGCGTCGTTCCAGAACCGCTCGCGGAAGGACGCGAGCGCGCGCTCGCGGAGGCGGCGCCAGCGCTCGTCGCCGTCCGCGACCGTCGCGAGCGCGTTCAGCCAGAGCGCCTGCACCTCGACCGGCTTTCCGATGCGCGGCGTGACGACCCAGTCGCCCACCTTCGCGTCCATCCACGTGAGCTGGACGCCCGGCTCGCCGGCGGCGATCAGGCCGTCGTCGTCGCAGCGGATGCCGTAGCGCGTGCCCGCGGCGTAGCCCTCGAGGATGGCGAGCACGGCGTCCCGGAGGCGCCGGCGATCTTCCGACGCGATCCAGACCCCGTTCCGCTCGGCGTGCGCGATCACCTCGTGGACCGCGACGACGTACCAGAGCGACGCGTCGACCGCGTTGTACTCGGGATCCTCGCCGCGATCCGGAAAGCGGTTCGGGAGCATGCCCTGCGAGACGGCCCCGGCCCACGCCAGCACGATGTCGATCGCCTCCGCGACCCGGCCGGTGGCGAGGCAGAGCCCGCGGAGCGCGATGAACGTGTCCCGACCCCAATCGGTGAACCAGGGGTAGCCGGCGACGATCGTGCGCCCGCGGGCGCCGCGCACGAGGTACGCGGACGCGGCGCGCTCGAGGCAACCGCCGTCGCCCGCCCTCCGCGCCCGCTCCGCCGCGCGGACGCGCGCGACCGCTTCGGCGAGCGGCGCTCGCGCGAGCGAGTCGAGCCACGGCGCGTCGCCCGCGGCGACGTCGGCGACCGTCAACACCAGGAACGCCTCGCCAGCGGACAGGTCGAAAAGGAAGACGCCCGGGGACGCGAGATCCTCGTGGTCGTCGAGCGCGCGCTCTCGCTCGCGCGCGTACAGGAAGCTCCGATACCAGTCCGGAGCCGGCTCGAAGGAGCCGCCGTGCAGGGCAGCGACCGCGGGCACGCCGTCGTACGGGCGCCACGCGACGCGCCCGGGCGCGACCTCCGACGCGAAGCGGAATGCGGCGTTCTCGTGGTGGAGCGCGTGGTAGTCGCGACCGGAGAGGAGCGGGCGCACCGCGAGCGCGACGCCGGGCTCCGGCGCCGCGAGCCGCCAGGAAAGGATCGTCGCGGTCGTGCCGGGAGCGACGAGGACCTCCTGCACGAGCTCGCCGACACGAGGCAGCTCGAACGTCCACGTCGGCCACGGGTCGATCGCGAAGCGAGCGATCCGGTCGGCGCCGTCGGGGTAGACGATGCCGTCGCCGTAGCTCTGCGCGCTGAGCGCGAGCTTCGCTCCGTGGCTCTCGACCCAGGCCTCGACGCCGTTCACGAGAACGAAGCGCCCGGTCGGCGGCGTCGTCGCGGCGAGGAGGAGCGCGTGGTACCGGCGCGTCCGGACTCCCGCCACCGTGCCGCTCGCGAAGCCGCCGCGTCCGTCGGCCTCGAGCCACTCGAGCTCCGACCCGCGCGCCGCGATCATTGCGCGATCGAAGACACCCGGCGATGCGGACGCGGAGCTCGGGACGCTGGCCGCCATTGCCCGGTCCGATGCCGCGGACACGCGTCCGGTTCCCGCGTCCGCTGCGGTCATTCCTCGACGAAGTCGAGGTCGCGGCCGAAGGTCTCGTCGAGCCCGCGGAGGCTCGCGAACGCGACGGCGAGCGCGACCGCGCCGACGGCGATCCCGCTCCCGACGACGCCGAGCGCCGGCTTCGCGAGCTGGAAGACCGAGGTCAGAAGGACGACCGCTCCCCGGACGAAGTTCGGGACCGTCGTCGTCGCGGTCGCGCGGATGTTCGTCCCGAACTGCTCGGACGCGATCGTGACGAAGACCGCCCAGTACCCGGTCGCGATCCCGAGCGCGACGCACACGGCGTAGAACGCGACCAGCGACGACGGCGCGATCGTGAAGTACGCGGCGACGCCGAGTACCGTGAGGCCGAGGAACGCCCCCACGATCCGCTTCCGGCTGCGCCAGACCTGGCTCGCGGCGCCGCTCGCGAGGTCGCCGAGCGCGAGCCCGATGTACGTGTACATCACCGCGCGGCCGGCGGACGGCGGCTCGGCCATCGCCATCGCGCTCCCGAACTCGGGCGAGAACGTGACGAGGATGCCGACGACGTACCAGATCGGCACGCCGATCAGGATCACCGCGACGTAGCGCCGCGCGCGCTCGCGGCGCGCGAAGAGCGAGAGGAAGTTGCCGCGCGCGACGCCGGCCTGCTTCACCTGCTCGAACATGCCGGACTCGTAGACCCCGATCCGGAGCGCGAGGAGCGCGATGCCGAGCGCGCCGCCCACGAGGTACGCCGTCCGCCAGTCGAACGCCTCGCCGACGAGCGCGGCGACGACGGCGCCGCAGATGCCGATGGTCGCGATGATCGTCGTGCCGTAGCCGCGCGACTCGCGATGCATGAGCTCGCTCACGAGCGTGATGCCCGCGCCGAGCTCGCCCGCGAGGCCGATGCCTGCGATCAGCCGGAGCGCCGCGTACGTCGGAACGTCGTGCACGAAGGCGTTGGCGAGGTTCGCGAGCGAGTAGAGGAAGATCGAGCCGAAGAGGACGGAGAGCCGGCCGCGCTTGTCGCCGAGGACGCCCCACAGGACGCCGCCGACCAGCATGCCCCCCATCTGCATGTTCAGCAGCAGCACGCCGCGGTCGAGAAGCTCGGCCTCGGGGACGCCGATCGCGCGCAGGCTCGTGACGCGCACGATGCTGAAGAGGATCAGGTCGTAGATGTCGACGAAGTAGCCGAGGGCCGCGACCAGGATGGCGAGGCCGACGCCGGCGGTCGTCCGCTCGGCGGGCCCGGCGCGGCGTGCGTCGGCGTTGCTCTTCATCGCGCCGGCTGACATTAGGCGCTCCCATGTTTCCCGGCAAACGCCTCGTGCCGGCGCCGCACGGCCAGCTCGAGGCGATCTACCGCCCGCCGCCCGCGCCCGCCGAGCGCATCGCCCTCGTGCTGCACCCGCACCCGCTCTACGGCGGCACGATGCACAACCCGGTCGTGTTCCACGCGGCGCGCGCGCTTCAGGAGTCGGGCTTCACGACGCTGCGGATCAACTTCCGCGGCGTCGGCGAGAGCACCGGGCGCTACGACGACGGCCGCGGCGAGGTCGAGGACGCGCGCGCCGCGCTCGACTTCCTCGCCGCCGAGCAGCCGAGCGCGCGCGAGGTGCTGGTCGCGGGGTTCTCGTTCGGCGCCCTCGTCGGCCTGCGCTTCGGCTGCGGCGACGCGCGCGTCCATCGGCTGATCGCGATCGGCGCGCCGATCGCGATGTCGAATGCGTCGTTCCTCGCGACGTGCGCGAAGCCGAAGCTCTTCGTCCACGGGGATCGCGACGACGTCGTGCCGCTCGCCGGCGTCCGGCGCGCGCTCGCGGGCGACGCCGCGCCGCCGTACGAGCTGCGCGTCATTCCGGGCGCGACCCATTTCTTCGAGACCGGCATGGACGAGCTCCGCGCGGCGATCGCGGAGTTCGTCGCTTGTTGACGCAACGTTGCGGCGCGCGAGCATCCTCCTCGCCGTACTCCTCTGGACGGCATCGGCCGCCGGGCAGACCGACCCGGGCGGCTCACAGGCGGACCCGGCCGGCGCGCCGACCGATCCCGCCGGTGCGCGAGCCGATCCCTCGGGCGACCCGAACGACTGGCTCCGGCGCGACCAGCTCACCGGCGACTGGCGCGGCGTCCGCCCGTTCCTGTCGGCACGCGGCTTCGAGCCGTACCTGACCTACACGGGCGCGATGTGGTCGAACTTCGGCGGCCGCGCCGACGGCACCGAGTTCATCGGGTACCTGGACTCCGGCGTCGAGCTCGACCTCGAGAAGATCGCCGGCTGGCCGGGCGGCGGGTTCCACGCCGACTTCCACTGGTATGCGGGGCGCCAGCCCTCCGTGGACCTCGTCGGCCTTCCGCCCGCGATGGCGATCGACGGCTGGGAGGCTTCGAACGCCTTTCGCGTCTACAACCTCTACCTCCACCAGGAGCTCGCGGACCGACGGCTCGTCGTCCACGTGGGACAGATCGCCGCCGACACGAACTTCATGACTTCGCACTACGCGGGCCTCTTCGTGAACGCCGCCTTCGGCGACATCCCGACCGAGAACATCGACACCGACACCCCGGTCTACCCGCTCGCGGCGCCGGGCGTGTACGCGCACGCGAAGCTCTCGCCGTCGCTCGACTGGAAGGTCGGGGCGTACACCGCGAACGCCGGGCGCGACGTCGCCGGCAACCACGGCTTCGAGTGGAAGCTCGGGAACCAGGTCGGCTACGGGATCTATTCCGAGCTCGGCGTCGAGCCCGCACCCGCAGGCCTTCCGGGGCGGTACGTCGTCGGCGGGTACTACATCGCGGCGGACGTCCCGCTGCTCACGGGCGACGGCTCGCGCTACGGCAACTACAGCGTGTGGGTGATGGCCGACCAGGCCGTGGTCGTGGACGGCGGCGGAAAGCCGGCGGTCGGCATCTTCGCGCGCTTCAGCGCGTGCCCGCAGAAGGACCGCAACCCGGCGTTCCTCTACGCGGACGCCGGCGTCAACTTCGTCGGGCCGATCCCGTCGCGGCCGACCGACGTCTTCGGCCTCGCGTTCGGCATCCTGAAGCCGAGCGACGCGGTCCCGGCGCCGGCGCTGCTCCCGGAAGGGCAGGAGGTCCTCGAGCTCACCTACCAGGCTCAGCTCACCCCCTGGCTCACCGTGCAGCCGGACGCGCAGTTCCTCCCGAATCCGATCTTCTCGGACCGCGACGCCTTCGCGATCGGCCTCCGCGCCGTCGCGGTGTTCTGAGGAAATGCGCTGCGCGACTTTGATGCGACGCGGGCCCGCTGATATCCGGAAGACCTGAACGGCGCAGCTCGCGACGGCGAGCCGCCCGGCGATCGCATGAAGGTCCCCGCGAAACACGGGATCGGCTCGAGGAGCCGCGTCGCGCTCCGGCGCGCGGGTGCGCTGCCGGTCCAGGCTCTGGTCGCTCTGCTGACGGCGCTACTCGTCTTCGAGCACGGCGTCCTTCCGCACCTGCATGCGGCGCGCTTCGCGGTCGCGGGCGGGTCGGACGCTTCCGTGTCGACGGGCGCGCGCGGACCCGAATCGCCGGCCCGCCGCGAGGCGGCGCACCACGATCGCGCCGGCTGCGCCCTCTGCCAGGCTTCGGCGCATCCCGGCGCGTCCGCGCCCGCGGCCGCCGACGTGCGACCCCTCGTCGCGGCGGCCGCGCGCCACCCGAACGTTCCGAACGCCGAGCCGCACGCCCCCGAGCGGACGCTCGGCGCGCCGCGCAGCCCACCCCCCGCCTGACCGACGTCCCCTCGGCCCGAGAGCGCGCCGCCCGCGGCGTCTGCCTCGCGCGCGCGCCTTCGGGACATCCCTTCAAGTCGGGACGGCGGATCCCGCGCGGACCGCCGTCGGGGAGAACCACGATGTCGAGATCCGGGTTCGATCTGGCCCGTGTCGCGGCGGCCTCGTTGCTCGGCCTTCTCGCCGTCGCCGGCAGCGCCGTCGCGAGCGGCGCCGAGCGCGCCGAGATCGAGGCGCTGAAGCGGGAGGTCGCCGAGCTCAAGCGAAGCGACGCCGAGAAGCAGCGAAAGCTGGACGAGATGATGGACCTGCTCCGCGACCTCACGGCGCGCTCGCCGGACGCGCAGCGCGCGCAGGCGGAGCGCGCGCCGGCGAAGGGGGAGCGCGCGACGCCGAGCACGCCGCCTCCGCTCGCGACCGCGCCGCCGACGGCACCCGCCGAACCGGCACCGCCGCGCGGCGCACCGCCCGTACCGGCGGCACCGTCCGCGCTCGACCGCGCGCTAGCGGAGGCGGCCCCGTCCGAGGCTCCGAAATCGGCTCTCGATCGGGCGGTCGAGGAGGTCGCGCCGTCGGGAGCGACGGTCGCGGAGCCTGCGCACCGGCCCGCCGACTCGACCGTCGGCAAGCTCGAGATCCCCGCGGGCGGCCCGGCTCCGCCCACCTGGCTCGCCCGGCCGGTGCCGGGCGCGACGCTCCGACTCCTCGAGCCGTCGCTCGACGTCCTCACGGTCGGCGGCTGGTCGACCGCGGACGACGCGGAGATCGAGCAGCTCGAGGGCGGCGCGCACGATCCCAAGCGCCGCGGGTTCACGTTCCAGCAGGCGGAGCTCTCGCTCTTCGGAGCCGTCGACCCGTACTTCAACGGCGAGGCGCACTTCGTCTTCGCGGAGGACGGCGTCGAGACCGAGGAGGCGTTCGCGACCACGACGAGCCTTCCCTGGAATCTCCAGCTCAAGGCCGGCTACTTCCTCACGAGCTTCGGCCGCATCAACCCGGTGCACCCGCACGCCTGGCCGTGGATCGACCAGCCGGTGATCAACACGCGCCTGTTCGGCGGCGACGGCCTCCGCTCCGCCGGCGTGCAGGCGAGCTGGCTCCTGCCCCTGCCGTTCTACTCCGAGCTCGTGATCGGGGCGCAGAACGCGAACAACGGAGGTCTCACGCCGAGCTTCTTCGTCCCGATCGGCGACGTCACGGTCGGGGGCCGCCCGGCCACGACCGACGCCGTCGCCGACCCGGCGGACCTCCTCTACTTGACGCGCTCTGCGACCTCGCTCGACGTGACCGACCAGCTGGCGACGCTGATCGGCTTCTCCGCGCTCTTCGGCCCGAACTCGACCGGCCACGACGAGCGCACCTACGTCTACGGCACCGACCTCACCGTGAAGTGGCGGCCGGCGGACAACTTCCGCGGCTTCCCGTTCGTCGTATGGCAATCGGAAGGGATGGCGCGCGACTTCTCGGCCGCCGCGTTCACCGCGCCCCCCGCCGACGACACCGGCGACGCCGCCGCGAGCACGGCCTCGCGCACCGCACTCGGTTTCCCGGCCGCCGGCGCGCGCGCCGCGGTGGGCCGCACCACGCGCGCGGCGGCGGACGACGGCGGCGCCGTCGACCTGCCCGCGGCCACGCTTCGCGACTGGGGCTTCTACTCCCAGCTCCTTTGGGGGTTCCGCTACGCGTGGATGGCCGGCGTCCGCTACGAGTACGCGAACTCCAACGGCGGGAACGTTCCCGGCGCCCCGAGCTCTCTGCGCGACGCGCGCCACCGCGTCTCGCCACTCCTCATCTACGACCCGACCGAGTTCTCGCGCATCCGCCTCCAGTACAACTACGACAACGCGCCGTTCCTCGAGCACTCGCAGGCGAGCTCCGTCTGGCTCGGCCTCGAGATCCTGTTCGGGACGCACCCCGCGCACGCCTACTGAGGGAGGACGACGATGAGCCGCATCTCCACGCTCGTTCGCCCGGGCGCGCGCCGGCACCCGACGGCGGCGGCGCTCGCCGCGGCCGCGATCGCGGCCGGATCGCTCGTCGCCGGCGCGCTCGCGGCCACGACGGCGAGCGCCGCGGAAGCGCTCCGCGTGTGCGCGACCACGCCCGATCTCGCGAGCCTCGTCCGCCGCGTCGGCGGCGATCGCGTCGCCGTGACCGCCTTCGTGAAGCCGACCGAGGACCCGCACTTCGCCGAGGCGAAGCCGAGCTTCGTGAAGGCGCTCAGCGAGGCCGACCTCTTCGTCGAGAACGGGCTCGACCTCGAGGTCGGATACGCCCCGCCCCTGCTCCAGGGCGCGCGCAACCCGCGCCTCCTGCCCGGCAACGCCGGCTTCCTCGACGCCTCGCGCTCGATCACGCCGCGCGACGTCCCGACCGGCACCGTCGATCGCAGCCAGGGCGACGTGCACCCCTACGGCAACCCGCACTACCTGCTCGACCCGCTGAACGGCGTCCGCGTCGCGCGCGCGATCGCGGACAAGCTGGCCGAGCTCGACGCCGCCGGCAAGTCGGACTACGACGCGCGCGCCGCGGAGCTCGAGAAGGAGGTGTACCGCGCCCTCGTCGGCCAGCGCCTGGCCGACAAGTACGGCGCCGACGTGCCGAAGCTCGCCCTCCTCTTCGAGCACGGCCGGCTCGCGCCGTACCTCGAGAGCCAGGGCGAGTCGTCGCAGCTCGCGGGCTGGCTCGGCGACATGGCGCCCCACTTCGGGGCGAAGGCGGTCCAGGACCATCGCATCTGGACCTACTTCGCGGCGCGCTTCGGCCTCGACCTGGTGGGCGAGCTCGAGCCCAAGCCCGGGATCCCGCCGACGACACGGCACCTGAACGAGCTCGTCGATCTCATGCGGGCACAGGACGTCCGGCTGGTCCTCGCGTCCGCATACTACGACCCGCGCTACGCCGAGTTCCTGTCCGAGAAGGTCGGGGCGAAGGTCCTCAAGATGGCGAACCAGGTCGGCGCCGTCCCGGGAGCGGACGGCTACGTCGGCATGATCGACCACGACGTCCGCGAGGTCGTGCGCGCGCTCGGAGCGAAGCCGTGACCACGCCGGATCGTCCCGACGACGTGCTCGTCCGGGCGCGCGACCTCGCGCTGTCGTACGACGACGAGCCGGTCGTGCGCGGGCTCGACCTCGAGGTGCGTCGCGGCGACTTCTGGGTGCTTCTCGGTCCGAACGGGAGCGGCAAGACGACGTTCGTCCGCGCGCTGCTCGGAATCGTGGAGCCGTCTGCTGGAACCCTGTGGCTCCACCGGGAGCTGGCGAGGCGCGATCGGATCGGGTTCGTCCCGCAGCGCTGCGAGCTCAACCCAGCCCTTCCGACGACCGTGCGGGAGTTCGTCTGCCTCGGGCTCGTCGGCATCCGGACGACGCCGGGCGATCGCACGGCGCGGCTCGCGGAGGCGCTCGGGCGGGTCGGCCTCGCCGGCCTCGCGCGCGCCGACTACTGGGCGCTCTCGGGCGGGCAGCGCCAGCGCGCGCTGGTCGCGCGCGCGCTCGTCCGCCGCCCGTCGCTCCTGGTGCTCGACGAGCCGACCAATCACCTCGACTACCACGCGGAGGAATCGCTTCTCCGCGACCTGATCGCCATGAACCGCGACGCGAGGATCACGGTGATCCTCGTGACCCACGACGTCGCGCTCGCCGACGCGCACGCGACGCACGTCGCGCTCTTCCGCGACGGCGGCGCGTCCGCCGGAACGCGGGCGCTCCTGCGCGACGCCGGCGTGCTCGCGAGCCATGCGACGTCGCCCGGCGCCGCGGCCGGCCCCGGCGCCGCGACGGAGGCATCGTGATCCGCGAGTTCGCCGCCTCGTGGGCGCTCTTCCACGACAGCTACCTCGCGGGCTGGCTCATCGGGCTCCTCCTGTCGCTTCCCGGCGTGCTCGTCATCGCGCGCGACCAGATCTTCGTCGGCGCGGCGATCTCGCAGGCGTCCCTCCTCGGCATCGCGCTCGGCCTGCATGCGGGCGCGCTGCCGATCGCGGCGGCGCTCGGCGTCGCGGACTCGGACGCGTTCGTGTCGACGTGCGCCGGTGGGTTCGCGATCGTGGCGGCACTCGTGACGGCGCGCTCGGGGCGCCACGGCGGCAGCCACGAGGCGATCACCGGCTGGGTGTTCCTCGTCGGGAGCAGCCTCTCGGTCCTCGTGCTCGCGAACAGCCCGCACGGCACCGAGGAGCTGCATCGGCTCCTCTCGAGCACGATCATCGGAGCGAACCGCGGCGACGTCGTCGCGTTCGGCGCGCTCGCGATCGCGACCGTCGCCGCGCTCTGGCGCTGGCGTGAGGAGCTCGTGCTGCTCGCGATGGACCGCGAGATGGCCGCGGCCGTCGGCCTCCGGATCGGGCGCTGGAGCGTCGCGACCGCCGTGTTCCTCGGCGTCGCGGTCGGGCTGTCGAACCGGGTCGCGGGCATGATCTATACGTTCGGCTGCCTCGTGCTGCCGGCGCTCGTCGCGCGCTCGCTGTGCCGCGAGGTGCGCAGCATGTTCGTCGTCGCTCCGGCGGTCGCGCTCGCGACCGGTGCGGTCGGCTTCGTGCTCGCGAACCACTGGGACACGCCCCCCGGCCAGACGACCGTCGCGCTCCTGTGTGCGCTCCCGCTCCTCGCTCGTCCGGTGCGCTCCCTTCGCGCGCTGCGGCGCGGCTGATACCATCGCCCGCCATGAAGAAGCGCTACCGCGTCACGGTGACGGCCGTCGGCGGCTCGTCCTCCGGCACCGCGCTCGGCTCGGTCGTCGTGGAGGCCAAGGACCGCGACGCCGCGAGCCGCCTCGGGATCGAGAAGCTCTGGAAGCCCGATCTCGAGGCCGGCGGCGCGCGGCCCGACACGCACGTCGAGCGCATCACCGGCGAGGGCGGATGACGGAAAGCCCGCGGCCGCTGCCGCGGGCGCGCCGCCTCCCACGGAACAGCGCGCTGCTGGCGGCGGCGGCGACCGTCGCCGCGCTCGCGTGGTTCTGGCCGGCGATCGTCCGCCGCGCCCTCGAGCGCTACTTCACGGCGGCGCTCGCGACTCCGGTCACGATCGCGTCCGCGGACGTCTCGTGGGTCTCGCTGGCGGCGCGGCTCGAGGGCGTCGAGGTCGCGTCGCCGCTGCCCGGCGCGGAACGGCCGCTCCTCGCGGCCAAGGCGGTCGTCGTCGATTTCGAGAAGCTCGACGACGTCCTCGGAGGCGGCCGCGTCCGGCTCGATCGCGTGACGGCGGAAGGGGCGGAGCTCGCGAGCGAGTCCGCCGACCTGGCGCCGTCGACGGTCGCCGCCCTGCAGCAGCGGATCCGGGCGAGCCACGAGCGCGCCTGGCGCTGGGGCGAGCCACCGCGCGTCGAGATCGGACGGCTCTCCGTGCGAAACCTCTCGCTCCGGGCGGACGAGCGAGCGGGCGGCGTCGCGCGCACGAGCCTGCTCACGTTCGGCAGCTTCGACCTCCGCGACCTCGCGATCCCGCTCTCCGCGGACGCGGGCCCGCCCGCCGCGAGCGCCGTCGCGTTCTCCGGAGCGAGCTTGACGCTCGCGCGCGAGCCCATCGCGAGCGGTTCCTCGGAGGTCGGCGCGCGCGCCGGCGAGGGCCGCGTCGCGCTCGACGTGTCGGCCGCGCCCGGCGACCCGGGTGCGCTCGCGATCGCCGTGCACGAGGTCGTGCTCGCCGACGTCGCGGTCGAGACGACGGCGGCAAGCAGCGACCCGGTCGGGCTGCGCGGTCTCGTCGACGTCTGGCATGCCGCCGTGCGCGGGCTCGACGCTCCGGCCGTCGCGTCGGTCGCCGTGGACGTCGCGCGCGTCGAGCGCGGCCGCTACCGCGAGCGCGATCCAGCCTTCGAGCGCCCCGTCGATGCAACGGACGTCGAGCTCGAGGCCGAGAGGGTCCGCTTCCCGGCGGCCGCCGGCGACGACGCGAGCGTCACGCTCGGCGCGCGGCCGCTCGACCCGCGCGCGCACATCGCGCTCCGCGCGACCGGGGCCGTGCTGGCGCCCGACGGACCCGCTCCGACGGCGGTCGCGGCCGACTTCGAGGCCCTCCCGCTCGCGCCGTTCCGCGACCTGCACGTCTCCGGCGGGACGACGACCGGAAGCGCTCGCCTGACGGTCGAGCAGGGTCGCGCGCGCGGCGAGGCGGCGTTCCGGCTGTTCGACCTCGCCGCCGCGCCCGACGCGCCGGCGGGCTTGCGGGCGGCGTACGGCTCGCTCCGGCTGGTCGCGGGGCGCGAGACGCCCGAGGTGCGCGTGCCGCTCGCCTTCGAGCTCCGCAATCCGAACCTGCGCGAGCTCGCCCGCCGGATCGCGGAAGCGCTCGCGCTCGAGCTGGCGCGCTCCGGCGGACGATCGCTGGGAGAGATGGCCGGCGCGCTCGGCGACACCGCCGAGGCCATCGGCGAGAGCGCGCGGCAAACCGTCGAGAAGGCGGGAGCCGACCTCCGACGCGCGCTCGACCGCGGGCGGTGATCGCACGAGGGGATCGCTCCCTCGCCCCGTTCGGCAAAGCCGAACGCGGGCCCCCACTCCCTGCGGTACCCGCGGGCTCGCTTCGCTCGCGGGTCGCGGGGCCACGCTTGCGCGGGTGCGCGCGCGCCGTTACGCCCGGCGTCGCCGGTCGCATCGGAGAAACGGAGGACGCCATGGTGCACGTGGTCGCGACGATACCCATCAAGCCGGGGAAGGCGGCGGAGTTCGAGTCGATCTTCGCCGATCTCGCGCGCCAGGTGCGTGCGAACGAGAAAGGCTGCGAGCGGTACGAGCTCTGCCGCTCGACCGTCGCGCCCGACACGTTCGTCGTCGTCGAGCGCTACAGCGACGACGCGGCCTTCGCAGCGCATTCGAAGACGCCGTACTTCCTCGCGTTCATGGGCAAGGTCGGCGAATTCGTCGCGGGCGCTCCGACCATCGACATCCTGAAGCCGGCGCGCTGAACGCTGGCGCGCTTGCCGCGCGCGTCCGCCTGGAACACAAGCGCCGGATGCCGGTCGGCGCCGCCCGCATCGCGGCTTTCCTCCACCCGGCGACCGCGGTGCTCGCGATCGCGCTGCTCGCCTACACGGCGTCGCTCGGCCTGCGATCGCGCGAGCGCGGCGGCGCGGCGCTCCGGCCGCGCCATGCGCGCCTCGCGCCGTGGGCCTACGGGGTCATGCTGGCGAACGGGGTCTTCGGCGCGCTCTCGACGGTCGCGTGGCGGGGAGACCTCGAGCTCGGCGCGGGGTGGCACTTCCGGCTCGCCGTCGCGATCGCTCTCGTCCTCACCGCGGCAGCGCTGCTGTCGCGGCGGATCGCGGAGAGCGAGCGGGCGCGCCGCCTGCACCCGGCGCTCGGGATGGCGGCGCTCCTCCTCTCCGCGCTGCAGGCGTTCTTCGGGCTCGGCCTCCTGCCGCTCTGACGGCGGGCCGTGCGGCGCGCGCCGAGCGGGCGCTCCCGCGCGCTCAGCGCAGCGACTCGATCTCCGCGATCGCCGCGTTTGCGAGCGCGTCCGCCCGCTCGTTCTCGGGGTGGCCGTCGTGACCGCGCACCCAGTGCCAGGACGTGCGATGGCGCCCCGCCTCCTCGTCGAGCGCGCGCCACAGGTCCTCGTTCTTCACCGGCTTCCGATCGGCCGTGCGCCAGCCGCGCCGCTTCCAGTCGTGGATCCATTGCCGCATGCCGTTCACGACGTACTGCGAGTCGCTGAAGACCTCGACGTCGCACGGCTCGCGGAGCGCGCGCAGGCCTTCGAGCACGGCGCGGAGCTCCATCTGGTTATTCGTCGTCCGAGCCTGCGCGCCCGACATCTCGCGCCGTACGCCGGCGTGCTCGAGGATCGCGGCCCAGCCGCCCGGCCCGGGATTTCCGTGGCACGAGCCGTCGGTGAAGAGCCGGACGTGCTTCACGCGATCAGAGCGCGAGCGCGTCCCGAACGTCGGACGGCTGGAAGCGGACGCTCACGTAGAAGGGCCCGAACTGTCCGTAGAGCGCGCTGCCCTCGTCGTACCGCATCTCGTAGACGATGTCGCGGATCGCCTTCAGGTCGCGCGTGAACAGCGTCACGCCCCACTCCCAGTCGTCGAGGCCGGTGGCGCTCGTGATGAGCTGGGTCACCCGGTCGGCGAAGCGACGGCCGGCGTCGGCGTGCGAGCCCATGAGGCGCTTCCGCTCGCCGAAGGGCAGGCGATACCAGTTGCGCGCCTCGCCGCGCGCCTTGCTCATCGGGTAGAAGCAGAGAACCGGGTACTCCGACCCGGGAAGCTGCGGATGGAGGCGCGCGTCGGCGTAGGCGGCCATCCGGCGCGTGAAGCCCGCGAGCTGCTGCTGGAACTCGGGCGACTCCGGCGCGAGCCCTTCGTCGTCGATCAGCTTCCGCGCCTGGTCGCCCGGCGTCGAGATGTACTCGCTCTTCTCGGAGATCGAGAGGAAGGAGTAGACCGGCACGAGGCAGGATCCGAGCGCGGTCGCGGCGAGCTCCTGCGTCAAGCGCTGGACGCGCGCCAGGTCGGGATGCACCGCCATCACGCCGAGGTCGGCCTTCCCGATGACCCCGCTCGCGATGAGCTGCATGCCCTCCTCGCCCTGGAGCCGGCCGAGAAGGTCGCCGAACTCGCGCGCGCCCTCCGCGCGCTCGCCCGCGGATAGATGCCGCCAGCGCTCGCGGTCGACGCGCTGGAACAGATGGAGGACGGGCCACCCGGCCTCGCCGGCGCAGCCCGCCGCGCGCGCCGGGGCGGACGGCCGCGATCCTGGATTGGCGTGGGACATGCGACGACCCTCCTCCAAGCACCGATGTAAGCGGCCCGCGGCGGACCTCGCAAGCGACCGGCCGACGCACCCGCTGGGCGCACCGCACGGGGGCGAATTGGAGCAGATCCTTGAGTGTCAGCCTGCCGAACTCTACTCTGGACTCCAGCACCGAGGGAATTGAGAGGAGCCTATGCCGACACGCACGACGGCCGCGAGACGCACGACGACGAAAGCGAAGAAGGCCGCGCCGAGGGCGCGTGCCGTCCCCCCACCGAAGGGTGCCGCCACGATCGCCGACCTCCGGCGCATCGCGCGCGCGATCGTCACGTCGACCTCGGTCCACGACGAGAAGCGCATGCTCGGCCTGTATGCGGACAGCGTCGAGTCTCAGGAGGCCGGCCAGATGCCGACCTACGGCATCGAGGCCATCAAGCAGAAGAACGAGCAGTGGAACCGCATGGTGTCCGACGTGCGGTGGCATGCGCGCAACCTGTGGTGCGACGGCCAGACGATCATCATCGAGTGGGAGGCGCAGATCACGCTTCGGCCCGGCGGTCGGAAGGTCCTGCTGAACGAGATCGCGGTGCACGAGGTGCGAAGCGGCAAGATCGTCCGCGAGCGCTTCTACTACGACCCGTCGGTCCTCCGCTGAGCGCCGCGCGCGGGCGGCCCCTTCGCGGCGCGTGAGGCGATGGCTTCGCGCGCGCTCCTGGTGAGCGGATCGCCGCCGCTCACGCCCGCCCGCCAGCAGCAGATCGAGCGCCGCCTGCTCGGCTCGGCAGCGCTCGGCGAGATGCACCTGCACCACTCGTCGCTCGCGGGCGACGTGGTGGCGCTGGGCGCGTTCGAGCCGGAGCCGAGCCTCGCCTCGGCAGCGACGCCTGCCGGCGCGCCTGCGATCTGGCGGCGGACGACCGGCGGACGCGCCGTAGGCTGCGGCACCGACGCCGCGATCCTGACCGTCGCGCTGCCGCACCGCTCGGCGCTCGTCGGCGACGATCCGGGAGCGCTCAAGCCCGAGCAGGTGATGAATCGCGCCGTCCGCGGCGTGCTCGCAGCGCTCAGGAAGCTCGCGCTCGATCCGATCTACCCGGGCCTCGACGCGATCACGGTCGCACGGCGCCCGATCGCGCACGTCAGCTTCGCCGAGAACGCCGACGGGCCGTGCCTCTTCCAGGCGATCGTCGCGCGCGAGCGGGCGATCGCGCTCGCGCCCGATGCGAGCGGCGCGCCGGAGCCCACGTCCCTCGCGGAGCAGCTCGCCGTCCGGCGGCGCGACGCGGCGGTCGATCCCGCCCGGCTCGCGCGGGAGCTGCCGGCGCTCGTCGCGGAGGGTTACGCGGCCACCTTCGGCCTCGAGCCGTTCGGTCTCGACCCGGAGGTCGTGGCCGCGATGATGGACACGCCGCTCGCCGACGACGCGCAGCGCGCGCCCGGCATCGCGCCGGCGGCGCCGCCGCCGGAAGCCGGAGTCGCCACCGGCGCCGGCCGCCTCGGACCGTTGACGGCATGGGCGATCGCGTCCGGCGGGCGCGTCGCGGCGGTCGGTCTCGCGGGCGCGTTCCTCGCGCGCGACGGGACGATCGCCGCGCTCGCAGAAGCCGTCGCCGGCTGCGACGCGAGCGCGAGCGCCGTGTCGGCGCGCGTCTCCGGAGTGCTGGACGGCCGCGAGCGGTACGTCCTGGGTGCAACCGTCGACGAGCTCGCAGCGCTCATCGCGCGCGCCGCGGTCGCGAGCCCCGCGGGCACCACCCAGGGCGTCGCGACCCCGCGCACGCCGCCCGTCCGATGACCGTCCCGACGTCGAGCTCGGGCCGCCCGCCGGGTGACGGCACACCGCGACGCACGCGGACCGCGCCGGACGCGACGCGAGGCGCGCGCTGGCGCGAGCGCCTCGACGACCCGTCCCCGGTCGAGCGCGAGGCGGCCCTCGCCGAGATCGCCGCGCTCGACGACGCGGCGCTCGCCGACGCGGTGGACGTCGCCCTCGCCGAGGCGATCGTGCGCGTCCTCGCGAGCGAGACGCGGAGCGACCAGCGCCGCGCCGCCGACGCGATCGCGCCGCTGGCCGCGCGCACGCCGGTGGTGGCGGCGGCGCTCGCGCGCGCGCTCGCGGCGCCGTCGCCCCGCCTGCGATGGGGCGCGGCGTTCACGCTCGGCTGCGCGCTCGCGGAGCCGTCCCCCGACCTCTGGCCGGCGGCACGCGAGGCGATGGCTCTCGCCGACGGCGACCAGCGCTGGGCGGCCGTCGAGCTCGCCGCCCGCGTCGCGCGCGCGCATCCCGCGGTCGCGCGCGAGGTCGTCGCGGCGCTCCAAGACCCTTCGCCCACCCTCCGGAAGATGGTGCTCTACTGTCTGCGCGAGGTGGCGCCGGCCGGGCTCGCGGCGGAAGCGCGGCGCGCGCTCGACGACCCGGATGCGGGCGTCCGGCTCGCCGCGCTGGCGGCGATCTCGCTCTCGCCGGGCGACGATCGCGAGCGCACCGCGTCCGCGACGGCGGTGGCCGACCGGGTCGCCCGCGATCCCGATCCCGGCGTCCGGCGCGCGTCCGCCGTCGCGCTCGGAAAGCTCGGCGATCGCTCGCCCGCGGTGGTCGCCGCCCTCGACGCCGCGACGGCGGGTCCGGACGCGAGCCTCGCGCGCGCCGCGCGCGACGCCCTCGCGCGCCTCCGCGGACCCGCGTCCGGCCCGCGTTGACGGCCCGCGGGCCTCTGGCTAGAGCCTCGCGACATGGCCACCGGACCGTCGCCGCTCGCCGTCCCGCGCTCCCGATTCGACGACGTCGCCGACACGGCGCTCGCGGGCCGGACGATCGCGCGCGACGATGCGCGCGCGGTGCTCGGGGCCGAGGACGCCGAGCTCGCGGATCTGCTGCGCGCGGCGTTCCGCGTGCGCGAGCGGCGCTGGGGACGGCGCGTCAAGATCTGCGTCTTGCAGAACGCCCGCTCCGGCCTCTGCCCGGAGGACTGCGGCTACTGCTCGCAATCGGCCGTGTCGACCGCCGACGTCGACGTCTACCGGCTCCTCCCGCGCGAGCGCCTCGTCGCCGCGGCGCGCGCAGCGGTCGAGCGCGGCGCACGGCGCTACTGCATGGTGACGAGCGGCCGCGGGCCCGGCGAGCGCGACATCGACGAGCTGTGCGCCGCGACGCGCGCGATCAAGTCCGCCCATCCGGACCTCGAGATCTGCGTCTCGCTCGGCATCATGGACGAGCCGAAGGCGGAGCGCCTCGCGGCCGCCGGCGTCGGGTGGGTCAACCACAACCTGAATACCAGCGAGCGTTTTCACCCCGAGATCTGCACGAGCCACACCTACGGCGACCGCGTCGCGACCGTGCTGGCGGCGAAGCGCGCCGGGCTCCGGACCTGCTGCGGCGGGATCGTGGGCATGGGCGAGAGCGACGAGGACGTCGTCGACCTCGGCTTCGCGCTCCGCGAGCTCGCGGTCGACTCGCTGCCGGTCAACTTCCTCCACCCGATCGCGGGAACGCCGCTCGGCGAGCGGCCCGCGGTCGCGCCGGGGCGCGCCCTGCGAGCGCTCTGCCTGATGCGCTTCCTGAACCCGGACGCCGACATCCGCGCCGCCGGCGGGCGCGAGCGCACGCTCGGCGACTGGCAGTCGCTCGCGCTCTATCCCGCGAACTCGGTCTTCGTGAACGGCTACCTGACGACGCCCGGGCAGGCGGCCGCGGAGGCGCGCGCGATGGTCGAGACGCTCGGCTTCGAGCTCGAGGCGGACGCGGAGGACGCGGCCGCCTGACGACCGGGACGGTCGCGCTACTTCTGCGCCGGCCCTTCGCGGCGCGTCTGCGGGATGCCGACCGGCTGCAGGTGCTCGCCGAACGCAGCGTCGAAGTTCGCGGCGATCTCGGACGCCGTCCAGCCGCCCTCCTTGTAGAGCGCCGCGATCGGCCGCGGCGTCTGGAAGAGCGTGAACGCGTAGCCGCGACGGCCGAACACCTGGCCGTTCACGTGCGCCGCCTTCTCGGAGGCGAGGTACGCCACGAGGGCGCCGTTCAGGTCCGGGTTCATCTCGGGCGCGACGGGCCGGTTCTCCATGCCCGGCATGCTGCCGACCATGCGCGTCATGCCGGACGGCGCGAGCGCGTTCGCGGTGATCCCGTACCGCGCGAGCTCGAGCGCCCAGGTGAAGGTGACGCCCATCAGGGCGGCCTTGGCGGCCGAGTAGTTCGTCTGACCGAAGTTGCCGCGCAGGCCGGCGCTCGACGTGATGTTGATGATGCGGCCGTAGCCCTGCTCCCGCATGAGCGGGATCGCGTGCCGGCCGCAGTTGAAGCTCCCCTTCAGGTGGACGGCGAGGACCGCGTCGAAGTCCTCCTCGGTCATCTTGCCGATCGTCCGGTCGCGGACGATGCCCGCGTTGTTCACGAGGACGTCGATCCGGCCGAAGGTCTTCACCGCGGTCTGGACGATGTTGTCCGCCGCCGCGAAGTCCGAGACCGAGTCGTAGTTCGGGACGGCCTTGCCGCCGAGCGCGTCGATCTCCTTGCACACCTGCGCCGCGGGGTCGCGCTCCGTGCCGCGGCCGTCGAGCGCGCAGCCGACGTCGTTCACGACCACGTTCGCGCCCTCGCGGGCGAGCGCCAGCGCGATCCCGCGGCCGATCCCGCGGCCCGAGCCGGTGACGACGGCGACCTTCCCTCGCAGCAGCATGAGCGATTCCTTCCCGGGGAAAAGACGAGCCGATCGGGGCGGTAACACGCTGCCGCGAAGGCCGTCAATCGTGATTCGGGGCACGTTTGACAGCGGCCGGGCGTGCGGCGAAAGTCGGCGTTCTCACGGGCCCGCTGTGCTCCTGCTGGGAGAAATCATCCGGCGCCACGCGCGCTATCGGCCGACCCGCACCGCCTACGTCCTGGATCACGCGGACGGCCGCACCGAGCGCGTGACGTACGCCGAGTTCGACGCCGGCGCGAACCGCCTCGCGCACGTGCTGGCGTCGGCCGGGGTCACGCGCGGCGACCGGGTCGCGATGCTGGCGCACAACTGCGTCGAGTACCCCTGGGCCTACATCGCCTGCTGCCGCCTCGGCGCGATCGTCGTCCCCGTCAATACGCGCTACCGCCGCCACGAGATCCGGCACGCGATCGAGTTCGCCGAGGCGGAGGTCGCGATCGTCGCCGGCGACTTCCTGGACGACGTGCTGGCGCTGTGCGCGGAGGGCGCGCTGTCCGGCGTGCGGCTGGTGCTCGCGCTCGAGGAGCGGAGCGCGACGGCCGGGCACGACGGCCGTCCCCGGGTCGCGTCGCTCGCGGCGGAGATCGAGCGGGCGGCGGCGGTCGCCGTGGCGCCCGCCGCGCCTCCCGACGAGCGCGACCCGCACGTCATGCTCTATACGAGCGGCACGACCGGCGTCCCGAAGGGCGCCCTCCTCTCGCAGCGGACGTACTACCTGCAGGCCGGAAGCACCCAGATCCTGACCGGCCAGACCGACGACGACGTCGGCCTCAGCATGTTTCCGATGTTCCACATGGGCGGGTGGGCGTCGCCGCTCGGGTACTGGTCGATCGGCGCGAGCGTCGTGATCATGCGGAAGGCGGACCCGCGCGCCATGCTCGCGGCGGTCGCGCGCGAGCGCGTCACCTACCTCTACGCGGTGCCGACGATCTACAACGCGATGCTCGCGCTGCCCGACTTCGCGTCGTTCGACCTGTCCTCGCTCCGCGCCCTCGGGGGCGGTACCGCGTACATGCCGCGCGAGCAGATCGAGCGCATCACCCGGTCGTTCGGTACGGAGAACATGGTAGTGATGTACGGCCAGACCGAGGCGGGTCCGATCTCGTGCCTGCGCGCGCGCGACCTCACCCGGAAGGCCGGGTCGGTCGGGACGCCGGTGAACCACGTCGACGTCCGGATCGTCGACGAGCGCCTCGCCGACGTCCCGCCCGGAGTCCCGGGCGAGATCGTCGTCCGGAGCGACTTCACGATGCTCGGCTACTGGCGCATGCCGGAAGCGACCGAGGCCGCGTTCGCGGGCGGCTGGCTCCACACCGGCGACCAGGCGATGTGGGACGACGACGGCTTCATCCACATCGTCGGGCGCCTGAAGGAGATGATCAAGACGGGAGGCGAGAACGTCTTTCCGGTCGAGGTCGAGCAGCTCCTCGCGCGCCACCCGTCGGTCGCGGAATCGGCGGTGCTCGGCGTCCCGGATCCGGACTGGGGCGAATCGGTGCTCGCGGTCGTCGTCACGCGGGCGGGAGCCAGCCTCGACGAGGCCGAGGTGGTCGCATTCGTCAAGCAACACCTCGCCGGCTACAAGAAGCCGCGCCACGTGCGGTTCGTCGACGAGCTGCCGCGCACCGCCTCCACCCGGCAGGTCCAGAAGGCGCTCCTGCGCGATCGCTTCGTCCAGGGCTGGTGACCCGGCCGGACGCCGCTCGATGAAACGCCGCCTCCGGCCGGTCCGGAGCCACCGCCGCGTGCGGTTCCGGTTCACCTGGCCGACCCTCGTGCTGCCGATCCTCGGCCTCGTGTTGCTCGCGCGCGGCGACGGCGTCCGCGCGCCGCTCGCCGAGCGCGAGGCCGCGCTCGCCATCGCCGCCCAGCCGTCGCGCGGCCACCTCGCGCAGATGGATGTCGAGGAGCGGACCGGGACGTGGACCCCGGCGACGGTCGCGGCGGTGAGCGCGGCGCCGCGGCTTCTGAGCAGCGGCGAGTTCCACCTCCGGCTGCCCGGTCTCGTTTCGGGCGCGATCGCGCTCGGAGTTGCGGTCGTGCTCGGCGAGCGTCTCTTCGCGACGCGCATCGGCATCCTCGCCGCCGCGCTGATCCTCGCGCTGCCACCGGGCCGCCGCCTCCTCGGAGCCGAGCTCGGCGGCGAGCCGATCTATCTCGCCGCGATGCTGACCGCGCTCGCCGCGATCCGCGACATGTCGGAGGCGCGCGCTTCGGCGATCGTCGCGGGAGTGGCGAGCGGGATCGCGATCGCGATCGGCGGCCGCGACGGCCTCTGGCTGCCGGTCTTCGCGGTGCTCTGGCTCCGGATGAATCACGGCCTCACGGCGCGGAGCTTCGCGATCGTCGTCGCGAGCGCCCTCGCGAGCGTCGCGCTCGTCACGGTCGCGGCGGAGCTCTGGCTCGGTCGCTGGGCGAGCCCGGCGGCGTCGCTGCCCGCGCAGCTCGCCGCTCCGCAGCTCGCGCGGACGCGCGCGACCGACGTCGAGATCTTCTGGAGCACCTTGCCGCTCCTCCCGGTCGCGGCTCTCGGAGCCGCGTCGCTGCCGAGCGGCTGGACGACGAACGAGTCGCTGCGCTTCATCGTCGTCTGGGTCCTTGTCGCGGCGGCCAGCTTCGCGCTCGGCGGCTCTCCGCTGCCCGCATACGTCGCGGTGCTCTACGCGGCCGCGATGCTCGCCGTGTGGGGCATGGAGCGCTCGCGCCGGACGACGTCGATCGCCGCGGTCGCCTTGTGCGCTGCCTTGGCGGCCGCGACGCTGCGCCTGCCGCGGGCTGCGAGCGAGGAGCGCGCGCTCGACGGCTGGGCGGTGCGCGAGACCGGCCGGTTCGTGTGGCGAACCGTGCCGCTCGAGCGGCGCGTGGCGGCCTCGCCCGCAGTCCAGAAACGGCTCGCGTACTACGGCCGTAGGCCGGTCGATTCCCTCGACGACGCCGGCGGCCTCGCCGGCGCCGACTACGTCATCGTCACGCGCGAGATCATGCGCGAGTCGCAGCGCGGGACGCGCGAGGCCACGAGCGGGAGCCGGCCCGGCCGCCCGCCGCGCCTCCGGATGATCGCCGAATTCGGGCCGTGGATCATCGCACGCGTCGTGCGCGGCGCTCCGGCCGCAGCTTCGGCGACGCCCCCCGCGGAGCCCGAGGCGAACGCCTCCTAGAGCGGGCGGCGACGCTCCCAAGTTATCGATTTTTCAAAGAAAACGCCTTCGGAAGGCCCTGAATTGACTTCCACCAGGGGCGTCTTTAACGTCCCCGCATCCCCGGCTCGGCGAGGTGATGACGGCCATGCGGATGCTCCTTCCCCCGATGCGCGAAAGGCGCGAGATCGATCGCCTGCTGGCGGGCTTCTTCCATGAGCACCGCATCTCCGACTTCAAGAGCGCGCTCGCCCGGATCGCGCGCTACTACCGCCTCCCGACCCCGCGCATCACCTGGTTCGAGTACCTCGACTGGGGAAAGACGGCGGGACGCACGTACGAGAACGGCGAGATCCACCTCGTTCACCCCGAGAACTGGAAGCGCGGCCGCAAGTACAACTCCGAGCGCCAGTGGGTGAACATGATCTACCACGAGATGGGTCACTACATCCTCTGGACCGACGCCGAGCGCAAAGCAGACGTCTTCGCGATGAGCATGGTCCGCGGCCTCGCCGCCGAGCGCGCACGCGGCCGATGGATGTTCGAGCCGGTCGAGGAGACGAGCGACCGCTTCGGATCGACCGCGCTGCGCGCGCGCCGTCGTCCCATCCGGAAGCGGCGCCGCTCCGCCGCCGGCCCGCGCTCGCGGCCGTCGACGCGTGGCTGAGCGCCGCCATCCCGGCGATCGCGCGGCGGACGCCGCGCCGGAAGGCGGCGCGGAAGCGCCGCCGCGACCGGCGGTCGAGAACCGCTGGTGGGTCGACAGCGGCACGGCGAAGCGTCCCTCGCCCGCCGCTCCCGCCGGCGACGGGGGAAATCGCCCGACCCGCCTCGCAGGCGAGCGCCTCTTTCGCGCGGGCCGCGACTTCGACCAGGATCGCGCGCGCGCCCGGCTCACCCAGTCGAACCTCGGCTGGATCCGCGAGGCGAACCCGCCGGAGAACGGCTGGGTCTATCTGTCGGTCACCGAAGGCCGCTCGCGCGACGAGCTCGTCGCTCGAGTCAAGCACTCGGTGCGGCTGCCGCGCGGCGCGCGCGGCGTGATCGTCGACTCGGGGACGTCGCTGCGCGCGGTGGTCACCGGAGCGCCGGTCGGCGAGCGCATCGTCGAGATCACGCTCGCGAACGACTCGTCGTTCGACGCCTGGATCGGCGGCGAATGGGTCTTCGAGCGGGTGTACCGCGGGCGCGATCGCGCGCTGCGCGAAGCGTCCGCGCTCGTGAGCCGCTACCTCGTGCCGAGCGACAACGCCCCGGAATGACGTGAGCCGGGCGGCGCCTCCTTCCGCCGACGGCCGCGCGCGCCTCTATCAATCGCGGGAAAAATCGCGTACAGCAGGCGATCGGCCGTCGATTCGGAACGCGCTCCGCGCGCTGCGCCCGCCGGCGGAAGGAGGGTGGTACATGGACCAGGACAAGTCGGCCGCAACCCAGGTGAAAGAAGCCGTCTGGTGGTACACCCAGGCCGCCGTCGTGCTCGCGATCCTGTTCGCGGCTGGCCTCTTCCTCGGATGGCAGCTCTGGGGATCGGGCGACTCCGGCGCTCCCGCTCTGCGAGAGCGCGTCGTGGCCATGGACCAGGAGATCAACCGCATCAAGAACGAGCGCGAGAGCTGCAGCAAGGTGCTCGAGGTGACGCGCGGGCGGCAGCAGACGATGGAGAAGGAGATGAATGCGCTCAAGGCCGGCGGTGGCGGCGCCGCTGCGGCTGCGGGGGCCGCGACCCCTTGAATGCCGGCGCGCTCCGCGGGCGCGCGTGCGCCGATCACAGGTACGGGATGAAGTTCCGGAGCGCGGAGAGGAGCGCTTCGAGGTCGGGGTAGGCGTCGAGCTCGCGGCAGAGGAAGCCGTACTGCCCCTGGATCCGCTCCTGGTCCTGCTCGCCGGCGGGGACGGCGAGCGCGTGCTGGAAGTCCTTCAGCATCGGCTGCGTCTGAAGCTTGACGTCGATCGGGATTTCGTCGGACGTCGCGATCAGGAGCCGGATGCGCTCGATCAGCCGGCCGATGATGAACTCGTCGCTGCGCTCGACCACCGGCTCACGCCCCGTCGCCGTCCTTCTTCTGCTCGCCGAGCTGCCGCTTCCAATCGAGGACCTTCGCCCGCGCCGAGGCGGCCTCGGCCTCGGGGATCATCCCCTTCATCTGGTAGAACTGCGACAGGCTCGTGTGCGCGAGGATGTCGTCGGGCGCGAGCTCGCAGAGGCGCTTCGCGACCTCGATGGCCTCGTCGAGCTGACCGAGCTCCTTGTGCGCCATGGCGAGCGCGTGGACGGCGTCGACGTACGACGGGTCGAGCGCGAGCGCGCTCCGGTACTTCTCGATCGCGCCGCGGAAGTCGCCCTCGAAGGCGAGATCGAGCCCCGAGTCGTAGAGCTCCTCCTTGTCCGCCATCGAAGGGACGTTACGCAGCGCGTCCCGGGGAGGCAAGCGTGGGTGCGGCGGCGGCGGGCGGCGAGTAGACTCCGCGCGATGCCGTCGCTCGACGAAGTCGTCGCGGACGTCCTCCGCTTCATCGCTCTCGCCGCGGGCGACGGTACGGGCGCGGCCGGTCCGTCGCCGCGCGAAGACCGGGACGACGACGCTGCCTTCGACGCGCTCGTCCGCGAGGTCTTCGAGCTGCAGCTGCGCGAGAACCGGGCCTATCGCGCGTTCTGCGAGCGGCGCGGCGTCCGCGCCGAGGAGGTTCGCGGCTGGCGCGACGTCCCCGCCGTCCCGGCGGCGGCATTCAAGGAGCTCGACCTCGCGTGCGCCCCGCCCGAGCGCGTCTTCCTGACGAGCGGGACGACGCGCGGGCACGAGCGGCGCGGGCGACACCCCGTGCCCCGCCTCGCGCTCTACCGCGCGTCCGCGATCGCGCACTTCCGGCGCATGGTGCTGCCCGACGGCGCGGTGCCGCGCATGGTGGGGGTGCTGGCGGGTCCCGATCTCCTTCCCGCGTCGTCGCTCGTGCAGATGGCCGACTGGATCCGCACCGACGTGTGCGACGGCGAGGGACGGTACCTCGTCGACGAGCGCGGCTTCGATCCGGCGAGCGCCGCGGATCGCATCGAGGCGGCGGGCTCCGACGGCCGTCCCGTCTGCGTTCTCGGCCTTCGCGTGCTTCTGACCACGCTCGTCGAGCACTGCCGCGAGCGCGGCCGGAGCCTGAGCCTCCCCGCGGACAGCCGGATCGTGGACACGGGCGGCGCGAAGGGCGGCCGCGCGCTCTCGGACGCGGGCTTCCTCGCGGCCGCATGGCAGACGTTCGGCGTCCCCGGCTACTACTGCGTGAACGAGTACGGCATGACCGAGCTCTGCTCGCAGTTCTACGACGACGTCCTGGTCGCGCGCTTCGCCGGCTCGAACGCGAAGCGCAGGAAGCTCGGCCCGCCCTGGACCCGCACGCGCGCCGTCGATCCCGCGACGCTCGCCCCGCTTCCCGACGGCGAGACCGGGATCCTGTGCCACGTCGACCTCGCGAATGCGGGCTCGGTGCTGGCGGTCCAGACCGAAGACCTCGGCGTCGTGGAGGGGCGCCGCTTCCGGCTCCTCGGACGCGCGCCCGGAGCGGAGGCGCGCGGCTGCGCGCTCGCGCTGTCCGAGATCCTCGCAGCGCAGGCGTGAGCGAGCTCCGCGCAGACGACGTCCCTGCCCTCCTCGCGCGCCTCGCCGCCGCTCAGGCGGCGATCGCGCCCCGGACGATCGACGAGCGCCTCGCGGCGCTCGACCGCGTGTCCGCGGCATGGCTCGGCGACCGCGGCCGCGTCGCCGACGCGGCGGCCGCGCTCGCGCGCACGACCGGCCATGCGCCGGCGATGCTCGAGGTCGCGCTCGAGCGCACGTTCGCGGCGTGGCGGGGCACGGGGCTTCGCCGCGCGTTCGCGCCCGTCCGGGCCGCCCTCGCGTCGCGCGAAGCGGCGGTTCTGGCGGCGCCGCGGTCGGCCGCCGCGGGCCCCGCCGCGATCGCCGTCCCGCCGCGGCTGGTCGCGGTCGTGCTCGCGCAGAACACGCCGGCGCTCGCCGTCGCGCCGGCGTACGCGGCGCTCGCGTTCGGTGCGGCGGTCGTCCTCAAGTCGGCGCGCCGCGAAGCGACCTTCGCCCCGCTCCTCGCCGCCGCGATCGCGGAGGCCGACCCCGAGCTCGGCGCGGCCTGCGCCGCCGTCGTGTGGCGCGGGGGCGACGGCGCGATCGAGCGACCGCTCTTCGCCGCCGCGGATCGCGTCGTCGTGTACGGCTCGTCGGCCGCGGTCGCCGCCGTGCGCGAGCGCGCCGGCGACCGCGCGGTCGCGCACGGCCCGCGCGCCAGCGTCGCGGTGGTGGCCGGATGCGGGCCCGGCGATGCCACGCGCGACGTCGCGCGCCGGCTCGCGCGCGACGTCGCGTTCCTCGACCAGCGCGGCTGCCTGTCGCCGCAGGCGGTTCTCGTCGACGAGTCGGTCGACGCGAGCGCCCTGGCACGCGAGCTCGGCGACGCGCTCGCCGCGCTCGAGGACGAGTGGCCGCGCCGGCGCCTGACCATCACCGAGGCGAGCGCCTTCAGGCGCGCCGTCGACGAAGCCGAGGCCGCCGTCCTCGCCGGCCGAGCGCGCGCGCTCGCCGGCGGCGGCGCGCTCCCGTGGGCGGTCGTCGCCGAGTCGTCGCCGGCGATCGCAACCACGCCGCTCGATCGCTTCGTCCGCATCCACCCGTACTCCGGCCCGGAAGGCCTCCGCGCGGCGCTCGCGCCGCTCCGCGACGCGCTCGAGTGCGTCGGGCTCGCCGCTCCGCCGTCCGCGTGGACGGAGCTCGCGGCGGCGTGCGCCGACGCGGGAGCGGCGCGCGTCTGTGCGGTCGGCGAGATGCAGGATCCACCCGCCGACTGGCATGCCGGCGGCCGCCCTCCCTTCGCGGACCTCCTGCGCTGGTCCGCCGTCGAGCGCCCCGATTCGACGCCTCCCGCGTCGCTCCGGCGCGGCTTCGAGGCGCACGTCGCGCAGACGTCGCCGGCGCCGCGCGGCCTCGCCGTCGCATCGGCGCACGGCTCCTTCGTCCACGACGCCGACGGGCGCGCCTGGCTCGATCTCCTCTCCGGGATCGGGGTCGCGTCGATCGGCCACGCGCACCCGGCGGTCGCGCGCGCCGTCGCGGAGCAGGCCGCGCGCTACACGCACGTGATGGTCTACGGCGAGGACGTCCTCGAGCCGCAGGTCGAGCTCGCGCGGCGCCTGGCATCGCTCCTGCCGCCGTCGCTCTCGGTCGCGTACTTCGTCAACAGCGGCGCGGAGGCGATCGAGGGCGCCGTCAAGCTCGCGCGGAAGGCGACGGGGCGCGCCCGCATCCTCTCCTTCGAAGGCGCGTTCCACGGCGACACGACCGGCGCGCTCGCGCTCGGGGGGAACCCGCTCTACCAGGACCCGTTCCGCCCGCTCCTGCCGGAGGTCGAGCAGATCCCGTGGAGCTCGCGCGCGGCGCTCGCGCGCATCGACGAGAGCGTCGCGGCCGTGGTCGCGGAGCCGGTGCAGGCGGAAGCGGGCGTGCGCGTGCCCGATCGCGATTTCCTGCCGCTCGTCGCGGAGCGCTGCCGCGAGGCGGGCGCGCTCCTCGTGCTGGACGAGGTCGTGACCGGGCTCGGTCGCACCGGGCGCTGGTTCGCGTTCGAGCACTGGCCGGGCGCGACGCCCGACGTGCTGGTCCTCGCGAAGGCGCTCGGCGGCGGCTTGCCCCTCGGAGCTTTCGTCGCGTCGCCCGAGCGCATGCGCGTGCTCGCGGAGGACCCGCCGCTCGGCCACGTGACGACCTTCGGCGGGAACCCGGTCGCGTGCGCGGCGGCGCTCGCGGCGCTCTCGTTCGCGGCGGAGGAGCGCCTGCCCGAGCGCGCGCTGCAGGTCGGCGACGAGCTGCGGCGGGCGCTCGCGGAGCTGCGCGGTCGCGGCGGCCTGGCCGACGTGCGCGGTCTCGGCCTCCTGATCGGGCTCGAGTTCGAGTCGGCCGCCGCGACCGAGCGCTTCGTCGCCCGCTGCTTCGAGCGCGGCGTCCTCGTCGGGTGGACGCTCCACCAGGAGCGCGTGGTCCGGCTCGCGCCGCCGCTCACGATCGCGCGCGACGAGGTCGAGCTCGCGCTCTGCGCGATCCGGGGCGCCCTCGACGCCGGCTGAGACGGCCGGGCGCCGGGCACGCCCCGTCGGCGCGCGAGCTATGCCGGCTGCGACGCGGGCGCCGCCGCGACCGGCTCGCCCGCGCGACGGAGGAGCTCGCCTTCGATCAGGCGATCGAGGTCGCCGTCGAGGACGGCGTCGGCGTTTCCGATCTCGATGCCGGTCCGGTGGTCCTTCACCATGCGGTAGGGGTGCAGCACGTACGAGCGGATCTGGCTTCCGAAGTTGATCTCGCGCTTCTGCCCCGTGAGCTGCTCCTTCTTCTCGCGCTGCTTCTCGAGCTCGAGCTCGTACAGGCGAGACCGCAGGATCTTCATCGCCATCGCGCGGTTCTTGTGCTGCGAGCGCTCGTTCTGGCAGGCGACGACGATGCCGGTCGGCAGGTGCGTCAGCCGGACCGCGGAGTCCGTCTTGTTCACGTGCTGCCCGCCGGCTCCCGACGACCGGTACGTGTCGACGCGCAGGTCCTCGTCGCGGATCTCGATGTCGATGTCCTCCTCGATCTCCGGGCTCACGAGGATGGCGGCGAACGAGGTCTGGCGGCGCGCGTTCGCGTCGAACGGCGAGATGCGGACGAGCCGGTGCACGCCGGCCTCGGCCTTCAGGTACCCGTACGCGTGCTCGCCCTCGACGGTGAAGGTCGCGCTCTTGATGCCGGCGCCCTCGCCCGGCAGCTCGTCGACCATCTGCGCCTTGTAGCCACGGCGCTCCGCCCAGCGGAGCACCATGCGCATCAGCATCTCCGCCCAGTCCTGCGCCTCGAGGCCGCCGGCGCCGGGGTGGATCGTGACGATCGCGTTCGAGCGGTCGTGCTCGCCGCCGAGCATGCGCTCGAACTCGAGCTTCGCCGTCTCGGCCGCGAGCTGCTCGAGGCGCGGCTCGGCTTCCGCCAGCGCGTCGCTCTCGCCCTCCGCCGCCATGTCGAGGTAGAGGCGGACCTCCTCCGCGCCCTCCTGCAGCCGCGCGAAGCCCGCGAGCTTCGCCTGCACCGACGAGCGCTCGCGCAGCACTGCCTGCGCGCGCTCGGCGTTCTGCCAGAGGTCCTCTCCCGAGGAGACGAGATCGAGCTCCGCGGCGCGCGCCGTCAGGCCGGCGACGTCAAAGGTGCCTCCCGAGCGCGGCGATGCGCTCCTCGAGCTGGGACAGGCGGTCGCGTCCTTCGGAGAGCAGCATCCTCACACCCTCGCGCACGGCGCGTCGGGCGCCGGCGCATCCCGGCACCGTACCGGGCAGCGCGGCGGTCCCGCAACTCGGCCCGTCCGCGAAGCGCGCGCGTCAGGACGCTCCGGAGGGCGACGGCTCCTTCTTGGTGACGATGCCGATCCGGACGATCCCCGCGGCCCGGCACTGGTCCATCAGGTCGACGACGCGCCCGTGCGGCAGCCCGCGGTCGGCCTCGAGGAAGATCGTCTTGTCGGGGCGCTCGGCGTAGATCGCCGTCAAGCGCGGCACGAGGTCGTCGGGCGGCACCGCGACGCCGTTCACGAACGTCCGACCGTCGGCCGCGAGGCTCACGGTGATCTGCCCCGGGTCGCCGGCGTTCCGGCTGTTCTGCGCGAGCGGCAGGTCGATCGGGACCTCCTGCCTGAGGAGCGGGGTCACGACCATGAAGATGATGAGGAGGACGAGCACGACGTCGACGAGCGGCGTCACGTTGATCTCGGCCTTCAGGTCGTCGTTGGTCGTCGCGTGCACGGCCATCGCGGGGCTCCCGGTCAGCGGCCGACGAGGTGGAGCGGCCGCGCGGCCGTGCGCTGCGCCTCGCCGAGCGCCGCGACGGCGAGCTCCTCGGCGACGCACTCGAGCTCGGCGAGGAGCCGCTGGATCCGCTGCGTCAAGGCATTGAACAGCCAGAGCGCCGGGATCGCGACCAGGATGCCGAGCGCCGTCGACACGAGCGCCTCTGCGATTCCCGCCGAGACCGACCCGAGGCCGCCCTGGCCGGTCACGCCCATCGTGTGGAACGCGGTCACGATCCCGACCACCGTGCCGAAGAGTCCGACGAAAGGCGCCGTGGACCCGACGGTCGCGAGGACGCCCAGGCCGCGCTTCGCGTCGACGCCCGTCGCGACGATGATCCGGCGCGCGGTCCGGTCGTACGCTTCCAGCCAGGCGCGCTCGTCGCCGGAGCCGTCGGCCGCGAGACGCGTCGCCTCCTCGACGAGGTGCGCGACGTGGCTGTGAGGGAAGCCCTTCGCCTCGGCGGCCGCAGCGACGATGCCGCGCTCCGAGAGCGTGTGCCGCCACGCCTGGAGGAACCGCGCCGACTCTCTCCCCGACCGCGCGAGCGCCAGCATGCGCTCGACGGCGACGGTCAGCGACAGAAGGGACATGCCGACGAGCAGGAGGACGACTCCCTTGGCCAGCGGGCCCATCGCGGGCCAGAGCTCCATCAACGAAAGCTGCATCGGTTCCTCCAGCGATCTCGCCGATCGCGCGCCGGCGGCGCGCGTCAGCGCAGCACGAAGCGGATCGGTACCTCCAGAATGACTCGCACCGTCTCGCCGCCGCGCGCGCGCGCCGGGCTGAAGCGCCACTGCCGGACGGCGGCGATCGCCTCGGCATCGAGAAGCGGGATCGACCGCAGGACCTTGACGTCGGGCTCGACGCGCCCGTCGCGATCGAGGACCGCCTCGAGGAGGACGAGACCCTCGACGTCGCGCCGGCGTGCCTCCTCCGGGTAGACCGGCGGCACGCGGCGAACGAGGACCGGCGGCTCCGCCACCTGGCTCACCGGCACGGCGCCCCTGCCGCCGACGACACCGCCCGGAACCCCGCCCGCGACGCCGCCGGCGACCCCGGCCGCCTCGCCGTTCGCGCTTCCCGCGGCAGTTCCCGGTGCCACGTCGCGCGCGGCGACCTCGTTCTGCTCCGCGCGCGCGGGCGCGACGCTCGCGGGCGGGACCGGCTTTTTCGCTTCCGGCTTCGGCTTCGGTCGAGCGGCCGTTGGCGGCGCCTTCGTCTGGTGGACGAGACGAGCGTCGTCGTGCGCGGGCTCCCGAGACGAAGCGCGCGCGCCGTCCTGCGGAGCGGCCGGGGCCGCACCTCCGCCGTCCGGTGCGCCGAGCGGCGCCGGCGGCGGGGGCGGCGGCTCCCGGAAAACGAGCCGGATCGGCGGTTCCTCGGCGACCGGCGTCGCGCGATGCCACGACAGCGCCACCGCGAGCAGGAGGAGGTGCGCGCCGATCGCGATCGCCCAGGCGATGGCGAACGACCGTGCGGAGAGACGATGCGGCAGCGATCCCCGGTGCCGGGCCGGCTCCGAGACGACCTCGTCCGGCGGCGGTGAGGCCGCCGGGGCCTCCGCGAAGGCGGCAGCGGACCGGGCGCTCCCTGCCATGCGCACCGGCGATCGGTCTCTGGTCTCCACGTCGAGCGAGCCGTTCGACGCGCGGCGGCGCGCGGCGGCGGTCTGATTCCAAGGTGGCACGGGGCGCTCCGCTTCACCACCCGTTCCGGAGCAGCCGGGTCGATCGGATCTCAGCCGCGGCCGCGGGATCCACCCGCCGCGGGGCGCCGACGCGCGGAGCGCCCGGCCGGCATCTCGCCGAGCAGGTCGCGCTGCATCCGGAACATCCGGCGGGCCTCCGCGGGCGAGCGTTCGTGGTCCCAGCCCAGGAGGTGCAGGATGCCGTGCACGACCAGCGTCGCGAGCTCGCGCTCGAGCGGCGTGCGGCGGCGCCGGGCTTGTCGGGCGGCCGTCGGCAGCGACACGACGACGTCGCCGAGGAGCGGCGGGCCGGCCGCTCCGGGTGGCGCCTCGCGCTCCCGGTCGTCGCCGTCGTGCCCGTCGCGGCGGGATTCGCGCTGCGAGAACGACAGCACGTCGGTCGGCCGGTCCTTGCCGCGCCAGGCGCGGTTCAGCTCGCGCATCTCGGCGTCGTCGACGAGCGCGATCGAGAGCTCGCACGGGGCCGCGCCGAGCTTCCGGAGGGCGCTCCGCGCCGTCCGCCGTGCGACCGTGGCGGACTCGCCGGCGCCGCGCGGCGCGCGCACGTCGATGGCGATGGGAGCGCGCGGCCGCGCGCGCTCGCTCACCGGAGGCGGCCGCTCACGGCGCGCGCTCGTACGCCGCGATGATCTGCTGGACCAGGCGGTGGCGGACGACGTCCCGCTCGGTGAACTGGACGAAGCGGATCCCCTCCACGCCCTGCAGGATGTCGCGCGCCTCGATGAGCCCGGACGTCTTCCCCGACGGGAGGTCGATCTGGGTCACGTCGCCCGTGATGACGGTCTTCGAGCCGAAGCCGAGGCGCGTCAAGAACATCTTCATCTGCTCGCGTGTCGTGTTCTGCGCTTCGTCGAGGATGACGAAGGAGTCGTTCAGCGTGCGGCCGCGCATGAAGGCCAGCGGTGCGACCTCGATCGTGCCGCGGTCCATGTAGCGGCGGGCGCGATCGACGTCGACCATGTCGTTGAGCGCGTCGTAGAGCGGGCGCAGGTACGGGTTCACCTTCTCGGCGAGGTCGCCGGGGAGGAAGCCGAGGCGCTCCCCCGCCTCGACCGCCGGGCGCGTCAGCACGATGCGCGCGACCTCGTCCTTGACGAGCGCCGCGACCGCCATCGCCATCGCGAGGTAGGTCTTGCCGGTTCCGGCCGGGCCGATCCCGAAGACGATGTCGTGCTTCCGGATCGAGTCGATGTAGTGCTTCTGCGCGATCGACTTGGGCGCGATCGTTCGCTTGTGCGCGGAGATGAAGACGGTGTCGAGGAAGATCTCCCGCAGGTTCGCGCTGCGATCGGCGGACAGGATCCGGACCGCGTAGCCGACGTCGGAGGCGTACAGCGGGTAGCCCGCCTCGACGAGGCCGTAGAGCTGGCGCAGGATGCGGGTCGCGAGCTCGACCTGGACGTCGTCGCCGCGCACCTCGATCGCCGCGTCGGTCACCGTGAGATGCGCGCCGGTCTCGGCCTCGACGATCTTGAGGTGCTCGTCGTGCTGGCCGAAGAGCGCGGTCATCAGGGCGGGCGCGTGGAGCTCGACGCGCTGGGCGGCGCTGGCGCCGTTTCGGCGGGTTTCCGGAGCCGCGGGGCCGCTCATGCGGAGATCAGCTCGTAGACGCGCTCGAGCGCCTGGGGCAGCTTCGAGGCGTCCTTGCCCCCGGCCTGCGCGAAGTCCGGCCTCCCGCCGCCGCCGCCGCCGACGATCGGCGCGATCGCCTGGATGATGCGGCCCGCATTGACCTTGCCGACCAGGTCCTTCGTGACCGCCGCCAGCAGGATGACCTTGTCGCCGTCGCTGCCGCCGAGGACGACGACCCCCGAGCGGAGCCGGTCGCGCAGCTTGTCGGCGAGCTCCCGCATGACGCGCGGGTCGGCCTGCTCGACGCGCCGGGCCAGCACCTGGATGCCGTTCACCCGGCGGACGCCGTCGAGCAGGTCGCGCGACGCTCCGGACACGAGCTTCGCCTGGGTCTCGGCGAGCCGGCGCTCGAGCTCCTTCTGCGCGGCGAGGAGCTTCTCGAGCTTCGCCGCGACCTCTTCCTCGCTGCCGCGCAGCAGCCCGGCGACGTCGCGCAGCTCGCGCTCGCGTCGGCGGATCGCGTCGAGCGCGCCCTCGCCGGTGAGCGCCTCGATGCGGCGTACGCCGGCGCCGACCGCTGCCTCGCCGCGCAGCTTGAAGACGCCGATGTCGCCGGTCCGCCGGACGTGCGTGCCGCCGCAGAGCTCGACCGAGAAGTTGCCCATGCGGAGAACCCGCACGCGGTCGCCGTACTTGTCGCCGAAGAACGCGAGCGCGCCCGCCTTGATCGCGTCGTCGTACGCCAGCTCCTCGACCGTCACGTCCGCGTTCTCGCGGATGTGCGCGTTCACCTCGTCCTCGATCTCCGCGAGGCGGTCCTCGGAGAGGCGCGCGTCGTGCGTGAAGTCGAAGCGCAGGCGATCGGGCGCGACGAGCGAGCCCGCTTGCCGCACCTGCTCGCCGAGCTGGTGGCGGAGCGCCGCGTGCAGGATGTGCGTCGCGGAGTGGTTGAGGCGCGTCGCCTCGCGGCGCTCGGCGTCGATCGCGAGCGTTGCGAGGTGGCCGCGCACGGCGGCTCCGCGCACGACGCGGCCGTGGTGCACGGTCAGGTCGGGGCGCGGCCGCCGCGTCTTGGTCACCTCGACGAGCGAGCCGTCCGCGAGCGCGATCGTGCCGACGTCCCCGACCTGGCCGCCGGACTCCCCGTAGAAGGGCGTCTCCGCCGTGACGACGTCGACGATCTCCCCTTCCTTCGCGAGCTCGCGCTCCTCGCCGTCGACCGCGAGCCCGACGATGCGCGACTCGACCTTCTCGACGCGGTCGCCGGCGAAGCGCGAGCGCGCGTCGCCGAAGCTGCCGGTCGTGGCCGTCGTGAAGCGGGCGCCCTCGCGCGCGCGGGCGCGCTGCTCGTCCATCGCCGTCTCGAACGCGGCGTGGTCGACGGCGAGGCCCTCGCCGCGCAGGATGTCCTCCGTCAGGTCGACCGGGAAGCCGTAGGTGTCGTAGAGCTTGAAGGCGACGCGTCCCGGCAGCACGGTGCCGCGGCTCTCCCGCAGGCGAGCGACCTCCTCCTCGAGGAGCCCGAGGCCCTTCTCGAGCGTCTCTCCGAAGCGCTCCTCCTCCCCGGTGACGGTCTGGCGGATGCGGTCGCGCGCCTCGCCCAGCTCGGGGTAGCCGACGCCGAGCACGTCACACACCCGGTCGGTGACGGCGCCGAGAAACGGGTCCACGATGCCCAGCACGCGGCCCTGACGTGCGGCCCGGCGCAGCAGCCGACGGAGGACGTAGCCGCGCCCCTCGTTCGAGGGCACGATGCCATCCGCGATCATGACCGCCACGGCCCGGCCGTGGTCGGCGATGACGCGGAAGGCGACGTCGTCGGGCGACGAGCCGCCGCCGTAGCGCTTGCGGGCACGCTCCTCGGCGACGGCGATCATGCCGCGGAGGAGGTCCGTGTCGTAGTTGCCGTCGACGCCCTGGAGGATCGCGGTCACGCGCTCGAGGCCCATCCCGGTGTCGACGTGCTTCGCCGGAAGCTCCGTGAGCCGGCCGCCGGGCTCGCGGTTGTTCTGGATGAAGACCAGGTTCCAGATCTCCATGTAGCGGGCGCAGCCGGAGTTCACGCCGCAGCGGTGCCCGGGCGGCAGGTCGCACTTGCCCGGGCCCCGGTCGAAATGGATCTCCGAGCACGGTCCGCAGGGCCCGGTCTCGCCCATCTCCCAGAAGTTGTCCTTGGCGCCGAAGCGGAGGACCCGGTCGGCCGGCAGATCCGTCACCCGCGGCCAGAGCTGCTCGGCCTCCTGGTCGCTCTCGAAGACGGTCGCGTAGAGGCGGTCCTTCGGAAGCCCCCACTCGCGCGTCAGGAGCTGCCAGGCCCACTCGATCGCCTCGGCCTTGTAGTAGTCGCCGAAGGACCAGTTGCCGAGCATCTCGAAAAACGTCTGGTGGTAGACGTCGCGTCCGACGTCATCGAGGTCGTTGTGCTTGCCGGAGATGCGAAGGCACTTCTGGACGTCGGCGACGCGCGGCGCGCGCGGCCGCTCGTTCCCGAGGAAGACGTTCTTGAACGGGACCATCCCCGCGTTCGTGAAGAGGAGCGACGGATCGCTCTCCGGAACGATGCGCGCACTCGGTACGATGAGGTGCGAACGAGCGCGAAAAAACTCGAGAAAGGTCTGGCGGACGTCGGCTCCGAGCATGTCCATCGACGCTAGCAGAGGCCTTTCCGCGATTCGACATCGCGGTCCGCGTGCAGCGCTCGCCGAGCGGGTGCTTCACTGTGGTATCGACGATCGTGGCCGCGGCGGTTCCGGACGCGGGCGGCCGAGGGGGCAAGGCTGAGGTGAAGGCACGCGGCAGGCTCGCGATGGCGCTCGGCGCCGTCCTCGCGGTGCTCGTCGGGATCGGCGGCTACGCCTATCTGAACACCGGCGCGCTCGACGACACGGCGCGCGCGCTCGCGGAGAGCCACCGCGTCGACGTGGCGCTGTCCGCGCTCGCCGACGCTCTGCTCGAGGCCGACGTCGCGGCACGTGGCTATGCCGACACGGGGCGCTCCGAGCTCCGCGACGTGTATGCGAGCGCGCGCGGGGCTCTCGATCCCGCGCTGGCCGACTTGGGGGACGTCGGAGACCGCGGGGCAGTGGCGCGTCGCGGCGTCGAAGCGCTGGTCGCGGAGCACGCCGGATGGCTCGATGGCGTGGTGGCCCGCCGCCACGGCGACCCGGTCGCCGCGGAGCAGTCGCGGTCGGCGTCGCGGCTGGCGGACGTCCGCGCGACGATCGATCGCATGCGCCGCGGCGAACGCGATCGGCTCGCCCGGCTCGAGGCGCGCTGGAACGGCCGCATCGCGAGCGCCTACGCCGTGCTGGTCGTCGGCATCGTCGTCGGCGTCGGCATCTTCCTCCCCGTCTTCCTCCGGCTCTACCGCGAGATGACGGAGGCCGAGCGCGCGCACGAGGCGCTGCGCGAGAGCGAGGAGCATTTCCGGTCGCTCGTCGAAGGCGTGCGCGACTACGCGATCTTTCCGGTCGATCCCGAGGGCAAGATCACGAGCTGGAACCGCGGCGCGGAGCGCATCGCCGGATACGCGGCCGCCGAGATCGTGGGCCGCAGCGTCTCGCACCTCTATCCGCCGGAGGAGGTCGCCGTGGGTCGGCCGTCGATCGACCTCGAGCACGCGACGGCGCACGGCGTGCACGAATCGGAAGGCTATCGCCTGCGAAAGGACGGCTCGCGCTTCTGGGCGAGCACGATCATCGGACCGCTCTACGACGAGGAGCACCGGGTGCGCGGCTTCTCGGTCGCGATGCGCGACGTGACCGAGCGCCGCCGCGTGGAGGAAGCTCTCGTCCGTTCGGAAGCGCGCTACCGGGCGGTCTCCGAGCTCACGTCGGACTATGCCTACGCGTTTCGCGTCGATCCGACCGGGGCGGTCACGGTCGAATGGATCGCCGGCGCGTTCACGCGCATCACCGGCTACACCACCGAGGAGGTCGAGCAGCTCGGCGGCGGGATCGCGCTCGTGCACCCGGACGACATCGAGATCGCGCTCGCGCGCGTGCGGACCCTGATCGCGCACCGGCCCGACACGAGCGAGTTCCGCATCCGCACCAAGACGGGCGACGTGCGGTGGATCCGGGAGAGCGCGCGCCCGGTCTGGGACGAGGAGAAGCGGCTCCTCCGCGTCTACGGCGCCGCCCAGGACATCTCGGAGCGCAAGCACGCCGAGGACGCGGCCCGCCGCCACCAGGCGGAGCTCGCGCACCTCCTCCGGGTCGCGACGATCAACGAGCTCGCGGCAGGGCTCGCGCACGAGATCAATCAGCCGCTGGCGGCGATCGTGAGCTATGCCCGTGGCTGCTCGCGGCGCATGCGGTCCGGCTCGGGCGAGACCGCCGAGCTCGTGCGCGCGGTCGACGAGATCGCCGAGCAGGCGATGCGGGCCGACGAGATCGTCCGCCGCCTCCATCGCTTCGTGCGGAAGGAGGCGCCGCGGCCGGAGCCGCTTGCGGTGAACGACGTCGTCCGCCACGCCGTCCGGCTGGTCGACGGCGAGGCCGCGGAGCGCGGAGTCGGCATCCAGCTGGATCTCGCGAGCGCCCTGCCGGCGACGCGCGCCGACGCAATCCAGATCGAGCAGGTGATCCTGAACCTGGTGCGGAACGCGTTCGAGGCAATGGCGGCGGTGCCGTCCGATCGCCGGTCGCTCTCGATCACCACCTCGGCGACGGCGGAAGGAAACATCGAGGTCGCCGTGCGGGACGCGGGCGAGGGCATCCGGCCGGAGTCGCTCGGAGAGGTCTTCACGCCGTTCTTCACGACCAAGTCGCACGGGCTCGGGATGGGGCTCGCGATCAGCCGATCCATCGTCGAGGCCCACGGCGGCCGCATCTGGGCGACCGCGACGCCCGGCGGAGGGACGACCTTCCGGTTCACCTTGCGTACCGACGACGTATGAATGCGCGCGCCGAAGCGTGCTTCTCCGACTGTCCCCCCTGCCTCGATGGCGCGATGGTATGCGGGCGGCGCCGAGCGGCGGCTCCGCAGTTCCGGATTCATCATGCAGCCGGAGGCCCCCGTGCCCCAGAGCGACTCGACGGTCTTCGTCGTGGACGACGATTCCGCCATGCGCAACTCGCTCCGGTGGCTGCTCGAATCGGCCGGCCTGCACGTCGAGACCTTCGCGAACGGCGAAGACTTCCTCGCGATCTGCCGGCCTGACGGCCGCGGCTGCGTGCTGCTCGACGTCCGGATGCCGGGGATCGACGGCCTGGCGGTGGAGCGGCTGCTCCACGAGCGCCGCATTCCACTGCCGGTGATCATCCTGACCGCCCATGCCGACGCGGGGACGGCGGCACGTGCGAGCGCGCTCGGAGCGCTCGCGTTCCTGAAGAAGCCGTGCGACGACACGGTGCTCCTCGCGACCGTGCAGCACGCGCTCGCGACGGACCGGCAGCGCCGCCCCGGCCAGGCGTAGGCAGCCGCCCTTCGCCGCCGGCAGCGTAGTACCGCGGGGTCGCGGGCGAGCATGTGCGCGTTGACGCGACCGGGGCCGGTGGACGAGTCTTCGAGGCATGTCGATCGCGGACGTCGAATCTTTGCCGCTGGCGGAGCCCGCGTTCTGGACGGGACTGGCCGAGGCGGAGCCGCGACCGCGGGCGACCGCGCCCAACCCCGCGCGTCGCCTCGCCGTCGCGGTCCTGGACGAGGCCCTGCACACGGTGCGCAGGAACGTCGGCGCCCGGCGCGGCCGGCCGCTGCGCGAGCTGCGCGAGGCCTACGCCTGGTTTCAGGAGGAGCGACGCGACTGGACGTTCTCGTTCCTGAACGTGTGCGACTGGCTGGAGCTCGATCCGCACGACGTGCGCGGCGTCGTGGACCGGGAGCTCGCGCTCGCGGGAGCCACCGCCTCCGTCCTCCAGCCGGCCTCGGCTCCCTGAGCTTCCGGCGCAGCCACCAGCGGCGTCGCGCCGCGGCGCGTCGATCTCGCAGGCGGTCGGGCGGCTGCTGTGCGGAGGCGGCGCGGGGGCATCTCTAGACCCCCACGCCGGCTCGCCTTAGGATCGGCGGCATGGCCGCACGCGACGCCGGCACCGTATTCGTACTCGACGACGACGCTTCGATGCGCGACTCGTTGCGCTGGCTCATCCAGTCGGTGGGCCTTTCGGTCGAGGCGTTCGGGTCGGCGAGCGACTTCCTGGCGACGTATCAGCCGGAGCGCTCCGGCTGCCTCGTGCTCGACGTTCGGATGCGAGGGATGAGCGGTCTCGAGCTGCAGGAGGAGCTGGCGCGCCGCGGCATCTCGATCCCCACCATCATCGTGACCGGCCACGCCGACGTTCCGATGGCCGTGCGCGCGATGAAGGCCGGTGCGCTCGACTTCCTGGAGAAGCCCTTCAGCGACCAGGCCTTGCTCGACCGGATCCATCGCGCGCTCGAGATCGATCGCAGCGCGCGGCGCTCGCGCGAGGAGCGCGCCGACGTCCTGTCCCGGCTGGCGGTGCTGACGCGGCGCGAGCGCGAGATCGTGGACCTGCTGGTCGACGGAAAGGCCAACAAGGAGATCGCGGCCGAGCTCGGCCTGAGCACGCGTACGGTCGAGGGACATCGCGCGCACATCATGGACAAGGTGGGCGCGGCGTCGTTCGCGGAACTCGTGCGGATGACGCTGCTCGCGCGCGAGCAAGCCGCCGAAGACTGATCCCCGCTCCTCGGTCGCGGGCTGCGCCACGCGCCGGTCTCGCGCGCGGGCCGACCAGCCCCTCGGCGCGTGACCTCCGGGCAGTCGCGCGTCCGGTGCCCGCGCTCCGATCGCCCATGTCATCGGCGACGTGAGCGAGTGTCAATGCGTACCATTACCGAAGTACCATTACGGCCCTGCCTGGTATTTTTCCGTGCTTGTCGCCTGAGCGGTTGCCTCGCATCGTCGGCCGCGGTGAGGCGGTGCGTCGTCTGGGCAATCGCGCGGCGGTTTGAGCCCGCGAGGTCGAGGCTTCGCCTGCCGGCGAGCCGGAGCGCCGGCAAGCATCTGCGCCTTCCTCCCCAAGGGATCCAGCCGTCGCGAGCGGCTGCAAGAAAGATAGGAGGGACGTACATGAACAAATCGAGGTTCCGGACGCTGCCGCTCTTCGGAGCGATGGCCGTCGCACTGCTCCTCCCCACAGGGGCGATCGCCGCCGACGACTACCTCTGCTATCAAGCTAAATCTTCGAAGAACCCCGCACAATCGAAGTTCGTCGGCGTGGAGATCAACGCAAAGGACCAGTTCCAGCCGAGTGGGCGCAACTACCTCGCCAGCAAGTTCACCGAGCTCTGCAACCCGACGACCGGGGCAGCGAATCCGACCGTCCACCAGGTCGAGCTCGCGGTGAAGGACTCGAAGGTCAACCTCAATCCCAGCAAGTTCGTCAAGCCGACGACGGTGTACAGCCTGACCGACGCGTATGTCACGAGCCTTCCGGTCACCATCGTGAAGCCGAAGTCGGTGCGCGTCCGCAACAGCAAGAAGGACTTCGGCCCGATCACCAAGTGCAAGGACAACAGCGTCTGCACGGGTGGTGACACCTGTCAGAACGGTCTGTGCCTGCCGGCGGACATCACGCCGGGTGCACCGCCGGCGGCGACCCCGGTCGACAACTTCACCTGCTACCAGGTCAAGCTTGCGACGAAGACGAAGCCGGTGCTGCCATTGAACGTTGCGTTCACGGACCAGTTCGGCAACTTCGGCAACTACGACCTGAAGAAGCTGACGAAGCTCTGCGCCCCGGCCGACAAGGACGGCGACAACCCCGGCGCGGAGGGCAACGCCGGGCACTACACCTGCTACCAGGCGAAGGCGGTGAAGGGGGCGACCAAGTTCGCGCAGCGCAACGCGGTCGTCAACAGCACGAACATCGGCTCGCAGTACCTCGACGTGAAGAAGGTGACCGAGGTCTGCGTCCCGGCGACCAAGTCCGCGGGCGGAGCCACCCCGACGACCCTCACGTTGACCTCGCAGAACCCGGGCGGCGTCTGCGGCGCGCTCACGACGAACATGGCCGGTGAAGGCGTTCCGCTGCGGCGCGATCCGGCAAATGCGAGCGCGGATCCGAACGCGGTCTGCACGGGCGCGGGCGCTCCCAAGCCGTGCTGCACCGGAGCCGGCGCCGGCCACTGTGACGAGCGCACCTCGGTCGTCTGCGGCAGCCTGAGCTTCGGCGGCGGCGGCGCGGCGGTCGGCATGCCGGGCGGCGAATCGGTGAACGCCGGCGGCGCTGCGACGCGCTACTCGCTCTCGTGCGCCAGCCCGACCGATACGGCCTGCGGGATCAGCGGCAACGCCGGCGACCGGCCGAACGGCATCAACTGCTCGACCACGGGCTGCGGCCTCACGACTCCCATCGACAACACCAGCCCGGTCAAGGTGTGTGCGGTGACGACTCTCGGCTCTCCCGCGAGCGGCTCGCTGAACCTCCAGACGGGCGACATCTCTCTCAACAACACCGCGAGCGCGAAGGTCTACATCCTCACGAGCACGTCGTTCACGAGCACCGCGTGCCCGCGCTGCCGGACGACGACGGCGACGACCTCGCCGCAGGTCTTCCAGACGGGACCGGGCACGCCGGGCATCGGCGTCTGCGACAGCGACGCGACGAACCCCGGCACCCAGTGCTTCGTGTTCGAGCCGGCAGGCGACAACGCCGGCCTGTCGGCGCAGTGCGTCCCCGACTCCTCGGGCGGCGGCTCGGCGTCGATCACGATCAACACCACGTCGACGACGGCGGGTGACTCGGTCAGCGACCCGGCGGGCCATTTCTGCCCCGGCCAGGCGGGCAACGCCGACTGCACCGGCGCCGGTGCCCCGAACCCGTGCTGCAGCGGCGCGGGCATGGGCAGCTGCAACAACTTCAACGGCTGCTTCGGGAGCGGCAAGTTCGCCGACACGCCGGCGCTCTGCACGGGCATCAGCGTGACCGGTGATGCTCCTGGCGCGCTCGTCGCGGGTGGCGCACCGTTGCCGGGCAACTTCGGCGACGTGGCCTGCATCCCGGCGGTCGCCAGCGGCTCGCCCGTCCTCGATGGGCTCGTGAACAACAACGCCGGTCTCCCCGGCCCCGTCGTCACGAGCACCAGCGTGTTCTTCGAAGTCGACTGATCGTGTGATCCCTCCGATCGGAAGACCGGAGACACAGGTGTCGTGACAACCGCGACCCACCGGGCCCTCCGGGCCCGGTGGGTCGCACCCTTTTGGGATCTCCCGCCGGGGCCCCGTACGCGCCCCGCCCTCCTACTCCCGCAGGACGACGTCGAGCGCGAAGCGCGCCCGCTTCAGCAGGCGGCCGAGCGCCTTCTGGTGGATGTTCCGACGGACGGCGACGAGCAGCTTTCGCTGCAGCGCGTAGCGGAGCGGAGGACGCCGCGGCGCGGGTCGAGGTGACCCGCGCGCCGCGTCCAGGTCGGCGAAGATCCGGTCGCGCGGATAGCCGAGGACGGCCAGGTCGTCCGGGTCGAGCTCGTCGACGACGCGCGTGACGACCGCGAGCGTGCGTGGATCTCCGGCGACCTCCGCCGCCCAGCGTGCGACCGACCCGGTCACCGGCCGGTCGTGGCGCGCGACGCCCGTCGGGTCGCCCAGGCCCTCGAAACCCTCGCCCGCTCGTCCGTAGGCGATCGCGTCCGGCTCGTGCGTGAGGTGGAGAGCGTCGCACAGCTCGCGCCAGCCGCGCTCGGGATCGCGGACGAAGTCCTCGTACCCGACGTGGACGACCGGCAGGGATCGGTCGCGCAGGGCGGCCGCGAGCGCCGGCACGTAGCGCGCGAGGATCGGGTTGTGCGCGAGCGCCACCTCGTAGTCGCCGTCGAAGAACGACGTCGCGTGCGAGACGAAGATCGCGACGGGGTGGCGCGTCAAGACGACGTAACGCGCCCGCGGGTAGAGCTTCCGGAGAAACGGCAGGACGAGCGCGTACGCGGGCGTCTTGTCGAGGAAGTAGCGCTTGTCCGGGCGGCGCGCGAGCATGCGCTCGTACATGGCGTCGCTGTAGGCGCGAAGGGCTTCCAGGTAGTCGGCCTCGCCGCGCGGAAGGTCGGCGACGAAGTCCCGGATGGCCTGCTCCGCGATGATCGGGTCGTACGGCGCCTTCTGGACGTTGCCGTAGAAGCCCAGGTGCGCGAGCGGCGTGAGGAGGTGCGGCTCGGCGCGGCCGTAGACCTCGGAATGCGCGGCGAGGATGCGGGCGAGGAGCGTCGTGCCGGAGCGCGGCGCACCGATCAGGAAGATCAATCGTTCCTCCACCGCCGCTTCGAGGTAGCGGCGGGGCGCTCGAGCGTCAACGAGGGGACCGGTCGCTCGAGCGTCGAGCTCTAGACTCGAATTTCTAGAACCTTTATTCTAGTCGCCATGGCGACGACGGCCGTCCTCGGACAGGGCCACAGCCGCTCGGACTCGCGGGCCCGGACGCGCGCCCGCCTGCTCGCCGTCGGGCGGCGCGCCTTCGCGCGCAAGGGGCTCGCCGGCACGAACCTGAAGGACGACGTCCTCGCGCCGGCGCGCGTCTCGGTCGGGTCGTTCTACCACCAGTTCCGCGACAAGACGGACCTCTTCCTCGCGATCCTCGAGGAGCACTCGCGCACGTTCCGCGCGATCGTGCACGCGGCCCACAGCCCGACCCGCGTCGCCGAGCCCGAGGCGATGGCGCGCCACTCCTTCGAGACCGTGCTCCGCATGGCCGAGGGGAACGACGACCTCTTCCGGATCATGGCGCGCGAGCACGACAGCGAGGACCCGCGCGTGCGGAGCTACCTGCGCGAGAACCGCCGCCGCTGGCTCGAGGGTCTCGCCGACGACTACCGCCGGCTCGGGCTGGCGGGCGTCGGCGGAGACGAGGCGCTCGTCCTGGCGGCCGAGCTCGTCTCGGGGATGACTCTCGGCGCGGCGCTCGCGGTCCTGGACGTGCCGGCGCGCGAACGACCCGCCGCGCGCGCGCGGCTCGTCGACGGTCTCGTGCGCTTCACGATCGGCGGCCTTCCGGCGCTCGCGCAGCAGAAGCCCGCGTCCTCCCCTGCCCGGCGACGGCGTCGCGCCGCCGCCTCGCGAAAAGGAGCCTGAGATGCAGTTCGGTATCTTCTACGAGCACCAGATCCCGCGCCCGTGGCGCGAGGGCGACGAGCACAAGCTCTTCAAGGACGCGCTGGAGCAGGTGACGCTCGCCGACTCGCTCGGCCTCGACTACGCGTGGGAGGTCGAGCATCACTTCCTCGAGGAGTACTCGCACTCCTCGGCGCCGGAGGTGTTCCTCGCCGCGTGCAGCCAGCGCACCAAGCGCATCCGGCTCGGCCACGGCATCACGCTCATGCCGCCGCAGTACAACCACCCCGCGCGCGTCGCCGAGCGCATCTCGACGCTCGACCTCGTGAGCGACGGGCGGGTCGAGTGGGGCACCGGCGAGTCGAGCGCCCGCCTCGAGCTCGAGGGGTTCGGGATCAACTATCTCGAGAAGCGCGAGATGTGGCTCGAGACGGTCCGCGAGACCGCCAAGATGATGGCGGCGAGCCCGTACCCCGGCCATCGCGGCAAGTACTTCTCGATGCCGCACCGGAACGTCGTCCCGAAGCCCGTCCAGAAGCCGCACCCGCCCATCTGGGTCGCGTGCTCGAACCGGGATACGATCCGCCTTGCCGCCCGTCTCGGGATCGGCGCGCTCACGTTCGCGTTCATCGACCCGTCGGAGGCGCGCTACTGGGTCGAGGAGTACTACGAGACGTTCAAGAAGGAATGCGAGCCGATCGGCCGAGCCGTGAATCCGAACGTCGCGATGGTGACCGGCTTCATGGTCCACGAGGACTCGGAGACGGCGCTCCGCCGCGGACTCGAGGGCTTCCAGTTCTTCGGCTACGCGCTCGCGCACTACTACATCACGGGCACGCACGTCCCCGGCCGCTTCGACGTCTGGCAGGACTTCAAGAAGAAGGGGCCGCAGGTGTTCGCGCCGACCGGCGCCATCGGCAACGTCGAGGAGGTGCGCGCGAACCTCGAGAAGTTCGAGGAGACCGGCGTCGACCAGGTGATCTTCATCCAGCAGGGCGGCAACAACCGCCACGAGCACATCTGCGAGGCTCTCGAGCTTTTCGCGAGCCGCATCCAGCCCGGCTTCAAGGAGCGCCACGACGCGCGCACGAAGAAGAAGGCCGAGGACCTCGCGCCCTACATCGAGCGCGCGAACTCCCTGATCGCGCCGCTCCCCGAGATGAAGGAGGTGCCCGAGGTCGACTCGTATCCGGTCATGATGCAGAAGGCCGCCATGCCCGTCGACCAATCCACCATCGGCAAGAAGCTCGAAGAGTCGATCGGCGCTGGGCGGTAGCAGCCGCTGCCACCGGACGCACCGTCAACCGGCACGCGAGCCAGCGAAGGCCGTCGAGCGATCGTCGATCGCGGCCGAATCCGCCACTCCAACGCACCGACCGGCACGGTCGCGCCCGAAGCGCGCGCGGAGCGAAGCGACCCCGCGGGGAGTGGGGCCCCGTTCGGCTTTGCCGAACGGGGCGAGGGGCGCGATCCCCTCGTGCGATAACTTGGGGCCCCGTTCGGCTTTGCCGAACGGGGCGAGGGGCGCGAGCCCCTCGTGCGATAACTTGGGCCCCCGTTCGGCTTTGCCGAACGGGGCGAGGGGCGCGAGCCCCTCGCTCGAATCAACTCCAGAGGCTGCGCTTGCGGGCGCGGATGCCTCGGCGGCTGCCCTTCACGTTCGACTTGCGGCGGAAGTCGCCGCCTTCCTCGGTCCGGCCACCGCCGTCGCCGCTGCCGCCACCGCGATCGAACATCGCGCCGGGTGGCGCCTCCGGGCTCCATGGACGCGGTGCGAAGCGCTCGGGATCCGCCGGGCGCGGACCGAGCCCGCCGCTGCGGAACCCGCCCGGTGCTTGACCGGTGGGCCGCGGCGGCGGCTTGTCGTCCGCGTCGTTGACGCGGAGCCGTCGACCGCCCATCTCGTGGCCGTTCAGCCGCTCGATCGCCGAGGCGCACGCCTCGTCCGACGCGAACTCGACGAACGCAAAGCCGCGCGACTTCCCGGTCTCGCGGTCCACCCCGATGCGTGCCTTCACGACCGGGCCGGCCGTCGAGAAGAGCTGCTTGAGCTCCTCCTCGGTGGCTGAGAAGCTCAGATTACCGACAAACGCCGTCCTCGACACAAACCTTCCTTTCCAGTTTTTGTAGTCGTCGCGTTCACCGAGGCGATCGACCACGATCGGCGTGCACTAGCACGCCCGGTCACGACCCGACAAGAACGTCCGGCCTCCACGTCGGTCCCGGATCGAGCCGGAGCGCGCTCGCGCCGGACGAGTGCGCGCACGCCGTCGATCCCGCCATGGCGGGTCTCGATGCGGATCGACTTGACGCCGCGGATCCAGCCCACGACGTCGTCCGCCGGATCGCGGACGGCGATGCGCTCGCGACCCTCGGCCGGGGGCGGCGCCGCTTCGCGGAGCTCGACCATGGCTGTGACTAGAGCGCTCCTCGTACGGTGGCCGCAGCGCGTGCCCCGCGCGCTTCCAGCCCACCCACGAGCGCGTCGGCGATCTGCTGCGCCAGGCGTCGCGTGAGGCTCTTCTGGCGACCCGCGAGGTGGAGCTGCGCGTATACGGTGAGGCCGCCGATGAAGAGGTTCGCCGCGAGCTCCGGGCCGACCCCGCGCAGCTCGATCTCGCCCGCGGCCGCGCCGGCTTCGATCGCGGAGCGGAAGACGTCGCGCAGGCGCTCCCACACCGCGATGAGGTCGTAGCGGCGCGGACCCGGACGGTTCACCTCGAACAGAGCGATCTGCATGGTCTGGGGATCCTGCAGGCCGCCCTGGAACATCGCCCACACGAGCTCGGCGAGTCGCGCGCGCGCGTCGCCGCCGGCTCTCGTCCGCAGGCGCTCCCCGAGGCGCGCGAAGCGCTCCGCGAACGGCTCGCTGCTCTCCGCGAGCACGGCGCGATAGAGCCCGAGCTTGCTGCCGAAGTGATGGTAGAGCGACGGCGCCTCGACCCCCGCCCGCTCCAGGATCTGGCGGGTCGTCACGGCGTCGTAGCCGTGCTCCGCGAAGAGGGCGGCGGCCGCGGCGAGGAGGCTGTCGCGACCGGCGTGCCGCCGGGGCGTCGCGCGCCGGCGGAGCGAGCCGGGGTCGCGGCGGGGCGCGGCCTTCGAGCGCCGCGGCCTCCCGGGGGGAGCCGAGCCCGCGAAGCCGCGAGCCGGGCCCGCGACGCGACGCGCGTTCGCCGACGCGCGCTCTGACCTGCGTCCGTGTCTCTTCAAGGAGGTCCCGCGATCGCGGTGGCCGCGGCCGGCAATGCCGGCTTGCCCGGGTCCGTGAGCCTTACCGGAGTTCGCCGGGCCGCGCCAGCCCGCTACTTCTCCTCATGATACTCCTCTTCGGTGTTCACGGCCCAGATGTTTTCCTTGGCTGCGACCCCGTCGCGGATGTTTTCGACGGCCGTCATTGCCGTGAGCATCGAGTGGTCCTGGTTGTTGTACCGGTGCATGCCGTTCCGGCCGACCAGGAAGAGGTTCGAGAACCCGTCCGTGAACTGCCGGATCACGTCGAAGCGGTCGTAGCTGCCGAAGTACGCCGGGTACGTCTTCGGCACGCGGATGACGACGTGGTCGCGGACGTCCGACGGCTCGATGATGTCCATCTTCGCGAGCTCGGCGACGGCGAGCTCCGCGAGCTCGGTGTCCGACCGCCGCCAGAGGTCGTCGCCCTCGTTGCAGAAGTACTCGAGGCCGAGCCACACGGTGTCGGGATCGCGCACCAGCCACGGGCTCCAGTTGTTGAAGATCTGGAGCCGGCCGATCCGGACGTCGCGCTCCTGGATGTAGATCCAGTTGTCGGGGATGAGGCCGTCCGGCATTCCGGGCCGGCTCTGTCCCTTCACCTTGAGACGCGTGAGGAGCAGGCCGATCGTGATGAAGTCGCGATAGACGAGCCCGTCCGCGACCTGCCGAACGTCCGGCGGCACCGCGTCCCCCATCGCCGCGATCAGATCCTTCACCGGCATGGTGGAGACGACGTAATCGCCGTCGACGGACTCGACGGCGCCCGTGTCCTCGTTCCGGAAGTCGACGCCCACGACGCGGTCGCCCTTCCAGCGGACGGCGGCCGCCCGGCGCCGCATGCGAATCTCGCCGCCGCGCTCGCGGACGAGCCGCGCCACCTCCTGCCACATCTGGCCCGGGCCGTACTTGGGGTAGAGGAATCGCTCGATGAGGCTCGTCTCCGCCGCCTTCTGGGCAATCGACTCGTCGCGCACGACGAGCCGTCGCACGGCGTGGAGCAGCACCTTCGTGACCGAGAGGCCCTTGACGCGCTGGGCCCCGAACTCGGGCTTGATGTCCGAGCACGGAACGCCCCAAACCTTCTCGGTGTAGTCCTTGAAGAACGTGCGATAGAGCTGGCCTCCAAAGCGGTTCACGAAGAAGTCTTCCAGCGAGCGCTCCTCGCGGCGCGGGAACAGGCGGATGCGGACGTAGCTGAGGCCGATCTTGAAGGTCTGAACCAGCCCGAGGTTGGCGAGGGTCTCGAGGCTCAGCGTGATCGGGTAGGCGTAGAACTTCCGCTGGAAGAAGATGCGCGAGATGCGCGGCCGGACGAGCATGACGCGCTCGTCGCTCGCGGGATCGGCGCCGTTCTCACCGAGCCGGACGGGGCGCGACTTCCGCTGGTAGGTGACGTCGACGTCCCCGCCGTCGCCCGCCTGGAGCGGCAGGATCGACTGCCACCAATCCATGACGCGGTCGGACCGCGAGAAGAACCGGTGGCCGCCGATGTCCATCCGGTTGCCCTTGTAATTGACGGTGCGGCTGAGGCCGCCCACGTCGTCCGACTGCTCGAAGACGAGCGGGCGCACCTCGGTCTTGTCCAGCAGCTCGTAGGCGGCCGTCAGCCCGGCCGGCCCGGCTCCGATGATGATTGCCGTCCGCTCCGCCATTCCCACGGATCGTTCGAACGATCCTCGCGATTCGGCGACCTCGTTGCAATGCACCCGGCGGTCAGCGCCGCGCCGCCCCGGGCGATCGCGGCAGTGCGGCCGCCGCGGCCTCCGGGCCGGCGCGGTCGGCGAGCGCGCCGGCGACCGCCGCGAGCACCTGCTCGACGGAGATGGCCTCCATCGCGCTCGCGCCCGCCTTCGACTCGCCACGCACGACGGCGTGTCCGGGCCCGTACGGCCCGTACACGGCCGGGTCCTTCGGCCCGAACAGCGCCACGCAGCGGGTGCCGGACGCGGCCGCGAGGTGCATCGGGCCGGTGTCGGCGCCGACGAAGAGCCGCGCTCGCCGGAGGAGCTCCGCGAGCTCGAGGAGCGACTCGGTCGGCGGCGCCAGCTCGGCCGCGCCGCTCGCGCCGTCGCACACCGCGCGCGCGAGAGGCTCCTCGCCCGGCCCGCTCGTGACCAGCACGCGCACGCCGAAGCGATCCCGGACGAGACGCGCCAGCTCCCCGAACCGATCGATCGGCCACCGCTTCGCCGCGCCGCGCTCGCTCGTGCCGGGATGCAGCACCACGAAGGGCGGTCCGTCCGGCGAGATGCCGCGCTCCGCGAGGCGGGCGTCGATGCGCGCGCGCACCGCGGGCGGCGACGGCAGCACGTACCGGCGCTCGCCGCTCGTCGCGCCGAGCGCCTCGGCGATCGCGGCGAACTTGTCCACGCGATGCGGGCGGTCGGCGGGCGGCACGACGACCTCGGTCGCGACCAGGTGGCTGCCCTCGCGGTCGTGGCCGCGCGCGAAACCGATCCGGCGCGACGCGCCGGTCGCGAGCGCGTGGACCGCGCCCTTCAGGTTGCCCTGGAAGTCGAGCACGGCGTCGAAGCGGCGCCCGCGAAGCGCGCGACGCTGCGCCGCCACCTCGCGCGCGAGCGCGGCCCACCGGCGCGGGTCCCGAAGCCAGGCGCGCCAGCGCCGGCGCGGGAAGACGATCACCTCGTCCAGCAGCGGATGTCCCTCGACGAGCGCCGCGGCGCGGTCCTCGACGAGGAACGCGAGGTGCGCGCCCGGCAGCGCGTCGCGGAGGAGGGCGAGCGCCGGCAGGACGTTCACGACGTCGCCGATCGCGCTCAGGCGGACGAGGAGGATGCGGCCGTCCGGCGGGAGCGGGGCGAGCGCGCCGCGCGGCACGGAGCCGCGGGCGCGCCCCTCTGGCTCAGCCGCCGTGCGCGGCGTGGTCGTGGGCCGCGTGTGCGCTCTCGGCGGCTCCCTCACCGGCCGACCCGGGCATGTGGCCCGCGTGCGACGACGTGCAGCCGCGGCTCGGCGGCACCGCGATGCCGACGAAGTCGGAGCGGCCGGTCGTCGAGCTGGCCGACGCGACCGAAGCCGACGGCGAGCCGGGAGTCGCCAGGTAGTACTGTCCGATCAGGACGAACATCTCGTTCTCGGTGCTCTCGCCGCCGGTGATGCGACACGCGTCGCATTCGCCGTCGCCGGCGCCGGGAGACGAGTCGCAGGTGGCGTCGTCGTTCGAGCCGCTGCACGCCGCTCCGACCTTGCCCGCGGTGCACGCGATCGGCGAGCACTGGCCGATGCCCGCGATCTTCGCGCTCTCGGGAACGCGCGAGGCGCGCGTCACGAGGTCGGTGTCGAGCGACCCGTCGTCCTTGATTCCGTTGTTGTAGAGCGAGCAGTAGCGGAGCGTGCGATCGCGCGGATCCGTCGAGTCGAACGCCAGCGGCGGATTGTACTTCTGATCGACCGGGTCGTTGTACACGAAGCTCTCGTAGAGCTTCGTCCCGTTCAGCAGCTCGACCGTGAAGTGCTTGCCGTGCTTGTGCGTGTGCGAGTTCAGGTTGAAGAGGCGCGCGCCGCGCGGCAGCACGTGATCGTTGCAGATGGTCTGCGTCGTGAACGGCGCCGCGTTGGGCGCGAAGATGCGCGAGACGTTGAAGATCGGCTGGACCGGCGCCTGCTGGTTCTGCGCGAAGTAGTAGTTGAGGCGCGCGTTCATCATGTGGTCTTCGTCGGTCAAGTTGAACGCGTGCGAGTTCCAGTAGAGGATGCCCTTCAGCGGGATCTGCGCGAAAACCCCGTCGATGTAGTCGATCGTCGACTGCGACTGCTGCGCGCCGCCGATCTGGAACGCCGAGAACCCTCCACCCCCCGGCCCGTAGCCGACGCAGGCGAAGCCGTCCTGCGGCGTGCTGCCGCAGAGGCCGCTGCCGCACGACGCGAGGTCGGTCGGCTCGCACTCCTGCCCGTCGCGCTCCCCGCCCTTGCACGTCCACTGCCCGAACGACGGGTCGTGGATCTGGGCGACGGTCGTCACCGAGTAGTTGAGGATCAGGTGATGGCTCTGGGGATCCTGGCGGAGCTCCTCCGAGCGGAAGCGGAAGTACTGGCCGGTCGGGTCCTTGTACTCGGCGGGGACCTGATCGGTGATGTCGTAGTACGAGGCGAAGCAGATCTCGTGCTCGCTGTGCGCCGGGAGACGCCACGGCGCCATCACGAACTGGACGCCCTCGCCCGGCGCCGGCGCCTCGAGCGGCGTGATCGTGATCGGCTTCGCGTCCGGCAGGCACGCGCCCAGCAGCTTGTCGGTACCGGCGACCGTTCCGGTCTCGGGCGCGCCGGCGTAGATCCATTGGCGGACGAGCTCGAGCTCCTCGGGGCTGATCGGCGCGAGGCCGTTCGGCATCGGCGCTCCCGGCACGGCCACGTCCGTCGGCAGGAGCGCGGGGTCCGTCCCCTTGGCGAGCTTCAGCCAGAGGAGGCTCCGGTCCTTGTCGCCGGGGTAGATGCGGTCGAGCGGGCTCGAAGACGATTTCACCTGGAAGAGGTTCCGGTACGCGACGTCGGGCGAGAGGTCGAGGCCGCCCTGTGCGGAGCTGCCGTGGCACACCTGCTCGGTGCAGCCGTGCTTCTCGAGCACGACCTTCTGGATCCCCTGCCACGTGCTGTCGAACGACTCCGCCGACGTGCATTCGCTCCCCGAGCCGCCGCCCCCGCCTCCGCCACCGCCGCTAGCCGTGGCGCCGCCACCGCCGCCGCACGACGCGACCGCGGCGGACAGGAGGGCAAGGGCACCGAGGCGGACGAGGCGAGCGCTGGCGTTCATGTCGGGATTTTCCTTTCGTCGTGCGCGATGGTCGCGGCTCGCCGCGCACGCGCTGCAGCGCAGGCTCCGGACGACCGGGAAATTTACACTCCGACTGCCGGAAGGCAAGGAAGGATCGGCGATCGTCAATGGCGCGCGTGGCCCGAGTGCGCCGTCGCGTCGGCGAGGCCTTCGGCGGTCTGTGCTCCGTGCGCGCCGTGGCCGCCGGCCGAGCACGCGAAGTTGCCCGGGAGGGCGGGCTCGCTCCACAGCGACCGGCCGTTCGCGTCGAGCACGTTCGGGCCGAGTGACGCGACACCCTCCTCGCTCTGCCCGCCGTCGACCGGCGCCAGGTAGTAGGCGCCGAACAGGATGAACATCTCGTTCTCCGTGCTCTCGCCGCCGGTGATGCGGCAGGCATCGCACTCGCCGTCGCCCGCGCCCGGCGAGGAATCGCAGGTCGCGCGGTCGTCCGAGCCGTTGCACGGCGCTCCGACGTTGCCGGCGCTGCACGCGACCGGGCGGCAGCGGCCGATCGTCTGCGACGCGCTCGCCGGCACGCGCGAGGCGCGCGTCACCGTCTCGGGGTTCGGCGAGCCGTCCTCGTTCACGCCGTTGTTGTAGAGCGAGCAGTAGTGCAGCGTCCGATCCGCGCGATTCGGCGAATCGAACAGGAGCGCCGGCTCGAACTTCTGCTGCACCGGGTCGTTGTAGACGAAGCTGTCGTACAGGCGCGTGCCGTTCATCAGGTCGACGGTGAAGTGCTTGCCGTGCTTGTGCGTGTGCGACGTCAGCTGGAACAGGCGCGCGCCCTGCGGCAGCACGAAGTCGTTGCAGACGGTCTGCGTCGTGTAGGGCGCCGCGTTCGCCGCGAAGATGCGCGACGCGTCGAAGATGCTGGTGATCGGGTACACCTGCTCCTTTGCGAAGTTGTAGTTGAGCCGGCTGTGCATCATCGTGTCTTCGGCGGTGAGGTTGAAGGCGTGGGTATTCCAGTACACGACGCCCTTCATCGGGATCTGCGCGAAGACGCCGTCGGGGTAGTCGTTCAGCGCCTGAGCTTGCTGGGCGCCGCCGACCGGGATGGATGCTCCTTGCTCGGGCCCGTAGTTGATGCAGGCGAAGGTCGGCTTGGGCTCGCTCCGGCAGATGCCCGTGCCGCACGAGGTGAGGTCCGTCGGCTCGCACGACGCGCCCTCGCGCTCGCCGCCGATGCACGTCCACGCGCCGAACGACGGGTCGTGGACGTCGACGCCTGCGGCCGAGAAGTTGCCGGCCGGCATGTACAGGATGAGATGATGGCTCTGCGGGTCCTGGCGCAGCTCGAAGCTCTTCCAGCGGAAGTACTTGCCGCTCGGGTCGCGGTACTCGGCGGGCACCTGATCGGTGATGTCGTAGTAGGTCGCGAAGCAGTACTCGTGCTCGCTGTGCGCCTCGAGGTGCCACGGCGGCATGACCAACTGGATGCCCTCGCCGGCGGCCGGCGGATCGAGCGGCTTGATCGTGATCGGCTCGGGCGCAGGCAGGCATGCGTTCAGCAGCGTCTCGGTGCCGCCGACCGTGCCCGTTTCCGGCGCACCGGCGTAGATCCAGAGTCGAAGCGCCTCGAGCTCGTCGGTGCTGATCGGCGGAAGCCCGTTCGGCATCGGCGCGCCGTTGATCTCGACGCTACCGGGCAAGGTCGCCGCGGCGAGCTTGAGCCAGAGGTAGCTGCGATTCTTGTCGCCGGGCACGACGCGCGGGTAGCGGATCCCCTGCGACGGGACCTCGATCAGGTTCTGGTACGCAACGTCGGGCGTGAGCTCGAGGCCGCCCTGCGCCGAGCTCCCGTGGCAGACGTCCTGCGTGCACGAGTGCTTCTCGAAGATCACCTTTTGGATGCCTTCCCACGTGCTCGTGAACGCCTGATCGGCGGAGCACTCCGCCGGCGGAGGCTGGGTCGGCTCGCCGCCGCCGCCACCGCCGCCCCCTCCGCCTCCACCGCAAGCGGCGGCAGCGCAGGCAACGACGAGAGACCAGAGAGTGAGTCGGGGGGTCATACGGACGTGGGCCATGGGTGCGCTCCTCGGGCCGTCGCCAGCGAGTGCGGCGGGCGCGGATCGCGATCTCTCGCATCCGCGCCGGCGGCCGCGGGGGGCCGGCGAGCCCGATGCTCATCTGGCTTGTCGAATGCCATGCGCGCAACGGCCCGCCAGCCGAGGAGTGGTCTTCCGGGCATTTCTGCCTGCTGAACGGTCCGGCCCATTCGGCGCACGAGGGAAACGCTTCCTCGCCCGTTTCGCCGAAACCGAGACGCCCTCGGTGCTGCGCGGGTGCGACGCTCCGCGTCGCCGGTGGCCGTGTCCCCTCGAGGATCGCGCCTACGAGCCCTTGGCGTCGGGCGCGACCTCGACCGGCTCGTCGCGGACGAAGAGCGCCCGCCCGAGGAGCACGACGACGCCGACCGTGATGAAGGAGTCCGCGACGTTGAAGGCGGGCCAGTACCAGTCGCGCCAGTGGACGACGACGAAGTCGATCACCTCGCCGTGGAGCAGGCGATCGATGAGGTTGCCGGTCGCCCCGCCGAGCACCGCGGCGCACGCGAGCAGCACGAGGCGCTGGCTTGCGGGCGTCTGCCGGATGAACCCGACGATCGCGAAGCCGGCGAGGATCGCGACCACGGTGAAGAACGGCACGCGGAAGAGCGCCGAGCGTCCGGCGAGAAGGCTGAACGCCGCGCCCGTATTGCGGACGTAGGTCAGCTCCACGAGGCCGTCCACGATCGGCACGGTATCGTGCAGGCGAAAGGAGCTCGCGATCCACGCCTTCGTGAGCTGGTCGAGAGCGACGATCGCGGCGGCGACGCCGATCACCAGGACGTACTTCCCGGACTCGGAGCCGCTCACGCCCGCACCTCGTGGCCGATGCGCTCCAGCACGCCGGCGCAGCGCCCGCACACGCCCGGAAAGCGCTCCGACCGCCCCACGTCGGGGAGGATCATCCAGCAACGCGCGCACTTCTCGCCGGGCGCGCGCTCGACCGCGAGCCCGAGACCGGGCACGAGCGCGCTGTCGGAGAGCCCGCTTCCGTTCAACGCGACCTGCGAGACGATGAAGAGCTCGGGGAGCCAGTCCGCGCGCTCCGTAACGAGCGGCGCCATGTCGGCCGCCGGCGACAGCGTGACGCGCGCCTCCAGCGAGTGCCCGATGCGCCCGGCCTGGCGATCCCCCTCGAGCGCCTTCGTCACCGCCGCTCGCACCGCGAGCAGCTTCTCGAAGCGCGCGGCGAGCTCGTCGTCGAGCCAGCGCGGGTCGGGAGTCGGAAAGTCGCACAGGAAGACGCTGTCCGGCCGGCCCGCCTCGGCCGGAAGGGTCCCCCACAGCTCCTCCGCGAGGAACGACAGGATCGGCGCCATCATGCCGGCGAGCGCGCGCGCGATCTCGAAGAGCACGGTCTGGGTCGCGCGCCGGCGCGGGTCGTCGGCGGCCTCGCAGTACAGGCGGTCCTTCACGACGTCGAGGTAGAGCGCGCTCAGGTCGACGGCGCAGTAGTTGTTCAGGAGGTGGAACACGGTGTGGAACTCGTACGCGTCGTAGGCCTGGCGCGCGCGCTGCTCGACGCGGGCGAGCCGGTCGAGCGCCCAGCGGTCGAGCTCCGGAAGGTCGGCGGGCGCGACGCGAGCGGTCGACGGGTCGAAGTCGCCGAGATTGCCGAGCAGGAACCGCGCGGTGTTGCGGACGCGCCGGTAGGCCTCGACCAGGTGGCCGAGGATCTCCTTCGAGAGGCTCACGTCGGAGCGGTAGTCCTCGGCGGCGACCCAGAGGCGAAGCACGTCCGCGCCGAGGTCCTTCAGGACCTCCTCGGGCGCGATCGCGTTGCCGCCCGACTTCGACATCTTCCGGCCTTCGCCGTCGAGGATGAAGCCGTGCGTCAAGCAGGCCTCGTAGGGGGCTCGGCCGCGGGTCGCGACCGCGGTGAGCAGCGACGTGTGGAACCAGCCGCGGTGCTGGTCCGAGCCCTCGAGGTAGAGGTCGGCGGGGAACCGCAGCTCCGGCCGCTTCTCGAGCACGGCCGCATGGCTCACGCCCGAGTCGAACCAGACGTCGAGGATGTCGCGCTCCTTGCGGAAGCGCTGCCCGCCGCACGCCGAGCAGCGGAAGCCGGGCGGCAGCAGCTCCTCCGCCGGCCGCGCGAACCAGGCGTCCGAGCCCTCGCGCTCGAAGATCGCAGCGACGTGCTCCGCGATCTCCTCCGTCAAGTGCGCCTCGCCGCACGACTCGCAGTAGACGGCGACGATCGGAACGCCCCACAGGCGCTGGCGCGAGATGCACCAGTCGGGCCGGGTGGCGATCATCCCGTGGATCCGGTCGCGGCCCCACGGCGGGACCCACTGCACGCGCTCGATCTCGGCGAGCGCGCGCTCGCGGAGCCGCGTCTTCTCCATCGACACGAACCACTGCTCGGTGCCGCGGAAGAGGAGCGGGTTCTTGCAGCGCCAGCAGTGGGGGTAGCTGTGCCGGATCGTGCCCTTCGCGACCAGCGCGCCGGCCCGCTCGAGGATCTCGACGACGCGGGCGTCCGCGTCGAAGACCTTCTGGCCGGCGAGCTCCGGCACCTCGGACGTGAACCGGCCGGCGGCGTCGACCGGCGAGTAGACCGGCAGCCCGTGGCGAAGCCCGATCTCGTAGTCCTCCTGGCCGTGCCCGGGCGCGGTGTGCACGATCCCGGTTCCGGACTCGAGCGTCACGTGCTCGCCCGCGACCACCGGCACCGTGCGATCGAGCCAGGGATGGCGGAACTCGAGGCCCTCGAGCCGGCGCGCCGCGAACCGCAGGCGCGGCGCACCCGCGTCCTCCGCGACGCCGGTCGCTCCGACGAACGCGTCCGCGAGACCTTCCGCGACGATCAGAACCTCGCCCCGGACGCGGAGCCCGACGTAGTCGAGGTCCTCGTTCACGGCGAGGGCGAGGTTCGCGGGCAGGGTCCACGGGGTCGTCGTCCAGGCGACCATGGCGAACTCGGCGCCTTCGACGTCGCTCGCGGACGCGCCCGCCTCGCGGGCGGCGGTGACGAGCGCGCGCGCCGTCGCGCCGTCGCGCCCGCCGGCCGCGGGAAAGCGGACGTAGACGCTCGTCGAGCGCTTCTCCTCGTACTCGACCTCGGCCTCGGCGAGCGCGGTCTCGCACGACGCGCACCAGTAGACCGGCTTCTTGCTGCGGTAGAGAGCGCCCGTCGTCGCGATCCGGCCGAGCACGCGGACCTCCTCGGCCTCGTAGTCGGGCGCGAGCGTGAGGTACGGGTGCTCCCAGTCGCCGACGACGCCGAGGCGTCGCACTTCCGAGCGCTGCGCGTCGACGAACCCGAGCGCGGACTCCTTGCAGAGGCGACGGATCTCGACCGCGTCGAGCGTCGCCTTCTTGGCACGGCCGATCTCCTGCTCGACCCCGAGCTCGATCGGGAGCCCGTGGCAGTCCCACCCCGGGACGTACGGCGCGCGGTACCCGGCGAGGTGCTTGTATTTGACGACGATGTCCTTGAGCACGCGGTTCATCACGTGCCCCATGTGCATGTGGCCGTTCGCGTACGGCGGCCCGTCGTGCAGGAGGAAGACCGGCGCGGCGGCCCGCAGCTCCAGCATGCGCTCGTAGAGCCGCTCGCCGTCCCAGCGGGCGACCATCTCCGGCTCGCGGACGGGGGCGTTCGCGCGCATCGGAAAGCGGGTCGACGGCAGATTCAGCGTCGCGCGGTAGTCCATCTCCCGGCCGGTACCAACGCGCCGCGGCGCTTTCAATTCGCGGCGGGCGCGGCGTTCACACGACCGCGAAACCGGCCGCCACTACGACGCCTTCGGCTCGAGCTCCACCACGACCGGAACGGAGCTCGTGTATCCGCCGAAGAGGCGCGACAGCCGGGCGAGGACGTACCGCCGGACGAACCGCTCGCGGATCGCGTCGGCTTGCGAGGCGTCCTCGACGACGCGTGCGCGTCCTCGCCGGCGGACCCCGCCGACTTCGATCGCGACCGCGGGATTCGCGCGCACGTTCCGGCACCACTGCGGCACGGCCGCGCCGCCGGCGAGGTAGACGCGGTCGCCCTCGGGGACGAACCAGAGGGTGACCGTGCGGGGCAGCCCGGACTTCCGCCCGACCGTCTCGAGGCGGCAGTTCCACGCGGCCTCGACGTCGGCCGCGCCCCACCCGTGGTCGGAGCCGGCGGGCCCGGTCACCGGGCGCGCGCCGCGACGCGCGGCCGGACCGGACGGCGCGGGCGCCTGCCGCGCGCGACGCCGGCGCCCGTGACGTCTTCCGGCTCCGGAAGCGCGGCGCGGCGCGGTCGCGCGCGCACCGCGGTCGGCACGACGTCGTCCAGGTCGACCGCGAAGACGCGCCGTACGCCGAAGAAGTAGCAGCACTGCTCGTGGTCGAGGTCGTTGTTGAACGTGCGCTGCTGGCCGTCCTCGAACAGCAGCCGGACGAGACACGTACCGCCCGGGACGATCGACGTCCGCTCCTCGACCACCGCTCCCTCGCCCCATTCCTCGTGGAAGAGGTGCGTCACCCGATCGCCGAGACGAAGGAAGAGCCGCTTGTCCTTGACGGTGTACTCCATGCCGCTCCCGCCAAAACGATTTCTACCTCAGGCCCGTGGCCGAGACCAGGGAGTGCGGGTCGCGACGTCGGCCCGGACGCGCGACGCGGCGCGCGACTTCCGCACCGGCGTGGGCTAGAATTCCGTCCCGCCCGAGGGTGCGATCTCGATCGTCGTCCCGCGCACCACGACCGGGACGATGCGCGCGCCGCCGGTCACCTTGAGGAGCTCCGTGATCGCCTGCGGCTCGCGCGTGAGGTTCACCTCGGTGACGCGTTCGCCGCTCGCGGCGAGCTCCGCCCGGACGCGCTCGCAGTGCGGGCACCCGTCGCGCGTGTAGAGCGTGATGCGAGCGCGCGTCACGGGAGCGCTGCCTCGTCCTCTCGCGCGCGCAGGCGGCGCGCGAGCCCGCGAGCGTGGATCCAGCCCGCCACCAGGATCAGCCATGCGGCGCCGAGGAGCCAGCCGAAGACCCTGAGCGCGAGACGCGCCGCGAGGCCGACGGTCGCGGACAGCATTCCGCTCCCGCGCGCGCCGAGATGCTGCGCGATCGCGGTCATCCGCTGCAGGCTGATCGGGAAGTGGTCGAGGTTCCGGTTGAACGCGACGAGCGAGCGGCCGCGCAGGCGGAGCGCGAGCGGCGCGAGCTCTCCGAGCGGCTCGTCCGCGAGCTGGATCGCGACGATGTCGAAGCGCTTTCGGCGAAGCCGCGCGGCGAGGCCGGCGCGGTCGCCGGGACGCGCGATCTCGAAGAAAGCGCTTCCGAGCGCGCTTCGGTCGGCGCCGTCGCGCTCCCGCACGACGACGTGGAGCGCGCACCCGGGAAAGACCCGCGCGAGCTCGGCCGCGACGCGCGCCAAGTGATCGGCGGGGCCGGTCTGCACCAGCGCGACGTCCTTGACGCCGTCGTAGCGGATCTGACGGAGAAGGCCGAGCGGGCTCATCGCGGCTCGTCCGCGCCCGCGCGCAGCGCGCTCGTCGGCGACGCCTCGCCTTCGTCCGCGGCAGCGAGAGCCGCCGCGCCGGCGGCGGCGTCGCCGGCGGACGCACCGTCGGCGGCATCGGCGGCCCGGCCGTCGGCCTCGTCGCGGGAGGCGGCCGGCGCGACGCCGTAGACCGCGAGGAGCCGAGCTGCGATCGCGGGCCAGTCGTAGCGCTGCTCGACGAAGCGGCGCGCGCGGCGCGCCAGCGCGTCCGCGTCCGGCGGCGACGCGAGCAGCGCACACACGGCGTCGGCAAAGGAGGCGGGATCGTCGGCGATCCGGATCTCGCCGTCGCCCGCGCCGAGGCCCTCCGCGCCGATCGTCGTCGACACGACCGGACAGCCGCTCGCCATCGCCTCCAGGATCTTGAGGCGGGTTCCCGAGCCGCGGAGGATCGGCGCGACGAAGACGGCCGCGCGGCGGTAGTGCGAGGCGGTCTCGGGCACCATGCCGGCCAGCTCGAGTCCCTCGATCTCGCCCGCGAGCTCGGTCACAGCCGCCGGCGGGTAGGCGCCGACGACGCGGAAGCTCGCCGACGGGATCCGCGCGCGCACGCGCGGCAGCACTTCGCGCGCGAACCAGAGCACCGCCTCGACGTTCGGGTCGTGGCGGAAGAACCCGACGAAGAGGATCGTCGCGAGCTCGGGCCGCGCGTCGCGGAACGGGAAGTCGCGACACGAGACGCCGTTCGGCACCACGTGCAGGCGGCGGTTCGCGACGAACCGCGCGAGCGCGCGACGGTCGGCGTCGCTCATCACCACGACGTCGTCCGCGCCGTCGACCGCGGCGACCTCGTAGCGGAGCGTCCGGAGCTCGTCGATCCAGCGCGCGAGCCCGCGCGCGAGCGACGTCGCAGAGCGGCGCGCGCGCCCCACCGCGACGAAGGCGACGTCGTGCTCGACGAGCACCCGGCGGAGGCCGGGCGCCGGCGGGGGGAGGTAGTGCGCCATGTGCGTGTACTCGACCTGCACGACGTCGAAGGAGCGGCGGTCGAGCCACCACTCGATCTCGTCGAACATGCGGCGCGACCAGAAGCCGACCGTCGCGTCCGGCATGAGCGGCCGCCCGCGACCGTGCTCGTCGCGCGGCACCAGCTCGGCGTCGCGACAGAGATCGCGCAAAGCGGCGAGGCTCTCGGGGCGCGCTTCGGCGGCGGTGTCGTAGAAGGAGACGAGCGTCACGTCGCAGTCGTCGCGCATCTCGCGCAGGAGGTTGGAGATGCGGGTCGCGCCGCCGTGGATCGCGGGCACGGGCCCGTAGGGCGACACCACGAGGACCTGCGGGCGGGCGTCGGCGCGCGGCGTGTTCGCGTGGAAGCGCGCGCGGTAGGCGTAGCGGTAGCGCGAGAGGAGGAAGATGTCCTCGTCGCGCAGCACCCGCGCGCATCCCGCCTCGCGCCGGCGGGCGCGCATGGCGCGCGGCAGCTGGCGCGCGAGGCCGCTCACGGTCGCGAGCGCCGAGCGGCCGCCCTGCTCGCGCCAGACCTTGATCGGGACGTACGGAAGGCCCGCGAGATGGCGCGCGAGGAGGCGCCACGCCGACACGTCCTTCCAGAGGAGCGCTGCCAGGTTCTTCACGAAGAAGCTGTGGATCCGGCCCTCGCTCCAGAGCCGGCGCGTCGTGCCGCGGTGCTTGTGGTGGACCATCGAGCGCGGGGCGAGCACCGACGGCCAGCCGCGCTTCCACGCGCGATACCCGAGGTCGACGTCCTCGATGTAGACCGGCGAGAACACCTCCTCGTCGAAGCCGCCGAGCGCGAGGAACTTCTCGCGGTCGTAGGCCGAGGCGCCGCCGCCCGCGAAGAAGACCGGGTAGATCAGGTCCTCGTCGAAGCGATCGAGGTGGAAGAGGCGCACGCCCCCGCGCTCGAGCCGCGCGTGCACCTTCCCGGTCTCCCAGCGCTCCTTCGTCGGGTCGATGAAGTCGATCTGGCACGAGACGCCGAACGCGCCCGGCTCGGCGGCGAACGCGTCGAGCAACGGCTGCACGAAGTCGGGCTCGACCACCATGTCGTTGTTGAGGAGGACGAGGACCGGGTTCCGCGCCTCGCGCGCGCCCCGGTTCGCGGCGCCGGCGAAGCCCTCGTTCGACTCGAGCGCGATCGCGCGCAGCGCCGGGTGCTCGGCCGCGAGCTGCGCGAGGAGCTCCCGCGAGCCGTCGTCGCTCCCGTTGTCGACCACGACGATCTCGTCGCCGGGATGGCCGTGAGCGCGGACCGCCGCGAGGAGCGGCGGAAGGCTCATCTCGAGCAGCTCGCGTCCGTTCCAGGTCGGGATCACGACCGAGACGGCGTCTTCGGCCGAGACGCCTCTGCCGGCGACCGGCTCCGGAGCGCGGCGGCGCCGCACGGCCGACGTGGCGTCGACGAGCGCGAGCCCGACGGCGAGCGTGAGCGCGAGCGGCACGCACGCGAGCACGAGGCCGAGGACGAAGAGCGCGACCGCGATCTTGCTCGCCGCGCGGGCCGTCGCGACGACGGCGCGGAGCGACCGCTCGACGAGCCACGCGCCGAGCGGGACGCTCCGCATCTCCTCGCGCGCGATCGCGCGCGCCTCCGCGTCGATGCGTGCATCGATGTCGCGCTGGAGGTCCGCGAGGCGCCGCTCCGCGAGGGCGGCCTGCGCCGCGACGCGCGCGAGCTCGGCCGCGAGCCGGTCGACTGCACCGCGATCGGCGCCGCTCGGAGGCCCCTCGGGAGCCCGCGCGGTCGCATCCCCCTCGCCCTCCGCGGCCGGCTCCGGCGCGTCCGCGGTCGCGATCGGAAGCGTCTCGTCCGCGCCGGGCGGAAGCGGGAGCGTCGCGTTGTGGAGGAAGAGGAAGGAGTCGGGCGGCGTCGGCACCTCGGGCTGGACGTCCGCGATCAGGTAGCGCGCGATGAACGCGAGGCTCTCGTCGCCGAGCGGCTCGCCGGGCGGCGGCGCGGAGCGCCAGACGCAGACGCGACCCGGCGGGCGGTCGCGCGCCTCGCCGTGCACCGGCACGAGGCGCAGGCGGATCTCGAAGTCGCGACCGCGCGATTCCGCGATCGGCCGGAACTCGAAGCGCTGCCAGTCGCAGCGCGGGAGCGCGGCCGCGGGCACCGTCACGCTCGCGGCCGGCGTCGGATCCTCGCCCGCGAAGAGCAGATCGAAGCGGAGGTTCCATCCCGCGACCGGCGGCTCGACCCACATGAGGACGTCGACCTGGCAGAGACCGTCGTAGGCCGCGCGGAAGCGCTGGACCGGCGCGAAGTCCCGCCCGAGGCCGGGCGAGATCGCGCGCGCCGCCGTCAAGTACTCGTCGGCGATCAGCGCCTCCTCCTTCGTCGGGAGGTCGGCGCGAACGGCGGGGCGCGGGAACCACGCGTCTCCGGCCTGGTCCGCGGCGCGCTCGGGCGCCGCGCAGAAGCGCGCCAGCGGCGCCACGACCTCCGACCACGCGAACGACGCGCGCGCGGCCCGGAGCCGCGCGCTCCGCGCTCCCGCGCCGGGATCGTCGACGAGCTGCTCGATCGCCGCCGCGACCGCGGCCGGGTCGTCGGCCGGAACGACGCGTCCCAGGTCGTCGCGCGCGATGCGGTCGGCGAGATCGTCGCCCGCGGTGACGACCATCGGCCGCAGCGCCCACAGGTAGTCGAGCACGCGCGTCCGGAACGCGAACTCGGACTCGACGCCGCGCCGGTGCAGGCTCACCCCGACGTCGCTCTCGAGGAGCCAGCGCGCGCGGTCGCCGTAGGGGACCCACTCGACGAACGAGACGCCGCGATCGCGGAGGCCCAGCTCCTCGGCGAGCGCGATCGCGCGGCGCGCGATCTCCATCTCCCCGATCTCCGGGTTGGGATGGCGCGTGCCCAGGATGAGGGTCTTGACGTCCGACCGGCGCGCGCCGAGCAGCGCCTGCGCGCGCACGAGCGCGAGCGGGTCGACCCAGTTCCACATACCGCCGGCCCACAGCACGACCCGGTCCGCCGGGCCGATCCCCGGGACGACGCCCTTCACGACCGGCGGACCGCCCTCCGGCGGCTCGTCCGGCACGCCGAACGGCACGACGTCGATCAGGTTCCGGAGCTCCGGATCGCGCTCGTAGTTGGCGCGGTTGATGCGGCCGGCGGCCGCCAGCATGCCGAGCCAGAAGCTGCGCTGGGCCGGGCTCGCGCACAGGAAGAAGTCGCCGTGCTTCAGGTGGTGCTGAAGCCAGCGGAGCGCGAGCAGCGAGCGGCCGCGCGAGCGGGCGAAGCCGCTGCCGAAGAGGTCGAGGTTGGAGAGGATGAACGGGTCGTAGAGGTCGACGACCAGCGGCTTCTTGACGGCCGTCATGAGCTCCATGCGGCCCGGGATCACGACCACGTCCGCCGCGGCGACGAGCTCGCGCAGCTCGGCGTCGCGCGGCACGCAGGCGAGCCGGAGCCCGGGCGACGGCGGGCACGCGCTCCCCGCGGGAGCCGCGAGCACGACGTCCTGCCGGCGCGCGGCGAGCGCGCGCGCCATCTCGAGCGCGCGCACCGCCGAGCCCGCCATCAGCTCGCCGATGCGATCCCAGCTGACGACGAGGACGCTCACGCGACCGGCTCCCCGAAGGCGCGGAACGCGAGCGCGCGGCCCGCGATCGCGCGCCCGTCGATCGCGAGGCCGCCCTCGGGCGACGGCCCGTGCCAGAGCAGGACCTCGTTGCCCGGTCCCGCGCCGCGCGCTTCCGCGCGCACGCGCAGCGTCCGTCCGGCCGAGCCCGCGAGCGGGCGATCGAGCGGAACGGCGACGTGCGTGCGGTCGACGAAGGTCGCAGCGTCGACGACACGCGTCCCGAGAGCGCGATCTCCTTCGTCGCGCACGGTCAGCACGACGTCGTGGCGGTTCCGGCGCCAGCACGTCGCGACCAGTAGGTCCACGCGCCACAGCCCGTCGGCGCGACACTCGAACCCCTGCTCGACGACGCGGGCGGGCGACAGGGCCTCGGCCGTCTCGCCGGAGAGCTGATGGGCGGCGTACGCCGCGTCCGGCGGCTCGAGCGCGACCGACGATCCGTCGGCGCCGTCGACCGCGATCGGCTCGGGCAGCTCGGCGGCCGGCGTGCGGGAGCCGCGCTCGAGCACCTCGTTCAGGGTCTCCGCGAGCGCTTGCGCCTGCACGTGCGGCCCGTAGCGACGCACGACGTCGCGCCGCGCGCGGCGCGCGAGCGCGCTCCGGAGGTCGGCGTCGCCCGCGAGGCGGACGACCGCGTCCTCCCATTCCTCGGCGCTCGCCGCGAGGAGCGCGCAGTCGCCGTCCGCGCTCGCGACCCGGAACGCGCGGCTCGGGCTCGCGATCGTCGGCACGCCGGCGAGCGCGGCCTCCAGCAGCTTCACCTCGCTCTTGGCCTCGTTGAAGCGGCGCGAGAGCGCGAGCGGAGCGAGCGACACGTCGAGGTCCGCGAGATGCGCCGCGAAGTCGCTCCACGGGACGAACGGCACGCGCTCGACGCGCGCCGCGAACGGCGCGAGGTCGGCGGGAAGGCCGACCGGACCACCGAGGACCAGGCGCATCCACGGGACGCGCTCGAGCGCTGCGCGGAGCGCGGGCGCGACGGCCGCGAGATCGGCGTCGTGCGTGTCGGTCCCGGAGAGGAAGCCGACGCGGAGCGGGCGGCCCTCGCTGCGGCGCGCCGCGGCCGCGTCCTCGCGAGCGACCCGCTGCTGACGCGCGCGGTGGAGCGCCGCAACGAGCGCCGACCCGACGCCGTTTCGGTGCAGGAACGACGGCATGCCGGCGGCGGCCGCGGCGTCGACGAGCTCCTCGGTGCTTCCGAGGAAGGCGTCGGCCGCCGCGAAGCTCCGGCCGTACGCGTCGAGCGTCCAGCGAAAGCCGCGGGCGACGTCGGGCCGCGGGTCGTCGAGCGCGGGAGCGTCGCAGGCGTCGGCGAGAAACACGAGGTCGTCCGCCGAGAAGAGGACCGGGACGCGGCGCCGGCGCGCGTCGGCGACGACGTCGCGCACGACGACGCCGAACGGCGCGCGGTACACGACGATGCAGTCGGCTGCGGCCGCCGCGGCGCGCGCGTCGACGTCGGAGTGGTAGAGGACGCGCGCCGTCGCCCCGAGCTCGGCGAGCTGCTCGACGAGGTGCCACGCGCGATAGCGGAGCGGCGCACCGTCGATCCCGACGAGGAAGAGGATCGCACGGCCGCGGAGCCCGGGCGCCGGCGCGGGCACGCGCGCGGCGGGGCGAGCCGCGCGCAGCGCTTCGGTCTCGCGGAGAACGTCGCGGTAGACCGCCTCCGCTGCCTTTGCCTGCGCGGCCGGCGTCGGCACTTCGGGCGCCGGCGCGGCGGCGAGGCGCGCGAGCAGGCGCCGGTCGTCCGCGAGCCGGTCGAGCGCACCGGCGAGCGCGGCCGCCGAGCCGGTCGCGACGACGAGCCCGTTCTTCCCCGACCGGACGACTTCCTCGGGCCCGCCGCAGTCGCTGGTCACGACCGGCACGCCGCGCACGAGCGCCTCGCGCGTCACCAGGGAGCACGACTCGCGCATGAGCGACGGGACGACGACGACGTCCGCCGACGCGAGCACGGCGTCGAGCGCTTCGGGATCGAAGCGTGGCCGAGGGCGGAGGCGGGCGCGCGCCGCTTCCGGCGCGGCCGTGATCTCCTCCGGATCGACGGCGTGGAGATCGATCTCGACGTCCGCGCGCTCGAGGAGCGCCGCGGCGTCGACGAGTACGCCGAGGCCCTTCTCGCGGTTCCCGGCCCCGCCGACGTACGCGACGCGGAGCGGACCGGCGGCGGCGTCGCGCTCGCGCCCCCGCGCCGGCCGCTCGACCCCGTTCTCCTGCACCGCGATGCGCGCCGCGGGAAGGCCGTTCGCGATCAGGCTGTCGCGGAGAAAGGCGGACGGCACGAGGATACGCGCGACGTGGTCGGCGATCGCGGCGAGGATGGCGTCGCGCCGCGCCGCGAAGTCGACGTCGGCGCGTCCCGAGCAGCGCTCGGGGTGCGGGATCGGCGCGCAGGGACGGCCGTCCGGCGCGAGCCGGAAGAGACAGGGACAGACGGTCCACCAGTCGTGCATCGTCCAGACGACCGGCACGCCGGCGGCCCCGGCCGCGCGCAGGACGCCGACGCCGAGGGCCTGGAGGCTGTGGGCGTGCACGACGTCCGGACGCGCCTCGGCGAGAAAGCGCGCGAAGGAGTCGGTCGCCACCCGGTCGTCCCAGTTCTCGCGCGACCACGGCAGGAACGCGCCGCCCAGGTTCACGCGCCACGTGAGCGCGGGTCCGACCGGCTCGCGGCGGACGGCCCCGAGCGGCTCGGCGGCCGTGGTGCGCCCGCTGAACACGTCGACGACGTGGCCGCGCGCCGCGAGCTCGCGCGTCAAGCGCTCGCAGACGAGCGTCGCGCCGCCGCGGAACTCCGGCGGGTAGAGGGCGATCACCTGCGCGATCCTCATCGCGGCGATCCGACCTCGCGCGCGCCGCCGTCGCGCGCTCCCTCGCGTACGGCCGCGGCGCGCTCCGGCGGGCTCGCGGCGGCGACCGGCGACGCGGCGCTCCCGAGCGCGGCGGACCACTCGGCGAAGCCGCGGAGCGCGAGCCGGCCGTCGAGCGGCTGGCCGTCGAGCTCCGCCGGGGACGTCGCGCCGCCGCGCGCGAGACCGAAGGAGAGGCCTGCGCGCGGATCGTCGGCGGCGAGTCGCAGCGACAGATCGAAGCACCTTCCGGCGGACGCGATCGGCCCGTCCGCGACGTCGACCGCGAGCCAGCCGCGATCCGGTGCCTCGCTCGCGGGCAGGGCGGCGCGCGCGAGCACGCGGCCGCGCTCGTCGCTGAGCTCGGCCTCGAGCCGGCCCGCGACCGGGAGGCCGTACGTGACCGTGTGGACGTCGATCCGGACGAGCCCGTCGCACGCGATCCGGATGCGCTGGCGGAGCACGTGGCCGGCGACGAGCGGCGGCGATTCCGCGACCGGCTCGCCCGGCTCGCACGCGGCCGGAAACGCGTCCATCTCGAGCGCGGCGCGCGCGCGGGCGGGCTCGCGATCGCGCGGCAGCGATGCGGCGCGCTCGCTCCACGCGGCACGCGGCCGCGCGGCCGCGGCCGCCGCGCGCAGGAGCGCGAGCAGCTCGCGCGCGCGCTCCGGAGCGCGATCGGTCCGCGTGACGTCGGCGTACGCAGCTTCGCCGAGCCGCGCGCGCTCCGCCGGGCTCGCGACCAGCTCGCACAGCGCCGCGTGCCAGTCGCCGGCCGTCGCCGCGAGCCGGCCGTTCACCCGATCGACGATCGCGTCGCGAAAGGCGGGCGACGGGGTCGCGACCAGCGGCACCCCGACCGCCGCGGACTCGAGGTACTTGACCTCCCCCTTCGCCGCCGCGAATCGGCGATCGGCCTCGAGCGGCGCGATGCACACGTCGCAGTCGGCGATCGCGTCCGCGAGCTGCCACCACGGGACGAGCGGTCGGCGCTCGACGCGGTCGGAGAGCACGGCGAGCTCGCTTCCGGCCGCGACCGGACCGACCAGGCGGAGGACGACGTCCGCGCGCTCGCGCAGCACGCGGGCGAGCGCGGGCGCGACGCCGGCGAGGTCGCGGTCGTGCGTCGCGGTGCCGCTCATGTAGCCGATCACGACGCCCGCCCCGTACGCCCCGCGACGCGCGCGCGCGGCGCGCGCGAGCGCGAGCTCGGGATCCCCGACCGCATTGCGATGGAGCTCGGCTTGGAGGCCGACCGCCCGCAGCTCGTCGACGAGCGCGCGCGTCGGCGCGATGGTGACGTCGCAGCGCTCGAGCGTCGCGCGGTAGCGGCGGAGCCCTTCGAGCCAGAGATCGCGCTCGGCGGCGGGACGCTCGGCGAGCTCGGGAAAGAGCGCCGGGTCGGGCAGGAAGACGAGGTCGTCGATCGCGCCGACGACGGCAGCCCCGCGCGCCCGCGCCGCGGCGATCGCCGCGACGATCCACGCGGTCTCCGGAACGCGGTAGAGGACGACGACGTCGTGGGCGGCCGCGTCGTCTCGAAGGCGGGGGTCGGTGAAGGACCGCACGGTGGACGACCCGCCGGCCGACGCGAGCTGGGCCACGCGGTGCAGCACCTGATAGCGGTGGCAGAACCCGTCGATGCCGCTGACCCAGAGCGCGCGCATACCTGGCAAGAGGGGGTAGCAGGTCGCGACCGCGCTCGAAATCGCCGGCGGTCAGTGCGCGCGTGCGACGTCCGGACCCGGCGACGGGATCGCCTGGGCGCCGAGCGCGGAGGCGGGTCGCAGCGGGCGGCCGCGCCGGCTGAAGGAAGCGAGCGCGACGCCGAGCGGGGTTCGCGCCCCCGCGCCGCAGTCGGGACGGAGCTCGCCGGGATCCATTCCGAGCTGGAACAGGCACGCGACGTCGCCGTCGGCGGACGCGAGGCTCATCATCTTGACGTCGGCGCCGTCGTAGCCGGCGCGCAGGCGGACGCCGCTCGCGTCCACCTCCTCCACCCACACCGGGTGCAGCTCGTCGAGCGAGCGCGCCTGCGCGTCCTCCGGGACGCGGATGCCGGCTGCGCCGAGGACGGTCGCGAAGACGGAGAGCGTCGAGACGCGGCGGTCGATCCACTCGCCCGCGCGCGCCGCGTTCGGGTACTTGACGACGAGCGGGACGTGGACGACCGGCTCGAACGGCGGGCGGGCCGCCCCGTCGAGACCGTGCTCGCCGAGGAGCTCACCGTGGTCCGACGTGACGACGACGAGCGCGCGCTCGTAGCGGCCGGCGCGCCGCAGCACGTCGAGGACGTCTCCGACGGCGCGATCGGCGCTCGCGACGTCGCGATCGTAGCGGTCGGCGAGCGCGGCTCGCCGGGTGGCCGCATCGCCGCTCGCGCCCGCTTTCGCGGCCGGCTCGCCGTCGGGATGGCGCGGGTGATCGACGTTCACCAGCACGAAGCTCCGCTCGGGGTGCTCGGCGAGCCACCGCGCGACCGCATCGGCGAGGGCAGTGCCGCTCGCGAGCGCCGCGTCGCTGTCGAAGTCGGCGAATCCGCGCGCGAAGCCGTACTCGGCGCGCAGGTGCTCGTCGTTCGCGACGAAGGCCGCCGTGCGGAACCCGGAAGCGCCGAGCAGCTCGGCGAGCGTGCCGGCGTCGGCGGCGATCGCCTGCACGCGGCGGCGGTCCTGCCCCAAGGACCGCTCGGCGCCGTGGTACGACGGCCAGCGGCCGGTCAGGAGAGACGCGTGCGCCGGCACACACCAGGTCGCCGGGCTGGTGGCGCGCGCGTAGACGATCCCGTCGGCGGCGAACGCGTCGATCTCGGGAGTGATCGGGCGCTCGTAGCCCTGCAGCCCGACGCGATCGGCGCGTAGACCGTCGACGACGATCATCACCACGTCGTGGAGTGCGGGCGACCGCGGGTCGGGTGTGCAGCCCGCAAGGAGCGCGACCGCACCGGCGGTGGCGGCGAGCGAGCGCGGCGAGAACGGAAGGCGGAATGGAACGTGAGGAACGCCTTTTGCGTGAGAGCATCGAGGCATGTCGCTGAACGACCGATCTATCCGAAAGCGACGTCTGTATCGACGCACTCTTTCCGGGTTTCCGCGACCCGCCGAGCGTGCGGCGGCCTTGCGCGAGCCCCGCTGGCGCCCGAGGATGCCCTCGTGAACCATGCGTTCGAGAACCCGCCCGACGACGAGATCCGCCGGATCCTCGCGACGCCGCGCACCGTCGCCGTCGTCGGATGCTCGCCGGACCCGGCGCGCGACAGCCACCGCATCGCGCGGCTCCTCGCGGATCGCGGCCACCGCGTCATTCCCGTGAATCCGACGTGCAGCGAGGTGCTCGGGCGGCGCTGCTACCCGGACCTCGAGTCGATCCCCGAGCCGGTCGACATGGTCGACGTTTTCCGGCGATCCGAGCACGTCTCGGGCGTCGCGGACGAGGCCATCGCGGTCGGAGCGCGGGTGCTGTGGCTCCAGCTCGGCGTCATCGACCACGACGCGGCGCTGCGAGCCCGTGCCGCCGGGATCACGGTGGTGATGGACCGCTGCCCGGCGATCGAGTACCGCCGGCTCTTCTGACGACGGCGGCGCGCGTGGCGAAGGACGACGAGCTCAAGCGCTGGAGCCGCCTCGCCTCCGAGACCGTCTACCGGTGCCGCGTGTTCTCGCTCCGGCGCGATCGCAGCCGGTCACCGCGGACCGGTCTGGACCACGATTTCTTCGTGCTGGATGCCGGCGACTGGGTGAACGTCGTTCCGGTGACCGCGAACGACGAGGTCGTCCTCATCCGTCAGTACCGGCACGGGGTGGGGGATTTCACCCTCGAGATCCCCGGCGGGATGATCGACCCGGGGGATCCGTCCCCGCTCGCGGCCGCGCGCCGGGAGATGCTGGAGGAGACCGGGTACGACAGCGACGACGTGATCGCGCTCGGAGAGATCCATCCCAACCCGGCGATCCAGGGCAACCGCTGCCACACGTTCCTCGCCCGGAACGTCGTCAAGCAACGGGAGCCGTCGTTCGACACGACCGAGGAGGCCGAGGTCGTCCTCGTGCCTTCGCGCGCCATCCCCGACCTCGTCCGCAGCCGCCAGATCTCGCACGCCCTGGTGGTCGTCGCCTTCTACTGGCACGACCTCCTTCGCCGCGGATGACGGCCCGCGGTCGCGCGGCGCCGACACCCTCCTCTCGCAAGCCTCAGCAGCCGAGCACCTCGGTGTCGTGCTCGGACTCCGAGTTGCCGGCGAGCACGAGGGCGTTGAAGAGCATCACCCATTCCGAGCGGACCGCATACCCGCGGAGACCCGCGGGCCCGCACTGGAACGGCACCTGGGGGTTCTCCCACACCTCGACCAACTCGCCGGCGAGGTAGAACCGCTGTCGGTCCTGGACGGCTTCCATGAGTTCGCCGTGCAGCAAGGAGGGTGCCACCGGACGGTGGGGAGAAGCGAATGCGTCCGAAAGGCTCGGCTGGACCGCGAAATTTCTCGGAGATCGTCGCGAACGGGAGGCGCGAGGGCGCGCCCGAGGCCATGGCGAGCGCGCAGACGGAAACCCCTGGTGTACTGCGTTTGAAAGTTTGTCTCACCGCGCAACACCGCCGGTGCGAAACCGCACGGCAGGGCTCGCCCTGCGGTTGGACGGCCGGGCAGCGATCGCGCAGAGTCGCGCGGTGGACGACCACGATCGAGGAATGCTGCAGGAGTTGCGCGACCGGGAGGCGGTGAAGGACGTCGTGCTGCGCTACGCCGCCGCGGTCGACCGCCGAGACTTCGATGCCGTGGCCGCCTGCTTCACGCCGGATGCGGAGTACGCGGGCGCGCTCGCGCACGGGCGCGTCGGCGACGCGCTCGCGTCCCTTCGCCGGTCGCTCGCCCGCTACGAGGGCACGATGCATTTCGTGGGCAACCAGCTGGTCGAGGTGACCGGCGATTCCGCAGCCTGCGAGACGTACGCGATCGCGTACCACCGCTCGCGCGAGGCCGGTGAGTTGCGCGATCTCGCGGTCGCGGTCCGCTATCGCGACGACCTCGTCCGCGACGCCGGCGCGTGGCGCATCCGGAAGCGCGACGCGACGACTCTCTGGACCCGCGTCGACCCGGTCCGGCCGGGAGCGCTACCGGGCGGGCAATGAGCACATCCGGTCTCGCCCAGCGGCTGCGCGCGGTCGTCGGGGACGACGCCGTCGTCGATCGACGGGAAGCGCTCCTCGTCTACGAGTGCGACGGCTACACCCTCGAGCGCGCCGCGCCGGACCTCGTCGTCCTGCCGCGCACGCCGGAGGAGGTCGCCGCGGTCGTCCGGCTGCTCGCCGCGGACGGTATCCCCTTCGTGCCGCGCGGTGCGGGAACCGGCCTCGCCGGCGGCACGCTCCCGGTCGCCGCACCGGTGATGGTCTGCACGAGCCGGCTCACCGAGATCGAGTCGGTCGACGTCCGGAACCGCCGGGTGGTCGCGCAGGCGGGCGTCGTGAACCTCAAGGTCACGCGCGCGGTCGAGGGCGAGGGACTCCTGTACGCCCCCGACCCGTCGAGCCAGGCGGCGTGCACGATCGGCGGCAACGCGGCCGAGAACTCCGGCGGACCGCACACGCTCAAGTACGGCGTGACCGTGAACCACGTGCTCGGCGTCGAGCTCGTCCTTCCGTCGGGCGACGTGGTGGCGCTCGGGGGCGCGGTCGAGGACCGGCCGGGGTACGACCTGGTGGGAGTCGTCGTCGGGAGCGAGGGGACGCTCGGCATCGCGACGCGCCTCGTCCTGCGCTTGACGCGCGCGCCGGAAGGTCATCGCACGCTGCTCGCGGTCTTCGACTCGGTCGACGACGCGAGCGAGGCGGTGTCCGGCATCATCGCGGCCGGAATCGTGCCGGCGGCTCTCGAGATGATGGATCGCCTCATCCTCCAGGCGGTCGAGGCGGCGTTCCGGGCCGGCCTCCCGGTCGACGCGGGCGCGGTCCTGATCGTCGAGGTCGACGGGCCCGCGGCCGGCCTCGACGAGCATGCGCGCTCGGTCGCCGACGTCTGCCTGCGGCATCGCGCGCGCGAGATCCGTCGCGCGCGCGACGAGGCGGAGCGCGCGCTCCTCTGGAAGTGCCGGAAGCGCGCCTTCGGCGCCGTCGGGCGCCTGGCGCCGAACTACTGCACGCAGGACGGCGTCGTGCCGCGGACGCGGGTCCCGGACATCGTGCGGGCGATCGCGGCGATCGGCGAGCGCCACGCCCTCCGGATCGGGAACGTCTTCCACGCCGGCGACGGCAACATCCACCCGATCATCCTCTTCGACGAGCGCGACGCCGGCGAGGTGCGGCGCGTGCTCGCGGCGGGCGAGGAGATCCTCGAGGCGTGCGTCGCGCTCGGCGGCAGCTTGACCGGGGAGCACGGGATCGGCGTCGAGAAGATCCGCCAGATGCCCCTCCTCTTCTCGCCGGACGACCTGGGCTGGATGGTGCGGCTGCGGTCCGTATTCGACCCCGAGCACCGCGCGAACCCGCACAAGGTGCTCCCCGACGCGAAGGTGTGCGTGGAGGCGCGCGCCCCGCGCCGGCAGGCGGCGATGTGAAGCGGCGCCGATGACGCAAGCGATCCCAGCGCGCGTTCGTGCGAGCGCGCCCGCCGAGCGCTTCGCGGCGATCGTCGGCGAGCCGTTCGCGACGCCGGCCGGGAGCGCCGACCGCGTCGACGGCATCGCGCCGCGCATCGTCGTCCGGCCCGCGAGCGTGGACGAGGTGCGCGCCGTCATCCGCACGTGCGGCGATCTCGGCCTCGCGCTCGTCCCGACCGGCCTCGGCCGCCACCTGGACGTCGGCGCCCCGCCGGAGCGCTGCGACGTGCTCCTGCGCCTCGACCGGCTCGGCGGCATCCTCGACCACCAGCCGGCCGACATGACGGCGACCGTCGCCGCCGGCTGCTCCATCGCCGTCCTGCGCGAGGCGCTCGCGCGCCACGGGCAATGGCTGGCGGTCGATCCGCCGTGCCCCGAGGCGACCACCGTCGGCGGGATGATCGCCGCCAACCTCTCCGGCCCGCTGCGCGCCTCGCAGGGCGCGGTGCGCGACCTGCTGCTCGGAATCGAGATCGTCGCGGCCGACGGCGCGCTCGTCCGGGGCGGCGGCCGCGTCGTGAAGAACGTCGCCGGCTACGACCTCCCGAAGCTGCACGTCGGCGCGCTCGGCTCGCTCGGCGTCGTCGTATCGGCGACCTTCAAGCTCCGCCCGCGTCCGCCGCTCGAGCGCGCGATCGCGGTCGACTGCGAAGACCTGGACCAGGCGGCGCTCGTCGCGCTCGCGGTGCGCGACGCGCTCGACCCGCTCTGGCTCGCGATCGAGGTCCCGGCGGAAAGTGAAGGACACCCGGCGCCGGCCGCATCCTCGGCGGCCGCGCGCGCGATCGTCGGCGTGGCCGGGATCGCCGCCGAGGTCGAGGACGCGGTGATGCGGGTCGAGCGCGTCGCCGGCGTGCGCGGCCTCGCTTCGCACCCGATTGCCGGCGCGACCGCCGTCCGCGAGGACCTCGCCTCGTTTCCCCTCCGGCCGGCCGCGGCGGTGCTGCGCGCGTCGACGCTGCCGGGGAGCGTCGCGGCGTGCAGTCGCGCCCTCGTCGACGCGGCCGCGTCGGAGGGCACGCGGGTCGCCATCCTGGCGGACGTCGCGACCGGCGTGCTGCGGGCCCTCGTGCCCGCGCCGCGCGCGGTCGCGCCCCTCGTGCGGCGGCTCCGCCCCGCGCTCGTCGCGGGCGGCGGGTACCTGGTCGTGGAGCGGGCGTCCCCGGTCGTCAAGCAACTACTGGTGGGCGACGCGGATGCCTGGGGCGACGTCGGCGGCGGGCTCGAGCTCATGCGCGGCGTGAAGACCGCGTTCGATCCGGCGCGCCTGCTTTCTCCCGGGCGGATGCCGGGCGGAATCTGAAGCGCGCTCGGCGGACCGCGCTCGCCGCCTCGGGCGGATCGCGCGCGACCTCGACCGCGGCCGCCGGCGCGCGATAAGCTCGCGCCTCCGCATGTCGTTCGCGCCGGCCGACAAGCTGCTCACCTGCGTCCACTGCGGCCTCTGCCTGCCCGCCTGCCCGACGTACGCGGAGCTCGGAACCGAGGCCGACTCGCCGCGCGGCCGCATCCTGCTGCTGCGCGCGCTCGAGGATCGCCGCCTCCTGCCGAGCGCGGAGGTGATCGCGCACCTGGACGGCTGCCTCGGGTGCCGCGCGTGCGAGACGGCATGTCCGTCGGGGGTCCCGTACGGCGAGCTCATCGAGGCGGCGCGGCCGGCGCTCGAGGCGCATCGACCGCGACTGCAGCGCTTCGCGCGGCGCCTGCTCGGTCGCGTGCTCGCGAGCCGGCCCGCACGGCGGCTCGCGTTCGCGCCCCTGCGCGCGATCGGCGGGTCGCGCGCCGCCGTCGCGGCGGCGCGCGCGTCCGCCGCGACCGCGATCGGGCCCTGGCTCGCCTACGCGGCCGCCGTGCCGCCGGCGGGCGCGCGCGATGCGCTGCCCGAGGTCGTGGACGCGAGCGGGCCGCGGCGCGGCACGGCTCTCTACCTCGCGGGCTGCGTCGCCGAGACGCTCTTCCCCGACACGGCGCGCGCGACCGTCGCGCTTCTCGCGCGCGCCGGAGTGCGCGTCCTCGTGCCGCGCGCGCAGGGCTGCTGCGGAGCCCTCGCGCTCCACCTCGGAGACGAGGCCGGCGCCGCGCGCCTCGCGCGCGACCTCCTCCGCGCGCTGCCGTTCGCGGACGTCGACTGGGCCATCCCGAGCGCCGCGGGCTGCGGCGCGTTCCTGCGCGAGGTCGAGCGCCTCTTGCCGGACGATGCGCTCGCTCGCCGTGCCGCCGCCATCGTTCGCGACCCGCTCGCGCTGCTCGCGGAGCTCGGGCTTCCCGAGCCGGTGCGCGCACTGCGACGCCGGGTCGCGATCCACGATCCCTGCCACCTCGCGCACGCGCAGGGCGTCCGCGCGGAGCCGCGATCGCTCCTCGCCGCGATCCCCGGGATCGAGCTGGTCGGGCTCGCCGACTCCGACGCCTGCTGCGGCAGCGCGGGGACGTACAACCTGACGGAGCCCGCGATGGCGTCCCGGCTCCGCGAGAGGAAGCTCGATCGGATCGCGGAGAGCGGCGCCGAGGTCGTGGCCGCGGCGAACCCCGGCTGCCTCCTGCAGATCCGCGCGGGCGCGATCGCACGCGGGATGGCGGTCGAGGTCGCCCACCCGATCGACCTGCTGGCGCGAGCGCACGCGGTCGGCGAGCAGCGCGCGACGGGGCGGCCCGCGAGGCCCGCCCACGCGCGCGCCGCGGACGGCGCGCTCTCCGCGGTCGCGGCGGCGCTGGCCGTCTCGCTCGCCGCGTCGCTCGCGGCGTGCAGCGGACGCGAGGGCCCGGCTCCGCCGACCGCGACGGCGGCGGCTCGTTCCCCGTCGCCGGCCGCCACGCCGCTCGCTTCGGCCACGCCGGCATCGTCGAGCGAAACGCCGGCCGACGAGCCGACGAGGGGAGCCACACCGGTCGAGGGCGCGCCCGAGGACGACGACGAGCTCCTCGCGGCGCGCGATCGCGACGCGATCCGCCGCGCGATCTCCGACCAGATCGACGCGCTCCGGCGCGACGACGGCGCGGCCGCCTTCGCGTTCGCCGCGCCCGCGATCCAGGAGCTGTTCGGCACCCCGGAGAACTTCCTCCGGATGGTGAAGAGCGCGTATGCGCCGCTCTACCGGCCGCGCGACGTCCGCTTCGCCGAGCTGTCGATCGTCGCCGGGGAGGTGACGCAGAAGGTCGTGGTCGTCGATACCCGGGGACGTCCGGCGACCGCACTCTACCTGATGGATCGGCAGCCCGACGGGCAATGGAAGATCCTCGGCTGCGTGATCGTGCCGCCGGACGAAATGCCGACCTGACCCGGGACCGGAATGCCGCCCACGGAATCCCTCGCCACCGTCCTTCGCCGGATCCCGCTCTTCGCCGACCTCCCGCCGGGCGGCTTCGCGAAGATCATCGCCGACCTGCGCGAGGAGCGCGTGCCGGCCGGCACCGCGGTGTGCGTCGAGGGCGAGCCGGCCGACGCGTTCTTCATCGTCAAGTCCGGCATCCTCGACGTCTACGTCAAGCACGGCCCCGACGGCACCGGACGCGACGGGGTGGAGGCGGTCTCGACGATCGAGCCGGACGACTGGTTCGGCGAGAACGCGCTCTTCTCCGACCGCCCGCGGAACGCGACCGTCGTCGCCCGCACCGAGAGCCAGCTGTGGCGCCTGCCGCGCGACAAGTTCCAGTCGCTGATCGAGGAGAATCCGTGGCTCACCTTCCATTTCATGGAGGTGATGAGCGATCGGCTGCAGACGGAGAATCGCCGGCTCTCCGGGCTTCGCTCCGCGGTGACGCGCTGGCTCTCCCAGCCCGGGGGGGCGGCCGCCGGCCCGGGCGCCTCCGAGCTCCGGGCGGCGCTCGACGGCTCGCTCGCGGAAGCGGACTCGGCTTCCGGACGCGTCGCGCGGCCGGCGCGCGCCGGCGACGCTCGGCCGGGAAGACCGGCCGGCGCCGCCTCCGAGAGCGGCGCCGATCGCCGGCGGACGCTTCTCGGCGCCGGAGTCGGAATCGGGCTCGGCATCGCGATCGAGCTGGTCCCGCTGCCGGAAGGGCTGTCGCCCGAAGGCCGGCGCATGCTGGCGATGCTCGCGACCGCGGCCGCGTTCTGGGCGACCGACGTCCTGCCCGACTACGGGGTCGGCCTGGCCCTCCTGATGGGCTGGATCGTGCTCGGGGTCGCGCCCGCGGAGGTCGCGGTCTCCGGCTTCACGAGCCCGCCCTTCTTCCTGATCATCGGCGTGCTCGGGATGGCGGCGGCTCTCCAGTCCTCGGGCCTCCTCTTCCGGATGGCGCTCCACATCCTGAAGCGCTTCCCGCTTACGCACCGCGGCCAGTCGATCGGGCTCGCGCTCGGCGGGACCGGGATCACGTCGTGCGTGCCCGACGTGACGTCCGGGGTCGCGATCGCAGCCCCGATCGTGCTCGCGCTGTCCGACTCGCTCGGCTACGCGCGCCGGAGCCGCGGCTCGGCGTCGCTCGCGATGGCCGCGGTGTGCGGCTTCGGCCAGATGAGCCCCTTCTTCCTGACGGGCGCGGCGGAGAACCTCCTGGCGTACGGGCTCCTGCCCGCGGAGCAGCAGGCTGGCATCACGTGGCTCGGCTGGCTCGGCGCGTCGCTGCCGCTGGCGATCGTGACCTTCGTCGGCGGGCTCGCCGCGACCTTCTGGCTCCTGCCGCCCGAGATCGAGCCCACGACGTCCGCCGGACTCGTCGAAACGCAGATCGAGGCGCTCGGCCCCCTGTCGCGGGCCGAGATCCTGAACGGCCTCGTCATCTCGAGCGCGGCGATCGGCTGGGTGACGGCTCCGATCCACGGCATCGACGTCGCGTGGGTCGCGCTCATCGGGCTCACCATCGTCACGTGCGCGAACCTGCTCGATCGCGCCGCGTTTCGGGCGGCGATCTTCTGGGACTTCCTCTTCTACCTGGCGGCCGTCTTGAGCTTGACGGGCGTCGTGAAGCACCTCGGGATCGACGACTGGCTGATCCGCATGCTCGAGCCGATCCTCGTCCCGCTCGCCTCGCGGCCCGCGGTGTTTCTCCTCGGGCTCACGGTCGTCATCTTCGCGGCGCGCTTCGTGCTGCCGAGCTTCCCGCTCGTCTCGCTGCTCACCATCACCGCGGTGCCGATCGCGACCCGCGCCGGCATCCAGCCGCTCGCGTTCCTGATCGTCATGTCGACCGCCGTCAGCGTCTGGTTCCTCCCCTACCAGAGCGCCTACTATCTGGCGCTCTACCTCGGGACGCGCGAGCAGGCCTTCACGCATCGCCAGGTGCGACCGATCGCCTGGTCCTACGGGCTCGTGTACCTGCTCGGCGTGGCGGTCTCGATCCCGGCGTGGCGCGCGCTCGGACTCGTCCCGTAAACCGCGCGCTGGGGGCGCGGACGCTCACGACACCGGCAGACAGCACGAGGAGCAAGCGATGCAGCACGACCCGATCGCCGCGGCGACCGTCAAGACCGCGGACCACCGCGAGCCCGCATTCGTCTTCCCCGAGGAGGTCGCGGCGGCGCGCGCGAAGATCGACGCGTACCGCGCGCGCCACGGCGGGCGGCGGCCGAACTTCCTCTTCGTCTACATGGACGACGTCGGCTGGGGCGACTTCGGCTGCTACGGCGGCGGCGCCGCGGTCGGCGCGCCGACGCCGTTCATCGACCGGCTCGCGTCGGCGGGCCTCAGGCTCACGTCCTGCTACTCGGAGCCGTCCTGCACGCCGTCGCGCGCGTCCCTCCTCACGGGGCGGCTGCCGATGCGGCACGGCCTCCAGCGGCCGCCGATGTACGGCGAGAAGGGCGGGCTTCAGGGCGAGATCACGCTCGCCGAGCTCCTCTCCGCGGCCGGCTACGCGACGCAGGCGGTCGGCAAGTGGCACCTCGGGGAGAACGTCGAGTCGCAGCCGCAGCACGTCGGCTTCGACGACTTCTACGGCTTTCTCTCGGTCTCGGACATGTACACCGAGTGGCGCGATCCCTCGTTCTTTCCGGAGATCGTCTACAGCGCGGCGCGTACGAAGTGGATCGAGAACCAGCCCTTCAACAAGTGCTTCGTGCACGCGACGCGCGGCTCGGAGCTCAGCAACGTCGAGGAGGTGACGATCCCGGTCCTGTCGCAGCTCGACGACAAGTGGACCGAGTACTCGCTCGCCTTCATCCGCCGCATGAAGTCCGACGCGCGCCCGTGGTTCCTCTACCACTGCACGCGCGGCGCCCACTTCGACAACTACCCGCACGAGCGCTTCCTCGGGAAGTCGCCGGGGAAGCACCCCTACAAGGACACGATCATCGAGCTCGACGACATCGTCGGCCGGCTGGTGGCCGAGCTGCGCGAGACCGGCCAGCTCGAGCACACGCTCATCTTCGTCTCTTCCGACAACGGCCCCGAGATGGAGACCTGGCCCGACGCCGCATACTCGCCCTTCCGCTGCGCCAAGGGGTCGACCTGGGAGGGCGGACAGCGCGTGCCGGCCGTCGTCGCGTGGGAAGGCATGATCGAGCCGGGCCGCGTCTCCGACGGGATCTTCTCGCAGACCGATCTCTTCCCGACTCTCCTGGATCTCGCGGGCGCCGGCGAGCGCCTCCCGAGCGACCGCTTCATCGACGGCGTCGACCAGACGTCGTTCCTGCTCGCGCCCGACGGGACGTCGAACCGGAAGTACCTTTACTACTGGCTCGGCCAGCAGTTCTCGGCGCTCCGGGTCGGAGAGTACAAGTTCATGCTCGCATCGACGTCCGACGACGATCGCGACGTCCTGAACCCGGGAGGGTTCACGGGCATCACCCAGAAGTACACCTACGGCCGGCTCTACAACCTCTACCTCGACCCGAAGGAGACCCGCAGCTACCTCATCCGGAAGCTCGCGTACCTCGAGTCGTTCCAAAGCGGCATCCGCGGGCACCTCACGACGTTCTCGAAATATCCGCCGAAAGTGGTCATCGGGTTGTAAGCGAGGGCGCGGCGCGAGCGCGCGCTCGCGCTCGCGCCCGAAAAATTGCGGCAGCGCGAGCCCGGGAGTAGATCTCGAAGGATGGCGATCAACGGCAAGCGCGGCGCGTTCGATTCCCTAGAGACCTTCTCCATCGGCAACGGCCGAACGGGGCAGCTCCACTCGCTGCCGCGCCTGGAAAAGGCGGGGCTCGGCCGCATCTCCCGCCTGCCGGTCTCCATCCGGATCGTCCTCGAGTCGGTCCTCCGCAACTGCGACGGCGCCAAGATCACGGAGAAGGACGTGCGCGCGCTCGCGGGCTGGCAGCCGAACGCGACGCGGACGGAGGAGATCCCGTTCGTCGTCGCGCGCATCCTGCTGCAGGACTTCACGGGCGTGCCGCTCCTCGTCGACCTCGCCGCCATGCGGTCGGCGGTCGCGCGGCTCGGGAAAGACCCGAAGGTCGTCGAGCCGCTCGTGCCGGTGGACCTCGTGGTCGACCATTCCGTGCAGGTCGACTTCGCGGGAATCGCCGACGCGCTCCGCCGGAACATGGAGCTCGAGCTCCAGCGGAACCGCGAGCGCTACGAGTTCCTCAAGTGGGGCATGCAGGCCTTCGACACGTTCCGCGTCGTCCCGCCCGGCATCGGCATCTGCCACCAGGTGAACCTCGAGTACCTCGGAAAGGGCGTCCTCGAGCGGGGCGGCGTCCATTACCCGGACACGCTCGTCGGCACGGACTCGCACACGACGATGATCAACGGGCTCGGCATCGTCGGCTGGGGCGTCGGCGGCATCGAGGCCGAGGCCGGCATGCTCGGCCAGCCGGTCTACTTCCTCACGCCCGACGTCGTCGGCGTCCACCTCTCGGGCGCGCTCCGCGAAGGCGTCACCGCGACCGACCTCGTGCTCCGCATCACCGAGCTGCTGCGGAAGGCGAAGGTGGTCGGGAAGTTCGTCGAGTACCACGGCGAGGGCGCGGCGACGCTGTCGGTTCCCGACCGCGCGACGATCGCGAACATGTCGCCCGAGTACGGCGCGACCATGGGGTTCTTTCCGGTCGACGAGCAGACCTGCACCTATCTGTCGGCGACGGGCCGGAGCGAGGAGCAGATCGACCTCGTGCGCGCGTACTACCGGGCGCAGGGCATGTTCGGGATCCCGCGCCGCGGCGAGTGCGACTACAGCGAGGTCCTCGACCTCGACCTCGCGAGCGTCGTCCCGAGCATCGCCGGCCCGAAGCGGCCGCAGGACCGGATCGCGCTCCCCGACGTCAAGACGAGGTTCGAGGAGCTGCTGCGCGCGCCGCTCGGCGAAGGCGGCTACGGAAAGGACGGCAGCGCCGACCGGCGGTTCCCGGTCGACCTGACGCCGCGCGTGCTGCGCGCCGCGGGCGGCGGCGAGCAGGCGGAAGAGACGGCGCCCGACGGTCGCGGCGCCGAGAGCGACAGGGACACGAACGTCCTCACCGAAGTCGAGATGATGAACAACCGGCCGACGCCGGATCGCGTCCCTCCGCAGATCCATCAGAACGCCGCGCGCGGCGCGGACCTCGGCGACGGCGACGTCGTCATCGCGGCGATCACGTCGTGCACGAACACGTCGAACCCGAGCGTCATGCTGGCGGCCGGGCTCCTCGCGAAGAAGGCGGTCGAGAAGGGGCTCCAACTCCCGGCGACCGTCAAGGCGTCGCTCGCGCCCGGATCGCGGGTGGTGACCGACTATCTCGCGAAGACCGGACTTCAGGCCTACCTCGACCGCCTCGGGTTCGCGCTCGTCGGCTACGGCTGCACGACGTGCATCGGCAACTCCGGACCCCTCGATCCGCGCATCGAGGACGTGATCGTGAACCACGACGTCGTGGCGGCGAGCGTCCTGTCGGGCAATCGGAACTTCGAGGCGCGCGTGCACCAGAGCGTGCGCGCGAACTTCCTCATGAGCCCGCCGCTCGTCGTCGCGTACGGTCTCGCCGGCAACATCGAGCACGATCTCACGCGCGAGCCTCTCGGACGCGGCGCCAACGGGCAGGACGTGTACCTGCGCGACGTCTGGCCGACGCTGCAAGAGATCCGCGACTGCCTCTTCTCCGCGACCGACCCGGCGACGTACCGCCGGCTCTACTCCGACTTCGCGGCGCAGAACCCGCTCTGGAACGACATCCCCGCGACCACCGGCCTCGTCTACCAGTGGGACGAGCAGTCGACGTACATCCAGGAGCCGCCCTTCTTCGAGCGCTTCTCGCTCGAGCCCGGGCGCTTCGCCGACGTCCGGGGAGCGCGGCCGCTCGCCATCTTCGGCGACTCGGTCACGACCGTTCACATCAGCCCCGCCGGCGCGATCAAGCCGACGTCGCCGGCCGGCCTCTACCTGCAGCAGCTCGGCGTCAAGCCGGAGGACTTCAACAGCTACGGAGCGCGGCGCGGAAACGATCGCGTCATGGTGCGCGGCACGTTTGCGAACGTCCGCATCAAGAACCTGATGGTGCCGGGCGTCGAGGGCGGCGTCACCGTGCACCACCCGACCGGCGAGCGCATGAGCATCTACGACGCGGCCATGCGCTACCAGTCGGCCGGCGTCCCGCTCGTGGTGCTCGCCGGACAGGAGTACGGCACCGGCAGCTCACGCGACTGGGCGGCGAAGGGAACGCGCCTCCTCGGCGTGCAGGCGGTCGTTGCGGAGAGCTTCGAGCGCATCCATCGCAGCAACCTCGTCGGGATGGGCGTCCTGCCGTGCCAGTTCCGCGAGGGCACGGGGATCCGCACGCTGGGGCTCGACGGCAGCGAGACGTTCGATCTCGTCGGGCTCGAGAACGGGCAGTTCAAGCCGCAGCAGGAGCTCTCGCTCGTGATCCATCGCGCGAGCGGAGGCGAGGAGAAGGTCCCCGTGATCGCGCGCATCGATACGCCGATCGAGGTCGACTACTACGTGCACGGCGGGATCCTGCAGTACGTGCTGCGCCAGATCGTCTCGCGCGCCGCCTGAGGGCGAGGCAGCGACCGCGCTGGCTTCCGCGCTAGCGCCGGCGCCCGGAAATTCGCCTTGCGCGGAGCCCGCATCGCGGTCAGAAGAGTTCCGCCGGCGACCGTCGGGCTCGACGCCAGCTTCCCGTCGGTGTCCTCCGCGGATGGAATCAGGGGCTCACTCGCGCGCCTCGAGGCGCGAGTGCAGTGGCTCATCCGCAGGCTGGAAGCGCTCGACGCGCGCCTGATCGCGCTCGAGCTGCGGGCCGCGCGGGCGGCGAAGCGGCCGCCGAGCCGCTCGTCCGCGACGGCGGAGGAGGTCGCGAGCGGGCGCACCGCGCGCAATGCCGCGACGAACCGACGCCGACGTCGCAAGTGATCGGCACGCGCCGAGTGTCCGGCCGGGAGCTCGCGCGGGTATGCCGGCGACGAATCGCGCCGCGCGCGAGCGGTCGTCGCAGGGGCGCCTCGAGGGCGCCGTTCAGCCGCCGGAGCCGAGAGTCAGCGCGAGCAGCTCGCGCGCGATGATGCGCTCCGCGCCGGCGGCGAGGTCGCGCACGATCTCGCCGGCCGGGCGGACGTCGCGGACGAGGCCCGCGCTCTGCCCGGCGAGCATCCCCATCGCCTCCAGGTCTCCGGTGGCCCGCGCATTCGGCGGCAGGCCGGTGAAGCGGACGATCGGCACCCGCATGCCCGAGATCTCGCTCTCCCCGACGACCGGCTCGTCGGGACGCGACTCGTTGCCGCGCGCCTCGCTCGCGAGCCACTCCTCGACGAAGCGCGTCCGGATCGCCCGGTGCGGCGCGTTCGGCCAGCCCCGGCCGAAGAGCGTCGTCTTGACGGTATCCTCCTCGGTCGCGTCGACGACGCGCTCCTTGTAGCGCGGGTGCGCGTGCGACTCGGCGCTCGCGAGGAAGCGCGTGCCGAGCACCGCCGCCTGCGCGCCGAGCGCGAGCACCGCCGCGACGCCGCGCGCGTCCCCGATCCCGCCCGCCGCCGCGACCGGGACGGGCGCGATCGCTTCCACGACCCGCGGCACCAGCACGAGCGTCGAGACCTCGCCGGCGAGGTGGCCGCCGGCCTCCACGCCTTGCGCGATGACGACGTCGACGCCCGCTCGCGCCGCGCGCGCGGCCGCAGCGACCGAGCCGACCTGGTACACGACCTTCAAGCCCGCAGCGTGCGCCCGCTCGATCGCGGCCGTCGGCGGCTCGCCCCGGAAGAAGGACAGCACCGGCACGCGCTCCTCGATGCAGGTGGCGATGCCGTCGTCGGACGGGAACTGCAGCAGGAAGTTGACGCCGAACGGTTTCTGCGTGCGAGACCGGATGCGCGCGATCTGCTCGCGCAAGAGCGGCGGCGGGCTGAGCTGCGACTGCAGGATGCCGAGGCCGCCGGCCCCGCTCACGGCCGCGACGAGATCGGGCCCGGTGATGTCCGGTCCCATCGGCGCGGAGAAGATCGGGACGTCGATCCCGAGGAGACTGCAGAGCGGCGTGCGCAGCATGTGGCCTCCGCGCTCGCGCGCTTCGTGCGCGAGCGCTGGAGAACACGAGAGCAGACGCGCGGGCGAATGTCGCCGCCGCGCCGCCGCGCGGGTGGTGCTCTTCCGGCGCGAGGCCGATCAGGCGGCGACGAGGCCGACGAGGAAGGCGAGCCCGAGCAGAAGCGCGCGGCCCGCGATCGACCGATCGTCCTTGAGCCAGCGGCGCGCGAATCTCGACCAGCTTCGGGGGATGACTCTTCGCATGATCCGACTCCCGTGGGCCCGCCTCGGACGCGCGATGAGGGCGCGTCATCGGGTGGTCGGCACCGCCTCGAGCAAGCGGCGGACCACGGAAAAACGCAGCAAACGCGGTCGCTTCGGTGGCGCCCCCCGGCGGCGGGCGGCACTCCACCGACAGCCTCCGTCACTCCCATGACGGGAGAGCGCCTCGGGCGGCGTCGTCCTACGCGAGCACCTGCACGCCGTCGGCCGCCTCGCAGACGAGGATCTCGGGGGTACGGCCGGTCTGGCGCCGGTAGCCTGCGGCGACCCTGTGGCGAAAGGCGTCGACCGCCTCGACCTCGACGAGGTTCACCGTGCAGCCGCCGAAGCCGCCGCCGGTCATGCGCGCGCCGTGGACGCCGGGAGACGACGCGGCGATCTCGACCAGGACGTCGAGCTCGCGACAGCTCACCTCGTAGTCGTCGCGAAGGCTCGCGTGCGACTCGGCCATGAGGCGACCGGTCGCGGCGACGTCGTTCCGGTCGAGCGCCGCGACGAACTCGAGGACGCGCCGGTTCTCCAGGACGACGTGGCGGCAGCGCCGGTACACGACGTCGCTCAGGCGATCGCGATGCGCCGCCAGCTCGGCGGCGTCGACGTCGCGCAGCGCGCGGATGTCGCGCCCGGTTGCGGCCGCGAGGATCCGGACGCCCTCCTCGCACTCGGCGCGCCGGCGGTTGTACTCGCCGGTCGCGAGCTCGTGCTTGACGAGGCAGTTGCAGATCACGAGCTTCAGGTGCCCCGGCACGGCGATGCCGCGGTGCGCGAGCGAGCGGCAGTCGAGGAAGAGCGCTTCGCCTTCCCGGCCGAAGCACGACGCCATCTGGTCCATGATGCCGGAGCGCGTGCCGACGAACTCGTTCTCGGCGCGCTGGCAGACGAGCGCGAGGCGCTCGAGGGGAAGGTCAGCGCCGGCCACCGCGAGCAGCGCGCGCGCGACCGAAACCTCGAGCGCGGCCGACGAGCTCAGCCCCGAGCCGATCGGCACGTCGCTCGCCATGCGCATCTGCGCGCCGCGCAGCGCCACTCCCGCCTCGAGCAGCATGCGCGCGACGCCGTGGGGATAATCGCTCCAGTTGCGCCGTCTCGGGGCCGACGGCTCGTCGAGGTCGAACGTCACCGTCTCGCCGACGCTCTCGGAATGGAGGACGACCTTGCGATCGTCGCGCGCCGCGGCTGCCATCCACGTGAAGCGGTCGATCGCCGCGGGCAGCACGAATCCGTCGTTGTAGTCGGTGTGCTCGCCGATCAGGTTCACGCGCCCCGGCGCGCGCACCAGGACCGCCCCGGCGCCGACCCGCTCGCGCAGCCGACGTCCCGGATCCGCGTCCGACCGCATGTGGGATCGTACCACGCGGGTCGGCGGGAGCGCCGCGCAGACGGCACCGAGCGATCGGATGGCGAACGCGGGCGATCAGGCGTCGAGGAACGTGACGACGCCCGAGCGGATGTCGTACACCGCGCCCGCGATCTTCAGGTTTCCCGCGTCCTCCGCCGCTCGGAGAAGCGCGCTGCGCTGCCGGATCTGCGCCTGGACGCCGCGCACGTTCGCGACGATGGCATCGTCCAGGGTTGCCGCCGTGGCGATGAAAGGTGCGATCGCGTCGACGATCGCCTGGATGTTGCCGCCGGGCTGGGCGCGGTCGAAGGCCGCCGTGACGGCGCCGCACGAGGAGTGGCCGAAGACGAGGAGCAGCTTCGCGCCGAGCACCGCCTGGCCGAACTCGAGGCTTCCGATGTTCGTCGGCGAGACCGCGACGTTCCCCGCCTCGCGCACGACGAAGAGCGACCCGAAGAACTGGTCGAAGATGATCTCGGGCGACAGCCGCGAATCGGAGCAGCCGAGGATGATCGCGAACGGAGCCTGGCCGCTCGCGAGCTCGGTCCAGAGGCGCTCGATCTCGTCGGTGCTCCGGACGTAGGGCTTCCGCTCGTGGAACCGCCGGTTGCCGGCGCGGAGGAGTTCGAGCGCCTCGTCCGGGGTCTTGGGGGGCTGGCCGGGTTTCATTGGACTCGTTTCGCCGGCCGCCGCCGGTGTCGCAAGCGCCGGCGCCAGGAGCGCGGCGCCCGCGAGCCCGACGATGCCCTTCATCGCTTCCCGGCGGCTCGCGCCCGGGCCGCACGCGGGCCGCCGACGCCGCGCCGCGACGGCTTCCCGACCGAGCTCCTCCCGACCGAGCTCCTCCATGGCTCGTCCTCCTTCGGTGGTCCATCGGCCGATCCAGCGTCCGTCGAAAGCCCGCGACGGCGGGACGCGGGCCTCGCGCCGGCCGGCTCGCCGGCCCGCAGGCCGGAGACGAAAGGCGCGAGCAGCGTCGCGAAGTGGCCGAGCGCCGCGTCGCGCGACCGCACGCGGATCCGCCGGCGGAGAACGGCGTCGACGTAGCCGTGCGCCATCGACCAGACCGCGAGGGCCGCGTCGCGCGCATTCCGCGCCGCGAACGACCCGTCCGCGATGCCGCTCTCGACGTCGGCGACGGCTGCGGCGAGCAAGCGGGCGATCGCCGCCTCGAGAGCGGGGAAGCGGCCGTCCTCGTTCAGGCGCGGGCCGAACATGAGGCGGTAGCGCGTCGGGTTCGCGAGCCCGAAGGCGACGTAGATCGCGCCCAGGCGCTGCAGCCGCTCGCCGGGATCCCGGTTCGGCGTGCGTCCGGGATCGCTCTCGATCGCGTGGGCGAGCTCGGCGAACGCTTCCTCCGCGAGCGCGGCGAGGAGAGCGCGCTTGTCGCGGAAGTGACGGTACGCGGCGGCGTGGTCGACGCCGCAAGCCCGTGCCGCCTCGCGCAGCGTGAACGCGTCGGGCCCCACCCGGGTGACGAGCGCCCGCGCCGCGCGCAGGAGGGCGCGCCGGAGGTCGCCGTGGTGATACGACGCTCGCTTCACGCCGCGGTTATGCTGGACCGGCGCCGCGCCGCCAACCGCCACGCGCCGTCGCCCGCTACGCAGCCGCCCGCGCGGAGCGGCTGCGCGCGCCGTCCCCTGCTACTCCACGGGTCGTGACGCTCGATGGACGACCGTCGCAGGTCGATGCGTCGGGGCAGGCGGTCGACGTGCCGCGGGCGCCGGCGCGCCTCGTGTCGCTCGTCCCGAGCGTCACCGAGACGCTCTTCGCGCTCGGCCTCGGCGACCGCGTCGTCGGCACGACCGACTGGTGCATCCACCCCGCGGACGGCGTGGCGGGCACGCGGCGCGTCCGCGGCACGAAGAACCCGGACGTCGAGGCGATCGCGGAGCTCGCGCCGGACCTCGTGATCGCGAACCTCGAGGAGAACCGCGAGATCGACGTGCGGCGCTTGCGCGAGCGCGGGATCGCGGTGTGGGTCGACTTCCCGCGCACCGTCGACGACGCGATCGCGCAGGTGCGGTGGCTCGCCGCGCTGGGCGCGGATGGGAGCGTCGCCGCGGGGGTGATCGGGGCGATCGAGGACGCGGTTCGCGCGGCGCGCGCCGCCCGGCCGCGGCGCCCGCTCCTGGGCTTCGTCGCCGTCTGGAAGGACCCGTGGATGACCCTCGCGCGCGACACCTACGCGCACGACCTGCTGGCGCTCGCGGGGATCGCAAACCTCTACGCGGATTCGTCCGACCGCTACCCGCGCGTGACGCTCGCCGATGTCGCGGCGCACGCGCCCGAGGTCGTGCTCCTGCCGGACGAGCCGTACCGCTTCACGAACGCCGACGCGCGCGAGCTCGCCGGCGGCGCGCTGGCCGACACGCCGGCCGCGCGCACCGGCAGGATCGCCGTGATCGACGGCACCCTGCCCTTCTGGCACGGCCCGCGCCTGGTGGCCGCGCTCGCCGAGCTGCAGCGCCTCACGGCCGATCGCGCCTGAGCACCCGCACCTCGCGGCCGTCGCCGCGCGCGAACGACGCGATCGCCGACCAGCCGGGCTGCGACGGCACGAACGCGGACGCCGCGATCGATCCACGCGAGAGCACGGACTCCGGAGGCGGCGGCAGCACGACGATCGCGTAGCCGTAGGGCGCGAGCGCCCCTGCGTCGAGCGGGTCCGTCACGCGGTCGGTCTGGACCTTGTCGCGCAGCCGGCGCTCGATCGCGTAGTCGACCGACATGAAGTTCATGTGCTCGTCGTTCGGGACGACGAGCACCGCGTCGCGCCGTCCCGACGACGCCATGTCGTCGGCGATCGCGTGCGCCGCCTCGACGAGACGCCACTCCGTCGGATCCGGCGGATCGGCGACGAAGAGCGCGTGCAGCGCGAGGCCGTAGCCCAGGACCGCGCACGCCACGAGCGCGCGCCGGCGGGCGGGCGGCTCCAGGAACGCGACCCACGCGCCCGACACGACCGCGATCACCGGAACGATCGACAGCAGGTAGCGCGGGTCCTTGTTCGCGATCGCGACCAGGCAGGCGAAGCCGGCGGCCGCGGAGACGAGGAGCGGCGACCAGCGCCGCGGCGGCGCGACCGCCGGCACGGGATCGCGCCACCAGCTCCACGCGAGCGCGGTCGCGCTCGTCAGGAGCAGCGCCCATGTCGGCCAGGTCATGTACGCGCCCGAGAGCGCGTCGGCGTAGTAGTCGAGCGCCGCGACCGAGAGCGGCGGCGGATCGCCCTCGGCCGCGGCCACCTCCGCCCCGAGGTGCCAGCCGAGCCGCGACGCGATGTAGGGAAGCGATCGCACGTACCACGGCCCCGCAAGGACGAGCGGCCACACGACGAGCGGCGCCAGCGCCCACAGCGTTCGCCGGCGCTCCGCCGGGCCCGCCTCGCGCAGCCGGGAGACGACGGCCGCAGCGATCGGCGGCCCCGCGAAGAACGCGTACGACCACTTCGCGAGCATGCCGAGCGCGATCGCGATCCCGAGGCGACGCGCGTCGCGCCGCGCGGCGAGGGGCGCCGGCCGGACGAGGAGCGCGAGCGTCGCGGCGACGGTCGCGGCCTGCGTGAGGTCGGTCATCGCCATGCGGCACATCCACGCGACGTAGGCGTAGCCGGGCACGAGGAACGCGGCGGCGAGCGCGGCGTCGGCGCCCGCGAGCGGCGCGGCGGTCGCCCAGGTCGCGCAGAGGAGCGCGAGGAGCGCGAGCCAGTTGCCGAACGCGAACGCATCGGGGTGATCGCTGAAGAACGACGCGGGGACGGCGAGCGCGTGGAAGAGCGGCGGGTAGAAGCGGTCCAGCTCGTAGAAGCGCCAGACGTTGCCGCGCACGAGCCCGTCGTGGAGGCGCATGACGAGGTACGAGTGATACGCGGGATCCCACGGCGCGTAGGTGCGATCGCGCCAGAGCCAGACGGCGAACGCCGGGATCAGCGCCGCCCAGTAGACCGCGAGCACGGCCAAGGGCCGCCGGACGCTCGGCTGCGGAGCGGCGAGGAGACCCCGGAGGAAGGCGGCCGCGGCGGCATGCGCGCCCGGCTGCGTGCTCTCGCGCGGCCCGGCGACGTTCAGGGTGGCGACGGCGTTCGCGCCGAGCCAGTCGGCGACGCGGCGGCACGAGGCGAGGTCGGCCGGGTCGACCACGAGGACGGGCTTCCCCTCCCGGTCGGCCACGGTGCGCGTGAGCAGCGTCCCGCCGGTCAGCGGCTCGCGCGCGAGGATGAGGGTCGCGTCGGAGTCGCGAACGTTCCACCGAGTGCGCTCGTCGTAGCGCGCGGTCGGCGTCTCGGAGACCGGATAGCGGTCGGCGATCCGGCCGTCCTCCGCGCGGCGGCCCGCCGGGCACCAGCCGCCGCAAGCGATCCCGAGCTCGATCGCGACGTCGAGCGCCGCGCGATCGACGCCGGTCTGAGCGCCGGACACGATGCGCTGGACGATCACTCGCGACCCTCGCGACGGCCCGGTCGAATGCCGGTGTAGATCGCGCGCGGGCGGATGCTCGACGGGCGCGCGTACTCCTCGAGCGCGTGCGCCACCCAGCCCGCCATGCGCGCGATCGAGAAGATGAGCTCGCCGGTGCCGCGCGCGAAGCCGAGCACGTGCGTCACCGCGGCGATCCCGAGATCCACGTTCGGCGGCGGGAAGCCGCGCGCCCGGGCCGCGGCGAGGAGCTCGTCGACGTCGCGGAGGCGGCGGCGATCCCCGCCCGCGCGCCGCAGGAGCGCGAGGAGCGCGGCGCCGCGCGGGTCGCCGTCGGGATAGATCGGGTGGCCGATGCCGGGAAGGCGCTCGCCCAGACGGACGTGCTTCTCAACGACGGTCGCGACGTTGCCGCGCGCGGCGATCTCGTGCAGCAGCGCTTCGGCGGCGACCGAGACGGCGCCGTGGAGCGCTCCGCCGAGCACGCCGAGGCCCGCGCCGATCGCGCCGTAGGGATCGGCGCGGAGCGCGGCCGCGATCCGCACCGCGAACGTGGAGGCGGCGAGCTCGTGGTCCGCGAGGATGACGAGCGTCGCGTCGATGAGCTCGATGTCGCGCGGCGTCGGCGGTCGCGTCGTGAGGCGATCCCAGAGGCGCGCGGCGAGCGGCGGCGGCGCCTCGGACCGGAGCCCCGCGCCCACGGCGCCCTCGCTCCGCGCCCCACCCGCGGCCGGCTCCCCGACGGTGCGCCGCGGCCGCGCGCGCGTCGACTCGCGCAGCGCCGGCAGCGACTCGACGAGCGTCGCGAGGAGGCGGCGCGCGGTCGCGATCACCGCCTCGGGCCGGAGGTCGTGGCGGAGCGGATCCGTGCCCGCGAGCGCCGCGGTCACGAGCCGGATGCGGTCTGCCGGAAGGACGTCGGGGCCGAGCACGCGCTGCACCCGCCGCCCGGTCTCCACCGCCTCCCGATCCGACGCCCACGCCGCGGCGGCCGGCAGCTCGCCCGTCCAGAGCAGCTCCGCCACCTGCTCGAAGCGCGCCCGCGCGGCGAGCGCGACCGGGTCGTGGCCGCGGTAGAACCAGTGGCCGCCCTCGAGCGCCGTGACCGCCGACTCGATGCGCACCTCGCGGTCCGGCCGCGCCTCGCTTCGGCCGCGCGCGGCGAGGCGATCGACCTCGCTCGGATCGAACCAGCTGCGCCGGTCGCCGGAGCGCCGGCGGCGGGTCAGAAGCCCGCGGCTGACGTAGGCGTAGAGCGTGTCGCGGCGGACGCCGAGCGCGGCCGCGGCCTCGCGCGCGCTCAGGAGAGCGCTCTCGGATCTCTCGGACATGACCTCAGCATTGATCATTGATCAAGATTGATCAAGCTGAACGCGTCGTCGATACTCTGCCCGTTCGCGACGACGGAGGGCGGCGCGGCGAAAGGAGACGGCGATGACACTCCATCTCGGCGAGGTGATGAACGCGGATCCGGCGACCGTCGATCCGGACGCGTCGCTCGCAGCGGCCGCCGCCACCATGCGGGCGCGCGGCGTCGGCTCCGCGGTCGTCGTGGAAGGCCATCGCGTGGTCGGGATCCTGACGGAGCGCGACGTCGCGCGCGCCGTCGCGGCCGGCGCCGCGCCCGGAACGGAGCACGCGCGCGCCTGGATGACCGCCGCCCCGCTCACCGTATCGCCGGGCGACGAGCTCACCGCCGCGCTCGACCGCATGCTCGACCGCGACTTCCGCCACCTTCCGGTCTGCGACGGCGACGCGCTGGTCGGCATGGTGTCGCTCCGCCGGCTGGTGCGCGCGGCGAGCGTCATGCGGGTCGATCCCTGGGCTCCGTCGAGCCGGGGCGGGCTCGAGAACGTCAAGGTGGGATCGACGCGCCTCTCGGACATCGACGGCGCGCGCGGCCGGCTCTTCTACGCCGGCTACGACGCCGTCGAGCTCGCCCGCCGCCGGTCGCTCGAGGAGGTGTGGCACCTGCTCCACTTCGGCGAGCTGCCGGACGCTGGCGCCGGAGCGGCGTTCGCGCGCCGCCTCGCGGCGCTTCGCGAGTCGCCGCTCGACGTCGGCTGGATGCGCGACCTCGCGCGCGGCGGCGGCAGCATGATGTCGCGCCTGCAGGCCGCCGTCGCGGCGGCGGGCGCGGCGCTCGGGCTCAAGCCGTGGCACGAGCGCGATCCCGAGGCCGCTGCGGCCGAGGCGCTCCACGTCGCCGCACTCATCCCGACGCTGCTCGCGGCGCTGGTGCGGCTCGATCGGTGCGAGACGCCGATCCCGCCCGACGCGTCCCTCGGCCACGTCGAGAACTACCTCTGGATGCTGCACGGCCGGCGACCGTCGCACGCCGAGATCGTCGCCGCGAGCCGCTACATGATCCTCACGGCCGACCACGGGATGAACGCGTCCACGTTCACGGCGCGCGTCGTCACCTCGACGGGCGCGGACGTCGGGTCCGCGCTCGCGGCCGCGATCGGCGCGCTCTCCGGCCCGCTCCACGGCGGCGCGCCGTCGCTCGTGCTCGACATGCTGGACGAGATCGGCGCGCCCGAGCGGGCGCGCGATTGGATCGCCGACGCGATCGCGCGCGGCCGGCGCATCATGGGCTTCGGCCATCGCGTCTATCGCGCCGAGGACCCGCGCGCGGCGTGCCTGCGCGACACCGCGATCGAGATCCGGAGCGGGCGGCTCGTGCTCGCGCGCACGGTCGAGTCGGAGGCGCTCGCGGCGCTGCGCGCCGCGAAGCCGGGACGGGCTCTCTTCACGAACGTCGAGTACTGGTCGGCGGTCGCGCTCGACGCGGCCGGCATCCCGCGCCACGTGTTCACGCCGACGTTCGCCGCCGCGCGCGCGATCGGCTGGACCGCGCACATCCTCGAGCAGGTTCGCGACAACCGCCTCATCCGGCCGGACGCCGACTACGTCGGCGCGGCTGAGCGCGCCGTGCCGTAGTGCGGCGCGCTCCGCCGCGCGTCACGCGGGCAGGTACACCAGCTCGAGCTTGATGCCGTCGGGATCGGCGAAGAAGACGGCGTAGTAGCCGGGCACGTACTCGGGGTACTCGCGAGGCGGATCCAGGATCGTGCCGCCGAAGCCGACGACGTCGCGCGCGAGGGCGTCGACCTGCTCGCGGCTGTCGGCGCGAAACGCGACCTCACACAGGCCCACGCGATCCTTGCAGAAGGTGTCGCGCGCGAAGCGCGCGTCCGCCTGCTTGATCCAGAAGCTGCCCCCGGCGGAGAGCCAGCCGACGCTGGTCCCGCCCGGGAACTCCCACAGACCGGGATAGCCGAGACGCGGCATGAGCTGCTCGTAGAACGGACGCGAGCGCGCGAGATCGTTCACGGTGACGAAGACGTGGTGGATGGCGCCGGCCTTCGGAGGTGGCGGCACGACGGGATCAGATCGCATACAGGCGACGGACGTTGTCGCCGAGCACCTTGCGGCGGGCGTCGGACGACAGCGGCTCGACGAAGCGCTCGAGCGCGCGCACCCACGTCCCGGGGTGGTCCGGGTGCGGGTAGTCGGTCGCCCACAGGAACGCGTCGTCGCCGACGTGCTCGATCAGGTGCGGCGCCGCGGTCTCGTCGGGATCGCCCGAGATGAAGCACTGGCGGCGGAAGTACTCGGACGGCTTCAGGCGGAGGACGAGGCCGCGCGCGGAGATCGTCTCGTGCACGGCGTCCATGCGGTCGAGGAAGGCGCCGATCCAACCCGAGCCGGCTTCCAGGACGCCGAGCTTCAGCTTCGGGAAGCGATCCAGCGTGCCGAGCGCGAAGAACGACAGGAACGCCTGCTGCACGCCCTGCCGCAGCATCACGTTGTAGAAGAACTCGCCGGCGCGTCCGAGGCCCTTGAAGCGAACCGGAACCGCCCACACGGGCTCGTAGGTCGGGTGGATCGCGAGCGGGACGTCGAGCTCGCACGCCTTTGCGAAGAGCGGGTCGTGGTCGGAGTGGCCGTGCGCCTTCCGGTCGTGCGTGAAGGGCGCGACGAACGCGCCGCGGCAGCCGTCGCGGACCGCGCGCTCGAGCTCGGCGGCGGCGGCGAGCGGGTCGAGCAGCGAGAGGTGCGCGATCGGCACGAGGCGGCCCCCGCTCGCGCGGCAGAAGTCGGCGATCCAGCGGTTGTACGCGCGCTGGTACGCGACGGTGATCTCGGGATCGGTCACCTCGCACTCCCACAGGAGGCCGATCGTCGGGTACAGCACCGCCTTCGCGAGGTTCTCGCGGTCGAGGAGGTCGAGGCGCTCGCGCGCGTCGCCCGCGCCGTAGGGGACGTGGTCCATGTAGCGGCGGTCGGGGCCGGGGCGCGCGTCGGGATCGCCCATCGCGCCCATGAGGCCGAGCACGCCGTCCCTGGTGCGCTCCGAAGGGCGGCCGTCGAGCTCGAGGTACTCGAGGCCGCGCTCGTCGACGCGGATTCGCATCGCCCGCGGCCGGTAGCGCTCCTCGAGGTACTCCTCCCAGAGCCATGCCGGCTCGAGGAGATGCCCGTCCGCGTCGATCGTCCCGTCGTAGGGGAACCGCAGCACCTCGTACGCCATCGCTCGGAGCCTCCCTCCTGGGTCATGGGCGCCCGGACGACCGGCGTCAAGGAGCGGGGCGCAACGCCGCCGCGGCGCAGCCCGCGCTCAGCGCTCGGTGGAGAGGATCGCGGTCGCGGACGCGGACAGGATGCCGCCGGTGCCGTGGCAGACCGCGGTCGTCGCGCCCTCTACCTGGCGCTCGCCGCACTCGCCGCGCAGCTGACGCACGGCCTCGACCAGGAGGAACATGCCGTACATCCCCGTGTGCGTGTACGAGAGGCCGCCGCCGTTCGTGTTCATCGGAAGCTCGCCGCCCGGCGCCGTCCGGCCGCCGGAGACGAAGGCGCCGCCCTCGCCGATCGGGCAGAAGCCGAGCGCCTCGAGCGCGAGGATCGGGACGATCGTGAAGGCGTCGTAGATCATCGCGAGGTCGACGTCCGAGCGCTCGACGCCCGACATCGCCCACGCGCGCTCCGCCGCCATGAGGGCGGCGTCCCAGACGTGGAAGCGCGGCATCTGCGAGATGATCGAGTGCGCGCTCGCCTCACCCGTGCCCAGCACCCAGACCGGCTTCTGCCTGCAGTCGCGCGCGCGCTCGGCCGACGTCACGACCAGCGCTCCGCCTCCGTCGGTCACGAGGCAGCAGTCGAGGAGGTTGAACGGCCACGCGATCGGGCGGGACTCGAGAACGTCCGCGACCGTGATCGGGTCGCGCATCATCGCGCGCGGGTTGAGCGACGCCCACTTCCGCGTCGACACCGCGACCTCGGCGAGCTGCTCCCGCGTCGTGCCGAACTCGTGCATGTGACGCGTGGCCGCGAGCGCGTAGCGCGTCGCCGGACCGCCGATCCCGAACGGCATCTCCCACTGTCCGGGAGGCGTGTCGGGCGCGAAGCGATCGCCGCCTCCCATGCCGACGCGCGAGGCGCCGCTCTCTCCGTGCGTGATGAGCACGACGTCGGCGACGCCGGCGTCGATCGCGCCCATCGCGTGCTCGAGGTGCGCGATGAACGAGCACCCGCCCATCTGGGTGTTGTCGAGATAGCGCGGCCGGATGCCGAGGTACTCGGGAACCTCGTTCGCGGTGGAGCGGCCGGTCGCGAGCACGGCGTCGACGTCCTTTGCGGTCAGGCCGGCGTCGGCGAGAGCGTTGCGCGCGCCCTCGGCGTGCAGCATGAGCGCCGACTTGCCCGGCAGCTTCCCGATCTCGTCCGATTCCGCGGCGCCGACGATCGCGATCGTGCCGCGCCGTGCGTGGAGCTTCTCTTTCGCCATCAGGTCTCTTTCCGGTTGGACGACGGGCGGGCGGATCAAGCGGGGCGGAAGCGCGGCAGCGTGACGTCGGGCGTGACGTCGGCCCACTCGACGACGACCGGCATGTCGCACGAGATGCGCGCCGGATCGGGCTCGACGCCGACGAGGTTCGTCATCATGCGAGGGCCCTCGTCGAGCTCCACCATCGCGAGGACGTACGGCGGCTCGAGCGGCGGGTACTTGAGGCCGCGGTACACGATCGAGAACGTGTGCAGCCGGCCGCGTCCGGTCGCGGTGAACCACTCGACGTCCGACGACAGGCAGTGCGGGCACACGTTGCGGGGATAGAAGTAGGCCTGATTGCACGACCGGCAGCGCTGGATGCGGAGCTGGTGGCGCTTCGCCGCTTCCCAGAACGGCTGCGAGTCGGGCGTGGGGCTCGGGAGCGGCGCTTTGTAGTCGTCGGGCATGGATCGTGCCTTCGTCGGTCGGTCGCGAATCGGCAGCAGCCGAACGTTGTTCGGTCGAATGTAACGCCACATCAGAGAGGAGAGAACAAGCCGAGACGACCAACCGCGGAATCGCGCATCGGTCGATCGTCCCGGTCGCGGGTGAGGGCCACGAGCTCGTGCTCTGCCACATCCGCGCGTCGGTCGATCACGGAGCGAGGCCATGCGCGACAACCGCCGGGCGGACGACCCGTCGAGAAAGTGAGCAGGACCGTGAAGAGAAGGATCGAACGCGGGCTCGCGACCGGAGTCGCGCTCGCGATCGTGTGCGCGATGTTCGTCACCCGGGCCGAGGCGATCGACCTGAGCGGGACGTGGGAGGGCAAGCGGACCTGCACCGGGATCAGCGGCGGCGACGGCACCCACGACAACTTTCCGCAGGACATGATCGTCGTCGTGAGCCAGACCGGTTCGGCGCTGTACTTCCACTTCATCAACGACGCGACACGGTACAACGGCCAGCTCGTGCTCGATGCGAGCGCTCCCGGGAAGAGGGGCACGGCGACGCTCGTCGAGTGCGGGACGAGCAAGGACCTGCCGGAGAAGAGCGAGATGGTTCAGGTCGACTTCACGAACTTCACCAAGAAGGGCCTCTTCGTCGGCCCTCACAAGATGTCGGGTGACTCGGTGCTCCTGTGGCAGCACGGCGACCAGTTCACCTGCAAGTGGAACCTGACGTGGATGCGGTCCCACACCGAGGCCCCACAATGCTAGCCCGAAATCGAGCACGCCTCGCCGCCACGCCAGCAGCAATCGAGAAAGGCGGATCTGCGATGAAGCGACTCCTCGGGAACCGACTCGCGAGTACCCTCGGAGGGGCAGCGCTCGCGTTCACGTGTGTCGGCTTGCTCGCCCCGAGCGCGCACGCCGTCAGCTTGACCGGGACGTGGGTCGGAAACGAGACCTGCACGTTCGTCACGTCGGCCGGCGATACCGACAAGACCGGCAAGATGAAGAACCTCACCGTGAAGATCAGCCAGGACAGCGGCGATCCGACGCTCCACCACATGTACTTCGTCGAGAACAATCGATACTACAGCGGAATCGTCCTCGACGAGGCGGGGAATAGCGTCAAGACACAGAAGGCGGTCGCGACGTTCGCGAGCTGTCCGACCGCGCCCGCGACGCCGGGGCTCGCCGATCTGCCCGTCGGCTCCGAGATGGTGCACGCGAACTTCGTGTTCAATCTGGTGGGCACCGTTCTCGACAAGCTGGCCACGGGCTTCTCCTTGGTCTACGCGGAAGACGGCTCTCAGCAGAGCTGTAAGTGGAACACGTTCAAGCGGGTCGACGATACCGATCCGTTGATCCCACCCTGCTAGCGCCCGATCTGCGGCCGCCTCCGCACCGGGGCTGGCCAGCGTTGACTGCCGGCTGCCGCTCGAACGGCGGCAGCCGGCAAGCCGCAATCCGTGCTCAACGGCGCCAGCGATCGAGCGCGATCAGCTCGCGGTCGGTCCGGAGCGGCTCGCCTTCGCGCACCCAGAGCCGCCCGGTGCCGCCGCACGTCGGACAGAATCGCAGCGCTCCGCCGCCGCAGTCGACGCACACGGTCTCGCCGTAGCCGTGACGATGCGCGATCTCGTGCAAGTCCTCCATGACGGCCCTCGCGCCCGAGGCGGGTGCGCTCCATCGCGCCCACGGGTTCCCGCGCGGCGCTTCACACACGCCCCGACGCGAGCCCCTTGGCCGGTCGCGTATCACCGCACGCGGGGCGCAGGATAGAGACAATCCGGCGGAAAGCCGGTGCCCGCGCGCCGCGTCGAGGGATTGACGTCCCTGGACTGCTGGCCTACCGATCGGTGCCGATGGCGACGGCGATCACCGAGGGGATCCGTGTCACCGTCGAGTGCACGTATCTCCCCGAGCACTCGTCTCCGGAGGACGATCGCTACGCCTTCGCGTACTTCGTCACGATCGCCAACGAGGGCTCGACCCGCGTCCAGCTCCGCCGCCGCCACTGGATCATCACGGACGGGAACGGGAAGGTCGAGGAGGTGGAAGGGCCGGGAGTCGTCGGGGAGCAGCCGGTCCTCGACCAGGGCGACGTGCATCGCTACACGAGCGGCGCCGTGCTCACGACGCCGGTCGGCACGATGGAAGGCACGTACGAGATGCACGAGTCGGGCGGCCGGATCTTCCACGCGCAGATCCCGCGCTTCAGCCTGCGGATGCCCGGCGTCATGCAATAGAGGCGAACGCGCGGAGCGCTTCGCGCGTTCGCTCGAGCGCGCGCACCGTCGCCTCCGCGTGCAGGACCGCCGCCTCCAGGAACGACCGGCGCACGGCGTCCGGCGCGCGTGCCGCGCCGCGCACGGCCTCGAGCCGCGTGCGCAGCGCGAGCACGTCGGATTCCGCGCGAGCGATCTGCTCGGACACGATGCGGCCGATGTCCCTCGGACGCGACGCCGCGGCGAAGTAGAGCCGGAGGTAGAAATCGTCGCGGAACGCGCGCGGTCGCACCCGATGGCCGCGGAGCCAGCGCTCGAGCACCTCGCGTCCCGACGGCGTCGCATCGTACACCTTGCGCCACGGCCGCCGGCCGACGCGCGCGCGCGTCGCCAGCACGAGCCCCTGCCGCTCGAGCGCCGTCAGGACCTGGTAGACCTGCCCGTAGCTCAGGTCGAAGAAGTCGCCGAGCCGCTCCTCGCAGAGCGCGTGCACCGCGTACCCGTGGAGCGGCGCCTCGGCGAGGAGCGCGAGCACCGCGAACCTGATCGCCATCCTCTCTTCCTCTCGGGTCGGCCGGGCGCCATTCCCGTCCGGCGCGCGCGCCGGTTGCACGCGTCGAATCGTCGTTCGACCAAATTTTGGCGACACAATGGGAAGCCGGACGCGTCCGGTTCAAGCGTCGACCGAATGGAGTCGAGGAATGCATGCACGCCGGACGGATGCGGCGCATGCAGGCGCGCGCGTCGATCGGCGGCCGCCATCCGTGCGGAATAGTCACACGCGACTTACGCGCGCATCGCCGGTCGTGCTCTAGGAGCATTCGATGGGAGGCCGGTCGCACGACCGAGGAGGAGGATCGCATGACCTTGCGCAACCGACTGAACCGGGTTCTGCACGAGCGAGGGCTGGCGGAGGGAGAGGTCGCGATGGTCGCGCGCCTGGACCAGGGCCATCTCAACCGCATCAAGAACGGCCGCGTGAAGCCGACGCTCGTCACTGCGCTTCGCATCGCGAACGCGCTCGGCGTCTCGGTCAACCAGCTCTTCTACCTCGACACGGCCGAGCCGACGCGTGCGGCGACGTCGCCGGCGCGGCCGCCCGCGCGCCATGGCGGCCCGGCCTGAGCGGCGGTCGCGCGAAGCGCCCCGCGGCGACTCCTGGTGGAGCGCGGCGGGGGGCCGGCGGACGCGGAGGCGGCTCGGTGAGGGACGGTTCGCGAAGTGATGAATTCGCGCCTGTTTTCGCGTAGGCTCGAAACGGCGCCTTCGTGGCGCGGGTGGAATGCGGAAGATCCTGGCTGGGCTCGTCCTGCTCGCCGTCGTGCTGTCGGTGTGGGTGTCGGGCAACGCGTACATCCTGCGGCGGCTCGTCTTTGCGCCGGCCTGGGGTGAGCCCGCGACCTCGCTGCTCACGACGGCGGTCGCGTTCCTCGGGTCGCTGCCGTTCTTCCAGCCGATCGTCGAGCACTTCGCGGGCGCGCGGCGGTCGCGCTGGCTCGCTTGGCCGGGGTTCCTCTACATGGGGCTCGCGCTGCTCCTGATCGTGGGGATCGGGGCGTCGAACGTCGTGCTTGCGATCATCGGAGCCGCGATCCCCGCGACGCCGGCGGCCACGCTGGCGGTCGCCCGCGCGCAGGCTGCGGCCGTCGTGCTGGTCGCGCTCGCGGCCGGCGGCACCGCCATCGCATCCGGGCTCCGCCATCCGGCGCTCCGCCGCGTGACCGTCCGGCTCGATCGCTGGCCCGCCGGCCTGGACGGGTTCCGCATCGCGCAGATCTCGGACGTGCACATCGGCGCAATCCTGGACCGCCGCTTCGCCGAGCACGTCGTCGAGCGCGTGAACGCGCTCGACGCGGATCTCATCGCGGTCACCGGCGACCTGGTCGACGGCGCTCCCGAGGACCTCGCCGACCACGTCGCGCCGTTCGCGCACCTGCGCGCGCGCCACGGCGTCTTCTTCGTGACGGGAAACCACGACTACTACTCCGGTGCCGATCGCTGGATCGAGCACGTCGCGCGCTTCGGGTGGCGCGTGCTCCGGAACGAGCGCGTCACCATCGAGCACCGCGGCGACCGCTTCGACCTCGCCGGCGTCGACGACCATCGCGCCTACCTCTTCGGCGGCGACCACGGCGAAGACGTGCCGCGCGCGCTCGCGGGCCGCGATCCCGAGCGCGCGGTCGTCCTCCTCGCGCACGACCCGACGACGTTCCGCACGGCCGCGCGCCTCGGCGTGGACCTCCAGCTGTCGGGCCACACGCACGGCGGGCAGATCTGGCCGTTCGGCTACTTCGTGCGCCTCGTCGTGCGATTCCTCGCCGGCGAGTACGAGCGCGACGGCGCGAAGCTGATCGTCAGCTGCGGCACCGGCTTCTGGGGACCGCCGATGCGGCTCGCCGCGCCGTCGGAGATCACGGAGATCGTGCTGCGGCCCGCGCTCGGCGTACGCGAGCCCGAGCCGCGGGTCGCGGCATAGCGTTTCCACGCATTTCTACGGTCTGTCGACCCGCAGAATGCGGGCATATACCCGAATCCGCTTCCAGGGGCCTTCGGAGAGGGGAACCCGTTCATGGTCGACGTGCAGCTCGTGGATCCGCTCCTTCTGTGTCTCGTGGCCGGCTTCGGGGTCGGCCTCATGCTCCTCGGAAATCGCAGGCGGCGACCCAGGACCTGACCGCCCGGGTCGGAGACCCGGTCCGCCCCGAGCCGCGTTCGAGCCGACGTTCCGCCCACCGCGCTTCGGGCTTCCGGGCGAGGACGCCGGCGTGCTAAGCGCGCGCGCCATGGCCGCCCGCCGATGGCTCCCCGCCTCGCCGGCCGCCCGCCGCCGGCGGCGCGCGGTCTTCCGCGTCGCGACCGCGCTCGCCGCCGCGGCCGCGACGGCCGCGTGCAGCGACCGGTCGCCCGGCGACGGGGACGCCTTCGCCGTGCGCGGCGTGATCGAGGGCTTCTACGGGCGCCCGTACACGACGGCCGAGCGCGCGCGCGTCATCCGCTTCATCGGCGAGCGCGGCATGAACGCGTACGTGTACGCGCCGAAGAGCGACCCGAAGCATCGCGATCAGTGGCGCGAGCCGTACAGCGACGCCGAGCTCGCGGACTTCGCCGAGCTCGCGACCGCGGGCGACCACAGCGGCGTCCGCCTGACGTTCGCGATCTCGCCCGGCATCACCTACCGCACCGACGACCCGACCGACTTCGATCTGCTGGCCGCGAAGCTCGAGGCCGTGCACGACGCCGGCGTCCGCGGCTTCGCCCTCCTCTTCGACGACATCTTCGACGCCGGTGCCGACGCGCTCGCCGAGCCCGACTTCCAGGCGCGCTTGACGGCGCGCGTGGACGCGCTGGTCGCGAGCTTCGGCGACGATTCCGAGCTCTGGTTCATCGGCCATCTCTATGCCGGAACCGGACCGGATCTGGAGGCGGGCGCGATCGACCGCCGGCTCTTCCTCGCGCCCAACCCGCCGGCCGCCTACTACGACGCCTACGCGGCGCTCGTCGCGCCCGAAGTCCCGATCCTCTGGACCGGCCCGCAGGTGATCTCGAGCTCGATCACGCGCGCGGATGCGGAGGGCTTCCGCGCCTTCGCGCGCCGTCCGGTGATCGTCTGGGACAACTACCCGGCGAACGACGTCTTTCCGACCGACCTCTTCATGGGCCCCTACACCGGCCGCGACCGCGAGCTCGACGCGGCCGCCCGCGGCATCGTGATGAACGTCATGATCGAGCCGGCCGCGACGCTGGTCCCGGTCGCGACCGGGGCCGACTACATGCGCGACCCGCGCGGCTACGATCCCGAGGCGTCATGGGAGAAGGCCGTCCGGGACGTCGGCGGGTCGGGAGCGGCCGCGCTGCGCGACTTCGCGGAGCTCCACCGCGGGCATCCCTTCCTCGCGGGGGCCGTCGAGGCCCCGGAGCTCGGCGGTCGCATCGCGGCCGCGTTCGCGCCGGACGCGAGCGAGCGCGACCGCTCGGCGCTGCGCGACCAGCTCGCGACGATCGCCGGCCTCGAAGCCGCGATCGGAGGGATCTCCGACGGCGCGCTGGCGGCCGACGTCGCGCCCTGGGCGCACAAGGCGTCGCTCCTCGCGCGCGCCGGGCTGAACGGTCTCGACGCGATCGCGGGGACGGGCTCAGCGGATGCGTACGCCGCCGCGCGCGCCGAGGCCGAGGCGCTTCCGCAGCTCGTCGCGCGCGACGACGTCAGCCCGGCGATCGCGGCGATCGCCGGTCCGGGACATCCGACCGACCGCTTCGGCGACCTCTTCGGCGCGATCGACGCGCGCCTCGACGGCGCTGCCAGCTCCGGACCGCACGAGCCAAGCTAGGGGCGCAAGCCGAGACGCGAGGGAAGCGACCCCCGCAAGGAGTGCGGCCCCGTTTGGCTTTGCCAAACGGGGCGAGGGAAGCGTCTCCGTCGTTGCGATCAGCCCGGCGGACGACGCGCGGAAGGCGCCGCCCCGGCGAGCGGCGCCAGAGCCTCCGCGAAGCCCCAGCCCGACCGCCCGTCGTACTCGAAGCGCGCGACGGCTTCCGAGAGGAGCGAGACGCGCCCATTCCGGGCGCGCGGGGTGGGCGCGACGTCGATCACCTCGCCCGCGATCTCGTGGTCGCGGCCGTCGGCATCCGTCAAGCGCAACCAGAAGCGCTCGGGAAGCGGGGCCGCCGCGTCGGCGCCCGGGCCGGTCGGGCCGCCATCGACTCCGGCCGCGACCGCGATGCGGCGGATCTCGACGATCCGCCCGTCGCGCGCGATCCAGCCGCCCTGGCGCTCCGCGCCGTCCGAGCGCAGCTCGGAGATCAGGATCGCGCAGTCGTCGCCGAAGGCGGCTCCGAAGCGGCGCCGGAGCCGCGGCGCCTGCCAGTCGAGGACGCCCCACCAGCGCTCGCGCTGGCCGTGCGCCGCGATCCGATGCTCGTCGCCGGAGACCCACACGACGCCCGACCAGCGGCCCGCCTGCTCGAACGCGCCGGCAGGATCCCGGCCGATCGGCGAATCGCTCGCCGACGTCGGCGCCGCGAGCACCAGCGCGCTCGCCTCCCCGCCCGGCGCCGCAGGGTGGAGCGCCTCGAACTCGAGATCCACCGTCAAGCGCTCGATGCGCGACGCGCGCCACGCGTCCGGCTTTCCCGCGTCGCGCGCGCTCGCGAGCGAGTGCGACGGCCCGTCGTACGCGATCCGCCACCGCCGGCCGGGCTCGAGCGCCTCGAGCTCGACGCCCCCCACCTCGAGACGGGAGGCGTTCCGGCTCTCGGGCTTCACGTGCCGGGCTGCGACGAAGCCGCCGTCGGGCAGGAAGAAGTGGAGCTCGACCTCCATCGCGCCTTCGTTCGGGCGGACGTCGAGGCGCGCGGACCCGCCGAACGACGCGCGCGGGTCGTAGAGCCGGAACGCGTACGACTCGCTCCACTGGAGGTCGGACCCGGGCTCGTGCGGAAGCTCCTCGCGCTCGCCGATCGCGCCCACTCAGCCCTCCGGGAAGACCTTCGCGAAGGGTCGCACGTCGTAGCGATCGAAGACCTGCTCGACGACGTACGGGTCGCGCGCCGCGAGCTCGCGCGCCTCGTCGAGGCTCGCCGCCTCGAGGACGATCAAGCTGCCGCGCGGCGTCTTGCCGTCGTCGGCGAGGAGCGGCCCGGCGATGAAGACGCGGCCGGCGCGCTCGAGCGGATGCAGGTGCTCGAGGTGCCGCGGTCGAACGTGCGGCCGCCGCTCGAGCCCGTGCGGCCCGTCCCACCCGATGATGACGAACAACGGCATCCCCCGCCCTCCTTCCGGCGCGCGCGGCGCCGCACCGCGATCACGCCGTGCGGACCGCGACGCGACGCCCGGTCTCCGCCGAGCGATAGCACGCGTCGGCGATCGCGACCGCCGCGGCGCCGTCGCGCACGGTCACGGGCGGAGCCATCGCGCCCTCGGCGACCGGACGGAACCGCCGCAGCACCTCCCGGACCGTCGGGACCGCGGGCGCGTCGGGAAGGGCGCTCCAGCGCCAGTCCTTCACGAGCGCGACGTGGCGGTGGACGTGGTCGGCGACGATCTGGCCGCTCTCGCCGACGATCCGCACCTCGCCCGTGCGGCTCTGCGTCGCGCGCGACCCGTACACGGCGGCGAGCACGGCGCGGCGGCTTTCCGCGGGACCGCCGACGTGGATCGCCATGCCGGCGGCGAAGGTGTCCTCCGTCCGGCGGGTGTGGACGGCCTCCAGGACGCAGGCGACGTCCCAAACCTCGCCGCCCGTCAAGTAGCGCAGGAGGTCGAACATGTGGACGCCGGTGTGGAGGATGTTGCCGCCGCCCGACGAGCGCGGGTCGTCGAGCCAGTCGAGGCGGGTCGGCTCGAAGGTCTGTCCGAGCGCGATCTGGCCGATCTCCCCGACCTCGGGAAGCAGCTCGCGCACCGCCTGGACGACGCCCGAGAAGCGCAGCGTCTGCGCCATGAGGCACGGGAGGCCGCTCTGCTCCACGAGGTCGCGCAGGCGGAACGCCTCGTCGGCTCCGATCGCGAACGGCTTCTCGACGAGGAGCGGCTTCCCGGAGCGGATGCAGCCCTCCACGATCGCGGCGTTCTCGCTCGGAGGAGCGGCCGCGATCACCGCGCGCACGGCCGGGTCGGCGATCAAGTCGCGCAGGTCGTGGTGGAAGCGAGCGCCGAGCTCGGCGGCGACCGCGCGGCCCTCCGCTTCTGCGCGGCGGCTCACGGCGACGACGCGCAGCTCCGGCACGTCGTCGCGGATGTGCGTCAAGTAGCGCGCCCCGTGCTTTCCGAGGCCGATCAGGCCGACCGGGAGGGGCGCGCCGTCCACGCGCGATCAGTCCGCGCGCCGGCCGCCGGCCGTCCCGCCGCCCAATGCGCCTTCCGGTGCGCGCCCTTCGGCGCGTCCTGCGAGGAGGCGCGCGAACGCGGAAGGGTCGGAGAGCGGCGCGTGGAAGCGCTCGGTGCCGGCATCGACGGGCTGGCGGATCCAGTGGTTCGCCTCGGCCTGCAGCTTGTACTTCTGGAAGCCGTACGCCGCGGACGGGTGGCGCCCGAGCCGCTCCGCGAACGCGAGGCAGCGCGCCTCGAGATCCTCCGGTGCGACGACCTCGTCCACGAGACCGGCGGCGCAGGCGCGCTCGGGGTCGAGCCCTTCGGCCTCGAGCAGCGCGCGGCGAACGTCGCGCCCCTGGAGTGCGAAGCGCGCGATCTGGAATGCGCCGTTCGGGAGTGGAAGCCCGAGGGCGGTCTCGGTCACGCCGATCTTGAACGCGCCGCGCGCGGCGATCCGGAAGTCGCAGGCGAGCATCAGGATCGCGCCGCCCGCGAGCGCGTGCCCGCCGACCATCGCGATCGTCGGCTTCCCGACGCGCCAGAGGCGGTAGATGCCGTCCGCGCCGCCCCCGAGCGACGCGAGCTCGCGGGCGCCGCCCGCCGCCATCTCCTTCAGGTCGAGGCCTGCGGAGAAGAAACGACCCGTTCCGGTGACGACGAGCGCGCGCACCGCCTCGTCGTCGTCGGCGGCCTCCGCCTCGGCGTGGAGGCGCTGGAGGAACTCCCGGTTGATCGCGTTCGCGGGCGGGCGATCGATGCGCAGCACGCGGACGCCGCCGTCGTGATCCGAGCGGTGGATCTCCATTCCGCCCGGACTAGCAGGTCGGCCGTTCCCGGAAAACGCGCGCGCGCTTCCGTGCCCGATTGCGGCGTGCGAGTGTCGAGCGGGATGCATCGCCGCCCGCTCCTGGCGCTCCTCGACCGCTATCTCGGCCTCCATCCCGACGAGGCGGAGGTCGTCGACCGCATGCGGGCCTTCGTTTCCGCGCACCGCGACTGCTTCGAGCGGAGCTGCGTTCCCGGCCACGTGACGGGGTCCGCCTGGCTCCTGTCGGCGGACCGCCGAAGCGTGCTCCTGACGCACCATCGGAAGCTCGGCCGCTGGCTCCAGCTCGGCGGGCACGCGGACGGCGATCCCGACCCGCTCCGGGTCGCGCTGCGGGAGGCGCGCGAGGAGTCGGGGCTGCCGGACGTCGTGCCGCTCGCCCCGGGCACGGGCGCCGTCGTCCCGCTGGACGTCGACATCCACGAGATCCCGGCCCGGGCCGGCGAGCCGGCACACCTCCACCACGACGTCCGCTTCCTCCTCGTTGCCCCCGCCGGCGCCGCGATCGCGATCGGGCCGGAGTCGAACGACCTGCGCTGGGTCGCCCGGGACCGCCTCCAGGCCTACACCCGCGAGAAGAGCCAGCTCCGGATGGAGTGGAAGGCCCGGGCCCTCCTGGCCGGCCTCCTTGACTGATCCGGGCCGCCTGCTAACGATACTGACTGGTCAGTTTCGATTCGCCGCGGGGCTCCCGAGTCGGCGACGCTGCCGACCCGGAAGCCATGGGCGGAAGACAGAAGACCGACGCCAAGCGCGAGGAGATCCTCGCCGCGGCAGCCGAGGAGTTCGCGCGCCGCGAGTTCCACGAGGTCCTGATGGACGACGTTGCGGCGCATGCGCACGTCGGAAAAGGGACGCTCTACCGCTACTTCCCGACCAAGGAGGAGCTCTTCGTCGCGACCGTCCTGCGCGGCCTCGACGACTTCCACGAGCGCTTCCTCCAGATGTTCGAGGACGAGGCGCCCCTCGAGCGGATCCTCGTCGACGCGATCTCCCAGATGCTGGCGTACTTCCGCGGCCGCTCCGAGTTCTTCGCCCTGCTCCAGCGCTACGAGCACCGCCTGCCGCCGGCCGACGCCGAGGTGTGGCGCGAGCGCCGGCAGGAGGTGGTCCGCGCGGTCTCCGCGGCGCTCGACCGCGAGGTCCAGGCCGGCGCGCTGCGGTCGTCGTGCGACACGACGCTGTCGGCGGAGCTCTTCCTCGGGATGGCGCGGACGGCGATCCAGTCGTCGCTCGCGGACGCGCGCGACCCCGCGCACGTCGCGCGCGAGATCTCGTCCGTCTTCCTCGACGGCGTCCGCGAGAAGGCTTCCGGCGAGCGGCGCGGATCGGCATCGTTCCGGTTCGCGCGCGGAGGTCGGTCGTGAGCGGCGCGTCGTCTCGGGCGCTAGCGCTCGGCCTCGCACTCGCAGTGGCGGGCTGCTCGCGCGTCGACGACGCGGCGACGGCGCAGGCGCAGGCCAGCGCCCCCGAGCCCGCGGCGACCGCGAATCCGGTCTCGGTGACGGTCCACACGGTGTCGACGCAGCGGGTCGATCGCACGGTCGACTTCGTCGGAACGCTGTACGCCTACGCCGAGGCCGAGGTGTCCGCGGAGGTCGACGGGCGCTTGACGGCGATCTCCGCCGACCTCGGCGACCAGGTCGCGAAGGGGCAGATCCTCGCGACCCTCGAGGGCTCGGAGCTCGAGGCGAAGCTGCGGGAGGCCGAGGCGTCGCTCCAGAAGAACGAGAACGACCAGAAGCGCGCCCAGCAGCTGCGCGACCAGAAGATCATGTCGCCCCAGGAGTTCGACGCGATCGCGAGCGCGGCCAGCGTCTCTCGCGCGCGCCGCGACGTCCTTGCGATCCAGGTCGAGCACACGAGGATCCGCGCGCCGTTCGACGGCCGGATCGCGAAGCGCCTGGTCGACGTCGGCAACTACGTGCGGACGGGCACGCCGGTCTTCGTGGTCGTCGCCGACAACCCCCTCCGCCTGCGCGGGGAGGTCCCCGAGCGCTTCGCCTCGGAGGTCCAGATCGGACAGGAGGTGAGGGGGCACGTCGAGGCCTACCCCGACGACACGATCGACGGCCGCCTGACGCGCATCAGCCCCGCCGCGAACATGCAGAGTCGCGCGCTCACCGTCGAGGCCCTCGTCCCGAACGGCGACGGTAAGCTCAAGACCGGCTTCTTCTGCAAGTCGCAGATCCTGACGCGCACGGACGCCGAAGCGCTCATGGTGCCGGTCGAGGCGCTGGTGACGTTCGCCGGCGTGACGCGCGTCTTCGTCGTGCAGCCCGACGGTACCGCCCGCGGGCGCGAGGTCGAGACCGGGCTCCGTCAGGGCGCGCTGGTCGAGGTGACGAGCGGCCTCTCGGCCGGCGAGCGGGTCGCGACGACCGGCCTCGCGCGGCTCAGCGACGGCGTCCGCGTCGTCGTGCGCGAGTCGGCGCCGAAGCCGGCGGAGGGCCGGAGCACCGCGCAGGACGAGAACGACGTCCGGATCGATCCAGCGCCCGAAGAGCCGCGCCTCGGGCTCCGCCCGGGCGAGCGCGATCCGCGCGCCGGGCGAGGCCGCTCGTGAAGCTCGCCGAGCTCTGCATCCGCCGGCCGGTCTTCGCGACGATGCTGGTCATGCTCTTCGTCGTGCTCGGCTGGATGTCCTACCGGACCCTCGGGGTCGACCTGTTCCCGAACGTCGACTTCCCGATCACGAGCGTCACGTCGACGCTGAAGGGCGCGTCGGTCGAGGAGGTCGAGACCCGCGTCACGAAGCCGATCGAGGAGGCGGTCAACCAGATCGAGGGCATCGACGAGCTGTCGTCCGTCACGAAGGAAGGCACGTCGCGCGTGCTCGTGCAGTTCATGCTCGAGCGCCACAACGCCGAGGCGGCGCAGGACGTCCGCGACAAGGTCGCGACCACGCTCGCGAAGCTGCCGCCCGCCATGGACCCGCCGGTCGTCGTCAAGTTCGACCTCGACGCGTCGCCCGTGATGCGCATCGCCGTCTCGGGCGACCGCGATCCGCGCGAGATCACCGAGATCGCACGCAAGAAGATCAAGGAGGACATCGAGACGATCTCGGGCGTCGGCTCGGTGACGATCATCGGCGGCCAGGAGCGCGCCGTCCAGATCTACGTCGATACCGACAAGCTCGACGCCTACAACCTCTCGATCGCGCAGGTCCGGCGCGCGCTCCAGTCGCAGAACGTCGAGCTGCCCGGCGGCCGCATCGACCAGGGGTCGCGCGAGCTCGTGCTCCGCACGATGGGCCGGATGCCGCGGGTCGAGGACTTCAACGACCTCGTGATCGGCCGCCTCGGCGACCGCGCCCTCATGCTGCGGGACATCGCGACGGTCGTGAACGGGACGGTCGAGCCGCGCTCGTTCTCGAGCCTCGACGGCCGCGACGCGGTGACGCTCGAGGTCCGGAAGCAGTCCGGCTCGAACACGGTCGAGGTCGTCGAGAAGGTGAAGCGGCGGCTCGACCAGCTGCGCGAGATCGTGCCGCCCGACATCCGCTTCGAGGTCGTCAAGGATCAGAGCCGCTTCATCAAGGAGTCGATCCACGAGGCTCAGTTCCACCTGATCCTGGGCGCGATCCTGGTCGCGTTCTCGACGATGCTCTTCATGGGCGACATCCGGTCGACGCTGATCGCGGCGATCGCGATCCCGACGTCGATCATCTCGACGTTCACCGCGATCCGGCTACTCGGCTTCACGATCAACAACCTGACCATCCTGGCGCTGATCCTGTCGGTCGGCATCGTGATCGACGACGCGGTCGTCGTGCTGGAGAACATCTTCCGGCGCATGGAGGAGAAGGGGGAGCCGCCGTTCGAGGCGGCGCTGAACGGCACCCGGGAGATCGGCCTCGCGGTCATGGCGACGACGTTCTCGCTCGTCGTCATCTTCGTCCCGATCGCGTTCATGTCGGGCCGCGTCGGCCGCTTCTTCAACGAGTTCGGCATCACGACCGCGGTCGCGATCCTGTTCTCGATGCTGATCTCGTTCACCCTGACGCCGATGCTGTGCTCGCGGTTCCTGAAGGTGAACACGGCCCCCGGCCACAAGTCGGCGAAAGACCGCGCGTTCTACCGCGCGATCGACCGCAGCTACGGCTGGCTGCTCGAGTGGTCGCTCCGGCACCGCTGGGTGATCGTCGTGGCGGCGATCGCGACCGTCTACTCGACGGTCCCGATCTTCAAGATGGTCGGGAAGGACTTCATTCCGCAGGACGACCAGAGCGAATTCGAGGTCATCCTGCAGACGCCCGAGGGCTACACGCTCGAGCGCTCGAGCGCGACCTTCGAGGAGGTCGCGCGCCGGCTGCGCGACCTGCGCGGGGTCAAGCATACGCTGGTCACGATCGGCGACACGTCGGGCTTCGTCGCCGCCGGCGAGGGGGACGTCACCACCGGTGGCATCTACGTGAAGCTCGTCGACCTGCACGAGCGGCAGTTCACGCAGAAGGACGTCATGAAGGACGCGCGCGCGCTCCTCGCCGAGTATCCGGACCTGCGGGCCAGCGTGCAGGGCGTCAACATGTTCGCCGGCGGCGGCAACCGCATGACCGACTTCGAGTTCGACCTGGTCGGCCCGGAGCTCGATCAGCTCCAGCGTCTCGGCGAGAAGATCACCGCGCAGATGGCGAAGATCCCGGGCTTCGTCGACATCGACACGACGCTCGCGCTCCGGAAGCCCGAGATCCGCGTCAACATCGACCGGAAGAAGGCGGCGGACCTGGGCATCCGGGTGGAGGACATCGCCGGCGCCCTCCGGACGCTGGTCGGCGGCGAGCCGGTCTCGAAGTACAAGGAGGCCGACGAGCAGTACGACGTCTGGCTGCGCGCGTCGCTCCCCAACCGGAGCGACCCCCACTCCATCTACAACCTCGCGATCGAGCGCCCGAACGGCGAGCTCGTTCGTCTCTCGAACCTCGTCACGCTGGAGGAGGAGAAGGGACCCGCCCAGATCGACCGCTTCTCGCGTCAGCGGAAGCTGACGGTCGTCGCCAACCTCGACAACCTGCCGCTCTCGGACGCGATCGCGCACGTGAACCGCATCGTCGCCGGCATCGACATGCCGCAGCAGTACGCGATCCGCTACGCGAACCGCGCGAAGGGCCTCGACGAGACCGGGAAGAACTTCGCGATCGCGTTCGGTCTCTCGTTCGTCTTCATGTACATGATCCTCGCGGCTCAGTTCGAGAGCTTCCTCCACCCGATCACGATCATGCTCTCGCTCCCGCTCTCGATCCCGTTCGCGCTCCTGTCGCTCCTCCTCCTGCACGAGACGCTGAACGTGTACTCCGTGCTCGGCCTCTTCATGCTGTTCGGCATCGTGAAGAAGAACGGCATCCTGCAGGTCGACTACACGAACACGCTGCGCGCCGAGGGCATGCCGCGCGACGAGGCGATCATCACCGCGAACCACGTGCGGCTCCGGCCGATCCTGATGACGACCGTCATGCTGGTCGCCGGCATGATTCCGATCGCGCTCGGTCGCGGTCCGGGCGCCGCGTCACGCGCCTCGCTCGCGAACGTCATCGTGGGCGGGCAGACGCTCTGCCTGGTCCTCACGCTGCTCGTGACGCCGGTCGCGTACTCGCTGTTCGACGACCTCGGCACTCGGCTCTCGACGGTGCGCGCGTGGCGCGCGCTGCGCGACCGCATCGCGGACCTGCGCGCGTCGATCGCGGGCGCGATCGCGTCGCAGGGCAACGGCCGCCATCGCAGCTAGGAGCGCGTCACGCCGAGCGACTGCCCCACTCCGCCAGCTCGACCGTGATGCCCTCGGGCCCCGCGAGGTAGACGAGGCGGCGGTCGTGGAACGCCATGACGTCGTTCAGCACCCGGACGCCGTGGCCGCGCAGGTTGGCGAGCTCGGCGTCCAGGTCGGCGACGGCGAAGCAGACGTGGTTGTAGCCGAGCTTGTCGAGGCGGCCGATGAACGGGTCGACGTGCGCCTCGGGGGCGCGGTAGCGGAGGAGCTGGATCTCGAAGCGCGGGCTCGCGCCGTCGAGCACGAGCGTGACGTGGTCCGCTTCGAGACCGGGGATCGCCATGTAGCGCTCCATCGTCGGCCCGGAGATGACGACCGACGTCTCCTCGCGGAAGCCGAGGACCGCGAAGAACTGCTTCGCGGCGGCGAGGTCGCGCACGGCGACGGTCACGTGGTCGATGTTCTTCACCATCGGAGCGCACCCTTCCCTGCTCGAGACGTCGGCGGAAGTCAGGGAAGCTTGCAGACGTACTCGGAGGCGAGCCAGGCCTGCATGGGGCCGAGGAAGCGCGGGATGTCGGCCTCGATCGCGCGCCGTCCCTCGTCCGAGCCGAACATGCGGGTCCGGAGGTCCTCCTCGGTCGCGAAGTGGAGCTCCGCGATGCCGTCGAAGTCCTCGCCGTCGGGGGAGATGCGCGAGTCGACGACGTTCGTCACGTACTTGACGAGGCCCACGTGGTGCTCGAGGGCGAGCGGGACGTGGCGCTCGAGCCAGTGCCGCGCGAACTCGTCGTGCGAGAGCCCCGCTCGCCGCTTCACGGCCGCGATCATCTTGACGACCGGCGACCGCTCGCGCAGCCGGGCCGGGGCGGCGGCCGGCGCCTTCTGGACGTGCTCGGTGCACTCGTACGCGTGGACCCCTCCGATGAATCCGGCGACGTCCTCGCCGACGATCCGCTGCCCTTCCGCCGAGTCGTAGAGGCGCTCGCGGTAGTCGGCGAGGGTCTCGAACGAGAGCTCGCCGACGGAGTCGAGCTCCGCCGAGCCCGGCACGTGGACGCGGTCGACGACGTTGACGACGTACTTCCGCATCGTCGGATGGTGCCGGAGCGCGATCGGCACGTGACCCTCGAGAAGGCGCTCGACGTAGCGCCGGTGGTCGATGTCCGGCCGCCGGCGGCAGAGGAAGACGAGCTTTCGCATCGGCACACGCTGCGCGCCCTCGCCCGCGAGGTCAAGGAGACGCGCTGCGCCGCATCGGCGCCTGCGCACCGCGGGCGCCGATGCTAGCTTGCGAGGTGTGACCTCCCGCCGTCGCTGGGCCGGCGTGTGGCTCGGGCTTGCCGGCGCCGTCGCGCTCATCGCGTGGACGCTCTGGCCCGCCTCCGAGCGCCGCGAGTACGTGACCGCGTCCGTCGAGCGCGGCCCGCTGGTCGCGACCGTCACGGCGACCGGGACCGTGAACCCCGTCAAGTCGGTCACCGTCGGCACGTACGTCTCCGGCCCGATCCAGGAGATCTACACCGACTTCAACTCCCCCGTGGAGCAAGGCCAGCGCATCGCGAAGATCGACCCGCGCACCTTCGTCGTGAAGGTCGACAGCGCGCGCGCCGCGGTCGCGGACGCGGCTGCGAAGGTGCAGCGCGCGGAGGCCGACCGGAAGCTGAAGCGACTCCAGCTCCAGCGCAGCGAGAAGCTCGCCGGAACGCGCGTTCTCTCCGTCAACGAGCTCGACGTCGCGCGCGCCGCCGCCGACCAGGCCGACGCCGACCTGAAGCTCGCGCGCGCCGAGGTCGACAAGGCGCGCGCAGCGCTGCGGGAAGCGGAGGTCAACCTCGGCTACACCGACATCGTCTCGCCGGTCGACGGCATCGTCGTGTCCCGGAACGTCGACGTCGGCCAGACGGTCGCGGCGACCTTCCAGACGCCGACGCTCTTCGTGATCGCCGAGGACCTCGGTCGCATGCAGGTGAACGCCTACGTGAGCGAGGCCGACGTCGGCCGCGTGCGCGACCGCCAGGCGGCGACGTTCACCGTCGACGCCTACCCCGGGCGCGCCTTCCCGGCGACCGTGGATCAGGTGCGGAACGCGCCGACCACGCTGCAGAACGTCGTCACCTACGACGTCGTGCTCGCGGTCGACAACTCCGATCGCGCCCTCAAGCCGGGCATGACGGCGAACGTCCGGATCGTGACCGCCAAGGTCGACGACGCGCTCCTCGTGCCGTCCGCTGCGCTCCGGTTCCGGCCGCCCGCGAGCGGCGACGACGACGCCGGCAGCGTCACCGCGACGGCGAGCGCGCGCCGCACCGAGGGTGCGCCCGGGGCGAAGCCCGGCGAGCAGGTTTATCGCCTCGAGGGCGGCGAGCCCGTCGCCGTTCCCGTCGAGGTCGGCCTCTCCGACGACACCTCCACGCAGATCGTGTCGCCGACCGTGAAGCCGGGCGACCGCGTGATCGTGCGCCTCAAGTCGGGGGCGCCGCCGCCGAATGCGACCTGGCCCGGGATGGGCGGCGGCGGCCGCCGCAGCCGGTGATGCCGTCGGCCGACTCGGACGGCGTGCCTCGCTCGCATCTTCACCCGCCCGGTGCGCCCGCCACGCCCGCCGTCATCCGCGCCGTCGCGCTCGAGCGCACGTACAGCGCCGGCGACGTCCTCGTCCACGCGCTCCGCGGCGTGAGCTTCACGGTGGAGCGCGGCGAGTACGTCGCGATCATGGGCGCGTCGGGATCCGGGAAGTCGACGCTCATGAACATCCTCGGCTGCCTCGACCAGCCGACGCGCGGCCGCTACGAGCTCCTCGGCCGTGACGTTTCGCGCCTCCCCGACGACGCGCTCGCCGAGGTCCGCAATCGCACGATCGGCTTCGTCTTCCAGAGCTTCAACCTGCTGCCGCGCACGAGCGCGGTCGAGAACGTCGAGCTGCCGCTCCTCTACGGCGACCTGCCGGCGCGCGCGCAGCGCGAGCGCGCCCTCGCCGCGCTGGCCCAGGTCGGCCTCGCCGGCCGCGAGGCGAGCACGCCGGCCCAGCTTTCGGGCGGGCAACAGCAGCGGGTCGCGATCGCCCGCGCCCTCGTGAACGATCCCGAGCTGATCCTCGCCGACGAGCCGACCGGCAACCTCGACTCGCGGACGAGCGAGGACATTCTTGCGCTCGTCGGCGACTTCCACCGCCGCGGCATGACGATCGTCCTGGTGACGCACGAGGCCGACGTCGCACGACACGCCGAGCGCATCGTCGTGATGCGCGATGGGGAGATCGTCGAGGACCGGCGCACGCGCGCGCCACGCCTCGCGGAGCCGCGACCCGCATGAAGCTCCTCCTGGACACGATCAGGCTCGCCGGCCGCTCGCTCGAGCGGAACCCGCTCCGCTCGGCCCTCACGTCGCTCGGCGTGATCGTCGGCGTCGCCGCCGTCATCGCGATGGTGAGCCTCGGCCAGGGCGCGCGCGCCGCGCTGCAGGCACAGATCGCGAGCGCGGGGACGAACCTCGTCATGGTCTTTCCGGGCGCCAGCACCACCGCGGGCGCGCGCTCGGGCTGGGCGGAAAACGTCGTCTCGCTCACGGCGGGCGACGCCGAGGCGATCGCGCGCCAGGTGCCCGGGCTGCTGGCCGTGAGCTGGTTCAAGCGCGGCGTGGCGCAGGTCCAGGCCGGCGGCCAGAACTGGAGCACGACGATCTGGGGCGTGCCGCCGTCGTACACCCGCGTCCGCGACTGGCCGGTGGTCTCCGGCGACTTCATCAGCGAGAGCCAGGACGACACGGCGGCGAAGGTCGCGGTGCTCGGCACCACGGTGGCGGAGATGCTCTTCGGGCCGGGTGTCGACCCGGTCGGCGCCGAGATCCGGATCAAGGACGTGCCGTTCCGCGTGATCGGCGTGCTCGAGTCGAAGGGCCAGAACACCTACGGGCGCGACCAGGACGACTCCGTGTTCATCCCGTTCAGCACCGCCGAGCGGAAGGTCGTGGGCACGCCGCAGATCGGCTCGGTCGACCAGATCCTGGTCTCGGTCGCCTCGCCGAACGACGAGGCCCGGGTCATCGAGGAGGTGACCGCCCTCCTCCACCAGCGCCACCGGATCGGCGAAGGCGACGAGGACGACTTCGCGATCCGCACGTTGGCGGAGCTCGCGCGCACCGCCGACAGCATGGCGCGGGTGATGACGAACCTCCTGCTCGCGATCGCCTCGATCTCGCTCGTCGTCGGCGGCATCGGGATCATGAACATCCTGCTCGTCTCGGTGACGGAGCGGACGCGGGAGATCGGGATCCGGATGGCGGTGGGCGCCAAGCGGCGGCACATCCTCGCGCAGTTCCTGTGCGAGGCGGTCGCGCTGTCGGCTTTCGGCGGCCTGGTCGGGATCGCGCTCGGGATCGGCGTCTCGCACGCGATCTCGCGGCTCTCCGAGTGGCCGACCCTGATCTCGCCGCCGGCGGTCGCGGGCTCGTTCCTGTTCTCGGCCGCGGTCGGCGTCTTCTTCGGGTTCTACCCGGCGCGTCGGGCGTCGCGGCTGAACCCGATCGAGGCGTTGCGCTACGACTGAGACGCGCGAGCCGTCGCGCGCGACCGGGCCATGATCTCTCTCGACGACGTCGGCAAAGGCTACGCGGGTCGCGTCCTCCTGCGGGACGTGTCGCTCCGGATCGCCGAGGGCGACCGGATCGGGATCGTGGGGCCGAACGGGGCCGGGAAGTCGACGCTGCTCGCGCTCGTGCAGGGGACCGAGGAGCCCGACACGGGCCGCGTGTCGCGCGCGCGCGGCGTCGCGATCGGACACCTCCCGCAGCAGATCCTCGCGATGCCGGATGCGACGGTGCTGGAGACCGCGCTTCGCCCGACCGGCCGCATGGCGGCCATCGAGAGCGAGCTCGAGCGCCTACCGGACGTCCTCGCCGCCGTGTCGGACACGGCCGAGCAGTCGCGCCTCGCGGCCCGGCTCGCGGAGCTGCACGGCCGGTTCGAGGAGCTCGGCGGGCACGATCGCGAGGCGCGCGCGAAGCGCGTCCTGGCCGGCCTCGGATTCCAGCCCGGCGACGAGCTCCGACCGCTGCGCGAGTTCTCGGGCGGCTACGTCATGCGAGCCGAGCTCGCCCGCCTCCTCACCGACCTGCCCGACGTGCTGCTGCTCGACGAGCCGACGAACCACCTCGACCTCGAGTCCGTGCTCTGGCTGCAGGGCTTCCTCGCGCGCTGTCCGGTCACGCTGGTCGTCATTTCCCACGACCGCGCGTTTCTCTCCGCGACCGCGACGTCGATCGTCGAGGTCGACCGCGGGCGCGTCCGCCGCTACGCCGGCAGCTACGAGGCGTACGTCAAGCAGCGGGCACTCGAGGAGGAGCAGCGGGCCGCAGAGGCGCGCGAGCAGGAGCGCCGCGTGCGCGAGACGGAGCGCTTCATCGAGCGCTTCCGCTACAAGGCGAGCAAGGCGCGCCAGGTCCAGAGCCGCATCAAGGCGCTCGAGCGCGAGGAGCGGATCGAGGTCGCGCGCGACGCGCGCGCGGTCCGCATCCGCTTCCCGCAGCCCGAGCGCACGTCGGACGTCGTGCTGGAGCTCGCCGGCGTCCGGAAGAGCTACGGCGACAAGCTCGTGTACGAGGGCGTCGACTTCACGTTGAAGCGCGGGGAGAAGTGCGTCCTCGTCGGCCCGAACGGCGCGGGCAAGTCGACGCTCCTGAAGCTGCTCGCGGGCGCGCTGCCGGCCGACACCGGAGAGCGCCGCGTCGGGCACAACGTGACGGTCGGCTACTACACCCAGCATCGCGAGGAGATGCTCGACCCCGACCGCACCGCGCTCGAAAACGCACTCGCGCGCGCCCGCGGCCAGACCGAGACGAAGGTGCGCGCGCTCCTCGGCGCGTTCCTCTTCCCGGGCGACGACGCGAAGAAGAAGGCGGCCGTGCTGTCGGGCGGCGAGAAGAGCCGCCTCGCGCTCGCGCTCATCCTCCTCGACCCGCCGAGCGTGCTGCTGATGGACGAGCCGACGATCCATCTCGACGTCCCGTCGGTCGACGCGCTCGTGGGCGCGCTGCGCGACTTCGAGGGCGCGCTCGGCTTCGTGAGCCACGACGTCCACTTCATCCGGAGCGTCGCGGACCGCGTGGTGCGCATCGAAGCGGGCCGCGTGACCGACTACCCGGGCGACTGGGACTACTACTGCTGGCGACGCGCGCAGCCGGCGGGCGCGGACGACGAGCCGCGCCGGGACCCGGACGGCGACGGCCGCGGCCGATCCGGCGAGCGCCGACCCGCGGCCGCGACCGAGCCCGGAAGCGCGCTCGGAGCGGCGGCAGGGGCCGCGGAGCGATCCGGCCGCGGTTTCCGGCGGCAGCGCCGCCAGGCCGCGGAGGCGCGTGCGGCGCTCTCTCGGCGCCTCCGGCCGCTGCGCGAGGAGGCGAGCCGCCTCGAGGGCGAGATCGAGGACCTCGAGCGGGAAAAGGCCGGAATCGAGGGCGATCTGGCCGATCCGGCGACCTATGCGGCGGCTGCGGGCGCCGATCTGGCGGGCCTTCGGCGCCGCCACGCCGATGTCGCGAGCCGGCTGTCGGCGGCGAGCGAGCGCTGGCTCGAGGTCGAGATGGAGATCGAGACGATCACCGAAGAGGAGGATCCGGACGAGCCCACGGGGTAACGGACCGCAGGCCACGCGCGTGGAAAGGGTGGTATTGACTTGAGTGAACTCGAATGTGAAAACCGGTCCCGCAGAGATTCGGCCAGAGAAGCCTCAATGACAATGACGCACGAACATATCGCGAGCTTCGACGCCTGGCGCAATCGCGCCGACGCGAATCCGGCGGTCGTGCGTCCGGTCGTCCCGGGCTTCGTCTCGTCGGTCCTCGTCGCCGCGATTACGCGCCAGGCCGGCAAGCCCGGGCCCAGCGGCTTCGAACCGAGGAGGGCAACCTGACCCGAATCAGGCTCCCTCGAAGGAGAAAAGGCCGCTGGGCGAAGTCCCCCAGCGGCCTTTTTTATTTGGTCTCGCAACCCCGCGAGCCAGACAATGCGGCGCAAGACGCCGCGGAAAGGGAAGGAAGAGTCGTGCTAGCGCAGCCCACGATCGATGGCGCGGTGTTCGCCAGCCGCATCCGGGACGTGGTTCGGGACGAGCCGAAGGCCTTCGCCTACGACCTCGGTCTGAGCCTGTCCGCGGTCTACAACTACCTGAACGGGCGGATCCCGACGACGGACGTGCTCTTCCGCATCGCCCAGTACGCCGGACGCCCCATGGAGTGGTTCCTGACCGCCGAAGCGCCGGTCGCGGACGCGAAGCCCGCGATCGCCGCCTGAAGACGCCGTGAATCTCCAGTCGTCTCCCCTGCCGCGCAGCCTCGCCGGCGCCGCGTCCCCCCTCCACGCGACGCGCCGGCGGGGCTGCGCCGAGGCGGGGTAAGACGACCCGCGCCCGACTCGCGCGCCGTCAGCGCTCGCTCTCGGCCAGGAGGCCGCGCGCGCACGACGTCACGCGCGCCGCGACGTCCGCCATGAGCTGCGTCGCGGCATGCCCGTCGCCGTCGGCGCCGGGCCCGCCCAGGCTTCCGTACGCGGCGGCGAAGTCCCGATCGAGCTCGGCCTCGAGCTCGTCGAGCCGCTCGCGGATCCGCTGCGCCGCTCCCCGGTCGGCTTCGGCGGCCGCCGCCAGGCGCTCGAAGAGCCACCACAAAGCTTCGCTCGGCTCGTCGCTGCCGGCGCCGAGCGCTTCGGGCAAGCGCCCCGCGACGACGACCGGGAAGAAGACCGACGCGCACGGCCGCCCGAAGGCGGCCCACGCCGCGCGCGGCCCGCGCGGCGCCGGCTCGAGCTCCGCGACGATGCTCGCCGCCGTCCGGCTCGGCCCCTGGTGCATGCAGAGCGTGTAGAACGCTTCGTCCTCCGGCGAGCTGTCGGACGGTCCACCCGGCGGCGCCCCGTGGTGGTCTCGCAGGATGGCGCGCACGAGCGCGACGTCCACCTCGCCGCTCGCGGCGGAAAGGAGCGACCGCGATCGGCGGAGCCGGCCTTCCGAGAACACGGCCGGAACGCCGTCGCGGTCGCGATACGCGGCTTCGAAGTCGAAGCGCGCCTCTTCTCGGCCGCACCATCCGGCGCTCGTGGCGCGCTCGACGGCGCCGCGCGACAGGCGCTCCCAGTCGGCGCCGATCGAGATCTGGTTCGAGATCGCGTCGGTCGCGCGCGCGGGACGCGCCGCCCACTCGCGACCGGCCGCTTCGAGCACCCACGCCTCGCCCGGGTCGGCGATCAGGAAGCCGTTGTTGTACGGCCAGTCGGCGTCGCGGAAACCGGAGCCGCCCTGCCCGTGCGCCTCGATCAGGGCGGTCAGGATCTCGACCGCCGCCCGCGCCGTCGTCGCGCGCTCGAGGCCGAGGCGGACGAGGTCCATGCCGAGGAGCCCGGTCGGCGCCGGGGCCTCGCGGGCGAACACGGTCTCGTTACCGATGGCGACGCCGTGCTCGTTGATGCCGTGCTCGAAGCCCCACAGCCAGACCGGCCGCGAGCCCAGCACTCGCGCGGTCTCCCGCACCTGCGGAACGGCGACGTACTGGCAGCGCACGTCGGCGCCCGGCGCATGCGAGGCGCGCTCGATCAGGGCGAGCGGCTGGCACTCGCCAGGTGGGCGATCGCTGTTCTTCCCGAAGACGACGGAGCCACGGCGCGTCGCCGCGCCGAGCGCGACCAGAGTGTCGCACCCCGCGATGGCGGGCCGGCTCCCTGCACCCGATCCGAATGCACGCGCCACGTCGCATCGGCTCTAGCCGATGCGCGAGTGGCCCGCGACTACTTCGTGTGCACGGCGCCGAACGCGCCGGACGCGAGCTCGTCGATCGACTGGCTTCCGGAGTTCGAGGCGCCCTTGGGGCTCATGAGCGCTTCGATGGCGCGCCGCGCCAGCTTGCTCGGCTTGGCGTGGCCGTTCTCCCAGCGGTTGACCGTCGAGAACGTGACCGCCACGGCGTGCGCGAACTCCTCCTGCGTCAGGCCGAGCTTCTTGCGCAGGTTCCGGATCTCGTCGCCCGACATCTCTTCCTTCACCATCATCTCCCACTCTCCCGCGTGCGCTGCGACGTCTTGCGCGTCCATCGTCCCCCCCTCTTCATGGTGCAGGGCTCGGTATAGTGATCGGGTTCGTCCCGCCTGTGGGCCCGAGCAACGGAGATGCCATCGCGAAACTCAGGATGTTTCTGGCCCGGGCGAGAGGCGCGGCGTCAGAAATGTATCCTGCGTTACCCATGCACCGCTCCCGCAGTCGGGTTTCTGACGCGGTGCCGCGCTTTGTCATCGGCGCATCGCGGGCTGCGCCTTGCCTCGCGGGTCGCGTCGGCTAGGTTCACGCGCATGGCAACCGCGCGCGACGTGCTCGATGCGTTGAGGTCGGTGAAGTACCCGGGCTTCTCGCGCGACATCGTGTCGTTCGGCATCGTCCGCGACATCGAGGTCGGCGGCCTCGGGACGGTCATCACGCTCGCGCCGCCCGCCGACAGCCCCGATCTCGCGGATCGGCTACGCGCGGAGATCGTCCGCGCGGCATCCTCGGTGCCGGGCGTGGGCGACGTCACGCTCGTGACAGCGCCCGCTCCGACGCCCGCCGCGCCGGCGCGCCCGCGCGGACCGCAAGGCATCCCGGGCGTCGCGAACGTACTCGCGGTGGCGAGCGGCAAGGGCGGCGTCGGCAAGTCGACGGTCGCGGCGAACCTCGCGGTCGCCCTCCTGGAGCACGGCTCGGTCGGGCTCCTCGACGCCGACGTCTACGGCCCGAGCGTCCCGCTGCTGCTCGGCCTGGACGACGCGGAGCCGCACGTCACATCCGAGCGCCGGATCCACCCGCTCGAGGCGCACGGCCTGCGCGCGATCTCGATGGGGTCGTTCGTCGAGCGGGATCGCCCGGTCATCTGGCGCGGCCCGATGGTGACGAAGCTGATCGGCGAGTTCCTCCACAACGTCGACTGGGGCCAGCTCGACTACCTCGTGCTCGACCTCCCGCCGGGTACGGGCGACGTCCAGCTGACGCTGTCCCAGCAGCTCGCGATGACGGGCGGCGTGATCGTGACGACGCCGCAGGACGTCGCGCTCGCGGACGTGAAGCGCGGCCTCAAGATGTTCCAGCAGGTGAACGTGCCGGTGCTCGGGGTGATCGAGAACATGAGCGGGCACGTCTGTGCGGGCTGCGGGCACCGCTCGGACATCTTCGGGAGCGGCGGCGGGAAGGCCATGGCCGCCCAGCTCGGCATCCCCTTCCTCGGCGCGATCGCCCTCACGCGCGCCCTCCGCGAGTCCGCCGACGCCGGCACGCCGCTCGTCGCGGCCGACCCGGCGAACCCCGTCTCCGCGCAGTTCCGCGAGATCGCAGCGACGATCGTCCGCGCCGCCGCCGACCGCGAAGCGCTGCGCGTCACGCCGTAGCGCACCTCGTTCTGGCTGCGACCGGCGGTGGGCACGACCGCGGCGCCCGGCGACAGCTGCGCGTGAGCGAGCACGGCGACTCCTGTCGGAGGCGCCCTTTTTCTATCTCATGATCAAGGAAGGGCGCCTCCTCCAACGTCGCTGCCGGTGCTCGCTCACGCACAGCTCCCGCCGGAGGAACCGCGTGCCGGGCGCACCGCTCGGGTTCGCGAGCGCGCCAGACGGTGGCCGCTCGCGCGGCTCGCCGCGCGTCGCTCACGCATGGTGACGACACTCGCGCGACAGACTGGGCGCAACGCCGTATGTGCGCCCGCGGAGGCCGCCGGCGGCGGCCGGAGCGGGCGCGCGGGCGGAAGCGCGACGACTTCCGCCCACGTACTGCGGGCGGGTCGGCGCGTGTGCGAGCACGGCAGCGACGTTGGAGGAGGTGCCCTTCCTCAATCCGTGAGACAATAAAGGGGCACCTCCGACAGGAGTCGCCGGGCTCGCACACGCGCCGGCCCGCCCGCGCTCCGACGTCCGCGCGGTGAACGTCGAGCGCTCGGAAAACGAAAACGGGGCGCCCGGCTCTCCGGGCGCCCCGTCGATTCGCGGCGTCGGCTGCGGATCAGTCGCTCAAGCGGGAGAGCGCGCGCAGGGAGAAGTAGCCGGGGTCGAAGTTGCGCTCGATGAACTGGTCGGCGTAGCGGCCGCCCAGTGCGGCGCGGTCGGTCTTGTCGTTCACTCCCATCACCATGTTCGGCGTGGTCGCGCTGAACTTGCCGTCGTCGCTCTTCGAGAAGTGGTAGCTGCACATCGCGGTGTAGAAGTACTCGCCGGCCCGGTTGTGCACGTTCTTCCAGTAGATGCGGTTCATGTCCTTGTCGACGTACATGATCACTTTGCCGAAGTTGTAGTAGGGATCCGTCGACTCCCCCTCGAGAATCCAGACCGGGCGCTTCACGAACACGAGGTTCTCGGTGATCTGCCAGGGCGCGCCCTTCGCTCCGGGCGTCTCGTAAGCGCCGCGCAGGTAGGGGATCGGGACGTTGAAGCGGGTCGGGCTGTTGGTCGGGTTCTGCTTGAGGGCGTACGGGCCGATGAGCGGCGCGAGCGTCTCGCCCTCACCGACGAGCTTCCACTTGTAGTACTCGACCTTGCCCGCGTAGCAGTTCAGGTCGTCCGAGAAGATGTCGAGGCCTGCCACCGGATCCGAGCGCGAGGCCGCGTTCACGCGCCGGGAGCGGCGGGTCTGCGGCACGTACGCCCAGATGTTGTCCTGGGACGTCCAGTCGTTGATCGCCTGGCCGAGGATGTTGACGCCCTCGGCGTCGGCCGGCTCCATGGCGTGCGAGAGCGAGGTCCCGCGCAGGTTCTCGGGATTCTCCTTCGCCTTCTCGTGCCGGCCCATGTACGCGTTCGCGTGGAGCCAGAGCTTGATGCGGCGGAACTCGCCGTTGCGGTCGATGCCGTTGAGCGTGAACGTCGCGCCCTGGCCCTCGCCGATCTGGTTGGCGAGGTAGAAGTTCCACGCGACCTTGCAGGCCGCCTGCGGATCCTTCGGGTCGATGCGCGGGAACGGCTTGCCGAAGACGTGGTCGGGCACCTTGCCCGTCGCCTTGTCCTTGAGCCCGCAGGTCTCGGCGTCGAGGTCGTACTTGCCCTCGTTCGCCTCGCTCGCCGCCCAGTAGCTCGAGCTGAAATTGTTTTTGAACTTCTCGTTGTCGACCTCGACCACCTTGAACTGGTAGTCGCCGGCCTTGACGCGCTTCAGAACCGGCTCCGGCAGGAGCTTCTCGGCCTTCTGCCAGTTCGAGGAGTCCAGGACGTACTCCTCGGCGCGCACTCCGGCGGGCGCGACCACGACTGCCGCCGCAAGCGCCGCCAGAAGCCATCTCTGAGTGGTTTTCATCGGAGGACCCTCCAGGATCGCATCAAAGCCTCATTCCAACCTTGCCGTCAACGCCGAAGGGCCGATCGGCTCGTCAGCCCGCGCCATCGGCCTCGCGGGCGACCATGTCGGCCAGCCTGTCGAATTCCCAGTGGACGATCGAGCCGGCCAGGACGACGTCGGGCGACGGTGCGATCCGCACGTAGAGCGCCGTGAGCGCGGGGTTCCGATCGCCGAGGGAGAGATGGGTCTCGCCGCGGTCGCGGAGAACGACCTCGCCGCGCGGTGGATCGAGGCCGAAGGCGGCGAGGTCGCTCTCGACGAAGTGCGTCAAACGAGCGGTCGTTCGAAGGACGCCGAGGAAGCTCTCGACGACGTCCGCGTCGACCTGCCTTTCCCCGCTTCCGAGCGCGAGCGACCAGCCGGCGGGCGTGCGGCGGAGGCGGCCCGCCACGTCGCCACGCCGGACGTCGACCTCGCGCACGGCCGACGGATCGATCGCGAGGAGCGGCGTCGCGGGCGTCGTCGGCGGCGGAGCGAGGCGCGCCGGAACGGTCCACGCGGCGACGGCGGCGAGAGCGGCGACGACGATCCCGAGCACGGCGAGCCGTCGCCACGCGACGGCGGCGTCGCCGGCCGGAGCGGCGAGGTCGACGCCGGGCGACGTCGACGAGGCGCTCATGCGGCGCTCCGGATCCGCCTTCGCCACCCGACCGCGATCCCGCACAGGAGCACCGCGCTCGGCAGGGCGACGACTCCCGTCCAGAAAAGCGTCCGCGCCTGGCTCGCCGTCAGGTAGATCTGCGAGAACGTCCCGCCCGGGCGCCCCTCGCCCCGGACCGCGATGAGGACCTCGGCGCGCGCCGCCAGGTGCGCCAGGTTGAGGAAGAAGTCGCGGTTCCCGAGCGACCCGAAGTAGAGGTTCGTCGCGAAGTCGACGTCCCCGATCGCGACGATCGACCCGCGGTCCGCGTCGGTGGCAGCCGCTTTGTCCCGGGCTTCGCGATCCGCGGAGCCCCCGTCGTCGTGCTCCTGCTCAGCGGGATCGGGCAGCCGGGCGATCGCCGCGATCGGGATCGGGCCGCGCACGTCGACCTCGGGGCGGAACACCGGCGGTTTGCCCTCGACGCTCACCCGCTCGGTGTCGCTCCACGTGTCGCTGCCGGTGAACGCGAACGGTGCCAGCTGCATGCGCGCGTCGGCCGGCTCGACGATGCGGATCGACTCGGCGAGCGGGAGCACCGCCGGCGGCGCGCCCGTGTACGGCAGGATCTGCTCGTTGAAGAGCGCCACCTGGGGGGCGAAGCTGTCGGCGAAGAAGAGCCGGTTCCGCTCGTCGACGATGAGGTCGTTTCCGCCTTCGAGCCCGAACCGGCGCAGCAGCTCCGCGACCCGCGGCGGCGTCTGCGCCTCGAGGAGGAAGAACGCGCCGCCCCCGCGCTCGAGGTACTGGACGACCGCGGCGATCTCGCCCGGCGCGAAGTCGCTCGCCGGGCTCGCGACCACGAGCAGCGCGACCTCGTCCGGGATCCCGCCCCGCAGGTCGGCCGCGCGCTCGATGCGGTAGTTCTCCGCCTCGAGCGCCTTGGCCGCCTGCGAGAGGCCGCTCCGCGGATCGCTGCTGTTCGGATCGCGCTCGCCGTGGCCGACCGTGAAGAGGGCGAGCCGCTCGCCGCCCTCGATGAGCTTGATCAGCTGGGTCGTCAGATCGGGTTCGGTCAGGTCTCGGACCTTCACGCGGCGGCCGTAGCCTTCGAGCACGCCCGAGTTGTAATTGACGATCCCGAGCTTGTTTGCCATGAGCGGGCTGCGGTCGAGGTCGTACATGCGGAAGTCGATGTGCCGCGACTGCTCCGCGAGGCGCGTGAGGAGCTCCTTCATCTCGCGCACGCGTCCCTGCTCCTGGCTGTTGTAGAAGACGCTGATCGTGACGTCCTGGTCGATCCGGCGCGCGGTGCGGCGCGCCTGATCCGACAGCGTGTGCTCGCGCGTCGGCGTCAAGTCGAGGCGCTCGTTGTGCGCCCACGCGAGCACGACGACGAGCACCGCGATCGCGCCGGCGAGCGCGAGCTCGGCGGCGAGCCCGAGGACGTGCGCGAGGGTCGGGCGCGACATCAGTCGACGCCGCGCCAGGCGCGGCTCTGCAGCGAGCGCAGGCTCGCGTAGAGGAAGAACGCGACGAACACCGCGAAGTACGCGACGTCCACGACCTGGATGGTGCCGATCGCGAAGTTGTAGAAGTGGTCGAAGAGCGAGAAGAGCAGCAGGACGCGGATCAGCTTCTCGCTCCCGACGGCCTCGTTCCACGTCATGAACCAGAAGAAGACGAGGACGCCGTAGGTGAGCATCGCCGCGACGACCTGGTTCTCGGTGAGGGTCGACGCCGCGATGCCGCAGGCGATGAACGCGGTCCCGAGCAGGAGGAGCCCGACGACGCCCGCGAGCGGCGGGCCGACGTCGAAGGCGTAGAACGCGTAGAAGACCGCGAACGGCACGATCGCGAGCGCGACCAGCACCGCGAGGAAGCACCAGGCCGCGAGGAACTTCCCCAGCACGAGCTGGACGTCCTTGACGGGCAGCGTCCAGAGCAGCTCGATCGTGCCGAGCTTCCGCTCCTCGGCGAAGAGCCGCATCGTGACGAGCGGCAGGACGAGGAGCGTGACGAGGCGGAAGTCGAGGAAGACGTAGCGCCAGAGCCCGGTCGGGAGGATCTGGGCTCCGAACGTCACGAAGAACGCGACGTCACTGTAGAAGAAGTAGCCGGACAGCACGAGGTAGACGGTCAGCAGGACGTACGCCGTCGGCGAGCCGAAGTACGCCGCGAGCTCGCGGCGTGCGATCGCCCTAACGGCCCGCAACGCCGGCTCCCGCGGCGACGGGAAGGTCGTCCTCGGCCGGTTCGACCGGCGACCCCTCGCTCACGAGGCTGAGGAAGATCTCCTCGAGCGTCATGACGACCGGGCGGATCTCGACCAGCCCGAAGCCCCTTCCGACGACCGCCGCGGCGACCTCGCGCCGCACGTCGGACTCGTGGGGACAGCAGACGACGAAGTCGATGCCTTCGGGCGATCGGCCGCGCGTCACGACCTGCGCGACCCGCGGCACGTGGCGAAGAGTCGCGAGCACGGCCTCCTCCGGACCGATCACGCGCACCGCGATCTCGCGGTAGGGCCGCAGGCGGCGCTCGAGGTGCGCCGGCTCGTCCACGGCCAGGATGCGCCCCCGGTTCATGACCATGACGCGCGAGCACACCGTCTCGACCTCGGTCAGGATGTGCGTCGACAGGATGACCGTCCGCTCGGCGCCGAGCCCGCGGATGAGCGCGCGGATGTCGCTCACCTGCTCGGGGTCGAGCCCGGAGGTCGGCTCGTCGAGGATCAGGACCGCCGGGTCGCCGAGCAGCGCCTGCGCGATCCCGACCCGCTGGCGGTACCCCTTCGAGAGGTTGCCGACGAGGCGATGCGCCACGTGCGAGATGCCGGCCGCGTCCATCGCCGCCGCGACCGCGCGCGCGACGTCGCCGACCGGCACGAGCTTCAGCTCGGCGACGAAGCCGAGATAGGAGGCGACCGGCATGTCGCCGTAGAGCGCGGTGCGCTCCGGCAGGTAGCCGAGGCGCCGGCGGGCCTCGAGCGGCTGGCGCACGACGTCGTACCCGGCGATGCTGGCGCGCCCGGTCGACGGCGGGAAGACGCCCGTCAGCATCCGGAGCGTCGTGCTCTTGCCCGCGCCGTTCGGGCCGAGGAAGCCCACGACCTCGCCGCGCGCGACCTCGAAGGACACGTCGTCGACGGCAACCGTGGTCCCGAACCGCTTGCAGAGGTGCTCCGCGCGGATCGCTACGGGCACGGTGTCGGGCGCGTGCGCGCTCTCCGCCGCGGACGCGGCGAGGCGATCCCCGTCGGTGATGAGAGCGGGCATCCTTTCTCGATGGGCGGGTGGAGATCCGCGGACCGGCGCCGCGCGCGGCGGTCGAGACGGCGCCGGATGACGTCGATCATGCCAGCCCCGGACCGACTTGGCGAGTCGAAAGCGCCAGTCGGCCCGGGGCGGCGGTCGAGGAGCCCGTGCGGGGCTTCAGAGGACGTATTCGACTTGGACCCGGACGTTCGAGCGATCGCGCACGAGGCCGATCTGGTACCGGAACACGCCGCTGTTGATCGTCGTGTAGTCGACCAGGAAGCGCCACGGGTCGCGCACGAAGCGGATGTTCGGCTGGAAGAGGAGCATGCCCTGCCAGTCGTAGAACATGTTGTAGCCGGGCGTGACCTGCATGTTGGCGTCGGTGAACGGCGCCTTCACGTTGTAGGTCGTGTTGATCGCGAGAGTGTGGAGGAACGTGTCACCGACCAGCGGGATCGTGCGCGTCGAGTTGTTCGGCTCCGGCACCGGCACGGACTGGAACGGATCGCGGTCGAAGATGTGCCGGTAGAAGAACTGGGTCGTGATGAAGAACGTCTGGGTCGGGTTCAGGACGCGGATGTACTGGTTCGTGTCCCAGCCGAGCGCCATGTTGAAGGTGTCCTTGCGGCTCACGGTGTTGAACTGCGGCGCGGCCTGACCGGTCGCGGGATCGCGCGCCGTCACCGGAACGAGGAAGTTGTTGAGGTAGTTGAGGTCGATCGGGTTGGTCGTGTTCCTGCCCGGGAACTTGCTCTCGACCGGGCCCCGGAAGAGGGCCTCGTCCTTGAACCAGGCGACCTCCGAGCGCAGCACGCTCTTCAGGGAGGGCAGCGCCGTCGTCATCGAAGCGCCGTTCACCCACACGAGCGGCGCGAACGATTCGGCGGTGATCACGCTGACTCCCGGGTTGAATCCCGGGTCCGTGGGGTTCGCGGCGCGGAAGCGAACCGCCTGCGTATCGAACATCGTCTGGTAGCTCGCGAGCGTGAAGGTGAAGTCCGCCCAGTTGAAGACGAACCGGCCGCCGCCGCGCAGGTTGTGGCCGGTCAGGTTCGGCGCCTGCAGGTCGCCGACCGTCGTTCCGGTCGTCGGTCCGAGCGGCGCGTACCAGGGCGAGCCGGCGGGAGCACCCGGGACGAAGGCGACCGTGCGGTCGAACGCGACGTAGCCCTCGAGGAACGCCTGGTCGAGTGGCCCGATCGTCCCGAAGTTGTAGCTCGTGCGGAGCATGTTGAGCGGGACGCGCCGCTCGTCGAGCTCGAGGAAGAAGCCTCCGAAGCTGTTGTCGATCGGGTTGATGTTGTCGAGGAGGCGGAAGACGTCGGTCTCACCCCATGCCAGGTTCTGGCGGCCGAAGCGGACGAACACCGGGCCCTGCTCCCAGTCGACGAACGCCTGGAAGAGGCGGTTCCGGTTGCTCGCGACCGCGCGCAGGCGATGCCGCACGCGATCCGTTTGGCGCTGGGCGGAGGTCGTCGGGAAGCCGCCCTGGCGCAGCGCCTGCTCGATCTCCTGGAAGGTCTCCGTTTGCCCGCTGTACTCGCTCGGACCGTAGTCGTAGATGCCGTCGTACTCCCCGCGGTACGTCAAGTTGTACTTGAACGTCGTCACGCTCTCGGGAAGCACGTCCTCGAACATCGAGGTCAGGTCGTGATTCCACTTGAGCTCGAGGAAGAACCGGTTCTGGATCAGGTGCCCGGCGCCCGAGTACGGGAACGTGCCCCCGAAGTTGCAGTTGTTCGCGTTCGGGTTCGCCACGCATTCGGGCGGCTGACTTCCCGGCCGCGTCGACTGCTTGGCCATCGTGCCGATGCGGGCGTTCACGTACGCGCGAACGCTCAGATTGATCGTGCCTTCCTCGTTCAGCTTGAGCGCCGCCGCATCCCGTGCCGCGACGACGACGAGCGCCGCCGCGAGGATGCCGAGCCACCACCTGGCCAACCTATGCGCCATCGGACCCCCCTCCTGGTGATGCATTCCAGCCGTGGGATTCAGCACTTCCGTTTTCTGCACCGACCTCCGAATCTCGGGCGCTTCGACATCTGCCGGCCCCCCGGCGAAACGCCGGCGCCATCTACGACTGTGAAATTCTCGGTGTCAATGGCTGGACCCTCTTCCAAATGTCCGGCACGCGGTCGGAAAATGGCACGACGCGTCGACCGACACGGTGGAGAGGCACACGGATCGGGGCGCGATGGCCTGCCATCCGCGCGCGCTGCGGTGGCGTTGCGGCGGCGGGTCGTCGGTCGTCGTGTCCCGCTCGAGCGCGCTTTTTCCGCCTCGCGGATCGTGCCGCAAGGCACCCGATCGAAGCCGTTGGGACGCGGGGAACGACTCCACGCGCCGGCCAAGGCACGCGGGATTTTGACACTCCGCGCACGCCGTGTAGACGCTCGCTCGCCCGGCGCGCCGAAATCCGAAGCTCGTTCCGACCGCGCGCCGGGCGCCGCACCGACTCCGGGGGGGCTCGATGTCGTGCAACCCAAGAAAGGCCGCGCGCTCTGCGCGGCCGCTTCTCGCATCGGCGGCGGTGGCCCTGTGCGTCCTCTCGCCGCGGGCCGCGCGCGCCGAGCCGTACATGGCGATCCGCGAGGGCAGGAAGTGCAGTTCCTGCCACGTCAACGAGACCGGCGGCGGCATGCGCACGCTCCTCGCGAACACCCACCTCCAGGAGATCACCCACTACCGCGACCTCTTTCCGGAGTTCGCGCAGGCCGCGGACGCCTTCAACGGGCAGATCACGAGCTTCCTCTCGATCGGCGGCGACCTGCGGGTGAACGACTCGATCGTCTTCCAGGACGAGCCGAACGCCCAGGGTCGCGTCCCGAACGGCAAGGTCTTCCGGAGCAACGTCGACGAGAACATCCTCGAGATCCGGGAGGCGTCGTTCTACGCGCTCGTCGGCCTCATCCCCGACTACCTCGAGGTCTACACGGACATCTCGTACGCGCCGGGCGGCACGGTCGCGCGCGAGGTGTTCGGCCTCATGAAGGGCATCCTGCCCTGGCGCGGCTACGTGAAGGCAGGCCGCTTCTTCCTCGACTACGGCCTCCGCACCGAGAACGACAACCTGTTCGCGCTCGACAACGAGGCGAACAAGATCTTCGTCCGCGGCCGGACCGGCACGGATTTTCAGAGCTCGGACGACGGCGCGGAGTTCGCCCTCGAGCCCGGCCCGTTCCACTTCTCCGTCTCGGTCACGGACGGTCCGCCCGGCGACGCCGACGTCCGCGTCACCACGAACGCGTACGCGATGCTGCGCGACCTACCGATCGTCGACGACGCGATCGTCGGGGCGTCGTTCCTGCACGTCGCGCCGCAGGATCAGGAACGCTACGTCTACGGGTTCTACGCCGGCGCGAACCTCGGCCGCTTCGAGTACCAGGGCGAGGTCGACTGGATCCACGACTCGTTCAGCGGCACGCAGCCCGCCGTCGGGACCTTCCTCGTCTACGGGGAGCTCAACTACCTCCTGCTCGACTGGATCAACTGCAAGGCCTTCGCCGAGTACACCGACAACGACTCGGACGCGACGACGAACGACGACTCGCAGAACCGCTTCGGCCTCGGCATCGAGCCGTTCCTCGGGCGCTTCCTGCAGACGCGGCTCTTCTACTCGATCGCGAACGGGCCGGAGAACCAGCCCCCGGCGAACCAGAACCGGCTCGTCATGGAGATCCACTTCTTCTTCTAGATCACATCTCCTTGGCGGAGCCGACCATGAGGCCGGGGATGCCGCCGCGGACGAATTTCTTGCCCTCCACCTCGGCCTGCTTGCCCGCCATCTTCTTGATTTGCGCGTAGGGCGCGGGCTTCGAGTGATCCTCGACGAGGAGGAGAAGGCTGCCATCGGTCGACAGGAGGCCGAGCGGCGCGCCGCCCTTCGCGCACATGTCGGCGCACTCCGCGTGCGCGGGGCCGCGGCCCTTCTCGCCGCGCGTCAAGTAGCAGGCGAGGTCGACGACCTCGCCCGACGCGGTGATCGCCTCGCCGCCCTCCGCGGCCTCCTCCGCGCGCGCCGGTGCGGCTGCGAGGAGAGCCGCCAGCGCGAGCGCCAGGGCGAGCGCGGTCGAAGGCGCAGAGGCGAAACGCGGCCTCCCGGCCGCGCGGCACGGTCGAAAACTCGCGAAGCTCGAGAAAAACTCCGTCCTCACTGACACCTCCTCGCACCTGTGGCCGCGCGTCGCGCGACCGGTGCGACGCCAGCGTGCCGTCCGCCGGCACGGCGCGCAACTCGGACGCGTCGCTCCTTGTTTCCGGGCGACGGCTCTGCCACTCTCGGCACGCAACGCCGCTATCGGAGGGTGCGCATGCGACGCGACCGCTTCCGGAGCCGGCGGCTGTCCTTCCTGTTGATCGTTGGGTTGGGGTTGTCGGTGGCACGCGTCGGCGAAGCGCGTGAGGAGGCACCGCGGCTCGAGTTCAAACCCCCGTTGGAGGCCGGAAGAGGCCTCGAGGCCCGGATCTCGTTCTGGGTCGACGTCTTCACACGTTACTCGCTCGCCGAAGCGATCGTGCACGACCGCGATCGGCCGTGGGTCGTGTTCGCGGTCGTGCCGCTGGCCGACGGCGGATCAGCCGAGCTCGAAGCGATTCAGGAGCGCTACTCGGCGCTCGCCGACCGCGTGGGCCGCGCGCTCGCCCACCCCGAGCGCAGCGGATCGCGCCGCGTGCTCGGGCCGAAAGGCGAGGCGTGGGCGATGCTACGGCCGCCGATGAGCCCGCGGCTCCTCGCCGAGGCGCGCGGTCGCATCCGCGTCCAGACCGGCCAGCGCGAGGTGTTCCGCGAGAGCGTCGTGCGATCGAAGGCCTATCTGTCGAACGTCCGCCGGCTGCTACGCGACGCTTCGCTGCCCGAGGAGCTCGCCTACCTGCCGCACGTCGAGTCGTCGTTCGACGCGCTCGCGGTCTCGCGCGCGGGCGCCGTCGGCCTCTGGCAGCTCATGCCGGACACGGCGCGCGGATCGCTGCGCGTGGACGACGGCGTCGACGAGCGGCGCGATCCCTACAAGGCGACGGCGGTCGCGGCGCGCTACCTGCACGACGCCCACGAGGCGCTCGGAAGCTGGCCGCTCGCCATCACGTCGTACAACTACGGCGTGAACGGGACGCTCCGCGCGGTCGCGACGGCGGGCACCAGCGACCTCGTCGCGCTCATCGAGCGGCACGCGAGCCCGGCCTTCGGGTACGCCGGGAAGAACTTCTACGCGCAGTTCCTCGCGGCCGTGCACATCGCGCGCAACGCGACGTACTACTTCCCCGGCATCGAGACGCGCGCGGCGCGCGAGTACGTGGTCCGGAAGGGCGACACGCTTTGGCAGATCGCGCGCAAGAACGGCACGACCGTGAAGGCGCTGCGCTCGGCGAACCGCGCGGTCTCCGCGCAGCTCCAGCTCGGCCAGCGGCTCCTGATCTACGGCTGAGCGGATGGCGCCGCCGACCGAGAGCCGCGACGACGCAGCCTACCGCGCGGCCGCGCGCGCGCTCGTCGGCGCGCGCTACGCGATCGGGCTCACGGGCGCGGGCCTGTCGGTCGAGAGCGGCATCCCGCCCTTCCGCGGGCCCGGAGGGCTCTGGACCAAGCACGGCGAGCCGCCGCTGAACGGGTACGAGCTGTTCCTCGCGGACCCGAAGCGCGCGTGGGAGCAGCGCCTGAACCCTTCGGGCCCGATGCGCGAGCTCGCGGAGCGCCTCGAAGCCGCACGCCCGAACGCCGGCCACAAGGCGCTCGTCGAGCTCGAGGAGATGGGCCTGCTGCGCTGCCTCGTCACGCAAAACATCGACGACCTGCACCGTCGCGCCGGGCAGCGCGAGCTCGCGGAGATCCACGGCAACGCGCTTCTCGTCCGCTGCACGCGCTGCGTTTCGCGCTGGCCGCGCCAGGAGATCTCGCTCGCGACCCTGCCGCCGATCTGCGACCGCTGCGGCGGCATCCTGAAGTCCGACACGGTCTCCTTCGGCGAGCCGATCCCGCCGGACGTGCTCGACCGCTGCCAGGAAGAAGCTGCCCGCGCGGACTGCATCCTCGTCGCCGGCACGTCGGCCACCGTCTACCCCGCGGCCGCCCTGCCCTTCGGCGTCCTCGAGCGCGGCGGAACCGTGATCGAGGTGAACCCACACGAGAGCGAGCTCACGCCCTGGGCCGGCATCGTCCTCGAAGGGCCCGCGGGGACGGTGCTTCCGCAGCTCGTCGCCGCCGTCCGCGCCCTCGCGGCAGCGTAGCGCTAGGCGAAGAAGTCTTCGATAGTTCCGGTCGCGACCTCGACCTCGAACGTCTCGTTGTTGCGGAACACCCGCAGGCGCGCCGGGTCGCCGCTCGCCCGCCGCCAGAGGCGGTCGAACAGATCGCGCCGCTCGCTCACCTCCTCGCCGTCGATCGCGACGATGAGGTCGCCCGAGCGGAGGCCCGCCTTCGCCGCCGGGCTGTCGGGGATGACGCCGGCGACCACGACGTGGTTCTTGAGCGAGTAGCAGGTGATGCCGAGCCAGGCGCGCCGCGCGGGCGCGTGGCGGCCCTGCACGCGCAGCGCCTCGAGGAGCGGCAGCGCGAGCGACGCGGGCACACCGAACGTGAACTTGCCGACCTCGGTCAGGGACAGCGCCGCGATGCCGATCACGCGTCCGGACGCATCGGCGATCGGCCCGCCGCCGAGCCCGGGGTTCTCGGGCGACGCGAGGATCGCGCGGTCCAGCATGTACTCCCAGAACGCGTCGAAGGGCGCGATCGATGCGACGGTCCCGGTCCGCACCTGTCGGCCGTCGCCGACGCTCGCCACGACGAAGCACTCCTGCCCGGGCGTCACCTCCTCGATCGGGCGGACCTCGAGGCTGCGATCCGGCGGGTCGTCGAGCGTCACGACGCCGAGGCCGCTCGCGTAGTCGATCGCGGCGATCGTCCCGCTCGCGGTGGTCCCGTCGATCGTCGTGACCTGCACGCCGCGCGAGCCGATCAGGACGTAGTGCGCGGTCACGATCGCGGGCGGCGTCCCGAGAAAGACGCCGGTGCCCATGCGCTCGGCGCCGAGAATCGCGGCCGACGGGTGGTCCTCCGGGATGTCCGCCTGGAGGTGGACGGTCGCCGCGACCGTCTTGCGGAGGAGGTGGACAGATGCGTTCAAGCAGCTAACCGTGGGGCGGGCGCGGCCGGCGCGCCCGCCGGCGCGGCGGCATGTTCGCCGGGCGCGGGGTAGCGAGCGGACTGCGGCATGCTGAGCATCGACTTGGGACCCTGTTCCGACGCGGCCGCCGTGTTTCGGCGGATCTCGGGGCAGCCGGGCGCCTTCTGGCTCGACGACGGGGACGAGTCCCCTGCGTACCTCGGATTCTCGCCGACCGCACGCTTGTCGACCGCGCGCGACGGCTCCGTCAAGATCGCCGACGGCGCGGCCGTCCGCCAGTGGACCGGCGATCCGCTCGCAGCGGTCGAGGCGTTCGTCGCCGCGGCGGGCGGCGCACCGAACGCCTGCTCGGCGCCGCGCTTCGTCGGCTTCTTCGCGTACGACCTGGCGCCGCTGATCGAGCCCGCGATGGGCCGCCTGCGCGCCGACCCGACCGGGCTGCCGATCGTCTGGCTCGCGCGCCACGACGCGGTCCTCGCCGTGCGCCGCGAGCCCGGCGGACGGTCCGCCCGGCTGGCGATCGAGGCGATCGACGAGCGCGCAGCCGACCGGCTCGCCGACGCGGTCGCCGCGCTCGCGCCGACGCGCTCGCCGCTCGCGGCCGCGACGCCGTCCTGCGAATCGGCGACGGTCCTCGAGACGCCGGACCGGCGGCGCTACGTCGCGGCGGTCGAGCGCGCGCAGGACTACATCGCCGCCGGCGACGTCTACCAGGTGAACCTCGCAGAGCGCTTCCGGGTCGCATGCGACCTCGATCCGGAAGAGGCGTACCTCCGCATGCGGGCCGCGCAGGCGGTGCCGTGCGGCTCCTTCCTGCGCGGAGATGGCTTCGCCGTCCTCTCGCGCTCGCCCGAGACCTTCCTCCGGGTCCGCGGCAGCGCGATCGAGACCGAGCCGATCAAGGGGACGCGGCCGCGCGCCCCGGATCCGGTCGTCGACGAGGCGCTGCGCGAAGACCTCGTGCGCGATCCCAAGGAGCGCGCCGAGCACGTCATGATCGTGGACCTCGAGCGGAACGACCTCGGGCGGATCTGCGCGCCGGGAAGCATCGCCGTGCCGTCGCTCCTCCGGACGGAGTCGTTCGCGACGCTCCACCACCTGGTCTCGACGGTCCGCGGGCGGCTGCGCGACGACGTCGGCCTCGCGGACGTCCTGCGAGCGACCTTTCCCGGCGGATCGATCACCGGCGCACCGAAGATCCGGGCCGCGCAGATCATCGCGGAGCTCGAGCCGGTCGCGCGCGGCGTGTACACGGGCGCGACGGTCGCCCTCCGGGGCGCGCGCGACCTCGATTCCGCGATCGCGATCCGGACGGCGGTGTGGCGCGACGGAGTTTTCGCGTACCACGTCGGGGCCGGGATCGTCGCGGACTCGGATCCCGAGCGCGAGCACGCGGAGTGCTGGCTGAAGGCGCGGCCTTTCCTGCAGGCGGTCGGCGTGGCGCCCGCGCTCGGCGTGGATCGCGACGCCGACGGCGAAGCGGCCGCCGCCGCCGGGTCGCGAGCCGGCGGGTGAGCGCGCGACCGCGGCGACGCCCCGCCGCCGCATTGCGCGCGGGCCGATCGTCCGCCGCGCCGCCCGGGACGAGCGCCCGATTCGCGTGGGTCGACGGGCGGCTCGTGCCGGCCGCGCGGGCGGCGGTCTCGATCTACGACCGCGGGTTCCTCTACGGCGACGCTTTCTTCGAGACCATCCGCTTCTACGGCGGCCGCCCGCTCTTCTGGGACGAGCATCTCCGCCGGCTCGCGGCGAGCCTCGGGCGCTTCGCGATCCCATGGCCGGAGCACGACCTCCGGCGCGCGGCGAGCGACCTCCTCGCGGCGTGCGCCCTCCGCGAGGCGGCTCTGCGATTGACGATCACGCGCGGCGTCGGCGAGGGCCTCGTCCCGCCGCCCGGGATCGCGCCGACCTGCGTCCTCGTCGCGCGCGCGATTCCCTCGGACCTCGCGGCCGAGCGCGAGCGCGGATGGTCGGTCGTCCGGCTGGCGTTCGGGCACGGGCGCGGGGGGACCACGAGCTCTCACAAGAACGTCGACTACCTCGCGGCGGTGGCGGGCCGCATGCGCGCGGCGCGGAGCCACGCGAGCGAGGCGCTCTTCGTCGAGGCGGACGGCACGGTGAGCGAGGGGACGACGAGCAACGTCTTCACGGTGCGCCGCGGGGTGGTGCAGACGCCGCCCGTCGCGGCCGGCGCCCTCCCCGGCATCACGCGCGCCGCGGTCGTGCGCGCCGCGCGCCGCGCCGGGATCGAGATCCGCGAGTCGCCGCTGCGCGCGCGCGACCTCGACGCTGCCGACGAGATCTTTCTCACCGGATCGGTCATCGAGGTCATGCCGGTCGTGCGGCTCGATCGCCGGCGCGTCGGAGCGGGCACGCCGGGCGACGTCACGCGCGCGGTGCAGTCGCTGTACGCGCGCGTCGTCGCGCGCGGCCTCGAGCGGGCGGACGCGTCCGCGCCGCGGGCGGGGAAGCGATCGCCCCGCCCGCGCGTTTGCTCCGCCGCCGACCCGCTTGCTACGCCCGACCGACCATGACGCGGGGCCGGCAGGCGCTCACGATCAAGCCGATCGACGTCCTCCTCGCCGAGATGGCGGGCGAGCATCGCCTGCGGCGCGCTCTCGGCCCGGTGACGCTGACGGCGCTCGGCATCGGCTGCATCATCGGCGCCGGCATCTTCGTTCTGACCGGGCTCGCGGCGAACCAGTACGCCGGGCCGGCGCTCGTCCTGTCGTTCGTCGTCGCCGGCCTCGGCTGTGCGTTCGCGGCGCTCTGCTACGCCGAGTTCGCGTCGATGGTTCCGGTCGCGGGCAGCGCGTACACGTACGCGTACGCGACGCTCGGCGAGCTCTTCGCGTGGATCATCGGCTGGGACCTCGTGCTCGAGTACGCCGTGGCCGCGAGCACCGTGGCGCACGGCTGGTCGCACTACTTCGAGTCCTTCCTCGGCCTGTACGGGATCTCGATCCCGGAGCACTGGTCGGTCGGGCCGATCGAGTTCAACGCCGCGACCCACGCCTGGTACGCGACCGGCGCGTACCTGAACCTCCCGGCGGCGCTGATCGTGCTCGCGCTCACGGGCGTTCTGGTGATCGGGATCAGCGAAAGCGCGCGCTTCAACGCGGCGATGGTGATCGTCAAGATCGTCGTCGTGGTCTTCGTGATCTTCGCCGGAACACCGCGCATCGACGTCGCCAACTGGCATCCGTTCTTCCCCTACGGCGCGGCCGGGGTCCTGAAGGGGGCGGCGTACATCTTCTTCGCGTACGTCGGCTTCGACTCGGTCTCGACCCACGCCGAGGAGGCGACGAACCCCCAGCGCGACGTGCCGATCGGCATCATCGCGTCGCTCGCCATCTGCACGATCCTCTACATCCTGGTCGCCGGCGTGCTGACCGGCATGGTGAACTACACGCAGATCGACCTCGACGCCCCGGTCGCGCACGCGTTCGCGCACCACGGGATGCAGACCGCCGTCTTCATCATCTCGGTGGGCGCGATCGCCGGCCTGACGAGCGTGCTCCTCGTCCTGCTCCTCAGCCAGACGCGCGTGCTGCTCGCGATGGCGCGCGACGGCCTGATCTCGGAGCGCTTCTTCGGCGCCGTCCACCCGCGCTTCCGGACGCCCCACAAGGCGACGATGCTGGTTGGGGTCCTGGTCGCGCTCGTGGGCTCGACGTTCCCGCTCAAGATCCTCGCCGACCTCGTGAACATCGGGACGCTGATGGCGTTCGTGATCGTCTGCGCCGCGGTGCTCGTCATGCGGCGGACGAACCCGCAGCTGCACCGCCCGTTCCGGACGCCGTGGGTGCCGGCGATCCCGATCCTCGGGATCCTGACGAACCTCGCGATGATGTTCGCCCTCGGCTGGGAGAACTGGCTCCGGCTCGCTGTCTGGCTCGCGATCGGCCTCGCGATCTACTTCGGCTACAGCCAGCGCCACAGCCGGATCGCCGCGAGCCTCAATTCGGAGCTCCGCCGCGGCGGCGTCTCCCCTGCAGGGAGAGCGTTGGACTGAAGATCCCCCCGCGCGCTTCGCGCGCGGCCGAGCGAAGCGAGCCCGCGGGAAGTGGGGCCCCGTTGGGCTTTGCCCAATGGGGCGAGGGGAGCGTTCCCCTCGTTTTGTTAGGTCCCGAGAAGGTATGGCAGCGCGGCCATGCCGGCGCCGATGAGGACGCTCATGGTGGCGAGCGTCGCCTCCTCCGCCTTCTCGCCGAACGTCTTCTCGCGGCCCGAGCCGGGGCGCGCGGGCGCACCGGGGTCTTCGTCGTCCCCGTTGCCGAGCAGCTCTCCCCGGTCCTCCGCCTCGATGACCTCACCGGCGCCGGCGGCGCGGCGCTCGCGGCGGATCATCTCCTCCTCGCCCTCGTTGGCGTAGAGATCGCTGTTGCTGAGATAGCCGACGCTCGGCGCGGGATGCTCGAGCACCTCGTCCACGCCGCTGCTGCCCATCCCCTCCTGGAAGAAGGGGTCCTTGAACGGGTCCGGCCCGAAGTCCTTGCTGGAGCTCGCGCTGCAGGCGGCGACGAGCGCCGCCGCCGCCAGGCCGCGGAGGAAACGCGCTCCCAAGGCGAAGGTCACGACCGCCCGTCTATCAGCGATTCGCCCGCGAGGACAGCGGAACGCCCGGCCGCGGCGCGCGCCGCCGTGCGCGACGTGCCGCCGAGGGCCGCGCGCAGGAACCGGCCGGTGTGCGAGCGCGGATGGCGCGCGACCTCCTCCGGCGTCCCCGCGACCACGATCTCGCCGCCGGCGTCGCCGCCCTCGGGCCCGAGGTCGATCACCTGGTCGGCCGTCTTGATGACGTCGAGGTTGTGCTCGATCACGACCACCGTGTTGCCGCCGTCGACGAGGCGCCCGAGCACCTCGAGGAGGCGGCGGATGTCCTCGAAGTGCATGCCGGTCGTCGGCTCGTCGAGGATGTAGAGCGTGCGCCCGGTCGCTCGGCGCGACAGCTCCTTCGCGAGCTTGATGCGCTGCGCCTCGCCGCCCGAGAGCGTCGTCGCCGACTGTCCGAGGTGGACGTACTCGAGCCCGACGTCGCGCAGCGTCTCCAGCTTCTGCCGGCACGCCGGCACCGCGGACAGGAAGTCGAGCGCCTCCACGACCGACATGTCGAGGACGTCGGCGATCGACTTCCCCTTGTAGAGCACCTCGAGCGTCTCGCGGTTGTAGCGCCGGCCGCCGCACACCTCGCACGTCACGTAGACGTCCGGGAGGAAGTGCATCTCGATCTTGATGAGCCCGTCGCCGGCGCACGACTCGCAGCGGCCGCCCTTCACGTTGAAGGAGAACCGGCCCGGCTCGTAGCCGCGGACGCGCGACTCGGGAAGCTGCGCGAAGAGGTCGCGGATCGGCGCGAAGAGGCCGGTGTAGGTCGCGGGGTTGGAGCGCGGGGTACGGCCGATCGGCGCCTGGTCGATGTCGACGACCTTGTCGAGGAGCTGCCAGCCCTCGATCGCGTCGTGGTCGCCGATCGGCTCCCGCGAGCGGTAGAGCTTCTGGGCGAGCGCCGCGAAGAGCGTGTCGATCACGAGCGACGACTTCCCCGAGCCCGACACGCCGGTCACGCACGTGAGCGTCCCGAGCGGGATCGACGCCGTCACGTTCTTCAGGTTGTGCTGGCGCGCGCCCTTCACCGTGATGGTCCAGCCGGTGCCGCGGCGGCGGAGGCGCGGGATCGCGATCTCGCGCCGCCCGCTGAGATACTGCCCCGTGAGCGACGCGGGGTCGCGCGCGACCTCGGCCGGCGTCCCCTGCGCGACGATCTCGCCGCCGAGGCGCCCGGCCCCGGGTCCGATGTCGAGCAGGTGGTCGGCGGCGACCATCGTCTCGCGATCGTGCTCGACGACGATGACCGAGTTCCCGAGGTCGCGCAGGCGCTTCAGCGTCTCCAGCAGGCGCTCGTTGTCGCGCTGGTGGAGGCCGATCGACGGCTCGTCGAGGATGTAGAGGACGCCGACGAGCGACGAGCCGATCTGGGTCGCGAGCCGGATGCGCTGGCCCTCGCCGCCCGACAGGCTCCCCGCGCTGCGATCGAGCGTGAGGTACGTGAGCCCGACCGCGGAGAGGAAGCCGAGGCGCTCGGTGATCTCCTTGATCACCAGGCGCGCGATCTCCATCTGCTGCGGCGTGAGCTCCAGGCCGGCGACGAAGTCGCGCGCGGCCGCGATCGAGAGCGCCGTCACCTCGCTGATCGATCGCCCGCCGAGCTTGACGTACTCCGCCTCCGGCTTGAGCCGCGTGCCGCCGCACACCGAGCACGGGCGCTCGCTCTGGTAGGCCTCGAGCTCCTCGCGCCGGAGCGGCGAGTCGGTCTCGCGGTAGCGCCGCTCCAGCATCTTGACGACGCCTTCGAACGGCCGGGAGAAGCGCCGGCCACGCGTCAGCTCGACGTCCACCGGGTCGTCGCCGGTGCCGTGGAGGACCGCGTCGCGCGCGCGCTGCGGCAGCTTCGACCACGCCGTGTCGACCGAGATCTTCAAGTGACGCGCGAGCCCGTCGAGGAGCGCGCGGTACGCCTCCGGCTTCTTGCCCCACGGGGCGATCGCCCCGCCCGCGAGCGAGAGGCCTTCGTCGGCGACGATGCGCATCGGATCGAAGACGCGCTGCACGCCGAGGCCGCTGCACGCGGGGCACGCGCCGTGCGGGCTATTGAACGAGAACATGCGCGGCGCGAGCTCGGGGTAGGAGACGCCGCAGTCGGGGCACGCGAGTCGCTGCGAGAAGAGGTGCTCCTGGCCATCGAACGAGGGGATCGCTCCCCTCGCCCCGTCGGGCAAAGCCCGCCGGGGCCCCACTGCCCGCGGGCTCGCTTCGCTCGCCCCGCGGTCCGGCACGACCTCGACCTTCACGAGGTCGTCGCCGTAGCGGAATGCGGTCTCGAGCGAGTCGGCGAGCCGCTTCTCGATCCCGGCCTTCACGACCAGGCGGTCGACGACGACGTCGATCGTGTGCTTCAGCGTCTTCTTGAGGACGATGTCCTCGCCGAGGTCGCGGAGCGCGCCGTCGACCCGGACGCGCGCGAATCCCGCCTTCCGCAGGTCGAGTAGCTCCTTCTTGTACTCGCCCTTCCGGTCGCGGGCGATCGGCGCGAGCACGTGGATGCGCGTCCCGTCGCCGAGGCGCATCACGTGGTCGACGATCTGCTGGACGGTCTGCGAGGTGATCGGCTTCCCGCAGCGGTGGCAATGGGGAATCCCGACGCGCGCGAAGAGGAGCCGGAGATAGTCGTAGATCTCGGTCACCGTACCGACGGTCGAGCGCGGATTCCGGGACGTCGTCTTCTGCTCGATCGAGATCGCGGGCGAGAGGCCGTCGATCGAGTCGACGTCCGGCTTCTGCATCTGCTCGAGGAACTGGCGCGCGTACGCCGAGAGCGACTCGACGTAGCGGCGCTGGCCCTCGGCGTAGATCGTGTCGAAGGCGAGCGACGATTTGCCGGAGCCCGAGAGCCCCGTGACGACGACCAGGCGATCGCGTGGAATGGTGACGTCGACGTTCTTGAGGTTGTGCTCGCGGGCCCCGCGGACGACGATGCGATCGGCCATCCCGCCTTTGCTTAGCGGTGGCTTCGTCCAAGTCAAAAGCCGCCGAACGGCACGAGCTTCCGAGACGTTTTGTAGAAGGTTCCGGGCGCGCGCCGCTCGCATGCGGGCCGTCACGGATCGCGCCCGGCGGACGTGCTGAAGGCGCGCGCGCGAGGCTCCGGCACCGTTGGCATACGCTTCGCAGCCGGTGCCTCCACGCGGGGACGCTCGCGCAAAGGAGGCACGATGGCACAGCGAGTCGAGGAATTGATGACGTCCGGGGTCGAGACGACCGCCCCCGACGAGACCATCCAGCAGGCGGCCGCGAAGATGGAGGAGCTCGACATCGGACCGCTTCCGGTCGTCGAGGAGGACCTGGTCATCGGGATCCTGACCGATCGCGACATCGCGGTGCGCGCGGTCGCAGCCGGCTGCGATCCGAAGGCGACGCGGGTCCGTGAAATCATGACGCCGGACCTCGTGTGCTGCTTCGCCGACGAGGACGTGGGAGACGTGGTGCAGCGGATGCAGACGCACGAGGTGCGCCGGCTACCGGTCCTGGACCGCGACAATCGGCTGGTCGGGATGGTCGCGCTCGCCGACCTCGCTCGCCACACGGGCGAGCACGAAAGCGCGGAGGCGTTGAAGGGGGTCTCGCAGCCGAACCGCTAGCGCGCTGCGCCTCGCCGGCGCGTGGAATGACGCATGTCGGTGCCGACGGCTCGCGTGATACCGGGGATCCGTCGCCTTGCGATCGGCACGGCGGCGGGCCACCGCGTCTCGCGCGAGCGTCGCGCGTCGCGGTCTCGCCTGCACGCGCGGCGAGGCGCTGCGGCATGACCATTGCTCTGCGGGCCGCGCATGGCGCGCTTGGGCTATTCGTTGTCGTCCGAGGAGCACCGTCCCGATGCGCTCGTCCGCTGGGCGCGGATGGCGGAGGAGGCGGGCTTCGAGTTCGCGGGCATCTCGGATCACTTTCACCCGTGGATCGATCGCCAAGGGCAGAGCCCGTTCGTCTGGAGCGTGATCGGCGCGATCTCGCAGGCGACGCATCGTCTCGAGATCGTGACCGGCGTCACCTGCCCCACGATCCGGATGCACCCGGCGATCGTGGCGCAGGCGGCGGCGACGTCGGCCGCACTCCTTCCCGGGCGATTCGCGCTCGGCGTCGGAAGCGGCGAGAACCTGAACGAGCACGTGACCGGCGAGCCGTGGCCGAATCCGAGCGAGCGGCTCGAGATGCTCGAGGAGGCGATCGCCGTCATCCGCGCGCTCTGGAGCGGCGACGTGACGACCCACCGCGGCACGCACTACCGGGTGGAGGAGGCCCGCCTCTACACCCTGCCGGACGCGCCCCCACCGATCTACGTGGCGGCGAGCGGGAAGAAGTCCGTGGACCTGGCCGGCCGGGTCGGCGACGGGCTCATCAGCACGTCGCCGAAGCGCGAGATCGCGGCGGGCTTCCAGGAAGCGGGCGGCCGCGGCAAGCCGCGGATCGGCCAGCAGACCGTCTGCTGGGCGGAGACGGAAGCGGAGGCTCGGCGCGTCGCCCACGCGTGGTGGCCGACGGCGGCGTTGGGCGGCGGCCTCAACCAGGAGATCAAGACGCCCGCGCTGTTCGAGGCCGCGGCCAAGACGGTGCGCGAGGAGGACGTCGCCGAGTCCATCGTCTGCGGCCCGGATGCCGGCCGACACGTCCAGGGGATCCTGGAATTTGTCGACGCAGGATTCGATTGGGTGTACGTTCACCAGGTCGGAGCGGATCAGGAGGGGTTTCTACGCTTCTACGAGAAGTCCGTACTTCCGAAGCTCTGAGGGCGCGGCACGGTTGAGGTCAGGATGCCACACGTTCTCGCGATCGACAGCGACCACGAGACGCAGCGGGAGATCGGCACCGCGGCAGCGCGCCGCGGCTTCACCTACGACGCCGTTTCGGGGCTGAGCGAAGCGCGCAGCGCGCTCGCCGAGCACGCCGCGGACGTCGTCTTCGTCGTCGATCGGCTCGAAGACGACGGCCCCATCGCCGCGGTGCTCGAGATGATCGATCGCCGCTCGACCGACGTCGTGGTCCTCGCCTCCGAGGCGACCGTGGCGTCCGTCGTGGACGCCCTCCGCGCCGGCGCTTCCGACTATCTCCGGAAGCCGCTCGACGGCGGCCGGCTCGACCGCGTGCTCCAGATCGCCGCGCGGCGCGCACAGATCGGGGCCACCACGACCACCCCGCCGCCCGCGCGCCCGGGCCGCTTCGCCGCGCTCGTCGGCGACTCGCGCGCGATGCAGGACGTGCACGCGCTCATCGCGCGCGTCGCGCCGACGAGCGCGACCGTGTTCCTGTACGGCGAGAGCGGGACCGGCAAGGAGCTCGTCGCGCACACCATCCACGCGCTGAGCGGGCGGTGCCGCGGTCCGCTGGTCGCGCTCAACTGCGCGGCCATGTCGCCGCAGCTCATCGAGAGCGAGCTCTTCGGGCACGAGCGCGGCAGCTTCACCGGCGCCGATCGCCAGCATCAGGGCTACTTCGAGCGCGCCGACGGCGGAACGCTCTTCCTGGACGAGATCACGGAGATGACGCTCGACCTCCAGGCGAAGCTCCTCCGCTCGCTCGAGACCGGTACGATCATGCGGATCGGCGGCGAGCGCGACATCGCGGTCGACGTCCGGATCATCGCCGCCACCAACAGCGATCCCGAAGCCGCGGCGCGCGCGGGCAGCTTCCGCCGCGACCTCCTCTACCGCCTGAACGTCTTTCCGATCCGGCTGCCCCCGCTGCGGGACCGCGGCGCCGACATCGAGCAGCTCTCCGACTTCTTCCTCGCCGGCTTCAACGCCGAGGAGGGGATGGCGAAGCGGTTCACGCGGGCGGCGCACGACCGCATGCGAGCGTACGGCTGGCCGGGCAACGTCCGCGAGCTCCGCAACGTCGTCCACCACGCCTTCATCATCGCCGACGAGGCGATCGACGCCGACGACCTGCCGATCGGCGGGTCGCGGCGTCAGCCCGAGACCGAGATCCGGACCGACGAGCCCTCGCCGTCGGTCGTGCTGCGGCCGGGAACGTCGATCGCCGAGGCCGAGCGCCGTCTCATCTTGACGACGCTCGAGGCGTGCCACGGCGACAAGCGCGAAGCCGCGCGCGCTCTCGGCATCAGCCTGAAGACCCTCTACAACCGCCTGAAGGCGTATTCCGGATGGGCGAACGGCCGTCGCCGCGCGGTCATGGCCGGCAAGGGCGGCAGGTGGTCGGACGCCGGCGGCTCGTGAGTCAGCCCGCCGGCACGGCGTAGAAGCGCTCGATCGCCTGCTTGACGCGCGCGCGCGCGTCCTGCGCTGACAGCGAGGGATCGCGCTCGACGGCGGCGATCTCGTTCGCGAGAGCTTCGTCGCGGATCGCCTCGCGCACCCAGCGCGAGTACTCGCCGAGCCGGCGATGGTGGTTCCACGTTTCGACGTCGACCCCGTCCGCGAGCTGGAGGAAGAGCGACAGGTTCTGCGCGCGCAGGTTCAGGCGCCCGTCGGCGCCGCGGAAGTAGAAGCTCGCGTCCGGCCCGAGATCGCCCTCGGCGTACTTCCGGCGGTGGCGACGGCGCTCGGCGCGCGGCCGGTCCACCCGGACGCGGACGACCGGCTCGCCCCGCCGCGCGAAGAGCGCCTCTCCTGGCCGCGCCGGAGCGGCCTCCTCCAGCGCCGGCCAGCCGGCGGCGCGCGCGACCCGCGCGAGGACTTCGCCCGCCTTCTCTCCGAGAGCGACGACCGCGGTCAGAGCAGCGAGCGCGACCGGCGAGATCGCATCGGGATCGTCGGAGATGAGCAGCATGCCCGGCAGCACCAGCGAGCGATCGAGCTCGGAGCCCTCCCACGACGACGTCAGCACGCGGTGCACGTCGTCGAGCGCGATCCAGTGCGGCCGGGCGAACCGGGTGCGCAGGTCCTGGAGGCGCGCAAGCAGCGTCAGGAGGTAGGGCGGGCGGCGCTCGCGCTCGAGCCCGGAGAGGTTCGCGACCGCGCTCTGGTCGGGGCGCGCCAGCACCTCCACGATCTCGTCGCACGTCGGCTCGCGCTTCGCGTCGCCGAGGACGACGGCCGGCAGGCCTTCGTGGTCGCCCTCGGGATCGAGCAGGCAGAACTGGTAGCCCGCGTCCGCGAGCCGCTCGAGGAGCCCGGTCGCGATCGTCGACTTCCCGCTGCCCTCGGGACCCGCGACGAGAACCGTCTCGCCGTACGGCCCGAGCTCGACCTCGTGCCCGTCGCCGTCGGTGCCGACCGCGACGCGGTGGCGGGCGACCCGTTCCTCGAGCTCCGCGAGGTCGGAGCGCAGCAGCGCCTCGGCGAGCTCCGCGACGCCGTCGCCCGCGCCGCCCGCGGTCACGACGTCGCAGCGCTCGCGCACGGCGGGCAACGCGTCGGCCACCGCGAACGAGCACTCGCAGCGGGAGAGGAACGCGTGGTCGTTCTCCGCGTCGCCGACGCCGACGACCGAGTGCCACGAGACACCGAGCTCGGAGAGCGCGGCGTCGAGCCCGGTCGCCTTGTTGACGCCCGACGGCAGCACCATGACGGCGCCCTTGTTGAAGATGACCTGCATCTCGAGGCCCTGCTCGCGGATCGTGTCGAGGACGAGCGTCTCGTGCGGCTCGCGCGTCGCCACGATCACGTGGCCGACGTCGAGCGGAATGCCGTGCGCGAGGAGCGCGTCCACGAACGCGCGCGGCGGCGGCGGCGCGAGGACCGCGACCTCCTTCATCTTGGGCCGGTAGAGGGTCGCGCCGTTCTCGGCCACGATCCGGTCGAAGAGCTCGAGGTGCGGAAACACGGCGGCGAGCTCCTCGAGGCGGCGTCCCGTCACGAGGACGACGCGACGGCCGCTCTCGCGCACACGCTGGAGCGCCGCGTGCACGTGCTCGGCCACGATCCCGTCGCGGGCGATCGTGCCGTCGTAGTCGGAGGCGAGCGCGACGTAGCGAAGCATGGGCATGTGGATGCCAGCACGCGCCGTGCCGCGCGCGGCGGACGGCGGTTCGCGGTCGTGAGCGCGGCCGACCTGCGGCGTCCGGCGACCCGAATGCGGAACGTCGTTGTAAGAAACGCCGGGATCGAGCAGGCGAAATCGCGCGGCTCACGCGGTCTCCGAGACGGCACGTCGTTTGGAGGCGGACCGAGCCACGTGCTCGCCGATCTTCCGCCGCGACTCAACTGGGGCTGCGGCCCCGAGCCGATCCCGGGCTGGATCAACTCCGATCGCCTCGACGCACGCGGCGTGGACCTGTGCTGCGACATCCGCGACGGCCTGCCGCTCGCGGACGCGACGCGCGAGTCGCTGTTCCTCGAGGCCGTGCGATGACGGACGCGCCCGGCCGGCTGGTCGCGATCTCCCCGCACTGCGACGACGTCGTCCTCGGCTGCGGAGACCCTCCTCGCCGAGCAGCCCGGCGCCGTCGTCTTCACGGTCTTCGCGGGCGGGCCCCCGGCGGCCGCGGCGCTCACGCCGTGGGACGCCGACTGCGGCTTTCGTCCGGGAGACGACGTCATGGCGCGGCGCCGCGCCGAGGACGCCGCCGCGCTGGAGCTGGTCGGCGCGACCCCGCGCTGGCTCCCGTTCCGGGACGCGCAGTACGGCGAGCCGGCCGCGATCGCGACGATCGGCGCCGCGGTCCGGAACGACCGGCACGAGGGACTCGTGCTTCCCGTGGACGAGAGCGGTCGTCCACGCGCCGTGGACGTGCCAGAGGAAGACCCGCATCAGGGCCTCCCGAGCAGGCGGTCGACCGCGTCGTGCAGGTCGCGCGCGACCTCGGGCGCGCTCAGGACCTCCTCGCTGCGCGTCACCGGCGTCGGGACGAGGATCGCGCGCACGCCGGCCGCGCGCGCGGCCGCGACGTCCGCACCGATGTCGCCGACGTACGCGCTCCGCGAGGCCGGCACGCCCAGCATCGCGAGCGCGCTCTCGAGACCACCCGGAAGCGGCTTCCGGCAGCGACATCCCGCGTCGGCGGGATGGCAGCAGACGAACCACGCGTCGAAAGGTCCGAGGAGGCGGTCGATCCGGCGGTTCACGTGCGCGAGCTGCGCGCGCGACAGCCGCCCCTCGGCGACCGCGGGCTGATTCGAGACGACTCCCACGCGCACGCCCGCGCTCCGCAGGCGATCGAGCGCGGTGCGCGCGCCCGGCATCGGCTGGACGCGCTCGGGGTCGGCGTTCGCCGGGACGTCGACGACGAGCGTTCCGTCGCGGTCGAAGAGGACCGCGGCCGGCGGCGCGAGGTCGCGTCCGGCGGAGCGCGCGCTTTGCGCCGCGCGCGCGCGCAGCGCCCGCGCGCGCACCTCGCCGCGGACGCGATGCCAGACCGCGACCGGCGGGATCGCGGCGCTGGTCGCGAGCATCGCGGCGACCTCGGCGGGCGATCGCGGACCGGGCGCGATCCGCTGCCACGCGAACCGAAGCGTTCCTGCGATCCAGAGGCCGGCCGCGGCGATCTCCGGACCGCCGCTCGCGGCGAGCGCGACGATGCCCGCGACCGAAAGCGCGGCGTGGTGCGCGAAGCGCGCGCGCGACGTGTGGATCCGCTCGCGCCAGGCGAGGCCGTGGAGCGCGCGCATGAGGGCGTCGTCCGCATTCCCCGCCTGCGCCCGCACGCTCCCCCAGAACCCGCTCGGCCACGCCGGGTGCACCGCGCGGCGGCGTCCGCGGACGATGCGCCAGCCCGACGCGACCAGACGCAGCGCGAGGTCGGCGTCCTCGCGGTAGGCGCGCGGAAAGCGCTCGTCGAAGCCGCCGACGGCGGCGAGCGCCGTCCGACGGTACGCCATGTTGGCGGCGATCCAGGACGCGGTCTCGAGGCCCTGCACGCCGCGCTCGCGATCGGTCCGCCGCCGCCCGAACGGCGGCGGCACGCGGATGCGGCCCTGGCTCGCGCCCACCTCGTCCGCGAGCCCGGTGAGGTCGAGCGCGAGGTCGCGCCACCAGGCGCCTCCCGGGATCACGTCGTCGTCGAGGCACGCGATCCATTCGGTCGTCGCGCGCCGCCAGCCGACGTTCCGCGCCGCGGCCGGCCCGCGTCCGCCCGAGCGCTCGACGACGAGACGATCGCCGAGCGCGGCAGCACCCGGTCCGAGCGGGAGCGGGCGCGCGCCGTCGCGCCGATCGTCGACCACGATGATGCGGCCGCGTGCGTCGCCGGCGCCGCGCGCGAGCGACCAGAGAAGCGTCGCGAGCGACGGCCGTCCGACGGTCGGGACGACGACGTCGATCGCGTCGTCGGCCATCACGCGTCTCCCGCAGGCCGGCGGACGACGAAGGGGCCGATGGCGAGGGCGTCGATCGGAGCGGAGCCGAAGCACTCGAGCGCATCGCGCGGATCGTCGACCATCGGCCGGCCGGCGGTGTTGAAGCTGGTATTGATGAGGACGGGCACGCCGGTTCGGCGCGCGAACTCGTCGAGGAGGCGCGCGAGGAGCGGCTCTTCTTCCGGGTCGACGGTCTGGATGCGCGCGGTCCCGTCGACGTGCACCGCGGCCGGCACGCGCGCCCGCCACGGCTCTCGCACCGTGTGCGTGAACAGCATGAACGGGCTCGGAAGCTGGCCGGCGAAGATCTCCGGCGCGCGCGGCAGCGTCACGATGGGCGCGACCGGGCGGAACTACTCGCGACCCTTGACGTCGTTCAGGCGCTCGACGTTCGCGACGTTGCGAGGATCCGCCAGCAGGCTCCGGTGGCCGAGCGCGCGCGGCCCGAACTCGCTTCGCCCCTGGAACCACCCGACGATGCCGTCGGCGGCCAGCACGTCGGCGATCGCCGCCGCGACGTCGGCGGGCTGCTCGAACGGCACGCGCGCGGCGCGAAGCCACGTCGCGAGCTCGTCGTCGGACCACGCCCGTCCGAGCGCCGCGGTCGCCATCGGCTCCACACGGTCGCCGCGCCGGTGCGCCGCGTGGAGCGCAGCGCCGAGCGCGGTGCCCGCGTCGCCCGCCGCCGGCTGGACCCAGACCGTCTCGAACGGGCCCTCGCGCGCGAGGCGCGCGTTCGCGACGCAGTTGAGCGCGACGCCTCCCGCGAGGACGACGGCGCGCGCTCGCGTCCGCGCCTGCAGCCAGCGCGCGAGCTCGAGGATCATCTCCTCGAGCCGAGCCTGCACGCTCGCCGCGAGGTCCGCGTGCGGCGCGCCCCACGGGTCGTCGGGAGCGCGCCGCGGAACGAATCGCTCCCAGTCGATGCGGTCGGTGGCGAACCCCCCGTCGCCGGAGGGGCGCACTGCTCGCCGCAGCTCGCCGAGGAAGCGCGGCTCCCCGTACGCCGCGAGCGCCATCACCTTGTACTCGTCCGAGGCGCGCTGGAAGCCGAGGTGCGCGGTCGCGTCCTCGTAGAAGAGCCCGAGCGAGTGCGGCAGCGGCTGGCTCGCGAGCATCCGCAGCTCGCCGCCGGCGGCGTGTCCCGCGAGGTGCGAGCTCCGGTCGCCGCGGCCGTCCAGCACGAGGACCGCGACGTCCTCGAGCGGCGCCGCGAGATAGGCCGAGGCGGCGTGCGCGACGTGGTGCGGGACGAAGCGAACGCGCTCCGCCGCCAGCCCGGGGAGCACCGTCTGCAGGAAGAGCGGTGCGCGGCGCGCGTACAGCGTCCGGAGGCCTTCCCAGGCCGCCTCGGTGACGTCGCCGTTCGGCGCGCACGCGAGCGACGGCTGGTACGCGTACACGACCTCGTCGAGGTCCTGCACGTCGAGTCCCGCCTCCGACAGGCACCAGCGCGCCGCTTGCTCGGGAAGCTCCCACGCCGAGAACGGCACCGGCGTCTTGCCGTGCTTCCGCCGGCTGAAGCGCTCCTCCTCCGCGGCCGCGACGGTGACGCCGTCGACCACGAGGGCGGCCGAGGGATCGTGGAAGACGGCGTTGATGCCGAGGACCGCGCTCATGGGCGCATCGCGAAGTGCAAGTTCCGAGCCCCTTCACCGCGCGCGCAGCACGAGATGCGTCGGTGTGCGCGCGACGTGGTGCCGGTGACCGGCGTCTCACCGCGTGCGCGTCGAACGCGCACCCGGTGGTCGGCGCACACCCGCTTCACATCTGTCGCTCACGCGGTGAGCCGGCTGCGGCTCGCCGAAGGAGTCGTCAAGCGCGGTGGCGCGATCGCGACCGGTGGTCGCGCGAGCGGGGGGCGAGCGAACGAAACCCTCTTCCGCAGCGGAAAAATGGAACAATCTTCAGGGAAAGACGGGCCACTCGGAGTCCGCACCGCGGCACGCCCACTGTTTTGTAGCATGCGGCGCTCCTGGCGATCGCCGACGGGCGGCGCGACGACCTTCGGGAGCGGCGCGCTCCGCGGCGCTCCGTCGCGAAGCGCTTCTCATCGCGAGCGCCGTGATACGATCGCTCTCGATGGCGCCGCGCCGAGCAACGACCCGCACCCCCGCGCCGCGAGCTCCGGCGCCGCGCGCGCGCGCCGACCGCGCGTCGCCGTCCCGCGGCGATGCGCCCGGGGCGCCGGCGGCAGGCTCGAGGGCCGCGCGCGCGCCCGCGCGCTCGGCAGCGCCCTGGGTGCCGCCCGAGCGTTCGCTCTCGGCGCTCCGCGAAGCGGCGCAAGGGTGCCGCGGCTGCGATCTCTGGGAGCGCGCGACGCAGGCGGTCTTCGGCGAGGGCCCGCGCGGCGCGGCCGTCATGCTCGTCGGCGAGCAGCCCGGCAACGCCGAGGACCTCGCCGGCCGCCCGTTCGTCGGGCCGGCCGGCCGGCTCCTCGACGAGGCGCTCGACGCGGCCGGCATCGACCGGAAGCGCGTGTTCGTCACGAACGCCGTCAAGCACTTCAAGTGGGAGCCGCGCGGCAAGCTCCGCATCCACGCGAAGCCGAACTCGCGCGAGGTCGCCGCATGCCGCCCGTGGCTCGAGGCCGAGGTTTCGACCGTGCACCCGAAGCTCTTGATCGCGCTCGGCGCGACCGCCGCGCAGTCGATCCTGGGCCCGAGCTTTCGCGTGACGCGCCAGCGCGGGATGCTGCTCGGCTCGCCGTTCGGGCGCGTCGTCGCGACGGTGCACCCGGCGTCGATCCTGCGCGCGCCGGATCCCGAGAGCCGCCAGCGGGAGAACGAGCTCTTCGTCGCCGACCTGCGGGTCGCCGCCGCGGCGCTACGCGATCTCGACCCAGACTAGCCGTTTGCCGGCGAGAGCTCGCGCGCCGGCGAGCGGGCCGCGTCGATGTGGCGACGCGCGCCGAGCGCTCGCGACGCCGGCGTCATCGAGCGCCGCGCCGGTCAGGTGACGACGGCGACCTCGACGTGTCCGTCGCGACGCGTGACCGTCACGCCGACGTCGCTCGCGTGCCGAACGACCTGCATGTCGATGCTCGCCTCGCCGACGCGGAGGTCGCGCAGGCGGACGACGTCCAGGAACGGCGGCAGGCGCGGCTGCGAGAGCTGGATGCGGCGCGCCGGGGCGTCGATCGCGAGCCCGAGCGACGCCTGCAGGAGCAGCGACACCGCGCCCGCCGACCAGGCCTGCGGCGCACACGCCATCGGGTACGAGGTCGGGCCCTCGCCCGCGCGGCGCGCGAAGCCGCAGAAGAGCTCCGGGAGGCGGCGGAGGTCCATCCCGAGCGCCGCGCCGAACATGCCCTCGAAGATCGCGAGCACCGGCTCGTAGAGGCCGTAGCGCGACATCCCCCACGCGACGACCGAGTTGTCGTGCGGCCAGACCGAGCCGTTGTGGTACGACATCGGGTTGTAGCGGCGCTCGCTCGCGGCGACGGTGCGCACGCCCCAGCCGCAGAACGTGTCGCCGTGCATGAGCGTCGTGGCGACCGCCTTCGACCGCTCGGCGCGCGCGATGCCGGAGAAGAGACAGTGGCCGGCGTTCGACGTGCGGACGCGGCACGGCCGCTTGTCGCCGTCGAGCGCGAGCGCGTAGGTCCCGATCTCGTCGTCCCAGAAGACGTCGTCGAAGCGATCGCGCATCTCGCGCGCGAGCCGGCGGTGGCGCTCGGCGCGCTCGGCGTCGCCGACGACGGACGCGAGCTCGGCTGCGGCGACGTGCGCCGCGTAGACGTAGCCCTGCACCTCGCACAGCGCGATCGCGCCTTCCGCGAGCGCGCCGTCCGCGTGGAACACCGAGTCCTCGGAGTCCTTCCACCCCTGATGGCGGAGGCCGGACGGCGTGCGGCGCGCGTACTCGACGAAGCCGTCGCCGTCGAGGTCGCCCGATTGCGCGATCCAGTCGAGCGCGCGCACGACGTGCGGCCAGACGCGCTCGACGGTCTCGCGGTCGCCGGTGCGCGTCCAGTACGCCCCGGCGAGCATCACGAAGAGCGGCGTCGAGTCGACGCTGCCGTAATAGCGGCCGAACGGGATCTCGCCGAGCGCGGCCATCTCGCCGCCGCGCGCCTCGTGCAGGATCTTGCCCGGCTCCGCGTCCGCCTCGGGCCGAGACTCGGTCGCCTGCGTCACCGCGAGGAAGTGGAGCACGCCGCGCGCGAGCGACGGGTCGAGCCAGAGCGTCTGGAAGGCCGTGATGAGACCGTCGCGGCCGAACGGCGTCGAGAACCACGGGACGCCGGCGTACGGGTACTCGCCGGTCGGGAGGTCGGTGCGCATCATCGCGAGATCCGTCGACGAGCGCGTCCACCATTCGTCGAAGAGCGCGTTCGACGTCTCGACCCGCGCCGCCCACGCGGTGCGCGCGGAGTGCCGCGCGCGCGCCTCGGCGAGCGCCGCGTCGTAGCGCTGCGCGCCGTTCGAGGTCGGCGCGATCGACGGCTCCTCGCGCCGGCACTCGATCGTGAGGAGCACGCATTCCTCGCCGCGGGGCGGCACGGTGAGCGACCAGCGAGCGCTCTCCGCGTCGAGCCCCGACGGGTCCGGCCGGAAGCGCATCGCCGTCGTCCGGCGGACGCGGTCGAGGCCCTCGTAGCCGAGGGTGACGCAGCCCGGCTCGAGCCGCGGCTCGAGCATCGTGCCACGATGCGCGCGGCGCGAGCCGCGCACCTCGAACACGTCGACGAAGTCGGCGCCGAAGAACATCGCGAGGACGAACGCGACCGGATCGGAGCCGTAGTTCCGGATCTCGAGCCGCGAGTGGCACGCGCCGTCCCAGAGGAACGTCGTCCGGAGGAGATGCACCGTGTCGCGCGGCACGACGACGACGTCCCCGTGGCGCATGTCGGCGTTCGTCAGGTGCGCGATCAGGACGCCGTCGGATTGCGCCACGGTGGAGCCGAGCAGCAGGAGGCGCGCCGAGTCGAAGCGCGTCTCGAGCCGGCTCAGATGACGCGTGCCGTCGTGGAAGACGCCCTGGCGTCCGAGGCCGATCGCGTGCGCGTCCCCGTGGCGATCGAGGACGGCGAACGTGTCGTTGTTCTTGAGGACCAGCGTTCGGTCGTCGGCGCGCCGCGAGGTAGAAAGGATGTAGAACTGGTCGCGAACGTAGATGACTTCGTCGTCCATGCAGTCGACGTCGTGACTTCGGAAAGAGGTATCACGGGGGCAGAGGTGGACCAATCGCCGCTGCGGATCGCGCAGCTCTCACCGCTCTTCGAAGCCGTGCCGCCCAAGCTCTACGGTGGCACGGAGCGCGTCGTCTCCTGGCTCACCGAGGCGCTCGTGCACCGCGGCCATCACGTCGTCCTGTTCGCGAGCGGCGACTCGCAGACGTCCGCGGAGCTCGTTCCGGTCGTCGACCGGGCGATCCGCCTCGCGCGGGGCGGCGATCCCATCGTCTCGCACACGACGATGCTCGGCATGGTCCAGCAGCGCGCGCACGAGTTCGACGTCATCCATTCACACCTGGATACGTTCGCGCTCCCCGCGTTCGGGCCCCAGCACCCGCCCGCGGTCACGACGATGCACGGGCGGCTCGATCTGCCGTGGCTCGAGCCGGCGTTCCGGGTATTCGCCGATCGCCCGCTCGTCTCGATCAGCTACTCGCAGCGCCGGCCGGTCGAGTGGGCGCGCTGGGTCGCGTGCATCCATCACGGCCTGCCGATCGAGAACTATCCCGTCGGCGAAGGACGCGGCGACTACGTGCTCTTCCTCGGCCGCATGTCGCCCGAGAAGCGGCCGCACGCGGCGATCGCGCTCGCGCGCCGCGCCGGCATCCGCATCGTGCTCGCGGCCAAGGTCGACGAGGCGGACAAGCGGTACTTCGAGGAGGTCGTCGAGCCGATGCTGGACGCGCCCGGCGTCGAGTACGTCGGCGAGGCCGATCAGCAGCAGAAGCTCCGGCTGCTCGGCGACGCGCGCGCCCTCCTCTTCCCGATGTTCTGGCCCGAGCCGTTCGGCCTGGTGATGATCGAGGCGCTCGCGTGCGGAACGCCGGTCATCACGACGAGCTGCGGCGCCGCGCCGGAGGTCGTCGCCGATGGGCACGTGGGCTTCGTCTGCGACGGCGACGAGCAGCTCCAGCGCGCTCTCGGCCGGATCGACGAGATCGATCGCCGCGCCTGCCGCGCCTGGGCGGAGGAGCGGTTCACGTCGGATCGCGCGGCGAGAGAGTACGAGGCGGTGTATCGGACGCTGATCGCCGAGCGCCATCGGCGCGTGCGTTCCGCCTCGGCGTGAGCGACGGCGCGCGGCCGCCCGAGCCGGATCCCGGCCTCTGCGCCGGTTGCGCGCACGCGCGCCGGATCGCGTCGGCGCGCGGCAGCACGTTCTGGCTCTGCGGGCTCGCCGAGCGCGATCCCGCGTTTCCGCGCTACCCTCGCCTGCCGGTCGTCGCGTGCCGGGGATGGGTCCCCGCCGAGCCGCCGCCCGCGTGAGCGCGGCGCGCGGCGCGGACCTGACCTACTGCAGCTTGTAGAGCGCGACCGCGTTGCCGGCGAGGATCTTGTGCAGCTCGTCGGCCGGGACGCCGAGCGCGGTCTCGCGGATCTGCTTCCGCGAGTACGGCCACTCGCACCCGTGGTGCGGGTAGTCGCTCGACCACATCATGTTGTCGACGCCGATCCGGTGGCGGTTCTCGAGCGCGTAGGAGTCCTTCATGAAGGTCGAGTGCCAGTTCCGGCGGTAGTAATCGGTCGGCTGCATCTTGAGGTTGCAGTCGGCCCAGCGGCGGTTCCGCCAGTAGCGGTCGTCGAGCTGCTCGAGGAAGTACGGGATCCAGCCGCAGCCCGCCTCGACGCCGACCATCTGCAGCTTCGGGAAGCGGTCGAAGACCTCGGAGATGATCATCTGGCCCATGACCTTCGGCATGTCGAGCATGCCGGTCGTCGCGAGGCCGGGGATGTCGCCGCCCTGCTGGCCGGTCGCCTTCGGCGGCGGGCTGAAGCGCGGGATCATGCGGACGTGGACGTGGATCGGGATGTCGAGCTCCTCGGCCTTCGCCCAGAAAAGATCGTCGGCCTTGGAGATCGCGTCGTTGCCGCTCGGCCAGCACAGGATCGCGGCGCCTTTCGCGCCCATCTCGGCGCAGCGCTCGAGCTCGACCGCCGCCGCCTCGGCGCCGATCGCCGGCATGTAGGCGAGCCCGATCAGCCGGTTCCGGTTCGGCGCGCAGAACTCCTGGAAGATCCAGTTGTTGAGCGCCTGGAGCGCGGCGAGCTGCGCCTGGTCGTCCTTCTGGCGGTAGAAGTGCGCGAGCATGCGCGCCGAGCTGAAGATCACCTCCGCGTCGACGCCGTCCTGATCCTGCTCCTCGAGGCGGGGCGCGCCGCGGAAGAAGCCCTGATTCATCGTCGAGTAGCTGACGCCGGTCCACTTGAGTGTGTGCTCGTCCTTGCCCGCCGCGGCGTAGATGCCGAGCGGCGACGGCTCGCCGGCGCCGTAGTCCCAGGCGTCCCCGCCGTCTTTGTCCTTGACGAGCTTGGGGGCGATGTCCCGATACTTGGCCGGCAGCCACTCGGTCCAGAGATCGGGCGGCTCGATGAAGTGCGAATCCGCCGAGATCAGCCGGTATTCCATCTCACGCCTCCCGTGCCGCGCTCGCCGCGGCACCGCGTCGGGTCAGCATCAACGAACGATCGTTCATTGCATGGCGAATCGCGCCACCGCGATCAAGGGTCGTTCGGCGAATCGAACGAGGCAAAGGGTACAGCGGTGCGCCCGGCGGGGCCATCGAACGAGGGGATCGCTCCCCTCGCCCCGGCAAAGCCGAATGGGGCCCGACTCCCCGCGGGCTCGCTGCGCTCGCGTCTTGAGCCATCCTCCTAACCGAGCGCGAAGCCGAAGCGTGCGAGGCGCGCCCTGTCGCGGTCGGCGAGGCCGGGGGTCTCGACCTCGTAGGCGGCGAACTCGCGCCGGACGGGGTAGTCGCGCCGGAGCGCGTCGAACGCGGCCGCTCGCTCGCGGGGCTCGAGCACGACGGCGGAACGGAGCCGCCGGTCGTCGTCGCGGATCGCGTACGCGGAGCGGACCGCCGAGCGGAGAGCGGCGCGACCCGTGTCGGCGATCGACACGCGGCCCGCTCGCGGCAGCGCCGCGCCGACCGGAGGGGGGACTCCCAGGAAGTCGGCGAGGGCGCGCGCGATCGCGCGCGTGCCGGCGACCTTGCCGTCGAGCGAGTAGCCCGCGATGTGCGGGGTCGCGAGCGAGGTGCGTCGGACCAGTGCCAAGTCGGGAGCGGGCTCGCCTTCCCACACGTCCAGCACGGCGGCCGCGAGGCGTCCCGACTCGAGCGCCGCGAGAAGAGCCGCGCCGTCGGCGACCGGACCGCGCGACGTGTTGAGCACGACGGCGCCGGGCCGCAGGCGCGCGAGCTCGCGAGCGCCGATCAAATGATGCGTCGCGTGCCGCCCGGCGACGGCGAGCGGCGTGTGGAGCGTGACCGCGTCCGCGGCGTCGAGGACGCGCGCGAGCGGGAGGAAGCCCGCGTCGCCCTCGCGCTCGGCGCGCGGCGGGTCGCAGCAGAGGACTTCCATCCCGAGCGCGGCCGCCTGCTCGACGACGAGCGTCCCGACGTGCCCGACGCCGACGACGCCGAGCACCGCGCCCTCCCACGAGCGCCCGCGCTCGACCTCGAGCTCGAGGAGCGCCGCCGTCACGTACTCCGCCACCGAGCGCGCGTTGCTGCCGGGAGCGTACGCGAACGCGATCCCGCCGCGTGCGAGAAGATCGACGTCGACGTGGTCGGTGCCGATCGTCGCCGTCCCGACGAAGCGGACGGCGCTCCCCGCGAGGAGCCGCTCGTCGACGCGCGTGACCGAGCGCACGACGAGCGCCGTGGCGTCGCGCACGTCGGCCGCGCGCAAGCTTCGCCCGGCGAAGAGCTCGACGTCGCCCAGGTCGCCGAAGGCTTCGCGGGCGAGCGCCACGTTCTCGTCGACGAGGATGCGCGGACCCACGCCCGCCTTCTACCCTCGCGTGGCGACGGCTGCGACGACCCCATCGCTTCGCGTCCCGCGTGCTCGCCGGCGGCGCCGAAGCGCACTGGCGATCGGCACCCGGCGAGGACTAATCTGGTCGCCGATGTCGATCGCCCCGCTCCTCCAGTTCTCGACTCCCCTGCGGCAGGAGATCGGAGCGCGGCTCGCGTCCTTCGAGCGCGAGACCTGTCCGCTGGAGCACCGGGTCGCGGCGGCGGTCGCGGTGGTGATCGTCCGCGACGAGGCCGGCAACGCATGCTTCGTCCTCACGCGTCGCGCCGCTCGTCTCGCGAACCACGGCGGCCAGTGGGCCCTGCCGGGCGGCCGGATGGACGACGGGGAGACGGCGGCCGCGGCCGCCCTCCGCGAGCTGCACGAGGAGGTCGGCCTCGAGACGACTCCGGAAGCGGTCCTCGGCCTCCTCGACGACTACCCGACGCGCTCGGGCTTCGTCATCACCCCGGTCGTGGTGTGGGCCGGCGAGGACGCGCAGCTCGTGCCCGACCCGCGCGAGGTCGCGGCCGCGTACCGGATTCCGCTCGCCGAGCTCGATCGGCCCGGAGTCCCGCGCCTCCGCCGCATCCCGGAGAGCGACCGGCCCGTGATCTCGATCCCGCTCGTCGGCACGCACGTGCACGCGCCGACCGCGGCGGTCATCTTTCAGTTCCGCGAGGTCGGGCTGCACGGCCGCGCGACGCGCGTCGCGCACTTCGAGCAGCCGGTCTTCGCCTGGCGCTGACGGACGTCCCGCGCCGTCACGAGTTCGGGCAGTCGAGCGGGCAGCCGTTCTGGCCGGGCGTCGGCTGGCCCTTGCAGGTGACGTCCTGCCAGTTGCACTGGCACGGGCACACGCTGCAGCCGCACGGCCCCGGCGTGTTGACGTTCGGGATGCTCGGCGCGCCGTTGCAGAGGTAGAGATTCCACGTGCCGCCCGTCGTCGCGTTGTAGTTGGGCGACAGGCACGGCGCCGTGTAGCACTGCGGCTGGTTCTGGGCGGTCTGGTACGCGCCCGGCGCCGTCGCATCGGTCGCGACGATGTAGGGGATCGACGTCCCCGTGGGCGCGACGATCGTCATGCCGATGTCGAATCCCTGGTTGAACGAGATGTCGAAGTTGTCGGTGCCGATGCCGCCCGGATTGACGTTCAGCTCGAAGAGCGACGAGCTGCCGTAGCTGCCGGTCCAGAACGCGTAGTTGAGGTTCGACGTCGAGAGGTAGGCCGTGCCGGTGCCGCCGTTCGCGGCCAGGTTCTGGAGGCAGGACGGGCTCGCCTGGCCGGTCGAGCCGGCGGCGAACGTGACGCTCTTCGCGGAGGAGCAGTTGTTCGTCACGACCAGCGTCGTGACGCCGCTCGCCACGGTGCAGACGTCGGGAGCGGCTGCGAGCGAGCCGCCGCCGGCGGCGGCGACCGCGGTGCCCGCGGTCTGCGCCACGTAGCTCTGGAACGTCGAGGTCGGCGCGGTCGCCGGACACTCGCCGCCGAAGGCGCCGCGCGCCCGCGCGAAGCTCGTGTCGAACTGCTCGCGGCAGCGCTGGAGCGCGGCGTCTCGGCGTCCCTCGTTCTCGTTCTTCGCGAAAGCCGCCTCGGCGGCGTAGGTGCACTGCGCGAGCGTCGTCGCCGCGAGCGTCAGCGCGGTCTCGCACGAGTCGCCCGCGCTCGCCGGCTCCGCGCTCCCGACGAGCGCCAGCGCGAGCGCCGCCGCGCCGGCTCGCGCGACCGCCCCGGCGCCTGCGATGCGAAAGGCGCCGCCGATCATCGCGCGTGCGGGCCAGTGGGTGCGGCGGTCTGCGGTCGCAGCGAGAGCTCGCGGATTTTGTAATTTGTCCATGTCGATCTCTCGACCGCCGGCGCGGGGCGCTTTAGCCGGCCGCAATCGCGCACGAACCATCCACGGGACCCGCGGGTGGAGCGGGACCGCGGCGCGTCCGGCGCGAGCTAGCGCGCCATCGTGCGCGCGAGGAAGTCGAGCATTCGCCGCCATGCGAGGTCGGCCGCGGCGCGATCGTAGACCTCGGGACGGCGCTCGTTCATGAACGCGTGCTGCGCGTCGTAGCGATGGACCTCGTACGGCACCCCGGCGCGCGCGAGACCCGCCTCGAGCCGATCGACGGCTGCCGGAGTGCACCAGTCGTCCCGGTTCGCGAAGTGCCCCTGGAACGGCACCCGCATGCGAGCCGGATCCGCCGCCTCGACGGGCGGGATGCCGTAGAAGCACACCGCCGCGTCGAGCTCGGGCACGTGCACGCCGGCGAGCACGGTGAGCGCACCCCCCATGCAGAAGCCGCCGACCGCGACCTTCGCCGACGCCTCCTTCAGGTGCCGCGCGCACCCGCGGATGTCCTGCCCGGTCGCCGCCCCGAAATCGAGCGCGTTCATCCGCCGCCCTGCCTCGTCCGGGTCGGTCGTCGCCGCGACGCGGTAGAGGTCCGGCACCAGAACGCGATACCCCTCCCCCGCGAGCCGGTCCGCGAGCCCCTTCATCTGGTCGTTCACGCCCCACCACTCCTGGATCATCACGAACCCGGCCGCCGCCCCCGGGCGCCGCGGCTCCGCGAAGTACGCGGGACAGGTCCCGCCGTCGGGACGCTTCACGTCGATCAGGTCGCCCATCGCTCCTCCGAGACGGCGCCATCGCACAGCGCCGCAACGTGGCAGGTTTGCCGCAGCGGGCTCGAGCGTCAAGCCGTTGGCGGAACCGCGGTCGCCGCTCGATCCCCGGTCGCACGACCGCGTTGACAACGACCGGCGGCGCGCGCGAAGCAGGACCCATGAACGCCGCCCGATCGACCGCGAGCCCGTACCGAGTGTTCGACCCGCTGCTGCCCGCCGAACTCGCGCGCGAGATGATCGCGCTCTGCGAGCGCTTCGGGAGCTATGGGATGTACAGCGAAGAGGGCACCGCCGACGACCTCGGGAGCGGCCTCCCCCAGCGCTACGACGCGGCGATCAACTTCGTCCGCTCCGGCGGCCGGTTCGGGCGCCAGGAGCCGATCGCGGTGCTCGCCGCGCGCACGAACTACTTCCGGGAGACCTACGCCTATCGCGATCGCGTCGCGCTGCCCGGGATCGAGCCGTTCTGGCGCTACGAGGGCTTCTTCGACGCCGCGCGCGCGATCCACGGCCGCCCGATCGTGGAGCCGGCGATCGTCTACGCGAACATCCTGCTCCCGGGGCAGGAGCTCGCCGTCCACACCGACGTGCCGGAGTTCCGCGGCATGAGCCGCATGAGCGACCCGCAATGGCTGCTCGTCGCGATGCACCACTCGGGCCTGTTCGAGCGCTGGCGCCTTCCGATCGTCACGGCCGTGGCCTACTTCGACGAGTGTGCGGGCGGCGAGTTCGCCTTCTACCCCGAAGGCGCCTCCGGCCCGGCGCGCACGCTTCCCGTCCGCCACAACACCGCGGTGATCCTCGACACCGACTCGGTTTTCCACGGCGTCGACCGGGTCGCCGAGCGCGACAAGCCGCTGCCGGCGCTCGCACCGGGGATGCGATTGACGTTCGCCGGCGAGGGCAACTGGCGCATCGGCGCGGACGACGCGCCGCTCGCGACCTACCGCTGGGGCGAGATCCGCTTCTCGGTGTCGTGGAAGGCGTACTGCTACGCGGACGAGGGCGAGCGCCGTCACGCCGCCGAGCACACCGACGACGTGACCCGCGCGTACGCGGTCGACACCTTGAAGGCGGACCTCCGCGACCGCGGGCGGATCGGCGCCGCCGAGCCCGACCCGCGCGACCTGGCCCTCGCGATCATCGAGGAGTACGTCCGCTTTCCCGCGCCGGCGGAACCCGGGGAGGCCCGTCCGGCAGCGAGCTGAGCGATCGCAACCTCGGCGGTGCGGGGCTGTTCCACCCCGTGGGAGGATCCCGCACCATGAGAAAGCTCACGATCGCGCTCACGTTCGCGCTGGCGCTCGCCATCGCGACGCTCGCGACGCCGGGAACCGCCCGCGCCGGGGTGCACTTTTCGTTTGGCTTCGGATTGCCGCTGCCGGTCCCGGGCGTGGTGGTCGCACCGCCGCCGGTCGTCGTGGCGCCGCCGGTCTACTACTCCGCCCCCTACTACGGCGGCTATTACGGCGGCTACTACGGTCCCCGCTACTATCCGCGCCGCGCCTATTGGGGCGGCTACCGCGGGTACCGCGGTCACGGGCACTGGAAGCACTGGCACTGAGCATCGCGGGCCGCTCGCGCCCGGCCGGCGCGAGCGGCCACCCGCGCAGCCCGGCACCTCGGCGCACGCGACCCGCTGTCCGCCGCGCTCCCGTGTGCTAGGCGTCGGCGTCTCGGAGGGCTTCCGCGACGTCGCCGCCATCATCCAAACGGGTGCCGCATGATTCCGCCGACGCGTCCCCGGCATCCGGGACGCTGACCACCGCGGAGCGAGCGGCCTGGGAGCGGGACGGCTTCTTCATCCGTCGCGCCTTCGCGCGCGAGCCGGTGCTGGGCGACATGCTGGCGCGCGCCGTCGCGATCTGCCGCAGCTACGACGCGGGCGAGAACTTCACGGGCGCTCTCGTCGTCCCCGAGGCGAAGCCGAATCCGCTCGCGCGCGAGCCGGAGGATCGAATCTCGAAGGTCTTCCGGCTGCACCGGGACGGCGTCTTCGGCGAGTTCGCGCGCGATCCGCGCGTCGTCGACGTCGTGGCCGGCATCCTCGGCGACGACGTCGACTGCTTCCTGAGCCAGTTCATCTTCAAGAACCGCGGCGCGTACGGGCAGCCCTGGCACCAGGACGCGCTCTACTTCCTGATGGAGCCCGACGCGCAGATCGGGATCTGGCTCGCGATCACGCCTGCGACTCTCGCGAACGGGTGCCTGCACGTCCTGCCGGGATCGCACCGCGAGCGGGTCCACGCGCACGAGCCCGATCGCCGCCCGGACAGCAACTACGGCTACCTCGAGATCGTCGACCACGACATGAGCGCGGCCGTCCCGGTGCTGATGGACCCGGGCGACCTGCTCGTCTTCCACAGCCACCTCATGCACCGCTCGACCGACAACACGAGCGACGGCATCCGCGCCGCGATGGTCTACCACTACGGTCCGGCCGGCACGGTCGATCGCACGCCCGTCGGCCCCGCGTATGTGAACGACTGGATGCCCGTCCGGCGCGCGGGCGAGCTGGCCGGCGAGCCCGGACGAAGCGGATGAGAGAGCTTCCGCCGGGCGCCGCGCTCCACCCGTGGAACCGCGGCTTCGCGTGGCGCGGACCGGCCTCCCGGCTGCGAGCCCTCACGCCCGCGCAGGCCGAGCAATTCGATCGCGACGGCTACGTCGTCCTCGACGGCGCGCTCGCGAAGCGCGACGTCGCCGACGTCGTCGCCGAGATCGACGCCTTCGACGCGCAGACCGAGGCTTTCCTCCGGACCCAGCCGGAGAGCCGCTTCATGATCCTCGAGTCGGGCGCGATCACGTTCTCGATCCACCTGGTCGCGCGCTCCGCCCTCCTCCGCCGGTTCGCGAGCGCGCCGCTCTTCGCCGACCTCTGCCACGACCTCGTCGGAGACGACGTCCACCTCTACTGGGACCAGGCGGTCTACAAGAAGCCGGAGAAGCCACGCCGCTTCCCGTGGCACCAGGACAACGGCTACGCGTACGTCGAGCCGCAGCAATACTTGACGTGCTGGATCGCGCTCACCGATGCGACCGAGGAGAACGGCTGCCCGTGGATCGCGCCCGGCGTCCACCGGTTCGGGACGCTCCGGCATCGCTACGTCGAGCCGCTCGGCTTCGAATGCTTCGCCGATCCGCCGAAGCGCGTCGCCGCGCCGGTCGCCGCCGGCGGCGTCGTGGTGTTCTCGTCCTTGACGCCGCACCTGACCGGTCCGAATGCGACGCCGGACGTCCGGAAGGCCTACATCGTCCAGTACGCCCCGGCGGGCGCGCGGAAGCTCGTCGGCGACCCGGACGCCGGCCCGCCCGCGTCGACCGAGGCGTGCGAACACCCCGACCGGCAGTACCCGGTCCTGCAAGGCGGCGCGCCGGTCACGACGCCGGAGACGCCGGCGCGCGCGTGAGCGACGCGGCGCTCCCGGTCGTCGACGTCGCTCCGCTCGTCGCGCGGCGGCGGGCGGCGGCGCGCGGCAGCGGAGTCGCGCCCGATCGCGACTTCCTCGCGGCCGCACGCGAGATCGGCGCGGCGTGCCGTGCGTCCGGCTTCTTCTACGCCGCGGGCCACGGCGTCGACCCGGAGCTCGAGCGCCGCCTCGAGGATCTCGCGGCGGAGTTCTTCGCGCGCTCCGCGGAGCGCAAGCTCGCGATCCGCATGGAGCGCGGCGGGCGCGCCTGGCGCGGCTACTTCCCGGTCGGCGGGGAGCTGACGTCGGGGAAGCCCGATCGCAAGGAAGGCCTCTACTTCGGCGCCGAGCTCCGCCCCGACGACCCGCGCGTGCGGGCCGGGACGCCCCTCCACGGCCCGAACCTCTTCCCCGACGACGCGCCGGAGTGGCGCGCGGCGGTCCTCGGCTACATCGCGCAGATGACGGAGCTCGGCCACGCCATCGTCGCCGGCATCGGCGCGAGCCTCGGGCTCCCGGATTCCTTCTTCGCCGAGCGCTACACGCGCGACCCGCTGGTCCTCTTCCGCATCTTCCACTACCCGCCGCGGCCCGACGACGGCGGCTGGGGCGTCGGCGAGCACACCGACTACGGGCTTCTTTCCATCGTCAAGCAGGACGCGACCGGCGGCCTCGAGGTCCGCGTCGGCGCGCGCTGGATCGACGCGCCGCCGATCGCCGGCGCGTTCGTGTGCAACGTCGGCGACATGCTCGATCGCATGACGGCCGGTCGCTATCGCTCGACGCCGCACCGCGTGCGTGTGCCGCGCGAGCGCGGACGCCTCTCGTTCCCGTTCTTCTTCGATCCCGGCTTCGACGCCGAGGTGCGCCCGATCGAGCTCGCGGACGGCTGGGTCGTCCCCGAGGACCGCGCCGAGCGCTGGGACGGCACGAGCCTGCGCGACCTGCGCGGCACGTACGGCGACTACCTGCTCGGGAAGGTCGCGCGCGTCTTCCCGGCTCTCGGTCGCGACGTCCTCGATCAGGCGCCGTCGCGGGCGCGGTAGGCGACGCGACATGGCCGCTCGCCCCGCGCCACGCCGCCGACCTGCGCGCGGCGCGGCTCCGGGTCGTCGAGACGCTCGAGCGCGAAGCGCTCGACGAGCGCGCGCACGGCGATCCTGATCGCCGAGATCGAGAAGCGCTGCGCCGGGCACGCGTGACGGCCGTGCCCGAAGGTGCTCACGAGCTCGCGCGCCGGGAGCCCGGACGGCGCGACGAGCCGGCGCCCGTCGAAGTGCGCCGGGTCGTAGCGATCCAGGCCGGGCGCCGCGGTCGCGTTCGTGACCGAGAGCATCGTCGTCAAGAACACCCCGGGGGCGACCCGGTACGCTCGCCGGCCGTCGTCGACCTCGATCTCCCGCCGTACGAGCCGGAGCGTGATCGAGCGCTGCGCGAGGCGGATCGACTCGCTCGCGCAGCGCTCGAGGAGCGGATCGTCGCCGGCGGTGACGCGCGCGTAGAGGTCGCGCTCCGCGAGCAGGTCGACGAGCGTCCACGCGAGCGCGGCGGGCAGGTTCGACTGCGCGCCCATGTGCAGCATCACGACGTCGCGCGCGACGCCGCGCACGTGCTGGTCGCCGGTCGCGTCGGACCAGCGCTCGGCGATGCGCGCGAGGAAGTCGTCGCGCGGGCGCAAGTCGCGCGCGCGCTCGGCCAGGATCTCGCCGATCACGCGCTCGATGCCGGCGACGGCGGCGCGCTCGCGGCGCTTGCCCGTCGCCCACGCCGCGAAGCCCTGCGCCGGGCGGACGAACGCGTCGGAAGCGTCGAGGCGATCGAGGAGCGGCAGCAGCCGCTCGAGGTGGCGCGGCGAAGCGGCCTCGGGGCCCGCCCAGCACGCGAGCCCGATCCGCTGGCCGAGCCGGCGGCCGAGCGCGAACGCATCGAACGTCCCGCGCTCGCCGAGCTGCGCGACCTCGAGGTCGGCCGCGTGGCGGACCGCGCCCAGGTAGGTCTCCACCTCCTCGCCGCCGAAGAGGTCGTGCGGCCGCATGCGGCGACCGAGCATGAGCTCGTCGGGCAGCTTGAGGCGGAGGAGCGCCATGTCGGCGAGGCCCTTGCTCGCGTCCGCCTCGGGCAGCTCGTACAGGCGGCGGACCGCGTCCGGTGAGAAGACGCAGAGCAGGCGGTAGCCGAAGGCGTCGGCCAGGAAGGTGTCGCCGAGTCGCTGCCGCGCGGTCGCGAAGAACCCGGTCGGATCGCGCAGCAGGCCGATCCCGGCCCCGAGCCAGGGGATCGCGCTCCCGGCCCGGGGCGGCATGGGCTCGACGGCGGGAAGAGGCATCGGGCCGGCTCGTATCGCGGACCGCAAATCGGTGCCATCCGCAAGAAACGCGTCAAGCGCGAAGTCGGACCCTCCACGCCTCCTCGCACGGCCAGCGCCGAGCCCAGTCGAGCGTGACGAACGGGTAGCGCGTCGTCGCGCTTTCGGGCGGTCGGAGCTCGACCAGGTCCTCGATCTCGAATCCCGCGCGCCGCAGGCACCGGATCCAGTCGCCGTGCGAGAGGTGGAACTCGACGCCGGGATCGCCCGGCCACTCGACGCGGTGGACGCCGAAAGCGGAGCGGAGGAGGCGGTCGCTCGCGGGAACGCCGTCCTCGGCCGGAACGCAGAGGTGCAGGAGGAAGGCGTTCACGAGGAAGACGAGCCGAGCGCCGGGGCGGAGGAGGCGCGCCGCCTCGGGCACCCAACGATGCGGGTCGGCCCAGAGGCACGCGCCGTACTCTGAGATCGCGAAGTCGAAGCTCGCGTCCGGATACGGGACGGACTCCGCATTGCCGTGGAGCAGCGGGAAATGGATGCCGTGCTCGCGTTGCAGGCGGCGCGCCGTCGCGAGCTGCTCCTCGGAGTTGTCGATGCCGACGACGCGAGCGCCGCATCGCGCGAGCCACGACGAGACGTACGCGGTGCCGCAGCCGAGCTCGATCGCGTCCTTGCCGGCGAGGTCGTCGGGAAGGAGCCGTACGTCGGCTTCGGGAATGCCCCAGATGCCCCAAGTCGGCTCGGGCTGCGCCCAGGCGCGCTCGCCCTCGGCGACGAAGTCCTTCGCCCAGCCGTCCCAGAGACCGCGATTGCGGGCGACGTGCTCCGGCAGGTCGCTCATCGCGCGCCCCCGCTCGACCACTTCGTATAGACCGGCGGCCAGCTCGGTCGCGGCCCGTACCTCGCGTGCAGCGCGCGCTCGAGCCACAGCTCGAAGAGCGTGTCGTCGGTCGTGAAGGCCCCGGTCGCGGTGTAGGCGTCGTGGACGACCTTCCGGACGCCGTCGTCGTGGACGGTCCGCGCGCGACCGGTGACGTAGAACTCGTCGTCCACCTCGGGGTTGGGAAAGGAGTGCAGCGCGAAGCGGCCGTCGCGCCGGAGGTCGTGCACCTTCGGCGAGTGGTTCCCGATGAAGACGTAGAGCCCGTCGTTGGCGATCACCGGGCAGACGGGGTGGACGCGCGGGCCGCCGTCTCTTCGGACGGTCGCGAGATAACCGAGGCCGACCTTGAATTGGTAGATGAGCGTACGGCCGGCCTCGGCCATCGCGGGACTCTCGGCTGCGAACTCGCACCAGCGCTTCATGGGTGCCTCCCTTGGACGTCGCCGCGTCCATGGCGGCGGCGTGCTCCGGCGGAATCGGATCGTATGTCGAGTCATTCATTCGTTCGCCAGAGTCGGTCCAGCGGCAAGGATCGCCGATTCAAGATGGCACGCGGCCTGCGGGCGACGTTCGCGCAGCCGCCAGCGTTCGCGAAGACGGACGACGAAGATTCGTCCCCGTGCGGCTGGCACCGAGCCGACGGCCCGTGCGGCCGACCCACCAGACACCCGATCGATACGACATCCGCGAGTCGCGCCAGCCGTCGCCGTATGGTTCGATCGCCGTAGCCACCCTGCGGCCACCAACCGCCGACGGACGAGGAGAGCACGATGGGCAAACCCGAGCAGACGCAGCGCGCCACCTTCACACGCATGGTCGACGGCACCCCCGACCAGTGGGCAATCGTCTTCTCGCACTCGCTGCCTTACCAGCAGAAGCTGCCGGAGCGCGTGCTCGATCACCTCCGCCTTCTCCGAAACGACTTCGGCGGGTACGCGGTCGATCGGCTCGAGCATTCGCTGCAGACCGCGACGCGGGCGCATCGGGACGGGCGGGACGAGGAGTACGTCGTGTGCGCGCTGCTGCACGACATCGGCGACACGCTCGGGCCGCTGAACCACGCCGACATCGCCGCCGCGATCCTGAAGCCCTTCGTCTCCGAGAAGAACCTCTGGATCGTCGAGCAGCACGCGATCTTCCAGGGCTACTACTTCTTCGAGCACCTCGGCCTGGACAAGAACGCCCGCGACCGCTTCCGCGACCACCCCTGGTTCGCCGACACTGCGGCGTTCTGCGCGCGCTACGACCAGAACTCCTTCGACCCGGCGTACGAATCGATGACGCTCGAGGAGTTCGAGCCCATGGTGCGACGGGTGCTGACGCAGCCGAAGCGGTCGATCTACCTCGCGGGCGGCGACTCCGCGGGCTCGACGGGCGTCACGCGGAAGCCGGCGCCCTCGGCGATCTCCACCCGGTAGAGCGTCCGGAACCCCTCCTCGAGCGTCGGGGGCTGGAGGCGCTTGTGCGTCCCGAAGAGCCCCGCCGCCGGGATCGCGGCGCGGCCCGGCCGCTTGCGATTCCGGTCGAAGGCCGCGCGCGGGTCGGTCGCGAAGTAGTAGCCGACCACCGCGAAGCCCGCCGAGCGCGCCGGCTCGATGTAGCGCGCGCGGTCCGCGACGGTCGCGTTCGTGTTGTCCACGACGAACGGCTGTCGGCCCGCGAGACACGCTGCGATCAGAAGATCCTCGCGCCGCCGGGTGCGCACGAGGTCGAGGCTGATCCGGACGTGCGTGTCGAAGAAGCGCTCGCGGTAGAAGGTCGTCTTGCCGGACGCCTGGATGCCGCAGAAGATGACCGCTTCCATACGGGCCCGTCTTGCGAGAGAACGCGCGCGGCGAAGCCGTGCACTGCGCGAGCGTCGCCAGGCCGGGCGACACATGAAAACGCGATACGCACCCAACATACGCGCACACGCAGCGTCGCGCGACTCCGCCGATCGCCCGGCTCGGATCGCGCGCACGCCGGCGGGGCTGCTCGTCGCCGCGTGCGTTGCGGGCGCGCTCGGCTGCTCGGACCAAGCGGGCACGTCCGGGCAGCAGATCCAGCAGGGAACGCTGCTCCGCCTGCACGACGGCATGGTCCAGGGCGAGGTCGTCGGCGGAACGCGCCGCTTCCTCGGCATCCCGTTCGCCGCGCCGCCGGTCGCCGACCTTCGGTGGCGCCCGCCGGCCCCGCCGGCTCCGTGGACGGACACCCTCGCGGCGACCGCCTTCGGAAGCTCGTGCCCGCAGCGCCCGTCGACGCTCGGGACGCCGAGCGAGAACGAGGACTGCCTGTACCTGAACGTCTGGACTCCCGATCCCGCGCCCGCCGAGCCGCTGCCGGTGATGGTGTGGTTCCACGGCGGCGGCAACGAGTTCGGCTCGGCGGGCGACGACGTCCCGCTCGGGCTCGGCGGCAAGATCTTCGACGGTCGCATCCTGAGCGAGACGCGCGCCGTCGTCGTGGTGACGACCAACTACCGCCTCGGAAAGCTCGGGTTCTTCGCGCACCCCGCTCTCGCGGCAGAGGATCCCGACCATCCCTTCGCCGGCAACCAGGGGCTCCTCGACCAGCGCGCCGCGCTCGCATGGGTGCGCGACAACGTCGCGGCGTTCGGAGGCGACCCGGACGACGTCACGATCTTCGGCGAGTCCGCCGGCTCGGTCGACGTCTGCCTCCACATGGTGTCGCCCGGAAGCGGCGGCCTCTTCCACCGCGCGATCAGCGAGAGCGGCGGCTGCACGACCCGACAGGACACGCCGGCGGAAGCGGCGGCGCAGGCCGAGCAGATCGCGGCGGTCGTCGGCTGCGCCGGCGCGGCCGACGAGCTCGCCTGCCTGCGCCGGGCTCGCGTCGGCGCGCTCCTCGACAGCGGCGTCGCGGTCGGACCGGTCGTCGACGGCGACTTCCTCCCCGACCAGCCGCGCGCTCTGTTCGCGGCGCGCCGCTTCGCGGACGTGCCCTACGTCATCGGAGCGAACGCGGACGAGGGCACGATCTTCTTTCTCGGCGTCGCGCCGGTGCGGACCGAGGACGAGTACGTCGTGGCGCTGCGCGAGCGCTACGGCGAGCGGGCCGACGAGATCGCCGCCGTGTATCCCGCGGCGAGCTTCGCCACGCCGCAGGACGCGCTCGTGCGCGTGGTCGGCGACAGCGGCCTCGTCTGCGGGACGTACGACAGCGCGCGGCGGGCCGCGGCCGCCGGCGCGACCGTCTACCTCTACAACTTCGCGCGCTGGGTTCAGATCCCGGCGCTCCAGCCGCTCGACCTCCGAGCGCTGCACGGCGCGGAGATCGCGTACGTCTTCGGCTCGCCGCCGCCAGCGACCGACGACGACCGCGCGCTCGTCGACGCGATCCAGGGCTATTGGACGCGGCTCGCATCGACCGGCGATCCGAACGGCGACGGCGCCGTCCGCTGGCCGACCTACGACGACGCGACCGACCTCCGCCTGAACCTCGATGTCGACATCTCGGCGGTGAGCGGCTTCCGCCGTCGCGAGTGCGAGTACTGGTGGAGCGTTTACGACGCCGCCTTCGATTGACGCAAAGGGTTCGGAAGGAGCAAAGCCATGTCGTTCGACCTCGTTCTCGAGAACGGCACGATCTTCGACGGCACGGGGCGCGCGGGCTTCGCGGGCTCGGTCGGCGTGACGGAAGGGCGCATCGCCGCGGTCGGCGACCTCGCCGGGGCCGAGGCCGCCCGCAGCGTCGACTGCCGCGGGAAGGCGGTCGCCCCGGGCTTCATCGACATGCACTCCCACAGCGACTGGGTGCTGCCGCAGCCGGATCACGCCGACGTGCTGGCGCCGCTCCTCGAGCAGGGCATCACGACGATCGTCGCCGGCAACTGCGGCTGCTCGCCCGCGCCCTACCTCGACGCCAACGCCGCCCTCCTCCCGCAGATCGGCCGCATGCTGCACGATCGCGACCTCGACTACGGCTGGTCGGGCATGGCGAGCTACCTCGCGGCGCTCGAGCAGCGCGGTCTCTCGCTGAACGTCGCGCAGCTCGTCGGCCACGGCACCGTCCGCGCCGCAGTCAAGGGCTCCGATCCGCGACCGGCGTCGCCCGAGGAGCTCGCCCGCATGGCGGACCTCGTCCGGTCGTCGCTCGACGAGGGCGCGATCGGCCTCTCGACCGGCCTCGGCTACGCGCCGGGAATCTTCGCGGACACCGACGAGCTCGTCGCGGTCAGCAAGCCGCTCGCGGAGCGACGGGGCGTCTACACCTCGCACGCGCGCAGCTACATCGCGCTCGGGCTCTTCGCGCATCCCGATCGGCCGCCGAGCAACTTGACGGCGCTCGACGAGACCGCCGCGATCTGGCGCGCGCACGGCGTCAAGGTGCAGCACTCGCACCTCATCTTCGTCGGCGATACGACCTGGCCCACGACCGACCGCGTGCTCGAGCACCTCGACCGCCTGCTCGACGAGGGCGTCGACATCGCGTGCGACGCGTTCCCGTACGTCGGAGGCAACACGACGCTCGTCGTCTTCCTGCCGCCGTGGGCGCTGAAGGACATCCGCGGCTCGGTGACCGATCCCGAATCGCGGAGCCGCCTCGTGAGCGGCCTCGACTTCGTCCTGCCCTCGCTCGGGATGCGTTGGGACGACACCCAGATCCTGTGGGTGCCGAAGCAGGAGCGGCGAGAGTACGAGGGGAAGACCGTCGCCGACATCGCGCGCGATCGCGGCGCCGCGCCGGCCGAGACGTACCTCGACCTCATCGCGGAGCTCGGGAGCCAGACGCGCATCATGAACTGGAACTACTCGGGCCGCGACGCCGAGGAGACGAGCCTCCGGAAGGTGCTCGCGCACCGCGCGTGCTGCTTCGAGACCGACACGATCCTGACCGGCAACGGCGTCGACAACCCGGCCTCGTTCGGGACCTTCCCACGCGTCCTCGGGCGCTACGTGCGGGAGCTCGGGCTGCTCTCGCTGCCCGAGGCCGTGCGCCGCATGACCGGCTTCAACGCCGAGCGCATGGGCCTCGGCGACCGAGGGCGGATCGAGCGCGGTCTCGCGGCCGACCTCGTCGTCTTCGACCCCGATGCGATCGCGGACGCGTGGCGCGAGCGGCCGGCGGGGATCGAAGCGGTCGTGCTGAACGGGAGCGTCGTCGTGGAGAACGGACGTTTCGACCGCGCGGCACGCGCGGGAGAGGTGCTGCGCCTCGGTGCGTGAAGCCGCATTCCGATCGGGTTTGACCTTCCGCATCCCATCTGGGATCAGGCGGCCTCCATCCGGCGGCTGGAGGGGGATCATGGCGGGTGAGGCGACAGCGGGGTTCTCGCACACGTGCTGCGTCGGTCGACGCGGATTTCTCGCGATTGCCGGCGCCGCTGCGGCAGCCGCGACGTTCTCTGCGTCTCCGCTCGCCTACGCGGCAGCGCTGAGCAAGGCGCAGCGGGACAAGCTCACCCCCGACGAGATCCTCGCGATGATGAAGCAGGGGAACGAGCGCTTCCGCCTCGGGAAGGAGTCGCCGCACGACTACCTCGCGCAGCAGAAGGCGAGCGCCAAGGGCCAGTACCCCGCGGCGGTGATCCTCAGCTGCATCGACTCCCGCGCACCCGCGGAGACGATCATGGACCTCGGCATCGGCGACTGCTTCAACGCGCGCGTCGCGGGAAACGTCGTGAACGACGACCTGCTCGGCAGCATGGAGTTCGCCTGCAAGCTCGTCGGGGCGAAGGTCGTTCTGGTGATGGGCCACACCTCGTGCGGCGCGATCAAGGGCGCGATCGACAATGCGCAGCTCGGGAACCTCACCGGCCTCCTCGCGAAGATCCGTCCGGCGGTCGACGCCACCGAGTACGCGGGCGAGCGCTCGTCGAAGAATGACGCTTTCGTCGACGCGGTCGCGCGCAAGAACGTCGAGCTCGCCATGGCCGAGATCCCGCGCCGGAGCCCCGTGCTCGCCGAGCTCGACGCGTCGCACACGATCGAGATCGCCGGAGCGATGTACGACGTCGCGACGGGTGGGCTCGACTTCCTGCGCCCCGCGCCGCGCTGAGCGCGGACTCCGACCGCGCCGCCCGCTGCGGCGGCGAGCGAATCATCCGCGCGCCCCGCCCCGCAGCGTCCGGCCGCAGTGCGTTCCGGGTCACCGGCGATACGTCTCTTTCCGTATGGACAACCCGTAGGCGCGCGGCCTACGTAGCCAAGCCCGCGCCAGAGGACGCGGCGGGCCGAGAGCGGACGGGAGGACGTCGGTGTTCGGAAACGCACGGGAATGGGGGCTCGCGCTCGCGGTCGCGGCGGCCGTCGTCGCGATCGCCGCGACGGGGCCGGCCGCGGCGGAGGAGGCCGCCACACGCCGCGTTCCGACCTTCCGCGGCTCGAAGGCGCCCGACCCGGTGACCGAGTCCGCGCTCCGGCGCTCGCGCGGCCCGCTCGCGCCCGAGGCTCTGCGGCGCCGCGAGCGCGACCTCGACCGAACGCATCGGCCCGGTCCGCCGGATCTGCCGCGCGACGGCGGCGCCCTAGGACGCGCGCTCCGCGCTCCGGGCCCGACGTCGCCGCCGACCCACCGCGGCGGCGCCGGGCGCGGCGTCGCGTCGCCGCAGGCGGCGAGCGCCGTCGATCTCCGGACGTCGATCGATCTCTGGCCCGTCATCCCGGACGGCAGTCTCTCGACCACGTCCGAGCCGAGCGTCGCCGTCAAGGGCGACGTCGTCCTCATGACCGGCAACTGGTTCGGAGCGCTCTCGTTCGACGGCGGCGGCTCGTTCGAGTTCCTCGAGCCCAACGAGAACCCCTTCGACCCGCCGGAGGGCCAGCACTTCTGCTGCGACCAGGTGACGATCTACGATCCGCGTACCGACTCGATCTTCTGGCTGCAGCAGTACTCGATCGAGGGCGACGCGGGGAACGTGCAGCGCATCAACGTCGATGCCGGCGCCGACGGCGAGTTCGACTGCTCCTTCGGCTTCGTCGCGAGCGATTTCGGGCTGCCGGAAGACCGCTTCCTCGACTTCCCCGACCTCCAGGTGGGGACGTCGAACCTCTACGGCACGACGAACTCGTACGAGGGCGGCGACGAGAAGACCGGCGAGGACGGCACGTTCGACCGCTCGGTGGTGTACCGCATCTCGCTCGACGACCTCGCCGGCTGCGACAGCGTTTCGTACGGCTACTATCTGTCGGAGCGCTTCAGCCCGCGCGTCGCCGCGGGATCCACGACGACCGCGTACTTCGCGTACCACAGCTCGACCCCGGAGCTCGGCGAGACGCTCCAGCTGGGCGCCTGGCGCGACGACGCGGACAGCGCCGACCTGCACGAGGTCGCGATCTCGCTGCCGGACGGCGGCGAGTACGACGCGTACAGCTGCCCGTCGCCCGACGGCACCGACATGTGCGCGCGCACCGATCGCCGCATCGTCGGCGCGTACCGCGCCGGTGGCGTCGTCGGCTTCCTCTGGAACGAGCCGCAGGGCGGCGGCTTCGCGTATCCGTACGTGGCGGGCGCCCGGATCTCGGAGGGCGACGCCTCGCTCGTCTCGCAGTTCGAGATCTGGAACTCCGACTACGCGTGGCTCTACCCGTCGGTCGCGCCCAATCGGGACGGCGCGCTCGGCGGCACGATCGCGTACGGCGGAGGCGCCTACTACCCGGGCTGCGCGGCGTGGGTCTCGAGCGGTGACCCGGACGCGGACTGGGCCGCCGTCGACCTCACCGAGGGCGATCACGGTCCGGACGGCAACCGCTGGGGTGACTACTTGACGACGCGGGTCAACCCGGACGACCCGTCGACCTGGGACGGCACCTGCTTCTCGCTCTTCGGCGGCGGCGACGTCGGCTCGACGCACCCGCTCTTCCTGAAGTTCGCGCGCACGGGCGGCGCGACCGCGCGCGGAACGACGCTCGCGCCGAACCGCGCCTCGTACCTCGTGAACAAGGACGTCGGCGACCAGCGCTGGGCGATCTCGCTGAACACGATGCCGACCTTCGCCGACCCGGAGGTCACGAGCGCGACCGGGAACGTCTACTTCCCGGGCGGCGGCACCCCCGCGTTCGTCTACTGCACGCCGAACCAGCTCAGCACCGGAACGATCGTCGATCCATCGAGCACCTTCCGCTTCTTCTGCTCGGGCGCGGACGCGTGCCCGGGCTCCGCGATCGCTTGCTCCGCGAGCTCGTGGTCGGCGATCGATCCGGACGTCCCGCTGGCGACGAGCTTCTTCCTGCCGCCGGGCGGCTACGGGGTGGCGTCGGCCGGCGCGCCGGCGAGACCGGGTGCACCGGACGGCGCCGCCGGCGGCGCGTTGGGGCGCGGGGTGACGCTGACGCCCGACCAGCAGCATTTCCTCGTGAGCAAGGACGTCGGCGACGAGCGATGGGCGATCTCGCTGAACTTCGCGCCGGACATCTCCGGAGCCCTGTTCGTGGAGGACGTGACGGGAAACGTCTACTTCCCCGGGGGCAGCGAGCCGCGCTTCGTCTACTGCACGATCAACGCCGGCTCGACGGGCTTCATCGGCGACCCCTCCAGCGTCTTCAGCTTCGCCTGCTACGGCGCCGACGCGTGCTCGGACGACGCCCTCGGGTGCGCAGCCTCGAGCTGGACGCTCATCGATGGGTCGGTCGAGCTGCCGGCGAGCTTCTTCCTGCCGCCCGGCGGGCTCTGACGAGATTCAGGCGACGTCGACGAGCGCGCTCGCGATCTCGCGCGTGAGGTCGGCCGCCGGCACCTCCCGGCATCCGCCGACGTTCTGCCCTGCCCAGAGCGGCGTGAAGTCACCGCGGCCGAGGGCTTCCGCCTTCGCTCGCAACGGTGCGAGCGCCGCTGCGGCGAGGGGGAACGGCGGCGGCAGGTCGCTCAGCGCACCGAGCTCGCGCATCAGGCGGTTCGGGATGCCGCGCGCCGGACGGCCGGTGAACAGGTTGGTGACGGCGGTGAAGCGCGCCGCTTCGCTCGCGACGGCCGCGCGATGCACGGCGCTCGTCGTCGCTTCCGGGCAGAGGAGGTAGGCCGTCCCGACCTGCACCCCGGCCGCGCCGAGCGCGACCGCGGCCGTAGCCGTCGCCGCGTCGACGATGCCGCCGGCAGCGATCACCGGCACCTTCACCGCCCGCACGATCTGCGGCACGAGCGCGAAGGTGCCCATCTGCGCCGAGAGATCGGTCGACAGGAACGAGCCGCGATGGCCGCCCGCCTCGAGACCCTGCGCCACGATCGCGTCGACGCCGTGGCCCTCGAGCCAGCGGGCTTCCGCGACCGTCGTGGCCGACGAGAGGACGGTCGCACCCCATGCCCGAACGCGCCGCAGCAGATCCGGCGGCGGAAGGCCGAAGTGGAAGCTCACGACCGGAGGCCGTAAATCCTCGAGCACGTCGGCCGCGTCGTGGCTGAACGGCAGCCGGCCCGGTCCCGCCGGAGCGCTCGCGGGATCGATGCCGTACTCCGCGAAGTACGGCGCAAGGGCGCGCCGCCAGGCGGCTTCGCGCTCCGGGTCGGGCTCGGGCTGGCGATGGCAGAAGAAGTTCACGTTGAACGGTCGCGTGGTCTGGGCGGCGATCTTCTTCAGCTCGGCGCGCAGCGGATCGGGTGCGAGCATCGCGCACGGCAGCGAGCCCAGCCCGCCCGCGTTCGAGACCGCGATCGCGAGCGCGGCGTCCTGCACGCCCGCCATCGGGCCCTGCACGACCGGCAGAGCGATCCCGAAAAGCGCCTTCAGGCTCACAGCCGCAACTCAGCCAGCACTGCTGACGACGATACCGGTGGCCGCGAGCTTGAGGTAGAGCATCCCGGATGACGCCGAAGGACGCGCGCGTTCTGATCGTCGGCGCCGGGCCGACCGGACTGCTCCTCGCTGCCGAGCTCCACCGCCGCGGCGTCCCGTGTCGGCTCATCGACGCGCACGACGCGCCATTGCACTGGGATCGCGCGACGGTCGTGCACCCGCGGTCGCTCGAGGTCTTCGAATCGCTCGGGATCCTCGATCCCTTCCTTGCGATCGGTGTCAAGCAACGGACGGCCCGTCTCCACTCCGGGGGCGACGTGCTGGGCGTCATCGACCTCGCGACCTGCGGCAGCCGGCACGGCTTCAACCTCGGGATCTCCGAGGAGGTGACCGAGTCGATCCTGACCGACTATCTCCGCCGCCGGGGCGGCGACGTCATGCGCGCGACGCGGCTCGTCGCCCTCGAGCAGCGGCGAGACGGCATCGTGGCCGCGATCGAGAGCGGCGGCGCGCACGAAGAGACGTCGGTCGACTGGGTCGTCGGCTGCGACGGCCTCCACAGCACCACGCGCGAGCTCTCGGGAATCGACCTCGCGGGTCACGACATCCCGGAGCCGTGGGCGGTGTTCGACGTCACGCTCCGCGGCTGGTCCGAGCCGTTCGAGGCGAACTACGCGTACCTCGAGGCGATCCCGGTGATCCTGACCGCCCTTCCGAAGGAGCGCTGGCGCGTCTACCTCCGTCCGAGCGGCCCGGACTCGGACCTGGTCGCCGACGCGCTCGCGACGATCGGCCGCTACCACCCCGAGGTGGCGTTCGATGGCGTCGCCAACCCGACGCGGTTCCACTGCCACACGAAGGTCGCGACCCGTTACCGCTCCGGTCGCGTGCTGCTCGCGGGCGACGCAGCGCACGTCTGCTCGCCGTCGCAGGGTCACGGGATGAACAGCGGCCTGCAGGACGCGTTCAACCTCGCGTGGAAGCTCGCGCTCGTGTGCTCCGGGGAGAGCAGCGCGGACCTGCTCGACAGCTACGAGGTCGAGCGGCGGCCGGTCGCCGAGACGATCACCGCGTCGGGCGACGCGGCCGAGCACGCGCACACGCTCGTCGACCCCGCCGAGCGACGCGCGCGCGACCGCGAGCTCCGCAGGGTGTTCGCGGACCCGACGTCCCGCCACCACGAGGTGATCGCCGAGGCCGAGCTCGACATCGACTACTCGGCGTCGCCGATCGTGATGGGCGATACGGACGCGACCCTTCATCCGGGCGGAAGGCTTCCCGACACGGTCCCGGTCCGGTTCCCGAACGGCGAGCGCTGCTTCCTGCACGAGCTCGCCCACCGAGCGGGCCACACCGCGCTGGTCATCGCCGGCTCGTGCGACGGCGCGGACGGGGTCGCCGGGGTCGAGGAGTCGGTGCGAGCGGCAGCGGATCCGTCCGTGATCGAGACGACCGTCGTGCTCGCGAGCGAGCCGTCCGACGAGCGCTGGCCGCGCCTCGACGGCACGACCAGCGAGGCCCTCGGGGTGGACGGCATCGCCGTCCTCGCCGTGCGACCCGACGGCCACGTCGGTCTCCGCGCCGACCGCGACCACGCGCGGTCGCTCGTCGCGTACCAGTCGCTGCTGCGCTCGGGCCGCCGCTGAGCGTCACGCCGCCGGTCGGCCGCCGCACGATTCGTCGCGCGCGCGCTCGAACGACGCCGTACGCTCCGCGTCGCCCGCGGCCCGGGCGTCGCGCACGAGGGCCTCGAGCGCCGCGCAGCGATGGCGCCGCACGTCGGGATGCCCGGCGTCGACCTCCACGCGATCCGGCGCGAGCGTCGCCACGCTGCCCGGCGCGGAGCGGCGGAGCAGCTCGACCAGCCACGAGCGCAGCTCCGCATCCCCGGGCGCGAGCAGGACCGCCTCGAACATCTCGACCGTCGCGTCCTGCCATCGGCCGAGCTGCGCGAGCACGGCGGCGACGTCGGAGTGGCGGCGCGCGTTCAGCGGGTCGAGGTCGCGCGAGCGCTCGTAGGCCGCGAGCGCTTCGGGGAGCCTGCCGGTCCGGACGTACGCGAGCGAGAGGTTGTTGTAGAGGTTCGCGTCGGCGCGATCCGGGATCGCGTCGGGCGCGACGCCGCGCGCGGCCATGGACCGGCGAAAGCGCTCCACCGCGGCGGCGTCGAGCGCGCGAGCCCGCTCCAGCACGGCGACGGACCGCTCGTACCAGGGGCTCGCGTCCGCCGCGCCGGAGCGCTCCGCGAGCTCGTCGCCCTTGACGACGTAGTGCCCTCCGAGCGCGACGAGCGCGTTCTGGTAGTCCGGGCGGATCGCGACCGCCCGCTCTCCGAGCGCGATCACCGTGTCGAGGTCGGCAGCTCCGCCGCGCTCGACGAAGAGCGTCGCAGCGAGGGATGCGTTCGCCTTCGCGCTTCCGGGTACGGCGGCGAGCGCGCTCTCCCAGAGCCGCCGGTCGCTCCGCCAGTCGCGCGCACGCGCCCACGTGCGCGCACCGCAGGCGACCAGGACGGCGACGCATGCGGCCGTGATCGCCCGCGCCCGCGCCGGCGTTCCGCGAGCGCGCACCTCCTGCACGACGTCCGCGACCACCGCCGCGACTCCGGCGAGCGGCAGATAGAGCGTCCGCTCCGCGAGGATCGTTCCGATGATCGCGACCAGGTTCGAGGCGGGAAGCCACGCGACCACCGCCAGGACGGCGAAGAAGCATCGCCCGGGCCGGGTGCCGCGCTGCCGAGCGATCCAGAGCGCGACGGCGCCGAGGGCGAGCGCGGAGAGCCCGACCCGGACCGCATCTCGTCCCGAGGGCGGCCAGCCGACGACCGGGATCTCGCAGCACGAGTAGTCGGCGCTGAGGCGCGCCGGCCAGACGAAGAGCGCGAGCTCTCTGCCCGCCACCGCGACCGCGGTGAGCCGCGCCCGGAGCGCGTCCACCTCGACCAGCGGGTTGTCGAGCGCCGGCGTGTCCTCGACCGGCACGTCGGCGCTCGCGGCGTGCAGGCGAGCGGCCACGTACACGACGAGGAGCGCGGCGGCGATCGCGTACCGCCAGCGCGCACCCGGCCGCGCGCCGAGGAGTCGGTCGTGCGCGATCAGGAGAACGGGCAGCACGAGACCCGTCTCCTTCGCGAAGAACGCGAGCGCGGCGGCGAGAGCGAATGCCGTGGACTCGAGCCCGCGCCCGCGCCCCGCGGCGTGGATCGCGAGCGCCGTCAGCACTCCGAGCGCTGCCAGCAGATCGGCCCGGCCGGCGATCGACGAGACCGCCTCGGTCGCGAGCGGGTGCAGCCCGAAGAGCGCGGCCGCGACCGCCGCCGTCCAGCGGACGCCCTGGACTCGGAGGACGAGCGCGTACAGCGCGTACGTGCACGCGAGGTGCAGGAGCAGGCTCGCGACGTGGTAGCCGAGCGGGCGATCGCCGCTCCCGAGTACGGCGTAGCTCACGAGGTAGGAGATCGTGGTCGCCGGCCGGTAGAGCCCTCCCGCGCCGAACGGGTACCAGTAGTCGTGCGAGACGAGCGTCGCGACGTTCGCCCACGTCGCGGCGTGCACGGCCGGGTTCAGCAGGACCTGGGCGCGAGCGTCGAGGACGAAGCCGCCGTCGAGCGAGCCGGCATGCGCGACGGCGACGGCCGCGGCGATCGCGAGCCCGATCGCGACGCGAGAGATCGCGTTCTGGCGACGGCTCGCAAACCCGACGGGAACGTCGCGCGGCGCGCGACCGCCTCCGACTCTCTCGCGAGAGCGCCGCGCCGTGCGCCGTGCGTCCTCGGGCGCGATCTCCCGCGCTCGGCTCGGACGCGCTCCGTCGCCTTCGGGCGCCACCGCAACTTCACTGAACGATTGCGCCGGAGCGGACAAGACGCCGAAAACGTCTCAGGAAGGCGATCCTCGCTGGACGTCGCCGCTCGCCTGCGCGCCGCGCCCGTCGTCGCCGGCGTCGTCCGTGCGGAGAGCGGCCGCTGCGCGCTCGAGGGCGCGGACCAGCGCCTCCGGCCGGAGCGGCTTGCTCACGTAGTCGTCCATGCCGGCGGCGAGGCACGCCTCGCGATCCCCCGCGAGGGCGTGCGCCGTCATGGCGACGACGTGCGGGCCGCCGTGCGGCCAGCGCTCGCGGATCTGCTGCGTCGCCGCGTAGCCGTCCATCTCCGGCATCTGCACGTCCATGAGGACGACGTCGTACGACCGCGTCTCGAGGGCCGCGAGCGCCTCGAGACCGTTCGCGACCGCGTCGGCGCGATAGCCGAGCTTCTCGAGGATCTTGAGGGCGACCTTCTGGTTCACGTGGTTGTCCTCGGCGAGGAGGACCCGAAGCGGCATGCGCGCCGCGAGGGCCGCATCGAGCGACGGGCCGCGTCGCAGCGGCTCCGCCGCGACCGCCGGAAGCGCGAGCACGGCGTCCTCGACCGCCGCGCGCAGGGCGTACGGCTTGACGGGCTTCGTCAGGATGGCGGCGAACGCGGACTCCGGGGCGCCATCGCGCTCGAGAGCGGCTCGCACCTCGCTCCGTCCCATCGAGCTCAGGAGGATGATCCGCGGAGCGCCGCTGCCGCGACGGCGCCGGATCTCGCGCGCCAGCTCGGCGCCGTTCATGTCCGGCATCGCCATGTCGAGGATCGCGACGTGGAACGGTGCGCCGGCATCGAGCAGCTCGAGCGCCTCGCCGGGAGAGGCGACGGTCGCGACGTCCATCCCCCACCCCGCGGCGTACGACGAGACGATCCAGAGATTCGTCGCGTTGTCGTCGACGACGAGAGCGCGGAGGCCGTCCAGGCTCGCCGCGGGCGCGAGCGCCGGTCGCGTGTCGGACGAAGCGGCGAGCGAGACGACCGCGGTGCAATGGAACGTCGACCCCGCGCCCGGCTGGCTCTCGGCCCACAGCCGTCCGCCCATGAGCTCGCACAGCCGGGTCGAGATCGCGAGGCCGAGACCCGTGCCGCCGTAGCGCCGCGTCGTCGATTCGTCCGCCTGCGTGAAGGGCTGGAAGAGCCGCTCCAGACGATCGGCGGCGATCCCGATGCCCGTGTCGCGCACCGAGAAGTGCAGCTCTGCGCCCTCGGGGCGCCGCGCCGCCAGCGCGACCGCGAGCACGACCTCGCCGCGCTCCGTGAACTTGATCGCGTTGCTGAGGAGGTTCACGAGCACCTGACGGAGCCGCGTCACGTCGCCCGCGACCGCCGCCGGGACGTCGTCGGCGATGGCGTAGCCGAGCTCGATCGATTTCTCCGCCGCCGCGCGCGCGACCAGGTCGACGGCCTCCTCGACGCACGTGCGAAGCTGGAACGGCGCGCGCTCGACGTCCATCTTGCCCGACTCGATCTTCGAGAAGTCGAGGATGTCGTTGATCAGCGTGAGGAGCGCGTCGCTGCTGACGCGGATGGTGTTCACGAAGTCGCGCTGCTCGGTGGAGAGCGGGCTGTCGAGGAGGAGTCCGGTCATGCCGACGACGGCGTTCATCGGGGTCCGGATCTCGTGGCTCATGTTGGCGAGGAACTCGGACTTCGTGCGGCTCGCGCGCTTCAGATCGCGCACGAGCTGCGCGTTCGACCGCCGCTGGCGCTCGTAGACGAACGCGCCCGCCGTCGAGAGCACGACCCCGTTCAGGAGCGCGATCAGGACGTTCACGAAGCGGGTGGAGTGGAACCCGACGACCGGGAGCAGCGCGACGTAACCCGCGCAGAGGAACGCCGTGAACACGAGCTGCGCCCACGGTCCCCATGGATAGATCAGGCTCGTCGCCATCATCGCGACGACGATCGTGCCGCCGAGGATCTCGATGTCGTCCGGCGAGAGCGAGAGCGCCCAGAGAAGCGCCCCGCCGATCGCGCACGCGAAAGCGAGGGTGAGCGCGGTCGCGTGCCGGACGGCCCACGGCCACCGCACGAGGACCAGGGCGGCGGCGAAGAGCACGAGCTCGGCGGCGAAGGTCGCTAGGCGCTCGGCGATGCGCGTCTCGAACGTCAGCAGGTTCCCGATCGCCGCGATCACGACGAGTGGGAGCGCCAGGCGCGCCGACCACTCGACGCGCGACAGGAGCGCTCGCGCCCGCTCCGCGCGATAGCCCTCGGGCACCGGCGCGCGCAGCGCAGACCAGAGGGCGGAGAGCGATCTTCGAACCCGCTCGACCATTCATGGGACCATCGGCCGTTTCGGCGGGCGAGATGAGCTGCGCCCCGGCACTCGCTTCGGCGGCGCGCGCCGGTATAGCTTCCGTCATGACGACCGAAACCCGCCTTCGGAGCTTCGTCGACGAAGGCTACGTCATCCTCGAAGGCCTGCTCGATCGCACGGAGCTCGCCGACATCACGGCCGCGCTCGCGCCGTACGAGCGCGATCGCCCGATGGGGCGGAACGACTTCGAGGGCGACCGGAGCCAGCGCGTCTACAGCCTCGCCGCGAAGGGCGCCGCATTCCAGCGCCTCGCCGAGCATCCCCGGATCGTCGAGCTGCTCGATCGCGTGCTCCTCCCGAACTACCTGCTCTCCACGATGCAGTCGATCCGGCTGCATCCGGGCGAGAACGCGCAGGCGTGGCACACCGACGACGCGTTCTACCTCCTTCCGCGCCCGCGCCCGTCGGTCCTCGGAGTGAGCGTCATCTGGGCGATCGAGGACTTCACCGAGGAAAACGGCGCGACCGAGATCATCCCGGGAAGCCATCGCTGGGCCGGAGACCATCCGGACGAGCGCGCGCACGAGGAGCGCGCGGCGGTCATGCCGGCGGGCTCGGCGATCGTGTTCGACGCCGCGCTCTGGCATCGCGGCGGCGAGAACCGGAGCGCGGGAACGCGTCTCGCGATCAGCCCGCAGTACTGCCAGCCGTGGCTCCGGCCGCAGGAGTCGCAGCTCCTGATCGTCCCGCCCGACGCCGCGCGCGCCTGCAGCGCGCGCATGCGGTCGCTGCTCGGCTACAGCATCCACCCGCCGTTCATCGGGCAGGTCGACGGCATGCACCCGCTTCGCCTCGTCGACGACGCGTACCGGCTCCACAAGACGCGCGACCGCGAGATCGCGGACGAGGTCCTGACCCGACCGGGCGCCGAGATGCGTGCCGCCGCGCGCGAGCGCGACTAGTCGTTCAGCGCCGTCGCGGCTTCGGACGCTCGCCTCTCGGCGGCGACCCGTCGGACAGCTCGCGCGTCATCTCGATCATCGTGCGGCGAAAGCCGAGCTCCGCGAAAAGCTCCTGCGCGCCGCGGTTCTGCTCCGCGGTCCAGAGCATCACGCGCGGCGCTCCGCGCTCGCGGAGCCACTCGATCGCGCGCTCGAGGAGGGCGCGCGCGACGCCGGAGCGGCGCGCCCGCTCGTCGACGACCACGTCGTGGACGAATCCTGCGGCGTCGCGCAGCTCCTTCCACGAGCGCGGCTCGAGCCCGGCGTAGACGTAGCCGACGACCTCGCCGTCCTGCTCGGCGACGAAGACCGCGGCGTCGTCCTCGCGGAGCTGGGTGCCGAGGAACCAGCCGTAGCCGCGCTCGACGTCCGCGCCGGGCGCCATGAAGCGGTCGCGGTCGAAACCGTGGTGCGTCCCGACGAGAAGCGCGCCGAGCCGGCCGAGCGCTTCGCGGTCGCCGCGCTTGGCCGGCCGGACGACCGTTTCGCCGTGGTCCATTCGCGTGGCGAGGGTGGCGCGTACGTCAGGTACGCGCGACGACGTGCTTGACGTCCGCCATGTAGCGACCGGCGGCCGCAGACGCCTCCTCCGGGGTGCTCCCGCGCTGGCGGGCGTCCATGTACGCCGCGTACCAGTCCCACCAGTCGTGCGGCGGGGCGACCGCCTCGAACGCGCCGTGGTGCTCGGACGTTTCGTGCAGGAGCCGTGCAAGAGCTGCGACGTCCATCGCTCACACCCGGCCCGGCAGCCGCTCGTTGATCTCCCCCAGCCGCTCCTGGAAGTCCCTGGCCCGATCGACGTCGGAGAGGGGAACGACCACGACCTCCCGCTTCGAGTCCACGTCCGGTTCTAGGCACGCTCGATCCGCTACGTCGAGCACCCGCTTCTGGACGATGCGTGGGCTCGACGTGCCGCGCGGCGGGGCGCGGTCGGCACGACGTCACCGCGGGTTGTGCGGCGACGGCTCTCCTTCCTGCCATCCGCCGTGGACCGCTCCTTCGGTCTCGATCACCTGCTCGACCGCGAACTCGACGAGCCGCTCCGCGCCGGCGATCTCGCGCGCCGCCGGATCGTCCCACGCGACGCGCGCCGTGCCTGAGAGCTGCAGCGCGCCGCCGGTCCGGAAGTCGAGGAAGACGAGGCCGCATGCCGGGTTCGTCGCGAGGTTTCCGAGCGTCTGGAACATCGCGTTCCCGACGTAGTCGGGCCACGCGAGCCGCGTCGCGTCGAGCGCGCGCACGAAGCCGGGGTCGCCGCCGCGGTGGGACGCGTCGGCGCCGCGCTCGCGGTGAGCGGTCGCGATGAAGAACGTGTCCGCGGACGCGATCCAGCGCATCTGCGACGACGACAGCTCGCTCGCACGCGACGCCTCGCGCGCGACGGGCCGCGGGCGGTCGCCGTCGGCCGGCTCGCGGCGCCGGATGTACTTCGGACAGTTCGCGTACGCCTGCTCGACGTGGATCGCGAAGCCGTCGCCCGCGAGCGGCACGGCGGTTCCGTTGACGCGCACGCGCCGGCGGGCCGCGAAGTCGATCGCGATCAGGCCGACCCGCGCCTCGCCGCGGAGGGCCGCGTACAGCGGGTCCGTGGCGGGCGGAGCGGCACGCACCTCGAGCGTCCGCTCCTCGGGGACGTGGAGAAAGCCCTCCTCTCCCACGACCGGCGACGCCCACACGCGGCCCCCCTCGTCGGTCGCTCCGACCACCGCGAAGCGCCGCGCGGCGAGGAACGCGGCCGCCGGGGGCGGCAAAACGTCGTGGATGCCGGCGCCCACCTTCGCCGCCATCGCGGCGACGCCCGCGCGGCGCTGCACGGCGAGCTCCCCCTCGTGAAAGGGCTCCGGCGGGTTCTTCACGATGCGCACGATCGGCCTATCCTTAACCGAGAACGACGCACGGCGCGTGCCGGCCGGGACGTGCGTTTTTTCGGCGCCGCGATCGTCGAAAGGCGCGCGCGCCGTTCGACGAGCCATCGAGGGGACGATCGTTCGGCGGCCGGCGCGCCGTCGCAAAGGAGACATCCGGATGAGGCTCTACGAGTTCGGCCCGACGCGCTCGATCCGCGCGCGTTGGACCCTGCAGGAGCTGGGCATGGACTTCGAGTCGGTGCCCGTGAACCTGATCAAGGGCGAGAACCGCAAACCCGAGTTCCTCGCGGTCAACCCGGCGGCGAAGCTGCCCGTGCTGGTCGACGGCGACCTCGTGCTCACCGAGTCGGTCGCGATCGTGCTCTACCTCGCGGAGAAGGACCGCGACAAGCGGTTCCTGCCGACGGACCTCGCGGCGCGAGCGGACGTCTACCGCTGGCTCCTCTTCGCGGCGACGGAGCTCGAGCAGCCGCTCTGGCGGATCTCGCGCCACACGTTCCTCTACCCCGAGGCGCAGCGGCTGCCCGCCGAGATCCCGAACGCCGCCGGCGACTTCAAGCCGATGGCCGCCGTCCTCGACGATCACATGCGCGGTCGCGACTTCGTCGTCGGCGACCGCGCGACCGTCGCCGACTTCGTGACCGCCTACACGCTCGACTGGGCCAACGAGGACAAGCTGCTCGACGACTTCCCGCGCCTCCGCTCGTACATGGAGCGCATGTACGCGCGGCCGCGCGCGCCGAAGCGGATCGCCGAGGCGTTCGCCGCGGTCAATCGCTAGCCGCGCGGCTCGCCGGCGCGATCAGCTGGAGAAGCGCGTCCGCGTGCGCGTCGGCGAACGCGTCCGTCCGCGGGTCGACTCCCATCAGGCGCTTGCACTCCGCGGCCTGGCTGAAGATCAGGCCCGCCGCGCCGAGCACCAGGTAGTGGAGGCTCGCCGCCGGGATGGCCGGGAGCGCGCCACTCGCGCGCGCGCGCTCGACGCGCGGCCGGAGCGCCTCGTACGCCGGGCCGACGAAGCGATCGACGAGCCACCGCATGCGCGGACCGTCGCGCTTTCCCTCGTCGTTCATGAGCTGCATGAACTCCGGGTTGCGCGCGACGAAGCGGACGAAGCGGCGCACGACGTGGTCGAGGCCGGCGCGCGGGTCGGCGCCGTCCGCGTCGGCCGCGAGGACGTCGCCCAGCTCTTCCCGTAGGCGGGCGAACGCGCGCGTCACCGCCTCCCGCCAGAGGCGCTCCTTGTCGCCGAAGTAGTAGGTGAGGAGGCCCAGGTTCGCCCCGGCGCGGGCGGCGATCTCGCGCGTGCGCGCGCCGTCGAAGCCGCGCTCGGCGAAGACGGCGAGCGCGGCGTCGAGGATGTCGGCGGGCGTGCCCTCGACGGCGGCCGGCCTCGCGCTTCGGGCGCTCGCCGCCCGGGTCCGGGACGCGTTCGCCGGGCGCGTCCGCCGCTTCGCCGCGGTGCCCGATCGCCGCTTCGTCATGCGATCACAGTTTAGTCCATTGACTAAGAAACGCAACATTGCTTATACATCTGACTAACTCGTGGAGGGCAGTGGCCGACGCCGCCGAAGGAGTCACCATGATCAAGGTCAGCGATCTCGCCTACGTCCGCTTTCGCGCGCCCGACCTGGACCGCGCGGAAGCATTCCTCACCGACTTCGGCCTCGTCCGCGCGGCCCGGACGGCGTCCGCCCTCTACATGCGCGGCAGCGACGCCTTTCATCACGTCCACGTGACCGAGCTCGGCGAGCCCGCGTTCGTCGGGGTCGGCCTCCGGGCGGAGAGCGTCGCCGACCTCGAAGCGATCGCGCGCGCGCCCGGCGCCGGACCCGTCGAGCCGATCGACGAGCCGGGAGGCGGTCTCCGCGTCCGCCTCGTCGACCCGAACGGCATCGCGCTCGAGGTCGTCCACGGGATGGAGGGCGTTTCCGCCCTTCCGCTGCCCGCGCGCCGGCCGCGCAACGACGGCGCGACGCGCGCGCGCCGCGGCGAGCCGCAGTCGGTCGAGCGCGGCCCGTCGCACGTGAAGCGGCTCGGCCACTTCGTCCTGCTCGTGAACGACTTCCGCGAGACCGAGGCGTTCTACCGCGATCGCTTCGGCTTCCTGAGCTCGGACGAGGTCTACCTCGGCGATCGCGACCAGGTGCTCGCCGCGTTCATGCGCTGCGACCGCGGCGCGGAGTACGTCGATCACCACACCTTCCTCGCGATCGGCGCGGGACAGGTGGCGTTGAACCACGTGTCCTTCGAGGTCCACGATCTCGACGACCTGATGGCCGGCCACGAGCACCTCGCGGCGCGCGGCCACGCGCACCACTGGGGCGTCGGCCGGCACGTCGTCGGAAGCCAGGTCTTCGACTACTGGCGCGACCCCTGGGGCAACGTGCACGAGCACTGGACCGACGGCGATCTCTTCGACGCGACCAGCCCGACCGGCGCGATCGCGATCGGTGGCCCGGGTCCGGAATCGCACTGGGGGCCCCCGGCGCCCTCGCCGTTCGGAGCTTGACGATGGCGATCGACGTCCCGGTCCTGATCGTCGGCGGCGGGCCGGTCGGCCTGATGTCGGCGATCCTGCTGCGACGCCAGGGGGTCGCGTGCCGCGTGATCGAGCGGCGTCACGAGCCGCAGCGCGCGCCGGCGGCTCACGTCGTGAACGCCCGCACGTTCGAGATCTGCCGCGCGGCCGGCGTCGACATGGACGCGGTCGCCGCCGCGTGCAAGCCGCCCGCGGACGCGGGCCGCGTGCTCTGGGTGACGACGCTCGCCGGCGAGGAGCTCGGCCGGCTCCCCTTCGAGCGCCAGGGCGACGACGTCCTCGACGTCACACCGACGCCGCTCCGGAACCTCTCCCAGCACTGCTTCGAGCCGATCCTCCACGCGACGCTCGAGCGCCTCGGCGGCGAGGTTCGCTTCGGCGAGGAGTGGGAGAGCGCGGAGGAGAAAGGCGACCGCGTCGTGTCGCGGATCCGCACGGTGACCGGGACGATCGAGATCGAGAGCCGATGGCTCGTCGCCGCGGACGGCGCGGCGAGCCGCGTCCGGAAGTCGGCCGGGGTCGAGATGCTCGGGCCGGGACGCCTCCAGAGCTTCGTCATGATCCACTTCGAGGCGAACCTGCGCGGCCTCGTCGGCGAACGGCCGGGCGTCCTCTACTGGACGACCGCGCCGGGTGCGACGGGAACGTTCGTCGCGCACGACATCGACTCGACGTGGGTCTACATGCACCCCTGGGACTCGGACCGCGAGTCGGAGAGCGACTACGGCGAGGAGGCGTGCTCCGCGATCGTGCGGCGCGCGCTCGGCACCGGCGCCGCTCGATTCGCGATCCGGACGATCCGCCCGTGGACGATGACCGCGCAGGTCGCGGCGTCGTACCGCGCGGGCCGAACCTTCCTCGTCGGCGACAGCGCGCACCGCTTTCCGCCGACGGGCGGCCTCGGCCTGAACACGGGCGTGCAGGACGCGCACAACCTCGCGTGGAAGATCGCGGCCGTCGAGCGCGGCTGGGCAGGCGAGGCGTTGCTCGAGACGTACGAGACGGAGCGCCGGCCGACCGCGCAGCGGAACGCCGACGTCAGCCTCGCGAACGCCGCGCGCCTCCTGGACGTGTACCAGGCGCTCGCGGGCGACGGCGACGGCGACGGCGACGAAGGGCGCCGCGCCCGCATCGCGGGCGCGATCGCGAACCAGGCGGAGCACTTCGACATGCTCGGCCTCCAGCTCGGCGTCGCGTACGAGGAGGGCGCGCTCCTCGACGACGGCACGCCGCCGCCCGCGCTCGCGAACCCGGTGCGCGAGCTCGTCCAGACGGCGCGGCCGGGCGCGCGCGTTCCGCACGCGTGGGTCGAGCGCGCGGAGGCGCGCGTCTCGTCGCTCGACCTCTTCGCGCTCGACCGCTTCACGCTCGTGACGACCGGCGCGGGGGCAGCGTGGATCGACGCGGCAGCTCGCGTCGGGATGGGCGCGAGCCGCAGCGGCGGCGCGGCGCGTGTGCCGATCGACCGCGTCGTCATCGGGCGCGACGTGCTCGACCCGAGCGGGCGATGGACGGAGCTCCTCGGGATCGCGCCCGACGGAGCGGTTCTCGTGCGGCCCGACCAGCACGTCGCATGGCGCGCGCCGCGCGGCGTCCCCGATGCGTACGGCGCGCTCGCGCGCGCGATCGACGCGATCGTCCCGGCCTGACGCGCGGCCGGCGCGCGCGGAGGAAGGAGAGCGAACATGGACCTCGGGATCGCGGGCCGGAGGGCGATCGTGTGCGCGTCGAGCCGCGGGCTCGGAAGGGCGTGCGCGCTCGCGCTCGCCGCGGAGGGCGTCGAGGTCGTCGTCAACGGACGCGACCGCGAGCGCCTGGACGCAACCGCGGAGGAGATCCGGCGCGCGACGGGCGCTCGCGTGACGGCCGTCGCCGCCGACCTCAACACCGAAGCCGGCCGCGAGGCGCTCCTCGCCGCCTGCCCCGAGCCCGACATCCTCGTGAACAACAACGGCGGCCCCCTGCCCGGCCGCTTCGAGGACTGGGATCGCGCGAAATGGCTCGCCGCGCTCGAGGCGAACCTGCTGGCGCCGGTGCTCCTCATCCGAGCTGTCGTCGGCGGAATGCGGGCGCGCCGCTTCGGGCGGATCGTGAACATCACCTCCGCGATGGTGAAGTCGCCGCACCCCGCCATGGGCCTCTCGACCGCGGCGCGCAGCGCCCTCACGGCCGCGTGCAAGGGCCTGTCGAAGGAGGTCGCCTGCGACAACGTGACGATCAACAACCTCCTGCCGGAACGCATCGACACGGATCGCCAGCGCTTCATGGCGCAGGTGCGCGCGCAGGTCGCCGGCATGTCGATCGAGGCGGCCTACGCGGAGATGGCGGAATCGATCGCGGCGCGGCGCCTCGGGACGCCGGAGGAATTCGCGGCCGCCTGCGCGTTCCTCTGCAGCGCGCACGCGGGCTACGTCTCGGGACAGAACCTCCAGGTCGACGGCGGCTCGTACCCGGGCGTGATCTGATCCGCCGCTCCGAGACTCACGACCGACCTACGCTTTGCGACCGCAAATGTCGGCGCCGGTCGCTCGCCGAAGTGGACGCATTCGGCGAACGACCGGCGCGACGGCCGACGTCGCTCGAGTCCGCCGGTCGAGATGACGTCGAACCTCAACCCTGGTTCCCGCCGCTCCTCTCGAACGTGACCTGCGGATCTTGTCCGAATCCGAAATTCACTCCGAAAAGAACAATCGTCCGGTTGTCGCCCGTCTGGTCGTCGAAGTCCTGCCCAAACGTTGCAGTGAGGTACTTGGCATTCCCCATCTGGAGAAACTCCGGAAGCTCGTACTCGATGATACCCGCGAGGCGCTCACTGCTCTGCTCGGGACCAGAGGCCACGATCCGTTTCACCCCCTCGAAGGATAGCGCGAGCCTGCTGTTGAAGACCGCCCGCGGGAATTCCGCCGTGAGGCGTCCGCCCAAATCCACCAGGTCGTTCTTGTCGGTCTCGTGGTCCAACAGGTACCGAGCGATGCCCACCACTTCCAAGTTCAGACGCACGCCGCCACTCTCGTGCTTTGGGGCGTCGAACACGTCGTCCGCGCGGTAGCCGGGCTCGAACCATACGCCCGCGCGCTGGAACTGGCCGCTCTGCGATTTGCCCGAAGGAAAGATGCCGGATGCTCCACCCGCGACATCGAGGGTGAAGCCCCGATGCCATGCGGTCGCAACGCGTTCGCGAACGGGACGGCTCTCTTTCGCAATCTTGTCGATGTCGTCCCGGATCCCCGACATTTCCTTCTCCGCACCGGTCCGATCGGCCATCAACGCGTTGATCTGCAAGAGCAGCTTATTGGCGGCGGCCGGATCGGTTTCGTTCTTCAGTTCACCCTGCTTCTGTTCGATCGCGGCGTTCAGCTTGTTGAGTTTCAGCTGAGCCTTTCCGAGCGCGACGGCGCGTTCAGCCGCCTTGTCGCTGGCAGCGAACAGCGTATCCACGTCGGACTGGTCGGGCTTTCCGCGCAAGACGGAAAGGCGGGCACCGACACCGGCACCCGTGGCATTGCTCGAGTCGGTCTCCGACATGTCGCTGGGCTTCGTGTCCATGTTCAGCGACGTCGCCACGGAAATCGACAAGGTCTGCAGCATCACCTCGAAGGTGTTCGCGCCGTAGTAGTCCTCGTACGTCAAGGTCGGATGGCGAAAAAGCCAGTACGGCGCGACCTCGAGCGCGAAATTGCCTCCGTTCTGAATGGCCCCGAACGCGCTGAGCGCGAGCGCCTTCGGATTGGTCGGGCGCTCGACGGTCGCCGGCTCGATGCCCAACAGGACGAACGCGGGAGAGTACGGCGTACGCAGGTCTTCCACGGTCACCGTGGAGCCGGACCCGTCCTGCGCAGCTTCGGCGACCGCAGCCGCCGGTAGCGCGATCAGCCAGGCGAGAAGGACGATGTGGACTTTGATTGGATGGCGAAGCATGGCGCGACCTACGCGAACGTGAAGGTCGCGACGTGGATGACCATCAAGAGGTCCTCGGTCGGGACCAGCTCGGTGTGGAAGACGTCGGGCGGAAAGCCACCCGTCAACGTGTACTGCACCTCGCTGCGATTCGTGTTCGGATTGACGTCGTGGACTGCGGTTCCGACGACAACCGTCTTTCCCTTGACGTCGAATCCTTGTCCGAGCGCGACTTTCAGATGGTCGTGACCCATCACGAGAGGATCGTCGCCCACCTGCACTCCGATGCTGCCGATCTGACCGCTACCGATGATGACGTCTAAGGTGACCACCTCGTCGGTCTTGACGTTGTAGGTCGCACTCAGCGGTGGCGCCTCGTCGAAGTTCTTCGGCATGGCGTTCTCCCAGCTCCCGACTCCTGCCTGGCGGGCGACCGGGGGCGCACGGCCGCTCGCCGTACAGGCCGGGACCTATCGCCGCGCGCGACCCGGACCTGAGCCGCGCGCACGCCCCCGGCCGGCGGGCGGAGCACACGGCATGCCGGATCGGGCGATCGCGAACACGCTGTCCTATCGCTTTCTTGTCTGACGCTTCAGAAGATCGGGCCGAAAATCGTGAGGAATGGCAGACGCGCGCGACGACGTGAGCCTCATCGGCTCGCCGCACCGGCGGAGCGCTCGCGGGATGGACGCGACTCCGGCTTTCTCGAACCGTGCCGTCAGTGGTCGAGGGGAGCGCGTTCGGCGATCATTCGCTGCCGACCTGGACGAAGCAGGAGCCGTCGCGGCACGTGCCCGCGCGGCCGCGGGTCGTGCAGGCGGTGCCGGCCGGGGCCGACTCGTAGCGACACGAGGCCGGCGTCTGGAAGTCGCGCGTGCACGCGTTCGCGTCGTCGCAGTCGTGGGGACCGAGGACGCACGCCCCGGCGCTGCAGGCGCCGGTGTTCGCGCCGATTCGGCACGACGTCCCGTCGGCCTCGGGAGCGTGCGTGCAGTCGGCCCCGGAGAGTGCGTCGCGCGTGCACGGGTTGGCGTCGTTGCAGCGGCCTTCCGCGGGGCAGCCGTCGCTGCCCGCGATGCAGAACGCGTTGATCGGAGCCGAGACCCAGGAGCTGATCGAGCCGACGAACTCGGGCGGGCCGCTCCGCGCGCCGCTCCCGGCGCCGACGTACAGGTTCCCGTCGAGGATCGTCGGCGGCCCGGAGAGCGGACCGCCGACCGAGAAGCTCGCGAGCGGCGCTCCGCTGTCGGAATCCCACGCGAAGAGCTGCCCGAGGACGCCGCTCGTGAACACCACTCCAGGGACGAGCGACGCCGCGGCGAAGCTCGCCATCGTGTCGGGGATCTGCCACTGGACGGCGCCGTCGCGCATCGCGAGCGCGTGCACCATGGGGCTCTCGGGCTCGAACACGTCCTCGCCCGGAGCGGTGCTGAAGACGACGCGGCCCTCTCCGATCGCGGCGCTGCCGATCAGGCCGCCCTGCCCTCCGCCCTGGACGACGTTCGTCTGCCAGTACGGCTCGATGCGACCGGTGAGCTCGTTCACGCCGTCGCGGTCGAGGACGTAGTACGTGCCGTCCTTCCCTCCCACGCCGACGACCTCGCGCGTCGTGCCGCCGATCTCGGCCTCGAAGAGGTTCGGCGTCGCGCCGAAGTCGAGGTCGCGATCGTCGACGAGGCGCGGCTGCCAGACCCACGCCGGATCTCCGTCGAGCGTCAAGCTGAACACCGCCTCGCCGTAGGGCGGCATGACGCCCGGAGTGCCGGGTGCACCCTGCGCGAAGGCGTCGCAGTTCGCGGAGTCGGCGTAGAGGAGGCGTCGCTCGGGATCGATCGCGACCGTCATCCAGATGCCGCCGCAGCCGTGGGCGCTGCGGTCGAAGTCGCAGCCGGGGCGCGTCGCGAAGAAGTCGTCGGGCAGGCCGAGGTCGGTCGCCGTGTGGTAGCCGTCGAAGCGGCGGACGGCGTCGTCCGCGAGCGGGCGACAGGTCGCGGCGGTCTCGGGGTCGAAGTACCAGACGAGCGTGCCGCGGCGCCCGTCGACGGCGTAGAGCCCGCCCTTCCCCGAGCGGATCTCGTTCACGTCCATCCCGAAGTAGACGACGCCGTCGAAGACCGCCGGCGACGATTCCACCTGGTTGCGCTCGTCGCGACGGTCGCACGTCGTGCAGCCGTCGCCGGCGTCGAACGACCAGACGAGATCCCCGGTGGCCGCGTCGAGCGCGTACACGGTCATGTTCGCGGCGGCGAAGACGATCTGGCGGCCGTCGAGCTCCGCGACCGTCGCCGACGCCGCGTATCCGTAATCCGCTCCCGGGTGCGTCTTCAGCCTGAAGCTCCACGCGAGCGAGCCGTCCGCGGCGCGGAGCGCGTAGAGGTTTCCGTCCCACGACGTGACGTAGAGGAGCCGGACGCGGCCCTCGCCCGAGCGCTCGACGTCCGCGAGCACGGGCTGCGCCGTCACGATCGCGCCCGTCGGGAAGCGCCAGCGCGGGATGAGCTGCGCGACCGTGTCGCGCGTGATCCCGGTCTCGCTCGCGTTGAAGAAGGTGCGCGCGAGGCTGCCGCCGAACATCGGCCAGCCGGCGGTCGCGTCGGGCGGCGACGACGACCGGCTGCCGTCCGAGCAGCCGATCGCGAGCGCGATCCCGACGAGCAGCATCGCCGGCATGCCGCGGCGCGACGCCGGCGACCGACGCGCGGCGACCTCGACCGGCCGATGCATCGAGCAAGGCGACATGGGATTCCGCAGGCGGGGCGACCCATACGACGGGTCCACGCTTCGGATCAATCGCCATTCGCGGGGTCGCTTCGCGTGGCGCGAAACTCGCACATCGCCGGTTCGAGGCGTTTCCGCACGAAAGGCTCGCGCGCGGTCACGCCGGTGGATCGAGCGGAAAATCGGCGACGGCGCCGGGCACGGCGGCCGCGGAGAGGCGACATGGCGTTCGCACACCTGGGAATCGACCGAAGCGGCCCGTTCCGATATCCGGGGACGCCCGGCGCGCGCGACGGCGACTGCGACGCGTGTCTGCTCACGGGGGGCGAAAGCCCGGAGAACGAGATCTTCCTCCTGCTCGGGAGCTATTCCGTCGACCCGAGTGCCGTCGCCGGCACCGCCGGCGCGGAAGGTCGTGCCATGAACGCCGGCGGGCGCTCGCTGGTGAGCGAGCTCCTGCCGCCGCCGGTGGCCGCGTGTCGCGGGCCCCATCCGACCGGCACCGCGGTGTCGGGCGATCCGGAGGTCGCGCACACCGGGCACGCGGGCCACGCGCGGAGGCCGTGATGGTCACTCAGAGCGCTTCGCCGTCGGCCGCGGCTCTCGAGCGTGCAGAGCATCCCGGCCGGACGGCGACGCAAGAGGAGCGCGCGCCGCGCCGCCGTGGCGGGCTGCGCGCTCCCGTGCCCGGCATCGCGATCGCGCGCGACGACTGGCTCGCCGCTCCGTTCCTCGCCTACGCGCGGCTCTTCGCGCGCTACCACCGGCATCGCGTGGTGCACATCGAGCGCCTCGGCGAGCTCATGCGACGCGGCCGCCGCATCGTGCTCGTCGGCAACCACGTGCTCGACGTCCTCGACCCGCTCATGCTGACGGGCGAGATGCTGCGGCGCTACGGCCGCGTGCCTCACTTCATCGGCCACGAGAACCTGATCTTCGGCATGCCCGGGCTCGCGCAGCTCGCCCGCGCCTACGGCATGATTCCGTCGCGGCGGATGGAGGAGACCGAGGCCGCGCTCGCCGCGGACGGCCTCCTCATGCTGTACCCCGGCTCGGGCTCGGAAGCGGCGCGCCGGGTGTATCGCGAGGAGCCCTATCGGCTGAAATGGGATGGCCGGCTCGGGTTCCTCCGGCTCGCCCTCCGCTTCGACGCCGAGCTGCTGTTCGTCGCCGCGATCGGGATCGACGAGATGTACTACCAGTCGAGCCTCGTCACGCCCGACTGGCTGCTCCGCCTGTCGGGCTCCGAGCGCTACTCCGGGTCGCGCTTCCAGTTCGGGCTTCTCGGGCCGCACGTGGTGCCCGGCATGGTGCCGCTCCCGGTCCGGGTCACGCACGTCGTGTCGCCGCCCCTCGATCTCGGCGATCGCGCCGCGGCGAAGCGAAATCCGCACGTCCTCCGCGCCCTGCACGCGCGCGTCTGGAGCGAGTGCCAGGATTTCCTCGATCGCGAGGTCGCGCACCGCGCGCGCCACTCCGATTTCGTCGATCGCGGCGTGCGCGGAGCGGAACGCCTGCTGCAGCGCCTCGGACTCTGACTGCCGCCCGCCGCGCCGGCGCGCGGCAGCCAGGCCGTCGCGAGGCGCGGTGTCGCCGCGCGTCGCTCAGCCGAGGTCGGCGACGCGCACCTCGCGACCCTCGCGCGCCGAGAGCTGCGCTGCGAGCGCGAACGCGAGCGTCGCCCGGGCGTCGGCGACCGAGAGCGGGCTCGACCTTCCGGCCAGGATGCCGTCGACGAAATCGCGCGTGCCGTCGCGAAACGACGCCGCCCAGTCGGTCTCGACGGCGTGGAACGCGCGCGTCTCGCCGTCCGCGTAGACGACGACCGACGGCTCGTCGAGCAGCTTCCCGCAGCAGCGGTTGATCCACAGCACGCCGCGGCTCCCGCGCAGCTCGATGCGGTCGTCGCTCACGTAGTACTTCGAGCGCACCGCGAGATCGAGCGACGCGACCACCTCCCACGAGCCGAAGCGCGGCGACCCCGCGTAGCGCCACGTGATGAGCGCCGGCGCGTCGATCGCGCCGGCGCCCGGGACCTCGAGCCAGTGGATGAACGCGTGCACGGTCTCGACCGGGTGCGGCACGAGGACGCGCGCCATGTGGAAGCAGTGGTAGCCGTGGTCGAAGGTCGTCATGCCGCCGCCGCAGAGCGCGGGATCCATGCGCCAGGCGGTCGCCGACATCGGCACGTCCCAGCCCTGCCCGTCTCCCAGGCGGCCGGCCGCGGTGACGAGCCGGATCGACAGCACGTCGCCGATCGCGCCCTCCGCGACGAGGCGCTCGGCGAGGCGGTGCGGCGGGTACCACATGAAGTTCTCGAAGACGCGGAACAGGACGCCTTTCCGCGCGGCGCGCTCGGCCGCGTCACCGAGACGATCCATCTCCGCGAGATCGCGCGCCGGCGGCTTCTGGAGCGAGACGTGCTTCCCGGCTTCGAGCGCGGCGATCGCCTGCTCGGCGTGCAGGTGATGCGGGGTCAGGATCTCGAGCGCGTCGATCGCCGGATCGGCCAGCAGATCCTCGAGGCGCTCGTAGGCAGTCGCGCCCCACTCGCGCGCGCGGCGTTCGCGGGTCGCGCGATCGACGTCGCAGATCGCGCCGATTTCCGCGTATCCGTGCTCGCGCCAGCCGATCGCCTGCAGATCGGCGATGCGGCCGCCGCCGACGAATCCGACGCGCACTCGCTTGCCCGGCATCTCCTGGTCCCGCGCAGCGGCGCCGAGGCGCCGCGGCGGACGACATTCCCGCGTGCCGCCCGCGGCGTCAATGGAGGTGGAAGGACCGTGCAAAGAGTTGCGGGGAGGCGCGCCGCGACTGCGACCGCTTGCGGGCTCCCGGCGCGAAGCGCGAGGCGCCACGCGGCCCTCTCGCGGCCCTCTCGTGGCATCGGCCCTGCATCGATCGCCGCTCCATCGCGCCGGCGCGCCATGCGCCGGCACAGAAGGAGAAGAGAATGAAAACGTCAGGGGAGAGTCCCGCCGGCGAGAAGCGGCGCGCGCGCCGGGGACTCGTTTCGGGAGCAACGCCGCGACGACTCGCGCAGGCGGTGGTGACCGTCGTCGCCGCGTCCGCGCTCGGCACGGCCGCCGCCGCGCCGATCACCGATCCGGCCGATCCCGCCCTCGGCGGCGCGCCCATCACCGTCGACTTCGAATCGGCCGCGCCCGGGATCTACCCCGCGTACGCGGGCGGTCTCTCGGTGCAGACGGCCGACGGGGTCGCGAGCTTCGTCGGGGCTCGGCTCGCCGTCTCCAGCACCTACGCGGGTCAATACAACACGACGGGACAGTACGTCTCGAGCGAGGGCTACCTCTTCCGGAACCTGATCATCACGTTCCCGTCGCCCGTGAAGGCCTTCGGCATGAACGTCGGCCTGACGGATCAGCCGTGGGACCTGCAGGCCTACGACGCCGCCGGCGGGCTCATCGAGTCGGTGACCGTCCCGGCCCTCCTCGGCAGCAACGCGGGCGATTTCTTCGGCATCTCGTCGTCGACCGAGATCGCGCAGGCGATCCTGGTCGTGCAGCTTCCGGTGAAGCCGGGGCCGCTCTGGGCCGTCGTCGACAACGTCAAGTTCCCCTCGAAGCTGGTCGCGCCGACCGATCCGGCCGATCTCGAGGTTCACGTCCCCGACAGGCCGCTGCGGTCGCGAGTCGGGCGCAGGATCACGTACCGAGTGACGACGTCGAACCACGGCCCGGCGATCGCGACCGGCGCTCGGCTCGTCGTGAGCTTGGCGGGCGTCGGCGGATCCGACCTCGCGAGCATCGCGGCCCCGTCGGAGTGCGTGGTGTCCGGTGCGACCGCGACCTGTGCGCTCGGCGATCTCGCTCCGGGCCGGAGGAAGCGCATCGCGATCAGCCTCGTGCCGAGCGTCCCGGGAACGGTCTCGGCGATTGCGTCGGCGACCAGCGCCGCGCCGGATCCGACTCCTGCGGACGCGACCGACCGCGTCGATACGACGGTCCTGCCGTGACGGGCGCGGCGCGCGGCGTGCCCGCCGGAGGCACGCCTCGCGCCGCCGCGTCGGTGAGATGGCCCGATGCGCACGCCGCGTTCCAGTTGACATCCGCTTTGCGGCCCGCGTAGTGTCGACGCGTTCGTGGGAAAAAAACCCACGGTCGGGCGTCGGCACGGCCGGTGTCGGCGAGACACGCGACAACGGAAAAAACGCAGTCGATGAGGTGCTGAGATGTCGATCCGGAATCCGATCGTCTCCGCAGCGGCTACGATGAGTCTCCTGTTCTTGACGAGCGCCTCGTCGGCGCTCGCGCAGGCGCAGTCCACCGCGCAGCAGAAGTGCCTCAACGCGATCAACAAGGACGGCACGCTGGTCGCGAAGGCGCAGGGGAAGGCGAACGTCAACTGCCTGAAGGGCGCCGGCAAGGGGATGCTGACCGGGACCGCGCAGGCCTGCCTCACCGCCGACCCGAAGGCCAAGGTCCAGACGAAGAAGGACAAGACCACCGCCGATCAGACCAAGTTCTGCGCGCTGGCTCCGGGCTTCGGCTTCACGGGGGCCGCGTCGGTCAACAACGGAGCGGTCCAGGCCGAGCTCGACGTCGTCTCCGACATCTTCGGCCCAAACCTCGATCCTGCGGTGATCTCCTGCAGCAGCAGCAAGGCCGGATGCCTCTGCCAGCAGAAGGTCCTGGGCGACGTCGAGAAGCTGGCCGACAAGAAGCTGCTCGAGTTCCTGAAGTGCAAGAAGGCGACCCTGAAGGCCGGCGCGTCCTCCGTGGGCGCTCTTCGAGATTGCGTGAACGACGACGGCACGCCGGGCTCGATCGCCGCCGACACCAAGGGCATGCTCGCGAAGGCCGTCAAGGCGGTGAACGGCGACATCGCCAAGAAGTGCGACATGCCGAACGTCACCAGCGGCGCCTTCCCGGGCGACTGCACCGGCCTCTCCGGCACCGCGCTCGGCGCGTGCCTCGACCGGGTCGTCGAGTGCCGCGTCTGCCAGATGGCGAACGACATGGACGGCCTCGCGGTGAACTGCGACGTCTTCGACGACGACACCGCGAACGGGAGCTGCGCTTCGGGAGCCGGGCCGACGCCCACCCCGCCTCCGCCCACGCCGACGCCCACGCCGTCGCCGACACCCGGCCCCGGCGTGGTGCTGAAGGGAGCGCTCACCCAGACGCCGGGACGCTTCAACTACAACCTCACGCTCGGCCTCCCGGGTGCGAACGCCGCCTGCAACACGAACTTCCCCGGCACCCATGCCTGCACGTACACGGAGCTGCAGAGCGCCGAGGCAGCCGGCGACCTCGACGGACTGAAGGATACCGCGAACAACTTCGTCACCTCCTTCTGGGTGATCGACACCTCGAACAACGCCGACATCAACCAGTGCAACGACGACGCCGCCATGCCGGGGACGCCGGTCGCCAACAAAAACTGGCAATACGGCACGGCGCACACCCCGTCGCGCGGTCGTCGAGTCGACCTCAACAACGCGGTGGGCACGCTCGGGGCGGTGCAGGCGCCCGAGCAGTGTAACTTCTCGAGCCGCTGGGTCGGCTGCTGCGTCTGAAGGATCCGGTTGCGCCGGCACCAGCGTGCCGGCGCAACCGACTCTTCGCCGCGACCGCGGCAGCTCTCTGCTGGCTGTCGCTCGCCGGCGTCGCGCCGGCGGCTCCCAGCGGAGCCACGCCGCCCTGCTCCGCTCCCGGGACGGGGTGGTGCGTCGCGCGCCGCTTCGCCGGCAGCGTGCCGCAGGGCGAGCTCGGGTTCCGCTTCGGCGAGCCCCTCGACATGGACGGCGACGGGCATGCCGACGTGGCCGCCGGGGCCCGCTTCAAGCTCCGGCACGAGACCCAGCAGAACGGAGAGACGACGGTCTGGTCGGGCGCGACCGGTGCCGTCATACGCCAGTGGGACGGCGACTGGCCGGACGGGCTGTTCGGCCACTGGGTGATGCCCGTCCCGGATCTGTCGGGGGACCGGATCGCCGACGTCGTCATCGCGGCGCCGCACGCGCGTACCGGCGACATCGCGCGAGGCGCGGTCGTGGCGCGCTCGCCGAAGACCGGCGCCGAGCTCTGGAAGCGCGTCGAGACGGCTGGCGAGAACTACGGCTGGGACTTGGCGCTCGCCGGAGACCAGGACCGCGACGGGCGCACCGACCTCTTCGTCGGCGCGCCGGGCGGCGACGGCGGACGGGTCGATCTCGTGAGCGGCAAGGACGGCTCGGTGCTGCGCACGTATGCGCCCCGACCGCCGGCCGCTTCCTTCGGATGGTACGTCGAGCGGCTGCCCGATCTCGACGGCGACGGGCACGACGATCTCGCCGTCGGAGCGCCCGCGGCCGTCGACGCGGACGGCGCGAGGGTCGGCGCCGCATGGATCCTCTCCTCGGCGGACGGCAAGGAGCTGCAGCACTGGCAGGGGACCGATCCGCGAGCCGGCTTCGGAAACGTGGTGGCCGCGGTCGCCGACGTCGACGGCGACGGGAAGGCCGACGTGGCCGTCGCCGCACCCGGAACGGAGGACCAGACGCGGACGATCCCGGGCGACGTGCGCATCCACTCCAGCGCGACCGGAAAGGAGCTCCGGCGCTGGTCGGGGACGCAGCCCGGCGAGCTCTTCGGGCGGATGGTCGTCGCCGCCCGCGACCTCGACGGAGACGGCGTCGACGACGTCGCGATCGGAGCACCCCTGCATCGCCGCGACGGCGGCGACCAGGTCGGCCGCGTCGAGCTGCGCTCGGGGCGGACCGGCGCCGTCATCACCGAGCTCTTCGGCGACGGACCGGACTGCTGGTTCGGGTGGCACATCCGCCGCGCCCCCGACCCCGAAGGGCATGGCCGGCCGACGCTGCTGATCGGCTCGCTCCGCCATCCGGTCAGCGGACGGCCGGCCGTCGGCGTGCTGGACCTTTACGTCCTCCGCGGCGAGAAGGCCGCGCGCGATGCTCGTCAGGGGACGATGACGCGCGGGGCACGACGCAACGACATCAAGTAGACGCGCAGCGCACCCTTCTCCTCGTAGGGGAGCTCCGCGTAGGCCGCACGCGACGCCGCGCCCTCGCCGTCGTGGCCGGCGATCGCGTAGTCGAAGCTCGGGGCGCGGCCGTCGTGGAGGTAGGGCGCCGAATCCGCGACGCCCCAGAGCCGCGGCGTCAAGTACTCCTCGCGGGCGACTCCTCGCTGGACGTGTCGGGCGGCGTTCGCCGGACCCATGTCGTGGCGCTTCAGGTCGCTGAACAGCCAGACCGGATAGCCGTGGACGGTCGCGTCCCAGCGGAGCCCCGGCTGTCGCATCTGCCGCGAGAGGTCGATCGGCGGGAGCCCGTCGAGCTTCAGGATCGGGCTCTCGAGCACCATCATCGGCTGGTGGCAGCCGGCGCAGCCGATCGCGTGGAACTGGTCGCGGCCGCGCTGGAAGTCGACCGCGAAGCTGGTCGTCGTCGGCGGCAGGAGCGACGACGCCGGCGCGGGCAGCACGCGGTCCTGGATGAGGGGCTCGACGACGGGGAGCTCGAGGACGGCGAGGTGGGCGATCATCGCCGTGAACGGACCCTGCCCGAGCTCGCCGCGCATGCCGTCGCCGTCGGGATCCGAGGGGTCGCTCCCGGTGCCGACGAGCTCGCGCGCGCCGGTCGCGAGCAGCTCGTCGCTCTGGATGCCGATGTGCACCTGCAGCGCCTCGCTGCTGAAGTCCGCGATGCGGGGCAGCGTGCCCTTCCAGCCGAACGGCTTCACGACGAGGTCGCCGTCGACGCCCCGGATGCCGGAGGCGTCGACCTTTCCGTCCGCGCTCGCCCGCAGGACGCCGAAGTCGACCCCCTTCGCCGTCAAGCGCATCTCGCGGCCGGCGCCGGCGCGGGCCGCGTCGCGCACGAGGTCGGCGCGCTGCCGCTGCAGGTCGGCCGTCATCTCGCGCGCGAGAGCCTGCACGACGCCGAGCCCGACGAGCGCCGGCGGGTTGCGGGCGTCGCCGCTCCCGATGCGGTCGCCGTCGCCGTCGAGGAACGCGTCGTCGGTCTCCGCTCCGGCGCCGCTCGGCCCGCCGATCCAGTGGCACGACGTGCACGACGCCGTCTCCGGGCCGCCGAAGAGGCCGTCGTGGACGCGGCGGAACGGCCCGCGGCGGGACGTCTTCGAAGCGCCGCCGCCGAGGCCGTCCGCGTAGCCGTACTCGTGCTCGAAGAGGAGCTCGCCGAGGTCGTCCACCTCGGACAGGCAGACCTTTCCCGCTGCGAGCCGCTTCGCATCGAGCGTCGCGTGGACCCCGCGCAGGAAGAACCCGGGCTCGGCGGCCTCGCGGAGCCGGATCTCGTGCCGGCGCTCGGCCGATCGCTGCGCGTCGCGCGCGGCCGCGAGGCTGAGAGGCGGCGGGCGGTCGAGCGAAGGGCAATCGGCCGGCCATGTGGCGGCCTCCGGCTCCGGCGCTCGGCTGCATCCCGCCGCGAGCGCGACGCAGAGCGCGAGCAGCGGCCACGGCGCCGCCGCGCAGCATCGGCGCGGTGTCACGTTCATGGCACGAAGAGCTTCGGCTCGCGCGACAGCGACGCGAGGTAGACGCGCACGCTCGCGCGCCCGCGGTCGTCGAGCGCGACGTACGCGTCGCGCGCCGCCGCAGCCTCGCCGCCGTGCAGGCGGATCGCGTCGTCGACGGTCGGCGCGCGCCCGTCGTGCAGGTACGGCGCCGTCTCCGCCAGGCCCCAGAGCGGACGCGTCAAGAACATGCGCGCCGGGATCGTCCCCTGCGGCGACGGGCTCGCGAGCGCATCGCCCATGTCGTGGCGCTTGAGATCGCTGAAGAGGTGCACGAGGTACGTCGTCCTGGTGCCGGGGTATTTCGGCTCGACCTTCGGGCCGTCGCCGTCCTTGGAGACGTCGATCAAGAACGGCTTCGTGTCCGGACCGGCCGGCTGGCGGGCGTCGATCTTCGGCTCGGCGAGCTCGAGGGTGGGGACGTGGCATCCCGCGCAGCCGATCGCCGCGAAGCGCGAGCGGCCGGCCGCGAAGAGATCGAGCAGGCCCGGATCGCGCGGCGGGCGCACGACGGGCACCTCGAGCTGCGCGAGGTAGGCGACGACGGTCGTCAGCATCCCGTCGTCGATCTCGAGGCTCACGCCGTCGTCGTCGAGGTCGTACCACGGGCCCTTGCCGTAGGGCGCGGCGTCGAGAGCCTGGTCGCGCACGGCGAGGTGGATGCGCTTGGACAGGAGGCCCTGGTGGATCTGCAGCGACTCCTCGACGATCTCGCGGAGCGTCGCCTGGTGGCCCTTCCAGCCGAAGGGGCGCACCGTCAAGTCGCGATCGACGCCCTCGACCGCGCGATCGTCGAGCGTGCCGTCCGGCGCGGCGACGACGCGGCCGAAGGAGACGCCCTTCGCCGTCAAGCTCTGCTCGACCGCCTGGTGGGTCGCGCGAGCGCGATCGCGCGCGCCGTCGGCCTCGCCGCGGAGCTCCGCGCTCATCTCGCGCGCGAGGAGCGCGATCGGACCGAGGCCGAGGAGATGCGGCGCGTTGCGCTGATCGGCCATCGCGCTGCGCTCGCCGTCGCCGCGGAGGAACGCGTTCTGCGTCTGCGTGCCCGCGCCGTCCGGTCCGCCCTTCGAGTGGCAGCCGAAGCAGCCGAACGCATCGGGCCCGCCGGCCGCGCCCCGGTGCACGCGCTGCAGCTCCGGCGTGTAGCCGATCGCCTTCCGATCGGCTCCGCCGTGTCCCCAGCCGTTCTCGGGGCGGAAGAGGTAGCCGAAGAGCTCGTCGCCGACGACGAAGAGCGTGTCGGGGGCGAGCTGGCGGTAGTCGAACGCGTCGTCGTTGAGGGTCGCGTGCTCGACGAGCTCGCCGGGATCGTGCGCGTCGAGCACGCGGTCGAAGCGCTCGCGCTGGCGAAGCTCGATCGCCTTCTGGAGCTGCTCGAGGAGCGCCGGATCGTCGGGGACGGCGCCGTCGTCGACGGCGATGCCGGGGATCGACGTCGGCTCGCCAGCGGACGCGGCCCATGCTGTCCCTTGGAGCGCGACCACGAGCGCCAGCGCGATGCGCGCCGACCCGAGCATGGCGGGCGATGGTATCAGGACCGCGGCGGCCGCGGCACGGGTTTTTCGCCTGCCCGGCGCCTCGTCCGGGTCATTCGGAGACCAGCCACGACGGATCGCGGTCGAGGTTCACGACCCAGATGCGGTGCCACGTGCCGTCGCGGATCACGAGGTCGTCCTGCTCGTCGAACTGGATCGCGCCCGGCGCGCCCATCGGAACCCGGATCGTGGCGGACGGCGTCTGATCGGCGAGCGGCGTCGGATAGAAGAAGAGCTGGCGGACGGCGCGCGTCCGGTAGTCCGACGTGGAGGTGCCGCCGTCGTTCGCGACGACCATCCGGCCGCGGCTGTCGAACGCGACGGCGACGGGTGAAAACGCGCAGTCGCCGCGCGTCGTGAGCGTCCCGCCGAACGCGATCCGAGCGGAGAGATTCGGGAAAAGGCCCTGCGCCGCGGCGATGTCGGCCGCCGTGAACACGGTGATCCGGTTGTTGCCGTGGCACTCGTAGGCGTTCTCGACGACGTAGAGATTCCCGGACGGATCGAACTGCACTTCGGACGCGACGCAGAGGCGGCTCGCGGCCGGCGAGGAGAAGCCCTGGTTGCAGTCGTTCGCGCCCTTCGCGACCTGCCCGACGACGAGGTCGACGAGGAGCTTCTCGCCCGTCCCGACGCGGCCGGCGTTCGCGATCCGGAGCACGCGGTTGCCGTCGGCGATCCAGAGCTTGCGGCCGACCGGGTCCCACGCCGGGACCGCGATCGTCGTCACCTGCGTGCTCGGGTCGTCGCCCCAGTAGACCGGAACGTCGCGCGCGAGCGGCGCGGGCGCATCCGCCGTGACGGGAAGCGCGAGGACGACGGTCCCCAGCCAGAGGTGTCCCTGGTCGTCGACCGCCGCTCCCCGGCCGCCCGCCGTGTCGGCGCCGTCGATCGCGAAGTCGGCCGGTGCGCCGATCGGCTTCGCCGCGTAGTCGCTCCACACGACGACGCGCGTCCAGTCGCCCGCGAAGAGCTGTCCGCCGACCGCGTGCGCGCCCCCGTACATCGCGAGCAGCCGGTCGCGCGCGAGCTCGTCGCTTCCGAGCAGCACCGCGTTCGGCGGCGGCGGACAGCGCGTACGGCTCTCGAAGAGGTTCGAATAGGTCGGCAGGTGGTACACGGCGATCCGCGAGAAGCCCTCGTCCGCGACGTAGAGGTTGCCGTCGTCGTCGATCGCCCCGCTGCCCGCCGGCCAGTGCAGGCGGTACGAGTAGCTCGCGGACGTGCACTCCGGGTGCCCGTCGCTCCAGCCCGCGCCGCCGATCGCGCTCGCGCTCGGGGCGCCGATCACGCGGACGAAGTGCCCGTGCGCGTCGAGGAGCGCGGCGCGCTGCCCGGGCGGACCCTCGTAGACCCAGATCTTGCCGCGCGCGTACTTCCCCTTCCGGTGGCGGTTGAGCGTCATCCCGGACGCCCGGAAGACGTAGCTCCATCCCTTCGGGTAGGTGAGGCCGTGGCGCGGGACGATCGTTCGCCGCGGCGCCATGCCGCTCGTGAAGGCGCCGGTCCTGCGGTCGGGCTCGAAGACGACGATGCGGTCGCTGTTGGTCGACCAGTCGTGGTCGAGGACGTAGAGCTGGCCGCCGTCCGGATCGTGCGCGACCGCGAAGGGCGCGACGAGCGCGCCCGGGTCGGCCGTCGTGAACGTCGCCTGGCCGAGGACGAGGTCGGGCGTCGCCGATCCGGCGGGATAGCGGAGGACGCGCGAGTTCCCGAAGTCCGCGATCCAGACGGCGTCGTCCGCGCCGACGCTGACGCCGCCGAAGCTCGGTACGGCCACGTGCTGGAAGGCGCCTTCGTTCAGGAAGAGCGTGTCGGCGCCGACGTCGCCCCCGCGGTTCGCGAGGTCCGACGAGAAGTCCGGCTGGCCGATCACGACGTCGGCGACGGCGTCGCCCTTCCCGTCCGCCCGGTCATCGCTGAACGGCTCGAGGTATTCGAGGACGCGGTTGTTGTGGCGGTCGGTGACCCAGAGATCGCCGCGCGAGTCGACGTCGAAGTTCATCGACTGCCAGGACTCGGCGACGTTGTCGACGGCGGGCGTCTGCATCAAGCAAAGGGTCGACGCCGACGCCGGGCCGTAGATGCCGACGTTGTCGTCGCCGTTGCACGCCGAGCTTCCGAGGTCGGGCTGGCCGATCACCACGTCCGCGTCCCGGAACGTCGGGTTGAACGGCTGGCCGAACGCGCCGCTGATCGCGCACGTGCCGGCCGACGCCCCGGCGCAGTCCGAGTCGTTCGTGCACGGGATCGCGGGCGCGAGGGAGCACTGCCCGAGGCTCCGGAAGCCGAGGATGCGGTTGTTGCTCGTGTCGGCGACCCAGATGCGGTTCGGCTTGACGCTGCGATCGATCGCCACGCCGGCGGCGTGGTTGCCGATCGTGTGGCCGCGGACGGCGCCCACCGCCGTCTCCTTCCAGGACGCCTGTCCGAAGACGCTCAGGCGCTCGACGCAGGTGCCGTAGAAGTCGTCCTCGCCGGGGGCGCATCCGTCCGCGTGCGCAGCGGGCGAGGCGAGGACGGCGCCCCACGCCGCATACGCCAGCGCGGCGGCGATCGCGCGCGCGTGAAGGAGCCGTCGAAGCCGCTTGCGAGGTCGCGCCATGACGTCGATCTGCGACGTCTCAGTGCATCCGACGCAGCACGCCGTCAAGCTCGAAGAGCAGACCCGCCCATCCTGGACGACGTTTCAGCGGCCGCGCGCGCGCACCGTGCGCAACGCCGGGCGGTCGGGCACGCCGGCGCCGCGGCGGCAGAAGCGGAGCAGCGACGCGACCACCTCCTCGTCGGACGCCGTCTCGCCGCCGACCGGCGAGAGCGGCCCGACGAGCGTCTCGCTGATCGCGCCGACGATCGCCGCCGCGGTGAGCTCCGCGTTCTGCTTGGGAAGCTCGCCGGTCGCGATGCCCTGGCGGAGGAGAGCCGCCATGCCGCGGCAGTAGCTGCGGCGATTTGCGAGCCGCTCGGCGTCGACGAGCGGGTCGACCGGCTCGTAGACGAGCGCCCAGGCGAGGCGCGGGTTCCGGAGCGCGCGACGCGCGTAGGTCGCGACCACGGTCTCGAGGCGGCCGACGATCGTGTCGGCGCGGCTCGCGGCCGCGTTCATCTCGTCGAGCTCGTGCTGGCCGGCGGAGCGAAGCACCTCGACGAAGAGATCGCCCTTCGAGGGGAAGTGGCGGTAGAGCGCGCCGGCGGAGACGCCGGCCCGCTCGGCGATCGCGAGGACCGACGCGGCGGCGTAGCCGCCCTGCTCCACCACCTCGCGCGCCGCGCGGACCAGGCGCGCGCGAGTCTCGTCGGGCTGCTTGGTGCGGCGTCGCGCGCGCGGCTTCCGCATCAGCGCTGCCGCGTGGCCGCGCGCCCGGCCTCGAGCGCCGCGTCGAGCTCGCGGTGGAAATGGACGATCGCGCTCTCGAAGCGGCCGAACTCGAGGAACTCGTTCGCGCCGCTCGCGAGCCCGCGCTGGACCCCGAGGGAGACCGCGTTGTCCTCGGCGGCACCGGAGTCGACGAGCTCGCGCCCGCGGCTCGCCGCCTCGCGTCCGCTCGGGTCGTCGGGCCGGTCCGTCAAGCCGTACGTGACGAAGCGCGTGCGATCGACGGCGAGCGGCTCGAGCACGACCATCACGCGATTGGTCGGGAACGTCGCGACGATCGCGTTCGGGAAGAGGTGGTAGACGTAGGTCAGCTTCCCGTCGGCCGAGCGCTCCGGCGGCGGCGCGCCGCGCAGCTTCTCGATCGCGCGGTAGGGGAACGCGATCCGGTCGTGCCGGCCGAAGCGCTCGACGACGTTCAGGTTGTCGTACTGGAGCGGGTAGAACGTCTGCGGGTGCGTGGAGCGGATGTGGTAGCCCTCGAGAAAGCCCTCGAGGAGGACCTTCCAGTTCGCGGGCACGTCGCGCTCCGTCGACTGCACGACGCGCTCGCCCGCCGGGATGAGCGGCGACGGCAGGTCGCGCAGCTCCTCGAGCGCGGTACCCGTCGCGTACGGCGCCCGCTGCGTCAAGAAGACGACGCCGCTCGTCTCGACGGCTTCGATCGGCACGAGACCGCGCGTCGCCTTGTCGAGACCCGGGAACCCCTCCTCGTGCGGGACGTGGCGGAGCTCGCCGTCGAGCCCGTAGACCCAGCCGTGGTAGCGGCAGACGAACGCCTTCTCGCAGCCGGCGCCGTCGACGAGCTGCGTGCCGCGGTGGCGGCAGGCGTTCCGGAAGGCGCGCACCTTCCCGTCGCTGCCGCGCACCGCGACGATCGGCGTGCCGGCGGCGTCGCGCGCGACGTACGAGCCGGGCTCGGGCAACACGGCGGACGGGCAGAACGCGCTCGGGACATGGCGCAGCACGAGGTCGCGCTCGGCGGCGAAGCGCTCCTCCGAGACGTAGTTCGCGACCGGCTCGCGCCACGTGTCGTCGCCGAGGTCGGTCGTGCGCCCGTCGATGTGGTCGAGGATCCTCTGGACCACGCTTGCGTCGTCGGCCAATCGTGCCATGGGGCTCTCCTTCGCGCGCGTCAAAGCGTCGTGCCGCCTCGGAAGTCGCCGCGACGCCAGCCGCCCGACTCGTAGCGATCGAGGCCGCCCGCCATCTCGCCGGTCGCGAGCGCGGCCATGCCGTGATGGTACTCGCCGAGGAGCGCGTCCGGGAGCGCGAGCGACCACTGCTCGTAGGACGACAGCCGATCCTCGCGCAGGGCCGCCTGCGGCCGCGCGGCGACGTCGCGCGCGAGCGCGATCGCGGCCTCGAGCGCCTGGCCGCGCGGCACGATCCGGTTCGCGAGTCCCATCCGGAGCGCCTCCTCGCCGGACACACCGCGACCCGTCAAGATCAGGTCGAGCGCGTGGCTGTGGCCGATCAGACGGGCGAGCCGGATCGTCCCGCCGTCCATGAGCGGGATGCCCCAGCGCCGGCAGAACACGCCGAAGACGGCGTCCTCCGCCGCGACCCGGAGATCGCACCACGCGGCCACCTCGAGCCCTCCCGCGACCGCGTGCCCCTCGACCGCCGCGATGACGGGCTTCCGGAGCAGCATGCGCGTCGGACCGACCGGGCCGTCTCCGTCGGGCGCGAGCCGCGTGATGCGGCTCGGGTCGCCGGCGCGCATCGCCTTCAGGTCGGCGCCGCAGCAGAACTTGCCGGACGCGCCGGTGAGCACCGCGACCGACAGCGAGTCGTCCGCCTCGAAGCGGCGGAAGGCGTCGGCGAGCGCGTCCGCGGTGGGGCGGTCGATCGCGTTGCCGACCTCGGGGCGATCGATCGTCACGACGACGATCGGGGCATCCGGCTGGTAGCGCACGGGCATCGCTGGCTCTCCTCCGCCGACAGTCGGCGCGCGCACGGTGGACGTGAATGGCGATTCACAAAATAGTGAATCGTCATTCACAAGACAAGAGGCGGCGGCGGCCGCCGCGCGGGCGCTACTCGTGGTGCAGGATCGCCTCGATCTCCTGCCGCGCGTCCGGCGGAAGCAGGACGAGCGCCTCGAGCACGACGCTCGCGATCCGGCCGGTGAACTCCGCGGGCGGCCGGTAGTCGTCGCACACCGGGAAGCCGCGGTCCCGGCCGATGAGGAGGCCCGCGCCGCCGATCTGCCAGCGGAACGGCAGGTCGGACGGCACCTGCGCGCGCGCGACCGTCGTGCCGTCGACGCAGAGAGCGAGCGGCCCGCCGCCGCGGCGCGCGCGGCGATACAGGACGTCGATGCGGCGCTTCCCCGGAGCGAGCGCCTCGGGCGCGACGACACGGACCGGATCGCCGAAGAGGTTGATGCACATCGCCGCGCGTCCGCCTGCGACGTAGCATGCGAAGCCGTTCGACCAGTCGCCGAGCGCCGCGATCACGCCGTCGGCTCCGCCCGCGGGGACCTCGACCTCCGCCGTCAAGCGAAACCCGGCCCCCATCGGCGGCAGGTTGCTCTCGCAGATCGGTCCGCCGCCCGGCAGCAGCTCGGCGCGCGGCCGCACGCCCCACGGCGACGGCTCGAGAGCGACCGCGCGGCTGATGAACCCGTCCTCGAGCGGCAGCACCTGGTTGCGGCCGGCCTCGGCCCACCAGAGGTCGACGAGCCGGCGGAGCTCGCCGGGATGCTCCGCCGCGAGGTCGACCGCCTCGGCGGGATCGTCGTCGAGGCGAAAGAGCGACCAGCGGTCGGTCTCGAAGTCGTGGCTCCCCGGCACCCTCTCGCGCTCGACGCTCAGCTGGTGGCCGACGTGGTCGGTCGTCGCGCGCCAGCCGTCGTGCCAGATGGACCGGCTGCCCATCATCTCGAAGTACTGCGTCGCGCGCGGGTTGGGGGCCGCGGGGTCGTGGAACGTCGGCCGGAGGGACGCGCCGTCGATCGGCTTCTGGGTGATCCCGTCGACGACGGCGGGCGGCGCGATGCCCGCGGCGTCGAGCACCGTCGGCAGGAGGTCGATCGCGTGCGCGAACTGGCCGCGGACCTCGCCGCGCGCCGCGATGCCCTTCGGCCAGTGCACGACGAGCGGCGTCCGCGTGCCGCCGAGCCAGGCGAAGCGCTTCCAGAGTCGGAAGGGCGTGTTGCCCGCCCACGCCCAACCCCAAGCGTAGTGGTTGTACGCGCGATGGCCGCCGAGCTCGTCGGCGCGGGCGAGCAGCGTAGCGGCCTCGTCCTGCAGGTCGTGCGTGAAGCGATGCTCGTTGTGCGAGCCGAGCGGGCCGCCCTCCGCGCTGGCGCCGTTGTCGGAGATCAGCATCACGAGCGTCTCGTCGAGGAGACCGCGCGCTCCGAGGAAGTGGAGCACGCGGCCGATCTGCGCGTCCGTGTGCGCGAGGAAGCCGGCGTAGACCTCCATCATGCGCGCGTAGAGGCGGCGCTCGTCGCGCGAGAGCTCGCTCCACGGCGCGATCCACGACGGCCGCTCCGGAAGCGGCGCGCCCTGCGCGATGATCCCGATCTCCTGCTGGTGCGCGAACGCGCGCGCCCGGAAGGACTCCCAGCCGTCGTCGTAGCGGCCGCGGAAGCGATCGATCCATTCCCGCGGCGCCTGGTGTGGCGCGTGCATCGCGCCCGGCGCGAAGTAGAGGAAGAACGGCTTGCCCGGCGTCGCCTGCTGCTGGTCCAGCACCAGGCGGATCGCGCGATCGGCGAGGTCCTCCGTCAGATGGTAGCCCTCGTCCGGGGTCGCCGGCGGGTCGACGAAGCCGTTGTCGGAGACGAGCTCGGGCGTCCACTGGTTCGTGTCGCCGGCGAGGAAGCCGTAGTAGCGCTCGAACCCGAGCCCGAGCGGCCAGCGGTCGAACGGCCCGGAGGCGGACTGCTCCCAGCGCGGGATGAGGTGCCACTTGCCGACGGCGAAGGTGGAGTAGCCGACGTCGCGCAGGATGCGCGGCAGCGTCGCGGCGGAGCGCGGGATGCGGCCGTCGTAGCCCGGAAAGCCGATCGGGATGTCGGTCAGGAACCCCATGCCGACCGCGTGGTGGTTGCGACCCGTGAGGACGCACGCGCGCGTGGGCGAGCACAGAGCGGTCACGTGGAAGCTCCGGTAGCGGAGCCCGCCTGCGGCGAGGCGGTCGATCGCCGGCGTGTCGACGTCGCCGCCGAAGCAGCCGAGCTGCGCAAAGCCGAGGTCGTCGAGCACGACGATGACGACGTTCGGGGCGCCTGCCGGCGGTCGCGGAAGTGGCTCGAAGGACGGCGTGGACTCGGCGACGGTGCGGCCGATGCGGGCTCCGGTGCTCATCGCTGCCGACTACGCGGACGCCGATGGGCGGTCAACGTCGGCCCGGCGGGTCGTCCGACGACGGACGCAAAACGGGGCGAGCTTTGCGCGACGTTCGGGTATGCTCGGCGCCCATGAGCTCGAGCCAGCCCGCCCGCTCGGCGCGCGGGGCGCCGGATGCGGACGCCGGTCACGGGTCCCCGACGAGGCGCAACCCGTGGTGGATCCCGCCGTTCCTCGGCCGCGTCCCGGACGTCGAGCAGAGGCACGTGAGCCTGCTCGGGTTCGTCGCGCTCGCGCTCCTCTTCGAGAACTACGACTTCTCCCTGCTCACGTCCGCCCTGCCCTTCATCGCGCACAGCCTCGACATCCCCGAGCGCGCGCTCGGCGACTTCACGGGCCTGATCCGCCTGGGCGCGCTGCCGGCGTTCCTCCTCATCCCCTTCGCCGATCGGCTCGGACGCCGGCGCGTCTTCCTCGCCGCGGTCGCGGTGCTGAGCATCGGGACGTTCTTGACGGGGCTCAGCCAGACGCCCGCGCAGTTCGTCGCGCTCCAGATCGCGACCCGCACCGCGATGAGCACCGCCGCGACGATCGCGTTCGTGATCGTCGCCGAGGAGTTCCCGGCCGCACACCGCGGCTGGGGCATCGGCATGCTGGGCGCGCTCTCGGTCTTCGGGCACGGGCTCGGAGCGCTCCTCTTCGCCGCGATCAACGTGCTGCCGTTCGGATGGCGGGCGCTGTACGCGGTCGGAGTCGTCCCGCTTCTGCTTCTCCCGCGGTTCCGGATCGGCGTCACCGAGACGGAGCGATTCCGCAGACAGGAGCTCGCACCGACGTCCGCCCTGTCGGCATGGCTGGGCCCGATCCGCGATCTCGCTCGGCGATACCCGTGGCGCGCGACCGGCATCGCGGCGGTTGGCTTCAGCGCGGCCGCGGGACAGGCGAGCGTCTACCAGTTCACCGCCCAGTACCTGCTCGCGCATCGCGGCTGGCAGCCGGGGCAATACTCGACGCTGGTGATCGTCGCGGGCGTGACGGGAGTCTTCGGCAACATCGCGGCGGGCCGGCTCGGCGACGGCATCGGGCGAAGAGCCGTCGGGTTCCTCTTCATGGGCGTCTTCCCGGCCGTCGCGTACGCCTTCTTCCACACCGAGGACCGCGTCATCCCGATCGTCTGGAGCGCGCTCGTGTTCTTGCTCACCGCGAGCACGGTCATCTCGCGTGCGTTCGCGACGGAGCTGTTCCCGACGTCGTACCGCGGCACGGCGACCGGCTGGCTTCTCGCGAACGAGACGCTCGGCGCGGCGACCGGGCTCGCGCTCGTGAGCGCCGGCATGCGGTGGGGCCTGGCGCTCGTGACCGTCGTCTCGCTGGTCAGCGCGACGTCGGCCATCGCAGCGTTCCTGGTGCTCGCGTTTCCGGAGACGCGGCAACGGGAGCTCGAGGCGATCAGCGAGCGCGGGTCTTCGGCGCACGCCCGCTGATCGCCCCGGGATCGCGAGGCGTCACGCGGCTACGCGGCGCTCCGCACGCTCGAGAGCTGGCTGATCTCGTCCGAGCCTCGCACCTCGGTGAGGCGCGCGAGGGTGAACGCGCCGACCGCCATCACGACGTCGCGCACCGCGACGTCGAAGTACCCCGCCGCGACGAGGTTCACCGCGATGCAGAGGAGCCATACGGTGGCCACGTAGCTGCCGACCATCGTCCAGCGCGTCAGGACCGCGAGGCCGACGACGATCTCGATCACGCCGACCACGTACATGAAGTGCTGCGGCGCGACGGGAAGGAGGCCGGCGGCCGCCGGACTCACGTATCTCGGCCAGTCGGCGAGCAGGTTGAAGAACTTGTCGAGGCCCGCGAGCAGCGGCACGAGGCCGTACGCGAGCTTGAGGCCGATCCACGCGGGATCGAGCCTGGGGTCGAGCTGATTCATCTGCGATTGCCTCCGAGCGCGGGTCCCGTCCGGGTGCCCGCGCGTGTGGGCGGACACGCGGAGCGCGACCGCCACGGTGGGTTCGTCTACTGGCAGAGTTACCGCGCGCCCCGAGAATAAACAATACTTTGATGATTATTATTTGTCTTTTTTCTTTTCCATGAGATTCCGCTACGATACCGCCATGACGAGGCCACAGCCGGAGGACGAAGCCGCGACCCGGGAGCGCATCCTGGCACTTCTCCGCCGGGGTCCGGCGACCGTCCACGACCTCAGCCGGGAAGTCGACGTGACGCCGAACTCGGTTCGAGTCCAGCTCGGCCGGCTCGAGCGAGACGGTCTGGTGCGCCGCGCCGGCGTGCAGCGCCGGCTCCGGAAGCCCGCTTTCCTCTACGCCCTGTCCGCGGAAGCCGAACGCGGCTTCTCGAAGGCGTACATCCCGTTCCTCGCATCATTGATCGACGTCGTCCGCGACCGGCTGGGTCCCGACGCGACCGCCGACGTCCTTCGCGAGGTGGGCCGCCGCCTCGCCGCTGCACGACCGCGCCACCACGCCGCCCCCGAGCGCCGCGTGCGCGACGCGCTCGACTTCCTCCGGGAGCTCGGAGGCGCGGTCGAGGTCGAGCGACAGGCCGAGAAGGTCGTCGTGCGCGGACTCGGCTGCCCGCTCGCAGAGGTGGTCCGCGACGATGCACGCGTCTGCGGGGCGATGGAGAGCCTCCTATCGGAGATCGTCGGCGCGCCGGTGCGCGAATCCTGCCACCGCGGCGATCGGCCGTCCTGCTGCTTCGAGATCGACCCTCCGGCGACGCCGCCGGAAGCACCGGTAGCGACGAAGGTCCGAGCGAGCCAGACTCCGCTCGACGGCACGATGAAGCCGACGACGCCGACGGCGGCGACGAAGACGCCGAACGCGAATGCGACCGGCCGCGACACGGAACGCGGGGCTGCGATCAGAGCTCGATGACGTAGCCGTCCGGGTCTTCGACGTACGCGAACGGCTGCCCCGGACCGTGCTCGCCGCGACGGATGAGCTTGCCGCCCGCGCTCTCGACCTCGGCGATCGCCGCGTCGATGTCCGCGTCGTCATTCAAGCGAAACCCGAAGTGGCCGACGCCCGCGTGGACCCCCGCGACGCCCGATTGCTCGGGATCCTCGTTCAGCGTGATCAGGTCCCGGCTGCCCGGCGTGTTGAGGAAGACCATCGTCGGGCCGTCGCGGAAGAGCTCACGCATCCCGAACACTTGCTGGTAGAACCGAAGCGAGCGCCCGAGATCGCGGACCACCAGGTGGATGTGCGTGAGACCGTGCGTTCGTACCATCGCGCGACTCCTTGCTCCGCGGGGAATCGACCGACGGCGTCACGATCCGTTGCGCCCGGCAGGCATCTCCGCTGCCGGCGCGGGCGTCCGCCACGCCGTCTCGTCGCGCCGCGGCGCCGACAGCGACGCGAGCAGCTCGAGCAGCGCGTTGTAGTCGACCGGCTTCACGAGGTGGCCGTCGAAGCCCGCCTCCTGCGACTTCCGGCGGTCCTCCTCCTGGCCCCACCCCGTGAGCGCGATCACGACGACGTGCTTGCCCCACGGCTCTCGACGCAGGCGGCGGCAGACCTCGTAGCCGTTCAATCCCGGAAGCCCGATGTCCAGGAGCACCACGTCGGGACGATGATGCTCGACCGCCGCGATCGCCGCGACGCCGTCGTGCGCCATGTGCGTCTCGTTGCCGGTGATCGACAGCAGCATCGCGAGCGACTCGGCCGCGTCCTCGTTGTCGTCGACGATCAGGATGCGGCGGCTCTGCAGCGTCTCCTCGGAAGCGGAGGGCGCCGGCGACACCGCCTCCGGCGCGCCGACCAGGACCGGCAGCCGAACGACGAACTCGCTGCCGCGGCCTTCGCCCGCGCTCCGCGCCTCGACCGATCCACCGTGCATCTCGACGAGCCGCTTGACGAGCGTGAGCCCGATGCCGAGCCCACCCTGCGACCGCTCGAGCTCGCGATCGACCTGCGTGAACATCTCGAAGATGCTGTCGAGCCGGTCGGGCGGGATCCCGCTTCCGGTGTCCTGGACGCCGACGACGACCTCGGCGCCTCGCCGCTCCGCGGTGACGCGAATCGTTCCGCCGGGCGGCGTGTATTTGCAGCTGTTGTTCAGGAGGTTGCCGAAGACCTGAGCGAGGCGCGCCGGGTCGGCGTTCAGGAAGATCGGCTCCTCGGGCAGGCGCACCGTGAGCTCGTGGTGGGCCCCATCCGCGAGGGGGCGAGCGGTCTCGACCGCCTGCTGGATCACCGAGGAGAGCTCGACCCGCCCGCGCCGGAGCTCGAGGCGGTCGTGCGTGATGCGGTTCAGGTCGAGCAGGTCGTCGACGAGGCGGACGAGCTGCCCGAGCTGGCGCTCGATCGTGTCGCGCGCCCGCCGCAGGACGTCGCGATCGTCGCCGGCGCGCTTCATCACCTCCAGCATGTTGCAGAGCGGCGCGAGCGGGTTCCGGAGCTCGTGCGCGAGCGTGGCGAGGAACTCGTCCTTCCGCCGATCGGCGCGGGCGAGGTCGGCGGCGAGCTGGCTGAGGTTCTCCGCCAGTCGCCTGCGCTCGGTCACGTCCTGGCTGACGGTCGCGAAGGTGATGGGCTGGCCGGCGCCGTCCCGCAGCGCGACCACCTTGTACGCCATCCAGCGCGCGTCGCCCGTCTTGAAGTTCCGGAAGCGCACCTCGACCTCGCCGTGCCCGTTCTCGAGGACGCTCGGAAAGAACTCGTCCATGATCCGCGACTGGTCCTCGGGGAAGAAGAAGTCGCGCACGTTCGTGCGACGCGCCTGCTCGATGCCGTCGAGCCCGACCAGCTCGAGGCCGGCACGGTTCACGAAGAAGGGAACGCCGTCGACGTCGCACATTCCGATGAAGTCGGTGCTGTTCTCGACGAGCGTCACGAACTTCTCGCGATCGGCCTCGGCGCGCTTCCGATCCGTGATGTCGATCCCGGTCGCGGCGAAGAAGAGGTTGCGCCCGATTTCGTCACGGATGGGCTGGATGATGAGGTCGATGACCCGCTCGCTGCCGTCGGCGACGGAGTACGGGATCTCGTGGCGGGACGTCCCTCCCGCCGCCGCCTCGGCGAACGCGGCCTTGACGCGATCGACGAGCTCCGCCGACGGCGCCCACCCCGGGCCTTCCCAGATCGGCCGCCCGACGATCTGGTCCTTCCTGAAGCCGGTGGCCTCCCAGGAGGCCCGGTTCGCCTCGACCAGCGTGCCGTCGAGGTCGACGATCCCGGCGAGCAGAGCGCCCTGATCGAAGAAGGCGCGGAACTTCGCGTTGGCCGCGGCGGCCTGGTAGAAGAGCTCGCGCTCGCGCTGCTCGGCCCTCCGCTGAACGGTGACGTCGCGCACGATCTTCGACGCGCCGACGACGTTCCCCGACTCGTCGCGGATCGGCGAGATGGTGAGCGAGACCAGGAGCCGCTCGCCGTCGGACCGCACGCGCTCGGTCTCGAAATGGTCGATCCGCCGACCGGCCCTGAGCGACGCGATGATGTGGTCCTCTTCGGCGATGCGCTCGGGCGGGATGATCAGCGTGATGTGCTTTCCGATCGCCTGCTCCGGCGTGTAGCCGAAGATGCGCTCGGCGCCGGCGTTCCAGCTCTGGATGATGCCGTCGAGCGTCTTGCTGACGATGGCGTCGTCCGACGACTCGACGATCGCGGCGAGGATGCGAGCAGTGTGGAGCTGATCCGCCCGGTCGCGCTCGAGGCACCTCTGCCGCGTCACGTCCCGGAAGACGAGGATGCAGCCCGAGACGCGGCCGGTCTCGTCCCGGATCGGCGCGGCGCTGTCGTCGATCGGAAGCTCCGTGCCGTCCTTCCGGACGAGCACCGTGTGATTCGCGAGGCCCACGACGACGCCGTCCCGGAGCGCTCGTGCCGTCGGGCTCTCGACCTTTTCGCGCGTCTTCTCGTTGAAGATGCGGAAGACGGCCTCGAGCGGCTCGCCGCGGGCGTCGCCGTCGGTCCACCCGGTGAGCTTCTCCGCGACGTCGTTCAGGTATGTGATTCGACCGTCGCCGTCGGTCGTGATGACCGCGTCGCCGATGCTGTGGAGCGTGACGCGCAGCACCTCGCCCTGCGCGGACGCGCGCGCGTGCGCGCGCCGCATCGCCTCGGCGAAGAGGATGATCAGCGCGCAGGTGAAGAGGTACGCGAGGAGCCCGACGACGTCGCCGAAGTCGCCGACTCGAAGCTTCGCGCGCGGCGCGATGAAGAGGAAGTCGCAGGCGAGGTAGCCGACGAGGGCGACCACGACGGCGGGACGTGGGCCGGCGAGCCACGCGGCAGCCGCGATGGCACCGAACAGCGTGACGACCGGCAGCCTGTCGCCCATGAGGGGGTCGAGGAGCCAGCGCAGCAGCACTGCTGCGGCCAGCGCCGCGAAGCTGAGCCCGTAGGCTATGACCCGATTTCGCAAAGAGGCCCCCGGCGAGCTTACGCTTACGCTGCGGCTCAGCCAGACGCGAGCACGGCACCCGGCGCGCGCCCGGGCGGCGCGACGCGCCGGAACGCCGGAACGCCCGTGTACCAGGCAGCTACCAATCTTTCGGCGACCGAACGGCGAGCCCGCCAACAGATCCCTGATCGCGAAGTGGCGGCTCGCGGTGTCGAACCGCGGCGCAGGTAGAACCGGTGCGCGGCGAAGTTCTGCACCCCCGAGTGGACCTTTTCGAGGTCGGACTCCGACTCGCCGAGCTTGACCGTCACCATGGTCGGCCTCCCGCGCGCGGCGAAGCCAATATGCCATAGGGCGCGCGGCGTCTCGCTGCGGCGACGCGCCGCGAGGTAGCCGCCCGCTACCCGCGAGGTAGCGCCCCTACGGCGAACCGCGAGGCCGAGTCGGCCCCGGCCAGGGCGACGGTCGCCCTGCCCGGGGCCCGCTCGCCGAGCTCGGTGGCCGCCTGGCATCCGCCGCCACCGACGGGAGCGCATTCCGCTGCTCCGCTCGCGGACAAGGAGAACGGTCCCATGATCCCGAGTCTGGCGAGTCCAGGAAGCGCCCGCCGCGCCGCGCGCGGGCAACGAGGGGCGGCGTGGAGGCGATTCGCGATCGACGCCGGACGCCTCGTGATGACCCTCATGCTCGGCTCCGGTGCGATCCAGCTCCTCGAGGCCTGCAGCTTCAGCGCGCCGAACGAGCTCCGGACGCCCGAGGGCATCTACACCGTCCTGAACGCTGCCCCCTACGCGAACCCCGAGACCGTGCACGACGACCACTGGCGGGTCATCGACGCGCCCAAGCTCAAGGTCGATCACGGGATGCAGTGCGGCACCGCGATGCGCGCCGTCTCGGAGGACTACATCGGCGCACGCGTCGGCAACTCGATGATCCTTCCCGACGGCTTCAACGGAACGGTGTTCCTGAACGGCTGGTTCCTCAAGTACAACAACGACGACCACGACGTCGCCGGGCTCGGCTCGGTGATCTTCAACATCGGGCAGATCGGTCCGAAGCTCGTGTGGGACGCCGGCAGCGTGATCAGCGATCGCGACGGCGACGACGTCTACACCTTCTGCTACCAGTACACGGTCCTCGCGTGGGCGAAGAACATCCAGTCGCCCGTCGTCGGCGTCCAGAAGCCGCACGTCGACATGGCGGCGATCTGGCCGAACTCCTCGGGCCGCGGGATCTTCGTCGACCAGGGCCTGAACGGCAGCAAGATCCGGACGCGGCAGAAGTTCGACACGGGCGGCCCGCTGCCCGCCGCGCGGCTCCTGAACGGGTTCGGGGTCGGCTTCGAGGACGACGACCACAACCTCCTCCAGTTCGGCTTCGACCTCGGGAAGGCGCGCATCGCGAACAAGAAGATCAACTGGACGACCGACGTCATCCTGAAGGACAACTCGAAGCGCGACTACTACGCCTCGCAGATCGATACGATCCTCACCGGCCAGAGCGTCAAGACGATGAAGCCGAGCGCCGTGCTCCTCGCGGAGGGCCATCCCCAGTCGCCGGTGATGATCGACAACGAGCTTCGCCTACGGTCCTACGGCCCCGCGAACGCGTGCATCGGCAGCGAGACCAGCCACGTCTACAGCTTCACGATCACCGGCGTGCCGTTCACGTGGGCGGTGCCGATGCTGACCGGCTGGCAGGTCGGCCAGGACTGCGACGACGAGAACGTCAAGAAAGCCGGCGCGTGGATCGAGGACTTCTTCTGGGACCGCCCGCCGGGCGCGTCGACGGGGACGCTCCACTACACGGTGCGGACGATCCTCGAGGACGAGGACCCGACCGGCGTCGAGGGGCTGCTCGACGGCATGCAGGTCGAGGTGCTCGGGATCAACCTGCTCGAGCCACCGGGGAAGGTCGAGACGAACTGAGCGGCGACTGGATCGGCAACGTCGCCGGCGTCTTCGATCGCGAGGTCGCCGGCGACCGCTCGGGGGCCGCGCTCACGCGCGGTCCCCGAGTCGCGTCTACGCCGCGATGATCGACGCGGTAGCCCCTCGCTTCCGGCGCGTAGCGTCCAGCATCTTCACTTCTCCACGTCGTGCCAGGCCACGCTCCCGCGCTTGGTCTGCCCCGATTGGTTCATGACCTCCGCGAAGCCCGTATAGTCCTGCCCTGCCACCATCGGCGCGTGGACGTCGATCAGGCGATCGGGTCGTTCGAGGACGGCACGCCCCAGTTCTGCTCGAACGCGAGATAGAACTGGACGTCGGCGGTCCCGAAGGCGAGGACGGCGGACGCGTGAGACGCTGCGACGAGGGAAACCCTCATTTTCGCTGCCGCAGAGCGAGATCCTCGAGCCAGACCACCGGCGAAGCCGCCGACGAGGCGCGCATCGCGCGATGGAAACGCGCGTCGCCGGTCACCAGCTTGGCATCGAGCACGAGCGCGAGCGCCAGATAGAGACAGTCGTAGACGGACTGGCGCGTCGAGTGCGCGAGCGCGATGGCCGGCCGCAGGAGTGGCCGATCTCGATGACGCCGGACAGGAATTTGCTCGAGCAACGTGAGGATCCGCTCGCCGTCCCGCGCGCTGATCTCGCGGCGCCGGACGCGCTTGCAGACGACGCTCGAGATCTCGAGATCGAAGAGCTCCGGCGCGTGCAGCTCGTTCGCCGGGTCTCGCACGGCGAGCGCGGCCTCGTGATGAGCTTCCGGAAACCACCACTTCGCGGCGACGCTTGCATCGACCACGAACGCGCTCAACGGCGGCTTCGATCCTCGCGGATGAGGTCCGCGCTGTCTGCGAAGCGTCGCCGTGTTCCCTTGAGCCGGTTGCGGAACCGGTCGATGGCCGCCCAAACCTCTCCCGCGTCTTCATGGCGGGCGGCGTCCGCGAGGATCAGACGGATCTCGGCCTCGAGCGAACGACCATGCCGCCTGGCGCGCCCCTTCAAGGCGGCGATCGTGCCGTCCTCGAGCTCCCGCACGACGACCTGAGCCACTCGATGCACCTCCTGGCAGCCTGATATCAAGATGATATCAGGACGACAAGCGCGGACACGATGCGGACGCGTCAGCCTCGTCGTGGCCGTCGCTTCGCGAACAGGCGTCGCAGGTCCAGCCGGAAGCCGGGGAGAAGCGGCGTCGCACGGCGATCGCGCAGCTCCTCCGCTTCCGCGAGACCGGCTCCGGACCAGCGCTCGACGCTTCCGGCTTGCTCGACGACCCAGAACTCGCGCACGCCCGACGCGGCGTACCGTCGAGCAGCTCGGTCTTGGTCATCGACTCGGGCAGGCGAAGGTATTCCTCCTCCGTCATGAGCCTGCGCGCCGGCCGGCTGGCCATTGCGCCGATCGTAGTCATGCGGCGCCGCGAATCCAATGTGTCGCCTGCCATCGATGCTGGCGTCGCCGTCATGCGAGCGGCATGGTGCACGAGACGTCCGCTCGGAGAGCGTTGTGATGGCGAAGCTTCGTGTCGTGCAGTGGTCGACTGGCGGGGTCGGTTCCATCGCGATCCGCGCGCTGGCCGCGCGCCCGGATCTCGCGCTCGCCGGCGTGTGGGTGCACAGCGCCGACAAGGTCGGACGCGATGCCGGTGAGCTCGCGGGGATCGCGCCGCTCGGGATCGCGGCGACGTCCGACGCCGATGCGCTGATCGCCTTCCGCCCGGACTGCATCTGCTACACGGCGAGCGGCGAGTCGCGACCGGACGAGTGCGTCGCGGACTTCTGCCGCATGCTGTCCGCGGGCATCAACGTGGTGACGACGTCGATGCCGGGCCTCGTCCACCCGGCGGCGTTCGACCCGAAGCACGTCGGCTCGCTGGAAGCCGCGTGCGCCAGGGGACTCGCGTCGCTCTACGCGTCGGGCATCGAGCCCGGCTTCGCCGGCGACCAGCTCGTGTGCACGCTCGCGACGCTGTCGCACGGGATCCGATCGGTCCGGACGCAGGAGATCTTCTCGTACGCCGAGTACCCGGTCGCGTTCACGATGTTCGAGGTGTTCGGGTTCGGAAAGCCGCCCGAGCACCGCTCGATCATGGAGCTGCCCGGCATCCAGGCGTCGACCTGGGGCCCGCCGGTTCGGATGGTCGCCGACGCGCTCGGCGCGCGCCTGGACGAGATCCGCGAGACCTACGACAAGCGCGTCACGGAGCGGCGCCTCGAGGTGGCCGCGGGCGTGATCGAGCCCGGCACGGTCGGCGCGGTCCGCTTCGAGACGATCGGTGTCGTCGACGGCCGGGACGCGATCGTGATCGAGCACGTGAACCGGATGGCGCCGGACGTCGCGCCCGACTGGCCGACCGCGAGCCGCGACGGGACATATCGCATCGCGTTCGACGGCGAGCCGAGCCTCACGTGCGAGCTCCAGCTCGGGACGCCGGCCGACTTCTCGCAGCAAGGCATGATCGCGACGGCGATGCGGGTCGTGAACGCGATCCCGTACGTGTGCGCGGCGAAGCCGGGGCTCCTCACGTCGGCGGAGCTGCCGCTCACGCTGCCTCGGCACGCGTTCGAGCTCTGAGCCGAGGATAGCGCCGCCGGCGCACCCGCGACCGGTCCGGCAGCCTCCGGCCTGGCGCGAAGCCCCAGGTAGCGGCCGCTACCCGCGAGGTAGCGCCTCCCCACCGACATCGCTCGAAGCGGCGGGGGAGCGCACGTGCGCACCCGTCGAGGCTCGCTCTTTCAAACTCAATGGACCGGCGATCGTTTCCGGAGCCGGCAAAATCCGGGCGTCAGCGGACGCCCTCGAATCAGGAGATCCCATGGCCCCGAGATCCACAGCGCTTCACGGCACGAGTCCGCCGGCCCGGCGACGCAGGCGCCCTTCCCCCGCGCTTCTGGTCGCGCGGTCGCTCGCCGCGGTCGTGACCGCAATGGTCGCGGTCCAGCTCCTCGAAGCATGCGGCTTCCACGCGCGCGACGACGTCTTCGACAGCCCGCAGCACCTCTACGACATCCTCAACGGCTCTCCCTACGTCGAGGACGCGACCGTCTCGGGCGAGCGTCACCGGGTGATCGACGAGCCGAAGCTCAAGGTCGACCACGGCTACACGTGCGCGGGCGCGCTGCGCGCGGCATCGAAGGAGTTCCTCGGGTCGCGCGCCTTCGACTCGGCCACGCTGCCGGACGGCTTCAACGGCACGGTGTTCCTGAACGGCTGGTCGCTCGGATATTCGGACACCGACCACCACGTGCTCGGCCTCGGCGCCGTGATCTTCAACATCGCGCAGAACGGGAACGTGCTGAGCTGGGATGCCGGCGGCCTCCTGAGCGATCGCAAGGGCGACGACCCGTACGACTGGTGCTACCAGTACACGATCGTCGCGTGGGCCAAGGACTTCACACGGCCGGGGCAATTGCCGAAGCCGCACATCGACATGAAGGCGACCCACTCCGACTCGACCGGCAAGCTGATCTTCGTCGATCGCAGCCTCGACGCGAGCCACCGAACCATGCCGGCGAAGCTCCGCGTGAACCCGAAGCCGCGCGCGAAGCTCCTCGCCGGCTTCGGCGTCGGCTTCGGCGACGACCACCATCAGCTCCTCCAATTCGGCTTCGACGTCGGCGAGAGCACCATCAAGCGGAAGAAGATCAAGTGGACGACGGACGTCGTTCTCAAGAACGACTCGAACCACGACGTCTACGGCGCCGAGATCGCGACGATCCTGAGCGGCCGGAGCGTCCAGGTCTGGAAGCCCCAGTCGGTGCTCCTCGAGTCGGGCCATCCCGACGCGCCCGGGTTCCTCGACAACGACCTGAAGCTCGAGCCATGGAGCGGCTCCAACGTCTGCGTCGGCAGCACGCAGACCCGCAACCGCTACGCGTTCAAGATCGAGGGCGTACCCTTCACGTGGGCGGTTCCGATGCTCACGGGCTGGGAGGTCGGCGACCAGTGCAGCGATCAGTTCGTGAAGACGATGGGCGCGTGGATCGAGGACTGGTCGTGGGAGCGGAACCCCGGCGACTCGACGGGGACGCTCCGCTACACCATCAGCACCGTCTTCGAGGACGAGCATCCCGACACCGGCATCGCAAACGGCATGCAGGTCGAGATTCTCGGCCTCGACATGGTCGATGTTCCGGTCAATGGGGCCGCCGCGGTTGCGGGATCCGCGGACGGCGACGCGTCCGGATCGGTCGTGCCGGGGGTCGAGCCCGAGCGCGACGCGGAATTCTGAGGCCGATCTCGATCGGATCGCACTCGGGGGCCGCGCTCGCGCGCGGCCCCCGAGTGCCGTTGGCCGGGGCGCGCGGCCTCAAGCCGCGGAGGCGACGGACAGTCGTCGCGCGATGTCCTGCAACCGCTTCACCTCGAGCGCGAGGTCGTGCTGCAGCTCGTGCTTGTCGGTTCGGACCAGCTCGGCGTCGAGGTGCTGGAGGTGGCGATCGACGTGCCGCAGCAGGAGCTGGAGGTCGTCGCGAGAAAGCTCGATGGTGACGCTCATGGCCGTCTGCCTCCCGGGCGCATTCTGTCAGATCGCGGCCAGGCGTGGCGAACGCCTCGTCCGCGGGGCACGCGCCACGAGCCTGCTCGCCGCGGTCCTCCTCGTCGCCTCCTGCTCGCGGCGACAGGAGGCGCAGCTCGACGAAGCCGCCTGGGCCGCCGATCGGCCGCCCTACCGGACGGCCGCCGAGCTCTGCGAGCACGTGAACCGCGGCCGGGACGCCGGTCGCGAGCACATGCGGTTCAAGGGCGTTCCCTGGCGCGGAGCCTACCAGTCCGAATGGTCGTGGCCGGTTCGCTTCACCGAGGATGCGTCGCTCGACGGCGTCGCGCAGGCCGAGGCCGAGCGGCTCGCGGCGGGCGGCGCGCCGCTCGGGACGAAGCATCGCGACTCGTCGTGGCGCCGACCGATCTGGGTCGACGGCGTCGGAACCGAGCGCGAGACGGTATCCGCCGAGGACCTCCCGGGCGACTGGAATCCCGAGCGCGATCCCGAGGTGCACGCGGCGCTCGCGGAGACGAACGGCGCGCTCCGGATGGCGGTCCTGCATCAGGATTCGGCGCCGGACGGCCCCGCGCTGACGCGGATCGGCTGCGGATCGGCGGTCGGGCGCGAAGGTCGCTCGCTCTGGTGGGTCATCGTACTCGCGCCGTGACGACGTACGGTGGGCTTTCGCGTCGCCGGCGCGCGAGCCGACGCCCTCGTGAGGATCGCGTAGCAGCGAGCGTCTTGCCTCTCGTCGCCGGCCGACCCTATACCGGCCGTGCCACGGACCTGCCGATCACCTCGCGAACGGGTGGCGCGAGCCGCTGCCGGAGATTCGAGCCATGCTCAAACGCGCCCGCCTTCTCTTCCTCCTCGCGATCGTCGCAGCACCGAAGCTTTCGGTCGCCGCCGAGCCGGGATTGGTCTATCCGCTCGCGTCGGAGGCGAGCGACCAGCGTCGCGGAAACGTCCTCTTCTACAACCTGTTCACGTCCAAGGCGGCGAATCCCGCGGCCGAGGACACGCGGCTCACGATCACGAACCACTCCGAGACGTCGGCGAACTTCGTGCACCTCTTCTTCGTCGACGGAACGTCGGGTCTCGTCGCGAGCAATTTCATCTGCTTGACGGCGGCGCAGACCGCGAGCTTTCGCGCTTCCGACGTGATGCCGGACTTCCGCGGCTACCTGATCGCGGTCTCGGTCGACGGCGTGGTCGGCTGCCCCATCGGCGACACGTTCCAGACCAACAGCAACCGGCTGTCCGGCCAGGCGCACGTCAAATCCGGAAAGTTCCAGGGGACGCTCCCGGCCGTCGCGGCGGCCGCGCTGTTCAACGGCGTGCAGCCCGGATGCGACGCGAACTCGGTGACGTCGACCCTGCGCTTCAACGGCGTGAACAACGACGGCTACACCCGCCTGCCGCGCTCGCTCGGGCTCGACGAGATCCGCTCCAGGACGGACGGCCACGCAGTGCTGCTCGTCCTGAACCACATCGCAGGCGATCTGTCGGGCGGGCTGAACCCGATGGGCGGCGTGAGCGGCGCCCTGCTGGGCTTCACGGGCGCGACGTTCCCGTTCAACTTCAACGTCGTCAAGTCGCAGAAGTTCACGCAAATCTCGAACAGCTTCCCCGTCACCACGCCGTCGTTCACGACGGTGATTCCGTCCGGGACGACGGGCTGGGCGAGGTTCGCGAACACGTCCGACGTGCCGCTCCTCGGCGCCGCGCTCTTCAAAGGGGCGGGCGGGGTCAACCTCCGGTCGCGAACGCTGACCTCCAACGGAACGCTCGTGTTCCCCGTCGAATCGCCAAGCTGCTGAGGCGGAGGAGGCGACAATGAGACTGCGAACCGTCCTGATCGCCGCGACCGCGACCGTCGCATTGGCTTCCCTCGCACCCGCTGCGCGGGCGCAGGATCCCGGGCTCGCGTATCCCGCCACCAGCGAGATGAGCGACACCAAGCTCGGCTCGGTGCTCTTCTTCAACCTCTACAGCTCCGGCATCGACCCGTCGGTCGACGAGACGCATTTCGCGATCACCAACGGGGACGGCACGAACGCGCAGCGCGTTCGCATCTTCCTCGTCGACGGGGCGACCGGCTCGGCATTGAGCACGCCCCTCTGCCTCGGGCCGAACCAGACGTTCGGCCTGAACGCCTCGCAGGTCGACCCCGGAGTGCGCGGCTGGATCATCGCGGTCGCCGTCGACGTCAACGGCTGCCCGCTCGGGACCGAGGCCAACGTCCTGAGCGGCCTCGCACACGTGAAGCTCGCGGAAGGCTTCCGCGGCACGCTTCCGGCCGTCGCCGTCTCGTCGCTCTTCTCCGGGACGCTGCCCGGCTGTGACGCGAACAGCACGACGGCGGCGCTCTCGTTCAACGGCGTGTCCTTCAACCGGCTGCCGAGGCTCGCGTCGGTCGACAACTTCCCGAGCCGCGCCGACGGCACCCGCCAGCTCCTCGTCGTGAACCGGATCGCCGGCAACCTCGGCACGACCACGTCCTCGATCGGCAAGATCGTCGGCAACCTGTGGGACGACGCGGAGAGCCGCCACGGCTACGTGATGCTCGCTCCCGCCTCGCAGCTGGTCGCCGAGCTCATGAACGGCACGCCGGTGACGGCGCCGCCGATGGAGACCGTCGTGTCGGCCGGGCGCACCGGGTGGACGCGGATCCGGATCTTCGGCGGCGACATCGCGCACCTGGGAGCGGTCCTCTTCACGCCGCCGAACGGCGCCATGAACCTCCCGACGTCGACGCTGTCGGCGGCGTCGTCTCTCACGATGCCGGTGAGCGCGCCGGGCTGCTGATCGCGCCGCGCTTCGCCGGCTCGCGGCGCGAGGGCGGTCCGCTTCGAGACGCTGCCGCGGCACGCGTTCGAGCTCGCGAGCTACGGCCGGGGCAGCGGAAGGTTCAGCTCCTTCACCTTCGCGTCGAGGGCGTCCGCGAAGCGCTTGTGGCCGGCGCGGCTCAGGTGGAGGCCGCCGTCGAGGCCCTCGAAGTAGTTCTCGGACGCACCGCGGCTCGGGCAGTTCGTGAGCTGGGTCTGAAGGTTCTGCGACGTGAACGCGAGCGTCTTCTGCACGACCGCCGACTGGTTCGACGTGCCGTCGACCTTTCCGATCAGCGGGCTGTTCGACGTGGGGCAGTCGATGCCCGGCAGCTTGAGGATCGCCTGGTCGTAGCCCGGTAGCCCCATGTTGAACCGGCCGGGCGACGCCCAGAACAGGCGGTCGCCCTTGCCCTGCTCGCGCGCGAGCTGCGCCTCGTCCTCGACCGCGCGCTTGATCTCCCTGGTCACCTCGTTCGCCATCGCCTCGATGGTCCACGAGCTGTACGAGTTCGCGAGGAACGACGTGACGAGATCGCCGATCACCGGATACGTGAGGCCGTAGAGCATGACGACGACGTGGTTGCGAGGACCGTCGAGCAGGCGGCGGTAGACGCCGCGCAGGCGCTCGTAGAGCTTCAGCGACTGCATCTGCCCCTGCATGCACTTGACGCCGGCCGCGACCTCCTGCTCGGGCGTCATGTTGTTCGGACGCCGACCGCACTCGTCGCCGAGCTTCGTGTCGAGGAGCGTGTTCGCCAGCATCGGGTTCGCACCGAGCGTCAGGACGGTCAGATTGTTCTGCAGCATCGACTCCAGGTGCGGGTAGAGGACGCCGCCCGGGACCCAGTCCTGCGGCTGCGAGCCCGACACGGCGCGGTTGTCGAACGTCGTGAACCCGTTGGTGGTCCGCTTGACGCCGTGGCGGTTCGCGAACTGGGCCGGCCACGCGACGTTGTTCGCGAGCCCGCCATCCGCGGTCCAGCGCCACAGATTGCGCTTGTCGTCCGGGCCGAGGTCGGAGTTCGACGAGCAGCGGTTGTTCAGGCTCTCGAGCGGCTCGCAGAGCTTCAGGATGACGATGTCGAAGTCGTTGTCGTTGCCGCTCAGCTGGGGCGCGGCGCCGCTTCCCAGGTATCCCCAGCCGGCGGTGATCGAGTCGCCGATCGCGCCCATCGCGAACGGCTTCACCCGCATGTTCACCGTGAGCTGGTCCCACTGGGTCGGGGTCGGGAAGTTGTAGTAGCCGAAGCTGTCGTCCCCGAAGTAGCCCGGCGCGGGCGTGTAGGTGACCTTCAGGTAGCCGTTCTCGATCCGGAGGTTGGTCGCGGTCCCGTGGTCGGGATCGGAGAACACCTCGAGCTGCGGGGAGGTCGGCAGCTCCTTCGCATCGGTCGCGCAGATCCGGACGTCGTACGGCTCGTTCATCCAGGCGCGCAGGTGCTGGGTCGGAGCCCAGGCGTATCGGAGCCCGGTCAGAGGGAACCGCTGCGGCTGGAGGTCGGCCTTGGAGGTGCACAGGAACGGCGTGGTCGCTCGCGGTGGTACGACCCCGATGAGAACGCGGCGCTGGTAGCGCACGCGGGCCGTCTCCTCGCTCTCGCCGTCACCGAACTGGTCGAACGAGGCGGTGGCGCTGACGTCGATCAAAACCTTCCCGTGGCTCGACCGGAGGACGGGAAGGCGCGGACCGGAGCCCACCGACACCCGGGATCCGCCGGCGATCGAGGCGGCGGACGCCGCACCGCGGACGCCGGCGGCGGATGTCGTTTCCGCGCAGGGTGCGCTCGACAGGAGCCGTTGGCTCTCCTCGGCGGTGAGCTGGATGACGTGCGTGTACGGGACGCGGGGGCCGTCCGTGTCCATCGGGAGCGCGTGGGTGTCGACGACCCGGACGCGTCCGGATGCCCCGTCGGCGCCCGTGCCCTTGCCGCAGCTGCCGAGCTGAACGTTCACGCGGCCCTGGTAGGTCGCCTTGTCGGAAACGAGCCCGTCCCACTCGTCGCGCAGGTGCGGGTACTCGACCGTCACCTCGAGGCGAAGGCGCCCCTCGGGTCCGGCGAATCTCGCCAGGCGCACGCCGGTCACCTTCGGCGCGCCCTCGATGAAATCGTCCTCCGAGTACGGAATGCCCTCGGGGGCAGGGCCTGGGTCACCTCCGAGAAATCCGCCAGCCGCCGCGGCGCGGCTCGCGCGCGGTGCGTGGAGGTCGGCGGCGAGGCAGAGCGTCAGCAGCGCTGCCGCGACGTGGACGGCTCGGGTCGGCATCACGAACTCCTCGTCCTCGGATCGAAAACCGGGTGCCTCTTTTCGAGCCGTCCGGGACGCCGACGGACACGGTGGGCGGGGGTGCTTCTACGACGAAGCCACCGAGGTCGGCAACGCGGTTTGTGAGACGACGACGATGCCCCGCTCGGCGAGCTAGGATGGGAAGTCGAGGGACCGGCAAATCCGGCGAGCCATCGACGTCCCGGTAGGAGCAGGGAGCATTGAGCACGCCGGCGCGGTTGGACGGTACGCTGTTCGTCTCGGCGACGCGGGCGCTCTACCTCTACGTGGGCCGACTCGTCGCGACGGAGCGGCACGCGCACCACGCGGCGCAGGTCGTCGTCGCGCCGTCGGGCCTGGACATCGAGGACGCTGCCGACGGGCGCATTCGCGCTCGCGCGGCCGTCATTCCGCCGCGCCTGACGCATCGACACGGGGCGTGCGCACATGCGGCGCTCCTGTTCCTCGACGGCGACGACGTGGCGAGCCGGGAGCTCTCGCGCGACGCCGAGCCGCTGTGCGAGACGTGGATGCGCGACGCCCTCGACGTGAGCGTCCCGCGCGATCCGACGCCGGCGCAGGCACGAGCGCTCATCGCGTCGATCCTCTCCGCCGTCGACCTGCGTCAGCCGCCGGCGCCGCGACACCCGGCGACACGCCGGATGTGCGCGTCCCTCGACGGCTCCGACCGCGTCGACCTCGCGAGCCTCTCGCACGCGGCCGGGCTTTCGCCGCGCCAGATGCGCCATGCCTTCGCACGCGACGTCGGGCTCCCGATGCGCGCGTACCTCCGGTGGAAGCGCCTCCGCCGCGCCGTCGCCGCGGTGGAGAAGGGCGCGAGCCTGAGCGCCGCCGCGGCCGCGGCCGGGTTCGCGGACAGCGCTCACCTGAGCCGCGTCTTCCGCGAGCAGTTCGGCATGACGCCGACGCAGGGGTTGAGCTCCGTCAGGTGGCGGACGCTCGACTGACGAGGAACTCGGGGACCCCATCCCTCCGGCGCGGCATGCCGGTCTGGATCATGACGGCGTCGACCTGTCCGCGATGATGAATCGTGTGGGTGACCACGTGGAGGATCATCGCGGCGGCGGTCATCGTGACGACGTTCCCGTCGGTGAAGCGGACGTCGCGAGGTCGCGCGAGCTCGCCGGGTCCGAGCGATGCGGTCGCATCGACGTACCAGCGGTCGATCGCCTCGGATTCCCGATCGAGCTCCGCGAGCGAGGGAGCGACCGCCCGCTGCGTCGATTCGAAGCCGTGTGAGACGCCGTGCAGGTGAGCTTGGAAGATGCGCCTCACGACGTGGATGTGATCGAGGGCCCGCGCGATCAGGTCCGCGCCCGGCTGCGACTCGAAGGCGTCGACGTCGCGCAGGGCGGCGAAGAGCTGCCGGTTGGCCCACGCGGTGTGGGCGACGAGCATCTGGAGGGGCGTCGTCTCGAGGGTCTCATCGGCGGATGTGATCCGAAAATGAGTGTTCATGCCTCAGAGCTAGGCAGCGATAGGAGGGTGCGCTTGAACGCAACGGCGGACTCGACGTCGCGCGAGCGTCTCTCAGGACGGCACGTTGAAGGCGCCGGGAATCTTTGCGTCGAGCGTCGCGAGGATCGCGGCGTGCATCCTCGCCAGTGCCGCGAGGTGGCCGTCGGTCGTCTGCTTCGTGTTTCGTACCCAAGCCGGGAGGGCGTCCGCCCCGAGCGCGTCGGCGAGCAGCTGCACCCTGCGGCGTCGCTGGCCCTTCAGACGCCGTAGCAGCTCCTTCGCCTGTGCGACGTCGACCGAGATTCCGGGAAGCTGCGGTATGACCCGGACAAATGTGAGCTCGGTGATCGCGGACGTCGCGATGCCATCTTCGGTGCGAAGGCCGGCCACCCACGCCTCCATCCGGCGGTGGAAGACGTGGGAGCTGAGCCCGAGAGCGATGAGCGCGTTCGCGTCGAGCAGATACGTCACGGAAGCTCGTCGAGCAGCCGCTCGACCATCTCGCTCGTGACCTGGGCGGCCTCCGGGCCTGCGTCGATCACCGGTAGACCGGTTCTCCGGCTGGTCGTGAGCCGCGCCTTCCTGGGACGGCGGCCCTTCGTGCTCAAGACGATCTTGCCGCGCTCGATACGGACGGCGAGGGAATCGCCGGGCTCGATTCCGAGCTTGCGCCGCACGCGGCTCGGCAGCACGAGCTGCCCTTTGCTCGAGAGTCGGGCTTCCACGGTAAGGCGTCTTACACCGATCGCCGCCGCTCACAAATGTGGCGGCACACGTTCCGGCCGGCTTCGTGATTCTCAGTGTGACCGGCCGGTAGCCACGCGCGGTGAATGCAGCTCCAGGTCCAGCACCGCGGCATAGCGCTTGAAGTCGTTATCGGTCGTGTACACCGGCGTCGCGAAGCGGAACGAGACGGCGCAGATCAGCAGATCGATCGCGCTGCCCGTGATGCCGCGCCGCCGACACCGGTTGAAGAAGTCTGCCGCGCGTTCGTAGTCTGCGGTGGCGATCGGGAGATCGGGAAACGGGCGCAACGCGGTGCGCAGGCGCTCCCACGACCGCTCGTCGCGCACGCCCGACAGCACCTCTTGCCGGATGGGGCCGATCAGGGCCGCGCTGCCGGCGCGCACGAGGCGCTCCCACTCCGCGACGTCGCGCTCTTCCTGGCGGCTCAGGGCGCCCCTTCGCCGGCGCAGCGCAAGCGACCAGATCGGCGTGTCGATCAGGATCACGGACGCCGCTTGCGATGGCGAAGGGGCTTGTGGTCGTAGCTCTCGTCGAACGGCACCTGGCCGACGAGGTCGAGGATCTGGAGCTGCCGCCGGCGCCGTACGTACTCGCGCAGCGCCGAGGTGACGGCTTCTTTTTTCGTTCGGTGCTTGCCCGCGCGGCGGGCCTGCTCGATGAGCGCGTCGTCGAGGGCCAGATTGGTTGCCATTCCGTCCTCCGCGTACGTTTACACATCACGCTACACAAGGAGGCGGCTCATCGCGAGAGCGGCGGGGTAGGTTCTCGTCCCGCGGGACTGTCGAGCTGGCTCCAGCTCGCGCGCGGCAAGCCGGTGCGCGAGCTGTCGTGGCTGCTCGCGACGCGCGGGCTCTGGCTCGTCGTCCTCGAGATCACGGTCGTGAGCTTCGGCTGGGCGTTCACGGTGCCTTGGCCGCTCTTCCTGCAGGTGATCTGGGCGATCGGGTGGTCGATGATCGCGCTCGCGCCGCTCGTGTGGGCGCCGCGCGCTGCCGTGCTCGCCGTCGGTGTCGCGATCGTGTGCGGGCACAACCTGCTCGATCCGATCGCTCCGGGCCGGCTCGGCGCCGCCGCGTGGCTCTGGACGCTGCTGCACGAGGGCGGGGTCCTACGCGTCGGCGGCCCGCCGATCGGCTTCGCAGCCTACCCGGTGCTGCCCTGGATCGGCGTGATGGCGCTCGGGTACGGGCTCGGCGCGATCTTCGTCGAGCCGGCACGGGTGCGTGATCGGAAGCTCGGGCGGATCGGCGTCGCGATGCTCGTCGCGTTCGTCGTCCTGCGTGCGCTGAACGTGGTCGGCGACGCGCGGCCGTGGACGGTGCAGGGCTCGGCCGTGGCGACGGCGATGTCGTTCCTCGACGTGACGAAGTACCCGCCGTCGCTCCTCTACGTGCTCGTGACGCTCGGCCTCGTGCTTTCGCTCTGGCCGGTGATCGCGCGCCTACCGCGCTTCGTGACGAACGAACTCGCCGTCTTCGGCGCCGTGCCGTTCTTCTTCTACGTCATCCACATCTACGTCGTGCACGCGGCGGCGGTCGTCGCGAACGCGGCCGCGGGTCGCGACCCGAGCGGGCTCTTCGGATACTTCGAGAACGGGCACACCGCTCCCGAGCGCATCGCCGGGCTCGGGTTCTCGCTGCCCGTCGTCTACGTCGCGACGGTCGCGGTCGTCGCGCTGCTGTACCCGCTCTGCCGGTGGTGGGGGGACGTCAAGCGTACCCGGCGACACTGGGCGCTGTCGTACCTGTGATCGAGCGCACGGCGTCTCGGTCCTTCGCGGCCGGTTTCCGCAGCGCGACGCGCGCGATCCCGCACCTCCGTCCCGTTCGCGTCACTGTCTCTGCTTTCGGCGTTCCCGCGTGTCCCGCGGACGCGATGGGGGCTGGCGTCGTCGCCCTTCGGCGGCTTGCGCTCGGCGGTCAGAGCGGCTCCGTCCCCTCGTTCAGGATCGAGAGGTAGCGGTCGTACACGAACAGCCGGTTGCGGCGTTTCCCGGTCATCTCGCGCGCGATCCTCATCTCGACGAGCAGGCTCATCGCGGACGACGCGGCCGGGAAGGAGAGCCCGGTCGCGCGGCAAATGTCCGGCATGGAGAGGATCGGGCGTGCCTTGATCGCCTCGTGCACGCGCAGTGCCGAACCGCCTCGCCGTCCCTTGGCTTCGATCTCCGCACGATGCTCGCGGAAAAGGGTGGACAGCCGCCCCGCGGTCTCGACCGCTCCGTCCGCGGTCACGCGAACGCCCTCCAAGAAGAAGGAGAGCCACGCCTCCCAGTCACCTTCGCGCCGCACGAGGTCGAGCAGCGAGTAGTAGTCCTGGCGGCGCTGCTTCAAATAGAGACTCAGATAGAGCAACGGATCGCGGAGAACCCCCGCGTGGCAAAGCAGAAACGTGATGAGCAGCCGACCCACCCGGCCGTTGCCGTCGAGAAAGGGATGGATGGTCTCGAACTGAACGTGCGCGAGGCCGGCCCGAACGAGGACCGGCAGGCCGTCGTTCTCCGCGTGAAGGAAGCTCTCCAAGGCTGACATGCAGTCGGCCACCATCGGATGCGGCGGCGGCACGAAGGTCGCGTTTCCCGGCCGGCTGCCGCCGATCCAGTTCTGCGAGCGGCGGAACTCGCCCGCGTCTTTGCCGCTTCCTCGCCCACGAGCGAGAAGCTCGCCATGGATCTCGCGGATCAGGCGGTTCGAGAGCGGGAAGCCTCCGCGTAGCCGGGCGAGCCCGTGGTCGAGTGCCGCGACGTAGTTGGACACCTCGACCACGTCGTCCAACGGCACCCCTGGCGCCTCGTCGAGCTCGAACAGCAGGAGGTCGGACAGCGACGACTGCGTTCCCTCGATCTGCGAGGAGAGCACGGCCTCCTTGCGGACGTAGCTGTAGAGGAAGAGCGACTTGTCGGGCAGCAGCGTCGAGACGCCGTCGAGCCGGCCGACGGCGAGCACGGCAGCCTCGAGGGATCTCTGCAGATCGCCGTCGAACGCGAGGGGCGGGCTCGGCGGGAGGGGTCGGGGCACGAAGGCGCGGACGGGCTCGCCGCCGGCATTCGTCACCTCGTAGGTCCCTGTTTCTCCGCGCGTCATGGCCGAGGCGCTGGTCAGCAACTCTGAATAGGCCGGGCGACTATTAAGAGTTGCGCCTAGAAATGTAAATAGTCTCCTGTGTCGCGCGATCGGAGCCCGGATGGCGAGCTGCTGTCGACGTCGAGATGGTCGCGGCGTCGGGCGGATCGACGGGCTGGTCGCGATCGGGAGCGAGGCGCCCGCGATCCTCTCGCGCTACTCCGCGGAGGCCTTCGCGGCGTTTTACGAGCGCCGCCCGGACGTGATGTGCGCCGGCGGCGGCCGCGCCGACCGGAGCGGCCGACGCGGTCCAGGGCGGCTGGCGCGTCACGGGGCGCTGGGCGTGGGCATCGGGATCGCTGCATGCCGACCTCCCCGTGGTCGGCTGCGTGATGCGCGAGGACGGTCGTCCGCGCGACGGTGCCGTGCCGGGAGAGCCCGAGGTGCGGATGCTCGTCGTCCCGCCCGACCAGGCGGAGATCGTAGACACCTGGCACGTGAGCGGCCTCCGCGCGACGGGCGGCAACGACGTCGTGGTGCGGGAAGCGTTCGTGCCGCGCGGGCACACGCTCAAGCTCATGGCGGGCGACCCAAGCGTGCCGAAGGACATCTATCGCGGCGTGATGGCGCAGGGCGCGAGGCAGCTCGCGTCACTGTGCTGACCGGCGGACCGGATTCGCCATTTCCCAAGCTGGCCTGGAAGCGTCGCTGGACCGTGAAGGAGGAAACCGCCTGCCGAAGCTGCGGGTGCCGACGGCGACCGGCAGGTTCATTGTTAGCCTGCAGCCTTGGACGACTCATACGTAAGCCCGAACACCGTGTCCGTCAGCCAGCGCCGGAAACCCTCGTTGTCCATAAACTGCTTGAACAGCTCGGTGTCGTCCTTGAGGACGGCCGTCATTACGCGTGCGAGCGCCTTGTCGTGTTCGATGCGGGCGTTCTGCTTGTCGGAGTACTGCCGCGCGTTCTGGTACGCCTTGTCAGCCGCGACGCGGCTCGGGATGTCCTCGGTGATGAGCTTGTGCACACGGTCGGCGTCAGTCCAAGCGATGTTGCCGAACTGGTCGTTGAAGGTCCTCAGGATATTCGAGAGTCGATCGAGTTCGGGCTCAGGCCTGTGCCCTCCGCCGGCCGTAGGGACAGGTTCGATCTCTGCCTCCGCGTCGGGGAGCTGGATGCGCACCACCGCCTGCTTCTCGACGCGGTAGCTGTCCATGTCGATCGACTCGAGGATTCCCTTCGAGAGGTCCTCCTCGACGGGGGCCGGCAGCTTCGGAACGAGGAAGGTCAGAAAGATCGAGAGCTTCTCCCACACGGCGTCGGTGTACGGCAGAACCGACGAGAGAAAGCCGTACGTGCGCAGGAACGTCTTCGCATCGCTCTTGAAGTCGACCTGCCCATCCTCGTCGAGCTGCTGCTTGTAGACCGCCACGCAGGCATCGAGGATCGGGTCGAGTCGATCGCGGTCTGCTCCGCCGAGGTAGAGCGCGACGAAGTCGCCGATCTGCGCGTCGGAGTAGATCTGATGGCCGTCGAGAGCGGCCTTCAGATCGTGCAGCTTGTTCGGGTCGGTCTCCTCGGCGAGGATCGTCGTGCGGTAGTAGTCGGCGAAGGCCTCCTGGATCGTGTCGGCGTCGTTCATGAAGTCGAGCACGAAGACGTCGTGCTTCTTGGGATGAGCGCGGTTGAGCCGGGAGAGCGTCTGCACCGCCTTGATGCCCGACAGCGTCTTGTCGACGTACATCGTGTGCAGCAGCGGCTCGTCGTAGCCGGTCTGGAACTTGTCCGCGCAGATGAGGAACCGATACGGCTCTTCCTGGATCCGGTCGGGGATCTGGCTCGATGCGAAGCCGTTCAGCGACGCCTCGGTCACCATCGCGCTGCCGTACTCGTGCTCGCCCGAGAACGCGACGATGGCCCGATGGCGACTCTTGCGCTCGACGAGGTAGTCGCGGATGGCGTGGTAGTACTGGATGGCGCGGTCGATGCCGCTCGTGACGACCATCGCGCGCGCCTCGCCGCCGATTTTGTTCAGCGCGAGCACCTGCTCGTGAAAATGGTCCACCACGATCTCGGCCTTCAGCCGGATCGCGTGGTCGTGGCTCTCCACGTAGCGGCGCAGCTTCTTCCTTGCGCGCTTGGTGTCGAACTCGGGGTCGCCCTCGACCTTCTTGACGAGCCTGTAGTAGCTCTCGACGGGTGCGTAGTGCCTCAGCACGTCGAGGATGAACCCTTCCTGGGTCGCCTGCTTCATGGTGTAGGCATGGAAGGGTCGACGCTTGACCGTGCCGTCGGGCTGCGGCTCGGGCTTCCCGAAGATCTCGAGCGTCTTGTTCTTCGGGGTCGCGGTGAAGGCGAAGTAGCTCGCGTTCGGCAGCAGCTTTTTTGCCTCCATCAGGCGGTTGATCTTGTCCTCGAGCGTCTCGTCGTCTTCTTCGGCGCCGGCCGTCGAGAGCGCCATCGAGAGCGCCGCCGACGTGCGGCCTCCCTGGCTCGAGTGCGCCTCGTCGATGATGATCGCGAAGCGGCGCCCGCGGTGCTCGCTTCCGATCTCGTCGAGGATGAACGGGAACTTCTGCACCGTCGAGATAATGATCTTCTTCCCCTCGGCGATGAACTTCCGCAGGTCGCCAGAGTGCTCGGCGTGGCCGACGGTCGCGCCGACCTGCGCGAACTGCTTGACGGTGTCGCGGATCTGCTTATCGAGGATCGTGCGGTCGGTGACGACGATGATCGAGTCGAAGGCCTTTGCGTCGTCCTTCTCGAGGCCGATGAGCTGGTGCGCCAGCCAGGCGATCGAGTTCGACTTGCCGCTGCCCGCCGAATGCTGGATCAGGTAGCGCTTGCCGGCGCCGTGTTCCTTCGCGTCGGCGAGGAGCTTCCGAACCACGTCGAGCTGATGGAAGCGGGGCCAGATCTGCACCGCCCTCTTCCTGCCGGTCTTCTCGTCCTTGGTCTCGACGACCTGCGCGTAGTTCTCGAGGATGTCGGTCAAGCCGGCGCGGGTGAGGATGCGCTTCCAGAGGTAGTCGGTCTTCAGGCCGTTCGGGTTGGGCGGGTTGCCCGCGCCGTCGTTCCAGCCCTGGTTGAAGGGCAGGAACCAGGAGTCCTTGCCGGTGAGGTGCGTGCAGAAGCGCACCTCGTGGTCGTCCACGGCGAAGTGAACGACGCAGCGGCCGAGCTCGAAGAGCTTCTCGCGCTGGTCGCGGTCGCGTTGGTACTGCTCGATCGCGTCCGCGACCGTCTGCTTGGTCAGGCTGTTCTTGAGCTCGAAGGTGGCGACAGGCAGGCCGTTGATGAAGAGGCCCAGGTCGAGCGCGCGCTGCGTCTCGTCGCGGCTGTAGCGGAACTGGCGCGTGACGTTGAAGCGGTTCTGGGCGTAGCGCTCGGCGGCCTTGGCGTTGCCCGGCGAGGGCGTGCCGTAGAAGAGGTCGAGATGGTGCGGGCCGTGCTTGAGCCCGTGGCGCAACACGTCGATGGTGCCGCGCTTGGTGATCTCGCCCTGGAGCCGTGCTAGGAACTTGCGCCGCGTCGGCCCGTCCTGGCCGAGGTCGAGCGCGTCGCAGACCTCCGGCTGCGTCTCGCGGAGGAAGGCCGAGAGCTGCGCGAGGTCCACGCAGTACTCGCGGTCGTAGTCCTCGGGCGCGCCGCAGATCCAGCCCGCACCGTAGACGGCCGGGCGCTCGTGGACGGCGTCGGCCTTGACCGGCCCCGGATCGCAGGCCGAGCCGGTCAGCGCCGTGCAGATCAGCCGCTCGAGGCTGCGCTCGGAGGTGTCGGTGGTCATGCCTCGGCCTCCTCCGGCACGGCGTCTGCCTCGTCACCGCCTACCTCATCGGTGTCGCCCTCGGCCTCGACCTCGTCGAGCGGCTCGGGCTCCTCGACCTCGTCCGGCAGACGCGCCGCCGCCTCGCGCACGTCGAGCTTGCCGGTGACGACGTCGGCAATCAGGCGGGTTCGGTATTCGCGGAGGAGGTCGATTTCCTCCTCGCCGTGAGAAAGGGCGACCGTGATGGCACTCAGCTTATCGTCCAACGAGCGTAGAATCCCTTCCTGTTCGGCCACCGGAGGAAAGGCGAAGCACATCTGACGTACTTGTTGGTTGTTGATCTTGAACGTACCTACTGCCGTCCGAGCCGCCGTTTCGATCTGATCCCGACCTGTTGTGCAAGTCAGCAAAGCAACCAAGAACTGCGGCAAGCACCTGGGCGCCAGGCGAATGCGCATGAGCAGATCCGGATAGACGCGGCCGGGCATGTCGCGCGCTACGAGACCGGCTTTTCCGACCAGACGGAGGTTTCCATTGCCCCGGACAAGAAGCACGTCACCACATAGAAGACGGTACGCTTCCTCCAAGGACGTCTTGTCTCCTGAGACGTACTTCTTGTCCCCGTCTCGGACATCGACCTGACCATTGCGGATTGCAGATATAGAAAACGACTCGATGCTCCCCCGTTCGTCGACAGCCGGGGAAATGCCGTTTCGCGGACCATCAGCGACCACTCGCGCCAACTTCAAGATCTCCCAATGTTCCGGCACATCGCCCAGCCACTCCACGCCGGAGGGTTTGAGGCGGACGTTGGGGTCGAGGCCGCGGGTGACGGCGCGGTGGATGATGGCCTGCTTCTGCTCCTCCAGCAGCTTGATCAGCTTTTGCTTGGCGCGGATGTACCGCCGAATCCGCCGGTCCGCGTGGTCGAGGAAGCGGACGATGGCGGCTTGTTCGGGAAGCGAGGGGAGCGTCAGCACCAGCTGCTTGAGCTGACTCCCATAGATATGCACGACAGTGAAGCCGCGTCCCATGCACGCCTTCTGATTGCGTGAGGAAACTGAGTCGCAGGCGTAACCGAGGAATTCGGGTACTGCCTCGACTTCCGGACGGAGCAGAAGAACGTCGCCTCCACAACGCGCGTCGGTGTCGAGAAGATTGACAGCGGACTTGCCTATGTCCTCGATCGTCTCCCCGCTCGCGGCAAACAGGACGTCCCCGTAACGGACCGGCGTGTAGTCCGGCGCCCGCACCGGGGAAACGCAGGCCTTGGTACTGCGTATGAAGAACTCGTGCCTTGTGTAGAGATCGCCGTAGCGAACACACGGCACGCCGGCGGGGACTTCATCCCCCCTATTGCCACCGTTCCCCTTGAATAGCTGGCCGAGTCTCCCGATGGGTTGCACTCCCCAATGCGCCGGCACCTCCCCCAGCCACGGCACCCCGGAGTCCTTCATCGCAGGATAGGGCTTTAGGCCGTCGATCATGACTCGGCCTCCCCGTTGCCCATCTGCTTCTCGAAGGCCTGGCGCACGAGACCCATCACATAGGGCAGCTCTTCGGGGTCGCTCATCGCCACTTCCACATCGCCGTTGCCCCAGCGACCGAGGTTGGTCACGTCCTTGGCGAGCCCTTTGGGATCGTGCAACTCGTGGAAGTGCAGGTTGATCGATAGGCGCAGCCTGCTCTTCTGCGGCACGACGTCGACGAAGTTCGTCTCGGCCTTGTAGGCCACGTAGAGCTTGAGGAACTCCTCCGTGACGCACGGGTCGAGCGCCAGGACCTCCTTGCGGAAGGCCTGGAAGACGGGCCGCATGGGACTGCCTTCGCCCAGTTGGGGATGATCGGCGAGGCTGTAGCCGGCCGGCCGCTCGACCTTCGGCCGGTAGGTCTGCAGCACCTCCGCCGGTAGCGACGGCGCCGCCCACACCCTCGCGGCCTGCGCGGCGAGCCGACGGGCACGCTCCTGGATGGCGGCTTCGTCCCAGACAGCGAGCGCGCCCAGGCCCTCGTTCAGCCGCAGCGGGCTCTCCTTGAACCCGCCGGGCATTTCGCGCTTCTCATCGAACGGCCGGTCGCTGTACTCCGCGTTGTAGCCGGTGAGCGTCAGGTTGCCGAGCGTGTGGAGCCAGGTCTCCCGCACGCGCTGCCACTCGGGTCCCAGCGCCTCCCGCCACTTCGGAGAGAGGTTCTCGTTCTGGGGCAGGATGTGCTCGATCGTGTACTCGTCGACGGGCACCCGCTCCTTGCGGCCGTGGTTCTCCAGCCGGCGCAGCCAGTAGCTGCGGCGCGGGAAGTTGTAGAGGTCGCGCACCGCAAGCTCCCGCTGGAACTCCTCGTCGTTCGGAAAGCGGCGGTACGAGGGCAGCGTCAGGAGGTGCGCCTCGATGCTCTCGAGGTACCGGTCCTTGCGCAGGGCACGGCCGAAGGTCGCGAAGGTCTTGTTGAGCGAGTTGGTCGGGATGGCGCAGACCGCGCGCCGGAACACGTAGGCCTCGACGAGCCGGACGGCCTGGGCGAGGTCGTCCGGATCCAGTCGGCCCTCGGCGTAGTCGTGGTAGAGCTCGAGGAGGAAGGGAAAGGCGACGTCGACCTTCAGCTCGCGCAGGTCGCGGAAGGCCGCCGCCAGCTCCTTGTCCGGCTCCTGTCCGAGCGCCATGGCGCAGTAGTAGCCGGCATAGGCGTGGATCTCGGCGATGAGGGCGTCGACTCCCGCGCTCGCGACCTCGGTGGCGCGGGCGTGTCCCTTGAACACCTCGTAGACCTGGCGGACGTTCGGGATCTCGCCGGTCCGCAGCGTGAGGTAGTGGCGCATGAACCCGTCGAAGTGCGTTCCGTAGGCTTCCTGGCCGAAGGCGACCTCCATCGGGCGCCAGTGGTCTTCGTAGAGCCGCGTCTGCACCGCCGGCTCGAGACCCATCAGGATGAAGTTACGGATCAGGTCGGCCTGGCTCAGCTCGCGGCCGGTCGAGTTCATGCTCTCGAAGATGAGCTGAGGATTGTCCTGATCCCGGCTGAGCGCGATGTCCACGATCACCAGCTTCGCGAGCCCGTTGCAGAGCGACGCGAGGTCGTCGCCGAGCGCCCCGATCTGCTCTCCGAAGAAGGCAAAGTTCTCGGTGATGCGCAGGGAGGCCTCGCCAGCCTGGCTCTTCTGCTGCACCAGGGCGAGCAGGCTGTGCTTGTCCGTCTGCGTGAGCAGGAGCTTGAAGCCGCGCTCCCCGTCCTCCAACGGGTTTAGGAGATAGTAGCTGCGGATCTTCTTGGCCGAGAAACCATCCACGGGCTCGCTGTCGCCGAGACGCCGCGCGAGCGCCTCGAGGATGAGCATCACCGTGGTCAACCGCTGCTGGCCGTCGATGACGAGCAGCGGGGACTGGCTGGAGACCTGGTAGAGCCCCTTTTCGATGTAGACGATCGAGCCGACAAAGTGGGCGGCGATGGCTTCGTTGCGGCCGGTGCGCAGGATGTCGTCCCAGAGCTGGCGGCACTCGCGCTCGGTCCAGCTGTAGGTTCGCTGGTAAATGGGGATGACGAACTGCGGGGACTTCTTCAGGAAATCGAGCAGCTTGGCTTCGGTGGCCTTCACGACGAGACGCCCCCGATGATCTCGCCCAGCAGCCCCTCGGTCTCCTTCTTCAGCGCCAGGATGTCCGCCCGGATCTCCTCCAGCGTGCGCAGCGGCTTCGGCTTGTAGAAGTAGCGGGTGAAGCTGATCTCGTAGCCGGTCTTCACGCTGTCCGGCACGTACCAGGCGTCGGCCGCGTGCGGCAGGACCTCGCGGCGCAGGAAGGCCTCGATGCCGCCATCTTCGAGCAGCAACACCTGCTCGGTGTCGCGCAGGTCGGTGTCGGGCTCGTACTCGACCACGGCGGGCTTGCCACCGATCGTGGCTTCGAACAGCCCGCGCAGCGGATCGGCCGCGGTGCCCTTCTTGTGGATCTTCTTGATGACCGGCGGGGCGTGGTCGGCGCGTTCGGCGGTCTCCTTGAGCGCCTTGATCTCCTTGGCGGCGTAGGCGCACTCGGGGTCGATGCCCGTGAGCCGCAGCGGGCGCTCGACGGTCACCTTCCAGTAGCCGAAGGCGGCGTTGGGGAAGATCTTGGACTGCTCGGTCTCCTTGAAGGTGAGGAAGGTGTTGCAGATGCGCGCGATGTCCTCGTCGGAGAGCTCGCAGTTCTTCTTGCCGAGGTTCTTGCGCAGCGGCTTGAACCACTGCGTTGCGTCGATGAGCTGTACCTTGCCCTTGCGGTGGTCGGGCTTCCGGTTCGTGAGCACCCAGATGTAGGTCGCGATGCCGGTGTTGTAGAACATGTTGAGCGGCAGGGCGACGATCGCCTCCAGCCAGTCGTTCTCGATGATCCAACGGCGGATGTTGCTCTCGCCCTGGCCGGCGTCGCCGGTGAAGAGCGAGCTGCCGTTGTGCACCTCGGCGATGCGGCTGCCGAGCTTCGTGCCGTGCTTCATCTTGGACAGCAGGTTGGCCAGGAAGAGCATCTGACCGTCGCTCGAGCGGGTGACGAGCGAGTACCCGGCGTCGCCCGCGTGCTCGATCAGGAAGCGCGGATCCTTGAGGCCATCCTTGCCGCCCATGCGCTCGAGGTCGGTCTTCCAGCTCTTGCCGTAGGGCGGGTTCGAGAGCATGAAGTCGAACTCGCGCGAGGGAAACGCGTCGTTCGAGAGCGTCGAGTGCTCCGGGCCGCCGACGATGTTGTCCGCCGCTTCGCCCTCGCCCTTGAGCAGCAGGTCCGCCTTGCAGATCGCGTAGGTTTCGGCGTTGATCTCCTGGCCGTAGAGATGGGTCGCCACCTCCTTGCCGTGCTCGGTGGCGAGCTGCTGGAGCGTCTCCTCCGCAACCGTGAGCATGCCGCCCGTCCCGCAGGCGCCGTCGTAGAGCAGGTAGGTGCCAGACTCGATCCGGTCGGCGATGGGCAGGAAGATCAGCTTCGCCATGAGCCGCACGGCGTCGCGCGGTGTCCAGTGCTCGCCGGCTTCCTCGTTGTTCTCCTCGTTGAAGCGGCGGACCAGCTCCTCGAACACGGTGCCCATGCCGTGGTTGTCGAGGCCGGAGTGCTTAACGGAGCCGTCGCCATTTCGGACCGGGTTCGGGCTCAGGTTGATGTCGGGGGAGAGGAATTTCTCGATCAACGTGCCGAGCGCGTCCGCCTTCGAGAGTCGCGGAATCTGATTGCGGAACTCGAAGTTCTCGAGGACGTCCTGGACGTTCGGCGAGAAGCCGTCGAGATACGCCTCGAAGTCGGCCTTGAGCTGCTGCTGGTTTGCGCGGGCCCTGAGGTCGCGCAGCGTGAACTTCGAGGTGTTGTAGAAAGCCTGGCCCGCCGCCTCCCGCAAGGCCTGCTCCTGGTGGACGATCTTCGCTTGGTCGAGCGAGGTCTTCATGTCGAGGACGGCCTGCTTGGTGGGCTCGAGCACGACGTCGAGACGGCGCAGAACCGCCATCGGCAGGATGACGTCGCGGTACTTGCCGCGGACGTAGAGGTCTCGCAGCACGTCATCGGCGATCCCCCAGATGAAATTTGCGATCCAGTTGAGTTGAGCTTGTTCCATTCCACTCCTGCGGTCTTTGGAAGGTCTCTAATAGGAAATAGATAGACTTCGCATCGCTCAGAGCGCCATCCATGACATCGCGCTGGTGGAGCGGAGCGTGTCGGGCCGCGTACAAAACCGCGGTATCCCGCGGGGACACGCAGACCCAAGAATCAGCAGGATGCGCCGATCGCAACCCTTGCCGGAAGCCTGCAACCAAGCTTCGGGCCCACCGCCCTGGTCACCTCTTGAAACTTTGGTGGGGGTCAGTCCACCGCCGAATAGACTGAACAAGGTGGGGAGTCAAGCTATCGCACGGGCGTGCCGGGTCGAGGCCTGTCATGGCGGTGACTTGCCGCGGTGCTCTGCAGCGACCACGGCTGGCCGCACAATCGCGGTGGTGAACAGGCCGCGGTCTAGGCACTCCTCCCCGACGGCCGTCCGACGTGTCAGCTCACGCGAGCGGTGACGCCGGCAGCGCCGTCTCCCCCATCAGATACTTGTCCACCCCGCGCGCCGCCTCGCGCCCCTCCCAGATCGCCCACACCACAAGCGACTGCCCCCGGCGCAGGTCCCCGCAAGCGAATACCCCGGGCACCGTCGTCATGTAATCGGCGTCCGCGATGACGTTCCCCCGCGCGTCGAACTCCACGCCGAGATCCGTCAGCAGCGGCCCCCTCTCGGGCCCGAGAAAACCGAGCGCGAGCAGCACGAGCTCGCACTCGAGCTCGAACTCGCTCCCCGGGATCTCCACCATCTTCGGCGGCCCGCCGTTCTGCTTCTGCCACTCGAGCCGGACGCCGTGCAGCTTCTTCACGTTCCCTTCGGCGTCCCCGGAGAAGGACTTCGTGTTGATGCTCCAGTCCCGAACGACGCCCTCCTCGTGGGACGACGACGTCCGGAGGATCATCGGCCAGTACGGCCACGGCGCCACGTCCTCCGTCCGCGTCGAGGGGGGCATCGGCAGGAGCTCGAACTGGTGCACCGACACGGCGCCGTGGCGGTTCGACGTCCCGAGGCAGTCGGAGCCCGTATCGCCGCCGCCCAGGATCACGACGCGCTTCCCGGTCGCGAGGATCTGGCCGTCCACGCGGTCGCCCGCGACGACCTTGTTCTGCTGCGGCAGGAACTCCATCGCGTAGTGGATCCCGCGCAGCTCGCGACCCGGCACCTTGAGGTCGCGAGCCCAGGTCGCGCCGCCGGATAGAACGATCGCGTCGAACTCGGTCCGAAGCTGAGCAGCGGTCACGTCCACGCCGACGTTCACGCCCGTCCGGAACGTCACTCCCTCCGCCGACATCTGCTCCATCCGCCGGTCGATGAGGTGCTTCTCCATCTTGAAGTCGGGGATGCCGTACCGCAGCAGCCCGCCGATCCGGTCGGCGCGCTCGAAGAGCACCACGTCGTGCCCCGCGCGCGCGAGCTGCTGCGACGCCGCCATTCCCGCCGGGCCCGAGCCGACGACCGCGACGCGCTTGCCGGTCTTGCGCTCCGGAACGTTCGGCGAAATCACCCCCGCCTTCCACGCGTGGTCGATGATCTGCTTCTCGATCTGCTTGATGGTGACGGGGTTGTTGTTGATGTTGAGGACGCAGGCCTCCTCGCACGGGGCGGGGCAGATGCGGCCGGTGAACTCGGGGAAGTTGTTCGTCGAGTGGAGCCGGGCGATCGCGTCGTCCCAGCGGCCGCGGTAGACGAGGTCGTTCCAGTCGGGGATGATGTTCCCGAGCGGGCAGCCCTTGTGGCAGAAGGGGATGCCGCAATCCATGCAGCGCGCGCCCTGCTTCCGGAGCTCGTCCTCCGGCAGCTTGCCCTCGAGCTCGCGCCAGTCGTGCAGCCGCTCCTCGACCGGCCGCCGCGGCGGCAAGGTCCGATCGATTTCCAGAAATCCGGTGATCTTACCCATTTCGTCCCCGTGCGGTGCTCGCTGAAGCGCTTTCGCGCTTCAGCTCCGCTCCTCCGATGGACCGCGGGACGCGGGCAAAGCCCGCGTCCCGCGCCCACGGCGAAACCCCGCTCATGTTCAAATGCTCGCGAGCTTCGCCGCGTCGCTGTCGAGGTGCTGCTTGGCGAGGATCGAGCGGTACTCGGTCGGCATGACCTTCACGAACTGGTGCGAGAGCTGCTTCCAGCCGGACAGCACGCGCCAGGCGACCGCGCTCTGCGTGTAATCGAAGTGACGGCGCACGAGCGCGTGCACCGTCTCCAGATCCTCGGCCGTCGGCTGCTCGACGTCGACCATCCCCTTGTTGAGAAGCTTCTCGAAGTCGCTCTCGGCGTCGAGCACGTACGCGATGCCGCCGCTCATGCCGGCCGCGAAGTTCCGGCCGACCTTGCCGAGCACCACGACGAGCCCCTTCGTCATGTACTCGCAGCCGTGGTCGCCGACGCCCTCGACGACCGCGGTCACGCCCGAGTTGCGGACGCAGAAGCGCTCGCCCGCCATGCCGCGGAGGAAGACCTCGCCGCCGGTCGCGCCGTACAAGGAGACGTTGCCGACGATGATGTTGTCCTCCGGCACGAAGGTCGACTCGTCCGGCGGGAAGACGACGATCCGCCCGCCCGACATGCCCTTCCCGAAATAGTCGTTCGCGTCGCCCTCGAGGGTCGCGCTGATGCCGTTCGCGAGGAACGCGCCGAAGCTCTGCCCGGCCGACCCGCGGAAGTGGATGCGGATCGTCTCGGGCGGGAGCCCCTCCATGCCCCAGCGGCGCGACACCTCGGCCGAGAGCATCGTGCACACCGTCCGGTTCACGTTCCGGATCGGCAGCGAGAACTCGACCGGCGTCCGCGACTCGATCGCGTCCCGCGAGAGCTCGATGAGCTGGTTGTCGAGCGCGGCGTCGAGGCCGTGGTCCTGGTTCGTCTCGCAGTGGATCGCGTAGGACTCGGGCACGGCCGGCTTGTGAAGGAGCTGCGTGAGATCGATGCCGCGCGCCTTCCAGTGGTCGACCGCGTCGGTCGCGTCCAGCATCTCGACCCGGCCGACCATCTCGTCGACCCTCCGGAAGCCGAGCTCCCCCATGATCTCGCGGAGCTCCTCCGCGATGAACATCATCATGTTGACGACGTGCTCGGGCTTGCCCTCGAACTTCTTCCGGAGGACCGGGTCCTGCGTCGCGATCCCGACCGGGCAGGTGTTCAGGTGGCAGACCCGCATCAGGATGCAGCCCGACGCGACCAGCGCCGACGTCGCGAAGCCGTACTCCTCGGCGCCGAGGAGGGCCGCGATCGCGACGTCGCGCCCGGTCTTCAATTGCCCGTCCGTCTCGACGCGGATCCGGCCGCGGAGGTCGTTCATGACCAGCACCTGCTGGGTCTCGGCGAGGCCGAGCTCCCACGGGATGCCGGCGTGCTTGATCGAGGTGAGAGGCGACGCGCCGGTGCCGCCCGAGTCGCCGGAGATCAGGACGACGTCGGCCTTCGCCTTCGACACGCCCGCCGCGACCGTCCCGACGCCGACCTCCGCGACCAGCTTGACGCTGATGCGCGCGCGGTCGTTCGAGTTCTTGAGATCGTGGATGAGCTGCGCCAGGTCCTCGATCGAGTAGATGTCGTGGTGCGGCGGCGGCGAGATCAGGCCGACGCCGGGCGTCGAGTAGCGGATCTTCGCGATGTACTCGTCGACCTTGTGGCCGGGGAGCTGGCCGCCCTCCCCCGGCTTCGCGCCCTGCGCCATCTTGATCTGGAGCTCGTCGGAGTTGACGAGGTAGTAGCTCGTCACGCCGAAGCGGCCCGACGCGACCTGCTTGATCGCGCTCCGGCGGAAGTCGCCGTTCGGGTCGCGCTCGTAGCGCACCGGGTCCTCGCCGCCCTCGCCGGTGTTCGACTTGCCGCCGATCCGGTTCATCGCGATCGCGAGGTTCTCGTGCGCCTCGCGCGAGATCGAGCCGAGCGACATCGCGCCCGTCTTGAAGCGCTTCACGATCTCGGTCGCCGGCTCCACTTCATCCAGAGGAACGGGCGTCGACTTCTTGAACCGAAGGAGGCCGCGCAGCGTACAGAGCTTCCGGTCGTACGAGTTCTGGAGCTCCGAGAACTTCTTGAAGAGCTTGTAGTCGCCCTTCCGGCACGCATGCTGCAGGTGCGCGATCGTCTCGGGGTTGTACATGTGGTACTCGCCCCGGCGCCGCCACTGGTAGTTCCCGCCCGGGTCGAGCTCGCCGTCGAGCGACGGCGACACGTCGAAGGCGTGGTGGTGCCGCATTCCCGTCTCGCGCGCGATCTGCTCGATGCCGATCCCTTCGAGCCGCGACGCGGTCCACGTGAAGTACCGGTCGACGAGCTCGCGCGAGAGGCCGATCGCCTCGAAGATCTGCGCGCCGCGGTAGCTCTGCAGCGTCGAGATCCCCATCTTGCTCATGACCTTCATGAGGCCCTTGTCGATCGCCTTGATGTAGTGCTGGACCGCCTCTTCTTCCTCGACGCCCTGGATCACGCCGTCCCGGATCTGCTGCTTCAAGGTCTGGAACGCGAGGTAAGGGTTGATCGCGCCCGCGCCGAAGCCCGCAAGCACGGCGAAGTGGTGCACCTCGCGCGGCTCCGCGGTCTCGAGCACGAGGCCGACGCGCGTCCGCGTGCCCTCGCGGATCAGGTGATGGTGCACGGCCGCGACCGCGAGGAGGCTCGGGATCGCCGCGCGCTCGGAGTCGACGCCGCGATCCGACAGGACGAGGATCGTCGCGCCGCGCGCGATCACGGCCGAGGCGTCGTCGCAGAGGACCGCGATCGCCTCCTCGAGAGCGACCGCGCCGTCGCGCACCGCGTACAGCGTCGAGAGGGTCTCGGTCCGGAGGCTGCCGTTCTTGATCGCCTGGATGCGCGCCAGGTCCTCGTCGCGGAGGATCGGCGACTCGAGCTCGAGCTGGTGGCAGTGCGCCGGCGTCTCGTCGAAGAGGTTCTGCTCGGAGCCGATCGTCGTCTTGAGCGACATGACGAGGTCCTCGCGGATCGGGTCGATCGGCGGGTTCGTCACCTGCGCGAAGAGCTGCTTGAAGTAGCTGAAGAGGAGCTGCGGGCGGTCCGACAGGACCGCGAGCGGCGTGTCGGTCCCCATCGAGCCGACCGCTTCCTGCCCGTTGATCGCCATCGGCGCCATTAGGAAGCGGAGGTCCTCGAGCGTGTAGCCGAACGCCTGCTGCAAGGTCAGCAGCTCGTCGGCGTCGTAGTCCTCCGGGATGGCGGACGCGCGCGCCGGCGTCACGCGATCGAGCTTGACGAGGTTCTCGGCGAGCCACTTCCGGTAGGGCTTCCGGGCCGCCATGCCCTCCTTGATCTCCTCGTCGTCGACGATGCGCCCCTGCTCGAGGTCGACCAGGAACATGCGCCCGGGCTGGAGGCGGTTCTTCTCGACGATGTCCTCGGGCGGGATGTCGAGCACGCCGACCTCGGACGCCATCACGACGAGCCCGTCCTTGGTGACGACGTAGCGCGACGGGCGAAGCCCGTTCCGGTCGAGGACCGCGCCGATCACCCGGCCGTCGCTGAACGCGATCGACGCCGGGCCGTCCCACGGCTCCATCAGGCACGAGTGGTACTCGTAGAAGGCGCGCTTCGTATCGGTCATCGCCTCGTGCTTCTGCCACGCCTCGGGGATCATCATCATGACGGCGTGCGGCAGCGAGCGGCCGGTGTGCATGAGGAGCTCGAGCGCGTTGTCGAACTTGCCGGAGTCGCTCGTCGTCTCGTCGACGATCGGGACGATCTTCTCGATGTCGTCGCCGAAGACGTCCGACGAGAACATCCTCTCGCGCGCCCGCATCCAGTTCTCGTTGCCGCGGAGCGTATTGATCTCGCCGTTGTGCGCGAGGAAGCGGTAGGGGTGCGCGCGGTCCCACGACGGGAACGTGTTCGTCGAGAAGCGCTGGTGGACGAGCGCGATCGCGCTCTTCATCTCGGGGTCGCGGAGGTCGCGGTAGAAGGCCGGAATCTGGTCGGGGAGGAGGAGCCCCTTGTAGACAATCGTCCGCGACGAGAGGCTCGGGACGTAGAAGCTCTCGGAGTCGCGCAGGTCGGATGCGCGCACCGCGTGCTCGACGCGCTTCCGGATGACGTAGAGCTTCCGCTCGAAGGTCGGCTGGTCCTCGACGCCGTGGCCGGCGCCGACGAGCACCATCCGGATCGCGGGCATGCAGTCGCGCGCGACGTCGCCCGCCGCGGCGGCGGTGACCGGCACCTCGCGCCAGCCGAGGAGGCGCTGGCCCTCCTCGTGGATCACCTTCTCGAAGGTCGAGATGCAGAAGTTCTGCTCGAAGATGTCCTGCGGCAGGAAGACGAGGCCGGCGCCGTAGAGGCCCTGCTTCGGCAGGTCGATGCGCAGGCGAGCGCACTCGCGCGCGAGGAACTCGTGCGGGAGCTGCATCAGGATGCCGGCGCCGTCGCCGGTCCGCGGATCGCAGCCGCAGGCTCCGCGGTGGGTCAGGTTCTGGAGGACCTGCAGGCCCTTCACGACGATGTCGTGCGAGCGCTCGCCCTTCATGTGGGCGACGAAGCCGACGCCGCACGCGTCGTGCTCGGTAGAGCGGCGGTAGAGGCCTTCGCGCTCGGTCTTCGCGCGAAGGTCGCGGATCTCCTGCGGGGAGAGCCGGCCGTGCCGGCAGGTCTCGTCGCGGTCGATTCGGTTCATCGCCTGACCTCGCTTCCCTCGCTGCTCGCGCTCGCTGCTTCCGTGGGTGCTTCCGTGTGTGCTTCGGTCACTGCCGCTCGCTCGGGTGCCGCGCGGGTGCGGAGCTTCCGCTCGGCTGCACGGCGACGAGCTTCGGCCCGCGCAGGTTCTTCCGACGCGGCACTTCCTTCCGCTCGCGCTCCTCGGCCTCGGCCGCGGCGCGCGCCGCGATCTGCGTGCCGAGAGGGATCTGGACGCGCTCGCTGTGCGTCGAGAGCACGACCATCGTCTCCGTGCGCGCGACGCCGGGGATCGTCCGGACGCGGCTGATGAGCTTCTCGAGCGTCGAGGTGTTCTGCGTCTTCGCCTTCAAGAGCAGCGTGTGCTGTCCCGTCACGTGGTGGCACTCGAGCACGCCCTCGAGCGAGCTCACCTGATCCTCGAACTGCTCGATGCTCGCGGGGTGATCGATCACGACGCCGATGAACGCGGTGACGTCGAGGCCGAGCCGGCGCGAGTCGAGCGCGGCGTGGTAGCCGCGGATGACGCCCGACTGCTCGAGCTTCTTGATGCGCTCGATGACCGACGGCGCGGAGAGGCCGACGAGGTCGCCGATCCGGGCGAGCGGGATCTTGCAGTCCTGCTGCAAGGTCTGGAGGATCTGCAAGTCGATCCCGTCCAGCTCCAGACCCTCGCTCGTTCCGAATTTCATAAGGCTGTCCCCCGAGAGGACCTTACGGATAGTGGATCGCTGGAGCAACTGTCAACGATTCCTTACGCAGAACTGTGGAATCGCCTACGACGCAGAGCGTCCGGAAATGCCCGTTTTCCGGGCATTTGTCGATCGGACGGGCACTTGGCGAGTCGCGGGGAGGGTCGACCGCCTGGTAAGGACCGGCCGCGGGGCAACCGCCCCGAATTCGCCCGACTTCCGAGGAGAGGATCGATGAGCAAGCACGTGATCAACCCGCCCGGCATGCCCGCGCCGTCGGGCTACTCGTACGCCGTCAAGAAGCCGGGGACGCCGGTCTTCATCGCCGGCCAGGTCGCGCTCGACGCGAGCGGAAAGCTCGTCGGACCGGGCGATCCGGCGGCGCAGGCCGAGCAGGTGATGAAGAACCTGAAGACGGTCGTCGAGGCCTGCGGCGGCACGATGGCGGACCTCGTGAAGACGAACGTCTACGTGACGGACGCGTCGTATCGCTCCGCGGTCGTCGAGGCGCGGAAGCGCTGGTTCACCGACGGCGCTCCGCCGGCGAGCACGTACGTCGTCATCACGGCGCTCGCGGTGCCGGAGCTCCTGATCGAGATCGAAGCGGTCGCGATGATCGACCGATGAGGCGCGCGCGCGTCTCGGTCCGCGCGGTCGCCGCGCTCGCGATCGTCGCCGCGCTCGCGACCGGCTGCTCCGACGCCAGTCGCAGCAGCCCCGCGCCCGCGCTGCGCCTCGTCGCGCTCCATGCGGAGCCGGACCCGGTCGGCGGAGGCCGCATCGTCGACGCCGAGGGCCGCACGGTGATCCTCCGCGGCGTCAACGTGAACGCCCTCGCCGAGTACTGGCAGGGGACGAGCTTCCCCACGACCTTCCCCTTCACCGCCGACGACGCCGACCGCATCGCCGCCATCGGCTGGAACGCCGTGCGCCTCCTGCTCTCGTGGTCGCGCGTCGAGCCCGCGCCCGGCGAGATCGACGAGGCGTACCTCGCCGAGGCCGACGCCGCGATCGCGCTCCTCGCGGAGCGCGGCGTGTACTCCATCGTCGACCTCCACCAGGACGCCTGGAACGCGACGCTCGTCGCGCGACCGGACGAGAGCTGCGCGCCGCCGACCGAGCCCGCGTTCGGCTGGGACGGCGCGCCCGGCTGGGCGACGCTCGACGGCGGAGCGCCGCGCTGCACGCGCGGCGGCGTCCGCGAGTCGAGCCCGGCGGTGCTCGCGGCGTGGGGCGCGTTCTGGTCCGACGCGACGGGCCCCGGCGGCGTCGGCATCCGGACGCGCTACGCCGAGATGTGGGGCGCACTCGCGCGTCGCTGGGCCGGCCGACCGGAGATCGCCGGCTTCGACCTCATGAACGAGCCGAACGCGTTCGGCGGGCCGGCGGAGGCGTCGATGTCCGACATGTACGCCGACGCGCTGACCGCGATCCGCGCCGGCGAGCAGGCGGCGCGCGACGCCGGCGTCGAGGACGTCGAGCCGCACCTCGTCTTGTTCGAGCCCTCCGCGATCTGGTCGGCGACCGGCAACGGCCCGCCGCCCGACTTCGCGCACGACCGCGACGTCGTCTACGCGCCGCACGTCTACACGGGCGGCTTCAGCAACGGCCCCATCACGGCGGCCGCCTTCCAGACCGCGATCGACGAGGCGCGCAGGTTCGGCGGCGCTCCGGTGCTCTCGGGCGAGTGGGGCACCGACCCGCGCCGCGCGTCCGATCCCGCCGACGAGTACTTCGTCGAGCACCAGGACCTGCAGGACGAGTTCCGCGTGAGCGCGACGCTCTGGACGTGGCACGAGTCGTGCGGCGACCCGCACAAGGCCGGCGACTACCGCGCCGGTCGCGTTCCGTACGTCTGGGGCGAGTTCGAGGTCGACTGCACGACGAACGAGATCACCGGCCTCCGCACGGACCTGATCGACGACCTGACGCGCGGCTGGGTGCGCGCCGCGCCGGGCGTGCTCACGTCGATGCGCTGGGACGGAGAGAGCGGCGTGCTGGAGGCGAGCGGCGTCGCCGATCGCGAAGGCATCGAGCTCCTCGCGTTCCTCCCGGCGTCGAAGTCCGGCGACCCGTCGCTCCAGACGAGCGGCCTTGCCGACGTACGGACCCAGCCAGCTCCGGGCGGCACCTCGTACGTGCTCACTGGGCACAGCGCGGGCGGCGCCTGGTCGCTGCGCGCCGCCGGGCGCTGAGGGCGCACCCGCCATTTCCACGGCGCGTGCGAGACCACGCTGCCGATCTCAGCAGCCTTCGATCTCGCCGCCGAATCGCGCCGCCATCGCCTCGCGGACCAGTCGTTCCACCTCGACCTCGCTGCGAAGCGCGAGCGCCTGTCGCGTGAGATCCGCCGCCTCGCGCAGCGACGAGCCGCGCACGACCGCCTTGACGAGCGGGATCTGGCGGGGCGTCATCGAGAGATCCCGCAAGCCGAGGCCGAGGAGGACCCAGGCATACGCGGGATCGCCCGCCATGTCGCCGCACAGCGACACCGGCTTCCCGGCTCCCTCCGCGGCCGCGACGATCTGCACGAGCGAGCGCAGAACCGCCGGGTGAAGCGGGTGGTAGAGGTGGCTCACCTCCTGGTTGTCGCGGTCGGCCGCGAAGGCGTACTGGATGAGGTCGTTCGTGCCGATGCTGAAGAAGTCGCATTCGGCGGCCAGGTGGTCGACCGTCAATGCCGCGCTCGGCGTCTCGATCATGGCGCCGACGGGCGTTTCCGGATCGTGCGCCTGCCCCTCCGCGGCGAGCTCGCCGCACACCTCGCGGCAGATCGCGCGCGCCTGAGCGAGCTCGGTCACGCCCGAGATCAGCGGCAGCAGGATTCGGATCGGGCCGACGGCCGAGGCCCGATAGAGCGCCCGCAGCTGGGTGCGAAAGATCGTCGGGTGAGCCAGCGAGAAGCGGATCGATCGCACGCCGAGCGCCGGGTTGGCGCCGCGCGGACGCTCGATGGAAGGCGAGATCTTGTCGCCTCCGAGGTCGAGCGTGCGAAAGGTGACCGGGAGCCCGCCGACGGCCTGCACGGCCGCGACCGCGTCCCGATATTGCTCCTCTTCGGTCGGCAGCTCCGCGCGCTCCAGGTAGAGGAACTCCGTTCGAAAGAGCCCGATCGCCTTGGCGCCCGCCTCGAGAGCGCTCGCGACCTCGGGCAGGCATTCGACGTTCGCGGCCAGCTGGACGGTCGCGCCGTCGGTCGTCACGGCGGGTAGATCTCGGGAGGACTTGAGCCGCTCCGCGCGCACGGCGTTGGCCGCGGCGATCGATTCGAAATGCCGCAGCGTATCGGCGTCGGGCGCGATGACGACCTCGCCGTGGCTCCCGTCCACGAGGATCTGCTCTCCGGGACGGATGCTTCCGGTGAGCTGCGAAATGCCGGCGACGAAGGGAAGCCCGAGCGCGCGCGCTAGGATCGCGGCGTGCGACGTCGGCCCGCCGCCCTCCGTGGCGATGCCGGCGAACCCGGCACGATGGAGATGGAACGGATCGAGCGGCGAAAGCTCCGTGCCGACGGCGATCGCACCCCGCGCGCCGCCCTCGCCTGCGCGCACATCCGGCATCCCGAGGAGCGCGCGCAGGATCCTTTCGCCGACGGCTTCGACGTCGCTACCGCGCTCGCGGAAATACGGCTCCGCGAGCGCCGCGAAAGCAGCTCGCAAGCCGTCGACGATCCGCCGCACCGCCCACTCCGCAGCGATCCGCTCGCGTCGGATCAGACGCGGGATCTCCTCGGCGAGCTCGGGGCTCTTCAGCATCAGCCGGTGAGCTTCGACGATGTCGTGGCCGACGTGCCGATTGCCTTCGGCGAGATGATGCTCCAGCCGCTCGAGCTGTTCGTCGGCATCCCTGAGCGCCTGCTCGACGCGCGCGACTTCGGACTCGACGTCGTCGTCGACGATCCTTCGTTCGCCGACGACGACGCTCGTTGCCAATGGGAATGCGGGGCCGGCTGCAATCCCCGGCGATGCCGCAATGCCCGTGCACCGTTTCATCGTCTCGTGTCCCACCTCGTCCGGCGCGGTCGGCGCGCGGAAGACGCCCGCGCGTTGGCCCCAAAGCATTCACGACATCGGTTGCGCCATCGCAGCGCGTCGCCGTCGCGCGAACGCTGGGGGCGCGGGAGCCTTCGAGCGGCCGCTGCCCGACGCCGGTGCCGCCCGGGCCATCGCTACCCGCAGCCAACGGGCGCAGAGGCGAAGCCAAGATGTGCTCGACCTCACCCCCGCGGGCCGCGGACGGCCAGTGACCTCACTGGCGGTCCTCTCACCCTACAGGTCCGACGTCCGAACCGCCAAGAGAGCCTTCGTCGGCGCCGTGGGTCGGTGCGAGCGACGACATGAGGTCTCGATGCACGAGGGCGGATCGCTTGCTAGGTACAGCCGATGCATCGAGCTTCCGACTTTCGCTTTCAGCACCGCGACCACCGCAGGATTGCCACGTGAGCCGCGACGACCTCGTGCGCGTCGACGGCGTGGTGACGGGCCTTCTGGGCGGCGGAAGCTATTCCGTCGACCTCCTGAACGGCAATCGGATCGTCGCTCGCCGATCCGGCCGGCTCCGCAAGTTCCACATCCGGATCATGCCCGGCGATTCGGTCACCGTCGGAGTTTCGCCCTACGACGTGAGTCACGGCTTGATCGTGACTCGCAGATGAGAGCGGAAGGACGAGATCGCGCTTGTCGTCGGGTCGTCATGCGATCATATTGAGTTCATGACGACGGAAACGACGATCCGACAGCTCCTCGCACGAGAGAATCGCGATCCGCAGGAGGTCGCCGCGGCCCTCAAGTTCTGCCTTCGCACGATGCGGAAGCTCGCTCACGGCAAGCGCAACCAGACCCGGATCTACGCGCTCTGCCGTGCGCATGGGATCGACCCTTTCCCGACCCGGACGATCGCAGCCTGAAGGCCCCGCGTCGCGGCGCCTTCCCATGTGCGTGCGCGTTCGGCCGGTGGCGCCTGGTCGCTACGCGCCGCCGCTCCGTAGGTCTCGGCCGCGTCACGTCGCGGACGGCGATGCGCAGCGCGCATCGCCGTCCGCACGTCGTCGGTGTCGCGGCTCGGTTGTCACGCCTCGCCGATCACGGTGAGTCGGTCGGACACGGCCATCCGCCGCCCGGGAGCTGGAGGCAAAGGAGCTCGTCGACGACCGCGTCGGCGCTCGAATCGACGCAGGCGATGAGATCGTCGCGGCTCGCGAGCGGCGTGCCGGGGCAGGTGTCGCTCTCGGGGCAGTAACCCCACCACGTGATCGTCTGGTTCGGCCCGCCCACCGGGTCGCAGTCGTTCGTGCTGGTGTTGCAGGTCTTGCCCTCCATCACGTCCCCACCGCCCGTCACGCAATCGTCGCGGGTCGCGAACACCGTGCACTGGTTGCCCATTCCGGTGCGGCAGCAGAAGGGCGGATCGGGATCGGGGGCTCGCTGGCCGCAGGCGCGCTGGATCGCGGTCTCCTTTGCCGTCTCCGCTCTCTGCAAGCGGCTCTGGACCGTCAGGTCGGCGAGACACGAGGCGCTCGTCCCGCCCTTCAGAGCGCAGGCCTCGAGCACCCGTTCGCGCTGGAGCAGGTACCGGACGCCGGCGCGCGCGATCCCCTTCTGGCAATCGTTCTCACCCGTATCGCCGAGGTTTCGCTGGACCGGGAGCGGCGTCGTGCAGTCGAGGTCCGAGCACTGGGGCGACGTCTCGTCGAGGGCGCCTCCGCACTCCTCGACGGCATGGGATGCGAACAGGATCGCGATGAACTCGGACAGCTCGGCGGACTTCCAGCACTTGAGGCACTCCGTGAAGGTGGCGACGTCGCTCACGGGCAAGGCGGCGCACTGGCCTTCGATGCCGGTCGTCGCGGCCTCGTACGCGCAGTCGCTCCGGTAGCCGAGCGCCTGGATGTCGGCCAGGGTGCAAACGCGCTCGATCGCCTCGACGACCTTCCCGTTCACGTAGTCGAGCCGGAGCTGCGTCGCAGGATCGGGGCATGGACCCGCGATCCTGCCGAGGTTCTCCTTCTCGAGACACATCCGGTGCTTCTGCAGGTACGTGTTCTTGTACCGGAACAGCTGTCGGACGATCTGCCTCTGGCACTTGACGGGGTCGGCCCCGGCGGGACCCGCCCCGACCGCGATCACCGCGGCGAGAGCGGATAGCGAGACCAGGGAGCGCAGGAAGCGGTGCGAGATCATCATGGCTCAACCTCCGGGCTAGGCGATGTCCCGGGCGGGTCCCCACGACCACGCGCGGTGGCATCGCTGACGAATCGGACCGGACGTTGCCCCGAGCCCTATGAGAGCGCTCCCGGCAAATTTTGGCGACCGCGCGCCTTTTGTCCCAACGCGTGGAAGTACGCGTCCCGCCGCAACGCCACGCGAGCTGAACGTCGCGAGGACCGGTCGGTCCTGGCGGCGAATCCGACCAGGCAGCCGTTGACGGCATCGCTGGCGCGTGAGAAGGCCCGCGCCATGAGGACGGTGTGGTGTGGGGCGATGGCGGTGTTCCTCTCGGCGATGGTGGCGGCGTGCTCCGACACCACGGCGCAATGTCCCGGCGGCGCGCCGGGCCCGATCGACACGACGAGCGGCGACGTCTGCGGCACGACGGTCGACGTGCCCGAAGCGCCGAGCGCGCACGCCTTCCTCGGCATCCCGTACGCCGAGACGACGGCCGGCGAGAACCGCTGGAAGCCGCCGATCCCCGCCGGGCGCGCGAGCGGAACGCTCCAGGCGGTCGCCTTCGGCGACATCTGCCCGCAGAGCTCGCTCGGATCCGCGGCGACCGACCTCGCGCTACCGCCGCAGAGCGAGGACTGCCTCTCCGTCAACGTCTGGACGCCCGCAGATGCGGAAGCCGGCCAGCATCTGCCGGTGCTCGTCTACATCCACGGCGGCGCGTTCCTCTTCGGGTCGAGCGCGAACCCGATCTTCGACGGTGCGTACCTGGCGAGCGCCGAGCATCTCGTGCTCGTGAGCCTCAACTACCGCGTCGGCGCCTTCGGCTTCCTCGCCGGCATCGACGGGCTCGAAGGCAACTACGGCTTCCTCGACCAGCAGCTCGCGCTTCGCTGGGTCCGCGACAACGCTTCGGCCTTCGGCGGCGATCCCGAGCACGTGACGATCTTCGGCGAGAGCGCGGGCGCCATGTCCGTCGGCCTGCACATGCTCTCGGCGCCGTCGAGCGCGGGGCTCTTCGTCGCGGGCGCCATGGAGAGCAACCCGTTCGGCCTTCCGTATGCGACCGTCGCGCAGCAGGGCGTCAAGAGCGCGCGCCTCGCGAAGGCCCTCGGCTGCGAAGGTCCCGACGAGCTCGACTGCCTGCGCGCGGCGCCGACCGAGCAGATCGTCGCGCAGCAGGTGAGCGCGGCCGTGATCCTCCCGGACCCGCGGAGCCTCTTCCAGACGCTCCTCCCGTGGGTGCCGGTCGTGGACGGAAACCTCATCGTCGCGCAGCCCGTCGCCGCCGCGTCCGGTGGCGCGCTCGAGAAGCCGGTCCTGCTGGGAACCAACCGGAACGAGGGCACGTCGTTCGTCGTCGCCGCGACGACGCTCGGCATCCTGCCGTCGCCGGTCACCGACCAGGCCTACGCGACGACGCTCGCGCTCTTCTTCGGAGCGCACCACGTCGCCGGCATCGTCGAACGCTATCCGCCCATGAACGACGACAACGCGGACCAGCTCTCGCAGATCGTGACCGACTACCTCTTCGCCTGCAGCAACCGCTTCCTCGCGGCGCAGGCGCAATCGGAGGCGTGGGCGTACGAGTTCGTCCACGTGTCGAGCTTCAACGTCGTCGGCATCCCCGCCTGCGCGAACGCCGTCTGCCACGCCGCCGAGCTGCCGTACGTCTTCCACTCGGCGTCGCAGGTCGGCTTGACCTTCACGCCGGCCGAGGACGCGCTCTCGCGCGCCATGGCCGCGTACTGGGGCAGCTTTGCCCGCCCCGGCCACGACCCGAACGAGTCTCGACCCGCGGTCGCGTGGCCGCCCTTCCTGCCGCGAGAGGACTACGTCGTCCTCGACACCCCGATCACGACCGAGGTGCAGCCGCCGCACCACTGCGACTTCTGGGACACGATCGGCTACGACGCGGTATCGGCCGACGTGCTGATGTAGCTCGGCTCCGCGGTCACACGCGGAGATGCACGTCCGCGACGCCGGTCGTCAGGCGCCGGAGCGTCGGCAACGCGACCGCCTGCGCGATGCCCGTCCGCACCAGGAACGGCAGCGCATGGTCGATCACGAGCCGGCTCCACCACGCGTGCCCGAAGAGCACCGGCGGCGGCCCCTGCTGGAGCTGCTGAATGGCGACGACCTCGGGCTCCCGCACCGCCTGCACGCGCGCCGCGGCCGCGTCGATCTCGGCGGGGGCCGCACCGTCGCGCGCGAGCACCGGCACGAGCTCGTTCGCGACGACGATCGCGTCGCGGAGCGCGAGGTTGATCCCCTGCGCGCCGACCGGCGACATCGCGTGCGCGGCGTCGCCGACGAGGAGGAGCCCGGGCGCCGTCCAGCGCGCGACGCGATCGCACACGACGTCGAGGAGGAACGGGTGCGACACGTCGCCGCGGTGGCGCGCGAGGTGCTCGCTCAGATCGCGCGACACGTGCTCGCGCATCGCCTCGAGCCAGGCGTCGATGCCGCGCGCGCGCAGCTCGCCGAACGACCCCTTGTCGATGATCCAGCCGATCTGCAGGCGATCGTCGTAGCTGGGGAACATGAGCGCCGCGTGCCCACGGCCGAGGTACGCGCGGGCGCGCGGCAGGTCGGCCGCGAACGCCGGCAGCGGGACCTTGAACCAGACGATGTCGAACGCCTGCGGGTAGCGCGTGACGTCGAGGTCGAGCGCGGTGCGCTTGCGGAGCGTCGAGGTGCGGCCGTCGGCGCCGATCACGAGGTCCGCACGCAGCTCGCGCTCTCCGCCCGCTCCGTCGATCCGCACGCCCGCGATCCGGCCGCCGGCAGCGTCGTCGCGCAGCACGTCGCGCACGGTCGCGCCGCGCTCGATCCGGAACGACGGGAGCCGGCTCGCCTGCTCGACCAGCATCTCGAGCATGGCGGGCTGCGAGACGATCTCGGGACCGGAGATCCCTCCCACCTGTCCGAGCATCCCGAAGACGGCGAGCCGCCGCTCGCCGCGGAAGATCTCGAGCTCGGCGAGACGGACGTGCGGGACGCGCGCGAGCTCGTCGGCGAGCCCCATCTCCGCGACCGCGCTCCGCCCGCTCGCCATGAGCGCCTCGCCGCGGAACTCGCGCGCGAAGTCGGTGTGCCGCTCGACGAGCGTGACGTCGATCCCGCGCCGCGCGAGGAGGTACGCGATCGACGCGCCCGCGGGCCCGGCCCCGACGACGATCACACGCACGGCGGCCTCAGATCGGCGGCTCGCAGCCCCGGCGACCGCGGCCGTCCGGTGGGTCCGCGGGCGAAAGCGTCACGCGGTCAAGCAGCGTCCGCGTCCCCTGGGGCGCGCCCGCGGCCGCTCGCGATCCCCGCGGCGGCGAGGCCTCCCAGCACCGCCCCCGCGATCGCGCCCACGAGGCCAGTCGCCTCGTAGCCGCGCACGCCCGCGAACGTGAAGTCGGTCGCGAAGTTGCCGCCGACGGTCGCGCCGACGAGTAGCCCGAGGATCGCGCCGAGGACGGCGCCCGCAACGCCCGCTGCGATCGTGCCCAGCATGGTCTCCTCCCGCTGGTGCCGAGCTTGTCACCTCGCGGGCCGCGCCGCCAAACCGGGCGCGCAATCGATGTCACGCATGCACCCGTCAGTCGTCGATCCGGTTCGCGTTCGCGAGGTCGCCCGCCTGCGGGTCGTCCTCGACGAGGAACATTCCGACCAGCGCGCCCGGCCCGTCCTCGCGCGGCCACGACGAGCACGCGAAATTCTCGCCGGTCAGCGAGAGCGACGCCGACCCCACCTTGGCGTCGGCGCTCGTGAAGAGGCCGTCGGCGCGGCCGGTCGTGTAGACGACGCGCGCCGGCGCCGGGTACGCCGCCGCCGCGCAGTCGGTGCCTTCGCCCGGCAGGAGCTGCACGTACGACTGCTGGCAGTCGAGCAGCAGCGAGCCCGGGCCGCCGTCGTTGCCGACGCCGGTCGTGACGACGGTCGCCTTGCCCTGCACGCCGGGGCCGGCGCTGTCCTGCACGGTCGTCACGCCCGACGCACTGCCGCCGTCGCAGTCGACCATGCCCGTGCAGCTCTCGATCCGGACGCAGTACGTCCCGTACGAGCCGCCGAGGATCGCGGCCGAGAAGACGACCGGACCCGCGGCCGTGACGGGCGCCACGCCGCTCGCGTCGGGAGCTCCCGCGACGAGATCCATCGCCCCCGTCAGCGTCCCGAGGGACACCTCCGGCCCGAGCGACGACGAGTAGAGATCACCGCCGAAGCTCACGTGGCGCGCGCCGAGCTCGTCGCCCTCGCGGCAGTCGAGCGAGCAGCCGGGGGCCGGCGGGTCGCACTCCTCGCCGCACGCCGCGAGCGCGACGCCGTCGCCGCACATCGCGCCGGGCTCGGCCGTGCACGTGGCGGAGCACCCGTCGCAGCCGTTCGCGTTGCCGTCGTCGCACTGCTCGCCGCCGCAGAGGTCGCCGTCGCCGCAGCCGACGTCGGCCCTGCACGCCGCCGAGCAGCCGTCGCAGCCGGTGCGGTTCCCGTCGTCGCACTCCTCGCCCGGATCGACGGCGCCATCGCCGCAGGTCGGGATGCGACGGCAGGAAGCCGTGCACGCCACGCCCGGCGGATCGCACTCCTCGCCGCAGTCGGTCCGGAGCTCGCCGTCGCCGCAGCGCCACCCCGACTCGACCTCGCACGTCGGCGAGCAGCCGTCGCACGCGGCGCGGTTGCCGTCGTCGCAGGCCTCGGCGCCGCACACGGCGCCGTCGCCGCAGCCGGTCTCGGTCCGGCAGTCGGCGGAGCAGCCGTCGCAGCTCGTCGCGTTGCCGTCGTCGCACTGCTCGCCGAGGTCGATCGCGCCGTCCCCGCAGCGGCCGCTCCGGTCGAGGAGCTCGAGCTTGATGAGCCTGCCCGTGCCCGGACGATCCGCGCCGATCTCGGCGTTCGACGTGCACGTCCAGACGTTGTCCTCGTCGTCGAACTCGATCTCGCGCATGAAGTCGACCGGCGTCGGCATCGGGAACACGGTCCACTCTCCGGTCGACGGCCGGTAGCGGATGAGCGAGTCGGAGTTCGAGCCGGTGATCCAGACGTCGCCGGTCCTGCGATTGACGGCGATCGCGTACGGGAGGTCGCTGCCGCGTGGCTCGGTCGGCAGCGGAACGACGGACCACTCCTCGGTCTTCGGGTCGAAGCGCCCGAGCTGCGACGCGCCGTACGCCGGTACCCAGACGACGTTGTCGGGCCCGACGAAGAGCCGGCGCGGCCCGTCGAACGGCGTGCGCCACGACTTCACCTCGCCGGTCGCCGGATCGACCCGGCCGATGCGGTGGCCGAAGAGCTGCGACCACCACACCGTCTGGTCGGGCGCGACGTCGAGCCCGTAGGCGACGGCGATCGGCACGCCGCTCTCCTTCGGGTCCGCGGGCGGGAGCCGGTAGTAGCGGAACTCCGCGGTCGCGGGATCGAAGCTCGCGACGTGGTTCGACTTCGTGAGCGTCTCCCAGAGGACGCCGCGATCGTCGAAGCGGAGCGTGTGCGGGTACGACCCGAGGTCCTCGCCGATCCGCGGGTGCGGGTACGAGACCGACTGCCCGGTCGCGGGATCGTAGTGGACGAGCGTCTCGGGGCCGGGCGCGGTGATCCACATCGTGCCGTCGGACGCGCGCTCGACGGAGTGGCCGCCGCCCTCGATCGGGAGGCTCCGCCGCTCGTTGGTGGCGGGGTCGAGGACGTACATGCCGCTCACCATGTAGACGACCCCGTCCGTCCCGAGCTCGAGGTCGTGGCAGCCCGGGTGCTCGACCGGGTCGATCTCCCACTCGGTGATGACGGCGCGCGTGGCGTCGCCCGTCGGCGGCGGCGGCACGTCGAAGTGCGGCGCCGGCGCGTCGGGGCCGAAGGTCGCGACCAGCGTCGGCAGCAGAACCGGCCGCGTCTCGTCGAAGAACGGCACGCCGCCGTAGCCGATCATGCGGTCGACGGTCGCCTTCCACTCCTCCGCGCTGCGCTGCTCGGTGAAGCCGTAGAACCCGATCGGGTGGCAGTTCGCGCAGGCGCGCGTGAAGTCGCCCTTCACCTTCGCCGACGGCCAGTGGAGGAGCGAGTAGAAGTAGGACGCCGGAAGCTGCGCGTTCAGGTTCGACGTGCGCGCGAGCTGGAAGTCGGCCGCGGGCGCGCTCCGCTCTTCGACCTGCAGCGTTCGCTCGCTCTCCTCCCATCCGATCAGCTTCGCGCGCACGCGGTAGCCGCCCGCCGGCAGCGCGGGCAGCGCGTAGCGGCCGTCGCCGTCGGTGAAGACGCTGACGCTCTTGTGCGCCTGGTCGTCGGTCGCGGTGACCATCGCGCCGGCGAGCGCTGGGCCGTCGGCGCTCGTGACGCGACCGGTGACGCGGTCGCTCGACGCCGGCGGCGACGTCGACGAGCTCGACGAGCTCCCGCAGGCAGCGAGGAGGACGAGGGCGGTTCCGGTGGCTGCGGCGAGGACGGCATTCGCCGCGCGGCGTCTGCGGTGCGGGCGCTTCATGCGGTTTCCACTGCCCGAACGCGCGCCGGAAGAGAAGCGCCGCGCGGCCGCGGGGTCTCGGCTCGGATCAGCGCGCGAGAACGCGCCGCAGCGAGGGCGCATGGTAGGCGCCCGCGAAGAGCGCGAGCAGGCCCGCCTGCACGATCCAGGTCGGGACCATTCGCCACGCGGCGATCGCGCCCGAGCGCACCGCGACGATCTCGGCCGCGACGAGCCCGTAGATGACGAGCACCGTCAGCGCAGCGACCCCGCGGCGCTCGATCGGGCGGCGGTGCGCCCAGAGGAGGAGCGCGGTCCAGCCGAGCATGAGCGCGGCGCCGTAGCCCATTGCGAAGCGGTAGGCGCCGCTCGTGTCGTCGAAGCCCCAGAGGAGCGCGGCGGCGGGCGGGATCGTCATGGGGATGAGGGCGAGCGCGTCGGTCACGGCGCCGGTCAAGAATGCGATCCGAAGGAGCTTCTCCTGCTCGGGCATCGGCGTCTCCTCGAGTCGGCGGCGCCGCCTGCGGCGCCGGCAGCGCGCTCGCCGGCGGTCGCGCGGCGATGCGCGTTCGCGCCAGGCTGGCAGCGCCGCGGCGGGCGCGTCAACTCCGCCGTTCGCACGATCGAGAAACGACCGCCGTCGGCTTGCGTCGACGCCGCGTGCCGCCCAGAACGGATCGCGCGCGCAGCGCCCGCGCGCGCAGGAGGGCGGTTCATGAAGGCGATCCACGTCACGCGAGTCGGCGGCCCCGAGGTGATGCGCCTCGTGGACGTCCCGGAGCCCGAGCCGTCGGCGGGAGAGATCCGCATCCGGAACCGCGCGATCGCCGTCAACTTCCACGACATCCAGTCGCGGCGCCACGGCGAGGCGGGCCTCACGCACCCCTACGTCCCGGGCACCGACTTCGCGGGCGTCGTCGACGCCGTCGGCCCGGGGGTGGAGGGCTTCGCGGTCGGCGACCGCGCGCTCGGCATCCAGGTCGCGGGCGCGTACGCGGAGAAGACCGTCGTGCCCGCCCTGATCGCGACGCGGATTCCGGACGACGTCCGCGACGAGGAGGCGGCGTCGTGTCCGGTCGCGGGCCTGACGGCGTATTTCCTCGTGAAGGACAACGGCGCCCGCCAGGGCGCGGCGGTCGTCGCGCATGCGGCGGCCGGGAGCGTCGGCTGCTTCCTCGGCGGCCTGCTGCGCGACGCGGGCGCGTTCGGAATCGGCCTCGTGTCGAGCCCTTCGAAGGCGGAGATCGCGCGGCGCGCGGGCTTCCGGCACGCGATCGACTACCGGCGGGAGGACGTCGTCGCGCGCGTCCGGGAGCTCACCGCCGGCCGCGGCGCCGACCTCGTGCTGGACTCGGTCGCCGGCCCAAACACCGCCCGCAGCTTCGACATCCTCCGGGCCGGTGGAACCGCGGTCCTCTTCGGCCGTGCCGGAGGCGACCCGCCGCCGGCCGCGATCCTCGAGAGCTTTCTCGGCGCGAACCGGAACCTGGGCCTCCGGACCTACTACCTCGGCGCGACGATCGCGACCGAGATCGGGCGCATCCCGGGTGCCTACGCCGAGCTGTTCGACCTCTTCCGCCGGCGCGCGATCGACCTTCCGATCGACACGCTGCCGCTCGCGCGCGCGGCGGACGCGCACGCGCGCATCGAGTCGCAGCAGACGGTCGGGAAGGTCGTGCTCGTACCTTGAGGCGCGCGGCAACGGCCGCGCGCGCCCCTACATCCGTTCGATGATCGTGCCGGTGCCGAGCCCGCCGCCGCAGCACATCGAGATCAGGCCGTAGCGGCCGCCGGTGCGCTCGAGCTCGTGCAGCGCCGTCGTGATGAGGCGCGCGCCGGTCGAGCCGGTCGGGTGGCCGAGGGCGATCGCGCCGCCGTTCGGATTGACGCGCTCGGGGTTCGGGCGGAGCTCCTTCTCCCACGCGAGGACGACAGCCGCGAACGCCTCGTTCACCTCGCAGGTGTCCATCTGCTCGATCGCGAGGCCGGTCTGCGCCAGCACCTTCCGGCTCGCCGGGATCGGGCCCTTCAGCATCGTGACCGGGTCGACGCCGACGAGCGTCGTCGTCACGATGCGCGCGCGCGGCTTCAACCCGAGCTCCTTCGCCTTCTCGGGCGACGCGAGCAGCACCGCCGCCGCCCCGTCGGAAACCTGCGACGACGTCCCCGCCGTGTGCACGCCGCCCGGCACGACCGGGTTCAAGCTCGCGAGCTTCTCGAGCGACGTCTCGCGCAGCCCCTCGTCGCGCTTCACGACGCGGGTCTCTCCGGTCGGCTTCCCTTCCTCGTCGATCACGGGCGCCGTGATCGGAACGACCTCGCGGTCGAAGCGGCCCTCGGCCCAGGCGCGGTTCGCCTTCTGCTGGCTCTGAAGCCCGAAGCGATCGGTGTCCTCGCGCGTGATGCCGTACTCCTTCGCGATGCGCTCCGCGCCCTCGAACTGCGACGTCGGCTCGTAGTGGTCGACGTAGCTCTGCGAGAGCGGCGAGCCGCCCTTCATGTTCGAGCCGAGCGGGACGCGCGTCATCATCTCGAGGCCGCACGCGAGCACCACGTCCTCGATTCCGGCGCCGATCATCGCGGCCGCGAGCGAGGTCGCCTGCTGGGAGGAGCCGCACTGGCTGTCGATCGTCGTCGCGGCGACCTCCAGCGGAAGGCCCTGCGCGAGCCACGCGACGCGCGCGATGTTGAACGACTGCTCGCCGACCTGCGACACGCAGCCGCCGACGACCTGGCCCACGCGCGCAGGATCGATGCCGGCGCGCTCGACGGCGGCCTTCTGCACCGTGCCGAGGAGGTCCGCGGGGTGCATCCCGGCGAGCCCGCCGCGTCGCTTCCCGATCGGGCTGCGCACCGCTTCGACGATGTAGACTTCTCGCATGACGCTCCCTCGCTTGGCTCGGCTCGGCTGCGCCGGACTGGCGCCTCTCCTCGTCAACTAGCGGACGGGCCCATCTTGCGCCACGTGCCAGGCGGCGTAGCGTCGAAGGAGGAGGTCAATCGCCCATGGCAGAGTACAAGCTGCCGGAGCTTCCGTACGACTACTCGGCCCTCGAGCCGCACTATTCGGCGGAGCAGCTCCAGCTGCATCACGACAAGCATCATGCAGCGTACGTGACCGGCGCGAACCAGACGCTCGAGAAGCTCGCCCAGGCGCGCGAGAAGAAGGAATTCGCGACCATCAACCAGCTCGAGAAGAACCTCGCGTTCCACGTCTCCGGACACGTCCTCCACTCGCTCTTCTGGAAGAACCTCGCGCCCAAGGCCGGCGGGCAACCCGACGGCGAGATCGCCGCCGCGATCCAGGAGTACTTCCGCTCGTTCGACGGCATGAAGGGCCAGATGACCGAGGCCGCGCTCGCCGTGCAGGGCTCGGGCTGGGGCGCGCTCGCGTGGGAGCCGGTCGGAAAGCGGCTCGTCGTCGAGCAGGTGTACGACCACCAGGGCAACATCGGGAACGGCACGGTGCCGCTCCTCGTGCTCGACATGTGGGAGCACGCCTACTACCGCCAGTACAAGAACGTGAAGGCGGACTGGGTGAAGGCGTACTGGCAGGTCGTGAACTGGCCCGACGTCGCGCAGCGCTTCAAGAGCGTGCGCACGCTCGATCTGAAGATCGCGTGAGCTGAGAGCGATCCGGGCGCAGAGTCTCGTCTCGACTCCGCGGACACGTGCGTCGTAGCATCCCTTCCGTCGGCCGCGGCCGGCGGAAGGAGATGCGATGACGAAGACCTCCGGAAGCGCCGCGGCCAGGACGACGGCTGCGGTGCTCCGGCGCGCCTGCCGTGCCCTCGTCCGCGACGTGCGGGCGCGGCTCGCGGAGGTCGCCGATCCCGTGAAGGCGCCGGCGATGCAGGCGTACATGAAGTCGGCGATGCCCTACCTCGGCGTGCCGGTCCCCGCGATGCGCGCCGCCTGCCGCGACATCTTCGCGTCGCACCCGCTCGCCGACTTCGAGGAGTGGCGCGACACCGCGCTCGCCCTCTGGCGCGGCGCGAGCCACCGCGAGCACCGCTACGCGGCGATCCAGCTCACCGGAGTCCGCGCGGCGCGCGACTTCCAGACGACGCGCGCGCTCCCGATGTACGAGGAGATGATCGTCACCGGCGCCTGGTGGGACTACGTCGACGAGATCGCGAGCCACCGCCTGGGCGCGATCCTCCGCCGCGAGCCCGAGCGCATGCGCCGGACGATGCTCGCGTGGGCTCGCGGCGACGATCTCTGGAAGCGCCGGAGCGCGATCCTCTGCCAGCTCGGCTTCAAGGCGGAGACCGATCTCGATCTCCTCTACGCCTGCATCGAGCCGTCGCTCGGGTCGAAGGAGTTCTTCCTCCAGAAGGCGATCGGCTGGGCGCTGCGACAGCACGCGTGGACCGACCCGGCCGAGGTCGTGCGGTACGTGCGGGCGAACGAGTCGCGGCTCGCGGCGCTCAGCAAGCGCGAGGCGCTGAAGAACGTGTCGACGGACGGCCGCGGCCGGTCGCCCGGCGCGCGCAGCCGGCGCGAGCGCTGAACGCCTAACGTCGCGACGCGCGCGCCGGGCGCGAGCGTCCGGCGCGCGTCTCCGCCGGCGGCTTGCTCAGGACGTCGACCAGCCGTTGCCCGGCGGGGCCGAGCACCGCGTGCTTGCGGTGAATCAGCGTGACGTCGACGGTCGCGCGGAGCGCCGGGACGTCGAGCCGCCGGAGCGTCTGCAGCGCCAGCTCCTCGCGCACGCTGCTTTCCGGCACGAGCGCGACCCCGAATCCCGCCTCGACCAGCCGCTTCTGCGCCGTCAGGCTGTCGATCACGACGCGCTTCGACTCGTCGAGGCCGGCGGCGGCGAGCGAGCGGGCAACGACCTGCCCGAACGGGTCGATCGCGGCGCCGCGCCGCGGCGAGAACGCGACCCACGCTTCCTCTCGTAGACGCGCGGGCGCGATCCGGCGCGCGCGTCCGAGCGGATGGCCCGCGGCCGCGACGACGACGAGCGGCTCGCCGTACAGCCGGCGCGAGACGACGTCGCGCGCCGCGTCCGCGAAGTAGCGGAGGCCGAGCGCGGCTTCGCCGCGACGGACGAGGCCGCTCACCTCGGCGCTGTTCCCGGTGCGTAGCAGGAAGTCGAGCCGCGGGTGGTCGTCGCGGAAGCGGCGGAGCTGCGCCGTGACGTCGGTGCTCGCCAGGGTGCCGACGATCGCGAGCGTGAGGCGTCCCGTCTCGCCGTGCGCGAGCGCTTCGACGGCGGCCGCGCCGTCGCGCAGGGAAGCGAGCGCGGCCTCGGCGTGCGGGAGGAAAGCGCTGCCGGCGTCGGTCAGCCGCGCACCCGTTCGGCCGCGCTCGAAGACCGGCTGGCCGAGCTCGTGCTCGAGGAGGCCGATGCGCCGGCTGAGCGCGGGCTGCGAGACATGGAGCGCGTCGGCAGCGCGCGTGAATGCGCCCAGGCGGACGATCGCGAGGAACGCCTCGACGTTCGGGAAGTCCATCATCGCCATCAGTTTCATCGATGAAAGTGATCAAATCAATGCATTGGACACATGCGCGCTGCCGCAGCATGAACGAGGCTCGAGAGGGAGGTGCTCATGACGACGGGCGACATCGACGGCCGGCGCGCCGCGTTCGCGAGGCTCCACGAGGCGGGCTGCTTCGTGATCCCGAACCCGTGGGACTTCGGGACGGCGCGCTACCTCCGCACGCTCGGATTTCGCGCGCTCGCGACGACCAGCGCCGGCTTCCAGTTCTCGCGCGGCCGGGCGGACACCCTGTGGGGCTCGCCGCGCGACGTGGTGCTCGCGCACGTCGCCGAGATGGTCGCCGCGACCGACCTCCCGGTGAGCGCGGACTTCCAGTCGGGATATGCCGACGACCCGGACGGCGTCGCGGGGAACGTCGCGCTTTGCGTCGGCACGGGCGTCGCCGGGCTTTCGATCGAGGATGGAACGGGCGATCCCGATCGACCGCTCTACGATCTTCCGCTCGCCGTTCGCCGCATCGAGGCAGCGCGTGCCGCGATCGACGCGAGCGGCGCACGCGTGCTCCTGACCGCGCGCGCCGAGAGCTTCCTCGTCGGCCACCCGGAGCCGCTCGACGACGCGCTTCGGAGGCTCACGGCCTACGCGGACGCGGGAGCCGACGTGCTCTTCGCGCCGGGCGCGCGCACCCGGGAAGACTTCCGCGCGATCGTCGGCGCCGTCGCGCCGAAGCCGGTGAACTCGATCGTGATGGCGAACCTCGGACTCAGCGTCGCGGACCTCGCGGAGCTCGGCGTGCGCCGCATCAGCGTGGGGTCGGCGCTCGCGCGCGTCGCGTGGGGCGCCTTCATCCGCGCCGCGACCGAGATCGCCGAGCGCGGCAGCTTCGAGTCGTTCGACGGCGCGACGCCCTTCGCCGAGCTGAACCGCGTCTTCGAGGGAGGTCGGCCGTGAGCCAGGTCGTCGATGCGCCGAATCCGCCGTACTGGGCGGTCATCGCTCCCGCCGAGCTCGCGGACGACGTGCGGGGCTACCCCGAGCTCGCCGCGAAGCTCGTGGAGCTCGCGAAGAGCCAGCCGGGCTTCCTCGGCATCGAGACCGGCTTCCAGCGCGGCTTCGCGCTCGCGGTCTCGTACTGGGCGTCGCTCGACGCGATCGCGGCCTGGCGGACGAGCTCACTTCACCTGATCGCGAAGGAGAAGGGGAAGTCGGCCTGGTTCAAGAAGTACGTGACGCGAATCGCACGGGTCGAGCGCGTCTATTGAATGCAAGACCGCTCGCGCCCGCCCGGCGCCTCGGCTAGTCCTCGGCCCATGGAGATCACGCTCAGCGACCAGGACCGGGCGTTCCGCGACGAGGTCCGCGACTTCCTCGCGCGCGAGATCCCGAAGGACTGGGGGCACGCGCCCGGGACGCAGTACTTCGAGATCACCGAGCGCGAGTTCCCGCGCCTCCGCGCCTGGCAGCGTAAGCTCTTCGACGCGCGCCTGATCGGCATCACCTGGCCGCGCGAGTACGGCGGCCGCGGCGCGCCGCCCTTCCACGACGCGATCCTGCACGACGAGATGACGCGCGCCGGCGCGCCGCCGACCGTCAACATGCTCGGCATCACGCTCTGCGGCCCGGCGCTCCTCCACCACGGCAGCGACGCGCAGAAGGAGCGCTACCTCGCGAAGATGCTCTCGGCCGAGGAGATCTGGTGCCAGGGCTACTCGGAGCCCGGCTCCGGCTCCGACCTCGCGAGCCTCCGGACGCGCGCCGAGCTCCACGGCGACCACTACATCGTGAACGGCCAGAAGGTGTGGACGACCGATGGCCAGTACGCCGACTGGATCTTCTGTCTGGTCCGCACCGATGCGAGCGCGCCGAAGCACCGCGGGATCGGGTTCCTCCTCATCGACATGCACTCGCCCGGCGTCGAGGTGCGGCCGCTCCGCCAGCTCACCGGCGGCTCCGAGTTCTGCGAGGTCTTCTTCAACGACGTCGCGGTCCCGCGCCACAACATGGTCGGCGAGCCGACGCAGGGCTGGGAGATCGCGAACACCGTCCTCGGGTACGAGCGCGGGACGCAGGCGCTCACCTCGTCGTCCGCGTTCGACGCCGACTTCGAGCGCCTCGTCGCCGAGCTCCGCGACGACGGCCGCGCGCGCGACCCGAAGATCCGCCAGCGCGCCGCGGATCTGAAGATCGACCTCGCCCTCCTCCGCCTGATCTGCCTCAAGACGCTCGCCGCCATGCGCGACGGAAAGGCGCCGGGCTCCGAGGCGAGCATGGTCAAGCTCTGGAAGTCGGAGGTCGAGCAGAAGCTCTACGGCTTCTCGGTCGACGTCCAGGGCCCGTACGGAGCCGTCTACGAGGGCGACCGCGCGGTGGCGGCCGGCCACTGGCAGTGGCGCATGCTGTGGTCGCGGGCCGCGACGATCTACGCCGGCACGAGCGAGGTGCAGCGGAACATCATCGCGCAGCGCGTGCTCGGCCTGCCGCGCGCCTGATCGCCGCCGAGGTACCTCGACCGCAAACCGCACGCGCTGTGCTGCAAAGCGTCGCGTGCGGCAGCGCTACGCGCGCTTGACGCCGCCGGCGTCTTCCGCGCGCCCAGGCGTCGCTTTTCCGCGCCGGCGCGCTGGTACGCGTGTTGCGATCCTGCCTGAGCGAGCGCCCACGCCGACCCCCTCGTCCCGAGAAGCGAACTTCGCCTGATTCTCGCGGCCCAGAGCCGCGACGACGTCGCGCGCGGCTCTGCCGATCCTCCCCTACGTTCTCCGCGCTCGCGTCCCTGATCGATCGGCGGGCCGAACGGGGGCCCGTCCCCAGACATCGCCGCACGCTTGGCGTGCGGCCACGAGCGGCCGGAGAGACGGGCTCATCCGGCACGGCCCCGCCACGCCTTGCGGACGGGCATTCGAAGGAGAAACGTTCATGCGGTTCAGGACTACCCTCGCGTTTGCGGCGATCGCCGCGTGCTTTGCGCTCCAGGCGACGACCGCCCACGCGGCCATCGTCGTCGGAAGCGAGGCCTCGGAGCTGCTCTTCGGACACGACGACGACAGCGTCAACGACCCCGAGATCCAGCCCCCGGGCACCGCCGCCGATCAGAGCCTCGACTTCGCCGACGTCATCGAGGGCCTCGGCGGCCACGACGTGCTGATCGGCCTCCTCGGGAGCGACGTCATGCTCGGCGGCCCGGGCAACGACGTGCTGGTCGGCGGCACCGAGCAGACGACGCGGCCGAACTCCGACATGCAGTTCGGCGGCCCGGGCAACGACGTCGCGGTGTGGGCCGGCGGCGACGGCAGCGACCTCTTCGACGGCGGACCGGGCCAGAGCGATGCGCTCGTGTTCGGCACGATCGACAAGGTGAACAACATCCCCGTGATCTCGGCCGCGACCGGCAACTACCGGAATACCGGCCTCCCGACCGCGAACGTCACGGGCCAGGGCGGCTTCTGCCGGATCGACCGCGTCGGCGACCCGGTCGAGCGCGGGTTCGACTTCCTGGTCCGCTTCTTCAGCCGCGCCTCGGGAGCGCTCCTGGTCACGATCCGGACCCGCGACGTCGAGCAGGTGTTCTGCACGTCGGAGGCGGGCGGCGCGATCACCTACGCCGACCTGACGGCTCCCGACCCGGAGCTGGTCGAGGTGTCGCTCGACGACGTCGCGCGGATCAATCCGACGGTGCGCGCGATCATCCGCTGAGGCCACGAGCGGAGGACTGGTCATCCTTCGCGCGCACGCGGGCGGCCGCGGCCTCGCAAGAGGCCCGCGGCCGCCCGTGCGTTGCCCGAGGCGGCTCGTCCGGCATAATCGTGCTGGACGCGGCAGACCAGGAGAGGCGATGAAGGGCGACGCGAAGCTGATCGAGGCGCTGAACCAGCTCCTGACGGGCGAGCTCACGGGCGTGAACCAGTACTTCATCCACTCCCGCATGTGCCGGAACTGGGGCTACGAGCGCCTCGCGAAGAAGAACTACGACGAGTCGATCGGCGAGATGAAGCACGCCGACGAGCTCATCGAGCGCATCCTCTACATGGAAGGCCTCCCGAACATGCAGCGCTACAACAAGGTCCGGGTCGGCGAGAGCGTGCCCGAGCAGCTGAAGCTCGACCGCGAGCTCGAGGTCGAGGCGATCGCGCTCATGAACAAGACCATCGAGCTCGCCGTCTCGGTGCACGACAACGGCACGCGCGAGCTGGTCGAGAAGATGCTCCGCTCCGAGGAGGAGCACCTCGACTGGCTCGAGACGCAGCTCTCGCTCGTCGCGCACCTCGGCGAGAAGATGTACCTCGCGGAGCAGATGCACGACTGACGGGGCGTCGCCGCACACGAGCCGCCGTGCCTGTGGACGCCGTCGCCGTTTGTGCGGGCGCTCGCTCCGGGTCTCACTCGCGGGGAGGAAGAGCGCCCCGACTGATTTCATGAATCAAGGTGGGGGCGGGTCATTGTCCCGCTCGTTCGACAGTCGCTCGCTTGCCCGCACAAACGGCGCCGGCTGCGTTCAGCGCGTCCCGAGAGCGAGTCAGCTGCTGGATTCGACTTCCCGTCGTACCTCTGCGACGAGCGCTTCGATGCGGTGGCGGTGCTCCTCGACCTTTTCCGGTTTCGACGCCTCGAAGCGGAGCACCAGGGCGGGCTGCGTGTTCGACGCGCGCACGAGGCCCCAGCCGTCGTCGAAGGTGACGCGCACGCCGTCGACGTCGTTCACGGGGAAGTCGCGCGCCAGCCGTTCGCGTACGCGGTCGGCGACCGCGAACTTGATCTCGTCCGGGCAGTCGACGCGGATCTCCGGGGTCGCGAACGCGGGCGGGAGGTCCGCGATCAGGTCGGCGACGCCGCCCGACGAGCGGGCGAGGATCTCGAGGAGCCGGCAGGCGGCGTAGGTCGCGTCGTCGAACCCGAAGAAGCGGTCGGCGAAGAACATGTGGCCGCTCATCTCGCCGCCGACCTCGGCGTGCGTCTCCTTCATCTTCGCCTTGATGAGGGAGTGCCCGGCCTTCCACATGATCGGCTTCCCGCCGTGCTTCGCGACGTCGTCGAAGAGGCGCTGCGAGCACTTCACCTCGCTAATGACGACCGAGCCCGGCTTTCGCGCGAGGATCTCGCGCGCGAAGATCACGAGCAGCTCGTCGCCCCAGAGGATGGAGCCGCCGGGCGCGACGACGCCGATCCGGTCGCCGTCGCCGTCGAACGCGATGCCGACGTCCGCGCCCTTCGCGTCGACCGCGCGCACGAGGTCGGCGAGGTTCTTCGGAACGGTCGGGTCGGGGTGGTGGTTCGGGAAGCGCCCGTCCGGGTCGCAGTAGAGCTCGATCACGTCGCAGCCGATCTCGCGGAGGATCGGCGGCGCGACCGGGCCAGTCGCGCCGTTGCCGCCGTCGACGACGACCCTCAGACGGCGCGCGAGCGTCCCGAACTGCTCGACGCAGTACGCGTGGTACTCGGGCCGCATCGGATGCTTACGCACGCCGCCGCGCCCCGACGCGAAGTCCGCGCGCTCGATCTCGCCGCGCAGGCGAGCGATCGATTCCCCGTACGCCGACTCGCGCCCGATGCAGACCTTGAAGCCGTTGTACTCCGACGCGTTGTGGCTCGCGGTCACCTCGATCCCACCGTCGACCGGTAGGCGGAAGAGCGAGAAGTAGAGGAGCGGCGTCGGGCACATGCCGATGTCGACGACGTCGACGCCCGTCTCGGCGATCCCGGCGATCACGGCGTCGGCGTAGGCGTCCGAGGTGAGGCGGCAGTCGCGTCCGACGGACATCGCGGGCGTGCGGTCCGGGTGCACCTTCCGGATGCGCGTCGCGACCGCGCGGCCGAGGGCGCGCGCGAAGTCGGCATCCATGTCGCGTTCCGCGACGCCGCGGATGTCGTACTCGCGAAAGATCGTCGGGTCGAGCTTCATCTCGGGGAACCTCCTCGCGCCGAGCGCGCCGCGCTCGGTCGCGCCGTGCCGGCCCGCGCTTCGACTGCGGCGAGCTCGATCGCGAGCGCGAGCGCCGCCTGCATGCTGCGCGGGTTGGCCGGCGCGCGGCCGGCGCGGTCGAACGCGGTGCCGTGGTCGGGCGACGTGCGGATGAACGGCAGGCCGAGCGTCACGTTCACCGCCCGGTGCACGTCCGCTTGCTTGACGGGGATGAGCCCCTGGTCGTGGTACATCGCCACGACCGCGTCGCAGCTCGGGCCGAGATCGGAGAAGAGCGTGTCCGCGGGCACCGGGCCGATCGCGTCGATGCGGGCGGCGCGCGCCCGCGCGATCGCGGGGGCGATGATGCGGGCCTCCTCGTCGCCGTAGACGCCGCCGTCGCTCGCGTGCGGGTTGAGCGCGGCGACCGCGATCCGCGGACGCGCGATCCCCCACCAGCGCGCCAGATGGCGCGCCGTCACCTCGATCGTCTCGGCGATGCCGTCGACGCCGAGCGCGGCCGGCACGTCGCGAAGCGCGAGGTGGGTCGTGACGAGAACGACGCGGAGCCGGTCGAGCGCCATCATCAAGCGGACGCCGCGCGCGCCCGTCAGCTCGGCGAGGATCTCGGTGTGGCCCGTGTCGGCGACGCCCGCGCGCGCGAACCACTCCTTGCTGATCGGCGCGGTGCAGATCGCCTGGACCGCTCCGGCCGTCGCGAGCGCGACCGCGGTCCGGACGGACTCGTAGGCGACGCGCGCGGCCGCGACGTTCGGCCGCCCTGCGCGACGCTCGACAGCGCGCAGGAGCGGAGCGGCCGGCGGCCGGACGATCGGGAGCGGCGGACGCCGGCCCGGCCGCGGCGGCTCGTCCAGGATGCGAGCGACGTCGGCGGGCGAGCACGGCGCGAGCGCGATCGCCCCGCCGAGCCGGGTCGCCGCGTCCGCGGCCGCCCCGGGATCGCCCACGAGGACCATGCGCGCCCCGCGCGCGCCCGCGCTCCCGCCGCGGCGACCGGGCGCCGGCGACGGCCGCGCGAGCGACCGCACGGCCGCGAGCGCGACCTCCGGCCCGATGCCGGTCGGGTCGCCGAGCGTGACGGCGACCGCAGGGAGATGCGGCGAAGGCATGGCGGCAATCCGGGGCGTACGAGACGTCGAGCGCGGAGAGCTACTTGATGACGATCTCGTGCGACTTCCGGAGGTCCTCGTCGACCCAGCGCTGGTAGCGCTCCTGGAGCGCGTCGGCGAGGAGCTTCTCCTTGATCTGGTCGCGCACCTTTTCGAGGGAGACCGCGTCGCCGCTCGATCGCCCGCTCACCTTGAGGATGTGGACGCCGCCCTGGCTCTGGATCGGCGGGCTCACCTCGCCGTCCTTCATGCGAAACGCGACCTGCTCCAGCTCGGGCATCATCTGGCCGCGCTTCATCTCTCCGAGGTCGCCCGAGATCGCGTGCGCGGGGCCGGACTCCGCCTCGCGCGCGACCTGATCGAAGTCCGCGCCGGCCTTGAGCTTCTCGTACGCGCCTTTCGCCTCGTTCACCATCACCTCCGCCTGGTCCATCGTCATGCCGGGCCGGAACGCGAAGAAGATGTGCTTGACATGCACGGATTCGGCGACCGCGAACTCGTCGGGGTGGTCCTTGTAGTAGCGCTCGATCTCCTCGGGGGAGACGTTCACGTGCGAGCGGATCTGCTTCGAGACCAGCGCGGAGCGCTGCAGCTCCTTCCGCACCTGCTCGCGATAGCGGTCCATGGTCATGCCCTGGGCCTCGAGCGCCTGCAGGAGCCGCTCGTCGCTCAGGTCGTTCCGCTTCTTGATCTGCTCGATGTAGGCGTCGACCTCCTCGTTCGACGGCGTGACCCCAGACTGCTGGCTCTCCATCTGGACGATCAGGTCGTTGATCAGGACGTCGAGGGCCTTCTTGCGCTCGGTCTCGGTCAGGAGGGACGGATCCGCGGAGCCGTTCGAGCGGACGAACGTGTCGAGCTGGTGCTCGGTGATCGGCTGCCCGTCGACGGTCGCGATGATCCGATTGACGACCGCCGCCCCGGCCGGGAGGCCCATGGCCAGGACCGCGGCGCCGGCGACGACCGCCGCGGCTGATCGCCGGCGAGCGAGCGCGTTGCGAGGGCGAGAGTCCGTTCGTGAGAGCATCGCGGGCAGCATACGCGGCGCGGGCCGCGACTTCCACGGCCGGGGCGCATCGATGACGCGATTCGGGCTTCCGCGGCCTCGCGTTCCATCGCGGCCGGCCGGTGTGCGAAGCTGCCGCCATGCAGGACCACTCGTTCAGCTTCGAGGTGGCCGCGACGCCGCGGGAGATCTGGTCGCTCTTCTGGCAGCGCAGCCGGCGCGTCGTGGAGCACGGCGACGTCCGGATCGAGTACCTGCACTGGGGCGACGACGGCGGCGAAGGCCGGATCCGCCACTGCCGGTTTCGGGTGCCGCGCTACCTGCTGTCCGGCGGGATCGGCCGGTCGTGGGAGTGGCTCACCGAGGTGAAGCCGTTCGAGTCCTGGCGCTACGACGCGATCGGAAAGCCGCTCTGGTCGCGCGCGACCGGCTGGACGAGGCTCGAGGACCTCGGCGACGGACGGACGCGCGTCCACTTCCGCGAGACCTACGAGGCGTTCAATCCCGTGCTCCGCCGGCTGCTCGAGCGCCGGGTGCACCGCTTCATCTCGCGCGACAACGACCGCGTCATGCAGGCCGCGATCGAGCGCGGCGTGCGGATGGCGCGCGCCGCGCACGCCGGGTGAGGATTCCCGGAATCGCGCTCCGATCCCGCACGCCTACGAGGAAACGGCAGCGCGCGCGAAGCCCGCGTCAGAACGGCAGCGAGTGGTCCTCCGCCGCGTACGGTGCGCATTCCGGCGGATCGTCCGCGACCGCCATGCCGATCGCGCGCGCCGCCGCGAGCACGACGCAGCCCACGTGATCGCCGATCTTCGGGCTCACGTTGAAGATCGCGTTGTCGTTGTCGGGCGCCGCCGCGAGGACCTGCGGGTAGCCCGACTCGGGCGCGATCAGGTACCCGAGCTGGTCGTTCGCGAGCCCGAACGTGAACGTCTCGACGCCCTCCGGGACCGAGCGCTCGGCGAGGAAGTGGATCGCCGGATAGCCCTCGCCCGGGATCGCGGCGAAGAACACGTCGCCGACGCGCGCGGCACCGACGAGCGTCCCGATCGCCTCGTCGTCGAGCCAGGGCGGGCGGTCGCTGCGGGAGATGATCGACCCGAGGAACGAGAGCGGGAACAGCGGGTTCGCGTACGGCTCGCGCAGGAAGAGCCAGGTCGCCGCGATGTCGGTGCCGCTCCGGCGCGTCGCGGAGCTCGCCGCGGCGAGCGCGCGCGACTCGACGCGGTCGGCGTAGCCGGCGAGCTTCTCGTAGTCGTCGTTGCCGGGAACGTCGCCGTCGCGCGGCTGCGTCCGGCCGACGTCGGCGACCATGACGACGGCGGTCTCGATGCCGAGGTCGCGCTCGAGTCTCTCCGCGAACGGCCCGGGCCAGTCGGCCGAGACGAGCGTGTTGCCGCCTCCCATGACGGTCGCGTGCGCGGAGTAGTTCACGAGCGCACCGAAGGGGCGCCCGGCGGATCCACCGGGCTCGACGGCGAGCAGCACGCGCAGCTCGCCGTCCACGACGTCGTTCGGCGGCTGGTGGAACTGGCTCGTGATCAGATCCGTGGCGTCGGTCGACCCGAACCAGAGCTCGGCCGGTCGGCGCGCGGCGTAGGCGTCCATCACCGCGCCGACGATCTGGTCGCGCCAGTGCGCGAGGTACGTTTCGGGCAGGCCGCCCCAGACGCCGGTCGTGTCGGGGCCGGCGTGGCTGTGATCGGAGTTCGCGAAGACGTGCGTGCGCGGGATCGCGCCGCCGCTCGCGGCCTCGATCGCGGCCGCGGCGTCCGTCAGGCCGAACGGACCGGAGCGATACGCGCCGAACGCGCCCTGCGTCTCGTTCTCGACGAAGGCGACCGTGTCGGTGCCGTTCGAGACGACGAACGCGCGCGCGTGGATCGGCGCGAGCACTCCCGTCGACAGGCGCTCGGGGCCGAGCCCGTAGCCGCCGAGGTAGACCCTTCCGTCGGGCGGCGCGGTCGCGGCGTCCGGCGTGATGTCGCGCTTCGCGAGCCCGACGGACAGCTCGGGGGCGCGACTCGCGTCGCTGCACGCAGAGACGGCGACCGCAGCGACGAGCGCGGCGATCGCGCTCGGGAAAAACGACGACGTCCGACGGCGGACCATGGCTCCCTCCTCGCCCCGGCCGCCTCTGCGTCCGAGCTCGGCGCGACGCCGGCCGGGGCCGCTACCCTTGCGAGCCGCGGTCTGCCATGCAAGCGCGCATGCCGCTCGCCCGCCCGGCGACGCACGTCGTCTTCGACATGGACGGCGTGCTGCTCGACACCGAGCGCTTCTACACCGAGGTGACGCAGGACATCGTCGGCCGCTTCGGGAAGACCTTCGACTGGTCGGTGAAGTCCCGCATGATCGGGCGGCCGGCGATCGAGGCGGCGCGGACGCTCGTCGAAGCCCTCGCCCTTCCGATGACGGCCGAGGACTACCTCGCCGAGCGCGAGGAGGCGCTCGCCGCGAAGATGCCGTCCGCGCTCCCGATGCCGGGAGCGCGCGAGCTCACCGAGGAGCTCGCCCGGCTCGGCGTCCCGCTCGCGGTCGCGACGAGCTCGAGCCGGCGCTTCTTCGACCTGAAGACGGAGCGCCATCGCGACTGGTTCCGGTCGTTCGCGGCGATCGTCGTCGGCGACGACCCGCGCGTCGCGCGCGGCAAGCCCGCGCCCGACATCTTCCTCGTCGCCGCGCGGGAGCTCGGCGCCGACCCCGCCGGCGTCGTCGTCGTCGAGGACGCCCCCGCCGGCGTCGCCGCCGCGCGCGCCGCCGGGATGCAGGTCGTCGCGGTGCCCTACCCCGGAATGGATCCGGCGAGCCTCGCGGACGCGGACCTCCTCTTCGAGTCGCTCGCGGACGTTCGCGCGCGCGACCTGGGAGTCGACCGCCAGGAAGCGACGGCGCCCGTCAGTCGAGCGCGACCGTCGCGCTCCCGATGATCGTGCGCGTCCCCGGCTTGGTCTCGCACTGGAGCTCGACGTCGACGAGCTTCTGGCCGCCCTCCTGGCGCTTGTCCTTCACCTTGCCGGTGCACGTGACCTTGTCCGCGGGCCAGGTGATCGCGCGGAACTGCACGTCGAAGCGCTTGACGGCGCCCGCGCCCGCCCAGCGGACGACCACGTTCGACAGGAGGCCCATCGAGAACATGCCGTGCGCGAAGACCGATGGCAGACCGACCTGGGTCGCGAGCGTCTCGTCGTGGTGCATGGGGTTGTAGTCGCCGGACGCGCCCGCGTACTTGACCAGATCCGTGCGCGTCACGCTCTCGTGGACGTACGTCGGAAGCGCGTCGCCCGCCTTCACCTCTTCCCAGCGCGGTGCCATGTCACTGACCCTCCGACGTCCGGATGAGAAGCGAGCACACGCGCTTCCCCTGCTGGTCGTAGAACGCGTTCTCCATCGTGTAGATCGTCCGCACGCCCGACTTGCCCTCGCGCGTCGTGATCGACTTCAGGCTGCCCTTCATCGTCAGCACGTCGCCCGCGAAGATCGGCCGGTCGTAGACGATCTCGGTGCCCTCGTGGAGGAGCTTCCGGACGTCCCACTTCACCTGCGGCCCCGAGCCCGCTCCGGGATCCGCGTCCTGGCCGAGCGCGATCGGCAGCGTCGGCGGGCCGATCAGGCTCGGGTAGCCGCGGCGCTTCGCCTCGGCCTCGTCGAAGTAGACGGGGTCGTTCAGGCCGATCGCGCGCGCGAACTGGCGGATGCGGGCCTTGTCGACGTGGATGGTCGCGGGCGGCCCTTCCTTGCCGACCAGCGCCTGGTTGGGATTCTCGGCCATCGTCGCGGGTACCTCCTCGGGTGTTGCGGACGCGCGAAGAGTTGCGCAGCGCGGCGACCGGCGCAAGTCGGCCGCGATCAGGCGTCGGCCGGCCGCGCGAGCGCGCGACCGGCGTGTGCCGGCCGCGCTCGGCGCCTTGCTCGGGTTCAGCCGCGCGATCGCTCGTGGGGCGGCCGTGGAGGCCGGATCGAGGCGGCGGACGGGGCGCCGTCCGGGAGCTGGAAGAAGGATGCGGGGATCGGGAGCGATTGGCCGATCTGCGTCCAGGCGTTGTCGCCGCACGTGTCGCCGCCGGTGCACGGCCCGGCGCCCCAGCAGTCGAAGAGGATCGGATCGGCCGGGTCCTCCTCGCTCACGTTCTCGCACCACACGAACTGCGGCGCGCCGCCGGCCTGCGGGTACACGATGCCGCTCGCGACGAAGCCGTCGTAGTGGATCGACCAGCGCTGGTCGCCCAGGTCCTTGCTCACGAGGACGGTGAACTCGTCCTCGAATCCCTGCTGGATGCCGGACTGGCGCTGCGCCGACGCCCGGCCCGGAGCGAGCAGGAGAGCGGTAGCCGCCACGACGAGCGCGAACGCGAGCGCGCCGGACCGGGACGCCGAGCGACGGGCGGACGCCGGAAACGGAGCAACGGACGAATCCAATCCACGGGCCATCGAAAGGACCTCCTTTGCGAAAGGTCCTTCCTGGCTATGGGCAGACCGCAAAACTGGCAAGCCCCAACCCGCGAGCGCAGCGACCCCGCAGGGAGTGGGGCCCCGTTCGGCTTTGCCGAACGGGGCGAGGGAAGCGTTTCCCTCGTCGGATAACTCCCCGTTCGGCTTTGCCGAACGGGGCGAGGGAAGCGTTTCCCTCGTCGGATAACTCCCCGTTCGGCTTTGC
>DASRFA010000012.1:0-56374 GCA_035651755.1 Binatia bacterium | reverse complement strand
TCGCTCAGGGCGGCACGTACCTCCTCGGCGACCGAAAGGTGAAGCGCATCGGCTACGGCGCCATGCAGCTCGCGGGTCCCGGCGTGTTGGGTCCGCCGAAGGATCGCGACGCGGCGGTGGCGGTCCTGCGAGAGGCGATCGCGTCCGGAGTCGATCACATCGACACCAGCGACTTCTACGGGCCGCACGTCACGAACCAGCTCATCCGCGAAGCGCTGCATCCGTACCCGGACGATCTCGTCATCGTCACCAAGGTCGGCGCGCGCCGTGGCGACGACGCGTCGTGGATCCCCGCGTTCTCGCCGGACGACTTGACTCGCGCGGTCCACGAGAACCTGCGCAATCTCGATCTCGATGCGCTCGACGTGGTGAACTTCCGCTGCGCGTTCAGCATCCACGAGCCGGCCGAGGGCTCGATCGAGACCGTCCTCGCCGATTTCCAGCGCCGGGGCCTGGTGCGCCACATCGGCCTCAGCAACGTCACGCCCGCGCAGATCGCGGAGGGGCGACGAATCTGTGAGATCGTTTGCGTGCAGAACCACTACAACCTCGCGCATCGCGACGACGACGCCGTGATCGACGACCTCGCCCGCGACGGCACGGCCTACGTCCCGTACTTTCCGCTTGGCGGGTTCACCCCGCTCCACTCGGCGACCCTCTCGGACGTCGCTCGACGGCTCGGCGCGACCCCGATGCAGGTCGCGCTCGCCTGGCTGCTCCGCCGCGCGCCGAACATCCTCCTCATCCCGGGCACATCTTCGGTGGCGCACCTGCGCGAAAACCTCGCCGCCGCCGAGCTCGATCTGCCGGACGACGCCTGCGGCGAGCTGCAGGGCGCGGCTTCGTAGGCGAGAGCTCCAGCGTCGCCTCCGTGCGCGGCGGGACGTCGCTGCAGAGGACTTGCCAGCCTGCCGATGATCGAGTCAGAAACCGGGCACGTCGGGAGCGGAGGCAGGCCATGTCCAATCGAACGATCCACCGAATGACGATCATCCTCGCGCTTGGGGCATCCCTGGCGCCGAGCGCCGCCCGCGGCGACGGCTGCGAGGCCGCGCTGAACGCGGTCCTGGCCTCGCTCACGGAGTGCCGGCTCAGGGTCGAATCGCGCTACACCGACTCGAGCGAGCAGGCGAGGCGCGAGAGCGCGCTCGAGAAATGCGCCGCCAGCTTCCGCGGCAGCTTCTCGCGCTTGCAGCAGAGGTATGGGTCCAGCTGTCCCGCCGTCGAATCCGCCGGAGAGTTCGAGAGCTTCACGGCTCGCTCGACGGACGCCCTCGCCTCCGCCGCGGGGGGTGGGCAGCTCAGCACCTCGCCGACGATCCCGGTGATCGTCGACAACCAGGTGCAGATCTCATCGCTGTGCATGGGACCGACGTTGACGTTCTTCGTGGGCTACACGCCGGTCGACATCGCGTACCAGCAGCAGAAGACCGTCCAGGTGTCGCAGCTCTTCGGCCTCTACCAGATCGGTTTCCAGGTGAACGGCTGGTACTGGCGCTCCTGCATCTCGGCGGGAAACTGCCCGAACCCGAACAACTGCCAGAACCCGGACAACGCGGGTCAGGTTGGAATCCTGGTGGCCCCGGACTGCTCGTCGGCGACGCTCATCCAGAACTGGACCGCCTTCACCTGCGACGGCATGGTGCCGAACGCGAGCGCTGCAGTCAGCGTGACGCTCCAGAGCTCGAATCCCTGCACGGTCGTGGTCAAGAATACGGCGACGATGCTGCAGCCGACCGACCAGTGCTGCAGCTGCAGCTCCTGTACGGGGAGCCAGGTGCCGGCGGGCCAGACGACCCACTGCCAAGGCTGACCGCGGCGTCCGGCTCAGCGGCGAGCGAGCGCCAACGGAGAACGAGAGCCGGGCCGATGCGGTGCGCGAACGTGGGCTCGTGAAGCGGCGGCCTTGGCGGGTCGTCGCGCGGGCTCGTCCGTCCGGGACGAGCTCTCCGCCGTCGCGGCGGGGACGCAGCGGGCGACGCCGTCGGAGCTGGTGACCGCGCACGACGCGCCCGCCGGACAGGGTCGGCCGTCGTCGCAAGGGCGGCAGCGGAGCGCCGCTTCTGGGCAGAACTCGGGCTCGAAGAGGCACTTGGTCGCGACGAGGCGCCGCCCGCAGTCGTCGTCGTCCGCGGCGCAGCGGTTCCAGTTGCACGGCCAGCCGTCGCACAACGTGTCGCAGTCCTCCACGTCCGGATCGCAGACGTGGACCAGCTCCATCATCCCGTGGTCCTCGTGGGTGAGCTTGTGGCAATGGTCGACGTACGTGCCCGCGAAAGCGCGGAACTCGGTGATGAGGTCCGCCGTCCGGTTGAGGTTGACGAGATAGGTGTCGCGCCAGTGCGCGAACGGCGGCTCGAAGAGCCTTCCCGCGGCGTTCGGGCTCGACGACCCGGCCGGCGGCAGCGGACAGACCACGTACGGGTTGATGTGGATGTGGAAGGGATGGCCGTCGAATCCCGAGACGACGCGCCAGTGCTGCACGTCGCCCTTCTTCATCACGCGGTCGTAGGGATGCTTCGACCGATCCGTGCTCTCGAAGTTCTTCGCGTTGATGTTGTGGTCGTCGAAGCCGCAGCGGTCGAGGCTGTCGGTGTTGTAGAAGATCATCCAGAGCGCGGAGAACTGGTCGATCGCCTCGATGTCGGTCACCTTCTCCGCGGCCGCGCATCGGGCGAGCGCGTCGACGGTGCCGCCGGCGAGCATCATGCTCGGCGACTGCGCGGCGACGGCGGCGAGATCCGGCATCACGGTCTCGGTCGGCGGCCGCGAGGACTTCGTGACGTTGACGATCGCGAGCACGTCGCCGTTCGACACGCGCTTCAGGATCTCCTCCGCTGTCGATGCGACCGTCGTCCCGACCGGCTCGGGCGTCGTTCCGGTCTGGTCCCGCTGAAGGGCGCGTGCGCTCATGAGGCAGAGGGTGTCCCCATGCGCCAGCCGGCTGCCGTCGAGCAGGGCTTCCACGCGATACCCCGACGACATGAAGACGTACGGCGGCGCGAAGGGCCAATCCGCCCCGTCGGCGGGCCTCGCGAGCGGGATGCCGTCGCGCTCGATCTGCGTGAGGGCGACCGGGCTCGCGTCGAGATCGAGGTCGTTGCAGTCGGAGTCCTTGCCCTTGAAGAGCGCGATCTGCACCTCGTCGAGGAAGGACGCGTCCAGGATGCGCCAGCGCTCGATCTGTCCGGGCGGCATCAGGAGGCGCGGCTTCTCGAGCCCGTTCACGAGGTTCGCCTGAGCGTTCTCGCCCGGCGTCGCGTTCAGCGTCGCGAAGCCGTCGAAGGTGATGTGGTCCTCGTCGCAGGGCTCGCCCTCGGAGAGCGGCGTGTACGTCGTCGGCGGCGTCGTCAAGACCATGACGCGCTCGCGGGCGTTCCGGACGCCCGGGATCTCGTCGATGTCGCCGCGCACGATGTACGCGCCCGCTGCGCCGCCGGCGACCTGGATGGCGGTCGTGCCGTGGATGTGCGGGTGGTACCAGCTGAGGCCGGCAGTCGCGGTTCCGTCCTCGTCGACGTCGTAGCGGTGCTGGACGCCGTGACCGGGCTCGACGCGCGACAGCACGTCGTCGGAGTAGAAGCAGGTGCGTGCGCCGGAGTCGGAGGCGTCGGCGCACGATCGGCACGAGAGCCCTTCGCTCTCCGCGCAGCCTCCGCCGCGCGCGGCGTCGGGCCGGACGTGGGCGCCGTGGAAGTGCAGGTTGGTGACGTTGAAGTCGTAGACGTGGCAGGTGTCGCCACTGGAGTCGGTGCATCGGCAATCGTCGTCGGTGCCGTGCGAGCCGTCGTGCCCGTGCGAGCTGCTCATGCAGGCCTCGCCGGTCGTCGAGTCGGTGCACGTGCAGACGTCGTCGGCGGATTCGGACACCGACTGATAGTCGCTCTTCGTGAAGCGGTTCCGCAGGTTGACGCGCACCCGGCGCGGGCTTCCGTCCCGCGCACGCGGAACGTCGATCGTCGGGCCCGGGTACTGGCCATTGTAGCCTCGCCCGCAGTGGCGCTGGCCCTCGAAGCGGAACTCGGTGGGCGCGAGCTCGAGCCGGTAGACGCCATCCCCGTCCGGCTCGAGGACGGGCGGGTTGTGGAAGGTCTCCGCCACGCAGCGGCCGTCGGCGAGCGGAACGCAGGTCGTCGCGTCGGTGCAGCCCGAGAGGAGGAGCCCGAGCGACATCGCCACGGCCGCGAAGGCGCCCGCGGCGGGGCGGCGACGCGAGCGATCGCGACCGCACCGGCCGACCGGATCCACACGGCACGCGTCGACGGATCGCACCTCCACACCGCCTCCTCGCGGCTCGCCGCGCGAGCCTCACGACCCCCGACCGCAGGCGACGACGCCGTCCGGCCGCTGGTCCCAGACGACGTATCGTCCTTCGGGCGAGGCGGGTTAAGCCGCGGCTGGCGAGCCTCGCCTCCGGTCGCGTGACTGGTTCAGCGCGTCGACGCGCTCACATCGCGAGGCGGCCCAGCGTGAAGCTGAACTTCTGCATGGAGCGGAAGCGGTCGCTCGGCACGACTTCGAGAAGCGCCCTTCGCAGATCGGCTTCGAATTCGCGGCCTCTCCCTTTCAGAGCCCGGTGCGAGGCGACGGAGGTCGAGAACATGAACCCGACGATCGAGTCGCACGTCCACGTTCGCTCGACGACCGACTCGTGCTCCTCGACTTCGAAACCCGCCGTGCGCAGCTCGTCCGAGGGGCCGCCGCAGAGCTGCTGATCGGGATTCCCGCGCGACCCGGCGGTCCACCGGTTCACGACCTCGACGACGGCTTGCTTCCAATGCTCTTCGCCCCGCCAGATCGGCTCGCCGCCGAGCGTGGCCAGCGCGCCGCCGGGTCGAAGCCATCGCCGGGCTCGCTCCAGGATGCGCTTCTGATCCAATCGGTGGAACGCTTCGCCGATCGTGATGAGGTCGATCGAGGCGGCGGCGAGCTCCAGATCCTCGGCGCGCTCCACCAGCCAAGCGATGTTCTTGACGCCGCGCCTGCTCGCTTCATCCCGTCCTGCGGCGATCATCTCCGGCTCGACGTCGACCGCGAGCACGCTCGCGAAGTACGCCGCCATCGGGATCGCGACGCGACCCGGCCCGCAAGCGAGATCGGGCAACGTACCGGCGCCGGTCGTCGCGCGCGAGCGAAGAGTCGACAAGAACTCGTCCGGGTACGGCGGACGATATCGAAGGTAGTACGGCGCCGTGCCGGCGAACGCAGCCGGTGAGGCCGGGTTCGGCACGGCGTGGCCCCGCCGCCGGCTCGTCAGGCGGGGCGCGCCGTGCCGACGAGCTTCGCCGCTTCGCACTCGCTGCGCGCGTCGGGCGAGCGGCTGCGATGGGCGCGCAGCGCCTCGGCGTACCACTCGAGCTCGTCGAGGAACTTCTGCGCGCGGCCGCGCGTCGCGGGGTCGGTCGGCGTCCCGTCCTCCGAGAATGCGCGCTGCACCGCCGGGACGGGAAAGATCGACGGAATGCTCACCGTGCCGAGCTCGCCCAGCATCATCCGGAGCTGCATCGCCGCGCGCACTCCGCCGAACGACCCCGCCGAGTAGCAGACGATCGCCGACGGCTTCCAGAACCACTCCTCCAGGAAGTGATCCAGGAGGTTCGACAGCGCGGGCGGGATCGAATGGTTGTACTCGCCCGACACGACGATCACGGCATCCGCGGGCACGATGAGCGCGGCGAGCTTCTCCAGCACCTCGGGCGCCTGCCCCTTCGGGTACTCCTTGTACATCTTGTCGAGGAGCGGCAGCCGGTCCTCGATGGGATCGATCAGCGCGACCTCGTGGCCGCGCGCTCGGCACTCGTTCACGATGAAGCGCGCCGCGCGAATCCCTTGCCGGTCGGCTCGAACGGAGCCGTAGACGGCCACGATGCGAAGAGCCATGCGCCGTTTCCTAGGCGACCGACCGATCGCTCGCAATCGCGGCGATCGCCCCGCCCGCGGCACGTCGCTCGCACTCCTTTTGCGATCGGATCGGGTGTGGCGTCGCTCGCGCAGCCGACGCGCGAGCGTCGGATCGCCGATCTGTCGCCGGTCGCGGACCCCGAGGTCGCGGCGGCCGACGTGACCCTCGACGGAGCGGACATCCGGGCGTACCACGGCAACGACCTGTCGCCGCAGGAGGTCCTGAGCGGCGGCGAAGCCGGGCCGCCGACGAGCGGATCCGCTTCGCCCTCGCGAGCCGATCGCGCGCCGTGCGCCGGGGCGCCGCGCGATCGTCGCGGTGATCGCGGCGGCGGCTCCTCAGCGTGCGGTCCCGCGCACCGTCGCGAGCGTTCCGACGCTCGGGACCTGCGATGCCCGCAGCTGGCTCCCCGGCGCCTTCAGCCGCTGCGTGGCGAGTACGGCCTTCGGCTGCTGCTGCGCCTTTCTCCGATCGGGAGGCGTGAGCACGATGACCCGGCTCAGGCGCCCACCGCGATACACGAGCGCGTAGTTCCGGCTCCGCAGGACGCGACGCACTGCCGCTTCCGTGCTCGCGCCCTCGATCGTCGCGTCGACGGGTGGCCGCTCGACGGTGCGGTTCATGACGACGTCGAAGTCCGCGCGCTCCCCCATCGCCGTCAGGACGTCGGCGAGTCGCGCGCCCTTCGCGCTGACGTCGAGCTCGCCGGGCGCCGGCACGTCGACGCGGAACGGCCGCGTCTGGTCCGGCGTCGCGGGCGGCGAAGCCGAAGCCGGAGCCGGAGCCGGAGCCGGAGGTGCCGGAGCCGCAGCCGCGACGGCGGCCAGCAGGACGACTGCAGAGAACGGCGGTAGACCAGCAACCCAACGCATGTCGCCATTATATCGCGGCGCGATACGAAGCGGAAATGCCTCCCCCGGATGGGCGACGTCGCGTCCGGCGACCGTCATTCGCGCGGCGCGCGCGTGATCGTTCCGGCCGTCTGCCCGCCGTCGATGACGACCTCCGCCCCCGTCATGAACGACGACGCGTCCGAGGCGAGGAACAGCACGAGCTCGGCGACGTCCGTCGGGAGGCCGGCGCGGCCGAGCGGGGTCCGCGCCAGCCGCTCGGCGGCCTGCGGGTCGTCGTCGCGGAGGACCATCGGCGTGAGCACGGGCCCCGGAACGACGGCGTTCACGCGGATGCCGTCGGACGCGAGCTCGAGCGCCGCGACCTTGGTCAGTCCCCGGAGCGCCCACTTCGAAGACGCGTAGGCGGCGTGGCCCGTCCACCCCGCGAGCGCGGCGGTCGACAGCGTGTTCACGATCGCGCCGTGGCCGCGGGCGCGCAGGTGTGGGCGAGCGGCCTGCATGCCGAGGAACGCGCCGAGGCAGTTCACGCGCCAGACGCGCTCGAAGCCGTCGGCGGTTTCGCGCTCGAGGTCCGCGCGGCGGAGCACTCCGGCGTTGTTGACCAGGACGTCGAGACGGCCGAAACGCTCGATGCCGTCGTCGATCAGGCGCTGCCACGAGGACGCGTCGGCGACGTCGAGGTGCGCGGCGTGCGCGCGACCGGCGAGCTCTCCCGCCAGCGACTCGACTTCGGGCAGGACGTCGCCGGCGATCAGCGACGCGCCGGCGCGCGCGAGCCGAAGGGCGATCGCGCGGCCCTGGCCGCGCGCGGCGCCGGTCACGAGCGCGACTCGACCGGGGAGGTCGAGCCCGAGAACGGCAGATTCGCGCGTGGTCGCCACGGTCCGACGGAGCTCTTTTTAATGATGGTTCATCAGGTCGATGACGGTGGTGCCGCCGGCCTTCCCGAGGAGGACGCGCCCCACCACCGTCATGTGCGTCCGCCAGTGTGCTTCCGCCTCCGCCGCTTTGCCGGCCTCGATCAGCGACACCAGCCGCTCCTGCGACCGCATCGCCCGCCGGCGGCTCGCGACCGAGTCCGGCGAAAGGCCCGTCTTGCTGATCGCGGTCACCGCGCGCTCGACGACCTCGCCCAACATCTCGGTCACGATCGCGAGGGTCTGGTTTCCGGCGAGCGCGACGAGCCGCTCGTGGAATCGCACGTTGACGGGAGCGAAGGCGTCGCCCTCGAGGACGACCCGCTGCTGCTGCTCGATGAGCCGGCGGAGCTCGGCGACGGCGGCCCGTCGCGACCGCACCGACGCGATCATCCGGGCCGCCGTCGGCTCGAGCAGCGTCCGCGCCTCGTAGACGTCCGCCAGCGGGACGTTGCGCGCCTGGAGCACCAGCGCCGCGGTCCGCGCGGTCATGCGGTGGTCGGGCTCGTGCACGACGACGCCGCCCAGCATCCCGCGCACCACCGAGATGAGTCCCTCCGCCTCCAGGATGCGGAGCGCCTCGCGCAGAGACGGCCGCGAGACCCCGAAGCGCTCGACCAGCTCCGGCTCGCGGCCGAGCGAGTCGCCCTCGGCGAGCTTGCCGGTCACGATTAGCTCCCGGAGCTCGTCGGCGATCCGCTGCGGCTTCTCCCGCAAACGCGAGGCCTCCGGCCTCTTCCGGGTGGCTCGTCCCGATGGCCTCCGCGCGACCGCCTTTCTGCTCGTCCGCGCCAATGCTCGAGAGCTTCCGTCGCTCACGCACGCACCCGATGCGTCATTTCAGCGGGTCGACGCGCAGCCGCACCAGCCGCAGGCTCGCGATGCGCCACTCGCCGTCTTCGCGCGCGTACTCCTCGAGGTAGTGCCCGTAGCCGGTGAGCCCGACGCGGCTGCCGGAATCGAATTGCGGCCATTCGACGTAGTCGGACATCGCCCACGTGCCGCGGGCCGTGTCGGGGCCCGTGAGCTCGATCTCCGGCATGTGGCCGTGGTGCACGGTGCGCGAGCCTTTGAGCGGGCCGCTGACCGACGCCACGATCGCGTCGCGGCCGCGCGCGACGAGGCTCGCCTCGGGCACCTCGAGCACGGCGTCGCGCGTGAAGACTTCGCCGAACCCCTGCCAGTCCTTGTGGTCGAGCGTGCGGAAGTAGCGCGCCTTCAGCCGTTTGATCTCCTCCACGTCGAGGAGACCGCGCAGGAGATCGTCGGCACTCGCGTCGCTCACGACCGCTCCATCCGATCGAAGGCGGCGTCCATCGCGTCGCGGCGCCGCCGGTACGCCGCCCGGAAGCTGCCGTGGGTCACGAGGTACGGCTCGCCGAGCACGAGCGCCTCGACGAGGTTCCGGACGGCGTAGTCCGGCGTCGCGAGGTCCTCCGCGGCCAGCGGGCTGTGAGCAAGCATCGCGGTCAGGTCGTCGGGATCGACCGCGGTCGGGCCGAGCTCCGCCGGTCGCGCGCGCGCGCTGCTCTCGAGGTGGCGCGTGACCATCCCGGCGGGGAAGAGGATCGTGACGCCGATCCCGTCGTCGGCGAGATCCTCGCGCAGCGTCTCCCCGAAGCCCATGACCGCGAACTTGCTGGTCTGGTACGCGCCCAGACGGATGCTGGGCGCGAGCACGCTCGAGGACGCCGTGAGAACGATGCACCGCTGGCCGGTTCCGCTTCGGATCAGCGGGAGGAACTCCCGGACGGTGCGCACGATCCCGAGCACGTTGACGTTGAGCACCCACTGCCAGTCCTGCTCGGTCAAGCGGTCGATGGCGCCGAGCTGCTGCACACCGACGTTCGCGCACAGGATGTTGCAGCCGCCGAGCCGCGCCGCGACAGCGCGTGCGGCCGCGGCGACGGAAGCGGCGTCGCCGACGTCGACCCGGAGCGCCGCGGTCGGCACGCCGAACTCCCCGGCCAGCGCGGAGGCGACGTCCTTCGCCGCGGCCTCGTCGATGTCGAGCACGGCAACGCTCATTCCGATGCCCGCGAAGGTGCGGCCCAGGGCGGCACCCAGCCCCGACCCGCCGCCGGTGACGACCGCGACCTTTCCCGCGAGACGCGCTTTCGGCATGATCGACCGGGCTCGACGCCCGAAGAACATCTACATGTTTCGATCGCCCGTGGCGACAAGTCCGGCAGAAGGGACGACATGAGACCGCTCCCGGTCGCGGAGAGGTAATGCCGGCGTCGAGCGGCGCCCTGTCGCACGTCCGCGTCTGCGACTTCACCGGGCAGCTCGCGGGAGCGGGCGCGACGAAGGTGCTCGCCGCGTTCGGCGCGCAGGTGATCCGCATCGAGGACCCGGTGCGGCAGGGGCGCTGGGACATCCTGCGCGGCGCGCCGCCCTTCCTCGACGAGCGCCGCGGCGTCGACCTCGGCGGCGGCTTCAACAACCACAACACCGAGAAGCTCGGCATCACCCTCAACCTCCGTACCGAGCGCGGCCGCGAGCTCCTCGAGCGCCTCGTCTGCATCTCCGACGTCGTCGCGGAGAACTTCGCGTCCGGCGTGATGGAGCGCCTCGGCTTCGGGTACGAGCGCCTGCGCGAGCTCCGGCCCGACGTCGTCTACGTCTCGAACAGCGGCTTCGGGGCGAGCGGGCCGTACCGGAGCTTCAAGACGTGGGGCCCGGTCGTGCAGGCGATCTCGGGCTTGACGTTCACGTCCGGTCTCCCGGAGCGCGAGCCCGCCGGCTGGGGCTACTCGTACATGGACCACACCGGCGCCTACGTGATGGCGATCGCGATCCTAATGGCGCTCTACCATCGAGCGCGCACCGGCGAGGGCCAGTGGGTCGACATGGCGTGCACGGAGGCCGGGGCGACGCTCACCGGCCCCGCGATCCTCGACTGGAGCGTGAACGGCCGGCCGATGCGACGTCCGGGCATGCCCCACAGCAACCGGAGCGACTGGCCGCCCATGGCGCCGCACGGCATCTACCCCGCTCTCGGTGACGACTCGTGGATCGCGATCGCCTGCCGCGACGACGCCGACTGGCAGGCGCTCGCGAGCGTCGTCGATCCTCCGTTCGCGCGCGAGGCGCGCTTCGCGGCGCTCGCCGGTCGCCTCGCGGCGCAGGACGATCTCGACGCCGGCGTCGCGCGCTGGACGAAGGAGCGCGAGGCGGCCGCGACGGCGCGCGCGCTGGTCGCCGCCGGCGTCCCCGCCGCGGTCGTCGCTCGCCCGGAGGAGCGCATCGAGCGCGACCCGAACACCGCGGCGTGGGGCCTCTGGCCGGAGGTCCGGCAGACCGCGATGGGGCGCGTCCGGGTGGATGGGCTGCCGGTCCACCTCTCGCGCACCGACTGGTCCATCGCCCGCGGCGCGCCCAGTCTCGGCGAGCACAACGACCGGGTCTACGGCGAGCTGCTCGGGCTCGCGCAGAGCGAGATCGACGCCCTGCGAGGGAAGGGCGTTATCTGATGGCCGGGCCGCTCGCCGGCATGCGCGTGCTCGAGCTCGCGCACGAGCGCACCGCGTACGCGGGCAAGCTGCTCGCCGACGCGGGCGCGGACGTGCGCCTCGTCGAGCCTCCCGGCGGCTGCGCGCAGCGCCGCCACGCGCCCTTCGCCGGCGATCGTCCCGATCCCGAGCAGAGCCTCTCGTTCTGGCACTACAACACGAGCAAGCGCGGCATCACGCTCGAGCTCGCGGCGCCGCGCGGTCGCGAGCTCGCGCGCGAGCTGATCGCCCGCGTCGACGTCGTGCTCGAAGGCGAGGACCCGGGCCGCCTCGAGTCGCTCGGGCTGGTCGCGACGGACGAGCTCGCGCGCCGTCGCGAGCTCGTGTGGACGTCGATCACGCCGTTCGGGCGCAGCGCGCCGCGCGCCGACGAGCCCGCGACCGACCTCACCTTGCTGGCGGGCGGCGGTCCCGCGTGGAGCTGCGGGTACGACGACCACTCGCTGCCGCCGGTGCGCGGCGGAGGCAACCAGGCGTACCACATGGGCGGCCACTACGCGGTAATGGCATTGCTCGTGGCGGTGCTCGAGCGCGAGCGGAGCGGGCTCGGACAGCTCGTCGACGTGAACGTCCACGCGGCGTGCAACGTCACGACCGAGTTCGCGACCTACGAGTGGCTCGTCGCGCGCGGCACGGTGCAGCGCCAGACCGGCCGGCACGCGACCGTCGCGCGCTCGGCGCCGACGCAGGCGCGCTGCGCCGACGGTCGCTACGCGAACACCGGCGTGCCGCCGCGCACGTCCGAGGAGTTCGGCCGCCTGCGCCAGTGGGTCGTCGACCTCGGACTGGCCGAGGAGTTCCCCGAGATCTTCCTGCTCGAGATGGGAATGCAGCGGCCGCGCATCGAGCTCTGGCGCATCGGACAGGACGAGGAGGCGACCGCGATCTTCGCCGCCGGTCGCGACGCGATCATGCTGATCGCTTCCAGGCTCCCGGCGGCCGAGTTCTTCCGCCAGGCGCAGGAGCGCGGCATTCCGGTCGGCGTCATCTACTCGCCCGAGGAGGTGATCGACGACCCGCACTTCCGGGCCCGCGGCTTTCCGACCGAGGTCGACCACCCGGATCTCGGCCGAGCCGTGACATATCCGGGCGCACCGTACCGCTTCCTCCGCACGCCGTGGCGCATCTCGCGCCGGGCGCCGCGGCTCGGCGAGCACAACGCGGAGATCTACGGCGAGCTCGGCCTCGGCGCGGAGCAGCTCTCCGCGCTCCGTGATCAGCGCGTGATCTGACGGCGGCGGTGATGCGGCTCGAGTGACGCGCATCGCTTTTTCCTCTTGCGGAACGCCGTACGCAGCCGCTACACCGGCGCCGAGCTCGGCGCCCACCCTCCACCGTCCTTCACGACGTTTTCCCGACGTTCCTCCCACCGTTCCGCGAGACCGAGCATTCGCTCTAGCGAGAATGGAGGATCGGAGCCCCATGCGCGCCACGTCCGGCTGCCGGCGGCGTCAATCGCGCCGATGCTCGTGGACTGGCGCTGCGCCCCTTGCGGTCGCAGGCGTGCTCGCGACCTCGCTCGCACGGCCGGCGACGGCTCGATCCGCCGTGCAGCTGACGCCGGACGGCGTCGAGACGCTCGTCAGCAAGGACGTGAACGGGGAGCACTGGTCGATCGTCGCAGATCGCGCGCAGGGTCGCGTCTGGGCGAATGTCTACGGCTCCGGCGGCGAGGCGCCGCAGTTCGTCTCCTGCCTCGAGACGAGCCGAGCGGGCGGCGCGGTCCACCTGCGCTGCAAGGGGACGCGCGGCTGCGAGCCGTGGGTCGACCTGGCCGAAGTCGCGCTTCCCGAAAGCTTCTTTCATCCGCCGGCGGACTGCTCCGCGGGAGACCCGGCCCCGGCGGCCAGCGGCGACCGGCCGTCGAAGAAGACGCCCGGATCCGGGCTGCGCCTGACGCCGGACGAGAAGATGCTGCTCGTCGGCAAGGACGTGGGCGGGGCACACTGGACGATCGCTCGCGCGCCGAGGGGCTTCACGCTCGCGGGCTCGGCGTCTCCGCTCGACGGAGGCCCGTCGCAGTTCGTCTGGTGCAAAGAGTCCGACGCCACGGGCGACGATCGAATCTTCGCCTGCTCCACGGCGCCCGGCTGTAGGTGCGGGTCCTGTCCCGCGTCCGGATGGTCCGCGGCCGGCGAGGTGACGCTGCCTCGCACGTTCCTCGAAGACCGTCGCTGCGCCGACGGAGCGCCGAAGCCCGATCCGCCGGCGAGGGTCGTCGCGCCCGCAGGCGACGGCGTCGCCTTCGGCTCGACCGTCGCCATTTCGAGCGACACCGCGGCGATCGCGACGGTCGTCGGGCGGGACCGTCGCCCGGCCGTCGACGTCTTCCAGCGCGCGCAGGGACGTTGGCGCCGTCGTACGCGACTCCAGAGCCCCGATCGTGCCGACGGGGACTTCGGCGTGACGATCGCGCTCGCGGGACGGACGATCGTCGTCGGCGGAAAGCGACGCGCGTATGTGTTCGAGCTCGGAATCGACGGATCGAAGCTTTCCGCGCAGATCGATCCCTTCACCGATGCGGACGACGAAGGGACGATCACCGCCGTCGCCACCGACGGCGACGTCGCGGTGGTCGCGGCAACCTATCCCGTGAACGCCGCACTCGTCTTCGAGCGCGCCGGCGGCGGCTGGCGGCAGGTCGCGGCGCTGCGCCGGGAGTCGATCTCGGGCTACGCTGCACCCCTGTCGCTCGCGCTCGAAGGAGACACCCTGGCCGTCGGCGACACCGACGGGTGCGGAGCCGTCCTCGTCTACCGGCACCAGCAAGGCAGCTGGAACCGCGTCGCCGCGATCTCCGCGCCGACCTGTCCGGGAGCCAGCGGTTTCGGCGCGTCCGTCGCGCTGTCCGGCTCGACCCTGCTCGTCGGCGCCGACCCCCACATCGAGCGCGACCAGCGATCGCACGACGGCGCGGCGTTCGTCTTCGAGCAGCGCGACGGCGCCTGGCGCCAGGTGTCCATGCTGCACTCGTGTGCGCGCGACCTCGGGCGCTTCGGCTCGACGGTCGGCCTGTCGAAGGACCGCGCGCTCGTCGGCGCAGCCAGCTACTACGGCGGCGGCTCGGCGGGCGACGTCGTCGTGTTCGAGCCGGGCGCAGAGGGATGGCGGGAGAAGGGAAGGCTCGTCGCGAGCGACGCGGCGGAGACCGGCGAGGACTTCGTCGCGGTCTCCGCGAGCACGGTCCTCGTCGGAGCGCCGCAAGAGAAGATCGCCTACGCGTTCGACCTCGCCTCGGGCGCTCTTGCGCCACCGGAGCCGTGCGCGCCCGCGCCCACGCCGACGCCTCGTCCGACGGTCTGGCCGCTCGCGGGCTGGAGCGTCGAGCCGCCCGAGCAGCACGGCATGAGCGCCGTCGTCCTGGACGGCGCTCGCCGGTACGCGTTCCAGCCCGGCAAGAGCACGCAGGCCGTGGTCGTCGTGCGCCACGGCGTCATCGTGGCCGAGTGGTACGAGCCGGGACGAGACCCGAGCTCCTTCGCCGCGAGCTGGTCGGTCGCGAAGAGCTTCGCCGGAGCCCTGATCGGGATCGCGATCGGCGAGGGCAAGATCGAAAGCGTCGACGCGAGCCTCGCGCGGTTCATTCCAGAGTGGTCGGGGACCGACAAGGAGGCGATCACGCTCCGCGACGTCCTCCGCATGGAGTCGGGCCTCACCTGGACGGAGGACTACTCCGTCTTCCAGACCGACCTCTCGGACATCGCGGTGCTGGCGAGCCAAGTCTCCGATCAGCTGGCGTACGTCCTGAGCAAGCCGCTCGGACGACCGCCGGGCACCTTCTTCGCGTACTCGAGCGCGGACAGCATGCTCCTGTCGCGCGTGATCGAGGTCGCGACGGGGATGCGCGCGGCGGAATACGCGCGCAAGGTCCTGTTCGACCCGCTCGCCATGGCGCCGGTCGACTGGTGGAGCGACGTGCCCGGGCATACGCTCACCTACTGCTGCATCGACACGCCGTCGCGCGAGCTCGCGAAGTTCGGTCTGCTCTACGCGCGCGAGGGCCTCTGGGGCGACCGCCAGGTCGTTCCCGCCGAGTGGGTGCGGGAGTCGACGTCGCCGAGGGGAAGCGGCTACGGATACCAGTGGTGGCTCCCGGTCACGACGGGCATCCGCGGCACGGAGGACTTCTTCGAGGCCCTCGGCTTCGACGGCCAGTACATCGACGTGTTCCCGAGCCTCGACCTCGTCGTCGTGCGGAGCGGGCACTACGAGAAGGACTCGGGGCCGCCGATCGCGGATCCGACGCTGTTCGCGCGCTACCCGGCGGCGGGCCTCGGCAACGGGCGGGGAACGATTCCGCCCGACGAGTGGAGCGCCTTCGAGTTCCTCCGGCCGATCTTCGAGTCGATCTTCGAATAGGCGCCCGGGGCCGCGGTTCCGGAGCGCGTGTCGCGCGCGGCATTTTTTCGCCGCCGGGACGCGGAGCGGCGGCGGACGCCCCGTCCGGCCGGGGCACGGCTGGCGAGCGGCTTGCGTGCGACTCGGCGCGCGATCCTCGGCGCACCGCCACGCCGCGAGTTGGGGGGGGCAGGGTGCACGGAGAAACGAAACAAAGCCGCCTGCGCGCTTGCCTGGGCAACGGCATGACGACTTCGGGGCTGCGCGCGGCGCTCGCTCTGCCGCTCGCGCTCTTCGTCGGCCTCGCCGCGGCGCGCGGCGAAGCGGCTCCGCTCCCCGTGTACGGCGACGCGCTCCAGAGCGGCTTCGCCGACTGGAGCTGGGGCCCGCACAGCCTTTCGCAGGGCGCCGTGGTGCACGCGGGCAGCGCCGCGATCTCCTTCGAGCCCGACGGCTGGGGCGGGCTCTACCTGCACCGCGACGCCGGGATCGACGTCGCGCAGTACGGAGCGCTCGAGCTCTGGGTGCGCGGTGCGGGCGCGGGCGGCCAGAAGGTCACGGTCGCGCTTCTTTCCGGCGGCGCGATCGCCGGCAGCGCGTCGCTCGACTCGTTCGTCGCGGGCGGCAAGGTGCCCGCGGGGAGCTGGGCGAAGGCGTCGGTGCCGTTCTCCTCGCTCGGCGTGACGAGCGGCTTCCTCGACGGCGTGTGGCTGCAGGACGCGAGCGGCGTCGACCAGCCGACGCTGTGGGTCGACGACGTCCAGCTCCTCGCGCAGACCACGCCGCCGCCCCCGCCCGCCGCGGTCGGCGTCACGATCGATCCGAGCGCGAATCGCCGGCCGGTCAGCCGTCTCGTCTACGGCGTCAACTTCGCGACGGCGTCGGCGCTCGCCCGCGTGCACTATCCCGTGCAGCGCTGGGGCGGAAACGCGGTGACGCGCTACTCCTGGCAGGACGACGTCAGCAACAAGGCGAGCGACTGGTTCTTCTACAACATCCCCGACGACAACCCGGCGCCGCAGAACCTCCCCGACGGCTCGAGCGCCGACCGCTTCGTCGACGACGCGCGCGCCGCCGGCGCCGAGCCGCTCGTCACCGTGCCGATGATCGGCTGGACGCCGAAGGATCGCAGTCGCCGCTGGGGCTTCTCGGTCGCCAAGTACGGTCCGCAGCAGCAGACCGAGTGCACCGCGACCGGCAACGCATTCTGGTGCAACCCGGATGCGGGCAACGGCGTCCGCCCGGACGGCACGCCGATCACCGGCAACGACCCGCACGACACGTCGCGCGAGACCGGACCCTCGTACGTCACGGACTGGCTCGCGCACATCGCGGACCGGACCGGCACGGCGGCGCAGGGCGGCGTCAAGCTCTTCGCGCTCGACAACGAGCCGACGCTGTGGAGCTCCACGCATCGCGACGTGCACCCGCAGGCCGTCACGTTCGACGAGCTCTGGCAGCGCACCGTCGACTACGCCTCGGCGATCAAGGCGCAGGACCCGGCGGCCGAGATCCTCGGACCCGACCCGTGGGGCTGGTGCGCCTACTTCGGCTCGGGCGCGGACGACTGCATCGACGGCCCCGACCGCCGCGCGCACGGCGGTCTCGCCTTCCTCGAGTGGTACCTCGGGCAGGTCGCAGCGTACCAGCAGGCGCACGGCGTGCGGCTCGTCGACTACCTCGACATCCACTACTACCCGCAGGCGCAGGGCGTGACGCTGTCCGACGACGAGTCGGCTCCGACCGCCGCGCGTCGTCTGCGCTCGCTCCGGAGCCTCTACGACCCGACGTACGTCGACGAGTCGTGGATCGGCGAGCCGGTGCGGCTCGTGCCGCGGATGAAGGAGTGGATCGCGGCGCGCGCGCCGGGAACGAAGCTCGCGATCACCGAGTACAGCTGGGGCAACGACGACGGCCCGTCGAGCGCGCTCGCGCAGGCGGAGGCGCTCGCCATCTTCGGCCGCGAGGGCGTCGACCTCGCGACCCGCTGGGTCGCGCCCGCGGAGCACAGCCGGGTCGAGGACGCGTTCCTTCTCTTCCTCGACTACGACGGCGCCGGCTCCGCCGTCGACGGCGCGAGCGTGCGCGCGACCACCGACGCACCCGACGCCGTCGGGTCCTACGCGCTCCAGCGCGACGACGGACGGCTGTACGTCCTGCTCTTCAACCGCGACAGGGCGGCGCGCGACGCGACCGCGACGATCGCGGGCGGGACGGATGCGGACGCCGCGCTCTATCGCTTCGCCGCCGCCGAGCGGCTCGCGCCGGCCGGAACGGCGACGATCGCCGGCGGCGCGCTGCGCCTGACGCTGCCGCCGCGCTCGGCGACGCTCGCGGTCGTCGATGCGGTCGCCATGCCGGCGTGCGAGCCGCTCGACCTCGGCGCGATCACGCTCCGCCGCCCGGCGTCCGGGCCGGCGAAGCTCGTCGTGCGGGCGTCCTTCACCACGTCGGCCGCGGTCGATGCGCTGAGCCGCGGGCTCGCGCTGCGCGTTTCCGACGGCGAGACCGTTCTCGAGTCCGGACGGCTCGGCGGACCCGGTGCACCCGTTTCGTTCGCCGCCAAGGGGACGAGGGCGGTCTACGCGGACGCGGCCGGTCAGGTCGCCGGCGTGACGAAGGCGACGCTGGCTGCAGGCGCGCCGCTGCCGGACGGCCGCCGCAAATGGAAGCTCACCGTCAAGCTCGCGAGCGCCGCCGCGGCGGCGTTGTTTCCTCCCGCGGTCCCGGCGCTCGGCGTGCGGATCGACGGCGCCCCGCCGTGCGCGGCCACGCGCGGCAGCGCGGTATCGTGCGGCTGGCGGAGCGACGGCGCGGTCCTGCGCTGCTCGCGTCCGGCCGGCGGCTGACGCGGTCGCTCTCCGTCGCGGGCGCGACGCGCCGTCGACTTCGCCGAGGCGCTTGACGCTCACTCGCGTCGCGGGCAAGCCGAACTCACGGCGACGTGGGAAGGCGCGCGGAGCGCGTGCTGGCGCTCGCCGCCGGACGAAGGGGCTCGAATGGATCGACACGGTGGGCTTTGGTCTGCCGCGCTGGCTCTCGCCGGCGCTCTGGTGTGGGGCTCTGCAGCCGGTGCCGCGACGGTGACCTGCACCAATCCCGTCAACTCGACGCAGTGGCGCGTCACCTGGACGACGTCGAGCTCGCCGATCGGCCCGCTCGCGACCGTCACCGCGCTCGAGACGCGCGCGAGCGGCGCCACGACCTGGTCGAGTGCCGCGAGCAGCACGTGGGAGCTGCGCTGGGACAATGCGCCCGGCGACTGGGGCGACTTCGTGCCCGCGTTCCACTCGGTGCGCGGCCCGCTCTCGACGATCGACGACAACTCCGTCGTCACGTACCTCTCGCCACGTCTCGTCGCGCCCGACGGCAGCTGCGACGCGTACCTGTATCCGTTCGCCCAGGGGCAATCGACGTGGGACAAGGTGCTGGTCGTCGGCGACAGCTTGACGCAGCAGCTGAACGACCCGAGCTACAACCAGACCTACCTGCAGGGCTACGTGCAGGGGAACCTGAACGCCCACAACCTGCGGGCTGAGGTGGAAGGGCAGGGTGGTCGCCGGTGGACGCCGCGCGGCACCGGCGCGCTCAACGTCGCCGACTCGTATCTCCTGGACGAGATGCGCGGGCTCCGCGCGACCGGGAACCTGCGCGCGATCGTCGTCGCGCTCGGCGCAAACGACGCTGGCTGGGTCGCGTGCGGTCCCATCGACGCGAACTTCCACTGCCAATCGGGCACCGACGCCGACCGCGCCGCTCGGCTGCAGGGCGTCTTCGATGCGCTGACGGCGATCTTCCAGGAGATCGACGGCTGGGGCGTCTGCGTCGTCGCCGTGACCGCGCCCGACAACCTCGCGAACTACATCGACGCGAACCCGTGGCACTACGCGAACGCGGCGCAGTCGATCAACAACTGGCTGCGCTACGTCGCGGGCCTGAGCAGCACCGACTGGTTCCGCGTGCGGGACTTCGCGGCGCTTTCGTGGGATCACCACACCTGGAACGCCGACAGCTGGTTCATCGACGACAACCTGCACCTGAACGGCGCCGGCAAGCTCGTGTACACGAGCGAGATCGTGAACGCGGCGCTCAGCTGCCCGTAGGCACATCGGACCGCCCGGCGCCGCCGCCGTTCGCGGCGGCGCCGGCCGGTGGTCCCTCAGGTGAGGTCGTACTCCGACGCGTTCACGGCGCGCGTCCAGGCCCAGTACGTCTCGATGGGCCAGGGCGAGAGCGTGTACACCTTGCCCGCGCGGTTCTTGTAGTGGCTGTGCTCGACCGACGGGTGCGCCCAGATGAGCTGGTCGATCTCTAGTCGGTAGCGGGCGGCGTACTCGTCGTGCACGTCCTTCCGGACCTCGATCGCGCGGGCGCCGCTCGCGAGCACCTCGCGAATGGCGCTCATCGCGTAGCTCATCTGGCACTCGGAGTGGAAGATGATGCTCGCGCCGTGGGCGAGGTTCGTGCCCGGCCCGTAGAGGCAGAAGAGGTTCGGGAAGTTCGGGACGGTGATGCCGAGGTAGGCGGTCGGCTCGTCGCCCCATTGCCGGCGCAGCGAGACGCCGCCGCGGCCGGTGAATTCGATCGGGGCGAGGAACTCGACGTGGCGGAACCCGGTCGCGTAGCAGAGGACGTCCGCCTCCCAGCGCCGGCCGTCGGTCGTCACGATGCCCTCCGGCACGATGCGCTCGATCGCGGTGCGGACGAGCTCGACGTTCGGCTTCTTCAGGCACCCGAGCCACGAGCCGTTGTCCTGCAGGATGCGCTTCGCGAGCGGCGGATAGGGCGGCACCGACTTCTCGATCAGGTCCGGCCGGTCCGCGAGCTGCGAGGTGATCCAGCGGGTCATGTCGACGCGGCGGCGCGCGTTCGCCTCGTTGATCGCGCGGCCGTCGGAGTCGTCGAAGGAGGGGTCGCGGCGGTACGGCTCGACGCCCATCCCGATGCCGGGCCAGATCATCGCGAAGCGGAACCAGCGGCCGTAGAAGGGCAGGTGGCGCATCGCCCAGCGATCACCGGGCGGCACCGCCGCGTGGTAGACGGGGTTCGGGAACATCCACTGCGCCGTGCGCTGGAAGATCGTGAGGCGGGCGACGTCGTCGGCGATCGTCGGCGCGATCTGGAAGCCCGTGGCGCCCGCGCCGAGGAGCGCGAAGCGCTTGCCCGCGATGTCGAGGTCGCGCGGCCACTGGCTCGAGTGGAACGACGGGCCCCGGAACGTCTCGCGCCCGGGGATGTCGGGGTAGCGCGGCAGGCTGAGCGCGCCCACCGCGCTGATCACGAAGCGCGCCTGGACGACCTCCTCGCGCCCGTCCGACGTGCGGAGGTGCACGCGCCATTTCCCCGCGGCGTCGTCCCAGACCGCGGCCGTGACCTCGGTGTCGAAGCGGCAGTGCGGGCGGAGGCCGCGCTTGTCGAGGATGCGCTCGAAGTACCCGATGAGCTCCGGCGCCCGGCAGAAGTACTCGCTCCAGTGGTCGGCCGGCTCGAAGGAGTAGCAGTAGTGGTGGCTGCCGACGTCGACGCGCGCGCCGGGATAGAGGTTGTGCCACCACGTGCCGCCCGGGCCGGACGCCTTCTCGACGATCGTGAACGGCAGCCCGGCCTGCTGGAGGCGGATGCCCGCGAGCAGCCCGGACTCCCCGCAGCCGATGACGACGACGTGCGAGTCGGCCTTCACCGATTCGGGGATATCCGCGCCCCACGTGACCTCGTCGCAGTCGGCGCCGTCGAGCGACAGGTCGTGCAGCATCATGTCGGCGCGGACGCCCTCGACCGGAGCGCACGCGACGAACTCCATCATCTCGTGCAGCAGCTCGCGCGGCAGCGGGTGCGGCTCGCAGCCGGCGTCGCGGTAGGCCGCGATCGCGGGCAGCGCGCGCCGGCGCGCTTCCGCCTGCGCCTGCGGCGACATCCCGCCCTGGAAGTCGATCGAGGTGCACTTGCCCGGCTTGAGCTCGCCGCGAATCCACGACGGGTCGCCGGTCATGTGGACGAGCGAGCAGAGGAGCGCCGGGACGCTCACGTCCTCGAGCGCGGCCGCGAGGGCGGCATCGCCGTCGGCGAATGGCTCGCCGGCGTGTGGGTTTCTGTTCGTCGTCATGACGCCACCAGTCGGCGCGGGTCGGTCCGCACGGGTTTTCTATACGCCGGCGGCGCTCTGGTCTTCCAGCGCGCGGCCGCGTGCGATTGAACTCCGCCGGACGCTCGGTTTGATTCGGCGCATGCCGGAAGCGAGGTTGTCGTTCGACGAGGCGGGGGGCTCCGGGCGGCCGATCGTCCTGGTCCACGGCTGGTGCGGCAACCGGTCACACATGCGCGCGCTGGCGCAGCACTTGGCGAGCACCCATCGCGTCTTCTCGGTCGATCTTCCCGGACACGGGACGACGCCGCTGGGCGACGTCGCGCCGACCTTCGACGGGCTCGCCGGTGGTCTCGCGGAGTTTTGCCGGTGGCGAGACCTCCGCGACGCGGTCCTCGTCGGTCACAGCATGGGCGGCGTCGTCGCGGTGCACGTCGCGGGCTCCTGCGCCGATCGCATCGCAGCCGTCGTCAATCTCGACGGCGCGCTTCCACCGCACGCGGAAGGGCGCGCGGCGTATGCCGCGCTTTCTCGCGAGGTGAGCGAGCGCGGGTTCCGCCGGGCGATCGAGCCTTTCGTCCGCAACGCGTACTTCCTGCCGCGCGAGGCGGGCCCGCAAGCCGACGCGCTCGTGTCCGCGATGCTCGCGGCTCCGAACGAGGTGGCCGAAGCGCTCCTCGCGCAGTTCCCCGGGCTGGACGCGGCGCCCGTGCTCGCGGCGTGCCGAGCGCCGCTCCTCTACGTCGGGTCGTCGCGGCCGCGCTTCGATTCGGCGGCGGTCGAGCGGCTTCGCCCGGAGACCTGGGTCGCCCGCGTCGCGGTGAGCGGTCACTTCGTGCAGGTCTTCGCGTTGGCGCAGGTCGTCGCGATGATCGAGAAGTTCGTCGCCGGCATTCCGGCGCCGGCACGACCTGCCCAGGAGGCCTTCACGCGGCCGCCGGATCACCGCCGCCCGCGATGACAGCCGCGGACGCGGCTGATCATGTATAGATGATTCAGCGCAGGCCACGTGGACCGCCGCCTGCGATCGCCGCGGCGCACGGGGGACGAGACGATGGGTGCGACATCGAGTTCGGAGAGCGCCCGGAAGGCGGACGTCGTCGAGGGCATCAAGGTCATCGACATCGACAGCCACCTGAGCGAGCCGCTCGATCTCTGGACCTCGCGCGCCACGCCGAAGTACCGCGACCGCGTCCCGCAGATGCGGATGCTCGACGGCCAGTGGGTCTGGACGATCGACGGCAACCGCTCGCTGGGCGTCGGCTCGGCCTCGAGCGTGATCTACCGCGACGGCACGAAGGCCGACGGAATCGAGTTCAGCAAGTGGCAGGTCGACGAGGTCCACCCGGGATGCTCGCGCGCCAAGGAGCGCCTCGAGGTGCTCGACGAGAGCGGCATCTGGGCGCAGATCCTCTATCCGAACGTGCTCGGCTTCGCGGGCCAGGGCCGCGCGCCGATGGGCGCGCCGCGCCGCGAGCCGGTCGACGCCGACCTGCGTCTCGTCAGCACGCAGATCTACAACGACGCGATGGCCGAGATGCAGGCCGAGTCCGGCGAGCGGCTCCTGCCGATGGCCCTCCTGCCGTGGTGGGACATCGAGCGGGCCGTCGCGGAGGCGGAGCGGTGCCACGCGATGGGCATGCGCGGCGTCAACATCAACTCGGAGCCCCACCTGAACGGGATGCAGGACCTGAGCGGCGAGTACTGGACGCCCCTCTGGGAATTCTGCAGCGACAAGCGGTTGCCGGTGAACTTCCACATCGGCGCGAGCGAGGACACGATGAGCTGGTACGGCGAGTCGCCGTGGCCGTCGCTCGCGCCCGAGGAGAAGCTCGCCGTCGGCGGCACGATGATGTTCATCAGCAATGCGAAGGTGATCCTGAACCTGATCACCTCCGGCCTCCTCGAGCGCTTCCCGAAGCTGAACTTCGTCTCCGTCGAGAGCGGCCTCGGCTGGATCCCGTTCATCCTCGAGACGCTCGACTACTCGCTCGCCGAAGCCGGCGCGCGCCGCCTCGCGAAGCTGTCGATGTCGCCGAAGGAGTACTTCAGCCGGCAGATCTACGCGTCGTTCTGGTTCGAGGGCCGGGACATCTCGCCGACGATCCGCCGGATCGGCGTCGACAACGTCATGTTCGAAACCGACTTCCCGCATCCCGTCTGCCTCTACCCGAAGCCGCTCGACCAGGTGCGCGATTGCCTCGCCGAGCTCACCTTCGAGGAGCGCCGGAAGGTGCTGAGCGCGAACGCTGCGCGCGTCTACAACCTCCCGATCGACTGACGCGCGGCGCGAGGAGAAGCCGGATGCCGACCTGTCTCCAGTTCGCGCTCTCGAATCCGGTTCCGGGCCGGGAGGAGGAGTTCGACCGCTGGTACGCGGCCGACCACCTGAGCCACGGCGTCCTGACACCCGGCGTGCTGGCGGGCCAGCGCTTCCGTCGCGTCACGGGCCCGTGGCCGTCGGGCAAGCACGACCACCTGACGATCTGGGAGATGGACGATCCGGCGCTCGCGCTCGCGCAGCTCGCGCAGGCGAGGGGGAGCGACGCGATGCCGATCAGCCCGGCGATCGACATGTCGACCGTCCAGCCTCCGACGATGTGGCGGCGGGCGACGGTCCGGACGGCGGCGCGCGTCGCGACGGACACGAGCGAGCGGAAGACCGTCGTGCTCGTCCTCGCGAACGCGACGAACGGCGACGGCCCGAGCTTCGAGTCCTCGCTCGTGCGCGGTGGCGGGCTCGCCGACCTCGCCGATCTGCCGGGGGTGGCGAGCGCCGAGCTGCTGACGCTCGCAGACGAGCAGATCCGCGGCAACGCGCGGAAGTACGCCTGGGCCGTGCTCCTCGAGCTGCACGACGAGGACCGCGGCCTGGCGTCGCTCGCGGATCCGCTGCCCGCGCTCGCGCACCTCGATCGCGAGCGCTGGCTCGCGGCGGTGTTCCGGCCGATCGGCCATCGCATGACGACGGCCGAAGCCCGGGCTGCGGACGGCCAGCGCTCCGGCGTCACGCGCGGCGCAGCAGCGCGCCCTGCGAGTTGAAGAAGAACCCGCCCGGCGTGCGCCCGCCGGTCGCGGTCGCGTGCACGAGCACCGCGGGATGCGGCAGCGACCGCGCCCGCTCCGCGGAGGTCAGCACGAAGGCGTCGGCCCGTCGACCGGGAGGTCCATGTCGAGCACCGACAGCGGCTCGCGGACCATGCGAGCCGTTCGCCTGGCCCATGCCGACAGCGCCCGTGATCACGACGGCCTCGGAAGCCGACGTTCCGCCGGTCGAGGCCATCGCGGTCACGCCGGCCGCCGCGGCGTCAGGGCGATCGAAGGGATGGTCGAGCTCGCGCCCGAGCGCAGCACGCTCTCCACGACGCCGACCAGGTGGTCGACGTCGATGAGCGACTCGGCGATGAACCCGCGCGCTTGCCACACCGGGAACAGCTCGCCCATGAGCTGTCCGTCCCACGACGCGATGAATTGCGACGCGGCGGCTCCCTCGCCGCCGCCGCACTCGCCGACGATCACGCGCGTGAAGCCGACCTGCGGGTGCTCCGCTCGCCACGCCTCGACGAGCTTGTCGAGCGCCGCCTTCGTGACGGTGTAGGTCGCGAGGCCCGGCCAGGGGGGCGTGAGCGACGCGCTCACCGACGAGAGATACGCCGCGACGCCGCGCGCTTCGGCGAGGTGGGGAAGCGCCGCCGCGGTGAACCGCCACGCGCCGATCACGTTCGTGTCGAACGTCCGATGCCAGGTCGCCGCGTCGAGCTGCTCGATGCGGCGCAGCACGCCGATCCCGGCGGCGTAGACGACCGCGTCGATGCCGCCGAGCCCGCGCACGACCTCGGCGACGGCGTCGCGGCACGACGCGTCGTCCGTCACGTCGCACGCGACGGCGAGCGCGTCCGCCCCCGCCTCGCGCGCCGCGTCCTCCAGCAGATCGCGCCGCCGCGCGAGGAGCGCGACCGAGGCGCCGCGGCGTGCGAGGCCGATGCCGATGCAGCGCCCCAGCCCGGTGGACGCTCCGACGACGACCGTCCTCATCTCGCTCGCCTCCTTCGAGAGCCGCGGAACTGCGGCACGCGCCACTCGATCGAGGCGCGGCGATGCCCATCGTCTTTCGTCTAGATGTTTTTGTCCAGCAGCGGGCGCCTCCTGCCGGACGGCGAGAAGACGGGATCGGCGAGGAGTTGACCGCGGTTCGCCGCTCGTGTTGCAGTTTCGGCCGAATGAATCGACGTGCAGGGTCGAGGCGACCGTGAATCGGACGGCACGGATGAACGAGCTCGCGTTCTACACGCTCGCGGGTGCGCCGCGGACGCCGCGCGACCTCATCTCCGAGGTGCAGCTCGGGGAAGGGATGGGCTTCGGCTCGGTCTTCGTGTCCGAGCGCTTCAACATCAAGGAGGCGGCGACTCTGTGCGGAGCGGTCGGCGCCGTCTCGAGCGAGATCGGCATCGCGACCGCGGCGACGAACTCGAATACCCGCCACCCGATGGTCACCGCCGCCTTCGCGATGACCATGCACAAGCTCACGGGCGGTCGGTTCTCGCTCGGGATCGGCCGCGGCATCGGACCCATGTTCGACGCCTTCGGCCTGCCGCGGATCACGACCGCCGAGATGGAGGACTTCGCCGGGCTCATGCGGCGGATCTGGGCCGGGGAGGTCGTCCTCGGCCACGACGGGCCCGCGGGGAAGTACCCCGTCCTCGCGATGGGGCCCGAATATCGCGAGACGATCCCGCTCACCGTGACGGCGTTCGCGCGGAACACGCTCGAGCTCGCCGGCCGCGCGTTCGACGCCGTCGTCCTGCACACCTTCTTCACCGACGAGACCACCGCGCGCTGCGCGAGCACGGCGAAGAGGGCCGCCGAGAGGGCCGGGCGCGACCCGTCGAAGGTGCGCGTCTGGTCGTGCTTCGCGACCGTCGGCGATCATCTCCCCGCCGACCTGCGGCTCAAGAAGACGGTCGGCCGCATGGCGACCTACCTCCAGGGCTACGGCGACCTCATGGTCAAGACGAATCGCTGGGACCCGGCGGTGCTCCGGCGCTTCCGCGACGACGACGTCGTGAAGGCGTTCCGGGGCGCGATCGACCAGCTCGCGACCACCGAGCAGCTCGAGCACATCGCGACCTTGATCCCCGAGGACTGGCTCGCCCCCGCCGCGACCGGCTCACCCGACCGTTGCGTGACCAAGATCCTGGAGCAGTTCGACCTCGGCTGCGACGGCGTCATCCTGCACGGCGCGAGCCCGCAGGAGCTCGAGCCCGTCGTCGCCGCGTATCGAGTGCGCCGCCCCGCCGCCCGGTTCGAGCACCTGGGCTCGAACCCTGCCGCATGAGCGGCGCATGAGCAGCATCCCGACCCCCGAGACGATCACCGCAGCGTGGCTCACCGACCGGCTGCGCGACGCCGGCCACGCGAACGCCGACGTGCGGGGATTCACGGCGACGCGCGTCGGCACCGGACAGATCGGCAAGTGCGTCCGCTTCGCGCTCGACGTGTCGGGCGGCGATGCGACGACGCCGCGGAGCCTCGTCGGCAAGTTCCCGTCCGACGACCCGACGAGCCGGGCGACGGGCGTCGCGCTCCGGAACTTCCTGAAGGAGGTGTCGTTCTACCGCGAGCTCCAGCCGCGCTTCCGGATCGCGACCCCGCGCTGCTACTACGCGGCGATCGAGGGCGAGGGTCCGGACTTCGCTCTCCTCCTCGAGGACATGGCCCCCGCCGCGCAGGGGGATCAGCTCGCGGGCGGCTCGGCCGCCGTCGCGCGCGCGGCCGTGCTCGAGCTCGTCGGCCTCCACGCGCCGAGCTGGTGCGACCCGTCCTTCCGCGGCATCGACTGGCTCGGCGAGCCGAACGAGATGATCGTCGACATGGTGCGCGGGCTCTACCGGGCGCAGCTCGCCGGGTTCCTCGAGCGCTACGGCGCCCGCCTCGCGCGCGACGAGGCGGAAATCATCGCCCGCGTCGCGGACAGCGCCGGGCCGCCCTTCGAGCCGCTCGGCGATCCGTTCGCGGTCGTGCACGTCGACTACCGGCTCGACAACCTCCTGATCGACGAACGGACGGACCCGCCCAGGATCACGGTCGTCGACTGGCAGAGCTTGACGCTCGGGAACCCGCTGTCGGACGTCGCGTACTTCCTCGGCGCCGGCCTCGTCCCCGAAGCGCGCCGCGAAGTGGAGCGCGACATCGTCCGCGCCTACCACGAGGGGCTGATCGCGGCGGGCGTCCGCAACTACCCGTTCGGGCACTGCTGGGAGGACTACCGGCGCGGCAGCTTCGCGGGCTTCACGGTCACGGTGGTCGCGTCGATGATCGTCGAGCGCACCGAGCGCGGCGACGAGATGTTCGTCGCGATGGCGCGGCGCCATGCCCGCCACGCCCTCGACCTCGGCGCCGCCGAGCTCCTCGGCTGAGGCGATGCGCGGGAGCGCGGCCGTCGCCGGGATCGGCGAGTCGACCTACTACAGGCGCGGCGACTCGCCGCACACGGAGTTCCAGCTCGCGTGCATCGCGATCCGGCGCGCGGTCGAGGACGCGGGCCTCGCGCTCGCCGACGTCGACGGGTTCGTCTCGTACACCGACCAGCGGAACGTCCCGGTCCGCCTCGCGCGCGCGCTCGGCCTGAAGGAGCTCCGCTGGACCGGCATCCCGTGGGCGGGCGGCGGGAACAGCATGGCCGCGGCCGTGCAGGTCGCCGACGCGGCGGTGACGTCGGGACACGCGCGTCACGTCGTCGTCTTCCGCGCGCTCGCGCAGGGTCAGTTCGGCCGATTCGGTCAGGCCGGCGGCCCGGGAGGCATCGGCGCGTCCATGGCCGGACCCCTCGCGTGGAACGCGACCTATGGGATCCTGACCCCCGCCCACCAGTGCGCGCTCCACACGGCGCGCTTCATGCACGACCACGGGATCTCGCAGGAGGCGCTCTGCGAGATCGCGCTCGCCTGCTACGCCAACGCGCAGAGGAACCCGCGCGCTCTCCGCCACGGCGAGCCGCTGACGCGCGCGGCGTACCACGCGGCGCGCTGGATCGTGAAGCCCTTCCATCTCTACGATTGCTGTCCCGAGAACGACGGCGCGGCGGCCGCCGTCGTCACCACGACCGAGCGGGCGCGCGACCTGCCGGGGCGTCCGGCGCTCATCGTCGCGGCGGCCTCGGGGATCGGCCCGCCGTTCGGCACGTTCTCGGGCGCGACCCTCGGCTCCGCGCACTACCGCCAGGTCGGGAAGCATCTGTGGGAGCAGGCCGGGTGCGGGCCGCAGGACGTCGACGTGACGCAGGTCTACGAGAACTTCACGGGGCCGGTCCTGATGGCGCTCTGCGAGATGGGCTTCGCGCCGCCCGACGGCATCGAGGAGTTCGTGTCCGGCGGCCGGCTCGTCGGTCCGGACGCCGCGTTCCCGTTCAACACGAGCGGCGGCAACATCGGGGAGGCGTACATCCACGGCTTCGAGATGATCAACGAGTCCGTGCGGCAGATCCGCGGCGAGTCGACGTGTCAGGTGAAGCGCGTGGAGCGCGCGCTCGTCGTCGCCGGGCCGGGCTACTCGCCGGGAAGCGCGGTTCTCTTCGGGGCGCCCGCATGAAGCGCGTCCTCGGCGACGGCTGGCCGGTGCCGATGCTCGACGCCCACAACCGCGAGTTCTTCACGGCCGGCGTCCTCACGCTCCAGCGCTGCCGCGCGTGCGGTCACGTGCAGCACCCGCCCGAGGACGTCTGCGAAGCGTGTCAGAGCTTCGACCTCGGAGGGTTCGCGAGCGCGGGCGACGGTCGTATCGAGAGCGTCGCGGTGGTGACGCACGCGATCCATCCCGCGCTCGCCGACCGCGTCCCGTACGCGATCGCGCTGATCTCGGTCGCGGACGCGCCCGGGATCCTGGTGGCGGGCAACGTCGTCGGGAAGGAGCCCGACGCGGTCCGAATCGGCGATCGTGTGCGCGTCGTCTTCGAGGAGGCGAAGAGCGCGCGTACCGGAGAGGAGCTCCGGATCCCGCAGTGGGAGGTCGTCGGCGAGTGACCGCGACGGCGGACCAGGCCGCGCCTCCCATCTGGCAGCTCGCCGGAGCGGCGCCGCGTGCGATCGCGCTCGAGGACGATCGCCGCCGGGTGACGTTCGGGGAGCTCGAGGAGCGGACGAACGCCGTCGGCCACGGTCTCGAGGCGCTCGGGCTCGTGCCCGGCGACCACGTCGCGCTCGCGGTCACGAACCGCGTCGAGTTCGTCGAGGCGCTCGTCGGCGCGATGCGGGCCGGCATGGTCGTGACGCCGGTCAAGACGTCGTGGACCGCGGCCGAGACGGAATACCTCCTGCGCGACGCCGGCACGCGCGCCGTCGTGACCGACGTGGACGCCGCGCGCGCCGCCGCGGCGGCGACCGGGATCGCGGCAATCGACCTCGAGCGCGGCGTCGCCGGCGCGGCCTTCGAGCGCTGGCTCGGGTCGCAGCCCACGCGCTCCCTGCCGCGCGAGCGCGCCGGCTGGCGCCTCTCGTACACCTCGGGCACGACCGGCCGCCCGAAGGGCGTGCACCGCCTCGCGGACGGCCGCCGGCCGTGGTGCGAGTCGTTCGTCGCGTCGCGCGCGAGCGCGGCGGCGACGCATCTCCCGACCGACGGCCCGCACCTGAACGTCTCGGCGCTCTTCCACGGCGCGCCGCTCGCGTTCTCGCTCTCGCTCCTCGCGCTCGGCTGCACGCTGCGGATCCTCCCGCGCTGGGACGCGGAAGCGGCGCTCGACGCGCTCGCGCGCGACGTGCGCTCGACCTGCATGGTGCCGACGATGTTCCGCCAGCTGCTCGCGCTGCCCGCCGAGCGACGACGGGCGTTCCGCGCGCCGGCCTTGCGCGCCGTGCTGCACGGCGGCGAGCCCTGCCCGCAGCACGTCAAGCGCGCGATGATCGACTGGCTCGGGCCGATCCTGACCGAGTACTACGGCATGACCGAAGGCGGCATGACGATCGCGACCGCCGACGAATGGCTCGCGCGCCCGGGCACGGTCGGCAAGCCGTGCTTCGGCCTCGAGGTCTGCATCCTGGGCGCCGGCGGCGAGCGCCTCGGGCCGGGCGAGCAGGGCACCATCTACTTCCGGCCGCCGAGCGGGAAGACCTTCGAGTACCGCCACGCTCCCGAGAAGACCGCCGCGGCGTACGCGGCCGACGGCGCGTTCACGGTCGGCGACCTCGGCTACGTCGACCGGGACGGCTACCTCTTCATCTCCGGCCGGACCGCCGACGTCATCGTCTCGGGCGGCGTGAACGTCTACCCCGCCGAGATCGAGGACGTGGTCGCGTCGCTCCCCGACGTGCGCGATGCCTGCGTCGTCGGCGGACCGGACGACGTCCGCGGAGAGACGCCGGTCGCGTTCGTCGTGCTCGATCGCGACGCGCGCACGGGTGCGGACGCGGAACGGGCCGCGAGCGCGGCCGTCGCGTCCATCACGGCCGCGTGCGAGTCGCGCCTCGCGGGCTATCAGCGGCCGCGCCGCGTGATCGTACGCGACGCGCTGCCGCGCGACGCGACCGGCAAGCTCCTCCGCCACGTGCTGCGCGCCGAGCTCTGGGAAGGTCGGGAGAGCGGCTTCGCGGCGCCGTCACGCTGACGGCCGGAGCGGGATCTCGATCGCTACCTCGGCGCGAAGCGCTGCCCGCCGTCGAGGCGGAACGTCGAGCCGTTCAGCATCGGGTTCTCGAAGATGGCGCGCGCGAGGAGGGCGTACTCCTCCGGGCGGCCCATGCGCTTGGGGAACGCGGCGTCGCGGGTGAGCCCGTCGGCCATCGGCTTCGGGATGCCGTGCGTGAGGCCGGTGTCGAAGAGGCTGGGCGCGATCGTGACGACGCGGATGCCGAGGCTCCCGAGGTCGCGCGCCATCGTGAGCGTCATGCCCGCGATGCCGGCCTTCGCCGCGCTGTACGCGACCTGGCCGATCTGTCCCTCGAAGGCCGCGATCGAGGCGGTCATGACGATGACGCCGCGCTCGCCGTTCTCGTCGGGCTCGTTCCGGCTCATGCGCTCCGCCTGCAGCCGGGCGATGTTGAAGCTCGCGACCAGGTTCAGGTCGATCACGGCGCGGAAGTCGTCGAGCGGGTGCGGGCCCTCCTTGGTGAGGGTGCGCTTCGCGATGCCACCGCCCGCCGTGTTGACGCCGAAGTGAACCGCGCCCAGCTCGTCGGCCGCGCGCGCGATCGCCGCCTCGGTGCCGGCGAAGTCGGTCACGTCGCAGCGGTGGAAGCGCGTGCCGGCGCCGATCGCGGCGGCGACCTCCTCGCCCTTGGAGCTCGGGCGGTCCAGGATCGCGACGCGCGCTCCCTCGCGCACGAGCATCTCGGCCGTCGCGCGCGCCATTCCGGACGCCCCGCCGACGACGATCGCCTTCGCTCCGCTGATCTTCATCGTTCGCTCCTCGCTCGAGTGGGTGAAGGGTCGTCAGCGCTTCATGGACGGGCTTCGCGGCACGTCGCGAAACGGCACGTCGCGGTCGGCGGTCCGCTCGCGCGGCATGCCGAGCACGCGCTCGCTGACGACGTTCCGCGCCATCTCGGTCGTCCCGCCGCCGATGCACGTGGTCTGGCGCATGAGGAAGTCGGTTCCACGCGAGGCGAGGGGCCCGTCGTCGTCGGTCCACGCGCCGCCCGCGGCACCGGCGATCTCGAACGCGATCGTCGTCTGCCGCGTGGCCGTGAAGCAGTGGAAGAGGCGCCCGATCGCCGACGCGTGGCCCGACATCGTCCCGGTCGCGATGCCTTCGGCGATCCGGCGCTGCAGCTCGCGCCCCACGAGCTCGAGCATGCGCGCCTCGCCGACGAGCTCGCGCACGTGCGGATCGTCGAGCCGGCCCGCGGCTCGCGCGACGTCGAGCGTCGAGGCGCCGCCCGCGCCCCCCTGCAGCATCCCGCTCGGGAACGTGACGAGCGGCGAGTTGTAGGACATCCGCTCGTGGAACATCCAGCGCGTCCCGACCGTCCAGCCGTCGTTCACCTGGCCGATGCGGTCGGCGTCCGGGACGCGGACGTCGTTCAGGAACTCCTGGCAGAACTCGCGGTTGCCGTTCAGCATCTCGATGCGGTGCACCTCGACGCCTTCCTGGTGGATCGGCAGCATGAAGACGGTGAGCCCGGCGTGCTTCGGGACGTCCCAGCTCGTGCGCGCGAGGCAGAGCGCCCAGTCCGACCACCACGCGCCGGTCGTCCAAACCTTCGAGCCGGAAAGGCACCAGTCGTCGCCGTCCCGGACCGCGGTCGTGAGGGCGCCGGCGACGTCGGAGCCGCCGCTCGGCTCGGACAGGAACTGCATCCAGATCTCTTCGCCCTTCAGCATCGCGGGGATGTGGCGCCGCTTCTGCTCCTCGGTGCCGAACTCGAGGAGGACCGCGGCGCACGGCGCGAACGTCGGAACCTGGATCCGGCTCGCGAACTCGTAGCCCGCGATCTCCTCGTTCAGCGCCTGCTGGTGCGCGAGCGACAGGCCCTGGCCACCGTAGTCGCGCGGGATGCAGATCCCGGCGAGCCCGGCGTCGAACAGCATGCGCTGCACTTCGCGGTCGCGCGCGACGGCGGCGAGCTCCTCCTCGTCGGCGACCGCGCTCCGGATGCCGAGCACGCTGCTTCCGATCGGCCTCAGGTTCGCGCGGATCCAGGCGCGCGCGCGCCGGCGGAACGACTCGAGGTCTTCCATCGGCTCGCCGCTCACGCCGCGGCCCCGCGTGCCTCGACGAGGTCGGCGATGCGGCGCCGATGCTCCGCCGGAGTGCCGTAGAGCGCGCGGTTGGAGGTGAGCCGGCGCAGGAGGAGATGCAGGTCGTGCTCGAACGTGACCCCGATGCCACCGTGCAGCTGCACGCAATCCTGGAGGAGCTCCGCGCCGTAGTCCCCGACGTACGCCTTCGCCGCGCTCGCCAGCTCGCTCGCCTCCGCCGATGCGGCGTCGACCGCGGCGGCCGCCGCATCGCTCACCGCATGGCTCGCCTCGAGCCACGCCTTCATGTCGGCGAAGCGGTGCTTGAGCGCCTGGTACGAGGCCAGCGGGCGTCCGAACGAGTAGCGGTCGAACGCCCACGCCACGGTCCTGTCGAAGGCGCTCTGCATCGCGCCGACGGACTCCGCGCACAGCAGCACGAGCGCGATCCGGAGCTGGCGCTCGACCCGCTCGCCGGCGCGACCGACCTCGCCGACGACCGCGCCCGCCGGCAGCCGGACGCGATCGAAAGCGACGACGGCGAAGCGGCGGGTGAGGTCGACCCCGTGCATCGGCTCGATCGAGACGCCGGGCGAGTCGGCCGGAACGAGGACCTGCGTCAGGCCGGACCCCGTCCGTCCGGTGACGAGGAGGTGGGTCGCCTGTGCGGCCGATTCGACGGGACGCTTGACGCCGCTCACGACGACGTCGCCGCCCTCGCGACGGACGTCGAGCGCGACGGCGCCGAGGCGATCGTTCGGGCGCGGCTCGCCGAAGCACCAGGTCGCGATCGAGTCGCCGGCGATCACGCCCGCGAGAGCGTCCGCGTGCGCGTCGCCGCCGTCCGCCGAAAGCGCCGCGGCCACGACGTTCGTCGCGACCAGCGGTCCCGGAGCGGCGCGCCGCCCGAGCTCGTTCGCGACCAGAGCGAGGTCGAGGAGGCCATGGCCGCTGATCGACCCGCCGCCGCGGCCCTCGGCGACGAGCAGCGAGGTCCAGCCGAGCTCCGCGCCGCGCCGCCAGTACGACGGCTCGAATCCGGCGGGATCGTCTCGCAGCCGGCGGATCTCGCTCGGCGGCACGTGGTCGTCGAGGAACTTGGCGGTCGTCTCGCGGAAGAGCTCCTGGTCGGAGTTCAGCTGCAGCTGCATGGTCGGTGGATCGTGATCGTTGTCGCCGCGGAGTCCAATGGAAGAGTCTAGACGTTTGTTGCGCGCCCCGGCGATGTCAAGCCGCCGTTCCCGCCGGGCAGCTCCTCGGAGACGTCGGCGGCGGGTCCCGGCGGCCGCGCGCGCGGTTCGTTCCCGGCACGCGGCGCATCCGAGCATGCGGAGGCGAGCAGCGCGGCGAGCGCACCGCACGCGACGAGGAGGGCGGTCTTCATCCGCCGATCCTCTCGCGCATGCCCGGGGCGGCCGTCAATCCTCCGCACCCGAGGTGGTCCTCCCGGCTCGCGGGCCTTCGCATTGCATCGCGGGCGAACGTCTAGATATTTCTGGCAGCAGGCAAGGGAGACACCCCGGACGCGACGCCGCGGCAGGAGGACGAGAAGAGATGGCGACCTCGAGCTCCACGAACGACGCCGTGACCGTCGACGCCGACGGCCACGTCCTCGAGCCGCGCGACGTCTGGCTCCGCTACCTCGAGCCGGACCTCCGCGACCGCGCGATCCGGATCGAGCGCGACGCCGAGGGCGTCGAGAACCTGCTCGTCGACGGCCGGCCGCACGGAGCGCTGCGCGGGCGCCTCGGCGCGCTCGGCGGGATCGGCATGGAGAGCGCCGACCTGATGAGCGTCGGGCAGCGGAGCTACGAGGACGGCTGTCCCCCGGGCGGCTACGACCCGAGCGCGCGCCTCGCCGTGATGGACTCGGAGAAGATCGACGTCGTCCTTCTCTATCCGACGATCGGCATCGCGTGGGAGGGTCTCGTCCGCGATCCGCGGCTCGCCACCGCGTACTGCCGCGCCTACAACCGCTGGATCGTCGACTTCTGCGCGACGGATCGCAGGCGCCTCGTGCCGATCGCGCACGTCTGCCTGATGGATCCGGAGGGCGCGGTCGGCGAGGTCGAGCGCGCGCGGAGGGACGGCTGCGCCGGGGTGTACCTGTCGCCGGATCCGGCGTCGCGCGCCGGAATCCAGTTCGACGACCCGCGCCTCGCGCCGTTCTGGTCGAAGGTCCAGGACCTCGACATGCCGGTCGCCTTCCACGTCGTCGCCCGCGACCGCAACACCTTGCCCGAGTGGTACGGCGCGGACGACGGCCCGATCGGCTCGGTCGTGTTCGGATTCGCGTTCCTCGCGCTCGACGTCATGGCCGCCTTCACGTCGATGATGACGCGCGGGCTCTTCGAGACGTATCCGCGCTTGAAGCTCGCGGTGCTCGAGGCGGGCTCGAACTGGATCACCGCCTGGCTCGACCGCCTCGACCACAAGTCCGAGGTGATGCGACCGTTCTCGACCATGAAGCTGCTGCCGTCGGAGTACTTCAAGCGCCAGTGCGTGATCAGCGCCGAGCCCGACGAGTCGCTGACGGCGCCAGTCGTGCAGCACCTCGGCGCGGACTACGTCGTGTGGGCTTCCGACTACCCGCACCTCGACGCGTCCTTCCACGTCGTGGACACGATCCGGGAGCGCATCTCGACGCTGCCGGAGGACGCGCAGCAGAAGGTGCTCGGCCGCAACGCCCTCCGGTTCTACGGCCTCGGGCGGTAGTCCGCGTCGCTTCCGAGGCTCCGAAACGCCGCTTGTTCCGATTTGCGCGCCCGTGTTACTTGCAGGAACAACGCGGAGGCGTCGCCTGCGCGACGAGGCCGGAGCTCGAGCCGGCCGCACGACAGGCGGCGGTCTTCGACGGGGAGGGTGACGCGCGATGGAGTCGACGATCGACAAAAAAGGCTTCGCCGTCTTCCTCGTCGCCATGAGCATCGCGGTCGCCGCCTGCGGCGGCGGCTCGGCCGGCGCCCCCGCCGCTCAGAGCGGAGGCGAAGGTGGCGGCGGCGGATCCGCCGACTGCGCCGCCGGGGATTTCGAGAACACCTACGACGCGATCCAGCAGGTGATCTTCGACGGTCACGGCTGCACGCAGTCCGTGTGCCACGGCAGCTCGCAGCAGGGCGGGCTCGACCTGCGGCAGGGCAGCTCGTACCGCTCCCTGTTCCAGGTGGCGTCGACGTCGAGCACCGATCTCCGAGTCCAGCCCGGTCAGCCGACCCAGAGCTTCCTCTACCAGAAGCTCTCGGCGGCGACGGTGCCCGGCTCCTTCCAGGTCACGGGAAGCGCGATGCCGAGCGGCCTCCCGCCGCTCTCGGCGGGCGAGCTCGAGGCCATCAAGATCTGGATCGAGGCGGGAGCGCCCGAGCATGGCTCCGTCGGCGACTCGGTGCGGGGCGACTCCAAGTACGTCGGTGACCTCCTCGGCGCCTGTCTCCCGCCCGCGACGCCGATCTCGATCGAGCCGCTCGCGCCGCCGTCGGCGGACGAGGGCGTCCAGTTCACGATGCCGACCTACATCCTCCCCGCGAACAAGGAGGTGGAGGTCTGCTTCGCGCAGTACGTCGACTTCACCGGGCAGATCCCGGCGCAGTACCAGGACGCGGCACGCAACGTCTTCTTCACGAACGGCAGCCAGCTCCGGCAGGACGCGAACAGCCACCACCTCGTGATCACGTACTCCGGATTCGGAGCCGAGAAGGTACACGACCCCTCGTTCGGCGCCTGGACCTGCAAGGGGGGCGCGCGCGACGGCGAGGCGTGCGAGCCCCTCGACCTCGGCGCCTGCGGCGCGGACTCGCTCTGCGGCAGCGAGCTGCAGCCGACGGTCGCCTGCATCGGCTTCGGGCCGGACGGCAGCATCGCCAACGTCGCGGGCGGAGGGATCGGCGGGGCGCAGACGGCCCAGCAGACGAACCCGCCGCGCGACGACGGCTACTACGGCGAGATCCCGATGCGCGGGATCATCTACTGGAACTCGCACGCCTTCAACCTGACCGCCGAAGATCACCGCATGCACGCCTGGCAGAACTACCTGTTCGCGAAGGAGCGGACGTATCCGATCGAGTCGATCGTCGACAGCCACGCGATCTACATCCAGGCGGGTCAGGCGCCGTTCACGAGCAAGCACTACTGCGCGACCCACACTCTCCCGCAAGGCTCCGAGCTGCTGTCCCTGAGCTCGCACACCCACAAGCGCGGCCACCACTTCACGGTGACGACGAGCGACGGGTCGATGATCTACGAGAGCTTCGAGTACAACGATCCGGTCAACAAGACCTTCTCCCCGCCGATGCGCTTCGACTCGCCCGACCCGGCGGCGCGCACGCTGACCTACTGCGCCGACTACAACAACGGGCTCAAGGACGACGGTTCCCCGGACCTCCGGCTCGTGACGCGCCTCTCGACGATGCCCGACCGCACGACGTGCAAGCCGGTCGCATGCGTCGCCGGGAAGGTCGGCGCGGCGTGCAACGGCGCCGCCGACGGCGCGAGCTGCGACTCGTCGCCGGGCGCCGGCGACGGCGTGTGCGACGCGTGCCCGATCACCGCCGGCGTCACGACCGAGAACGAGATGTTCGTCCTGACGGGAGCTTTCGCCCGGCCCGGCAACTGATTCCGCGGGCCGTCGGAGGTCCGGCGAAACGAGCACCGGGAGGCGCTGCCAACCGCGCACGGTGGTCGTGCGCGCGCGCTCGGCGCGGTCGCGTACGGGTCGTACTCGAGATCGGGCCGCTTGACCGTCGCGAAAAAGGAGAATAGGGCTCTACTTCTTCGACAGTCGACCTTGCGACGATGAACCTCGCGTTCTCCCCGGCCGAGGAGACCTTCCGCGCGCGCGTGCGGGAATGGCTTCGCGCCAACCTTCCCGACGGCTGGGCGAGTCCGAGCTCTCCGAAGCCCCAGACTCCCGCCGAGAAGATCGCGTTCGCCCGGCGGTGGCAGCGGAAGCTCTACGACGGGGGGTGGGCAGGGCTCGCATGGCCCAAGGAGTACGGCGGCCAGGCGCTCTCGCCGCTCGAGCAGCTCATCTTCCACGAGGAGTGCTTCGCGGCCGGAGCGCCCGACATGATCGACATCGCGATCGGGCTCCGGCTGACCGGTCCGACGCTGATCCACCACGGCACCGACGCGCAGAAGAAGCGCTTTCTCGAGCCGATCCTGCGCGGCGACGAGGTCTGGTGTCAGGGCTTCTCCGAGCCCGGCGCCGGCTCCGATCTCGCCGCGCTCCGGACGCGCGGCGAGATCGCAGGCGACCGCATGGTCGTCAACGGGCAGAAGGTGTGGACGAGCTACGCCCGCTACGCCGACTGGTGCATCCTGATCGTGCGCACGAATCCGAGCGCGCCGAAGCACCGCGGGCTCACCTTCGCGCTGCTCGACATGAGGACGCCGGGGATCACCATCCGGCCCCTCGTCGAGATGACGGGCGTCGCCTGGTTCAACGAGGTGTTCTTCGAGAACGTCGCGATCCCGCTCGATCGCGTGGTCGGCGAGATCGACCGCGGCTGGGACATCGCGATCACGACGCTGTCTCACGAGCGCGGCACGGTCGTGCCGTACCAGCGCCTCAAGCAGCACGTCGAGGTGATGACGGAGCTGTCACGCCGGGTGGGGCGCGACATGCCTTCGTCCGCGGCCCCGCTGGTCCGGCAAAGGCTGGCGCAGCTCGCGATCGAGGTCGAGGTGCTGAGGCTCTCGGCCTACCGCAGCATCTCCGGAATCATGCGGTCCGGTCGGCCCGGCCCCGAAGCATCGATCCTGAAGGTGCTGTGGAGCGAGCTCGAGCAGCGGATCATGGATGCAGCCACCTGGATCTCGGGCGCGTACGCCCAGCTCGACGAGCGCGCGCCGGAGGCGCATGACCGGGGGCGCTGGCAGTACGGATACCTCTGGTCGCGCGCCGCCACGATCTACGCCGGCACGTCCGAGGTGCAGCGCAACATCCTTTCCCAGAGAGTCCTCGGTCTGCCACGCGGATGACCGACGTGAGCGAGGGAAGAACGATGTCGAACGAAGCCATCCAGCAGCGAATCCGCCGGCCCGACCGCTTCTTCATCGGCGGCGCGTGGGTCGAGCCTTCTTCGCGCGCGCGCATCGACGTCCGCGACAGCGCCACCGAGGACGTGTTCCTCTCGGTCGCGGAGGCGCAGGTCGCGGACGTCGACCGGGCGGTCGCCGCGGCGCGGAAGGCGTTCGACGACGGGCCGTGGCCGCGCATGACGCATCACGAGCGCGCGACGTGGCTCGGCAGGATCGCCGACGCATGGGCGGCGAAGGCGGAAGCCTTCGCGGACACGTGGACCCGCGAATCGGGGGTCCTGCACTCGATCGCGAAGCGCGCGGTGCTCGGGCCGATCCAGACCTTCCGCTTCCACGCCGGCCTCGCCGACGGCTTCGAGTGGGAGGAGCCGCACGTCACGCTCGACGGGAAGCGCGCCCTCCTCGTGCGCGAGCCGGTCGGCGTCGTCGGTGCGATCATTCCGTGGAACGCGCCCAACGCGCTGGTCGCGCACAAGACGGCGCCCGCGCTCATCGCGGGCTGCACCGTCGTCCTGAAGGGCTCGCCGGAGGCTCCCGCCGCGCCGTACCTGCTCGCGGAGATCTGCGAGGAGATCGGTCTCCCGGATGGCGTTCTGAACGTCGTCACGGCGGACCGGGAGGTCTCGGAGCGGCTCGTCCGCCATCCCGGCGTCGACAAGATCAGCTTCACCGGATCGACCGCGGCCGGCCGGCGGATCGGCTCGATCTGCGGCGAGCGCATCGCGCGCTGCACGCTCGAGCTCGGCGGAAAGTCGCCCGCCGTCATCCTCGACGACTACGACCTCGACACCGCCGCGGAATCGATCTCGCAGAGCGCGCGCTTCCTGAGCGGGCAGGTCTGCTCGTCGCTGACGCGGCTCATCGTCGGGAGGAGCCGGCATGACGACTTCGTCGACGCGCTCGCGGCGCGCTTCGGCAAGGTCAAGGTCGGCGACCCGTTCGAGGCGTCGTCCGAGATGGGGCCGCTCGCGATGGCGCGGCAGCGTGATCGCGTCGAGTCGTACATCGCGAAGGGGCGGCAGGAAGGCGCGCGCGTCGCGACCGGCGGAAAACGTCCGCCGCACCTCGAGCGCGGCTACTACATCGAGCCGACGGTGTTCGCGGACGTCGACAACGGCTCGACGATCGCACGCGAGGAGATCTTCGGCCCGGTGCTGAGCGTCATTCCCGCGGACAGCGAGGAGCACGCGATCCAGCTCGCCAACGACACGATCTACGGCTTGAACGCGTCCGTGTTCACGAACGATCCCGAGCGCGCGTACGCGGTCGGCCGCCGCCTCCGCGCGGGCACGGTCGGGCACAACGCCTTCAAGACCGACTTCACGATCTCCTTCGGCGGGTTCAAGCAGTCGGGGATCGGGCGGGAGGGCGGGACGGAGGGCGTGTATCCGTACCTCGAGTCCAAGACGATGATCCTCGATCAGCCGGCTCCGAAGACGAGCGGAGGTCCCGCGTGACGGCGGCCGACCGGAGCGACGTCTACTACGACCCCTACGACGTCGCGATCAACGCCGATCCGTATCCCGTGTTCCGGCGTCTCCGGGAAGAGGCGCCCCTCTACCACAACGACGTGCACGACTTCTTCGCGCTCAGCCGCTTCGACGACGTCGAGAAGGCGCTGAACGACCGCGAGACCTACATCTCCGGTCGCGGCGCCATCATCGAGCTGATCAAGGCCAACCTGACCTTTCCGCCCGGCGTGATCATCTTCGAGGATCCCCCCGTCCACACCGTCCACCGCGGCCTCATGTCGCGCGTGTTCACGCCCCGGAAGATGAACGCCCTCGAGGGCAAGATCCGCGAGTTCTGCGCCCGGAGCCTGGATCCCATCGTCGGCAGCGGGCGGTTCGATTTCGTCGCCGACCTCGGCGCCCAGATGCCGATGCGGACGATCGGCATGCTGCTCGGCATCCCCGAGTCGGACCAGGAGGCCGTGCGCGATCACGTCGACGCCAACCTGCGGACCAGGCCGGGTGAGCCCATGAAGCCCTCCGTCGAGCGCATGGGTGGGGAGATCTTCGCCGAGTACATCGAGTGGCGCGCCGAGCATCCGTCGGACGACCTGATGACCGAGCTCCTGACCGCCGAGTTCGAGGACGAGACCGGCGTCACGCGACGGCTCACCCGCGAGGAGGTCTTGACCTACGTCCACGTGATCGCGGGAGCCGGAAACGAGACGACGACCCGGCTCATCGGCTGGGCCGGCAAGGTGCTCGCCGACCACCCGGACCAACGCCGGCAGCTCGTGGAGGATCTCTCGCTGATCCCGAACGCCATCGAGGAGCTGCTCCGCTTCGAGCCCCCCGCGCCGCACGCGTCGCGATTCGTGGTCCGCGACGTCGAGCACCATGGTCGGCCCGTACCCGCCGGGAGCGCGATCATGCTCCTCATCGGCGCCGCGAACCGGGACGATCGGCGTCACCCCGACGGCGACCGCTTCGACATCCACCGCAAGGTGGGCCAGCACCTCGCCTTCGGGCACGGCATCCACTTCTGCCTCGGCGCGGCGCTCGCCCGCGTCGAGGGGCGCGTCGCGCTCGAGGAGGTCCTGAAGCGGTTCCCGGAGTGGGAGGTGGACCGGGAGAACGCGAAGCTCTCGCCCACGTCGACGGTCCGCGGGTGGGAGACGCTTCCGGTGTTCACGCGCTAGCGCGACCTAGAGCAGCTGATAGCGAAGCGGAAGATGCTTCAAGCCTGCATTGACCGCCGAGCTCAGCCGCTCCACGGCGCCGGACACCTCGAACGACGTCAAGCGCGCGAGCAGGTGGCGAAAGATCGTCTCGAGCTCGAGGCGCGCGAGGTGGGCGCCCATGCAGAAATGCTCGCCGACGCCGAACGCGACGTGCGGGTTCGGGTGGCGATCGACGCGGAACGCGAACGGGTCCGAGAATACCTCCTCGTCGCGGTTCGCCGACGCCCAGAAGAGGGCGACCTGCTCGCCGGCCGAGATCCTCGCTCCCCGCACCTCGCAGTCCTCGGTCGCCGTGCGCGTGAAGTGGATGATCGGGCTCACCCAGCGCAGCACCTCCTCGACCGCATGCGACAGGAGCTCCGGACGATGGCGCAGCTTCTCCCACTCGCCGCGGTGCTCGGAGAAGGCGAGGAGGCCCCCGCTGATCGCGTTCCGCGTCGTTTCGTTACCGGCCTCGACCATGAGCTCGCAGTACGAGAGCACCTGCCGGGTCGTGAGCGGTACGCCGTCGATCTCGGCGCGGACGAGCTCGCTCACGAGGTCGTCGGCGGGATCGCCCCGTCGCAGCTCGACCAGCCGCTCGAAGTACGCGTGCAGCTCCATGCGCGCGCGCCGGATCGTCTGACCCGGCGTCTCGCCGGGCCGGCGATACTCGGGATCGTCCTTCCCGATCACCTCGTTCGTCCAGCGGAAGAGGAGGTCCCAGTCGGGGGCAGGGACGCCGAGCATGCATGCGACGACGGCGATCGGAAGCGGCGCCGCGATGCGCTCGACGAAGTCGCACTCGGCGACGTCACCGCCGGTCGCCGCCCGATCGAGGATCTCGAGCGCGATGCGCTCGACGTCCGCGCGCTGCGCGTGGAGCGCACGCGGTGTGAACCTGCGGCTCGCCACACGCCGCATCGGCCCGTGCCGCGGCGGATCCAGCGTCACGACCATCTCCGACGGCGCCGCCGGAGCGTCCGCCTTTCCGAGGATGATCCCGTGCGCGCTCGAGAAGAGCTCCGGCTGCGACGCGATCGCCACGACGTCGGCGTGCTTCGCGATCGCCCAGAAGGGCCGGTAGCCGGGCGGCGCGAGGTGCGCGACCGGAGCCTCGGCGCGGAGCCGCCTCCACACCGCGTGCGGAGAGCCGCAGCGCGCGAAGCGGGCGGGATCGACGAGGTCCAGGGGGTCGACGTCGACGGCCATGAGACGATCCGCGCTGTCTCGGGCTCAGGCGAGGCGTGCGGACCAGCCGCCGTCGACGGGGATCACCGCCCCGGTCACGAACGAGGCGCGGTCGGACGCGAGAAACGCCGCCACCTCGGCGACCTCCGCCGGCTCTCCCGCGCGCCGGAGCGCCGCCTTCTCGACCATCTCGGGAAAGTGCGCCCGACCGCTCGCGCCCATGATCTCGGTCAGGATGAAGCCCGGGCAGATCGCGTTGGCGCGGATGCCCTTCCGCCCGTACTCGACGGCGGCCGTCTTCGTGATCGAGATGACGGCCGCCTTGGCCGCGGAGTAGACGCCCGTGCCGAGCGGCGATGCGTTCAGGCCGCCGACCGACGACCAGTTGATGATGGCGCCGCCTCCGGTCTCGAGCATCGCGCGGATGCCGTACTTCATCCCGAGGAGGACGCCGCGCAGGTCGACGTCGAGCGTCTTGTCATAGTCCTCCATCGTCACCTTGGCGATCGGGCTCGCGGTGCCGATGCCGGCGACGTTGAGCACCGCATCGACGCGTCCGAGCTCACGCACGGCCGTCGCCATCAAGGCTTCGACGTCCGCTTCCTTCGTGACGTCGCAGTGGACGGGAATCACGGCGTCGCCGAGCTCGGCGGCGGTGTCCTTCTCCGCGCCGCTGATGTCGGCGGCCACCACCCGGGCGCCCTCGCGGACGAAGACCTTCGTCGACGCCTTCGCCATCCCGGAGCCGGCGCCGGTGATGACCGCGACCTTGCCGTCGAGGAGTCCCATGGGTTCATCCTTCCTACGCTCGCCGAGGAGAGCCATGAGCGAGGCGATCGAGCCTTTCCACGTCCACGTCGACGATTCGGTCCTGGAGGACCTGAGGCAGCGCCTCGCGCGCACGCGCTTTCCGGACCAGATCGAGGGCACCGGCTGGGAGTACGGCGTTCCGATCGACTACCTGCGCGAGCTCGTCGAGTACTGGCGCGACGCCTACGACTGGCGCGCACAAGAGGAGCTGCTGAATCGCCTGCCGAGCTATCGCACCCGGATCGACGGCCAGTCGATCCACTTCGTCCACGCGCGCTCGGCGCACGCCGACGCCCTGCCGCTCCTGATCGCGCACGGCTGGCCCGGCTCGATCGTCGAGTTCCTCGACGTCGTCCCGCGGCTGACCGATCCGGAAGCGTACGGCGGGCTCGCGTCCGACGCGTTCCACGTGATCGCGCCGTCGCTTCCGGGCTACGGCTTCTCGGAGCCGACCCGCTCCGTCGGCTGGGACGTCGACCGCATCGCGCGCGCGTTCGTCGAGCTCGTGCGGCGCCTCGGCTACGACCGTTACGCCGCGCAGGGCGGAGATTGGGGCGCGCAGGTCGCGACCCGGATCGGCGCGCTCGACGGCGAGCGCTGCGTCGCGATCCACGTCAACATGCCGCTCGCCGCCCGTCCCGACGATCCCGGTCCGCTGACCCCGGAGGAGAAGGCGGATCTCGCGGCGATGGCGGCGTTCCAGCGCGACGAGTCCGGCTACGCGCTCGAGCAGGGCACGAAGCCGCAGACGCTCGGCGTGGCGCTCAACGACTCGCCCGCCGGCCTGCTCGCGTGGATCGTCGAGAAGTTCCGCGGCTGGAGCGATTGCGGCGGCCACCCGGAGAACGCCTTCACCCGCGACCAGCTGATCACGAACGTGATGCTCTACTGGGTGACCCAGACGATCACCTCGTCGGCGCGCCTCTACTGGGAGACCCGGCGGAGCGGCGGGTGGGCGCAGCCGCCCGCGTTCGTCGCCGTACCGACGGGCGTGGCGCGCTATCCTCGCGAGCCGGTCATGCGCTTCCCGCGCGCCTGGGTCGAACGGCACTACAACGTCGCGCATTGGTCGGTCCTGCCGCGCGGCGGGCACTTCGCCGCGATGGAGCAGCCCGAGCTGTTCGTCGAGGACCTGCGGGCGTTCTTTCGAACGGTGCGCTGACACCGCGCCGCGCTCCCCGCGTTCCATCATGCGATCTCGGGCCACATGCCGGGCCGCCGCTCGAGCTCGTCCATGCGCGATCGGCCGTCGCTCCGGATCGGCGTGCCGTTCACGAGCACGTGCCGCACGCCGGTCGGCTCCTCCGCCGTCAGGCGTTCGGCGCCGGCCGGAAAGTCGCGCACGCGGCGCAGCGGGCCGGGGCCGACCGTGTCGGGCTCGAACACGCACACGTCGGCCCAGCAGCCCTCGCGCAGGTAGCCGCGGCGCACGAAGCCGAAGAGGTCCGCCGGCTCGCCGCTCATCTTCCGCACGGCGCGCTCGAGCGGCATGAGGCCGCGCTCGCGCACCCAGTGAGCGAGCAGGTCGGTGAAGAGCGGCGCGTCGCACAGCTGCGCGACGTGCGCTCCCGCGTCCGAGAGGCCGAGCGCCACCTGCTCGTGCGCGAGCAGACGGCCGACGGCCTCGACGTCGTCGTTCGCGAGGTAGGCGCGGAAGCGGGTCGCCAGGTCCTCGGCCAGGGCGATCTCGCACATGACGTCGAGCGGGCGCGCACCGCGCTCGCGCGCGAGCTCGACGACGCGCCGTCCCTCGAGCTCGGGAAAGAGCCGCGACTCGGAGACCTCGAAGGTGTCCCAGCGCGGCTTCATCTCCGCTCGCTCGAGGTCCTCGGCCGCTCGTGCTCGCCAGGCGGGATCGCGGTAGGCGGCGATGCGCGCCTCGCGGCCGTGCCGCATCAGGTCGCCGAAGACCTTGCCGACGTTCAGGCTGTACGCGTCCTCGAGCGTGAACTGCATCGTGAGCGGCCGCGGCGTCACCTGCGGCCAGACCTGGACGCCGCGGGCGAGCGCGTCCTGGTGCATCCGGAGCTGCATCAGGTGGCGGCCGCCCGGCATCGCGAAGAGGGGATAGCTGAACGGACGACCGACGCGCGGCTGCAGATCGTAGAGGTCCGCGTAGCCGCACTGCTGGCCCGGCACCGCGACGAGCACGACGCCCTTGCCGGCACGGCCCGCGGCGAAGAGGAGGCCCTCGACCTCGTCGCGCGCGGCGAAGCGGCTCGGGACGGGCTTGCCGTCGATTCCGCGATGCGTGTAGGCGAAGCTCGTCGAGAAGCCCGCCGCGCCGGCGTCGATTGCCTCGCGAACGAGCCGCCCCATGCGCTCGATCTCCTCGCCGGTCGCGGCGCGCTCGTAGGCCGCGTCGCCCATCGCGTAGAGGCGAAGCGCCGTGTGCCCGACGTAGGACGTGAAGTTCAGCACCGTCCCGCGCCGACGGATCGCCGCTCGGTACTCGGGGTAGGTCTCGAACTCCCAGGGGATGCCCGCGATGAGGGAAGCGCCGTCCATGTCCTCGACGTTCTCGAGGGTGCGCGCGATCACCTCGCGATGCTCGGGGCGGGTGGGCGCGATCGTGAAGCCGCAGTTGCCGGCGACGACCGTCGTGACCCCGTGCGAGGACGACGGCCGGAGCGCCGGATCCCAGAAGACCTGCGCGTCGTAGTGCGTGTGGATGTCGATGAACCCGGGCGCGACGGCGCAGCCCGACGCGTCGAGGTCGCGCGCTCCCGAGAGCTTCGGCCCGATCTCGGCGATCACGCCGCCTTCGATCGCGACGTCGGCCGGGCGACCGGGCGCGCCGGTCCCGTCGAAGACCGTGCCTCCGCGGATGACGACGTCAGCCGGCATCGCGATCTCGCACGCGCGACGCGGTCACCTCCTCGACCGGCACGACCGGGCGGCCGGCGGTCGTCCCGCCGTCCACCGGGAGGACGATGCCCGTCACCTGCGCCGAGCGATCGCTCGCGAGATAGAGCACGGCCTCTGCGACGTCCCGCGGGCGACCGACGCGCTGAAGCGGCTGCATGCGGCGCACGATCTCGCCCTGGTCGAACGCGGCATTGATCGCCGTCGGAATGTGCGCCGGCGCGACGCAGTTCACGCGGATCCCATGCTCCGCGAGGTCGACCGCGATCGACCGGCTGAAGTGCACGACCGCCGCCTTGGCGGCGCGATACGCGACGAGCCCCGCCCCGGGGTTGATCCCGCCGATCGACGTCGTGTTGACGATCGCGCCGCCGCCGCTCTTCGCCATGTGCCGCGCGGCGCGCTGGCTCCCGAGCATGACGCCCAGGAGGTTCACCGCCGTCACCCGCTCGAAGTCCCGGAGGTCGTCGTCGAGGAAACGGCGGAACGCGCCTCCGATCCCGGCGTTGTTGAACATCACGTGGAGGCCGCCGAAGCGCGCCACGGTGAAGTCGACCAGCTCCTGGACCTCGTCGGCGCTCGCCACGTCGGTCCGCTTGAATGCGGCCGCCGGACCGAGCCGCGCCGCGGCGGCTTCGCCGCGCGCGGCTTCCACGTCGGCGACGACGACGTGCGCGCCTTCCTCCACGAAGAGCTCGACGGTCGCGAGCCCGATCCCGCTCGCGCCGCCGGTGACGATCGCGACCTTTCCGTGGAGCTCGCGACCCACCGCCTCAGGCCCCGTCGACGCCGTCGATTCTCTCGACCCCGTGCAGGACCGTGCGATGCATCATCCGCCCGGAGTCCGCGCCGTACGGGATCGCCCTGTGCATCACGCCGCAATTGTCCCAGATCAGCGTGTCACCGATCTGCCATTCGTGGCGGTACACGATTTCCCGCCGCGTCGAGTGGGCGCTGAGCTTCGCGACGAGCGCCCGGCTCTCCGCTTCCGGGACGCCGACGACGTGGTCGACGGTCATGCCGAGGACGAGGGACTTGCGTCCCGATCGGTGGCGCCAGACGAGGGGATGCTCCTTGACGCCGATCCGCCCGGCGCGGGCGCGCTGCGCCTCCGCGTGGCGCCAGCGCGCGATCTCGTCCGGGCTCGGGTGGGGATTCGTGGCGCGATTCGACGCCTCGAGGCTGTGCACGATGCGCAGCGATTCGCAGGCCCGCCGCTCGTCCTCGGGCAGGTCGTCGTAGGCCGCATAGGTGTTGCAGAACTCGGTCTGCCCGCCCGTCGCCGAGAGCCGGCGCGCGGAGAGCATCGTCGCCTTGGGGGGCGGGCCGTCCTCGAAGAGCCCGTCGATGTGCCAATCGATCGTGGACTTCAGGTACTCCGCCGACGGATTCTCGCGCGGATCGAGCGTGATCTTGAAGACCACCTCCTGGGTGCCGTCGGCGCGCTTGCGACCCTGCGGCACCACGTCGCCGAGGTTTCGGCTGAACGCCACCTGCTCGTCGTCGTCGAAGCCGATGCCGGGGAAGAGGAGCACGCCGAAGCGCTCGAGCGCGTCGCGGCATTCGCTCGCGAACGCGGGATCGAGAACCTCCTCGCGACTGACCGTGACCTTCGCGCCGATCCGGGGCGTCAAGGGGACGAAGCGGTCGCTCATGCGCCGTCTCCTTCCGTTTCGCTCTAGTCGTCTTCGACCCAGCGCTCCGGCACCGGATTCACGCCGTGGCGGGCGAAGGCGGCGTCGATGTCGCGGAGGTCCGATTCGTCGAGCGCGCAGCCGAGCGCAGCGACGTTCTCCTCGACCTCGGCGACCGTGCGGCAGCCGACGAGGGCCGTGCTGACGACCGGGTTCGCGATCGTCCAGCGGAGCGCGAGCTGCGGGAGGCTGCGCGACCGGCGGGCGGCGAGGGCCTTCAGGTCCTCGACGACGCGGAGGTTCCGCGGGAAGAAGTCGCGGCCGAAGAGCGTGTCGAAGAGCTTGATCGAGCCCATCTTGTCGGCCCGGGCGCGCCAGTCGTCGGACCCGAAGTCGGTGTCTTCGGAGAAGGCGCCCGTCAAGAGGCCGTACGCCAGCGAGCCGTAGGCCATCACGCCGATGCCGTGGTCGCGGCAGTAGGGGAAGACGTCGCGCTGCATGCGCCGGTCGAAGAGGTTCCAGCCGTACTGGACGACGTCGACGCGCCGGACGCGCATGCAGGCGTCGATCTCGTCGCGCTTGAAGTTCGAGACGCCGACGAAGCGCGCCTTGCCCGCGCGGACGACGTCCTCGAGGGCGCGCATCGTCTCCTCGAACGGCGTGCGGTGATCGGGCCAGTGCACGAGGTAGACGTCGACGCAGTCGGTGGCGAGGTTCGCGAGGCTCTTGTCGATCGACGACATGAGGCGCGCCCGGCTCACGTCGCGCAGGTTCGGCATCTCGCGATATCCGATGCCGAACTTCGTCACGACAATGACGTCCTTGCGGCGCTTGCCGAGGGCGCGCGCGAGCGCGCGCTCGGACGCGCCGAGCCCGTAGCCCTCCGCGGTGTCGAAGCAGTTGACGCCGAGGTCGATGGCGCGCCCGACGGCGCGCGCGAACTCCGTCTCCTCGATCCGGCCGTAGCCGCCGCCGATCTCCCAGCAGCCGAAGCCGATCGCCGAGACCTGGAGCCCCGTCTGTCCGAATGGTCGAAACTCCATCGCCGCTCCGCGGCGGTAGTATCACCATGACCGTTTTGGTACAACGCCATTCTCGTAAACGAGCCGCGCACGCCGGCCGGCCGAAACATCGTCGACGATGGATGCGGGATGCGGTACGGCGATCGAGAGGACGAGGATGGGGGCTGAACAGCCGTGAAGGCACTCTCCGGTCTCGGCGACGAGACGCTGCCCGCGTGGCAACGGCAGAGCATGGATCGCTCCCTGCGCGCCGCGCGTGCGCGGGCTCATGCGCGCAGCGACCGCTTCGTCGCCGCCGCCACCCAGCTCCTCCAGGAGAAGGGCAGCACGGAGTTCACGGTCCAGGACGTGGTCGAGCGCTCGAAGATGTCGATCCGGACCTTCTACAAGTATTTCGCGAGCAAGGAGGATCTGCTGGTCGCCGTCTCCGAGACGGTCGTCGCGCGCGAGGCGGTGCCGCGCCTACGAAAGCACGTCGATCGCTTCCGCGACCCGATGCGGCGCCTGCGGGCGTACGTCGAGGGGCTCGTCGAGCTCACTTCGAAGACGACCGGGCCGGTGGCGCGGACGCTCACCAGCTACCAGAATCGCCTGGCCGAGAGCCGGCCGGCGGACCTCGCGCGCGCGATGAGGCCGCAGCTCGACTTCCTGATGGAGCTGATCGCGGACATCGCGCGCAGCCAGCCCTTGCGCCGCGACCTGACGGTCGAGACCGCGGCGCGCCTGACGCACTACATGGTGCTCGCCGCGGTCCACGGCCGCGTCCTCGGAACGGAAGGCGCAGCCGCCATCCCGGCGCGGACGATCTGGCAATTCTGCGTCTCGGGGATGGGATTCGACACCACACCCGCGCGTGCGCGCTCCCGGAAGTGAGATCGAGCGCACCGCCGCGCCGGGCTTGGGCGAGGTCGATTCGATGAAGAGCGAGGTGCACGGCCCGGCCGGCGGCGGCGAGGCGACCTTCCGCGTTCTCGGCACGCGTCCGATTCGCCACGACGGCATCGACAAGGTCACCGGCCGCGCGAAGTACGGCGCCGACGTCCGCCTGGCGGGGATGCTGCACGGAAAGGTCCTGCGGAGCCCGCACGCGCACGCCCGGATCGCCCGCATCGACGTGTCCCGCGCGGCGGCGCTGCCCGGCGTGAAGGCGATCGTCACCGGCGCGGACCTGCCCGACATCCCCTCGCGCATGGAGCAGGCCGGAGAGATGCGCCTCGACTTCAAGGACCTCTCCGACAACGTCCTCGCGAAGACCAAGGTGCTCTACGACGGCCATGCGATCGCCGCCGTCGCAGCGGTGACCGCGCACATCGCGGAGGAGGCGCTCGCACGGATCGACGTCGAGTACGAGCCGCTCCCGCCGGTGCTCGACCTCCGGGCCGCGACGGCGCCGGGGGCCCCGATCCTCCATCCCGCGCTCCGCACGCGCGGCGGCGAGCCCAGCGACGAGCCGACGAACGTCGCGAGCGTCATCGAGGTCGCGCGCGGAGATGTCGCAGCCGGCTTCGCAGCCGCCGACGTGCTCGTCGAGGGCGAGTTCGCCACCGCGACCGTCCACCAGGGCTACATCGAGCCGCACGCCGCGCTCGCGAAGGTCGATCCCGACGGCCAGGCGACCGTCTGGTGCTCGACGCAGGGCAGCTTCGACGTGCGCGCGATGTCGGCGCGCGTGCTCGGCATGCCGGTCTCGAAGATCCGCGTGGTCCCGGCGGAGATCGGCGGCGGCTTCGGAGGAAAGACGACGATCTACCTCGAGCCGCTCGCGATCCTGCTCGCCGCCAAAGCGGGACGGCCGGTCAAGCTCGTCATGAGCCGCGCCGAGGTGCTGCGCGCGACCGGGCCGACGTCGGGCTCGCGCATCCGCGTCCAGATGGGCGCGACGTGCGACGGGCGGATCACCGCGGTCGACTGCCGGCTCGGCTACGAGGCGGGCGCGTTTCCGGGCTCGCCGGTCGGGCCGGGAGCCGCGAGCTGCCTCGCGCCCTACGCGCTCGATGCGCTGCGGATCGAGGGCTGGGACGTCGTCGTCAATCGCCCGAAGGTGTCGGCGTATCGCGCGCCGGGGGCGACGAACGCCGCGTTCGCGGTCGAGACCGCGATCGACGAGCTCGCGAGCGAGCTGGGAATGGATCCGATCGACTTCCGCCTGCGAAACGCGGCGCGCGAGGGCACCGCGCAGCCGATGGGCCCGAGGTTCAAGCGGATCGGTCTCGTCGAGCTGCTCGCGGCAGCGAAGGCGCATCCCCACTGGACGGCTCCGCTCGGAGAGCCCGCAGCGGGAGCATCCGGCTCGCGGCGCCGCGGGCGCGGCTTCGCCTGCGGCTTCTGGTTCAACGGCGGCATGCAATCGAGCGCGACCGTGAACGTCGACGTCGACGGGAGCGCGAGCGTCGTCACCGGCTCGCCGGACATCGGGGGCACCCGCACCGCGTGCGCGATGATCGCGGCCGAGGCGCTCGGGATCGCGGTCGAGAGCGTCCGTCCGAGCGTCGCCGACACCGACTCGATCGGCTACACCGACGTGACGGGCGGCAGCCGCGTCGCGATGGCGACCGGCCTCGCCGTCCATCGCGCGGCCGAGGACGCCAAGCGGCAGCTCTGCGAGCGCGCCGCTCGCATCTGGCAGATCGCGCCGGAGTCGGTGCGATTCGACGACGGAGCCGCAGTTTCGATGAACGGCGAGGAGAAGCGGCTCACCGTGCGCGAGCTCGCAGCGCAATTCGCCCGCACCGGCGGCCCGCTCGTCGGCCGCGCGACCGTGAACGCCCACTCGGCGACCGGTCCGGCCTTCGCGGGGCTCATCGTCGACGTCGAGGTCGACGTCGAGACCGGCAGGGTCGACGTGGTGCGCGCGACCGCGCTGCAGGACGTCGGCCGGGCGATCCACCCCGCGTACGTCGAGGGGCAGATGCAGGGCGGCACTGCGCAGGGCATCGGCTGGGCGCTGAACGAGGAGTACGTGTACTCCGCGAGCGGAGCCCTCCAGAACGCGGGGTTCCTCGACTACCGGATGCCGGTCGCGAACGACCTGCCGATGATCGACACCGTCATCGTCGAGGTGCCGAACCCGTCCCACCCGCTCGGCGTACGGGGCGTCGGCGAGGTCTCGATCGTCCCGCCGCCCGCCGCGATCGCCAACGCGATCCACAATGCGGTCGGCATCCGGCTCCGCGAGCTCCCGATGTCGCCGCCGCGCGTGCGCGCCGCGCTCGCCGCGAAGGCGACCGCCGAGCGCTAGCTGCCCGGGCGCCGCGGGCGGACCGCGAGGCGCACCGGGCGACATCGGTCGACTGCCGGGCCTCTCCGCATGGGGCTCGCCGCGCGTATCTCGCCGGCCGGCGCTCGCCGTCCGATCCGGCAAGGACACGTCCCCATCGGGCGCGATGGCGGGATGCCGTTCGGTTCGCGCGCTCGTTTCGCGAGACCAATGCGCCGATGGGAACGTCGACGGGGAAACGGCGACCTCTCCGGCCGTCGTCGCGGATTTCGAGCGATGAGGAAGCGACCGACGTCAGCATGGTGCGAGCACGAGCGCGGCATCCCGAGCCGACGGTCGTTCGCGCGGCGGCGCGCGCTCGCGGCCGCCGTCCTGGCCTTCGCGACGGTCGCACCGTGGGCGTGGCGACCCGCGCTCGGCGCGGACGTCGCGTGCACGCGCGGTCCGTACCTGACGCGCGCACGACGGACGTCGATGACGGTCGCGTGGCGAACCGAGGCCGCGGGTACGTCGATCGTCCACTGGGGCGAGACGTCCGCGCTCGCCGAGACGGCCTCCGGCCCGAGCGGGACGAGCCATCGCGTGCGCTTGACGGGTCTCGTCCCGGGCAAGCGCTACCTCTATCGGGTCGAGACCGACGGCGTCCTGCTCGGCACGCAGCGAGCGTTCCGGACGCTCGACCCGCCGTCCGATCCGGTGTTCCGCTTCGCGGTGGTGGGCGACTTCGGCACCGGGTCCGCGACCGAGGTCGCGATCGAGGACCAGATCGCGATCGCGCGGCCGCGCCTCGTGATGACCACCGGCGACAACGCCTACGGCGCGGGCTCGGATGCGGATCTGGATTCGAGGCTCTTCCCGCAGTACGCGGACCTGCTCGATCACGTCGCGATCAACCCGACGCTCGGGAACCACGACGTCGGCACGGCGGGCGGTGCGCCCGAGTGCGCGGCCTTCGCCCTCGGCGGACGCTCCTGGTACGGCTTCGACGCCTCGAGTGCGCACTTCGTCGTGCTCGACTCCAACGATCGCTGTCTCGCGCCGGGGTGCCCGCAGCACGATTGGCTCGTCGCCGACCTCGCGAGGACCACGCAGCCGTTCCGCTTCGCGTTCTTCCACCACACGATCTCGTCGTGCGGTCCGCACGGGACGGATGAAGAGCTGCGCGCGGCGTGGGCGCCGGTGTTCGCGGCGAACGGCGTGCAGGCCGTCTTCATGGGCCACGATCACGGCTACCAGCGCTCGCATCCGATCGACGGCGTCGTCTACGTGACGACCGGCGGCGGCGGCGCCGGCCTCTACGCGTGGTCGCAGCCGTGCCCCGAGGCGGCGGTCGTCCTCGACGCTACCAGCGCGCCCGACGCGAGCCACTTCGTGCTCGTCGAGCTCGCGCCCGGATCGGCCACGATCCAGGCGATCGACCGCTCGGGCGCCGTCCGCGACGCGTTCTCGCTCGCGGAGTGAGAAGCCCGGCACACGTCTCGGCGCGCTCGCGCGCCGCGCCGCCGCGCTCCACCGGCTCGCTCACGCGACGCGCGACACGCAGTTGACGTGCCGCTCACGGAACGGGATGAACGTCCTCGTCCGCGTCGCCGACGAGGCGACGGGCGACGATTTCACGATTTCGGAGGTCGAAGTGTCCGTCTTTCGCAAAGAGCGGAACGAGATCCACAGCATGCAGGGAAACCACATCGCCGGCGTGGCGACGCCCGCGAGCGGCGCGCAGCAGGTCGAGATGTGGCGCGGGCGGATGGATGCAGACTCGGCGACGCCGCCGCACAGCCACGACACCGAGGAGGTCGTCCTGTTCCTGAGCGGCACCGGGCGGGCGACGGTCGGGGATCGCGAGGTCCGCTATCGCGCCGGCGACACGCTCATCCTTCCGCCGTCCCAGGTGCACCAGATCTTCGCGGAGACCGAAAGCGAGTTCGTGAGCGCGATGCCGATCCGCGGCACGGTGAATCTGCCCGACGGCTCGGTGATGGACCTTCCGTGGCGCAAGTGAGAGCGTCGCGCCATGGCTGACACGATCAAGGATCGCACCGCGATCGTCGGGATCGGGCAGACCGCGTTCGGCAAGGGCCTGGAGGACAGCGAGCTTTCGCTCGCCTGCCAGGCGATCTCGGCGGCGCTCGACGACGCCGGGATCGCTCCCGGCGAGGTCGACGGCCTCGTCGCGTTCTCGATGGAGGACGGGCGCGAGGTCGAGGTCGCGCGCAACCTCGGGCTCGGCGGCATCACGTTCTTCGGCCAGGTCGGCTACGGCGGCGGCGCCGGCTGCGGCACGACCGGCCACGCGGCGCTCGCGGTCGCGAGCGGGCAATGCGAGGTCGCGGTCGCATGGCGCGCGCGCAAGCGCGCCGACAAGGGCAGCCGGCCGTGGGCGCAGACGGGCAACCGCATCGACACGCCGTGGCAGTGGAGCCGGCCGTGGGGCCTCCTCCGTCCCGTCGACGAGGTCGCGATGCTGGCGCGGCGCTACATGCACGAGTACGGCGCGACGCGCGACCACCTCGCGAACGTCGCGATCGCGTTCCGCAAGCACGCGAACCGGAACCCGCTCGCGACGATGTACGGGAAGCCGCTGACGCGCGAGCAGTACATGAGCGCGCGCTGGGTCTCCGAACCGCTCTGCCTGTTCGACAACTGCCTCGAGACCGACGGCGCGCTCGCCGCGGTGATCGTGTCGGCCGAGCGCGCGCGCGACCTGCGCCACCGGCCGGTCTACATCCACTCGTACGCGCAAGGGATCCCGCCGCAGCACCAGACGATGACGAACTACTTCTGCGACGACCCGCTCGCCGGACCGTCGCACACCTGCACGAAGCGCCTCTGGGCGAACAGCGACATCAAGCCCGAGGACGTCTCGGTCGCGCAGATCTACGACGCGTTCAGCCCGCTCATCCCGCTCTCGCTCGAGGGCTACGGCTTCTGCAAGCGCGGCGAAGGCGCGGCGTTCACCGAGGACGGGGCGCTCGAGTGGCCCGACGGGCGGCTGCCGACGAATACCTCGGGCGGCGGCATGTCGGAGGCGTACGTGCACGGCTTCAACCTGATCGTCGAGGGCGTGCGGCAGATGCGCGGCACGTCGACGAGCCAGGTCGAGGGTGCGACGAGCTGTCTCGTCACCAGCGGCGAGGGCGTGCCGACGAGCGCGCTCCTCCTCCGGAGGTGAGCATGGCGACGGCGAGCTTCGTCCTGCCGGGCCTCGAGGATCGCGACGCGCGTCCCTTCTGGGAGGGCGCCGCGCGCGGCGAGCTGCTCGTGCAGACGTGCGGCCGCTGCGGGAAGATGCGCATGCCGCCGCGCCCGATGTGCTTCGCGTGCCGCTCGCTCGACGTCGCCTGGACGAAGGCGTCGGGACGCGGGCGCGTGTGGTCCTTCGTCGTCCCGCACCCGCCGCTCTTGCCGGCGTACGCCGAGCTCGCGCCCTACAACGTGGTCGTGGTCGAGCTCGAGGAGGATCCGACGATCCGCCTCGTCGGCAACCTCGTCGAGTCGGCGGACGGACCGATCAACGCCGTCGACCCGGCGTCGATCCGGATCGGAGAGCCGGTGCGCGCCGTGTTCGCACGCGTGGACGACGTCGCGCTGCCGCGCTGGGTGCGAGCGGCGCCGGCCCGCTGACTCGCTCGGCCGGCGGTGTGCGGGGG
>DASRFA010000011.1:0-146560 GCA_035651755.1 Binatia bacterium | reverse complement strand
TGATCAAGGTCGAGCCGCCGGGCGGAGAGATCGTCCGCCGTGCCGCGATCTCGCCGGGCGGCGCGAGCTACTCCTTCCTCATGCTGAACGCCGGCAAGAAGGGCGTGACCTTGAACCTGAAGCACCCGCGCGGCCGCGACCTCTTTCTCCGGCTCGTCGCGCACGCCGACGTCGTGCTCGAGAACTTCCGCGACGCGAGCGTCCTGCGGGACCTGGGCCTCGCGTGGGAAGACCTCGCGCGCGCGAACCCGCGCATCGTGCTCGCTTCGGGGCGCGGCTATCGCGCCGGCAGCGCGTACGAGAGCTTCGGCGCGATGGACTTCACCGTCCAGGCGATCTCGGGCCACATGTCGATCACCGGCTTCCCCGACCAGCCGCCCGTCAAGGCGGGCGCGACCCTCTGCGACATGCTGGGCTCGGTCCACCTGTTCGGCGCGATCCTGCTCGCGCTCCGCGAGCGCGACCGCACCGGGCGCGGCCGGCCGGTCGAGGTCGCGATGCTGGACGCGACCTTCCCCGCGCTGATGGCGTACTCGTCGCCGTATCTCGAGACCGGCGTCGACGTCGGGCGGACGGGCAATCGCCACTCGGTGCCCGGGTCGAGCCCCTACGGCATCTACCCGACGACCGACGGCTGGGTCGCGATCATGTGCGTCACCGACGCGCACTGGCGATCGTTCTGCGAGGTGACGGGCGAGGCCGAGCTCCTCGCCGACGAGGGCCTCCAGACCGGGCGCCAGCGCGCCGGGCAGCGCGATCGCATCGACGAACGGGTCGGGGCATGGACCCGCCACGGCTCGCGCGACGACGTCATCGCACGGCTGTCCGCGGGCGGCGTCCCGTGCGCGCCGGTCCGGACGCTCGGCGAGGCGGTCGACGACCCGTACAACGTCGAGCAGGGCCTGATTCGCCGAACCAGCTACGAGGGCTGGGGCGAGGTGCGCGTCCTCGGAAGCCCGATCCAGCTCCGCGAGCCCGGAGCCGGCAGCGAGCGGGCGGACGCGGCGCCGCTCGCCCCGCCGCCGCGTCTCGGGGAGCACAATCGCGAGGTGCTCGGCCGGCTCCTCGGGCTCGAAGACCGGGAGATCGACGATCTCGTCGCCGCCGGCGCGGTGTGAGGTCCCGGCGCGCGGGCCTCGCGTCGGAATGCTCGGCCTAGACGTCGTCCCAGATGGTGTTCGCCGAGTTCAGCGTCTCCTGACACACGGTCGGACCGTTCCCCGTGAAGACGCATCCGGCGCCGTAGATCAGGTCGGCCCTCTGGAACTTCGCCACGCACTTCTCGTATGCGTTGGTGCGGCAGACCCCGACGTCGAACGTGTTGTCGGCGAACGCCCTGTGGTTGCACAGCATGATGCTCTTGAAGAGCGTCCCGGCTGCCAGCGCTTTCACGCTGTCGCACCTGACCGCGTCGCTCGCGGCGTAGACGGCGGATTCGCACGCGACGACGACCGCGACCGCAGTCATGCCCTTCACGATGGCTCGCATCGCTCGAATCTCCTTCCGCCGATGGGCATCGGCGCTTGCCCCGTCGCCCAGCTACCGGGTTGCCGCCTTCGGAGGCAAGCCGGGTGGAGCGAATCGACTGCGAGCGATCCCGGAAATTCCGGGTAGGATGTCACCGTGCGCATGAGGATCCGTCTCGCGAGCCGGTCGCGCGAGGAGCTGATCGACATCACGGACGACGTCCGGTGCGTCGTCCGCGAGAGCGGCATCGCGAACGGCCTCTGCGCGGTCTACGCGCGCGGCGCCACCGCGGCGATCATGATCCAGGAGAACTGGGACGCGAGCGTGCCGCTCGACGTCGTCGCGCTCCTCGCGCAGCTCGTGCCCAAGGGCGTCTGGCGCCACGACGAGCAGGACGGGAACGGCGACGCTCACCTGAAGGCCGGCATCGTCGGCCCGTCGGAGACGATCCCCGTCGTGGACGGGGATCTCGGCCTCTCGCGCTGGCAAGGAATCTTCTTCTGCGAGTTCGACGGCCCGCGACGGGACCGCGAGGTCGACGTCACGCTGCTCGCAGACCCGGCTTGACTCGGAGCTTCAGGCGACTGTCTCGAGGAATTGCAGCACCTCGCGGTTGAAGACGTCGGGCGTCTCGAAGTTGAAGCCGTGGCTGCCGCCCGGGATCTTGACGAGCTTCGCGCCCGGGATCTCGCGCGCGAGGATGTCGGAGTTCGCGGGCGCGACCAGGCGATCGGCGTCGCCGGTGATGACGAGCGTCGGCGCCTTGATCTGGTGCAGGCGGTCGGTCGTGCGGTGGCTCATGACGGCGGCGACCTGGCCGAGGATCGCCTCCATGCTGAAGCCGTACTGGAGCGCGCCGCTGAAGACCTGGATCAGCTTCGGCAGCTCCTTCTCGATGAAGGATTGGTTGAAGACGGTCGGCAGCATCTGCTGGAGGAAGAGCATCGGATTGAGCGTCGAGACGTCGATGCTTATCTCGCCCGACTCGGCGACCGTGCCGCCGAACTGCCCGACCATGAAGCTCCTCCGCTCCTCGGTCTCGGCGTCGGGCTCGGGATACGTGCAGCCGAGCACGAGGGAGCGGACGCGCTCCGGGTGCCGGAGCGCAATCTCCTGGGAGATCATGCCGCCCATCGAGACGCCGACGACGTGCGCCCGCTTCACGTCGAGCGCGTCGAGGAGGCCGACCGCATCATCCGCCATCTGGTGGATCGAGTACGGTCCCGCCGGCTTCGAGCTCCGGCCGACGCCGCGGTTGTCGAACGCGATCGTGCGATAGCGCTTCGCGAAGTCCGGGATCTGGAACATCCACGCCGTCGAGTCGGCGGCGAGGCCCATCACGAGCAGGAGCGGGTCGCCGCTGCCGTGCTCCTCGTAGTACATCTCGATGTCGCCGACCTTGGCGGTGCTCATCGGTTCTCGCTCCTCGTCTCTGGGTTGAATCCCTGCCGCGGCCAGCGCGCCCGCGGCTCGCCCGCTCACCTTACTGAACGGCGAAGCGCTTGCGTAGCCGGAAGACCTCGACCGTCCCGAAGCGGGCCACCGGCTCGAGGAGATAGCGTTCCTCGAGGATCGGCCGCACCCAGCGGAAGTTCTCCACCTCGCCCAGGAGCTGGGTCGAGAAGTAGACGGGACGGCCCTCCGCGAGAAGGCGCTCGACGACCCCCGCCACACGCGGGCGCGTGACGGGGGGCTCGATCGAGTCGCGCAGCCACGCGGCCTCCTCGGCCGGTCGCATGGCGAGCGGCGCGCGGCCGAGCCGCCGCATCTTGAAGCGGTGCTCGTCGATCCCGAGCGGGACCCAGACGCGGTCGCTCCCATGGCTGCGCAGGATTCTCTGGAAGAGGAGCGGGCTCGTGCGCGCGACGACCGCGGCGTTCGGCTCGGCGACCCGGTCGATCGCGGCGAGCGCGCGTGCGTCGAAGAGCTCGTTGTCGGGCGGCGCCAGGTCGCGCCAGCCGCGAACGGCCGCGAGCGCGGCGAGGAGCGCCAGCACGGCGCCCGCCGCACGGACACGCCTGGAGGCATGCGAGCCGAACGGCGCGGATGCCACGGCGCAGACGAGCGGCACGACCGAGAGCGCGTAGCGCTCGCTCTGCCAGAAGAACGGAAGCTGGCGCGCGAGCATCACGGTGACCGATCCGAGCGCGAGCAGCAGGAGGCGGCGACCGTCGCCGCCGGCGCGCGCGAGGATCCATGCACCGCCGGCAATCATGATCGCGACCGGCAGCGAGTAGAGGCGGCCGAGCCCCGCGAGCTGCGCCGCGTAGAAGGGGACGTTCGCGGTCTCGCCGCCGTTGACGGCCCCGAAAAGGTAGGAGGTGCCGAAGTACGCGTCCGGCGCCCAGTAGCCGTAGCCGCTCGCGAACGGCGAGCCGAAGCGAACCGAGTTGAGCGCGAGAGAGGGCGCCAAACCGAGGGCGATGCCCACGGCGACCGCGACGACCCGCGCGACACGCGCTCGCGCCGCGAGGCGCGGATCCGCGAGGAGGAGGAGAGCCGTCACGGGCGCGAGATCGAGCGCGCTCGGTCGGACCGCCGCCGCGAGCCCCGATACCGCTCCGAGCGCGAGCCAGGCGCGCACGCCCGCCGGACCGCGCAGCAGCGCGATCGTCCAGACCGCGAGCCAGGCGACGGCAGCCGATCCGGGGACATCGCTCAAGACGGCCTTCGACCAGCGCACGTGCGCCGGCGAGACGGCGAGGAGAAGCGCGGCGGCAACCGCGCTCGCTCTGCCGCCCGCATGGAATCCGAGCTGCCATGCTGCGGCGATCGCGACGAGCGCGCTCGCGAGAACCACGACGACGCCGATGCCCGGCCGGTCGGGGAACGCGCCGACCACCGGCGCGAGAAGCGCCGAGAACCCGGGCGGGTAGCGCGGCGGCAGGTCGAGGTTGCCGATCCGCAGCACGTAGCCGTCGCCGGAAGCGAGGCGGAGCGCGGCCTCCTCGTACTCGAGCGCATCGGGTCGCGGCCGGAGATCGGCTGCCCGCTCGGGCGACGTCCAGCGTAGCGCCGCACCGAGCGCGAGCGCGACGAAGAGTCCGGTGACGGCGGCTTTGATGCGCACCTCGGAGCGATCGCTTATCCGGTCGCGCCCACCGGCGCACGCGCGCTCAGCGCGCGGGAATCACGCACACCCCCATGCCGTCTGGAAGTGGGACGACGTCGAAGCCCGCGGTCGGCTGCCGCCGAGCCTCGAAGTCGAGGCATGCCCGCCCCGCGCGCCCGTCGCGCCCGATCCGAAGCCGCGACGTCGCCTCGAGCAGCCACTTCGTCTGCCAGTCGACGAGGAACTCGCTCCGCTGATGGTCGAGCCGCCCGAGATCGAACCGCAGGCGATAGGGGTTCCACGAGAAGAACGGCGGACGGCGAGCCACGTAGACGTCTTGCGTCCCGCTCGCGCGAGCCGCGAGCTCGATGCGGGCGAGCGTCTCGGAGTCGCGGCGGTAGAGCCGCACGTAATCCGACGCGTCCTGCCACGCCATCCACGCGGCCGACGCGAGGTACGCTGCCAGGAGGCCCTTCGAAACCATGCGAAGGATGCCGGTGTCGCGGCCGACGATCTGCGCCGTCGCCAGCCAGCCGGCGACGCCGATCGTCCCGGCGAACGCGACCCTCGGGGACGGCCAGCGCTCGGCGGTCACGAGGCTCGGCAGGAACGAGAGCGCGCTTGCGAGGACCAGCAATGAGAGCGCGCCGCCCGTCCGACGAAGATGACGGCGTCCTCGCCCGAGGCCCGGCACGACGAAGAGCGCGATCGCCGGAAGGATCACGAGAGTCCAGACGACTGCTCTCGGCACGCAGTCGTAGAGGAACAGCACGACGCCCTCGAGCCTTCCGAGATACCACAGCGAGTTTCCGAGGCCCGGCGTGAGCTTCCCGCGGTTGCCGAGAGTGGACGGGTCGCCCCAGAGACGCGTCAGCGCGTACGCCGTACCGAGCCCGCTTGCGTACGCCGCGGCGATGAGCGCCGCTCGCGTCCAGGCGCGCCGCACTCGCGGACCGTCGATGACCATGCCTGCAGCCGCGAGTGCCGCGGCGAGAGCGGCGCCGCCCGTCGCGCCGGCAGGATGAGTCAGCACCGCGGCGACGATGGCGGCGACGCCGAGCGCGACGAGCGTCCTCCTCGACGAAAGCACCGCGATGACGCCGCCGATCGAAAGCGCGCATGCCAGGACGACCACTGTGCCGTCCAGCCACACGGTCGCCTCGCTCGCGAACGGCCAGGTCACGGCGTAGAGTCCCGCCGACATCGCTCCCCAGCGCGGCGCACCGCGCGCCATGAACGACGTCGCGACCGCAGCGCCGACCGCGGCCAGGAGGGCGATGGCGAAGACCCGCGCCGCGAACGCCCAGCGCTCGTCCTCGTAAGCCGGCTTTACGGCCGCATGGTAGACGAGCGATCCCGGCCGTCCCATGCGGAGGTAGTAGGCGAGGCCGTCGGCGGTCGACAGGTCCTGGACCCGGACGAGGTGGTCGTCCTGATGCCACCATGGATTGACGACCGCCGGCGCACGGATCGCGAAGGAGAGGACGAAGAAGAGGAGGAAGATCGCGAGGAAGCGCGGTGGGACCGTCGCGGGGTGCTCCCACTCGGACCCCGGCGCCGGATCCTCTCGACCCGAGAAGGGTCCACCCCGCGATGCGGGCTGCACGACGGCGCTCTACTGCGGGGGTCGACGCCGCGTCAATTCGACTCGGCGCACGAGTGGACCAGGCGGCGGATGAGTCGCTTGCCGCACGGCCGCGAGACGTGCTTCGCTCGCGCGACGGAGGAGACGGCATGGCGACCTTCCACGATCCGAACGGCGTCTACGTCGGGCGCGACATGGGCGGCCACGACTACGAGGTGAGCGAGTCCGCGATCGCGCGCTTCGGCGCCGGGACCGGCGACGTCGCGCCGTGGAGCGAGCCCGCGAGCGGGGCCCGCACGGCGCCTGCCCTGCTCTACCACTCCGAGGTCTACTCCGATCTCGGCTGGTACCTCCCGAACCTCTTCGGCAACCTGCACGCGCGCCAGGAGTGGGAGATCTTCCACCCGATGCGGGTCGGCGATCGCGTCCGGACGCGGGCGACCGTCGTCGAGCGCTACCGCAAGCGCAATCGCGACTACGTCGTGAACGAGGTCGTCATCGCCGACGCCACGAGCGGCCGCTGGCTCCAGCGGAGCCGCACCCACCAGAGCTTTCTCGTCACCGACGATCGCAGCGGCTACGCCGTCGACCGCGAGCGCGAGAAGCGCGGCGACCGGAAGTTCGCGGTCGGCGAGGGCGCGGGGCCGGACCTCGAGCCGCTCGCGAAGCAGATCACGCAGGAGATGTGCGACGCGTTCTCCGGCCCGCAGAGGAACTACCACAACGACCGCGAGCTCGCGCGCGCGCTCGGGTTCCCCGACATCGTCGTGCAGGGGATGATGTCGATATGCTTCGCGTCGGAGCTCATGACGCGGAGCTTCGGCCTGGGCTGGCTCTGCGGCGGCAAGCTCGACGTGAGCCTCGTGAACGTCGTGTGGGGCGGAGACGCGCTCGCGGTGCGGGGGAAGGTGCGCGACGAGCTGCCAGAGGGCGATCACACGCGCGTCGTGTGCGACGTGTGGTGCGAGAAGCCGGACGGGGTGAAGACGCTCGTCGGAACGGCGAGCGCGTTGCGGTGATCAGCGCGCGTGTCGCGCCGTCGCTCCCCGGGCATCACGGAAAGGTCAGTCGGAGCCGAACTGCATAGACCTGCAAGAACGCGCCGTAGTTCGCGTTCGGATTGTTCCCCACGATCCAGAAGTCGTCCGGATCGACGACATCGTTCGCTTCGCCGTTCTTGTCGTAGAACACCGGATCGGTCAGCTTCGCGCTTCCCCAACCTCCGCCGATCGGGCCCTGCTCGAGCACGTATTCCGATGCCTGATGCCATTTCCTGCCCGGGTTGTGGGACACTCGAAGAACGACCTGCTGCGTCATGGCGTCCTCCAGCTGCGGGTCGCCGTCGAGCTGCGCCTTGTGCACCACGAGGCGCTCCTCCACCGAGATCCAGAGACGCTTTCCTCGCACCTTCACTGCTTTGAATTCCACGGACGCCTTGGGAGGCTTGCACTGTGGATCGGTGGACGGGTCGCAGAGCGGGCCATGATTGTCGTCGAACAGACAGTCCGTCCCGCCACCCGTTTCCCAGGGGCCACCGCTGCCGAGATCATCCCAGAAGTCGTTGATGCTCTCCTTCGTGAACCCCGCCGGCAGAGTCGGACGGCTGGCCGCAAACTTTCCGATCCCGTTCGGCGTCAATGGCTTGATGTAGGGACGGAACGCGCCCACCGAACTTCCCTTGATCTTCGCGAGCGCGACCGTCGTGCAATGCTGGTCGTTCTCGAACGGAGCCGGCGAGGGACGCACCCCGCGTTTCGACGGGTTGGACGTCTTGTAGAAGAGGTAGATCTTCCCTCCTGCGACGGTCATGTTTCCGATCCATGTCCCGACCGGCCACGACTCGTTGAAAGTCTTGAGCGTGTAGTAGCCGTCTTGCGCCCAGACGACAGGGCCCTTCTCGTCCAGCGCACCGGCGTTCATGAGGCTGCATCCCGGCGCGGGCACGATGCAGTTGGGGACCGTGGCGGTCGCCAACGACGTGAACGAACTGAACTGATACCAGCCGTTGTGCCATAGGTTCCCGTTCACGAATCCGCCGACGCAATAGTTGATTCCGCTGCTGGGATCGGTGCACGGGATGCCGTTGCGCGTGGACGCCACGGGATCCGTCACCTTCTCGTCCTTGGAGACGTTCAGGAAAAGGGCGGAGTCCGAGAAGTACTTCATGTTCTCTTCCTGCCCGATGATCGATGCGACCAGGGTCGGTGCGATGCGCTTATTGATGATCTGCGCGTCCCAGATCGCGTTGTACGTCCGCCCCCATTCCCGGCCCGGCGGTGGAGGCGCGATCGTAAACAACCCCGTGTCGTCGATGCTCGCGAGCATTCCCGGCGAGATGTAGAGGTTGCAGTCGGCGTCGTACTGCGCCGTCGTATATGCGACGAATCGATCGAGAAGGCTGACCTGCGAGCGACATCGATGCGTCCACGCCGTGGAGAACAAATAGGTTCGCTCACCTCCCGGCACCAGCGTCACGACGCGCGGCGTGTTCTCCACCGGGTAGGCTGCGTAGGGCTGTGCATAGAGGTTTCGTTCGCGACCCGGCAGCGTCTGGGTCGAGACGTGAAGCTTGACGTCGTTGGACGCGAGGAGCGCATTCGTCGACAGCGTGGCGATTTCCGTCGTCGGCGGGGCCGCGGTCGGCGAGTATACGTAGCCGACCGTATACAGGTACGTGTAGCCGGAAGGGGGTGAGGCCGGTGGGCACTGCGTCGATGTCCGATACCGACTCGAGCTCGTGTTCTGGAGTTGGCAGACGGGAATGAGGCCCGGCGCGGAGCTCGTGAAGACGTAGCCGAGCGTACCTCGATCCTGGATGTTCGGCGGAGGGGGGCTACAGCTATTCGTAACATAGCCCCCAACACTTGTTACGTACCGAATGCACGTCTTGACCACCCCGGCGGGAAGATCTCCCGCTGCAGTGTCGCCGGCGATCGCGTACCCCAACCGCGCGACGAACGATTGCGACGCGCGCACCTGAAATTGCTGCAGCGGCTCGCAGCTCGCCGACGGCGAGTAGATCCCCGACAGCTCCTGGTACAGGCAGGTCTCGGTGGTCGGGGCCACCGCAGCGCGTCCGGACGACCACGACGCCAGGAGGCACAGGCTCGCGATCGCGATCTCCGGCGACCTCCGACTTCTCGTCAACGAAGCGGTCATGGCAGGCTCCTCGAGTCGTCCCGATCCCGCGACGGTCGAGCGACTCGTTCAGCAGGCGGGCACGAGGGGATCGACGATCACGACCGGCGCCGGAAGGATGGTCGCGAGCGGATCGATCGCGGGGCTGCCCGTGCGAACGGTGAGCGACGTGCACTGGCCGTCTTCGCACGGCAGCGCGGTCAACGTCGCTCCGGCGGCGATCGACATGGAATTCCCGGTGAGGTCGACCAATCCCGCCGTCCCACCGTTGCTGGCTCCTGCGTCCAGTGTCCCGCCGACGCTCACGGCGCAACCGAAGAGCTCGATTCCGCCGCCCGGGCCCCGGGACCCGCGCGCGCGCAGCACGCCGGAGACGTCGACCAGTGCGCCCTCGTCGACCGAGATGAAGCCGCCCGTCGCGCCGCTGACGTCGACCGTCGCGCCGATCGAGACGTGCCCAGCGGCGCTCAGGTCGACGCTGCCTCCCTCTCCGTAGGGAAAGGTCATCCCGCCGGTTGCCGTCACGTTTCCGGCCACCGAGAGATCGCCACCGGCGTCGGCGACGAGATCGCCGCCGAAACCCATGGTGCCGCCGTAAAGCGTGATCGGTGAATTGAGCGAGACGTCGCCGGCCGCCTCGATCGCGATGCTGCCTCCGAGTCCGTCCGGGGATCTTCCGGTCAAGGCGACCGGCGCCGCGGACATGGACACGTTTCCGACGTCGGCGACGAGCAGCAGCGGTCCGGCGTTGGCCCCGAAGCCGTCCGGCTGCCCCGTGCCGCTCACGTCGACGGACGAAGTCGAAGTGAAGACGACATCGCCTGCGGTGGCGTGGACGAAGATACCGTCGTCCGACGCGGACGCCCCGCCGTGCGCGTCGAGTGCGCCGCTCACGGTGACGCTGGCGCCCGCGATCGTGATGGAGCCGCCGCCGCAATCGTTGCTGCCCGTCGTGGTGCGTACGGTGTTCGAGATCGACCCCGGGCCGCTTCGGGCGTCGATCTCGATGGCCCCGCCGTCGCCGCAGGTGTCGCCGCTACCGCCGTCTGCCGTGATGACGCCGTTCGCGAGGTCGATCGCGGAGGCGCGGAGTGCGATCCCGCCCCCTCCGCCATTGCCGCTCGTGTCGACGCGTGGTCCGGCGCCGTTCATCGCGAAGGTGCCGGTCACGTCGACGTCGATGCTGCCGCCGGCATGGCTCGTGTCCCCGAGCGATTTCAGCTTGCCCGCGTTCAGAGTCAGGTTGCTCGCCGTGACCGAGAAGGATCCGCCGAGGGAATCGGCTTGAAGCGTACCGCGGATCTCGACGGAACGGGCGCCGAAGCCGAGAATGCAATTCGAACCGACGTTCCAGGTGCCGGTGATGACGCATGTCCCGACCGCCGGACACGAGAACGCTGCCGCATCGCAGACTGCCCCGGCGGCCGGATGGCTGCGCGCGACGGTTCCTGTCGCGACCAGGGCTCCGACCAAGAGCGGAAGAGCGCATCGCGATCGCGCGGATCTCTGGTTCCGGCGCATGAAACACCTCGAGTGGAGAGCACGTGTCCGGGCGGATGGGAGACGCGTTCGACGCTCGCGGCGCACCCAATCGCGCAGCGCCGTGAAGCGCGGCGGTGTTCGAGCCCGGCGCGTGCCTACTTCGTTTGATGTCGGGGTGTCAAGTGATCTTTTTGGATGTAGTCCGATCAGCACGGAGCAGCGAAGCACCGCCTCCGTATGCCGCTTCGAGACATCGCAGCGCCTCCCGCCAAGAGTCCGAAACACGCCGACTGCCTTGCGGCCGATTGTCGCGCAGCTCTTCCGTTGACGCGCCGAGCGCGATCGGACAAACACCGGCTTCGCGCGACGCCAGATTCCCGCGATGACCGCCCGTACGACTCATCGGAACGCCGTCGCCTGGTGCGCGGCCGGGGGACTGCTCGGCCTAGCGGCGTTTCATGGACCCGAGATCGCTTCCCGATTCAGACTCGTCCCCGGCGACGAGGTGGACGCGCGCTTCGTCGCGTCGATCCTGGAGCATTTCTTCCAGTCTGCCGGCGGAGCCGCGGACGTGATCTCACCGTCGTTCTTCTTTCCGCAGAAGCACGCGCTCGCCTACTCGGACGTTCACCTCATCACTGCCGTGCCATACGCGGTCTTCCGGGCGTGCGGTGCATCCGTGCTCTCCGCGTTGGCGGCCGCAATCATCGCGCTCTCGGCCGCGACGTGGATCGTCACGTACCTGTTCTTGCACCTCGGTGTCCGGCTCGGGCCGATCGCCGCATTCGCCGGGGCTTATCTGTTCGTCTTTTCGAGCCCGAAGCTGAATCAGATGTCGCACCTGCAGCACCAAGTGCTGCTCCTCGTTCCCGCGATGGCGTGGAGTCTTCTCGCATTCGTGCGCGCCGCCGAGGCAGGCCGGGATCGCCGCAGCGCCTACGCGATTGCAGGGTTCTCGCTGCTGTTCCAATTGCAATTGTGGACGTCGTTTCAAATCGCCTGGTTCTGGGCTTTTCAGCTGTGCATCGCCCTCGCGCTCGCGGTGGCGTGCCGGAGCCATCGGCTCTCCGCCGTGCGGTGGGTACGCGCGCACCCGCGCGGCGTGCTCGCTTTCGTCGGCGGGAACCTGGTCGCGTTGCTGCCCTTCCTCGCGCTCTTTCAGCCGACGGCGATCGAGCGCGGCTGGCGGCAATGGGAGGAAGTGGTCCCGTCGCTCCCCCTGCCGCTTTCCTATGTGACCATGGGACCGAACCTCGTGTGGGAGGGACGGCTGCCGCCGTCTCATGCCCGTCTTCCCGTTCCGTGGGAGCACTCGCTCGGGTTCGGCGTCATCGCGACGGCGTTCGGGCTCGCCTCGTTCTGCTGGGCGGTGGCTCGCTACGCTCGCTGGGGGCTGCCGTCGCTGGTCTCACGCGATACGCGGTGTGCGCAGCGAGACCTCGCGGTGCTCGGTGCCTTGACGACGTTCATTCTGCTGCTCGCAACGCTGAACGTCTCCGGGACGTCGGCGTGGCGTTTCGCGTATCTCGCGCTCCCCGGCGCAGCGGCGATTCGAACCGTGTCGCGATGCGTCCTGCTCGGCTCGCTCGGCGTTTCACTCGTCGCCGCCTACGCCGTCGAATCGGCCTGCGCTCGCCTGCCGAACGCGGCACGTGGCCGCCGCCTCGCGCTCGCGATCCTCCTGACCGTGGCGATCGGGGCCGCGGTCGTCGAACAGCTGGGACATCCGGCTGCGTTCGACCGGAAACCTCCGGAGGCGCGCGTGGAGAGCCTGGTCGGGCGACTACGGCGTCGACCCCTCTGTGAGGTCTTTGCAGTCGATATAGATCCCCGGACGCGCGCGGCCGGGTCGAACGAGGCTGGAGCTCCGATTCGAACGGCGCGCATCCAGATAGACGCCATGCTCGCGTCGCTCGCGACCGGCCGGCCGACGATGAACGGCTATTCCAGCCTGAGCCCGCCCGGATGGAATCTCTGGCGCATCGGAGACCCGACCTACCGCGACCTCGTCCGCGAATGGTCGACCGCGCGCGGGCTGCTCCGGCGGACGTGCATCCTCTCGTCGACGCCCTGACCTGATGAACCAACCCCCACCGCACCCGCTTCACAGGGGACGAGGGAGCGCTTCACCAGCTGTGAAAGGAGGTAGCGACCGGCCAGCTCGTGTCCCCAGGCATTCGGGTGGTAGCAGTCGAACCACCCGCGCTCGTCGTAGCCCACGCCGATCTCCTGCCACGTCGCTCCGCGGTACGCCGGAACGAGGTCGACCACCGTCAAGCCGTCGTTCGACGCGAGCCGTCGCAATACCTCGTGGAGATCGGCCAGCGGATAGGTCTCGGGCGAGCCGTCGCGTTCTATGAGCGGATGAATCGCGACCACGATGGGAACGCCGCTCGCTGCACCGAATCGGGCGAGCTGGGCGAATGTTGCGCGCACCTCGTCGCGATAGGCGCAGTGCAGGAACTCGTGGAATTCGGCTGGACATCGTCGGGTACGCGCCCTCCACCATTCCCGCGCCGAGAACAACCCGCGCTCGACGAGATCCGCGACGTACAGGGCGGGGCGGTGAAAGTACCTGCCGAGCTGGCCGTTGCTGTCATGGTACAGCGGATGCGCCGGATCGTTCAGGCAATAGCTCCACACGATCAGGTCCGGCTCGTATCGCATCGCTTCTCGCTCGAGGATCACCTCCTCTTGGCTCGACGAGTACCCCGGCACGGCGAGCACCACGACCTCGACCGCGCGGCGCGTGCAGAGCTCGTTCGCGAGCCGCTCGAGCACGTTCGCGAACGAATTCCAGTAGGCGTGTGGATGGCCGATGGCGATCGAGTCGCCGACGACGACGATCCGGAACACGCCCTCCGGCTTCGGCACACGGTGCTCGACGTCCACGAAGCCGCGGGAGTTCGCGCCGCAGCGACCGGGGATCGGACGGTACACCAGCTCGGAATCTGCGCAATTGCATGCCTGGTCGGGGTCCCAACCGTTCGCAGCCTCCATGCCGCGGCGAAACTCGCGCTCGCGGAACCGGAGCGCGGCTTCGGTCGTTCCGAGCGCGAGGAGCATTCCGAAGAAGACCAGCAAAGCGCGTGCGCGCCAACCCGGCATGAGCGCTAACGTGTGCCGTGTCGCCACGCCGGCATCGTCCGAGCCGATCGACGCGGCGCGACCGTCGATCGCACCGGCCATGCGCGGCGACCATGCACGCGCGGCGCACGAGCATCGTTGGGCGTCGCGCTCGCCTTCTTTCCTCGAGCGCTCTCATGTGAGAATGGCGGCGGGCCGATGAGCGGTCCAGAGGGCGTGCGCCGGTGTGCCGTCGGCATTCTGCCGACTCGCGGCTCGTAGGTCGGAACGATGCAGGCTTTGCCAACCCCTGCCGGGCTTCTCGCGCCGTCGGGGCCGCACGCCTTCCCGCGGAGCCGGCGTACCACCCGCCGTACCGTTGCGGCCGCGTTGATCGCCCTCGCGGCATCGCTCGTGGCGATCGCCACGCCTTCACACGGGGCGACCATCCTGCGCGTTGCGCCCACCGGTCAGAACTCCGCGGGGTGCGGGACGGAAGCGTCGCCGTGTCGCACGATCCAGTATGCGATCAATCAGATCCCGTCGACTGGCACGGTTCTCGTCGCAGGAAGCCCCGGCGGAACGAAATACACTTTCGACCCGGCCACCGATATCTGCAGCCCGCCGCTGGCGTACACGGGAGTCGTCTGCGTCGTCAACAAGGAGATCGTACTCCGCGGCGGCTACTCGAAGACGAATTGGTCGACGAGCTCGCCGGACGCCAACTTGACCATCATCGACGGTGAGGGATCGCATCGGGGCATCCTCGTCGCCGACACCGGACCGCCGACTTCGCTCGAGCTCGACGGCTTCACGGTGCGAAACGCATTCGCAACCGGGAGCCCGGGGCGACCCGGGCTCGAGGCTTTCTATGGCGCCGGTGCCGGGCTTCTCGCCGACGTGGTGGACCACCTCGTCATCCGGAATACGCGTTTCGCGCACAACGTCGTGCAGGGCGGCGACGTCGCCACCGAGTTCGGCGGTGCGGGCGGCGGCGGCGGTGTCGGGCTTCGCGGCGTGCCCGATGCTCTCATCGAGGACGTACGCTTCGAGGACAACGTCGCGCGAGGCGGATCAGGTGCGGTCCGCGGCGGATACGCCCATGGTGGCGCGATCTACACCTTCCAGAGCACGCTCATCGGTCATCGCATCGCCTTCGACGGCAACCAGGCGATTGCGGGCGACACCGCCGGCGACGGCCAGAGCAGCGACGGCCAGCGCGCCGATGCATTGGGCGGGGCCGCGAGCTTTCAGCACGGCACCGTCGTGACCCTCGACTCCATCAGCGCGCGAGAGAACGCGGCGATCGGCGGCAACGCCACCGTGCACGCGGGCGGCGGCTTCGGCGGCGCATTGAACGGCGAAGAGGCGACGATCCAGCTCACCGACGGCGACCTACGCGACAATCTCGCCGTAGGGGGCAACGCGCAGAACGGATATGTCGGCGAGGGCGGTGCCATAACGACGATTCACTCGGCGCTGACGCTCGATCGGGTGACGGTGATCGGCAATGTCGCCCGCGGCGGCAACGGCACCTCGGGCGACCAGGGTCCCCCCGGCGGCGGCGGGGTCACCGTCCTCTGGACCACGCCGGGGAAGACGGCCAGCTTCACGTTCACGAACGGTGTGGTCGCGGACAACGCCGCTGAGCCGGGAGCCGGCACAATCGTGACCGGCGGAGGTGGCGGCGGCATCTGGATCCAGGGAATGACGGCGACGCTGCGACACGTGACCGTCGCACGGAACGAGATCGGCGCGACCATGGGTGCGCAGGCGATCCTCCTCATCCAGTCGATCGTTCCCAACCAGGCGCCGCAGGGCGCCGCCCTCGACCTGCAGCATTCGATCGTCGCGGACCACACGCCCGTGAACGGCGGCCAAGCCGCAGCCATCCACGTCGGGGTGGGCTGCAGCGCGACCTTCACTCAGGGCTTGTTCGCCGGCAATACGCGCGACACGAACGCGTCGGACCCTCCAGGGGCGCGCGGGACGTTGGTCAATCTCGCCTCGATGCAAACGGCCGGGTCCGCGGCATTCGTGTCGCCTGGCCCGCCGTCGTTCGACTATCACCTCACGGCGGGGTCCCCGGCTCGCAACCAGGCCACCACGAGCTCGACGAGCGATGACGTCGACGGCGAGCTTCGATCGGCGCAGCTCCCGCGCGACATCGGCGCGGACGAGTGGAGCTCCCCGGGGGCGATCGAGGGCACCGTTCGGGACGGCGGGAACGTCGTGGCTGGCGGGGTGGATGTCCTCGCTTCGCGCGTCGCCACCGGCGCGCCGGCCGGGAAAGCCACGACCGACGGCGCTGGGAAGTATCAGCTCACCAACCTTCCCCCCGGGTCGTATCGCATCTTCTTCGCCGACGCCGCCATGCCGCGACGGTTCATGAGCGAGTGGTACGACGACCGCGCGTCGCAGAACGCGGCGAACACCGTCACCGTGGCCGTCGGCGCCACGACGCAAGGCGTGGACGCCGCGCTCTCCAAAGCTCCCAGCTGCCGAGGGCTGCGGCCGACGATCGTCGGCACGCGCGGCTCCGACGTGATTCACGGAACCGACGGCCCCGACGTCATCGTCGGAGGTGCCGGCAACGACGAGATCGACGGCGGCGATGGAGACGACACGATCTGCGGCGGGGGCGGTGACGACGACCTCGACGGCGGAAAGAGCAACGACTACCTGAACGGCGGCGGCGGCAACGACGTCCTGCGCGGACGTGCGGGCAACGACATCCTCCGGGATGCCGGCGGAAGCGACACGCTCCTCGGCGGCAGCGAGGACGACGATCTGAAGGACCTCAAGGGGGACAATCTCCTCAGCGGCGGACAAGGAACCGATCGCTGCCAGGCTGCGCCGGGCAACGCGGTCTCGGCCTGCGAGCGTTGATCATTCCTCCCCTGGCGGTGCTGTCGATCCGGGGGTCCGCGCGTTCCCACGCTTGCGGGACTCGCGATCCCAAGCTTTCATCGCGCTCGATGTCGCCGATTCCCCGGCCGCTGCGTCGCGTCGTCGCCGCGAGCAAACGACTCATCGTCCGGATGCCTCCGCGGCAAACGTCGCCCGCTCCCGATTGGCTCAAGGCGCTCGCGGAGTCGACGTCGGGCTTCGCCGAAGCGATTGAGCTCGAGCAGATCGGCTTCGACTCGTGGCGATGCATGCCGCCCGACGTCTATGTCGACAAAGACGTCCTCGACCTCGGCTGCGGCGTCGGCGCGGCGAGCGCGCTCTTCGCGCAGCGCGGCGCCCGCTCCGTCCTCGGCATCGATCCGGAGCTCACCGAGGAGCACGCGGCGCGCCTGAGCGCCATTCCGCGATCGGCATTCGAGAGGGGAACGCTGTCCGCGCAGATCGTGGATGGTCGGAAATTCGACTTCGTCTACGCTCGCGTCGTCACGGAGCACATCTACGATCTTCCGAGTGCCCTGCGCCTCGTCTTCGATCTTCTGCGTCCCGGCGGGCGCTTCGTCGGCCTGCACGACAACTTCTACGGCCCGATGGGCGCGCACGACCAAGGCTTGTTCGGCACCGCCCCGGACGACGATCACCGCATCGACTCGAAAGCCGTACCGTGCTGGACGTCGCCCTCGAAATGCGAGGCGTCGCGCGACTTTCGCGAGCACTACGAAAAGAACTTCGACTGGCACGCCCGCAACTGGACGTTGACGCCCGAGGACTGCACCCGGTGCCCGTATTATCGGCGGAGCCGATTCTGGGCACACCTCCTCTGCCAGGATGACTATCCCACTTTGTTCGACGGCGACTTCTTCCAGACTCTCAGAGACGGCGGAGTGAACAAGGTGACGCCCTTTCAGCTTCGGCAATTCCTCGTCGAGTCCGGGCTTCGCATCCTCACGTGGGAGCCGGAGCGGCTGAAGAATGTGCCGCCGGAGGAGCTGTCGATGCGATTCGCCATCGACGACCTCCAGACCGGCCCGATCCTCTTTGCAGCAGAAAGGCCCGCCGACGCGTCCTGATATCCCGGCCGCCACGCACGGCGATTCGAGGTCGCTCGGCTGGGTCGTCGCGGGTCACCGCATCGGGTGCGCCGCGAAGAACTTCCAGCTCTCCTCGGTCGCGGACAGGTCCTCGGTCTTCTTCCCCAGGTACGACGGGAAGTCGCCGCCGCCCGGCCAGACGTGCCCGCCGCCCTCGATCGTGCAGAGCTCGACCGCCGTGCCGTCCGCGCACTCGTCCCACGTCTCGCACGACGAGTCGCCGCGCTCGTACGTGATCGCGGAGGTGTCGCCGCATCCGTCGATCCCGCGCCACTGCTCGACCGTCGGACCGGAGATCGCGTACGGGACGACGGGGTCGCCAGTCCCGTTGAACGCGAGCACCGGCACCGGCCGCGACGGCCGGCACAGGTCGCCGAGCGGCGACGCCGCCTCGATCGACGCGATCGCCGCCACGAGATCGGCGGCGCGGCACGCGAGGTAGAACGCGAAGATCCCGCCGTTCGAGTAGCCGGCCGCGTACACCCGATCGGGATCGACGCAGTAGTCGGCGCCGATGTCCGCGACCATGTCGCGCATGAAGCCGACGTCGTCGACGTTGTCGGCCATCGCGTCCGAGCAGCAGACCTCGGCGTTCCACGAGCGGTGGTAGCCGTCGGGTGTCGCGACGATGAAGCCGTTCGCCTCGCCGGCCTCGACCATGCGCGAGCGCGGCTCCTGCTCGGCGGCGTTGCTCAGGACGCCGTGGAAGTCGACGACGAGGGGGACCGGCCGCGAGCCGTCGTAGGACGAGGGCACCGACAGGCGGAACGTCCGCGCGAGGACGCCCGACGCGATCTCGCGCTGCTGCGCGCCCGGCCGGCCGGTCTTGCCGGCGCACGCGGCGCTCGCCCCGCCTCCGCTCGCATCGCCGCACGCGGCCGCACACGCGGCCGAGACGAGGCACACGATCACCCTCCAAGCGCGTCGATTCATGCCGCTCGTGATGCGGTCGTGGCCCGCTTCCGGTCAAGCCGCCGGCTCGCACGGCGCGATCGGCCCCGCGCGCGGCGGAACGTAGACGGCGCTCCGGAGCTCTGCCGCTGTCCGGCCGCGCAGGGCCTCGATGATGCGCACGACGGCGCGGCTCAGCGGCACGAGGCTCGGCTCGTGGATCATGTCGACGGTGTCGGCCTCGTCGAAGAGGTACATCGGAGCGGTCAGGAAGCTCACGATCGGCGCGAGCGGGTGGAAGAACGCGGCGTCGGTCGGCGGGTTCATGCTGCCGGGGGGAAAGCCCTCCGGCGGCATCATCAGCGACCGGGCGAGGCCGTCCCGGCAGATCGCGTCCGCGACCGCCTCCTCGAGCGGCGGGATGAAGCTCGTGAACCACCAGCGCCACTCGGGAGAGTCGGTCGGAACGAGGCGTCCGCCTTCGGGACGCGCCTCGCGCGCGACGTGCTCGAGGTGGATCTCGGCGACGACGTCACGCGCGATGAAGTCGCGGTGCGTCTCGACGAAGTGCTTGAGGCCGGCGCCGCCCGACATGTGGCCCGCGTTCAGGAGGAACATGAGGTTGTGCGGGCGCTCGCGCTGCGGCACGCGCGACCAGTAGCGCGCCTGCGCGACGACCATTGCCGTGCCCGACGCGTCCTCGACCGCGGAGGCCCACGGCCCGTCGTGGTGCGAGCCGATCACGATCCACTCGTCGGAGGCTCCGCGCAGGACGCCGGTCACGTTGTGCGAGACCGCGGGACGGAGATCGCGCTCGACGCGAATGCGAGCGCGTGTCGGACGGCCGCCGACGAACGCGAGCAAGCGGTCGCCGTTCGACCCGCTCAGCCACACGGCGGGGATCGGCCGCAGCTGCGCGTCGTACGGGACGTAGTATCGATCGGTGTCCCAGGGCGCGCGCACGATCCCGACGAAGCCGGCGGCGCCCGCGGCGACTTCTGGATCGAGCGCGCCGTTCAGCCGGCCGCTGAACGGAAGCGTCTGCACGTGCGTCGGCACCTCGCCCGTCGGGTCGTAGAACCAGCGCGCGAACACCGCAGTGACCGCGGCCTGCGGCAGCGCGAGGAGCGGGTTTTCGACGACCGCGATCTTGCCGGCGAGGTCGCCTTCATCGGTGCCCGAGACGATGTCGACGTCGGCCTCGAGGCCCGATGCCGCGGTGAACGGAACCGGAAAGCACGGCAGCTCGATGCGGTCGCCCGGCGAGTCGGGGTGCCAGACCTCGAGCGAGCAGGCGAGCGGCTCCCAGCGCTCGACGTCGACCGGGTCGAGCCTGACGTCCTCGAGCCCGAATTCGAGGAAGCGATCACACGCCCACTGCTCGGTCCAGTCGTCCGCGGGGTAGCCGGGGCGACGGACGCCCCGGGCGACGATGTCGGAGATCCAGCCGAGGATGGTCGCTCCGTCGGTGATGAGATCGTCGCGCACGCCGTCACTTCCCGAGACGGGCGCGGAGCGGTCGCTGCACGCCGCGCACGCGAGCGCGGCTGCCAGCACCATTCCTAGCGCCGAGCACGTCGCGCGCTCGCCCCCGCCCGCCCCGCGCACGCGTCAGCGGCCCTTGTAGACCGGCTTCCGCTTCTCCTTGAACGCGCGCGGGCCCTCGCGCGCGTCCTCCGAGCCCGAGACCGGGATGCCGATCTCCATCTCCTTCTGCAGAGCCTCCTCGATCGAGCGGCCGCTCCCCGCGAGCACCGAGCGCTTGACGGCCTGCACCGCGAGCGGCCCGTTCTCCGCGAGGACCGCGGCGTAGCGCATCGCCTCCTCCATCACGCGGGCGCGGGGCACCACCTTGTTCACGAGGCCGATGCGCCACGCCTCGTGCGCGGTGACCGGCTCGCCGGTCAAGAGGATCTCCATCGCGAGGGCCCACGGGATCTGGCGCACGAGCCTGACCGTCGAGCCGCCCATCGGGAAGAGGCTCCGCTTCACCTCGGAGATCGCGAGGCGGGCCTCCTCGGCGACGACGCGGATGTCGGTCGCCTGCAGGATCTCGGTGCCGCCGGCGTAGGAGTGGCCGTTCACCGCGGCGATGATCGGCTTCGCGACGTCGTAGCCGCGCAGCAGACCCTTGAAGATGATGCCGGGGTCGCTCTTGGCGCGCTCGTCCCACTCGTTCTTCGGCGGCTTCAGCCCCTGCATCATCGGGATGAACTCGCCGAGGTCGGCGCCGGCGCAGAATGCCTCGTCGCCGGTGCCGGTCAGGATCGCGCAGCGCACGGCTGAGTCGTCGTTCACGTCCTGCCAGGCGTCGGACAGCCGGCAGAGCATCTCCGCGTTCATGGCGTTGCGCACCTCCGGACGGTTCATCCGGACGATCGCGACGCCTTCCTTCTTCTCGTAGACGACAGCGGGCTCGGACATGAGGTCTCCTTCTGCGATGGCGTTTCGTACGTATTCGCCCGAGAAGCTCATCGAGGAGCGTTCGGGCTCGCCTGCTACCGTTCAGCGATTTGCGGGGATCGCCGCGAAGATCGCATCGAGACGCGCGACGCGCTCATCCTCCTCGCCGACGCAGTCGACGAGCCAACGCCGAACGTAGTCGCGGTCGAGCTCCTCCCCTCGCAGTGCCACCATGCGCTCGACGTCGACCACGTCCTTGCCGCGGAAGAACAGCAGCTTCAGGACGATCAGGTCCTCGGCCGAGAGGATCGGGATCGTTCGTCCGGACAGCGACAGCTCGACCGTTCTGCGGCCGGCCGATTCGTGAAGCGGGATGGAGGAGAAGAACAGATCCACGGGGATGTCGTCGTAGAACACGCGCGCATCCCCCCGATCGCGCGCCGACGCTTCGACCTTCTCGACGTCGAGCGCGACGCCGGCGGCGCGTAGCGCATCGAGAGCCGGGCGCGCTCGATCGATCGCAAGGAAAACGTTCACGTCCAGAGCACGGGTGCCGCGCGGGTCTCCCCAGAAGCCGTGCGCGATCGCCCCGCCGATGGCGTGCGGGACGTGCGCGGCCGTGAGCGCCGCCGAGACAGCGACCGCCAGCTCCGCAGGATCGAGCGCGCGGCGTGTCACCGCTCTGCTGCGCCCCCGTCGGCATGTCCCGCCGCGAGCCGCCGCCAGATCGCCGGGTAGTCGGGCGCCGGCGTCTCGCGCTCCGCGGTCACGCGGCCGCCGTCGGGACGCGAGCGCAGGATCGCCCACGCCGCTCGACACGTGCGTGCCACCCAGTCGCCTTTGGTCTTGAGCGACATGGAACGGAGCGGAGCGAGCTCTTCCTCGAGCTCCTCGGCCAGCGTTCGGCGCGCGCGATCGCGCATCGCGACGAACGCCTCCACGCGCGGATCTCTGCCGGACACGCCCCTCAACATATCAGCGCAGCGGGGCCGACTCGACGGCAGCCGATCACAGCTCCGTGCTGAGAATGGCGATCGAGAAGTACTGCGCGCCGCCGCCGTAGGCATGGCCGAGCGCATTCTTGACGCCGCCCACCTGGTGCTCGCCGGCGCGTCCCATCACCTGCAGCGCGGCCTCGCCGAAGCGCAGCATGCCCGACGCGCCGATCGGGTTCGTGTTGAGAACGCCGCCCGACGGGTTCACCGGCAGGTGGCGGCCCATCTTCTGGTCGCCGCGATCGATGACCTTCCAGCCCTCGTTGAGCGGCGCGAAGCCGAGGTTCTCGAGCCACATCGCCTCGTACCAGGAGAACGGGACGTAGAACTCGGCGACCTGGATGTCGTTCCAGGGATCCTTGATCCCGGCCCTCTCGTACACGTACTTCGCGCACGTGCGGCCGGCGAGCGGGCTCACCTGGTCGCGGCCCGGGACGGACATCGGCTCCGTGAAGGTCGCGCCGGCCTTGATCCACGCGGGCTTCCGCGGCCCCTTCTTCGCCTGCTCCTCGTTCGACAGCACGATCGCGATCGCGCCGTCGGACGACGGGCAGGTCTCGAGGTAGCGGATCGGGTCCCACAGCATCGGCGAGTTGAGCACGTCCTCGACCGTCATCGGCTCGCGCAGGTGCGCGTGCTCGTTCCGACCGGCGTTCTCGCGCGCGTTCGCCGCGATCACGGCCCCGATGTGCGACGGCGCGCCCGAGCGCGCGATGTACGCGCGGCAGTAGGGCGCGAAGAAGCCGCCCGCGCCCGCGACCATCGGCGGCGTGAACGCGTAGTTCGGCGAGAGCGCCCACATGGCATTGCCTTCCGACTGCTTCTCGAAGGCGACCGTCAAGACCCGATCGAAGAGACCCGACGCGACGTGCGTGACGGCCGTCAAGGCGGTCGTGCAGCCGACCGAGCCCGCCGTGTGCACGCGGATGATCGGCTTCATGTGCGCGCCGAGCGCGCCCGCGAGGTACTGCTCGGGCTGCATGATCCCCTCGAGGGGATCGGGGGCCTTCCCGAGGACGATCGCGTCGATGTCCTCGTGCGAGAGCCCGGCGTCGAGGAGCGCGAGGTCGACCGCCTCGCGCACCATCTCGGCGACGTTCACGTCGGGGCGCTTCGACGTGTGATGGGTCTGGCCGACCCCGACGACCGCGACCGGCCGCTTCATGACCACCTCCGCTCGGTGCCGAGCACCCAGACGATGTTCTGCTGCAGGCAATGGCCCGCCGCCGCGTGCACCACGGCGCGCTTCGCCCCCGACACCGCCCGCTCGCCGGCGCGACCGGAGAGCTGGCGGAAGCCCTCGGCGAGGCGGAGGAGGCCCGTGTTCATGAGCGGGTTCCCGCAGAGCGCGCTGCCCGACGGGTTCACGACGGGGCCACCGCCGTTGCCCTGGAGCCCGGACGGAAGCCCGAGCGACTCGCGCAGCACCAGCTCCTCGACCGGATTCGTCGATCCGAGCTCGACGACGTCCGCCTCGCGCGCGCCGCCGAGCCCGGCCATCGCGAACGCCTTCTCGGCGGCGAGCTTCGCGCTCGCGCTCCGCGTCAGGTCGCGGGCACCGATGGCCTGCAGCTCGATGCGATGATCGACGCCCTGGATCCAGACCGGCTTGTCGCAGAGCTTCTCGGCCTTGCCTGCGGCGGCGAGGATCATGCAGGTCGCCGTCTCCCCGACCGGCGGCAGGTACCCTTCGCGCAGCGGCTTGACGGCCCACGGCGTCGCTTGCAGCTCGGCCGCGGTCGCCGGCTTCCGGAGCTGCGTGTCCGGGTTCTTCGCGCCGGCGGCTCGATTGCGCGCGGCGATCTCCGCGAGCGCCGCGTCGTCGACGCGCATGCGCGCCATCGTCGCGCTCGCCTGCAGCGCGGCGGTGGAGACCGGGTCGAGCCCGATCGGCGCGTGGTAGAACGGATCGAGCTGCAGGTTCAGCACGTGCGCGGCGCTCCCCTCCGAGCACTTCCCGAAGCCGCACACGATCGCGCTGTCGCACTCCTCCGCCTGCATCTTCACCCACACGAGATGCGCCGCGAACACCGCGTCCATCTCGACGTGCGAATCCTGCACCGGCGGCCAGGCGCCCATCACCTCCATCGCCTGGCTGAAGCTGAAGGCGCGCCCGTCGACGTAGTCCGACGAGCCGGCGCACTGGTAGTCGATGTCCTTCCGCTCGACCCCGCACTGCGCGAGCGCCGCCTTGACGACGGGATACAGCATCTCCGACGCCGTGTGGTGCTCGTCGGCCGCGACGATCGGCGCCTGCGCGAAGCCGACGATCGCGACGTTTCTCAGCTGGCTCACGCGAACCTCCGAGTCCGGCCTAGAGCCGGTGGATGAAGCTCTCGAGCGGCGCGTCGGGCTCGCCGGTCGGGCGGAAGTACTTGATGTCGGTGTGGTCACCCTGGCGCTCGCCGTCGGGCTTCCAGACGGCCTCGACGCGCGTCCCCATGCGCACGTCGGACGGCTTGCACTCCTGGACGAGGCCGTAGATCGAGAGCGCCGCGCCGTCGAGCGCGATCGACGCGACGACGTACGGGAGCTCGAGGTCGCGCCCGTAAACCGGGACGTTCACGACGCAGAAGGTCGTGATGATGCCTCGGTCGGGCAGCTCGACGATCTCCTCGCACGGCGCGAAGCTCTCGGGCGAGTTCATGAGCGGCGGCACGAAGACCTTGCCCGTCTTGCTGCACTTCGAGCCGAGGATCTTCTTGTCCTTGAGCGCGCGCAGGTAGAGCGCCCGGTAGTCGCCGGCGTAGTAGTGGTACGGCAGGTTCAGGTCCGCCTGGACGTACTTGATGCGCTCCTTCGGCGGTTCGTTCATCGGTGGGTCTCCTCGATCGTTTCGGCGGCGCGGCGGTGCTCGCCCCGAGGCGCGGCGCCGCGCGCCGATTGGTGCGGGAGCGCTCCGGCCCGTCGTCAGCCGACGAGGTCGAAGCGAAGGATGTCCTTGATCGTGCCGGTGCGCTGGTCGTCGGGCGCCCACACCGCCTTGACGCGGCTGCCGACCTCGATGCGGTCGAGGTCGCGGGTCGCGATGTGGGCGAGCGCGGTGTCGGCGGCGTCGAGCTTCACGAGCAGGAAGGCGAAGGGCTGGTCGCTCGGGTGAAGGTGCTCGACCGGGTGGCGCACCTCGGCGACGGCCGTGACCGTCCCCTCGTCCTTCACCTCGACCCACTCGCCGCCGTCCTTGGCGTCGACCTCGGAGTACGAGTTCGGCGGGACGACGACGCCCTGGCGCGACACGCGCCGGCCCCAGATCTTCTTCTGCTCCTTCAAGCCGGCGAGAAAGCGCCCGGTCACCTCTCCCGTCGAGTGCTTGTACGGGAACTGGACCGTCATGCGAGCGCTCATCGGCTCGGTCGTCGGCATCCTGCTCGTCATCGCGTGGGTCTCCTCGCACGCTCGGCGCCGCGCGGGCGCGGCGCGAGCAGCCGCATCGTCGCCTTTTCGAGGAATCGTCGTTGAATGGCGAGCGCGCGCGGCGTGAACGGCTCCGGCATGGCAGCTTCGATCGCGTGCGCCGCGCTGCCGTTGATGAAATAGGAGTACGTGAGGCCGAAAAGCGCAAGCGTGAGGTGGGGGATCTCGTCCTCCTCCCAGCCGGCCGCGCCCGCCGCCTCGCGCACGAGCTTCATGCCCGGCCGCGTGAGGGATCGCACCCAGCTCGCGAGCCGCGAGTCCGCCCGACCGGCCTCCTCCAGGAGCACGCGCTGGAGGAGCGGTGGCAAGTGGAGGTGCGCCGAGAGGTGGTCGATCAGCCGATCGAGCATGTCGCGCATGCGATCGGGCTTCAGCGGTCCGGCCTGCCAGGTCTCCGCCGTCATCTCGACGATCGGCTTCAGGCCGCGCTCGAGCACGGCGTCGTAGAGCGCCTGCTTCCCGGGAAAGTGGTTGTAGAGGCTCGACGCCGTGAGCCCGGTCTCGCGCGCGAGGTCGCGCACCGCGACGCCGTCGATTCCCTTCGCGGCGAAGAGCCGCTCCGCGGCGTCGAGGATCTGCTCGCGGGTCGATGGCGTCGCGTCGGCCGCGACCTCGGCGCCGCGGGTTTCGCGCGGCGCGCGCCTCTTCACCGCGCGAACGGCCACGCGGCGCTCATAGTCGAACGAACATTCGTTCGTCAACCCAGGTGGCCGTTGGAGGCCGAGCCGTGCAAAGAGGCTGCGAGTCGATGCGCACTTCCCGCGAGGCGGAGCGGCACGAGCGAGGTCGAGCGCGCCGGGCGCTCGGAGCGGTGCGCTCGCAGGTGCAGCCGGGATCCTTCCCGCTGCTCCTTGGAGCCGCCGTCCTTCTCTACGTGGTGAACGGGCTCGCGGGCGAAACGCTCGCGGCCGCGACCCTCGAGCGCGTCGCCCGCATCGGTCTGGCGTGCGCCGGCCTCTACGTGCTGAGCGCGAACCGGACCACCTTGCTGCTCGGAATCGTCGTCGTCGCGCTCGCGTTCTCGCTGGAAGCGCGACTCTGGACGGTCGATCCGCGGCTGAATCGGGTGCTGCTCGATTCCTTGATCGGCGCCTTCTCGCTCTGGATCCTCGTGGTCGTCCTGCGCGAGGTCTTCCGCCCCGCGACGACGGAGAGGGATGCCGTGGTCGGCGCGCTCTGCGGCTTCCTCATCATCCTGACGGTCTTCACGCGCGCTCACGGACTTCTCGAGGCGCTCTTCCCGGGCTCCTATCACGCGGATGGTCCGGCGCTCTCCGAGCGCTCCAACTCGGCGCTGATCGCCCTCTTTCAGTACTTCAGCACCATGACGGTGACCACGGTCGGCTTCGGCGACGTCGTCCCCGTCACGCCCCTCGCGCGGCTCACGACGGGCCTGGAGGCGATCGTGGGACAGCTCTACCTCGCGGTGGTGATCGCGACCCTCGTCGGGCGCGTCGTCGCTCGCCGGCAGTGAGCCGTGCGGGACGGCTACGCGAGCGCCTTCTCGATCGCCTCCCGCAGCGCCGGCGCGTCCGGCGTCGTCGTCGGGTCGAAGCGCGCGACGACGTTGCCGCGGCGGTCGACGACGAACTTCGCGAAGTTCCACTTGACGTCGCCCGGGCCGTCGGGCGCGGTCGCCTGGGAGGTGAGCCACCCGTAGACGGGAGCACGCGACGCGCCGTTGACGTCGACCTTCGAGAACAGCGGGAAGGTCACGCCGTAGCGGGTCTCGCAGAACTGCTTGACGTCGGAATCCGTTCCGGGCTCCTGGCCCGCAAACTGGTTGCACGGGAAGCCGACGACCGCGAAGCCGCGCGGCGCGAGCTCGTCGTGGAGCTTCTGGAGGGCCTGGTACTGTGGCGTGAGCCCGCAACGCGAGGCGACGTTTACGACCAGGAGCGCCTTGTCGCGGAACTCGCCCAGCGAGCGCTGCTCGCCGTCGATCGTCTTCATCTCGAAGTCGTGGAAGCTCGCCATCGTGGACCTCCTCGCGTCGCGTTTCCACGGGAAGAGAGCACGCGACGCGGCCCGCGCCAAGTGCGTGGTACGGTGGCGGGACGGAGCCGATGCGAAAACGAACGGCGCGGTCGGCCGCACGCGCAGCGAAGCCGGCTGCGCTCGGCAGGGGCGCGCCGGATCGCCGGAGCGAGGTCATCGGCCTCGCGTGCGCGGCGCTCTGCGCGCTCGGCGGCGCGTTCGTGCCGGCGATCGCGAAGATCACGGCCGACGCGCTCCCGCCGCCCGTCGTCGCCGCGCTCACGAGCGCGTTCGCCGCGGCGGCCGCGGTCACGGTCCTCGCGGCGCGCGGCGAGCTGCGCGAGCTGTTCGACCGCCGGCGGATTCCCGCGCTCGCGCTTCTCGGGTTGCTGGGAACCGCGGTCACGTTCTGGCTCTTCTACGCTGGCGCGCGTCGCGCGAGCGCGATCGAGACGGCGCTCTGCCTTCAGGTCGAGCCGGTGTACGCGCTCCTCGGGGCGTGGATGGTGCTCGGCCACCGTCCGACGGCGGCGCGCGCCGGCGCGATCGGCGCGATCGTCGCGGGCGTCGCGCTCGCGATCGGCGCGCAGGGCTTGCGCGCGTCGACCGGCGTCTGGCTCCTGCTCGCGACGCCGCTCTGCTGGCAGGCCTCGCACCTGTTCGTGGCGCGCGCGCTTCCGGACGCCGCGCCGCCGTTGCTCACCGCGGCGCGCTACTTCTTCGGCGCCGCATTTCTGGCGCCCGCGGCGTTGCTCGCGGGCGGCGGCCCGCCTCCGATGGCGACGGTCGCGCCGATCCTCGGCGTGCTGGCGCTGCAGGGAGTCGTCCTGAGCTACGCGGGGACGCTCGCGTGGTACGCGGCGCTCGTCCGGCTCGACCTCGCGCGAACGACGGCGATCGTCGTCCCGTCGACGCCGGTCCTCTCGCTGGGCGCGAGCTTCCTCCTGCTCGGAGAGGTCGCGACCGCGCGGCAATGGCTCGGGCTCGCGCTCGTCGTCGTGGGCGTGGTCACGTTCGTGCGCGCGCCGCATCCGGCGTCGCCGGCCGCGGAGCCGGTTCCGCCGCTGGTCGGCGACTGAATCCCACAGCGGCCGCGAGAGGGCCATTGACGCCGACCGCAACCTGCGAAACACGCGAAGTGGGGAGACGGCGATGCGCGAAGACGTCGAGTTCCGGAGCGAGGGTGTCACGTGCCGCGGCTGGTGGACGCGCCCGCCGAGCGGGAGCGGGGGCGCGGCGACGCGGTCGCCCGCGATCGTCCTCGCGCATGGATTTTCCGCCGTGAAGGAGATGGCGCTCGACCGCTTCGCCGACGCCTTCGCGGAAGCCGGCTTCGCGAGCCTCGTCTTCGATTACCGCGGGCTCGGTTCGAGCGACGGCGAGCCGCGCCAGGACCTCGACCCGCACGCGCAGATCGCGGACTACCGGAACGCGATCAGCTTCGTCCGGAGCCGCTCCGACGTCGACCCCGACCGCATCGGAATCTGGGGCTCGAGCTACAGCGGCGCGCACGTCCTCATGGTGGCCGCGCTCGACCGGCGCGTGAAGGCGGTGGTCTCGCAGGTCCCGCTGATCGACGGCTGGGAGACGTTCGGCCGCATGAACGGCGAGGAGGCGCGCGCGGAGACGGTCGTCGCGCTCATCGCGGAGCGCGAGCGCATCTACGCGGGCGGCGCGCCGGAGATGGTCCCCGTCGTCGCGCCTTCTGGCGAGGTTGGAGCCGCCATCCCCGGGGAAGATGGGTGGCGCTGGTTCAACAGCTTCGGCGACCGCGCGGCGCGCTGGCGGAACGAGGTGACGATGCGATCGGTCGAGCGCCTCCTCGAGTACTCGCCGCTCCGCTGGATCGACCGGATCGCGCCAACGCCGCTCCTCGTGGTCGCGGCCGAGCACGACTTCCTGCCGATCGACCTCACGCGCGCGGCCGTCGACCGGGCCGGCGCGCCGAAGCAGCTCGCGGTCCTCCCGGCGGGACACTTCGCCCCGTACGATGATCCGCATTTCGGGACGGCAGCGAAGCTCGCCGTCGACTGGTTCCTCCGCCATCTCTGACCCGAGCCGGCCCGCCGCCCGCACCACCGCCATCCGCGCCATGCGGCCGCTGCAGTCCGGATCATGCCGCCCTCGGCGGTCCGAACGCCAAAAAACGCTGGAGTTCTCGCGGCGCGGCCGCCGCCTGCGTGGTGGCACGCGCGCTGCTTTGCGTACCCGCAGGAGGACGCTGCCATGACGACGATGCTGATCTCTTCCCTGCCCGAGGCCGCGATTTCGTTCGACTTCTCCTTCGGCGTCGCGCTGGTGGCCGCGATCGTCGCAGCCGCCGCGATGGTCGCCTTCGGACAGCTCGGACACCGGCTGCTCGCCGGCGCGACCGACCGGGCGCCCGCGCTCCGGCCGGCGACCTCGCACTGAGCACCGCCGAGCGACGCTCTCGCGAACCCCGCCGCGAGGATAAGATGGACACCATGACGACTCCGGCGCCCGCGCCGTACCGAACCCGCGAGTGGAAGCGCGCCTGGACCGCGCTCCGCTCCCTGATGGCGGACCCGCAGCGCACCGATCAGGTCTTCGAGATCATCGATGCGCTCGCCGGACCGAGCTACGAGCGCCAATACCAGCGCTTCACCGCGAACCCCGCCGGCCGCCGGCTCCTGGCGGAGAAGCCGTCGCTGATCGCGGCGCTGTCGGATCGCGAGCGCCTGCGCGCGCTGCCCGAGGGATCGTTCGGCCGCGCCTACCTCGCCTTCATGGACTCGGGCGGGCTCACCGCCGACGGGCTCGTCGCGGCTGACGAGATGGCGTCGGAGCGCAATCCGAGCCCGACCGCCGACGATCCCGATCGGCAGTACTTCGGCGACCGCCTGCGCGACATGCACGACCTCTGGCACGTCTTGACGGGCTACGGGATGGACGAGGCCGGCGAGGCGGCGAACCTCGCGTTCACCTACGGCCAGATCCCGAGCGCCGGGATCGCGCTGATCGTCCTCGCCGCCGCGGTGGAGGGTCCGAAGGCGCCGAGCCTCTCGTGGCAGCGCTACCTCTATCGCGCGTGGCGCCGCGGCCGGCGCGCCGCCCAGCTTCCGCTCGCGCCCTACGAGGAGCTGCTTCCGCAGCCGCTCGACGAGGTGCGCCGTCGGCTCGGGATCGACCCGCCGCACGTCGCGCACCCGGAAGGCATCATCGTCGCGAATCGCGACGACGAGGAGGCGGGGTCGCCGCCCGCGAGCGGCTGGCAGGGCGAGAACGAAGCGGCGCGCGCGTAGCCGCTCGCGCGCTCGCGGCTCGACGCGCGCACATCCCCACGCCGACCGTCGCGACGCGCGCCGAGATCAGCCCCGCTCGACCTCCCGATCGCGCTCGTCCTCCGGCACGTTCCCCTCCGCGATGTACCGCAGAAGGATCGACTTCCGGAGGACCGCGATCATCTCGTTCACGAGCTCGATGCCCGCCTCCGCCATGGCGGCGGAGCGCTCGCCGTCGACGCGTCCGGTCACGCCGCGCGTGAACATGCGCAGCTCCTCGCGCGCGAGCCAGCGGATCGTGTCGACGTAGAGCGCCAGGTTCTCGGGAACGAAGCCGAGCTCCTCGCGGTATCCGGCAGCCCGCAGCTGGGCCCAGAGCTCGACGAGCCGCACCGACCCGCCGGCCACCCACGCCGACCCGCGCCGCGTCTCGAGCGCGATCGCAGACGCCTCGGCGAGGCGGTGGATCTCCCGCCGCGAGAGCCCGGTGCGGCGCGCGAGCGCGGCGACGGTCTCCGCTGGCCGCTCGGGGTCGATGCCGGCGGTGCGGAAGAGGCGGCCGTCGAGATCGAGCAGCGTCTGCACCTCCGCCGGCCGCGGGGCCGCCTCGCCGGCGAGGATCGCCTTGATCACGTGGAGCGGGAGGAAGCGCCGCCCCTGCAGGTCCTTGATGAGGCGGATGCGCTCGACGAAGGAGGAGTCGTACCAGGCGACGTTGCGCGAAGGCCGGTCGGGCTCCGGCAAGAGACCCTCGCGGATGTAGAAGCGGATGGTCTCGCGCCCGACGCCGGTCGAGCGCTCGAGGTCCTTCATCTTGAGGCGCCCGGGCCGGCGCGCGGCCGTGAGCGCGACGACGGAGCCGGCGCGCCGCGGCGCGCGGAGCGCGGATGCTTCCCGCCGCTCCGGCGCGCGCTCGCGCGGCCGAGCCCGCTTCATGCGCTCGCGTCGCGCGCGCGGTCGGTCGAGCGCGCGGCGCCGTCGCCGTTCGCCGCTCCGCCCGCTTCCGCCACACGGTCGACCTCGGCGCGGCGCGCGTCGAACTCGACCGCGACCTGCTCGTCGTTCGCCTGCATCGCCTCGACGTCCGTGCCCGCGTAGCCGAGGATGTTCATCGCCTGGTAGCCGGCGCGGATCTTCGGCCCCCAGAGGCCGATGTCCTTGATGATCGGGACGATCCGGCTGAAGAGCGCCGAGCGATAGTTCTGCATGAAGCCCGACTCGAGCATGTAGGCGGCGCACTCGTCGACCGGGAGGCCGAGGGTCTCCCACACCTCCTCCGCCTGGAAGCGGTCGCGCATCAGGTAGCAGGCCTCGACCGCGAACTCCTCGCGCTCGTCGCGCTCCGCCTGCGTGAGCTGCGGGTAGTAGTCGCGCAGCGCGAAGCGGCCGAACGCGACGTGCCGCGCTTCGTCCTGCATGACGTAGGCATTGACGGACGCTGCGAGCGGGTTCTGCGACTGGTCGCGGATCTGCGCGAACGCCGCGAGCGCGAGACCTTCGATCAGGACCTGCATCCCGAGGTACGTCATGTCCCAGCGCGAGTCGCGCAGGACGGAATCGAGGAGTCGCCGCAGCGTCGGCGTGATCGGGTAAGCGAGCTCGAACTTGTCGTGCAGGAGGCGCGAATAGGCCTCGACGTGGCGCGCCTCGTCGATGACCTGGGTCGCGGCGTAGAACTTCGCGTCGATGGAGGGGACCTGCTGGACGATCTTCGCCGTGCAGATGAGCGCGCCCTGCTCGCCGTGCAGGAACTGCGAGAGCTGCCAGCTCTGGAAGTGGCGGCGGAGGTTCGCCTTCTCCGGTGGGGTGAGGCGCGCGAACACGTCGGAGCCGAAGAGCGGGATGGACTCGTCGGGCAGCTGCTCCGGGTTCTCCGGGTCGAGGTCCTGCGACCAGTCGATGCGCTCGGTGGCGTCCCACTGGCGCTGCTTGCCCTTCGCGTAGAGCTTCAGCAGCGAGTCGCGGCCATCCTGGTACTCCCAGCGGAACGTCGTCTCGAACGCCTCCGGCAAGCTCCAGCTCGAGTCGCCCGGGGGAAGCGCGTAGCGATCGGTCGTGTTCATCCATCCCTCCTCGCGTCGCGACCGCGCTTTGGAGTCAGCGGCCCGGTCGAATGCGTAGTGCGACTACGTACTCCGCAACGGGTGTCCCTGACAAGCGTTTTCTCGCGTGTTTCATCGGGCCGCGGACGAACGGCTGGTTTGGCGCCAGGCGCCCGTGCTGATAGCCGGCGGCGGCTGAGGAGGAACTCGCCATGACGACCGCCATCGTATGCACCGGCCTGCTCGGGCTTCTCGTCTTCGGCCTCGGGATCGGCGTGTCGGCGGTTCGAGGGTCGAGCAACACGATCATCGGCTCGAGTCCCGATCCGACCGACCGCCTCCACAAGATGGTGCGCGCGCACGGCAACGCGACCGAGTTCGCGCCGATGCTCGCGGTCCTGATGCTGCTCCTCGGCGCGCGCAGCCCGGCGGGATGGATCACGTGGGTGTTCGTGCTCGCGACGCTCGCGCGCTACCTCCACGCCGCGGGGATGATCACGTGCGAGTCGCTCGCGAAGCCGAACCCGCTGCGGGCGACGGGCGCCGTCGGCACCTACCTCTGCGGTCTCGTCCTCTCGGTCGCTGCGCTGCTGTCGGCCTGAAATCGGGTCACGCTCGCGCGGCGCCGTTTCGAAGGAGGCGGCCTGGCAGGGGGCCTTCCGGGTCGACCGCATCGCGGCCCGCTTCGCGGACGATCGTCCCGTTCACGACCACCGCGTCGACGCCCGAGGCATCGGCGACGAGACGATCCGCTCCCGCCGGCAGGTCGTGCACGCGCCGGAGGCGCCCGGCGCCGACCGTCGCCGCATCGAACACGACGACGTCGGCCGGCATGCCGAGCGCAATCCTCCCGCGGTCGCGGATGCCGGCGACCTCGGCGGGTCGCGACGTGAGCATGCGGACCGCCTCCTCGAGCGCGAGCGTCCCCTTCTCGCGCACCCAGTGGCCGAGGAGGTGCGTCGAGAAGCACGCGTCACAGAGCTGGTTCGCGTGCGCGCCCGCGTCGGAGAGGCCGAGCACCGTGTCGCGCGAGGTGAGCAGCTCCGCGACCTCGTCCTCGTCGAAGTTGACGACCGCCATGCGAAAGCGCGTCGCGAGGTCGCTCTCGAGGGCGAGGTCGAGCATCGCGTCGGCGGGATGGACCCCGCGCTCGCGCGCGACGTCGACGAGACGCCGCTCCTCGAGCTCCGGGTGGAGCGGACAGAGCGACACCACCATGCGGTCGTACGACGCGCGGAAGACGCCGGCCTGGCCGCCGTCGAACATCGCGCGCACCTGCTCGCGGAACGACGGGTCGGCGTAGAGCCGCTTCTTGCCGGGGCGGTCGGCCGCCGACACCGGCGCGAAGAACGGCAAGCTCTCGAACAGGAACGGCTCCGCCATGTCGAAGTCGAAGTTGAGCGGCCGGCACGCGACCTGCGGCGTCACCGGAATGCCCTTGCGCAGGAGCTCGACCGAGCGCTCCAGCATGAAGCGGTGCGAGCCCGGGCCCATCATGCCGGCGAGGAGCGCCGTCCAGGTGAGCGGCCGCCCGGTCGCGCGCGTGATCTCGGCGAACTCGTCGAAGAAGAGGCCCGGGCCGGCGGTCGCCTGAACGATGCCCGAGCCGACGTCGCCGAGGGCGCGCGCGATCTCGCCGATCTCGGCCGCGTCCGCGAGGCGGCTCGGGACGGGCTTCCCGGCGTAGCCGACGTGCGTCGGAGCGCGCGACGTCGCGAAGCCGGCTCCGCCGGCCGCGACCGCCTCGCGCACGATCGCGCGCATGCGCGCGATCTCGTCCTCGGTCGCTGCCCGCTCGACCGCTTCCTCGCCCATCACGTAGAGACGCACCGGCGTGTGGCCGACGAGCGCGGCGACGTTGATCGCGGTGCCGCCCAGCCGGTCGAGCGCATCGAGGTATTGCGGGAAGGTCTCGAACGGCCAATCGGCGCCGACGCCCGCCTCGAGCGCGTCGAGGCTCATGCCCTCGACCTTCTCGAGCGTGCGGAGGATGAGGTTCCGGTGCTCGGGCCGCGTCGGCGCGACGCCGAAGCCGCAGTTCCCCATGAGCACGGTCGTGACGCCGTGCCACGGCGAGATCGTGAGCATGCGATCCCAGAGGATCTGCGCGTCGTAATGCGTGTGGATGTCGACGAAGCCGGGCGCGACGACGCGACCGTCGGCCTCGATCGTCCGCGCGGCCGAGCCGCGGACGTCGCCGACGGCGGCGATGCGGCCGTCCTTGACGCCGAGGTCGGCGCGCGCGCCGGGCGCCCCGGTGCCGTCCACGACGGTGCCGCCGCGAATCGCGAGATCGTAGTCCATGTCGCCCTCCGCGAGAGAGGTATACCGCCATCGCACCCACGGACGGAATAGCTGCGACCCGCGGGCCACGGTGCTAAGGCGGCGGGGCCTTGGCGCGACGAAGCCGCACGCCCGAAGCGTTCCTGATCTCGCTCGCCGTGATCCTCCTCGAGGTGAGCTACACCCGCATCTTCTCCTTCAAGCTCGTCTACTACTTCACGTATCTCATCATCGGGATCGCGCTGCTCGGGCTCGGGAGCGGCGGCGTCCTGGTCGCGATCGTCCCGCGCCTCCGGCGCGTCCCGGCGGAGAAGGCCATCCCGGCGGCGTGCGGGATGGCCGCGGCGGCGGTCGCGGTCGGCTACCTCGTCATCGCGCGCGTGCAGGTCGACGCGTTCGACCTGGTCGCCGCGCTCCTCCAGCGACGGCTGCCCGTCGTCGCCTCGGAGGGCGTCGACCTGCTCGTGCTCTGCGCCGTGTTGTTCGCGCCGTTCCTCGCCGCGGGCATCGCGCTCGCGCTCGTCTTCACGAGCGCGCCGGAGGACATGCACCGGCTGTACGGAGCGGATCTGTTCGGAGCCGCTCTCGGCTGCGCCGTCGTCGTGCCGCTCCTCGCGACGATCGGGCCGCCCGCGACCGTGTTCCTCTCCGGCCTCGGCTTCGCCGCCGCGGCGCTGCCGCTGGCGCGCACGTCGCTGCGCCCGGCGCTGGCGCCGCTCGCCGTGCTCGCGCTCGCGCTGCTCGCGGGCGCCGCATTTCCCGGCATCCTGCCGGACCCCGTACCCGATCGCGTCAAGTCGCTGGGCGCGCGCGCGGACTCGCCGAGCCGCGTCCTCTTCACGCGCTGGAGCCCCGTCTTCCGCGTCGACGTCGCGACCTCGCTCCGGCCGGACGCGTACTTCCTCGTGCACGACGGGACGATCGGCTCGGTCCTCGAGCGGCGCGACCCCGCGCAGCCGGATTCCGCCGACCGCTGGGCGACCTCCGACCGCGCGTACCCCTTTCGCGTCCTACCCGAGCACCCGCGCGTCGCGATCATCGGCGCAGCCGGCGGCAACGAGGTGCGCGCTTCGCTCGCGCTCGGCGCGCGCGAGGTCGTCGCGGTCGAACTCAATCCGGTCACCGTATCGCTCCACCGCCGCGAGTTCGCCGATTTCCTCGGCCACCTCGCCGACGACCCGCGCGTCGACCTGATCAACGCCGAGGGGCGATCGTTCCTGCGCGGCGGCGGCGAGCCGTTCGACCTCGTCTGGTACGTCGCTCCCGACAGCTACGCGTCGACGAACGCGGCCACGTCGGGCGCGTTCGTGCTCTCCGAGAGCTACCTCTACACGGTGGAGGCGATCGTCGACAGCTTCTCGCGCCTGACGCCCGACGGCATCGTCGCGATGCAGTTCGGCGAAGCCGCATACGAGCAGAAGCCCAAGCGCACCGCGCGCTATCTCGCGACCGCACGCGAGGCGCTCCGTCGCCTCGGCGTCGACGACTTTCCGCGCCACGTGCTGGTCGCCGTCGCGCCCGGCTTCGGGCCCGGCGCCGTCGCGACGACCGTGCTCGTCAAGCGGACCCCCTTCACCGAGTCGCAGGCGAGGCAGTTCGTCGAGACGGCGGCTGCGATCCCGGGCGGCCGCGTCGCGCACGCGTGGACGCTGCCGGCGGAAGAGACGCCGGTCAGCCGCGTCGTCCGCCTCGACGACCGCGCGCTCGCCGCCTGGCTCGACGAGCAGCCGTTCGAGCTCGGACCGGTCCGCGACGCGTCGCCCTTCTTCTGGCACTTCGCGCGCTTTCGCGACGTCGCGCGCGGCCGATTCTCGGGTCTGCACCTCGAGGACGGCGCCGGCGAGCTGCTGCTGCTCGCGTTCCTCGCGGTCGCGGCGGCGTTCGCCGCCGCATTCCTGCTGTCGCCGCTGATCGCGATCCGCGGGGTGTGGCGAACGATCCCGCACAAGACCGCCGGCGCGGTGTACTTCGCGGCGCTCGGCGTCGGCTACATGCTGATCGAGGTGAGCCTGATCCAGCGGCTCACGCTCTTCCTCGGCTACCCGACGTACTCGCTCACGGTGACGCTGTTCGCGCTCCTCGTGTCGAGCGGGCTCGGGAGCCTGCTCGCAGGCCGCCTCGTCCGGCGCCGCGATCGCGCCCTGCTCGCGATCGCCGGCGTCCTGACCGCGCTCGTGGCCTTCGACGCGCTCTTCTTGACTCGCCTGCTGGGCGCGCTGGTCGGCCTCCCGGCGCCGGCGCGCATCGCGATCGCGACTCTGCTCGTGGCCCCGCTCGGCCTGTGCCTGGGGGGGCTCCTTCCGATCGGCATCCGGACGATGGCGGCGCTCACCTCCCATCGCGCGGAGATCGTCGCATGGAGCTGGGCGGTGAACGGCTTCTTCTCGGTCCTGAGCTCGGTGCTCGCGACGGTGCTCGGCATGATCGCCGGCTTCGACGCGGTGCTGGCGATCGCCCTGGGCGTCTACCTGCTCGGGATCGCCGCGCTCCTTCGCACGCCGGCGCCGGCGCACGCGTAGGATTCCGCGGGGCCGGCCGCGTGGAGCGCCGGGCCGCGAGAGGCGAAACGAGAGGACGTCCCGGCGGGCTCAGTCTTCGTACTTGAAGGAGACCTTCACCTTGGCGCGATACGCGCGCACGTGGCCGTCCTCGATCTGCATGTCGAGCTGCGAGATCTCCGCGATCCGCAGGTCCCGCAGCGTCTTGGAAGCGCGCTCGACCGCTGCCGTCGCCGCCTTCTCCCAGGATTCGCTGCTGGTCCCGACCAGCTCGATCACCTTGTAGACGCTCTCGGCCATGGGTCGTTCCTCCTGAGCGAGGCCTACTCCCGATCCCGGAGTGTGCCAACCCGGTCCGCCACGTACGCGCCACGTCGCGCGACAGGAGTCGCCGGGCTCGCCCACGCGACGCGCCCGCCGCGCTCGCGGCGCGCTCTCGCCGCGCTCTCGCGGGCGACAGGCGAGGGAAGCGCCCTCTTGGAGTCGTTGGCGCGGCGCGTGCTTTGGGAGCAAGATCGGATCGGGAAGCGCGAGTGGACGGCAAGGGCCACGGACCCATCCTCGTCGTCGAGGATCACGAGGACATTCGCGACTACCTCGCCTTCCTGATCCGCCACGAGGGCTACGAGGTCGTCACCGCGGCCGACGGTCAAGAGGCGCTCGACTACCTGCGGCGCGGCGAACCCCCGTGCGTCGTGCTCCTCGATCTGCTGCTGCCGATCAAGAGCGGCTTCGACTTCCGCGAGGAGCAGATGCAGGACACGGTCCTCGCCGCCATTCCGGTCGTCGCTCTCTCGAGCGATGACACGCTGCGGGCCCGCGCCCGGGCGGTCGGGATCTCGCATTTCCTCGAGAAGCCGGTGCTGCGCGAGAAGCTGCTCGAGACGCTCGACCGCTTCTGCTGAATGCCGGCCTCGCGCAGCGTGGCCGCGCGAGCGCGATCGCGACCGCGAGCACGATCGCCTCGACGCCGACCGCACGCCGCACGCCGGCGACGAGCAGGGTCACGGCGATCGCGGTCACGAGCAGGCCCACCGTGTCGACGAGCCAGACTCCGTCTTCGGGCCCGTCACCGCCTGGAACGAGCCGACGTCGACGAGCGGCCAGAGGCCGGTCGCGAGGAAGTAGAGCCCCTGCGCGATCGCGAGCGGCACGCCGTCCGTGCGGACGAGGCCGGCGCGCCGCGCCTCCGGCTTCGACGATGCACGTCCCCCGCGCGGAGCCGCGATCGCCGCGGCCCCGGCGCGCGACGGACCGGGCGCGCCGGTGGCCTCCTCAGGCGTGAGCTCGCCCCTTTCGCCGCCCGCGCGGCGGCACCTGCTGCTGCTCGTCCTGCTCGCGCGCGGGCGGCCGGTTGGTGATGCCGCCGGGCCGGGCCTCGTCCGGCGAAGATTCGCGTCCCGCCGCGCTCGATCGCGCCTGCTCGCCCGGAGTGCCGCGGCGAGGTTTGCCGCTCGTATGGTCGTCGTTCTTCACGTCCGCTCACCAAAGCAACAGCGGGGCCGATCGCGTGCGCGCTCGCCGCGCGCGCGGCGTGCCCCACGCGATCGATCCTTGCACAGACGTACAAGCGCGATCCGGAAGGTGGGCGATTCTTACACCGCGCGGCGCGCGGCGCGGACGCAATCGCGCGATGGCGCGCCCGCTGCGCTGCGCTCCACGCGAGGCAGACGCGGGCCGCGGACGAGGGGACGGCCGGCCGCGCGCGCGAACGAATCGCAGATCTCCGCGGCACGCTTCTCGCTTACTCCGCAGCGCCGCGGCGACGAGCGTCGGCACCATCTCGCGCCAGATCCGGACGATCGGCCACCGTCGCGCAAGGAGGGTTCGAGCGATGGCGAAGGACTATCAGAAGGGAGGAGGGGTTCTCTCGAGCCTCCGCTCGCTGCTGTCGACGGGAGAAGAGGAGCCCGCGAGCGCGACGCAGATGCTGCGCGAGGACCATCAGAAGGTCGAGTCGCTCTTCCAGGAGTTCGAGTCGGCCGACAAGCGGCGCAAGGGGCGGATCGCCGAGGAGGTGGTCGCCGCGCTCACCGCGCACACGACGATCGAGGAGGAGATCTTCTACCCGGCGGTCACGCGCGTCATGGACGAGAAGCAGCGCGTGGAATGCGCCTTCGAGGAGCACGCCCTCGCGAAGAAGCTCATCGAGGAGCTGCGCGGAATGCAGCCGGGCGCGGAGCACTTCGAGGCGAAGTTCCAGGTGCTGACCGAGGTCGTCCGCCATCACGTCCGCGAGGAGGAGTCGCAGATCCTGCCCGCGGCCGACTCTTCCGATCTCGACCTCCAGCGCCTCGGCGAGCAGATGCGGGAGCGGAAGGAAGAGGTCATGAGCGGCGGCGGCCGGGCGCGCGGAAGCCGCGGGCGCAGGTCGAGCGGCCGGAGCTCCCAGGCGAAGCGCGGTGCCGCGCGCGGGCGCACGGCCCGGTCGAACGGCGGGCGGCGCAGCGGCGAGAAGAAGTCGCAAGCGCGCGGGCGCGGCACGAAAGGAAGCGCGGCGTCCAAGTCGCGGGCGGCCGGCGGGCGCTCCGGCGGCGGTCGCTCCCGCAAGACCGGGTCGCGCGGCAAGGCGAAACGCGCTCGCTGATCCCTGCGCCGGGCCGTATGGTCACGTTTCCGGCGCCCGTCAAGCCCATCCTGGTGGTCGAGGATGAGCCGGATTTGCGCGACGCGCTCGCGCTCGAGCTCGAGGCCGACGGATACACCGTCGTGACCGCCGAGAACGCGCGCGATGCGCTCGCGCGCCTGCGGTCCGGCGTCGACCCCTGCCTCGTCCTGCTCGACATGATGATGCCGGGCGGCAGCGGGCTCGACTTCCGGCGCGAGCAGCTGCGCGACGAGACCCTCGCCGCCATTCCCGTGATCGCATACTCGGGCGACGGCGACCTGCGCGACGAGGCCGAGAGGCTCGGCGTCGCGCACTTCTTCCGGAAGCCGGTTCCGGCTCGGACGCTTCTCGATCTGATCGACCAGCACCGACGGCGCGACTGACGACCCGAATGGCGCAACGAAAGCCCGAGCCCGCGCGCGAAGCGGCGGACGGCGGCCGCTCGCTCGCGGGCGACGACGCCGCGACGCACGGCTACCCGCGGCCGATGCTGCGGCGGAACCGCTGGTCGTGCCTGAACGGCGCGTGGGACTTCGCGCTCGACCCGACCGCTCGCTGGGCCGAGCCGGGCGACGTCGAGTGGCCCGATGCGACGATTTGCGTTCCGTTCGCGCCCGAGACCCCGCGCGGCGGCGTCGGCGAGACCGGCTTCTTTCGCGCGTGCTGGTATCGGCGCCGCTTCGAGCGGCCCGCGCTGCGCGACGACGAGCGGCTGCTGCTGCACTTCGGCGCGGTCGACTACGCGGCGACGGTCTGGGTGAACGGAGTTTTCGCCGCGCGCCACGAGGGCGGCTACACGCCCTTTTCCGCGGACGTGACGCCGCACCTGACGGACTCGGGGGATCAGGAGATCGTGGTGCGCGCGGAGGACGACCCGGTCGATCTCGCGAAGCCGCGCGGCAAGCAGGACTGGGAGCTCCGACCGCATTCGATCTGGTACGTCCGCACGACCGGCATCTGGCAGACCGTGTGGCTCGAGCCGGTCCGGCGAAGGCACATCGCGTCGATCGTCTGGACCCCGAGTCTGAGCCGTTGGGAGGTCAAGCTCCACGTCCGGGTCGCGTGTCAGGGCGCGGAGCGACTGCGGCTCGGCGTCCGGCTCCGCGTCGGCGCCGTGGTGCTGGCGGACGACGCCTACAGCGTCGTATCGGGCGAGGTCGACCGCGCGATCGCGCTCTCGGACCCGGGGATAGACGACTATCGCAACGGGCTCCTCTGGAGCCCGGCGTCGCCGACGCTGATCCTCGCCGAGCTCACTCTCGCGACCGAGGACGGCGAAGTGCTCGACGTCGTCGAGAGCTACACGGCGCTCCGTGAGGTCGCCGTGAGCGGCGACCGGTTCCTCCTGAACGGCCGGCCCTTCCTGCTCCGCCTCGTGCTCGACCAGGGATACTGGCCCGAGACCGGAATGACGCCGCCCGACGACGCCGCCCTCCGCCGCGACGTCGAGCTCGCGAAGCGCATGGGCTTCAACGGGGTCCGCAAGCACCAGAAGGTCGAGGATCCGCGCTACCTCTACTGGGCCGACCGGCTCGGCCTCCTCGTGTGGGGGGAGATGCCGAGCGCGTACCGCTTCACGCGGGAGTCGATCGATCGCTTGACGCGCGAGTGGACCGAGGCGCTGCGGCGGGACGCGAGCCATCCGTGCATCGTCACGTGGGTCCCGTTCAACGAGTCGTGGGGCGTCCCGAACCTGCCCGAGAACGAGCCCGAGCGGAGCTACGTGCGCGCGCTCTATCACTTGACGCACACGCTCGACCCGACGCGCCCGGTCGTCGGCAACGATGGCTGGGAGAGCGTCGCGACCGACATCATCGGGATCCACGACTACGAGCCGGATCCCAAGCGTCTCGCGCGTCGCTACCTGACGGATCTGCGACCGCGCCTCTTCAAGCACGAGCGCCCGGGCGGCCGCGTGCTCCTCGTCGGCCAGCAACCGGCGGTCCTCGAGCACCCGATCGTGCTTTCGGAGTTCGGCGGCATCGCGCTGTCGTCGAACCGGCGCGCGACGTGGGGCTACTCGCGCTGCGCCGACGCGCAGGAGCTCGAGCGCCGCTACACGGAGCTGATGCGCGTCGTCAATTCTCTCGAGCTGCTGGCGGGCTTCTGCTACACGCAGTTTGCCGACACGTACCAGGAGACGAACGGCCTCCTGTACGCGGACCGGTCGCCGAAGTTCCCGCTCGAGCGCATGGCGCGCGCCACGCGCGGCGGCCGCCGGCGCTGGGCCGCTCCACCGGGGAGCGAGCCGTACGCGCCCGTCTCCGAGCGCCGCCCGCTTCCCATCACCGTGCCGGACGACGAGCCGGACGCCATCGAGTGAGAAACGTGTCACCCAGACCGAACGGAATCCTTCGCCAACCATCAGCATCATCCGGGCGGCCGCCGCTCGAGCTCTGGGCGGGCGTCGAGTGCACGGTGAACCGGGTCGGCGACGTCTACCTCGACCAGCTCGAGTCGAACGGGCACGCGCGCCGCCTCGCCGACCTGGAGCGTCTCGCGGAGCTCGGCGTGCGAACCGTGCGCTACCCGGTGCTGTGGGAGCGCACGGCGCGCGAACGCGATGGAACGCTCGACTGGTCGTGGGCGGACGAGCGCCTCGCGCGCCTCCGCGATCTCGGCCTGCGGCCGATCGTCGGCCTCGTGCACCACGGCAGCGGACCGTCGCACACGAGCCTGCTCGACCCCGGCTTCGCGGACGGGCTCGCACGCTACGCGCGCGCGCTCGCGGAGCGCCATCCCTGGCTGCGCGACTTCACGCCGGTCAACGAGCCGCTCACGACCGCGCGCTTCAGTGCTCTGTACGGCCACTGGTACCCTCATCGCCGCGACACGGCGAGCTTCGTGCGCGCGCTCCTGAACCAGTGCCGCGGGACCGCGCTCGCGATGCGCGCGATCCGCGAGGTCGTGCCGGACGCGCGGCTCGTGCAGACCGAGGACGTCGGCCGGACGTCGTCGTCGGCCCGACTCGGCTACCAGGCGGTCTACGAGAACCAACGCCGCCTCCTGAGCCTCGACCTGCTGTGCGGTCTCGTCACACGAGACCACCCGCTCTGGCGCCACCTCGTCCAGCACGGCGCGACGCCGGCCGAGCTCGACGCCTTCCGGCATGCGCCCTGCCCGCCCGACGTGATTGCCGTCAACTACTACCTGACGAGCGATCGCCACCTCGACGACGACCTCGCCCGCTATCCCGCCTGGACGCACGGCGGCAACGGCCGCGATCGCTACGCCGACGTCGAGCGCGTGCGGACCGGCGGCGCGATCGCGGGCCATCGCGCGATCCTCGGCGAGCTGTGGCGGCGCTTCGGCATCCCGGTCGCGATCGGCGAGGTGCATCTCGGCGGAACACGGGAGGAGCAGATCCGATGGCTCCTCGAATCGTGGCGGGGCGCGGTCGCCGCGCGCGACGACGGGGCCGACGTCCGCGCCGTGACGCTGTGGGCGACGTTCGGCTCCTTCGACTGGGACAGCCTCGTGGTGCGCCGGGCCGGCTCGTACGAGAGCGGGGCATTCGACGTGCGGTCCGACCCGCCGCGACCGACCGCGCTCGCCCGCGTCGCGAGCGCGCTCGCGCGCGGGGAGAGCGCCTCGCACCCGGCGGCCCACGGGCCGGGATGGTGGCGGCGTCCGATGCGCGTGCTGTACGGCGAGCCGAGCGCGCCGCTCGCCGCGCCCGAGCCGGACCTCCGCGAGCCGATCCTCGTGACCGGCGCGACCGGAACGCTGGGGCGCGCGTTCGCGCGCGTCTGCGAGCTGCGCGGCCTCGCGCACCGCGTGGTCGGGCGGAGCGAGATGGACATCGCGAACCCGGCGTCGGTCGCGGTCGCGCTGCGCCGGTTCCGGCCGTGGGCGGTCGTCAATGCGGCGGGCTACGTGCGCGTCGACGCCGCGGAGCAGGATGCGGAGCGCTGCCGGCGCGAGAACCACCTCGGCCCGGTCGTGCTGGCGGCCGCGTGCGCCGAGGCCGGGATCCCGCTCGTCACGTTCTCGTCCGACCTCGTGTTCGACGGCCAGCAGCGAGAACCCTACGTCGAGAGCGATCCGACGGCGCCGCTCTGCGTCTACGGCCGCACCAAGGCCGACGCGGAGCGCGAGGTGCTGGCGCGCCTGCCGAGCGCGCTCGTCGTCCGGACGAGCGCCTTCTTCGGCCCGTGGGACGAGTACAACTTCGTCACGATCGCGCTCCGGACGCTCGCGAGCGGGCGATCGTTCCGGGCGGCCGTCGATTCGGTCGTCTCCCCCACCTACGTCCCCGACCTGGTGAACGCGACGCTCGACCTCCTGATCGACGGCGAGAGCGGCGTCTGGCACCTCGCGAACGCGGGTGCGGTCACGTGGGCGGAGCTCGCCCGACGAAGCGCCGAGCTGGCCCGCATCGACGCGACGCCGCTCGTCGCGTGCAGCTTCGAGGCGCTCGGGCTGCCCGCCGAGCGGCCCGCGTACAGCGTCCTCGGAAGCGAGCGCGGCGTGCTGCTGCCGCCGCTCGAGCGGTCGCTCGCGCGCTACGCAGCCGAGTTGAGCGACCGCGGCTGGTGAGCTTCGCCGCGCGCGCGGTCGTCGCGCGCCGGCGAGCCGCGCTCCCCGCGGCGCGGCTGCGGCCGTGCCGCGAGCCCGAGCCGCTGCTCCGCCTTCGGCACGATCCGGTTCTCGAAGCAGGTCTCCGGCTTGCCGAACAGGAGGCGCTCGACGCACTCGACGCCCATCTGCACCGCGTGGTCCATGTTCCCGATCTCGTACTTCCACGAGCCGAACCGCCCGCGGGAATAGATGCGCCGCGACTCCAGCCACGGCTGAATGACCGCGAGCGCGCGGTCGCGATCGGGCGTCGGAACGGGATAGGTGTACTCGCGCCGGATGAGGTGGGTGTCGACGATGTCGGCGCGATCCTCCGGCTTCAGCATCCGCGTCGCGACGAGACCGTCGACGACCTCGTCCACGATGGTCTCGAGGTTCACCGGCTTGTACGGCGACCGCGAGACCTCGCAGAGCAGCGAGTAGTGCGTCCCGGCGTCGGGAACCACCTCCGGCGAGTAGTTCGACAGGTACGTCACCCGGTAGAAGGGACAGTTCATCTCCGGAAAGTAGATCCAGCACTTCTTCGACGGCGACGGCTGGCGGAGGCCGACGCCGACGATCGCGCTTCCGGAGTGACGGAGCGCGCGCGCCGCCTCGCGCACCTCGGACGGGGCGTCGGGGATGGCGTCGACCAGCAGGTCGATCGGCATGGTGCTGATCAGGCGATCGTACGGCTCGTCGCTCCCGCCCTCGAGCACGACGCGACGCCGGCGGACGTCGACGCTCGCCGCGCGAGCTCCGAATCGGATGTGGCCTTCGAGGAACGGCACGATGCGCGCGAAGAGCCCGCCGGTGCCGCCGTGGCGCGGGTACTTGAACGTGTTGTTCGGGCCCCACGAGCGGTCGTCGCGGTCGAGGACGACGTTCCGGAGGACGCGCTCCAGGTCGACGACGGCGACCCGCTCGCCGATCCATCCCGTCCCCAGCATGCGGGGCGGGTGCGCCCAGACCTTCGTGTTGTAGGGCATCATGAACTGCTCGGCGATGCCCTTCCCGAACTGCGCGTAGATGAGCTCCTCGAAGTTCGCGGGCCGGTGGGAGCCGTTCCCGTCCGCCGCGCGCTGCGTCTCGATGAGCCCGAGCAGGCACTCCACCACGACGTCGCGCGGCAGGAACTTGACGTTGTTCTGGAAGGGATACGGGACGAACCGTTCGTGCATCCAGATCCAGCTCTCGCGCTGGAGCTCCTGGTACTCGTCCCCGAGGAGGCGGTCGAACAGCTCGTCGAAGTAGCGGAAGTGCGAGAACAGCACGTGGCCGCCGATGTCGTACGTGAAGCCGTTGCGGCTGACCTCGCTGGCCGCGAGCCCGCCCGCACCGGAGCTGCCTTCGAGCACGACGAAGTCGTCGTAGCCCAGCTCGGCGAGATGATAGCCGGCGCCGAGCCCGCTCGGGCCAGCTCCGATGACGACGATCCGCTCCATCCTTTGAACCCTCCTGTGAGCGGGCGCCTCCCGGTCGCCGCACTCCCGTGAAAATCAATCGATCATGGCGGCGTCGCCGCCCGCGTCGGGACGACCCGGACGGCGGCGGTCGCCCGCGGCGCGAACACGCGCGCGGCGTTTCCTCCGAAGATGCGCGCGAGATCGCCCTCGCCCGCTCCCGCGTCGCGCAGCGCGGCGACGTCCGCGTCCAGCATCTCGCGCAGGACGCTGCCCGCGATCGGAAAGAACCGGTCGCTTCCGAAGAGCAGCATCTCGGAGCCGAGCACTGCGAACGCGCGACGGAGCGCCTCGCTCCGGTAGACCGGCGGCGTGCCCGGGGAGATATCGAGCAGGATCTGGTGGCGCGCTCCGCGGAGCGGATCCATGAGCGCGACCGCGATCGCCTCGTCCGTCCACGGCCAGCCCATGTGCGCGAGCACGACCGTCAGCTCGGGATGCCGCCGCACGGCCTCGAACGCGGCCGGACGGCACGCATTCGACGCCCGCCCGCTGATGAAGATGCCGCTGTGGAAGAGGATCGGGAGCCGGGCGGCCGCACACGTTTCGTAGATGTCGGCGAGCTCGGGATCCTCGGGTCGCCAGCCGTGCGGCACGAGCTTCAGGCCGCGCACGCAGCCGAGCGCGGCGTAGCTCCGGAGCTCGTGCGACGCGCTGTCGACGAGCGGATCGACGGTCACGAGGGCCCAGAGCCGCTCGGGCGCCTGGGACGCGAGGTTCAGGAGGAAGTCGTTCGAGCGGCGGAGCGCCGCACCCGACACCGGCTGCCACGTGCGCTTGTCGAGAAACGGGCCGATGAGGCAGGCACACTCGATGCCCGCATCGTCGAGCGATCGCAGGACGTCGCGGCACGTCTCCTCGCCCGCGAGGTGGAGGTGCGCATCGACGACGGGCGCGCGCGCGGCGATGACGACCGTGCCGTCGTGCGCCCCGTTCGCGATCGCCGCGCCGTCGACGGACGGCCGGGCGGCGGAGAACGGGATGTCGCCGTGGGGCCGAGCGGCGGCATGCGTCGCCTGCCGTTCGTCAAAGGCGTTGGCGCGGGCTTCGGTGCCTCCCGACTCGACCGCGTCGGCATAGACGGTGAGCAGGCGATCGGCCGCCTTCTCGATCCCGAACTCCTCCAGGCAATGGGCGCGTCCGCTCTCGCCCATCCGGCGCCGCAGCGCGGGATCGCGGGCGAGCCGAAGCACCGCGGCAGTGAAGGCGTCGACGTCGCCGAACGGAATCAGGAAGCCGCTCGCCGGATCGATCGCCTCGGCCACCCCGCCCACGTTGTGCGCGACGACCGGGACTCCCGCCGCCATGCTCTCGAGGAGCGCGAGCGGAATGCCCTCGAGGCGCGAGCACAGGATCGACACGTCGCTCGCCGCGAGAAGGCTCGCGACGTCATCGCGATTGCCGAGAAGGCGAAGTCGGCCGCCGAGGTGCATCAGGACCGCCTGCTCGCGCACGACCTCGTCGAGCGGTCCGGTCCCGGCGACCGCGAACACCAGGCGCGCATCCTCGCGCGCGAGCCGCTCGACCACGCGCAGGAGGACCTCCGGCGTCTTCTCGGGCGCGAGCCGGGTGACGCTCGTCACGAGCACCTCCCCGTCCGCCACGCCGAGCTCGCGCCGGAGCGCACGGCGGTCGCCGGGCGCGACGCGCGCGAACGCGGCGGCATCGATCCCGAGCGGAACGCACCGCACCGCTTCGGGCGCGAACCCCTGGGCGAGCGCCGCCTCGCGGCCCGCATCGCACACCGCCACGTAGCGCGCGCCGAACAGCGGCTGGAGGAGCCGCTGCTCCTCGTAGTGCAGGATTCCGTGGAGCGTCACGAGGCACGGGATGCCGGCGACGCGAGCGGCGGCGGCGCCCAGCACGTCGGCCGGGACGAGATGCGAATGGATCAGATCGATGCCGCGCGCGCGCGCGACCTCGACGCAGCGGGCGATCGCGCCCACCCGGATGTCGGGCCCCATGTCGACCACGAAGACGTCGTCGGGCGGATGGCCGTCCGCGAGAAGGCGCGCGGTGAACGGACCGTCGATCGGCACTCCGACGACCGGCCGGCAGCCGCGCGCCCGCAGCTCGCGCGTCAAGTAAACGAGCGACTGCTCCATGCCGCCGACGATTCCCGTGCCGGCGAGCAGCATCGGCCGGATCGGCCGAGAGGGCGGCGTCGCGCTCATGCCGGCCACGACGCCGTGGCGCGGCCGGTCGACACCGAAGTTTCCGCTTTCCGTCGTTGCCAGCGGTCACTCACCGCTTCGTCGACGAGCGACTCCATCCGGGCGACGGTCGTGTCCCACGACGCGCGCCGCGCGCGCTCGAGCCCGGCGGCCGCATCGCGCGCCGCGCCGCCGCCGACCAGCGCCTCCAGCGTCGCGATCCATCGGTCGCGCGGCGCGACGTCGACCACGTCGCTGAAATGGCGCGCGACGTCGCGGATCGGCGTGCTCGCGACCGGCTTGCCCGACGCGAGGTACTCGAGCGTCTTCGTCGGGTTGATGAAGTCCGTGGCGCGATTGAGCGCGAACGGCATGAGGCAGACGTCGAAGCCGGCGATGTAGGCCGGAAGCTCGGCGTACGGGCGCGGCCCGAGGACGTGGACGTTCGGCCGTCGCGGCAGGACGGCCGGGTCGACCTTCACGATCGGCCCGATCAGGACGAGCGACCAGTCCGGGTGCGCGCCCGCGATCTCGCCGATGAGCTCGTAGTCGAGGCGCTCGTCGATCGCGCCGACGTACCCGAGGCGCGGCGCCGGCAGAGCCCGCAAGTCGTCGGGTGGTGCGACGCGACCGGAGGCTGCGGCGTTGAAGTGCTCGAAGTCCACGCCGCAAGGAAAAAGATGGGTATTGTCGTGCAGCGCGCACTTCGCCTCGTAGAGCGCCGGCCCGCCCGTGAAGACGACGTCGGCGCGCGCGAGGAGCCGACGCTCGCGCGCCGCGAGATCGCGCGGAGCGTGGAGGAACTGCGAGAGCTCGTCCATGCAGTCGTAGACGATCGCCGCCGGCGAGCCGACGGCGTCGACGTGCGGCTCCATCTGCGGCGTGTAGAGCCAGTGCACGGCGTCGCGCAGGCGGTCGGCGAGGCATCCGCGGCCGGCGGCACGCAGCATGTCCGCGACGGCGGCCTCGCGCGCGCGCTCGCCGCCTTTGCGCGATCGAGCCAGGTGCGGGCGCACGACGACGACGCCGTCGTCGGTCGGCGCGATGTCGAGCCGCGGCGCGCCGTCGCCCTCGATCGGCTCCTCGACGAAGGTGACCGGGCGCCGGCGAGCGAGCCGGGAATGCGTCTGTTGCGGACGCTGCCAGATGCCGCTCCAGCGCAGGTGGCAATGGACCACGATCGGAGAGCCGGAATCGGAGGGGGCGCGCACTGCCATCGGTCGAACTCCTCGAGCGGAGAAAGCGTCGCGCGGTGCTGCAGGTTCCATACCAGCGAATCCCGCCGACAACTGCGACGCGCAGCGCGCGATCGCTGGTCAGACTTACAGTTTTTCGCTCTCGCTTTGTTCGATGTGCCGCCCTCCTCGCGGAGCGCGCCAGCGGCGTCGCTCGCAACGGCGTGCGACGCGCGCGTCCGGACCCGTTGCCACTCAGTGCGCGCCTCGATTCAATCGAGACGGCGCGTCGCACGCACGCGGCGCCCACCGGAACTGGGGAGACCCGGATGACGAGACGCGACGACGATACCGCACCGCGCGGCGCCGTGATCTTGCTGGCGGCGCTTCTGCTCGCGGGCATCGGCGCGGTTTGGCTGGTGCCCGACGGCGCGCGCGATACGCGCATCGCCGCGCCCGCCTCCGTCGTCGTCGACTCGGACGCCGACCGCTGAGCGATCGCGAAACGCGGCGAGGGCAGCGGCGCCCTCCCGGAATCAGTTGGCCTGCGCCGCGTTCCCGTTCGACACGGTGGCCGCAATCGAGAGCAGCTCTGCGGGCTCGACCGGCTTCCCCACGTGCGCCTGGAAGCCCTCGGAGAGCGCGCGGTTGCGATCCTCGAGGCGGGCGTACGCCGTGAGCGCGATCGCCGGGATGCGCGCCGGGTCTCCGCCCAGCTCGCGCACCTTGCGGATGAGCCAGTAGCCGTCGCGTCCGGGCATCCCGATGTCCGAGATCAGGAGGTGCGGAACGCGGATCTCCACGACGGCGAGCGCTTCCTCGGCGGACGAGGCGGTGAGCACGCTCGCTCCGCCCGACTCGAGCACGGCGCGAATCGTGTCGAGCGCGTCGATGTCGTCGTCGACCGCGAGGACGATGCGGCCGTCGAGCCTCGACCATCCCGTCGACCGTCCGAACGACTGGGCCGGCGGGGCGTCCGCGGCGAGGCGATCGTCCGGCTGCACGGGGAGGCGAACCGTGAAGGTCGCGCCGCACGCCGCGCCGGCGCTCTCGGCGACGATCGTGCCGCCGTGCAGCTCCGTCAGGTGGCGCGCGATCGCGAGGCCGAGCCCGAGGCCTCCATGCCGCCGCGTGCTGCTCGCGTCCGCCTGGCGGAAGCGATCGAAGACGAACGGCAGGAACTCCGGAGCGATTCCCTCTCCGGTGTCGCCGACGCGGATCTCGACATGGGTATCGGCGGGCGCGAGCGCGATGCGAACCGCGCCGCCGCGCCCCGTGAACTTGACGGCATTCGAGCACAGGTTCCACACGATCTGCTGGATGCGGTCGGCGTCGCCGAGGACGGGCCCCGCGTAGGGGTCGAGAGTCGCCTCGATCTCCACGCCCTTCGCGCGCGCGGCGGGCCGCACGCCGTCGATCGCGGCGGCGACGACGCTCCGGAGATCGCGAATGACCCGGACGTCGAGCCTCAGCTTGCCGGCGACCATGCGCGACGCGTCGAGGATGTCGTCGACGATGCGGGCCTGGAGGACGGCGTTGCGCGCGATCACCTCGGCGGCGTGCATCTTCTCCGGCACGCCGACGTCCGGGCGAGCGAGGAGGCGCGCCCATCCCAGGATCGCGTTCAGCGGCGTTCGCATCTCGTGCGAGATCGTGGCGAGGAATTCTTCCTTCAGGCGGTTCGCACGCTCCGCGTTCGCGTGCGCGGCGGTCTCGCGCTCGAGCAGCACTTCGCGCTCCTGCTCCGCCTCCTTGCGCTCGGTGATGTCGATGCACGAGCCGATGAAGCCGGCGAACATGCCGCCGGGCGTCCGCGGCGACGCCATCTCCAGCATCCAGCGGTATTGCCCGTCCGCACGCCGCAGCCGGTACTCGACCTGGAAATCGCTGCGCGCGTCGAACGCGCTCCGGTACTCCGCGAGGCAGCGGTTGCGATCGTCGGGGTGGATGTCGTCGATCCATCCGAAGTCCGCGTCGCCTTCGAGGGTCCGGCCCGTGAACGCGAGCCACGGCTTGTTCAGGTAGATGCAGCGCTTCTCGGCGTCCGACATCCAGATCAGCACGGGCGCCGAATCCGCCATCACGCGGAAGCGCTGCTCGCTCTCACGCGCCACCTGCTCGACGCGGCGCAGAAGCGTCAAGTCGATGAATGCCGCGACGGCGCCGTGCGCGCGCGGCAAGGGCGCGGCGCTCACGAGGAGCGGGACGCGGGCGCCGTCGTCGCGCACGACGTCGAGAACTTCGGCGACCGCGACGCCGCGGCTCGCCGACCGCTGGAGTGGCAGCTCCTCGGGCGCGATCTCGGCGCCGTTGCTGAGCGCGCGGTACTGCGGAAGCTCGGCCAGGCCGGCCGCGCTCTCCGCCGCCTCGGGTCCGCGCAGGATCCGCATCGCGGCGACGTTCGCGCGCACCCCGCCGTCGCGCGCGACCGCGAGGCCGACGGGCACGACCCCGACGAACGCCTCGAGCTCCTCCAGCCGCTCGGCGACCTCGGCGGTCGCGCGCTTCGCCGCGCGCTCCGCGAGGCGCGCGCGGCGCGCGGCGCGACGCAGCGCTCCGCCGAAGAGGCTCACCACGACCGCTTCAACGAGGAAGATCGCGAGGCGGAGCGCCTGGCCGGCGTCCTTCGGCCCGAGCTGGTGGACGGGCGCGATGAAGAAGTAGTCGCTCGCGAGCGCCGCCAGGAGCGCCGCCGCGATGCCCGCGCCCGCCCCGCCGAACCACGCCGCCGCCATCACGCTCGCGAAGAAGAGGAGGAACGGGCTTTCGCCGTCGAGGAACGGAGCCAGCAGCTGCTTGAAAGCGACCGCGCACGCGACCGCGATCACCGCGACGGCGTAGCTGCGGATCCGCCGCCGAAAGTCCCGGCCGCCGTCCGACATCGACCTCGGATTGTGGCACTGGACGAGCTTCCCCGCCACGCCCCGCAAGAGCGCTTTGCGCGCTGCGGCAGCGAGCTGGCGACCACGACGGAGCTGCAGCCGCCGAGGCCACGACGGATGCGCGCGCAGCCCGCACGTTGCGACGGGCTCGGCCCATCCGCCGCGCCCGTCGCTCTCGCATCCGCCCTGGCGTCCGGCCTCGGATCGCGGGCCGACCGCACGCCGACTCGGACTCAACTCGTGCCGTCGATCGCGAGCAGGTACCGGACGAGTCCACCTGCTCCTGCGCGGAGAACCCGCCCCCGGTGTCGGCCCAAAATTCATGCTCCGCGCCGGTCACGTGCATGGCAGCGGCGCGCGCGTGCGCGCGATTCGCGGCGATCGCACGATGCGGTGGTTCGCCGGCGTGGCAGCGGTCGCAGCCGCCCCTTCGCGGAGCCGCGTTTCTACACCGGGCGCCATCCGGCCCGCAGCCCTTGGCGTTGCGACTGCGCGCGGCCTGGTCTCGAATGGCGGGACGCGCCTCCCGAACCCCATGCCCGCCCGACCTCCCGCGCGCTGCCTGCGCCGAGCCGCGATCGCGGCGTCGAGCCTCGCGTGGCTCCTCTCGCTCGCGGCACGCTCGCGCGCGCAAGAACGCACGACCGACGGCGGCGCTCCTCCCGTCCTCCTCGACGAGACCGTCGTCACGGCGACGCGCGCGCCGTCGCCGCTCCGCGACGTCCCGGCGGCGATCTCGGTCGTGGACGAGCGCGCGATCCAGGAGGCGCGTCCGACGGTGAGCCTCGCGGAGCCGCTGAACCGCGTGCCCGGAGTTTTCGTGCAGGACTCGGGCAACTACGCGCAGGACGTGCGGCTCCAGATCCGCGGCTTCGGCACGCGCGCGGCGTTCGGCATTCGCGAGATCCGGGTCCTCGTCGACGGTCTCCCCGAGACGCTTCCCGACGGGCAAACCGATCTCGACGACGTCGACCTGGCGTCGATCGCGCGCATCGAGGTGCTGCGGGGACCCGCGTCGTCGCTCTACGGCAACGCCGCGGGCGGCGTGATCCAGCTCTTCACGGAGGACGCGCCCGTCCCTTCCGGCTTCGAAGCGCGCGTCCTCGCGGGCTCGTTCGGGCTTCTCAAGACGGTGGTGTCCGGCGGCGCGAGCGGCGGCGGCGCCGACGTCTTCGCGCAGGGATCGTACTTCAGCATCCGTGGCGACCGCGATCACCAGGTCGCATACGACGGCATCGTCAATGCCAAGCTGCACGTGCGGCCCGCAGACGGCACCGACGTGACGTTTCTCGTGAGCGCCGTCGACGCTCCGCTCGCGCAGGATCCCGGCGCGCTCACCGGCGAGCAGGTGCGCCAGAGCCCGCACCAGGCGCGCGACCTCAACGTCGCGCTCGACGCGGGCGAGGCCGTGCAGCAGGGCCGTATCGGAGCGGTCGCGAGCCACGTCGTCGGCCCGCACGCCCTGTCCGCTTACGCCTACGCGCTCTACCGAGACTTCGACTCCCTCCAGCCGATCCCGCCCGAACAGGGCGACGGCGCCGTCGCGTTCCACCGCACGAGCCCCGGAGGCGGCTTCCGCTACGACCTCTCGCAGCCGGTCGCCGGCATCGCGCAGACCTTCACCACCGGCCTCGACGTGCAGACGATGGAGAACGACCGCCGGCGGCTGGCGAACGTCGACGGCCGGCGCGGCGCGCTCGGCGTGAGCGAGCGCGAGAGCGTCGACGCGATCGGCGCGTACGTCCGCGAGTCGCTCTTCCCGCTCGACGGCCTCGAGGTCGCGGGCGGGATCCGCTGGGACGACGTTCACTTCGCCGTCGACGTCTCGTTCCCGCCGAGCGGCGCGGGATCGGGTACCCGCACCTTCGACGAGTGGAGCCCCGGCGGCGGCCTCCTGTGGACGATCCGTCCGTGGCTGTCGGCGTACGCGAACGTCGGCACCGCGTTCCAGGTGCCGACGACGACGGAGCTGGAGAACCCGGACGGCCCCGGCCTGAACCCCGCCATCCGACCGCAGACGGCGACGAGCTGGGAGATCGGCGCGCGCGCCGGTGATGCCGATCTCGCCGAAGGCGCGCTCGCGGCGTACGTGATCGACATCGACGCCGAGCTCGTGCCGTTCGAGTCGCCCTCGGGACGGGTCGCGTTCCGGAACTCCGGAAGCTCGCGCCGGCTCGGGCTCGAGCTCGAGGGCCACGCGCGCTTGACGCGCTGGCTTTCGACGGCCGCGGGCGTCCTCGGGCTCGGCGGGGCCGCGCTTCCCGGCGACCTCGAGTGGACGGGGTCTCTCACCGCGCTCGACGCCACGTATCGCAGCTACCGCACCGATGGCGGGAACTTCTCCGGCAACGACGAGCCGGGGATCCCCGGCTGGCAGGTCTACCAGCAGCTCGCGTGGCGGCACCCGGTCGGCGCGTTCGTCGCGCTCGAGGCGTTCGTCGCCGACGGGTACTTCGTCGACGACGCGAACACGGCGCGCGCGCCGAGCTACGGGCTCCTGAGCCTGCGCGCCGGCCTGCGGCGCGAGATCGCGGCCGGCATCTCCGTGCAGCCTTTCCTCGGGCTCCAGAACCTCACCGACGCCTCGTACGCCGGCACGGTCCGCCTGAACGCGCTCGGCGGGAGGTTCTTCGAGCCCGCGCCCGGCTTCAACGTGTACGGCGGCATTGCGCTGGCGGCATCGCTCTGAGCCGTAGTCATGCGAACCGAAGTCGGTGCTGCCGGCGGCTCGACCGTTGCGGCCGAAAATGGGGCGTCCGACAATGGGCGCCTGGCCGAATCGGGAACAGAGACGCACGCGAGGTGGCTCCCGCCCTCCGGAGCGCGCGCCGCCTCCCCGAGCACGGCCCGCATCCGGGCCGCGCTCCGCCACCCGTCGGCGTCCTACCTCGCGGTGACGATCGCGTACGCCGCGATCGCGGTGTGGTGGCTCTGGCCGCTGCCGTCGGCGTGGCGCGATCACATGCCCGCGATCGAGGGCGACTCACCGCTCTCGGGCGCCGACTGGTACCTCATCGTGTGGTCGCTCGCGTGGGACGTGCACGCGCTGCTGACCTCGCCGCTCTCCCTATTCGACGCGAACTCGTTCTTCCCGACGCGCTGGTCGCTCGCGTACTCGGAGCACTTCCTCGGCTACGTCCCGTTCTTCGCGCCGACGTACCTCGCGACCGGCAACCCGATCCTCGCGACGAACGTCCTCGTCTTCCTGACGTACCCGCTCTGCGGGCTCGCGGCGTACGCGCTCGCGCGGCGTTGGGTCGACGCTCCCGCGGCGGCGATCGCGGGGTTCCTGTACGCGTTCTACCCGCGGCGCGCGCAATCGATCATCCACTTCCACCAGCTCGGCACGTTCGGGCTTCCGCTCGCGATCCTCTTCGCCGATCGCTGGCTCGAGCGCGCACGCAGCCGCGATGCGTGGGCGCTCGCGGCCGCGGTCGCGACCCAGTGCCTCTGCTCGTTCTACCTCGGCTACGCGCTCGTCCTCTCCTACGGCGCCGTCCTGCCCGCGCTTCTCTGGCGCTGGCGCACGCGCATCGATCGCCGCCGCTCGATCGGCCTCGCGCTCGCGCTCGCCGGCGCCCTCGCACCGGTCGTTCTCCTCGGCGCTCCGTATCTCCTCCTGCGCGCGCGCGGGCTCATCCCGCGCTACGACGAGCGAGCCATCCAGGCGCTCGGCCTGGTCCCGTACTTCGCGTCGAAGGGCGTGAGCGACTTCTTCCGGAACGACAGCGTCGGGCCCTTCGGCTACGCGCTCGCGCTCGCGGCGCTGCTGCCGCCGTGGCGAGAGCGACGTGGCGCGACGCTGATCGCGATCGTGCTCGTCGCTTGGGGCGCCGTCGTCGCCTACGGTCCCGAGCCGTACGTCTGGGACAGGACGGTCTGGTCGCCGTACCGGGTGCTTCTCCGCATCGTGCCCGGGCTGTCCGCGATCCGACTTCCGTCGCGCTTCTTGGTGATCGCGCAGCTCGGGCTGGCGCTCCTCGCCGCGCTCGGCGCGGCGCGCCTCCTCGCGCGCGCTCCGGCGCGCGCGCGCTGGCCGGCGGTGGCCGCGCTCCTCGCGCTCGTCGCGTGGGCGATGCCGCTCCACCCCTTCCACCTTCGCGCCGAGGTGACGCCGGAGAACGTTCCGGACGCGTACCGCTGGCTCGCGAGGTACGGCGGCGGCCGCGCCGTGCTCGAGCTGCCGCCGGCGGCCTTCGCTCCCGCGGCGCGCCGCATGTACCTCAGCACGTACCACCATCTGCCGATCGTCGAAGGGTACAGCGGCTACACGCCGCCGACCCCGTACTTCATCCAGAACATCGCGGGCCGCCTTCCGTCGGACGCGAGCCTGCAGGAGCTGGTCGACTTCGTCGACGTCGGCTGGGTGCTCCTGCACGGGGACGAGCTCGGGCCCGTGCGCCGCGCCGCTTGGACGCGCCCTCTCCCGGCCGGGCTCGTGCCGATCGCGACCTTCGGGTCCGATCGGGTGTTTCGCGTGACCCGTCCGGTCGCAGACGATCGCCGCTCGCGTCTCACGAGCGCGGCGACCGAATCGTTCGGCGGCGCGCCGCTCGGCCCGGTCGCGTCGCCGTGTGCGGGAGCCCTTTCGCTCGTGAAGTGGAGCGACGCGAAGCCGGGCCAGCGGCTCGACCTCGCGGTCGACGTCCGGAACGACACCGCAACCGCGTGGCCCGGCCCCGCGGTCTATCCCGCCCACTCGCTCGCGGTGCGCGCGTCGCTCCTCGGCCCCGACGGATCGCCCGCCGCGGTCACCGAAGCGCGACTGCCGAGCGACGTCGCGCCGCACGCGACCGTACGCGCGAACGTCGTCCTGCACCGGCCATGGCGCCGAGGGCCGCTCGCCGTCCGGCTCGAGCTCTTCCAGCGCGAGGGTGGATCGCTGGCGCGCTGCGGGCTCGCACCGGTCGACGTCCCGCTCGCGCTTCCGTGAAGCCGATCGGCGCTCGCGCAGGGCCGTCGCGGGACGCCGCGAGCTCGCGCTACGGGCGCGGCAGGTGGCGCTCGACGCAGCTCAGGATGGCGTCGGGGTCGAAGGGCTTCTGAAGGGCGGGCAGCCCGAGCTCGCGCCGGACGGTGTCGCTGTCCTTGACGGCCGACACGATGATGACCGGGATGTCGCGGTAGCGCGCGTCGGCCAGCTGGCGCGCGCGGAACTCGAGCCCGTCCATGTTCGGCATCGCGAGATCGAGGACGATGAGCGACGGGCGGAGCCCGCTCTCGAGGCGATGGAACGCATCCCGTCCGTCCAACGCGTAGGCCACCCGATACCCGGCGCGCCGCAGCACGATCCCGAGCAGATCGCGATGATCCTCCGTGTCCTCGACAATCAGGATCGGATCGTCCGACGATACCGGGCTCATCCGTGCCCCCGCCCGATTGTGGATACGGGTCGCGAATCAACCAAACGCCCGCGGCCGATTCCGCGCTCGTCGGAGCCCTGGATGCGCCGCGTCAGGACTGCTTCCACGCACCCTGTGCGCCGTCGCCGGACGCGAGCGCGGCGAGCGCGCGCGGGAGGCTCGCGAGGCCGAGCGTCGCATCGACGCTCGCGAAGCGGAGCGCGCGCGACGGCGTATCGGCGGCGAGCGCCTCGCTCGGGTCCTGGACGATCGTCACGCCGCCCGCATCCTTGATCGCCCGGAGGCCCGCGATCCCGTCCGAGCCGGTGCCGCTCAGCAGCACGCCGACGACGCGCCGGCCGAGCGAGCGCGCGGCCGACGTGAACAGCGGATCGATGGCAGGTGCGCGGCCGTTCCCGTCCTCGGAGCGCGCGAGCGCGATATGGGGTGCCTCGAAGCGCATGTGGCAGCCCGCCGGCGCGAGGTACACCCGCCCGGGCGTCAGCGTCTCCCCGTCGAGCGGCTCGCGGACGCGATCGCCGCCGAAGTAGTGGAGGAGGGTGCTCAGGCGCCCGGAGTTCGGCCGGCGGTGCAGCACGACCCCGACGATGGCGTCGAGCGATCCGAGCTGAGCGAAGAGGTCGCAAAGCGCGTGCACGCCGCCGGTCGAGGCGCCGATCACGATGACGTCGTGTTGCAGCCTCTTGCTCTTCAGCGGGGATCCGACCCCCGCGGGGATGCCCCCTCCGCCACCATCGATTCGAACGTGGACCACGGCCTTCCTCCGCCGCCGCCGACGTCCGGAGTCGCGCGCCGGGCGGGCAAGCTCGCAGCCCCAACTCCAAACTCCGGCGATCCGAATCGCAGTCAATAGGGTCACGACGAGCGCCGGTGTACTCTTGAGCGCGGCGTGGAACCTTCGGAGGGCGCAAGCGATGAAAGGTCTCGTGATCCTCGGTGCTGTGCTGATTCTTCTCGGCGGCGTCGCGCTCGCCTATCAGGGGTTCAGCTACACGACCAAGGAGAAGGTCGTGGAGCTCGGGCCGCTCAACGTCGAGACGGAGAAGCAGAAGACGGTTCCGATCCCGCCGATCCTCGGCGGAGCGGCGCTCGCGGCGGGAGTCGTGCTGGTCGTCGTCGGCATGCGACGCACCTGACCGCTCCGCGATCGGCGGCCTCCTGATCCGCTCCGCCACGACCCGCCTCGCCGCCGTCGACCCGGGCCCGGACCGCCCGCACCGCGGCGGCGCCCGGAGCTCGGCCTGGGCGTGGGCCGCGGCTTTCGCGGTCGCGGCCGCGAGCCTCGCGACGAACCTCCCCGGCCTTTCGCACCGAAGCCTCTGGCTGGACGAGGCATGGACGGTCGCCCTCGGCCTCGAGAGCCCGTCGGCGATCGTCCACGCCGCCGCCCACGACCAGAACCCGCCCCTCTACAACCTCGTGATGGCCGGCTGGATCGCCGCGCTCGGCACCTCCGAGCGGAGCATGCGTCTGCCGTCCGTCCTCGCGAGCGCCGCCTGCGGCGCCCTGCTCTTCACCTTCGTGCGCCGCTTCTACGGACGCGAGGCGGCCGCGTACGCCGCGCTCCTCTTCCTCGTGTGCGAGCCGCAGATGCACTACGCGCGCGAGGCGCGCGCCTACGCGCTCGTCGGCGCGCTCTCGGTCGCGTCGTTCTACGCGTACCTCGCGCTCGTCGAGCGCCCGTCGTGGGGCGCCGCTGCCGTCCTCGGCGCGGTGAACGCGGCCGCGATGTACACGCACTACACGATCGCGCTCGCGTTGGTGGCGCAGGCCGTGTGCCTCCCGCTTCTCGCTCGCCGCGACCGCCGCGCGCGCCGTCTCTACGTCGCGAGCCAGCTCATCGCGCTCGCCGCGTTCGCGCCGTTCGTCGCGCCGCTCGTGCGCAACCTGCCGGACGTGGAGACGTCGTGGCTTCCCCCGCCGGACGGCCGCATGCTGCGCGAAGTCGCGCTCGAGCTCGTCGGGTCGAAGGCTGCGCTCGTCTTCGGGGCGGTCGTCGCCGCCGCGTGGCCGGCGCTCCGCACGTGGCGCGAGCGGCCGGGCGAAGACGGCGCGGCGACCGACGGCGGCCGATTTGCGCTCGCGCTCGCCTGGGCCGCCGTGCCGATCGCGCTCGCGTTCCCGATCTCGCAGCGGATCCCGATCTTCTACGCCCGCTACCTGCTGTTCGCGTCGCTCGGCTGGATCGTGCTCGTGTCGGCGGCGACCGCATCGCTGCCGGTGCCGGCGAGATGGCGGATCGCCGGCGCTCTCGCGGTCGCCCTCTTCACCGCGAACGGGATCGCGGACGCCCCCGCACGCGGGCCCGACTGGCGCGGCGCGGTCGAGATCGCGCGGCCGGCGGGCGGCGCGGGCACGGCGATCGTGGTGCTTCCCGAGGTCGGGTGCATTCCGCTCGCGTACTACGCCGCGCCCGACGCGCTCTCCGCCCTCTTCGCGGATGACGGGACGTACGCCCCCGATGCGCTCGCGCGCTCGCTCGCCGCGCGCGGCATCGCGTGCGGCGACGGCGATGCCGCGGACCGCGCGATCGCGCGCGCTCCCGATCGCATCGCCGTCGTCGTGTCGGGCGCGTCCGCCGACGAGGAGTCGCGGGCTCGGTCGCGCCTCGCGGCACACGGCTACGCCGGTGCGCGGACGGAGCGGCTCGTCGGGGTCACGATCCACCTGCTCGAGCGCGCTCGCGCCGGTGCGCTTCGCGAAACTCCGCCGTCCTAGCCGTTCGGCCGCCCGGTGACGCGCACGAGGAACGGGTGGCCCTGGCACGAAAAGGCGGCGAGGGTCGTCGCGACCGACCGGTCGCGCCCGCCTGCGACCTCCGACGCCTCGCACACCGCCGGCAGACCGAGCTCGCACGGCTCGGGCAGGAGCGCCTTCAGGTTGCCGGCGGTCATGTTCGCGAGCTCGGCGAGCGCCTCGCGCAACTGCGATCGGTTCGCTTCCTGGGGCGCGACGCCGAAGACGACCGCGGCTGCTTCGCGCGCGAGCGCTTGCGGGCACGCGAGCTCGATCGTCCCGCTCCACGCACCGGTGATCTCGACGGTGCCCACGAGCCGCTCGTCGTCGGCGTCGCCGTCCGACACCGGGCACGGCTCCACGGCGAGCTCGAGCATCGAGCCCCACACGAGCTCCGTCACGCCGCCGATGTCCTCCTCGCTGATCGCCATCACGCCCCCCTTGGTCAGCGCCGCAGCCGGTAGCAGGTCGCCTTTCCCACGACGACGCGCTCGAACCCGTCGTCCAGGTTGAGCGTCGTCTCCGCGCCGCCGAGGAACAGGACGCCGTCCGGCCGCAGCAGGTCGCGCACCCCGGCGAGGATCCGGCGCTTGGTGGCGACGTCGAAGTAGATCAGCACGTTCCGCAGGAAGACGACGTCCATGCGCGGCAGCGACGGCCAGGCAGTCGCGAGGTTCATCTCGCGGAAGTCCATCATCTGCCTCAGGTCGTCCTTCACCTGGTAGTGCAGACCGTCGCGCTTGAAGTACTTGACGAGAAGCGTCGCGGGGAGGCCGCGGTTCACCTCGAGCTGGCCGTAGCGGCCGGAGCGCGCCTTCTCGAGCACGTCGCGCGAGAGGTCCGTGCAGAGGATCCGGACCTTCCAGGACGCGAGCTCCGGGAAGTGCTCGCGGAGCACCATCGCGATCGTGTACGCCTCCTGGCCCGTCGAGCAGGCGGCCGACCAGATGTCGAGCGCGCGCGTGTCGCGGCGTTGCTCGACCAGCGCCGGCATCACCGCGCCCTTCATCGCGTCGAACGGGTGGATGTCGCGGAAGAAGCTGGTCTCGTTCGTCGTCATCGCTTCGACGACGCGGCGATGGAGACCGTTGTTGCAGGAGGCGCCGCGCATGCGCGCGACGAGGTCGCTCACGGTCGTGAGCCCTTCCTGCCGCGCGAGCTGGATGAGCCGGGTCTCTGCGAGATAGCTCTTCGTCGGCTCGAGGACGATCGCCGAGCCCTCGTAGACGAGGCGGCGAACGTAGTCGAATTCGAGCTCGCTGAGTGCCATGCGCGGGGCTCAGGACGCCCGGGCGGCGGGCATCGGCGCCGCGCGGTGCAGCTTCGTCCGGCGCACCACCTCGGCCGCGATCGCCGGGAGCGCGAGGACGCCGTCCGCGAAGCCGGCCTCCTGCACTGCGCCCGGCATCCCCCACACGACGCTCGTCGCCTCGTCCTGCACGAGCACCGAGCCGCCCGCTGCCCGGATCGCCTCGGCGCCGCGGCGGCCGTCGTGCCCCATCCCCGTGAGAACCAGCGCGAGCGCGTTCTCGCCGTACACCTCCGCCACCGATCGGAAGAGCGGATCGACGGCCGGGCGACAGGAATTCTCCGGTGTGTCCTGGTTCAGGCGCAGCCGCACGCGATTGCCGTCGCGGGCGACCACCATGTGGTGATTGCCCGGTGCGACCCAGGCGTGTCCGGCGGTCAGCTCCTCGCCGCCGGCCGCCTCGCGCACCTCGAAAGCACAGCGCGCGGAGAGCCTCTCCGCCAGGATGCGGGTGAACACCGGCGGCATGTGCTGCACGATCACGATCGGCACCGGGAAGTCGGCCGGAAGCGCCGGCAGCACGGTCGTGAGCGCGTTCGGTCCGCCGGTCGACGTGCCGATCGCGAGGACGTCGATCCGCCGCGATCGCCGCGTCTCGCCGGGCGGGACCGTCCGCACCGGCGCGGGCCGGCACGCGGGCATGCTCTTCCGCCAGCACAGCGTCTTGATCTTCGGGATCAACGAGTCGCGCACCGCCTGCATGGCCGCCGACACGCTGCCGACGTTCGCCGGCTTGGTCACGTAGTCGCTCGCACCCGCGGCGAGCGCGTCGAGCGTCGTCGCCGCGCCGCGCTCCGTCAGGGTGCTGAACATGATGACCGGCAGGAGCGGGTACCGCTTCCGAAGCTCGACGAGCGTTTCGATGCCGGTCATGCCGGGCATCTCGACGTCGAGCGTCACGAGGTCGGGGTTCAGCTGCGGGATCTTCTGGAGCGCGATCGAGCCCGACGGCGCCGTCCCGACGACCTCGAGCTCGGGATCGGACCCGAGGACGTCGCCCACCATGCGTCGGACGACCACGGCGTCGTCGACGATGAGAATGCGAATGCGCGACGTCACCCCGCCACCGCGCCCAGGATGCGAAGCTTCTCGAGGAGACCTTCGCGCGTGAAAGGCTTCATCAGGTACTCGTTCGCGCCCGCAGCGAGCGCGCGCACGACCTGCGCCGTCTCGATCTCCGTCGTCACCATCATGATCGACACGTCGCGCTCCCCGAGCTCGCCGCGCACGGCGCGCACGAGGTCGAGGCCGTTCATTTCGGGCATGTTCCAGTCGACGAGCAGGAGCGACGGAGCGCCCGAGGCGCGGAACACCTCGAGCGCCTCGCGTCCGTTCGACGCCTCCGCGACGTCGTAACCGGCCTCGCGCAGCATGCGGCCGAGAATGGCTCGCATGGCGCGCGAGTCGTCCACCACGAGCGCCTTCACCGACCCCTCCCCTTCCGAGGCGCGCGTCGCGCGCCGGCCAGCCCCCCGGGTCCGCGTCCGCCGATCGCCGGGCGCCGAGCAATGGCGCGCCGGCAGCGACGGCGCCGGCGCGTCCTCGCGCCGGCGCCCTGCGGCGGGCGACCCGTCCTCGGCCGCCGCCCGCCGTGTCGCTCGGCTTTCAATCGCGCTTCAGCCCTTCGACGATCTGCTGCAGCTCGACCGCCATGCGCGCCAGCTCCGTCGTCGCACCCTGCGCATTTCCCGCCGCCTCGGTCGTGCTCGAAGCCGCGGTCGCGACCGCCGCGATGTTCTGCGCGATCTCGCCGCTGCCGCGCGCGGCCTCGGCCACGTTGCGGCCGATCTCGTTCGTCGTCGCCGTCTGCTCCTCGACCGCGCTCGCGATCGTGTTCTGGATGTCGTTGATCTGATTGATGATCGCGCTGATCTGGGCGATCGCGTCGACCGCTCCGGTCGTGTCGGCCTGGATCGCCTCGATCTTCTGAGAGATGTCCTCGGTCGCCTTCGCGGTCTCCTTCGCGAGCTCCTTCACCTCGTTGGCGACGACCGCGAAGCCCTTCCCGGCCTCGCCGGCGCGCGCCGCCTCGATGGTCGCGTTCAGCGCGAGCAGGTTCGTCTGCTGCGCGATCGACGTGATGACCTTGATCACCTTGCCGATCTCGGCGCTGCTCTCGCCGAGTTTCGCGACCGTCTCGTTGGTCTTGCCCGCGACGCCGACCGCGGTCTGTGCGACCTTCGCGGCCTCGCTCGCGCTCTTGGCAATCTCCTTGATGCTCGCGCTCATCTCCTCGGTGCCGGTCGCGACCGTCTGGACGTTGCCGCTCACCTGCTCGGCCGCGGCCGAGACGACGTTCGCCTGCGCCGAGGTCTCCTCGGCGTTGGCCGCCATCTGCTGCGTGACGCTCGCGAGCTCCTCGGACGACGAGGCGAGCATCGCGGACGTCTTCCCGATCCGCTCCACCGCCTCGTCGATGGCACGCTTGGTCCGCAGCTGCTCCTCGGTCGTGGCGGTGATGTCGACCGCGTACTTGACGACGCGCAGGGGCTTGCCGTCCTTGTCGAGGATCGGGTTGTACGAGGCCTGCAGCCAGAGCGTCCTTCCGCCCTTGGCCACGCGCTTGAACGTGCCGGCGACGAACTCACCGCGACCGAGCTTCGCCCAGAAGTCGCGGTACTCCACACTCGCACGGTACGCGTCCTCGACGAACATCCCGTGGTGCTTTCCGCGGATCTCGTCGATCGAGTAGCCGACCGCGGCGAGGAAGTTGTCGTTCGCGTGCGCGATCGTCCCGTCGAGCGAGAACTCGATCACCGCCTGCGTGCGCCCGATCGCCGCGATCTGTCCGGTGAAGTCCTCGTTCTGGGCCTCGAGCTTGAGGCGCTCGGTGACGACGTCCCAGGTGACCATCGCACCGCGGTAGTTCCCTCCCTCGTCGAACACCCCGTTCACGAGGAGCTCGAGCTTCTCGGGCCCGAGCTGGATGATCGCCTTGTGCGGCAGGCGCTTCGGGTCGGCAAGGATGCGGCGCTGGTACTCGGGGTTCTTGTGGAAGATGTCGATCGAGTTGCCGACGATCTGCGACACCGGCACCGGCAGGAGGTGCTGCAGCTTCTCGAGCGTCGCGACGGACGCCGGGTTCACGTAGCGGATCACCAGCGTCGGATCGGCGTAGATCACGTTCGTCGGGATCTTTTCGAGCATCATCTGCGCCGGGACGTCGGCCAGTGCCTCGTCGTGCTCTCGCACCTTGACTGCTGCCTTGAAGCGACCGTTGCTCATCTTCCCCACACCCTTCTGCGACCCTCCCGGTCGCGCTGCGATCTCGTCCGCCCGGAGGCGGACGGGTTTCAGGCCGCCGGAGCGGCTTCTGCGACCGCGGAAGGGAGCCCACCGTCCGCGAGGAGGGCGCCCGCGCCCTCGATCTCCATCCCGGCGTCGCTCCGTCCCGACGTCTGCACCGCCTTCTCGGTGTCGAGCACGAGGAGCAACGCATCCTTCAGCTTGTAGACCCCGCGGATCAGCTCGCGCGCGATCCCGGTGATCGTCTCGGGCGGCGGCTCGAAGGTGTCGCTCGACACCTCCAGCACGTCGCCGATCTCGTCGACGAGGAGGCTCACGGCGCCGTCCGCCGTCCGGACCACCACGTTCATCGGGAGCTGCCCGGCGGGACGATCCGGAAGCGCGAGCCGGCGGCGGAGATCGATCGCCGTCACGATCTGCCCCCGCAGGTTGATCAGGCCTTCGACGACCGGCGGCGCGAGCGGAACGGCGGTCATCTCCTGGAAGCGGATGACCTCCTGGACCTGTTTCACCTGCACGCCGAAGAAGAGGTCGTCGAGGTAGAAGGTCGCGAATTGCTGGGACTCGGCCATGGCTCCTCCTCAGGCCGCCTGACGATCGAAGAAGGACGGGTCCTCGCTGCCGATGATCCCGTGCACGTCCAGCAGGTCCGTCACGCGGTCCTGGATGACGACCGAGCCGAGGACGCCGCCGCGGCTCACGTCGCGTCGGATGGCGAGGGTCTCCTCGACGATGTCGAGGATCTGGTCGACGACCAGGCCGACGCTCCGCCCCTGCTCGCTGTAGACGACGACCTGCATGACGTCGGACGCGGCCGCCGCCTCGCAGGGCTCGGTGCCGAGGATGCTCGAGAGCCGGATGAGCGGCATGATGCAGCCGCGGTACTGGACGACTTCCTGTCGTCCCGAGCGCTCGACGGAACCCTTGGGGAACTCCTCGAGACGGGCGACCATCGAGAGCGGGATCGCGAGCCGTCCGCCCTCGCCGACCGAGAAGAGGAGAAGCGTCTGGCGATCGCCCGCGCGCTCCGCGTTCGCGCCCGCGACCTGCTCGCCGAGCGAGCGGTCGCGCACCTCGGAGATGACGCCCGCCTTCTGCGCGAGCCCGAGCACGTCGAGGATGAGGGCGACCTTACCGTCGCCCATGATCGTCGCGCCGGCGAAGGTCGGGATCCCCTTCAGCTGCATGCTGAGCGGCTTGACGACGATCTCCTCGGTATCGTTGATCGCCTCGACGACGAGCCCGAACTGGCGGTCGTCCGCCTGCAGGATGACGATGTTGACCGAGTCGCTCGCGGTCTCCGACTGCCCGAGCCGGAGCTCCCGGTTCAGGTCGATCAAGGGCAGCAGGTTGCCGCGCAGCCGGTAGACGCGGGCGCCGTGGATCATCTCGATCCCCTGGCGCGCCTGCTCGCCCTCGAGGCGAACGAGCTCGAGGAGGCTCACCTGCGGAATCGCGAAGCGCTCGCCGCCGGTCGTCACCACGAGCGCGGGGATGATCGCGAGCGTGAGCGGGATCTTGATCTTGAGGGTCGTGCCCTCGCCCGGCCGGCTCTGTATGTCGACGGAGCCGCCGATCTTCTCGATGTTCGTCTTCACGACGTCCATGCCGACGCCGCGTCCGGAGACGTTCGTCACCTTCTCGGCGGTCGAGAATCCCGGCACGAAGATCAGGCCCAGGATCTCGCGGTCGCTCATGCGGGCGATCCGCTCGTTCGTCACGACGCCGCGCTCGAGCGCCTTCGCGCGCACGCGCTCGGGATCGATGCCCTTGCCGTCGTCGGTGATCTCGATGTTGACGTGGCCGCCCTCGTGGAACGCTCGCAGGAGGAGCCGGCCCTCCACGGGCTTGCCCGCCGCCTTGCGATCCTCGGGCGATTCGACGCCGTGGTCGACCGAGTTGCGGACGATGTGCGTGAGCGGGTCCTTGATCGCCTCGAGGATCGTCCGGTCGAGCTCGGTCTCCTCGCCCTCCATGTCGATCCGCACCTGCTTGTGGCAGGTGACGGCGAGGTCGCGGACGACGCGCGGAAACTTGCTCCAGATCGTCTTGATCGGCTGCATGCGCGTCTTCATCACGCCTTCCTGCAGCTCGGTCGTGATGAGGTTCAGGCGCTGCGTCGTGCCGAGGAAGGACGCGTCCTGCTGCGTCGCGGCGAACTGGAGGATCTGGTTGCGCGCGAGCACGAGCTCGCCCGCGAGGTTCATGAGCTTGTCGAGAAGGCCGACGTCGACGCGGATCGAGCTGTCGGCGAGCGACGAGACCGCGCGTCCGTCGCCGCCCGGCGCGTCGCTCGGCGGCGCGGGAGCCGAAGCGCTCGCGCTCGGAGCGGCGCTCGTGCTCGCGGGCGCCGGCTTCGCCGGCCCCTTCCCCTCGGCTGTCGGCAGAGCCGCGGCACGCGGCTCGGCGTTCGTCGCGGCATCGGAGCGCTGCGCCGCCGGGACGCGCGCCGCGTCGGACGGCCCGTCGTGCGACGTCTCCGGATCGGAGCTCGCGGCCGGAGCGGCCGACCCGGCTTCCGACGGCGCGCTCGCGCCGCCGCTCGACTGGAGACGCGTCAGCAGCTCGACCACGTCGGCGTAGTCGGCGTCACCCTCGCCGCCCGTCTCCTCGATGTTCCGGAGCAGCGTCCGGACGGCGTCGACCATCGTCAGGAGGCCGCTCGCCATCTCGGTCTCGAGGAGGAGCTCGCCGTCGCGCAGCCGGCTCAGCAGGCTCTCGCCGACGTGCGCCACGCGCTCGAGCCGCTCGAACCCGAGGAACCCGCACGTGCCCTTGATCGTGTGGATCGTCCGGAAGACGCGCGCGAGAATCTCGCGGTTCGTCGGGTCGTCCTCGAGCTGGACGAGGTCGCGATCGAGCTGATCGAGGTTCTCGTGGCTCTCGACCAGGAACTCCCGGATGATGTCCTCGGTCCCGTCGTTGTCCGTCATCCCTGCCACCCCCCCGCTGCGACCCGCCGGAGCCCTACGGGATCGCCCTGCGCACGCGTTGCACGCTGTACTCGTGCAGCGGCGCGCACGACTTGAGCGCGCGTTCGATCTTTGCGCGCGGCGACCGCACAGCAACCGACGTGCCGAGCTCCGCGCCGGGCGCGAGCGCGTCGCGGATGGAGCTTCGCCGGGCGGCCCTGCGCGCGGCGCGGCACGAACGTCCCGCTCGGGCGCCGGACGCGGCAGAAGATTCCGCGTTGCGTGCGCTCCACCGCGCGCGCAACCGGCGACGTCAACCGCGGTGCGCGCGGCCGACCGCTCCGCCCTCAGGCGGCGAGGGAGATCAGGCCTTTGCCGTAGCCTTCGACCTCGACCTCGAAGCTGACGGGCGACGACTCGGAGAGCATCTTCGAGATCTCGTCGGGCGCCTCGCCGGAGCCGGTGATGCGGTCGAGGACGACGCGGTGGCCCGGGCTGCTCAGGATGCCGCCGAAGACGTTCATCACCTCGCGGAAGTTCTCGTCGAGCACGTCGGAGAGCTTGCCGGCGCGGATGTCGCCCTCGGCGACCTCGCGCGGGACGAGCGAGAGCGCCGCGGCCGCGTACGACGCGAACTGGATGCTGCAGCCGACGCACGCCGCGACCGGCTTGTCGGGCGATGCGTACACCGCGATGAGCGCGTTCGGCCCCTTGCCGGCCGGCCCGTTCTTCACGGTGACCTCGCGTCCGAGCAGTGTCTCGATGATGCCTGCGATGGTGGATGCGTTGAGCCCAGTCGACATTGCGGTCAATCCCTCCGACGGAGCCCGACTATTCCTTCTTGAAGAGCGTCGATGGTGCCGGGCTGACCACGACGATCGTCGCGTTGACCGATCCGAGGCGAAGGCGCAGGGCGCGCTGCTGCGCGCCGCTCGGCGTCTCGACCGGCTTCCAGGCGAAGATCGGGAGCCCGAGCTGCGCCGTGCCGCCGTTCGGGACCTGCGACTTCATCTGTCCGCCCACGATGTTCGCGACCTCGCCCACCGCGTCGATGAGCTCGGGCTCGGCGATCTCGGCGTCGAGGTCCTCGCCGAGGAGCGCGTTGGCGAGCGCGCGGATGCCGCTCGTGTCCGAGAGGATGCCGACGTAGAGCGCGCCTTCGGTCGTGTGCATCGGGAGGTAGGCGCCGCACAGCTCGCGGTCGGGGCGCTCGACCGGGCCGAGCACCTCGTGCTCGCCGAGGCCGAGCATGCTTTCCGACAGCTCGCCCGTGACGGCCGCAGCCGCGGCCGCCCACTCGTCCGCCAGCGCGACCGGCGTCATCCGATCACCCCCGACAGCGCCTCCTCGAGAGCTTCGGGCGTGAACGGCTTCGTCACGAAGAACGAGGCACCGGCGTCGATCGCCGCCTGCTTCATCTCGGGCGTGCCTTCCGACGTGACGAACCCGAACTTGACCGAGCACTCCTCGCCGCGGAGCGCCGTCAAGAGCTCGATCCCCGACATCTCGGGCATGTTCCAGTCGCTCAGCACGACGTCGGGCGCCTGCTGGTGGATCTGGTCGAGTGCCTCCTTGCCGTTCGCGGCCTCGCTGAAGTCGTGGCTCCCGAATCCGGCCTGGCGCAGCGCGCGTCGCACCAGACCGCGCATGGCCTTGCTGTCGTCGACGATGAGGATCCGCATCCCGACCTCCTCCCGAGGGCTATTCGAGCAGGCAGCCTGTTTTCTTGAGCAGCGGCTGACGCGATCTCAGAACGAGATCGTTCCCTCGAGGTAGCCGTAGTTCGCGCTCTTGCCTTCGTAGTTCGCCGAGATGACGCCGTCTCCGAAGACGTGGCCGTAGTACGCATAAAGGGTGAAGAAATCGCGCGGCTTCCACGATACGGCGAGGTCGAGCAGCACGCCGACGTCGCGGTTGCCGTTTGCCGGCAGGCCCGAGAAGCCGAAGGCGTCGCCCTTGTTCGCGCCGCCGCCCGAGTAGAGCAGGTCCTGCTCGTCGCTCACCCGCAGGACGTGCACGTCCGAGCGGACGTGCCACTCCTTCGCCGGCCACAGGAGGATCTGCGCGAACGCGTCCTGGTTGTCCATCATGTTGTAGAACGGGAACTGCGCGTAGATGCGGGCCGTCGGCAGGATCTGGAAGAACGTTGTGTGGAGGCCGTCGTTCGGGTCGTCGTCGCCGGACCCCATGTCGAAGCCGACGCGCATCCACGGCTGCCACGGCACGTCGGGGAGCTGATAGCCGCCCTCGGCTGCGAACGCCCAGGCGCGGTGGTCGAGGCTCTGCCAGTGCCCGAACTGCCCGAGCCCCCAGAGCAGCACGTCGGCCTGGCCGGGACCGATCGGCTCGACGTGCATGAAGTCCGTGCCGAGCGTCCAGATGAGGCTCGAATCGTGATCCGCCTTGCGGTCCTCCAGCGGGCGGTTGTCGACCCAGACGACGTTCCGGCTGTCGGCGTAGTAGATGGCGAAGAGCCGGGCGAGGCTGCCGGGAAAGGCCTCCGACGGCTTGAGGGACGCCGACGCGCCCGCGACGTTGATCTGCGCGATCGCGTGGCCGGCGTTGATCTCGTAGCCGCCGGTGTCCGGGCGCAGGTAGAAAGCGGCCGCGTTCCAGAGGTCGTCGTCCCAGGCGGCGGTGCCGCCGTCGAAGCTCCGGCCGATGTTCGTGTAGTCGAACGGCCCGATCAGGCGCTCGGCGACGCGTGTGTTCACGATCCACGCGAGAGCGCGGTCCTTCGGGACCACCTCGGTGCCGTCGCGGTAGAGGAAGCGGCCGCCGAGCAGCGCGAGCCCGGGCGCGAACGAAGCGCCCTTCAAGCGCGCCCACCCCTGGCGCAGGAAGGCCTGCTCCTGGAACGTGTCGTGCGTGTTCGCGAAGTAGAGGCCGCCCGGGCCCTGCGCGGCACCCGGCAGGTCGTCGAGCAGCGAGTGCTGGAGCTGCGCGAACGCCTCGACCGGATCGCGCTTGATCCGCACCCCGAGCTGGAACTTGTTCGCGAAGAAGTTGTAGCGGTAGATCGGCTGCGGGTTCCCCGGCTTCGGGTTGAACCAGTCGACGAACTCGCCGCGCACGCGGTCGTAGATCTCGAGGCGGATCTTGGAATCCGCCGGCCCGTCCGTCTCGACCGGGCCGAGCGCGAACGCACGGGCGTCGCTCGCGGCTGCCGCGAGCGCGATCGCCCAGAGCGCCGCCGCCATCCAGGCGCGGCACGGGCCTCCCGCCGGTCCGCGAGCGGTCGCACCGGCCGATCGCTGCAAAGGTCGCTCACCATCCATGGTCCACCACCCCTCTCCGCGGAACGCCGATGCGCGCTTCCCCGGCCGTTCGGCGTTCGTGCTACGCGTTCGCCTCGACGAGCCGCCGCAGCTGATCGGCGAGCTTCGCGAGCGACGCCGCGGCGGCGTGGCTCGTCTCGGCGCCGCGCTTCGTCTCCTCCGCGGTGCGCGCCACGTTGCTCGTGCTGCCGGCGATGTCCTGCGACGCCTTCGACGCCTCCGCCACGTTCCGGCTCATCTCGGACGTCGTCGCGCTCTGCTCCTCGACCGCCCCTGCGATCGTGTTCGAGATGTCGCTCACCTGGCCGATCACGTTCGAGATCTGCGCGATGATCTCGATCGCGGTCCGCGTCTCGCCCTGGATCGTCTCGACCTTCCGGCTGATGTCCTCGCTCGCGCGCGCGGTCTCCTTCGCGAGCTCCTTCACCTCGTTCGCCACCACCGCGAAGCCCTTGCCCGCCTCGCCGGCGCGCGCGGCCTCGATGGTCGCGTTCAGCGCGAGCAGGTTCGTCTGCTGCGCGACCGACGTGATGACCTTCACGATCTGCCCGATCTCGATCGAGCTCTGGCCGAGCCCGGCGATGCGCTCGTTCGCCGTCTCCGCGACCTGCACCGCCGTCGTCGACACGCGCGCCGACTCGGCTGCGCTCTGGGCGATCTCGCGGATGCTGGCGCTCATCTCCTCCGTGCCGGTCGAGAGCGTCTGGACGTTCGCCGACACCTGCTCCGACGCGGCCGACAGCATGTTCGCCTGGGTCGCCGTCTGGTCGGCGTTGCCCTCGAGCTCCTTGCTGAGCGCCGCGAGCTCCTCCGAGGCGCCGCCGAGCGACTGCGCGAGGGTCGTGACCTCGCTCATCACGCCGCGCAGGCGGTCGTTCATCTCGCGCTCGCGGCGGTCCGCTTCCTCCTTCTCCTGCTGGACGTGCTCCGCGAACATGCGGACGCCCTCGTCGGCGATCGCGTGGAAGCGCTGGCCGACGGCGAGGAGCTGCGTCACGGCTTCCCGGAACGCCTCGTCGCCGACGGTGAGCGTCGCGACCTGCTCGGCGGCGCTCTCGACGCCGGCGATGAGCTCCGCCTGCATGGCGAAGCGGTCGCGGATGGCGGGCGTCGGCGGAGCCGGGAGCTCGATCGTGACCGGCTTCGCGCCCGGCACGAGCACCGCCGCGCCACCGCGCGCGAGCGCTTCCGAGGTCTGCCGCAGGAGCTGTCGCGTCGCCGGGGCGTTGGTGTCGACGCCGAGCGCGCTCGCGAGGGTTTCCGCGAGCAGACGCTGGTTCAGCATGCGCTGTCGGCCTGCGAGGTCGAGGATCGCCGCCGAGCGGTCCTCCGCTGCCTCCGCCGCCGGAGCGCGGTTGGGGTGAAGAAGTGCGACCTGTGCCACGTCCATCCTCCTTCGCGGTGTCCGGCTACGCCGGCGACAGCGTCGGCTCCGCCGACGACTTCTCCACCGGCTTCTTCTCCACCAGGCGCGCCACCACCGTCGCGACCGCCGCCACCACGACCAGCGGAAGGATCTGCGAATAGACCGATCCGGCCCACGACTTGACGGCCGCTCCGACGAGCGGGAGGAAGAAGCCGCCGAGCCCGCCGAGCGCGCCGACCACGCCGCCGACCGCCCCGACCGAGGTCGGGAAGGTCTGCGGAATGTACTTGAAGGTCGCGGCCATCCCCGCGCCCATCGCGAGGCCGCCGATGAAGGCGAGCGCGACCGTCGACGCGATCGGAAGACCCATGGCGATCGGCGACAGCGCGAGCACGACGAGCATCAGCGCCGCCTTCATCACGGCGCGCGCGCCGAAGCGGTCGGCGAGGCTGCCGCCCGGGATGCGGGCGAGGCTCGCGGTGAACGTGAACGTCGTCGCGAGGAGGCCGGCCGTCTGCATCGGCACCTTGTAAGCCTCGATGTAGATGTCGCCGACGGTCAGCGTCGCCGCGACGAAAACGCCGAAGGTCGCGGTGTAATAGAGCCCGAAGCACCAGGTGCGACCGCTCCCGAGCGGCTCCAGCAGCGACGCGAACGTCGGGCGCTCGCCGGCGCGCGGCGCGTCGCGCACCACGAGCCAGTAGCCGAGCGCGCCGAGCGCGAGCACCACCCCGTACACGCGGAAGGCGCCGCGCCAGCCGATGGACGCCATCAGCACCGGCAGCCCGAACGTCGTGATCGCGGTGCCGACGTTGCCCGCGCCGAAAATGCCGAGCGCGAGCCCCTGCGCCGACTTCGGCGTCCACGACGAGACCGACTGGACGCCGACGGCGAACGTCGTGCCGACGAGGCCGAGCACGAGACCGCCGACGACGAGCTCCCCGTAGCTCGAAGCCCAGCTGAGCCCGCACGCGGCGACGGCGGACACGATCATCAGCGCCGGAAAGACGGCGCGCGCTCCCACGCGATCGGTCAGGATCCCGACCGGGATCCGGATGATCGACCCGAGAAGGATCGGCACCGACTTCAGGAGCGTCGCCGACGCGGGCGAGATCGCGAGCTGCTCCGCGATGACGCGCGCCGACGGGCCGAACATCACCCAGGCGGCGAAGGCGAGCGCGAACGCGCTCGTGTTCGCGGCCAGAATGGTCTTCGGGAGACCGCTCGCGGCGGCATCGCCCGCCGCTGCTCCGACGCCGCTCCGCGCGGCGCCCTTCCCCACCAACGTCGCCATGTGACCTCCCGCTCGCGCCGCACCGGCCATGCGAAACGCGACTTCGTTTTGCGAGAGGTTCTCGGCGCACGGGTGGGGCCGCCGAAGTCGGGGCGAGCCTGATTCTGCAGTGGGCGAACCGCCCGAGGGCGGTCGGGGAATCCCCGACGCGAGAGCGCGCGGCCGGGCGTCCGACGCGGCGGCCGCGCCTGCGTTCCGCCCTACAGCGACGCCGCGGTCTGGACCGCCTGGCGAACGAGCTCGATGCCGCTTCGCAGACCGAGCTTGTGCTTGATGCCGGCGCGATGCGACTCGACCGTCTTGACGCTCAGGTGGAGCGCCTGTGCGATCTGGCGTGTGCCGAGCCCGCTCCCGATGAGGCGGAACACCTCGAGCTCGCGATCGCTGAGCCGACGGATCGGGTCGGCCGACTCGAGATCGGCGTCGCCTGCGAGGCGCGCGAGGACGTGTGATGCGGCTCCCTCGCTCAGGAACCGCTGGCCCGCGAGGATCCGCCGGAGCGCGCGCACCATCTCGCCGGGCGCCTCCTGCTTGCTCACGTAGCCGTGCGCCCCGGCGCGCAGCGCGCGCTCCGCGTACACCTGCTCCTCGTGCATCGACAGCACCAGGAGCAGGATGCGGGGATGCTCCGCGCGCAGCGCCCGGATCAGCTCGAGCCCGCCCGCGCCGGGGAGGGAGAGGTCGACGATCGCCACGTCCGGCTCGCTCGCCGCGGCCGCCCGGAGAGCGTCGCGCGTGTTCTCGGCCTCCGCGCACACCGTGAGGTCGGGCTCGCTCTCGAGAAGGAGGCGCACGCCCTGCCGCACGATCGGATGATCGTCCACGACGAGGAGCCGGCGGACGGACGCCTCGCCCGGGTCGCCGCGCTCGCTCATGCCGCGAGCCTCGCGGCCGCCGTCGCATCGAAGCGCGCCGTCACCGCCGTCCCGCCTCCGGTGGCGGGCGCGACTTCGAGATGTCCGCCGAGCAGGTGCGCTCGGTCGCGCATGATGCCGAGGCCGAGGCCGGGCTCGCCGGTGCGATCGGGCGCGAAGCCGACGCCGTCGTCGGTGATGCTGAGGCGGAGCGCGGTCGCATCCGCGGAGACCGCGATGGCGATCCGGCGCGCCTTCCCGTGCTTCACCGCGTTCGTGATCGCCTCCTGGGCGATGCGGTAGAGGTGCGCGGTCGCGGCGAGTCCGGACACGGACGGCTCGCCCTCGCAGCGCACGTCGCAGCGAACCCCGAACGCCGCCGATGCGTACTCCGCGAGCGCCTGGAGCGCGACGACGAGCCCGCCGTCCGCGATGTCGACCGGGTGGAGAGCGCGCGCGAGGCCGCGCGTCTGCGCGATGGCCTCGCCGACGAACCCCTGGATCTTCGCGGCCGACTCGGCCTCCGGCGAGCGCACGGCCGCGAGGCGCTGCGCGAGGACGCGCATCATCATCCCGATCCCGGCGAGAAGCTGGCCGAGACCGTCGTGCAGGTCGCGCCCGATCCGTTCGCGCTCGCGGAAGCTCGCCTGCAAGAGGGACTCGTTGAGCCGGACGTGCTCGGCCGCCTCGCGCATCTCGATCGTCCGCCGGAGCTCCCGGATCACGGGCAGCAGGACACCCAGCCCGAGGAACAGGACGACCGCGAGCGTGGCTGCGACGAACGCGTGCTGGCGGCCCTTGACCGCAGCGATGTGGGCGCGACCCTCGCCTTCGTACTGCGAGACGATGTCGTCCATGCGAACGAGGAACGACGCCTCCTGCCCGAGGATGCTGTCGACGACGTCCTCCATGCCGCGCAGCACGGTCGGCTCGAGGGCGAGGACGCGTTCCAGCTCGGCCGCGCCCGGAGCGAGCCGCACCGCGGGGTCCGCGCTTCGCAGCCGTGCGACGAGCGCGCGGCTCGCGCGGACGAGAGCTTCCAGGTGCGGATCGAGGGCCCGGAACGCCTCCTCGACCGCGCTGGTGTTGTGGCCCGGCAGCGCCAGCTTCGCGTCGCCGCGCTGCAGCGCCCAGTGCACGCGCTCGAGAACGTCGGTCGTCTCGGCGAGCTCCGCGACGCGGGCCGCGCGCATCGCCGGCTCGCGAGCCGCCTGCGCCGCGAGCGCCGCCTTCGCGAGGCGCTGGCTCAGCATGCGCTGGCGCCCGGCGAGGTTCACGACCCGCGAATCTGCGATCTGGCGATCGATCACCTGCTGGATCACGAACTCGCCGATCACGACGAGGAGCGCGATCGCGGCGAGGCTCATCACCGCCCGGACCGCGATCCGGCGGACGAAGGTTCCGAGGGGCGCGCGAGTCCCGTCCACGTCGCTTCTCCGATCGAGGCCGAGGCGGAGAGCAGCCCGCGTGCCAACCGCGCCCCGCCGGCTTTCCCCGCACGCCGGCCCGTGGCTCGAGCCCCGCCACGGCGAGGTACGCCGCACGCGGAACGATTTGCCGACCTCGCGTGAAGCGGTCGCGTCGAGCCGCGCCGACGAGCGCCGGCGCGTTCAGCGCCCGCGAACGCTTCAGGAGGCGCGCGGCAGGTCGGGGATGTGGATCACCGGACGCACCTCGATCGTGCCGCGCGACGCCATCGGCAGCCGGGCCGCGATCGCGATCGCCTCGTCGAGGTCGGTGGCGTCGACCATGAAGAAGCCGCCGAGCTGCTCGCGCGTCTCGGCGAACGGGCCGTCGGTCACGACGCGCTTGTCGTCGCGCACCCGCACGCTCGTCGCGGTCGCGGTCGGGTGGAGCGGCGCGGCGGCCACGTACTGGCCGTTCGCGTGCAACGCGTGCGCGAGCCGGGTCGATTCGGCGTAGCACTCCGCGCGCTCGCTCTCGCTGAGCGCGTTCTCGTCGCCGTAGATCAGGAGCATGTACTGCACGCGTGCCTCCGTCGTGCCGTCCGAGGACGGCCGGGTCAGGCGGCCTTCTTGCCGGCGGTCGCCCAGGCGGCGAGTCGATCGGCGGGCCAGGTGTTCGCGACGCGCTCGGGATCGACCCACGCGCGCTCGGCGTTGAGCGCGGCGAAGCGCACGCGCTCGAGCTCCTCGGCGCGGTGCGCGTCGCTCGACAAGACGAGCGTCACGTTCCGTCCGCGCACGCGCCGCAGCGCTTCGACCGAGAGGTCGAGGCGCGGGAGGCCTCCGTTCACCTCGAGCGCGGTGCCGGTCTCCTCGGCCGCCGCGACGATCGCGTCCAGGTCGAGGTCGATCGGCGGCCGGCCGCCGATCATGCGCGCCGAAAGGTGGCCGATCATGCGAACGGTCGGGTCGCGCATGGCGTTCACGACGCGCCGGGTCTGCGCCGACCGGTCGAGCTCGAAGTGGTCGTGGACCGAGGCGAGGCACCAGTCGAAGCCCTTGCGGAACTCGAGGTCGTAGTCGAGCTCGCCGTCGACGCCGATGTTCAGCTCCACGCCGTGGAGGAGGACGATGTCGTCGCCGAGCTCGGCCCGGAGCGCCTCGATCTGCGCGCGCTGGTCCAACAATGCCGCGCGGCCGACGCCGGAGAGCGTCCGCTCGGCGTGCTCGGTGATCGCGAGGACGCGTACTCCGCGCTCGCGCGCCGCGGAAACGACCTCCTCGAGCGAGGAGCGTCCGTCGCCCGACACCGAGGTGTGCACGTGGAAGTCGCCGATCGGGTCGCCGATCGGCCGCGGCAGCGCGCCTTTCTCCGCGGCCTCGATCTCGCCCGCGTCTTCACGCAGAACCGGCGGAATCCACGGCAATCCCAGCGCCGAGTAGATCTCCTCCTCGGTCTCGCTCGCGACCGCGGCGCCGGAATCGACGTCCGACAGCGCGTACTCGTTCAGCGTGAGGCCGCGCGCGAGCGCGCGCTGGCGGAGCTTGATGTTGTGGCCCTTCGAGCCCGTGAAGTAGAGGAGCGCCGCGCCGAGCTGGTGCGGCGCGACGACCCGCAAGTCGACCTGCGTGCCGCGCCGGGTGACGACGCTGGCCTTCGCGTCGCCGCGCCCGATCACGCGCTCGACGAGGTTCATCCCGACGAGCGCTTCGACGACGGGAGCGGGCGCGGTCGCCGCGACGACGACGTCGACGTCGCCGATCGTCTCGGAGAAGCGCCGGAGCGACCCGCAGGCGGAGGCGTGCGTGACGCCCGGCACCTCGCGCAGGCGCGCGGCGATGCGCGAGGCGAGCGGCAGCGCGACCGAGATCGGCGTCCGGTCGACGGCGCCCTGCTCCTCGAAGCGCGCGAGAGCCTGCGCGAGCTTCTCCTCGGATTTCGCGCCGAAGCCGCGCAGGTCGCGCAGCCGGTGCTGCGCGAGCGCGTCGCGCAGGTCATCGAGCGACGCGACGCCGAGCTCCGCGCGGAGACGCTGGAGCGCCTTCGGCCCGAGCCCGGGGATGCGGAGCAGCCGGACGACGCTCCGCGGGTGCTTCTGCCGGAGCTGCTCGAGCTTCGCGACCCTTCCCGTCTCGATGAGCTCCCGGATCTTCTCCGCAGTGCTCTTCCCGATGCCCTCGATGCGCTGCAGCTCGCGCACGCTCAGCGTGCCGAGGTCGTTCGCCTGCGCGGCGATCGCCTGAGCGGCGCTCTCGTACGCCCGGACGCGAAACGACTGCGGGTCGCCCTCCTCGAGCATCGTGAGCTCGGCCAGGTCGCGAAGCATGTCGAGCACGTCTTGCTTCGTGTCGGCCATGGAACATGGTGTAGCCGGTGGCTCGCGAAGAAGCACCGGAGGTCGTGTCCGTCGCCGGGCGCGACGTCCGCATCACGCACCCGTCGAAGCCGTACTTCACGAAGGGCGTCCGCCTCTCGAAGGCCGACGTCGTGCGCTACTACCTCGCCATCGCCGGCGGCGCGCTCGCCGGCATCCGCGACCGGCCGCTCGTCCTGAAGCGCTTCGTCGACGGCGCCGACGGCGAGGCGTTCTACCAGAAGCGCGCGCCGTCGGCGCGACCGGCGTGGATCCGCACCGTGACGCTGTCGTTTCCGTCGGGCCGGACCGCCGAAGAGGTCGTGGTGGACGGGGCGGCCGGGCTCGCGTGGGTCGTGAACCTGGGCTGCATCGAGCTCCACCCGCATCCCGTGCGCGCCGACGACCTCGAGCATCCCGACGAGCTGCGCGTCGACCTCGACCCCGGCCCGGGCGTCGGCTGGGAGGACGTGCTGAAGGTCACGATGGAGGTGAAGTCGTTGCTCGAGGAGGTCGGCCTCCGGGGCTGGCCGAAGACGAGCGGGTCGCGCGGCATGCACGTCTACGCCCGCATCGAGCCGCGCTGGACGTTCACCGAGGTGCGGCGCGCGGCGCTCGCGCTGTCGCGCGAGGTCGAGCGGCGCGCGCCCGCGATCGCGACCTCGAAGTGGTGGAAGGAGGAGCGCCGCGGCGTCTTCCTCGACTACAACCAGAACGCGAAGGACCGGACGACCTGCTCGGCGTACTCGATCCGCCCGCTCCCCGACGCACGCGTGTCCGCCCCGCTCCGCTGGGACGAGGTCCCCGACTGCGAGCCCGCCGACTTCACGGTCGCGACGATGCCGGCTCGCTTCGCCGAGCTGGGCGACGTGCACGCCGACATGGACGCCGCCGCCGGGTCGCTCGCCGGCCTGCTCGAGCTCGCCGCGCGCGACGAGGCGGACGGGCTCGGCGACGCGCCGTGGCCGCCGCACTTCCGCAAGATGGAGGGAGAGGCGGCGCGCGTCGCGCCGTCGCGCGCGAAGCGCACGGCCGGGACGCCGCGCGCCAAGGCGCCGCGCGCCAGGATGCCGCTCATCGTCGTCGCCGCGTCGCCGAGCAGGGACGCGGCGCTCGCGGGCCTCGAGCGCTGGAAGCGCCGCCACGCGGCCGCCGCGGAGCGGCTTGCGGTCGACGACGTCCTCGTCGACTCGATGCGCGGGCGCTCGTCGACGTGGACACGCGTCCGCGTGAACCTCCGGCACGTCCCGGAGGACGAGCGCCCGCCGCAGGAGACGCCCGATCCGGACGACGACCCGACGCGTCAGTGGCGCGATCGCCGCACGTCGTCGCGTCCGAAGCTGCGCTGAGCTGCGGGTCCGGCGTTCGTCGGAGCGCGGCGCGTCAGGGAGCCGGGCCTTCGTTGGAGCGCGGCGGGGCGTCGCGTGAGCGAGCACGGCGACTCCTGTCGGAGGCGCCCTTTTGTTGTCTCATGGATGAGGAAGGGCGCCTCCTCCAACGTCGCTGCCGGTGCTCGCTCACGCGCCGCCCCACCGCAGGCACGACGTGCCGGGCGACGGGTCGCTCCGACCGCCACGTCGAGATCGTGGCCGCGCGCGCGGCTCGCCGCGCGACGCTAGGGTAGCAGGCGGAATTCGACCACGTGGCCTGCGACAGCGCCCGGCCGCCCGTGTCTCCGACGGCCTCGGCCGCACGGACCCAACGCAACCGGTAGTCACCCCTGGACACGTCGCGCACCGTAAAGCAGCCGACGCGAGCCCGTGACGAGCTTCCGGGCTCGACTTCGACCGCGCGCTCGCCCAACCCGCCCCGCAACGTCGCCGGTACTCGACGCGTACCCGTCCGCGCCTGGCCCGGAGCCGCCGCCGCCGGCGGTCCGCAGCCACACACACGCGGCGAAGCGTCCGGCCTGCTGCCGTAAGCGACGCGCGGCGAGCCGCGCGAGCGGCCACCGGCGCTCTCGCTCGATCGAACGGCGCGTGCGATCGGCACGCGGCGTCTGCGGCGGGAGCGGCGCGTGAGCGAGCACGGCAGCGACGTTGGAGGAGGCGCCCTTCCTTGACGATGAGACAAGAAAGGCAGGAGTCGCCGGGCTCGCTCGCGCTACGCTTCCGCCGCGCTCCAACGATCGACGCGCGCGCGCTCGAAGCACCTCCGCGGCGACATCGCGCGCCGCGATCAGCGGCCGGCGGCGAAGATCGCGGCGAGCTCGTGCGGGGCGACGACCTCGAGCTGGTCGAAGGTGCAGGCGCGCGGCGGCTTGTCGGGGCGCCAGCGGCGGAATTGCGCGGTGTGGCGGAAGCGCGTTCCCTGCATGTGGTCGTAGCCGACCTCGACGACGAGCTCGGGGCGGAGTGCGACCCACGACAGGTCCTTCCCCTGGCTCCAGCGGCTGAGCGCGCCCGGCATGCGGCGATCGCCGCCCTCCTCGGGCTCGCCCGTCGCCCAGTCCTTCCACGGATGGCCGTCGAGCGCGTTCTCGCGATAGGGCGCGAGGGACTCCACGAGGTCACGGCGCTTCTGGTCGGTGAAGCTCGCACAGACGCCCACGTGCTGGAGCGTCGCCTCCTCGTCGTAGAGGCCGAGAAGAAGGGAGCCGACCTTCGTGCCCTCCCCGCCCTTGTGCCAGCGGAAGCCGGCGACGACGCAGTCGCACTCGCGCTCGTGCTTGACCTTCAGCATGACGCGCTTGTTCGGCTCGTACGGCCCGGACTCGGCCTTCGCGACGACGCCGTCGAGACCGGCGCCCTCGAAGCGCCGGAACCAGTCGGCCGCGACGCGCCTGTCGGTCGTCGCGGGCGTCAAGTGCACGGGAGGCGCGGCGCGCTCGAGCGCCTTCTCGAGTGCTGCGCGCCGCTTCCGGAAGGGCTCGCCGCGGAGGTCGCGGTCGCCCTCGCAGAGGAGGTCGAAGGCGACGATCGACGACGGCAGCTGTCCCGCGAGCATCTTGACGCGGGACGCGGCCGGGTGGATGCGCATCTGCAGCGCCTCGAAGTCGAGCGCGTCGCCGCGCGCGACCACGACCTCGCCGTCGATCACGCAGCGCCGGGGGAGATTCTTCGCGAGCGCGGGAACGAGCTCCGGGAAGTAGCGGTTGAGCGGCTTCTCGTCGCGGCTCTGGATGAGGATGTCCTCGCCGTCGCGAAAGACGAGCGCGCGGAATCCGTCCCACTTCGGCTCGAAGATCCAGCCCTCGCCCGGCGGCAGCTCGCCGACGCGCTTGGCGAGCATGGGGAGGACCGGAGGATTGACCGGCAGGTCCACCGATCAGGCGAAGCGACGGGCGGCGCGGGCGCGGGCCCGCGCCGCCTCGACGTCGCGGTTCTTCGGCTCGGCCGTCGTCTCGAGCGACGCGACGAGGTCGCGCGTCGCGTCGGCGATCCCGGCGACCGCGCGCTCGAAGGCGGCGACGTTCCGGCCGCTCGGCTTTCGCGTGCCGCTCACCTTGCGGACGTACTGGAGCGCGGCGGCACGGATCTCCTCCTCGGTCGCCGGCGGCTCGAAGTTGAAGAGCGGACGGATGTTCCTGCACATGATCGAGCCAGGATAGATCGCGGCCGTCGCCGAGCAAGCCGTCAGGCGGGCCGCTCGCAGTTCACCATCCAGGGCACGCCGAAGCGGTCGACGACCATGCCGAAGCGGATCGCCCAGAAGGTCTCCTGGATCGGCATGTGGACCGTGCCGCCTTCGGCGAGCGCGGCAAAGATGCGCTCCGCCTCCGCGGGCTCCGGCACGCCGCACGTCACGGAGAAGCCCGACATCGGCTGCCTCATCTGCACCGGCGCGTCCGATCCCATGAGGACGCGATCGCCGACCCGCAAGCGCGCGTGCATGATGAGGTCCTTCGATTCGGGCGCCCCCTGCTGCCCTTCCGGCGCGTCGGCATGCGTCAGCATCGCCTCGATCGTGCCGCGAAAGACGCGCGCGTAGGCCTCGAATGCCTGGCGGCAGTTCCCGCCGAAGTGAAGGTACGCGTTCAATTCCAGGGCCATCGTCTCGTTCTCCTCCCGCGTCGACGCATCGCGCGACGCGCACCGCGATGCCGCCGCGCGCCGCTCGCGCGCGCGCCGCGACACCGGTCACCTCGGTCACTTCTTGCCGGGCAGCTTCTTCTCGAGCTCGAAGGCGCGCTCGACCGCCTCGCTCGGCGCGAAGTCCTCCATCTCGTAGAACGGGCGGATCTCGATCTCTCCCGGCTGGCCTTCGCCGTGAGGCGCGGGAGCCCGCAGCGCCCACTCGATCGCCTCCTCGCGCGACTTCACCTGGATGATCCAGTAACCGGCGAAGATCTCCTTCGACTCCGCGAACGGGCCTTCGACGAGAACCTTCCTTCCGCCCGAATACTTGACGCGCGCACCCTTCGAGGTCGGCTTCAGGCCCGCGCCGTCGAGCATGACGCCGGCGCGCACCATCTCCTCGTTGTACGCCGTCATCGCGGCGACCAGCTCCTCGCTCGGCATCACGCCCGCCTCGGTGTCGGCGTTTCCTTTCACGATCATCATGAACCGCACGGCGTGTCCTTCCTCTCCGACGAGATTCGGAGCGCTGCGTCCCGCGCATCGCGGGGTGCGCTGCCTTTCATTCTCTGGACGAACGCGGTGCAGCCAAATCGACAGCCCCGGCGGCGATCGGTCGTCGAGCGCGTGGTCGACGGACGAGCGCGGCTCAGCCGCCGGCCATCGCGCCGACGACGAGGAGCGGCTCCGCGCCGCTGGCGACGGCGTCGGGCAGCGGCTGGTCGGGCGACTCGTGCGAGAGGTCCTGCTCGCAGGCGAAGAACCGGACGAAGGGCCGGCGTCGCTGCGTCACGTGGTCGCGGATCGTCCCGCGGAGCATCGGATAGCGCTCCTCGAGCGCGTCGAGCACGCTCCGCTGCGTCACGACGCCCGCCACCTCCACGGCCACCTCGCGCTCGACCCGCGCGAGCTTCCGGAGGTGCGCCGGAAGCACGACCCGGATCATGGCAGCGTCTGCACCTCGACCGACAGCACGGGCGGCAGGTGGCTCACGATCGGCGCCCACGTGTCGCCCGCGTCGGCCGACGCGTAGACCTGGCCGCCGGTCGTCCCGAAGTAGACGCCGCAGTCGTCGAGCGCGTCGACCGCCATCGCGTCGCGCAGGACGTTCACGTAGCAGTCGCGCTGCGGGAGGCCGTTCGTGAGCGGTTCCCACTCGTCGCCGCCCGTCCGGCTCCGGTACACGCGGAGCTTCCCGTCCGGCGGGAAGTGCTCGGAGTCGCTCTTGATCGGAACGACGTAGATCGTGTCCGGCTCGTGCGCGTGCACGTCGATCGGAAAGCCGAAATCGGTCGGAAGGTTGCCGCTCACCTCGCGCCACGAGTCGCCGCCGTCGTCGCTCCGCATGACGTCCCAGTGCTTCTGCATGAAGAGCACGTCCGGCCGCGACCGGTGGAGCGCGATCCGGTGCACGCAGTGTCCGACCTCGGCGTTCGGGTCGGGGATGCCCTCGGAGCGGAGGCCGCGGTTGATCGGCTTCCACGTGCCGCCGCCGTCGTCGGTGCGGAACGCGCCCGCGGCCGAGATCGCGATGAAGATGCGGTCGGACCGCGTCGGATCGAGGAGGATCGTGTGCAGGCACATGCCGCCGGCACCCGGCTGCCAGTGCGGGCCGGAGCCGTGGCCGCGAAGTCCGGGCAGCTCGTGCCAAGTCTGGCCGCCGTCGGTCGTGCGGAAGAGCGCCGCGTCCTCCACGCCGGCGTAGACGCTGTCGGGATCCGTGAGCGAGGGCTCGAGGTGCCAGACGCGCGCGAACTCCCAGGGATGAGGCGTGCCGTCGTACCACTGGTGCGTGCCCGGGACGCCGTCGTACGTGAACTGGTTTCCGACCGGCTCCCAGGTCTTGCCGCCGTCGCTCGATCGCTGGACGACCTGGCCGAACCAGCTGCTGGTCTGCGACGCGTAGATGCGATCGGGCTCCGCGGGCGATCCTTTCAGATGATAGATCTCCCAGCCCGCGAAGTGCGGGCCCGCGACGTCCCAGCGCTCGCGCTTACCGTCGGACTCGAGCACGAACGCGCCCTTTCGCGTGCCGACCAGAACCCGTACCCGGCTCATCCGTCCCCCTTCGATGCGAGAGCGTCCGACCTGCCGCCTCGCGAAGCGTTTGCACGGTCTCATGCGTTCGTCGAACGGGACCGCGCCGGATCGACAGCACGCGCGATGAAAAAAACACCGTCGGCGCGGCGCCGCGTGAACCCGGTTCACCGCGTCTGAACGCCTCCCCGTCGAGAGCCGCTCGCCGCCCGCGTGCCCGCCGGCGCGCGAGCCCGAGCGAGCGGTGGGGAGGATGCGATGGAGATCCGAAGGCGGATCGCGAGCGTTGCCGTCGTTCTCGCGCTTTCGTTTGCCGGACCGGCTGCGGCCGGCACCGCGAGCTTCAGCCTGACCGCGGGCGCGCTCCTCGGTGACACCGGCGCGACGGTGTCGCCGGGAGGCGTCGTGCTGCCGAACGCGAACGCGCCGCAAGCGTTCTTCTCGTTCATCCTGCCGCGCGATTACGCGCCGGACACGCCGGTGACGCTCGTCGTCGGGCTCCACTCGATCGCGACGAGCTGCACCTTCGTGCTCGTGCCATCCGTCGTCGTGCAGCGGCGGCCCGGCATCCCGATCGACGGCGAGGTCGGAGTGCTCGCGGAGAAGAACGGGTCGCAGGTCGTGACGGCGCCCGCCTCGAGCACGATCCCTTTCCAGAAGGTGTACGTTCTCAGCACCGGTGGAACGATCCCGGGCATGAAGAAGGGCGACCAGTTCCTGATCGCGATCGTTCGGAACCCCGGCGACCCGGACGACACCTGCGGCAACGACGTCTATTTCGAGTCCGTCGACGTGCGGTACACGACGCCCTGACGTCGGGGGCGCAGAGCGACCGGCCGGCGATCGTTTGCGGCGCGCGACGACGCGGGCGTATGCCGGTCGCGTGAGCGCGAGCGCCTACGACGACACGGACGCGAGCCGCGGGCTGAACGAGTTCTTCGCCGACCGGCTTCCCGGCCACCTCGGGTACGTGATCGACGCGTGCACCGCCGAGCAGGTGACCGGCCATCTGACGGTCACCGAGGCGCTGATCGCGGGCACCGGCTTCCTGTTCGCGCAGGTCGTGGTCGGCCTCGCCGACTACCTGTGCGCGATGGGCGTGCCGTTCCACACCGCGCGCGACGCCTCGTTCACGACCCTCGAGGTGAAGTCGAACTTCCTCGCGTCGGCGCGGGCGGGCGAGCGGGTCGAGGGCGTCGCGCGGCCGGTGCACGTCGGACGGTCGACGCAGGTGTGGGACGCGCAGATCGTCAACGCGTCGACCGGGAAGACGATGGCGCTGTTCCGGTGCACCCAGATGGTCTTGCCGGGCCGGCGCGCGTAACGTCCGCGCGACCCCAGCGCGTCGCTGCTCGCTCGGCGACGTTGCGGCTGTGGGCCGCCGGAGCCGTGTGTGCGGGCGCTCCACCCCTGCCGGTGGTCCGCCGGAGCCGTGTGTGCGGGCGCTCGCTCCGGGTCTCGTTCGCGGGGAGGAAGAGCGCCCCGAATTGTCTCATGGATCAAGGTGGGGGCGGGTGATTGTCCCGCTCACTCGACAGTCGCTCGCTTGCCCGCAAACACGGCTCCGGCTGCGTCGGCGATGGGATTGGAGCGAGGAGTCGCGGCTTTGCCGCGGCGACGAGGCCCATCGGAGGAGCGCAGCGCCGGCAGCGATAGCTGCCGGCGCGAGCACCGCACGGGGGCGAATTGGAATGGCCCCGCTCGGTCGACAGTCGCTCGCTTGCCCGCACACACGGCTCCGGCTGCGTCGGCGCTGGGCGACGGTGCCCACGCACAGGTCCGGTGCGAGCGCTCGGGAGTTTTGCGCGCCGCGTGTAGGGTGGGCGGGGTGAGGGGGGTGCACGGGCTCGTTCGGTGTGGGGCAGTTCTGGCGCAGGGGGCTGCGCTGATCGCCATCCTCGGCGTGGAGTCTTCCACCGGGGTGGCTGCCGACTGTCCGGCGTCGGACGACGTCGCGATCCTCGCGAGCCCGCGGGCGCCGGTCGCCGGGCGGGAGCTGCGGGTGTTCGCGGCGAGCGCCGCGCCGATCGACGGGCAGCTCGTGGTGCGGGCTCCGGACGGCTCGGTCGCGGCTTCGGCGTCGCACGCGCCGGGGGCGGCGCCGTCGGCGTTCGAGAAGCAGCGCTGGAGGGCGGAGGTCGCGGCGCCGGTCGCGGGAATGTATCGCGCGGAGGTCGTGCGGGGGCGCGACGTCGTCGCGTGCTCCGCGATCCGGGTGAATGGATCGGAGATGCCGCGGCGGGCGCGGCCCGGCGGCGTCGTCTGGCCGGTCGAGCGCGAGTGGAGTCCTGCGGAAGAGGCGCTCTACGCTGCGTGGGTCGAGCACCTCTTCGACGACCCGCTCGATGCCGAGCCGAGCTGGCACGGCATCGGCGACGTCCTGCAGGACCCCGATCGGAACTTCCTCTACGACCATCTCGGCCTCGACGAGGACGCCGACCGCCGCCTGCGCTTCCAGCCCGATTGCGCGGACCTGCCCTTCTTCCTCCGCGCCTACTTCGCGTGGAAGCTCGGGCTCCCATTCGGCTACTCCGAGTGCTCGCGCGGCGGCCCGTCGAGCCCGCCGCGGTGCGCCGGCTGGCACTCGAGCGTCGAGGCCCGCGGCGACGCGGGCGACGACGTCGGCGCGTTCTCGACGTTCGTGCGGCGCGACGTCGGCTGGTCGATCCACTCCGGCAGCGCGCGCACGCCGGCCAACGACGATCGGAGCGACCTCTACCCGATCCGGATCGCGCCCGAGACCGTCACGCCCGGCACGGTGTACGCGGATCCGTACGGGCACACGCTCGTCGTCGTGCGGCGCCTGCCCCAGACGGAGAGCTCGGGCGGGATCCTGCTCGCGGTCGACGCGCAGCCCGACGGCACGGTGGCGCGCAAGCGCTACTGGCGCGGCAACTTCCTCTTCGCCGTCGATCCGGCGCTCGGCGGCGCCGGGTTCAAGCACTTCCGGCCGATCGCGGGCACGGCACAGGGGCTCCGTCGCCCGACGAACGCGGAGCTCGCCGCCGACCGCGACGGCGACTTCTCGCTCGAGCAGTACGGCGACGGCGTCGACGGCTTCTACGATCGCGTCGACGACCTGCTGTCGCCCGCGCCGCTCGACCCGGCGCTCGCGCTCCGCCAGACGATCGACGCGCTGGAGGAGCAGACGCGGACGCGCGTCAAGTCTGTCGACAACGGCGTCGAGTACGTCGCGAGCCATCCCGGCGTGATCGCGATGCCGGCGGGCGCCGCGATCTTCGAGACCTCGGGCGCGTGGGAGGACTTCGCGACGCCGGCGCGCGACCTCCGCCTCCTGATCGCGCTCGACGTCGTGCAGGGCTTTCCGGCGCAGGTCGCGCGCCGGCCCGAGCGCTACGTGCTCGGCGGCGGCCGGTCCGCCGCCGACGTCCGCCGCGAGCTCGCGGGCGTCCTCGAGCGCGAGACGGCCGCGCGTCGCTTCGCGTACCGCGCGAGCGACGGCTCGGAACGCTCGCTGTCGCTCGCGGACCTCTTCCAGCGGAGCGAGGCGCTCGAGGTCGCGTACAACCCGAACGACTGCATCGAGGTGCGCTGGGGAGCGGCGCCGGGGTCCGCCGAAGCCGCGACGTGCCGGCGGCGCGCGCCGCGCGACCAGGCGGCGCGCATGGAGCAGTACCGCCCCTGGTTCCACGAGCGCCGCCGCCCGCCCCGCCCGTAGCCGAAACCGGCCACGGCGCCATCGCCGCCGCAACTTTCGCCAAGTCGCCGGCGGCGCGGCGCACTAGACCCTCTCCCGACGGCGCAGCCGGCAGTCGCGAATGGTCGCGCCCGCGCGCCGTCCGGGAGACGATCATGGCTTCGATCCGGAAGGAGATTGTGGTGGCCGCGCACCCGGAAAGGGTCTGGGACGCGCTCCGGGACGTCGGCGCGCTTCACACCCGCGTCGTGCCCGGCTTCGTCGTCGACACGAAGCTCGAGGAGGGTGCCCGCATCGTCACGTTCGGCAACGGGATGGTCGCGCGCGAGCGCATCGTCGACGTCGACGACGAGTCGCGGCGCGTCGTCTGGTCGGTCGTCGGCGGCCGCTTCACGCACCACAACGCCTCCGTCCAGGTCTTCGACGACGGCGACGGCGGCAGCCGCCTCGTCTGGATCGCCGACCTGCTGCCGGACGAGATCGCGCCCGACATCGGCGCGATGATCGAGCAGGCCGCGACCGTGATGAAGCCGACGCTCGAGCGCGCCTGACGCGGCGCGGCCGTCCGCCGCGCGCGGCGCTTCCACTGTCGTCGCGGACAGGATAGGAGCCCGCGGTCGAGGTGGACGCGCGGAGGATGCGGGACATCGCGCGCCGGGCCTGGGCCGTCGGCGCATTCGCCCTCGCGCTCGGCGGCTGCATGATCGGTCCGAGCTTCAAGTCGCCGCCGGCGACGGTCGCGGATGCGTGGCCGAACGGCTCGGATCCGGCGGTCGACACGGCGCGCCAGGAGTACCGCGACTGGTGGCGCGTGTTCGACGATCCGGTCCTCGACCGGCTGATCGAACTCGCGTACGCGCAGAACCTCCCGCTCCGCATGGCGGGAGTGCGCGTGCTCCAGTCGCGCGCGCAGCTCGGCCTCGCGATCGGCGAGCTCTACCCGCAGCAGCAGCAGCTCGTCGCGTCCTACAGCGTCAATCGCATCCCGGCGTCGCTGCCCTACAACATCGTGAACAACACCTACCAGCAGGCGTTCCTGGGCGCGCAGGCGGCCTGGGAGATCGACCTCTGGGGCAAGGTGCGGCGCGCGATCGAGTCGGCCGACAACGCGTTCCTCGCGTCGGTCGCCGACTACGACGACGTGCTCGTGACGCTCACCGGCGACGTCGCGAGCACCTACGTCCAGATCCGCACGCTCGAGCGGCGGATCGCGATCGCGCGCGACAACGTCGCGAAGCAGCGCGAGGCGCTCCGCATCGCGAGCAACCGCTTCCGGGGCGGGGTCGTGAGCCAGCGCGACGTCTTCCAGGCGGAGAACTCGCTCGGCGAGACGGAAGCCGCGATCCCGGCGCTCACGATCGAGCTCGACCAGTCGAAGAACGCCCTCGCGCTCCTCCTCGGGATGCCGCCGGGCGAGGTCGACCAGCTCCTCGGCGCGTCGTCCGAGATCCCGGTCGCGCCGCCGCGGATCGCGGTCGGGATCCCCGCCGAGCTGCTGCGGCGCCGGCCCGACATCCGGAAGGCGCAGCTGTCGGCGGCGGCGCAATGCTCGCAGATCGGGGTCGCGAAGGCGGACCTCCTGCCGGCGCTGACGCTCGTGGGCAACGTCGGAACGCTGTCGTCGGACGTCACGAAGGCGAACCTGGGCGACCTGTTCTCGTCGAAGAGCCTGACCTACGGCGTCGGCCCCACTCTCCAGTGGAGCATCCTCAACTACGGCCAGATCACGAACAACGTGCGCGTGCAGGACGCGCGCTTCCAGGAGCTGCTGATCGACTACCAGAACGCGGTCCTGTCGGCGCAGAAGGAGGTCGCGAACGGGATGTCGGTGTTCCTGCGATCGCGCGACCAGGTGGTCTACCTGCAGCAGAGCGCGCAGGCGGCGGAAGGCGCGCTCACGGTCGCGATGAACCAGTACACGCAGGGCATCGCCGACTTCACGACCGTCCTCGTCGCCGAGCAGAACCTCTACCAGGCGGACGACAACCTCGCGGTCGCCCGCGGCAACGTCCCGCTCGGCCTCATCGCCGCCTATCGCGCGCTCGGCGGCGGCTGGCAGATCCGCGAGGGACGCGAGATCGTGCCGGCCGACATCCGAGAGGAGATGGAGGAGCGCACGAATTGGGGCACCCTCGCGACGCCCGACCTGCTGACGCCCGCCGCGCCCCCGCTGCCGGGGCCCGAGGACACGGGACCCACCGTCCGGCCGCCGGAATGGTGACCGTGCGACGACGGCGCGTCCGGCGGCAGTGGCTTCGCGCGCTGTGCGCGGGCGGCGCGCTCTGCGCGGCCTTCGCGGGCTGCCGCGGCGGGGAGACGCCGGTCGCCGCGCCGCCGGCCGTGACGGTCGCGCGGCCGACCGTCGCGCAGGTGATCGAGGATCTCGAGTTCACGGGCACGACCTCGGCGAGCCAGTCGGTCACGCTCGTGGCGCGCGTCGAGGGCTACCTCGAGCAGATCCACTTCACGGACGGGGCGCTCGTCGAGAAAGGCGACCTGCTCTTCACGATCCAGCAGGACCAGTACCAGGCGCAGCTCCGGCAGGCCGAAGCGCAGGTCGCTGCGCAGAAGGCGTCGCTCCAGCACGCGTCGACCGAGCTCGCCCGCTACACGGGCCTCGTGAAGGAGGCGTCCGCGCCGCAGACCGAGGTCGACCGCTGGCAGTACGAGCGCGACTCGGCCGCCGCCGCGCTCCTCGGCGCCGAGGCGCAGGTCGAGCTCGCGAAGCTGAACCTCGGCTACACGACGATCCGCGCACCCTTCGACGGCCGCATGGGGCGCCACCTGGTCGACGTCGGCAACCTCGTCGGCGCGATGGGCCAGCAGACGTCGCTCGCGGAGATCGACCGCACCGACCCGCTCTACGTCTACTTCACCGTCAACGAGCGCGATCTCCTCCGCATCCGCGAGAAGGTGGCGCGCGAGGCGCACGGCTCGCTCGCCGCGGAGAGCGTGCCGGCCGCCTTCGGCCTCCTCGACGAGAGCGGCTTCCCGCACGCGGGACGGCTCGAGTTCGCGGCGCTGAGCGTCGTTCCGACGACCGGAACCCTGCAGGCGCGCGCGACCTTTCCGAACCCCGACCCGCCGGTCCTGCCCGGCCTCTTCGCGCGCGTCCGCATCCCGGCCGGGCCGCCGCACGACGCGCTCCTCGTGCCGGGCGTCGCGCTCAGCTTCGACCAGCAGGGCGAGTACGTGCTCGTCGTGAACGACGCGAACGTCGTCGAGCGCCGTGCCGTCACGACCGGCCAGCAGCAGGGCGAGAGCTTCGTCGTGCGCGAAGGGATCTCGCGCGACGACTGGGTCGTCGTCGACGGCCTCGCGCAGGCAGTGCCGGGCCGCACGGTCGCTCCGGACCGCTCGTCGCAAGGCGCCGCGCCGCGCGGCTCCCCCGGCGCGGCCGCGACGCCGGCGGCCTCGTAGGCGGAGCCGCATGTCGCGCTTCTTCATCGAGCGGCCGATCCTCGCGAACGTCATCGCGATCGTGATGATCGTGCTCGGCGTCGTCTGCCTGCTCGCGCTTCCGGTGTCCGAGTATCCGAACATCGTGCCGCCCACGATCCAGGTCTCGACGAACTACCCGGGCGCGAGCGCAGAAATCGTCGCGACCACCGTCGGCGTGCCGATCGAGCAGGCGATCAACGGCGTCGAGAACTCGATCTACATGCAGTCGACCAGCGGCAGCGACGGCAGCTACACGCTCACGGTCACGTTCGCGATCGGCACCGACCTCGACACGTCGCTCGCGCTCGTCCAGAACGCCGCGAACAGCGCGCTCGCGCAGCTCCCGTCGCCGGTGCAGTCGCAGGGCGTCAACGTCCGCAAGGTGTCGACGAACATCCTCCTCATCGAGAGCCTGTACTCGGACGACGACCGCTTCGACGAGAAGTTCCTCAGCAACTACGCGATCATCAACCTGCAGAACCCGATCGCGCGCCTCCCCGGCGTCGGCCAGGTGCAGGTGCTCGGCGCCGGCCCGTACAGCATGCGGATCTGGCTCGACCCGCAGAAGCTCGACGCGTTCGGCCTGACGACGCTCGACGTCCAGAACGCGATCCAGGGCCAGAACCTCCAGGTCGCGGCGGGGCAGCTCGGCGGCCCACCGGTGCCGACGGATCAGGTGTTCCAGCTCACGGTGAACGCGCTCGGGCGGCTGTCGACGGTCGAGCAGTTCGAGGACATCGTCGTGAAGGCGCGGCCCGCGGGGAGCGGGTCGCAGCCCAACTCGGAAGCGCGCGACACCGCGCCGACGGCGGCGGTCGTCCGCGTCAAGGACGTCGCGCGGGTCGAGCTCGGGCAGCAGGTCTTCTCGATCTTCTCGCGCCTCACGGGGAGGAACGCCGCCCACATCGCGATCTTCGCGCTCCCGGGCGCGAACGCGCTCGACGTCGCGGCGGAGACGCGCGCGCTCATGGCCGAGATGAGCAAGAGCTTCCCGGCCGGGCTCGAGTCCTCGAGCCTCTACGACACCACCGTCTTCATCCACCAGTCGATCAACGCCGTGTACCAGACGCTGCTCATCGCCGGCGTGCTGGTGCTCGTCGTCATCACGCTGTTCCTCCAGAACCTGCGCGCGATGCTGGTCCCGGCGACCACCGTCCCGGTCACGATCATCGGCGCCTTCGCGGCGATGGCGCTCCTCGGCTTCACCGTGAACCTGATGACGCTCTTCGCGCTCATCCTCGCGGTCGGGATCGTCGTCGACGACGCGATCGTCATCGTCGAGAACGCCTCGCGGCACATCGAGCGCGGGCTCGCGCCGAAGGAGGCGGCGATCCAGGCGATGGCCGAGCTCACCGGGCCGGTGCTCGGGATCACGCTCGTCCTGACGGCGGTCTTCCTGCCGGCGTCCTTCCAGCCCGGGATCACCGGCCAGATGTTCCGGCAGTTCGCGCTCGTCATCGCGTCGACCGCGATCATCAGCGCGGCGAACGCGCTCACCCTGAAGCCGACGCAGTGCGCGCTCTATCTGAAGCCGATCCCGGCGGGCCACACGCCGAACCGCTTCTTCCGCGGCTTCAACCGCGCGTACGGGGCTCTCGAGGGCGCGTACGTCGGGCTCATCGAGCGCATGGTGCGCCGCCCGCGCGCGATGATCGTCGTCTTCGTCGCGCTCGTCGGCGCCGCGGCGTGGGTCTTCTCGGTCTATCCCACCGCGCTCATGCCGCTCGAGGACCAGGGCTACTGCGTCGTCGTGGCGCGGCTTCCGGCGGGCGCCGCGCAGCCGCGCGTGCGCGAGGTCGCGACCCAGATCGACGCGGTCCTGCGCGAGACCCCCGGCATCAAGGGCTGGGTCACGATCGGCGGCTACTCGGCGCTCGACTCCGCGAAGGTGTCGAACGTGATCACGGTGTTTCCGATCTACCAGGACTGGGACCGGCGGCCGGCCGGCGTCTCACAGGCGACGATCCTGCCGGACCTGCAGAAGAGGCTGCAGGCCGTCCGGAGCGCGAGCTTCGCCGTGCTACCGCCCTCCCCCATCCCCGGGCTCGGCGTCGCGTTCGGCTTCGACATGATGGTCGAGGACCGCCGGAGCGCGGGCCTCGCCGAGCTCCAGAAGGTCGTCGACGAAATCCTGCAGGGGGCGGAGGACCGGAAGGGCTTCCTCCGGATCGGCTTCACGACCTTCAGCGCCTCGAGCCCGCAGCTCTTCCTCGACATCGACCGCACGATGGCCGAGTCGCTCGGCGTCCAGGTGAAGGACGTCTTCGGGACGCTCCAGACGTATCTCGGCTCGACCTACGTCAATCAGTTCAACAAGTTCAACCAGAGCTTCCAGGTGCGCCTGCAGGCGGGCGCCGAGTACCGGCGGAACCTGAGCGACATCTCGGACCTCTACGTCCAGAACGCACAGAAGCAGATGGTGCCGCTCGGCGCGCTGCTGAAGGTCCGCCGCACGCTCGGCTCCGAGCTCGTGACGCGCTACGACCTGTACCCGGCGGCTTCGCTGATCGGCATCCCGACGCCGTGGTTCAGCTCGGGCCAGGCGATGTCGATCATGGAAGGCATCGCGGGCGCGAAGCTGCCCGCGGGCATGGACTACGCCTGGACCGGGCTCTCGTACCAGGAGCGTCTGATCGGCAGCCAGGTGTACCTCATCTTCGGGCTGTCGATCTTCCTCGTCTTCCTCGTGCTCGCGGGGCAGTACGAGAGCTGGCGCGACCCCGTGATCGTCATCTTGCCGGTCCCGATCGCGATCGTCGGCGTCGTCGTCGCGCTCGTCGTCAGGCGCTTCCCGATCGACCTCTACACGCAGATCGGCCTGGTGCTCATCATCGCGCTCGCCGCCAAGAATGCGATCCTCATCGTCGAGTTCGCGCGCGAGCTGCGCGCTGAGGGCGCGTCGGCGGCCGAGGCGGCCCTGGAGGCGACCCGCCGGCGCTTCCGGCCGATCATGATGACGTCGATCGCGTTCATCCTGGGCGTCGTGCCGCTCCTGACCGCGGGCGGCGCCGGTGCGGCGAGCCAGCAAGCGATCGGCACGGTCGTGTTCGGCGGCATGCTCGCGTCGACGCTGATCGCGATCCCGTTCGTGCCGGTCTTCTACGTCGCCGTGCACGGCCTCCGGGACCGCGTGCGCGGGGTCGAGGGTGGTTCCGGCCGACGCCCGGAGCCGATACCCTAGCGGAGGAGCGCCAATCGTCGACGCGTGAGCCGCGATCCAACACCGCCCACACGCGCCGCGCCCGACACACCGCCGGCGCGCGACCTCGCGCTCGGAACGCGGTGGGGGATGCGGGTGGCCGTCTTGTCGATCCCAACAACCTGCCGTTCTCGAACGCGCGCGGCGAGGGATTCGAGAACCGCCCTCGCGACCCTGGTCGCGCGCGACCTCGGCGCCGACGTGCGGTACGCCTGGCGGCCCCGACGGCCGATCGATCTACGTCGCGACCGGACGCGGCAACGCCGTCGCCGTTCTGGACGTGTCCGACCCGCGCGCGCCGCGCCTCGCGGCGAGCGTGCCGGTCGGACAGCGCGTCTGGGGACTCGCGCTCACGCGCGACGACCGGAAGCTCTACGCCGCGAACGGGCTCTCGAACGACGTGTCCGTGATCGACGTCGCGTCGCTGCGCGTGGTCGCGACGATTCCCGCCGGGGATGGGCCGTGGGGGATCGCGGCCACGCCCTAGTCGTCACGCACGGCCGGCGGCTTCCGCGAAGCGCCGCTCGAGCGCGTGGTGGTCGATCTTCCCCGAGTGGGTGAGCGGCATCGCGTCGATTGCCAGGATGCGGGCCGGGACCTTGAAAACGGCGATCTGCGTCTCGAGGAACGCCTTCAGCTCCTCCTCGGTCGCGTTCCGCCCGGGGGCGAGGGAGACGTAGGCGATCGGCACCTGGCCCTCGTCCGGGTCCGAGACGCCGAACGCCGCCGCCTCGGCGACCGCGGGGTGACGGTAGAGCGCCTGCTCGATCTCGCCGGGGGTCACGTTCTCGCTGCTGCGCACGATGATGTTCTTGACGCGGCCCGTGAACCAGTAGTCGCCGGCGGGGTCGCGGAGGCCCATGTCGCCGGTCCGGAGCCAGCCGCCGGGCGCGAAGACGGCGCGGTCGGCCTCGGGGCGGTTCCAGTAGCCGGCCGCCACCATCGGGCCGCGCACCCAGAGCTCGCCCGCCTCGCCGGCGACGACGTCCCGCCCGGCGGCGTCGACGATCCGGATCTCGACCGCGTCGACCGGCCGCCCGAGGAAGCCGCGCCGGCGAAGCTCCGGGGTCCGCGCGATCGTGAGCCAGATCGCCTCCGTCATGCCCCAGCCGACCTGGATCGGCAGACCCGTCAGGTCGAGGAACGCTCGCTGGAGCGGCAGCGGCAGCTCGTCGCCGCCCGTGAAGACGGTCGCGACCGACGCGAAATCCGCGCGCGCTGCACCGGGGTGGCGCACGATCTGCCAGAGGTGGTCGACGTGCGCGCCGACGATCGTCGGACGGTGACGGCGGAGGTCGGCATAGAACCGGTTCGCCTCGAAGTCCCGCTCGAGGACGATCGTCGCGCCCCGCCAGAGGAGCGGGTACGCCTCGATCCAGCCGCCCATGTGGCTCACCGAGTCGTGGACGACCATCCGCGATCGCTCGTCGACCGGCGCGAGGGCCGAGAGGACGCTCGCGATGATGCCGGCGGCCGAAGCGTGCGTGTGGACGACGCCCTTCGGAAGCGCCGTCGAGCCCGAGGTGTAGAGGATGAAGGCCGGCGCGTCGCCGGCCGACTCGATGGCCCGGCTCGGCGCGGTGGCGGCGAGCTCGGCGAAGCGGCGCTCGCCCGCGCGCGGCGTCCCGACGACGAAGACCGCCGCGACGGACGTCTGCGCCAGGTCGACCCGGTCGAGGTCGCCGAGCTTTTCCTCGTGGACCAGGAGCCAGCGCGCGCCCGAGTCGGCGAGGCCGTAGGCGATCTCGGGCGGCGCGTCGACGTACTCGAACGGCACCGCGATCGCGCCCGCGGCCCAGCAGCCGAGCTGACACGCGAGCAGCTCCACGCCGTTCGGGAGGAGGGTCGCGACGCGCTCTCCGCGGAGGCCGGCGGCCGCGAACGCGCCGGCGAGGCGCAGCGACAGCTCGCGCAGCTCGGCGAACGACGTCGCGTGGTCCCCGCACACGACCGCCGGCTCGTCGGGTCTGCGCTCGAGGGCGTCGTCGAGGAGCCGCGCGAGAGTGGGCGCCGCGTCCATGCGGTCAGGAAGCCACACCGCGAGAACCGCGCCAAGTGCGGCCGCCCACTGCGCGGAACGCGAAACGGGGGGGCGCGAAGAGCGGAAATCCAGAATCCGGTTTGACCGCAGCGGGGATTCGGCGTAGTCGCTTGCCGTCTCGTCACTTGCGCAATTTCGGACGCGGCAGGCGCCGCAGAAGGACCGCCGATGCTCGCCTCCCCCGCACGCCGCTTGCCCTCGGCGCTCCGCTTGACCGTCGGCCTGATCCTCGCCGTGGCCGTCGCGGGACCCGCCTCGGCGGCGACGCCCGGCTGGCCGGTCATGCCGCTCGCGGGCGACGGCTCGGGCCTTTCGCCGCGGATCGTGAACGGCGTGCCGACGTCGCAGTATCCGTCGACGGGCGCGCTGCTCTACGGCGAGAAGGTCGAGACGGCGCAGCTCCAGTGCGGCGGCACGCTCATCGGGTGCCGTACGTTCCTGACCGCAGCCCACTGCGTCTGCGGGTCCTCGGCCTTCTACTGCCAATCGGTGTTCCCTTCCGATCCGCGCGACTTCCACGTCTACCTGCAGCACGCGGGCATCTTCGACGTGGAATCCATCGCGATCCATCCCGACTTCTCGTTCGACGCGCCCGATGTGGCGGTTCTGCGCCTCGGCCGCCCGGTGGACGGCATCGCGCCGTCGGAGATCGACGACGTCGCGGCACCCTCGTTCGGCACTCCGGGGACGATCGTCGGGTTCGGGCGGACAGAGGACATCTACAGCTACGGCCTGAAGCGCGTCGGTCAGGTGACGACCGAATCCTGCTCCTTCCCGTCGAACGATGTGGCCGTCTGCTGGCGCTACGAGCCGCCGATCGGACCGCCGGGGACCGATTCCGACACCTGCTACGGCGATGCCGGGGGACCGCTCTTCGCGACCGTCGGCGGCCGGCCGTCGGTCGCAGGCATCGCCTCGTCGGAAGGCTGCTATGCGGGCGACCCCGCCTACAGCGCAAACGTCTTCACGTACGCCGACTTCATCGCGAGCCAGGCGGGCGAGCCGCTCGACGGGGAGACGTGCGGCTGCCTCGGGAGCGCGGGCAGCTCCGACTCGCCGATCTTCAGCGCGACGGGCAGCATCACGGAGCAGGGACCGGACGGGCGACACCAGGTCGTCGTTCCCGACGGAACGGTGCGCCTGGTCGTCACGCTGAACGGCGAGCAGCGCTTCTCGGACAACGACTTCGACCTGTACGTCCGGCGCGGCAGCCCCCCGACGACCGCGCTGTTCGATTGTCGCCAGGCCTCGGCGTCGCAGTTCGCCGCGTGCGAGTTCGAGCGCCCCATCTCGGGAAATTGGTACGTGCTGGTGCGTCGCGCGTCGGGCCAAGGCACGTATCAGGTCACCGCGACCGCATTCGGCGCCGGCGACGGCACCAGCGGCTCGGCATGTGACGACGGCAACCCGTGCACGAGCGGCGACACGTGTACGCGCGGCGCGTGCGTCGGCAGCCCGCTGTCCGGGGTCGCCTGCGACGACGGCGACGCCTGCACCGCGAACGACCGCTGCGTCGGCGGCGAGTGCCTCTCGGACGCGGTCTCGTGCGAGGGCAACGCGGACGAGTGCCACGAGGCCGCGGCCTGCCACCCGTCGCTCGGCTGCACGCTGCCGCCGAAGCCGGACTTCACCCCGTGCGACGGCGGCGGCGACGTCGCCTGCTCCTTCCCGAGCCAGTGCATCGCGGGCGTCTGCCAGCAGCAGCCGGACCCCGACGGCGACCACGTGTGCTCGTTCGACGACAACTGCCTCGGCGTCGCGAACGCGGACCAGCTCGACACCGACCACGACCGGATCGGCAACGCCTGCGACGCGAACGACGGCCCGCTCAGGATCCAGCACCTCGAGCTCACCGGCCGGAGCGCGCCGTCCGCGTCCGACGGAGCGATCACGCTGCGGGCGGAGTTCACGGCGGTCGACCGCGACGTCTTCGACGGCACGCGCGGCGTCACGCTCGCGATGACGGACGGCTTGAACCTGTCGCGTCGGTTCGCGTGGCCGCGCGGCAAGTGCGAGGTCAGGCACGGCGGCACCGTCACGCGCTGCACGCGGCAGGACGGCGGCAGCACGATCGCGATCCGCCGCCTGCCGTCGACGACACCGGGTGCCGTGACCTACGTCGTCAAGTTCCGCGCGTCGGGTCTCGCGATCGACACCCCGTTCACGCCGCCGATGCTGGTCTTCTTCGCCGATGGGCCGGGTCGCCTGGTGCGCGGCACGGATCGCGTCGGGAAGACGGGCAACTGCCGCAGCACGCAGTCCGGGCTCGACTGCCTGAGCCCGTACGCCGGCCCGCTGCAGGCGTTCCTCGCCGCTGCGCCGACGAGCCTCTTCGACTGACGGACACCGTTGCCGCGGGGAGGGTCCGAGCGCCGGGCTCGGACCCTCCGCGCGCGGGTCAGCAGTCGGGAATCAGAAGAGCGAAGCGGGAAGATCGAGGAACGCGCGGCTCGCGGAGCCGGCGGTCGGGGTCGGGGTCGGCTCGGGGGTCGGGGTCGCGGTCGGCTCCGGAGTCGGCGTCGCGGTCGGCTCGGGAGTCGGGGTGGCGGTCGGTGCCGGGGTGCCGGTCGGGGCGCAGCCGCCGGCGACGCAGGCGTCACAGCAGCTCGTGAAGTTGCCGACGCACGCGGATCCGCCCTTCGGCGGCTTGCACTGCGTCGCGTTCTTCTTGGTCGAGCACTTCGTCACGCCCTTCGAGTTCGTGCGACAGCACGTGACGAAGCCGGGCTTCCCGCACGTCGACCGAGCCGCGCACTTCGCGATGGCCCCGGAGCAGCTCTTCGGCAGCGCGTTCGCCGCCACGAGCTGCTTCGCCACGTTGCGCGAGCAGCGGACGTACTGACCGTGGTTCTCCGCACCGGCACAGTCGCACTGAGCGGCGACCTCCGCGCGCGCCGCTGCGACGGCCGCCGCGTCCGCTCCATCCGGATCGCACTTGGCGGCACGGGCACCCGAGGCGGTGACCAAAACCAGACCGACCCCCAGGACGAGACTCAACGAACGAAACACTTCCGAACCCTCCTTCGCATTGCGCCTGGCGTGCCGCGGCTCCCGCGGAAGCCCCGAGTCGGCGGAGACCACCAAGCTGTCCCAGTGCGATTCAAATGAGGCAGTCGCCGAATCAGAAGTACGTATTTGTACGGACCGTGCGGTCAGGCCGTGTCCTTCGCGATCGGCCGCGTGATAGAATTCGCATGCGGAGGAGAAACGATGCACGCTCCGATTGGAAGTCGCCTCGCCGTCGCCGCGGTCGCGTTGGCGACTTTACTTTCTGCTTGTCAGGGACGAACGGCATCCGCCGGCACGGCGGAGCGCCACGTCCGATCGAAGGACCTCGCGAAGCTCCAGATCGGCCACAGCGCGCCGCAGGACGTCGAGAACCTCTTCGGCAAAGCGGACGACCGCGAGCCCGACGGCTCGCTCGTCTACCGGTCGAGCCGGGAGACCGCGACGTTCCGTTTCGAGAACGGGGTCCTCGCGAAGATCTGCCGGACGCGCTCCTAGCGCGCGGCGGGACGGATCAGGCGGGCGCCGGGCGCGACGCCGCCCGCGCGCGCCGCTGCCACCCGAACACGAGGAGCCAGGCGAGCACGCTCGCCGCGAGCCAGGCGACGGTCGCGAGGCCGAGCACCAGCGGCGGCGCCGACAGCGCCGAGAAGCGCCAGGCGACGAGTCCGAACGCGGCGAGGCCTGCCGCGCCGAGCACCGCGCCGCGCGCCTGCTCGGCGGCGCGCGCACGGCCGTCGTGCTCCTTCGCCAGCGTCAAGCTCGCCGGCAGGATTGCGGGAAACGCGAGGAAGAGACCGCCGACGACCGGCCCGAACGCGTGCGCGATCAGGCCAGTGCAGAGCGTGATCGCGCCTCCGAACGCGAAGCGGATGACGTACTCGGACGGCTTGGTCTTCCGGAGGCCTCCCGGCGCGAGCTCGGGCATCATGCGCTGCTCCCGACGAGGCGGAGCCCCCACAGGGCCGCGAACGCGACCGCGCCCCATACGCTCCACGCGAGCGTCGCTCCCAGCCAGGCGGGCATCGCGACGCGCCGGATGAGGGCGGCACACGCTGCGCTGTAGGCGGCGAAGGCGAAGGACGCGAGGAGCATGGACCGCGCTTCGGTCGCGACGTAGTCCGGCCCCTGTTTCGCGTACGCGAGCGCGAGCGTCGCGATCGCAACCGACGGAGCCGCCCCGAAGAGGCCTGCGAAGCTCTTCGGCTTGAAGACCTCTCCCACGACGGCGAAGAGCGACACGATCAGGCCGCCGAGGAAGAAGCGCAGAGCGAGATCTCCGATCACCGGCGCGCCTTCTGGCCGGAGGGCTCGCCACCATCTTCTTCGCGAGCCGTTGCGCTCGCCCGCCGCTCGACCGCCGCGAGCGCGAGCTCGGTCGCGCCGAGCGCCGCGACACCGATCGCGTTACCCGCGACGACGTCGCCGGGCCAGTGCTCGCCGGCCGTGATGCGGAGCGCGTTCACGGCCATGGTCGCGGCCGTCGCGGCCACGAGCGCGGAGATCCGGTACGCCCGCGGCGCGGCGAGCGCCGTCGCGAAGAGGTACGCGCTCGCGGCTGCGCTGTGGCCGCTCGGAAACGAGTCCCAGGGGCTCGACCCGAGAAGGCGCGGCCGGTGACGCGAGACGACGTGCTTGATCGCGTTCGCCGCGAGCACGGCGGTCGTGGTTCCGAGCGCGAGGCGCGCGGCGTCGCGGCGACGGGGCAGTAGCGCTGCCGTGGCCCAAGCCGCCGGGACGATGGTCCGCGGGCACACGACGCGTCCGAAGGCCTCGGCGCGCGGCGCGGGCTCGATGCGCGGCATCCACATGGTCGTCGCCGACGCGGTGCAACCGACATGCCAGCGAGAAAGGCCGGCGGCTGACGTGGTGAACGGCCGTCGCGCCGGCAACTCCGGGCGGCGCGAGCCGGCGACATTTACAAGCCGCCGCGGAGGCCCGCGATTTCACACCGCGGACGCGACGCGCGCGGCCGGCGCGACGCGCCGCGTGCGCGCGACCGCCTGTCGCGCGGCATCGGTCGTCGTGAAGAGCGCGAGCTCGTCGAGCTCGCCGTCCCGGACCGGCTGCATCGCGAGGTCGCCATCGGTCGACGGTACGTCGCCACGCATCGCGCGCCGGTAGGCGAGCTGGTAGCGCGCCAGCAGCGTCGCGGCGGACGCGAGCTTCCGCGCGGTCTCCGCGGCGTAGCGCGGGTAGAAGGCGAGCCGGCTGGCGCGGGCGACGCCCGGCCGGCGATCGCGGCGATACTTCCGGCGGAAGAGGCCGCCCTCGAGCGGGTGGATCCGCTCGATGAGAGAGGCGTAGGCGAACGTGAACATCATCCACCGCACCTTGCGCGCGCTGTAGCCCCATTGCCGGGCGCGTCGCATGACCGTCTCGACGTGCCCGACGTCGTAGTAGGCGCGCCATGCGCGCTCGTACACGCGCTGCCAAGCTTCGGCGGACATGCGCGCGTGCGGCGCCGTCACGTGCGCCGAGTCGTAGCGATTCATGTCGGTCTCGAGCGCGGTCCCGCGCTCGTGCAGCTCGCGGTGGTCCTGCGATCCCGGAAGCGGCGTGAGGATGAAGAACTCCAGGAGGTCGATCGGCAGCTCGCGCTGGATGATGCCGACGTCGCGCAGGATCCCGTCCTCGGTGTCGGTCGGAAAGCCGAGGATGTAGCCGGCGATCGTCAGCGCGCCGACGCGATGCCACTCCTGCAGCATCCGGCGGTACTCGGTGATCTTGTTTTGACGCTTGCGCGCTCCGACGAGCGACTCGGGGTTGATGCTCTCGATGCCGAGGAACACGCGCTGAACGCCGGCGCGCGCCGCCTTGTCGATGAAGTTCGGGATCTTGTGGCAGAGCGCGTCGGCCTGGATGGTGATGCTCAGACCGACGCGCTCGCCGTAGCGGATGTCGCCGAGGCGATCGAAGATCGACTCCCAGGCGCGATTGCGGGCGAAGTTGTCGTCGGTGATGAAGAACTTCCGGATGCCCTGCGCGAGGTTCTCGCGCACGATCCGCTCGACGTCGTCGGCCGTGCGGTGTCGCGAGGTACGGCCCTGCACGTTGATGATCGTGCAGAAGCTGCAGAGGAACGGGCACCCGCGTCCCGCGTCGAAGCTCGCGCGCGGGCCCGACATGCGGCCGATCACCGCGGCCGGAAGGTACGGGACCGGCTCGTTCGCGAGCATCGGCGCCGTCGCCGGCAGTTGATAGAGCGGCTGCAGGCGGCCGCATGCGGCGTCGCGCAGGAGGCCGTCGAGGCGCCCCTCGAGCTCGCCGCCGAAGAGCGAGATCCCGGCAGCCATCGCGTCCCGGAGGTCGGCTGGAGTGTCGGGCAGCATCGCGAGGCACCCGCTCACGTGGAATCCGCCGATGCAGACCGGGACCCCGCGCGCGACGAGCTCCCGGCCGAGGTCCACCGCGCGCGGGAACTGGTTCGTCTGCACGCCGACGAGCGCGACCATGCCGGAGCCGGCGTCGCGGATGCGGCGCGCGAGCCTGGCCGGTCGGATGCGCGTGTTGGTCTCGTCGTAAGCGACGACGTCGATCGCGACGTCGTCTCCGAGAGCGCGGCGCGCCGCCGAGTCGCGCGCGAGGCCGTAGATCGCGGCGAGCGTGTTCGACGGGATCGACGAGCGCGCCCACTGGATCACGTAGCCGTCGTCGTCGTAGTGCGAGGGCTTGACGAGAACCAGGAGAAAGCGCCGCGCGCCGGTGGTCGCGGGGCCGCCGCCGAGGCTTTGCGTCGACGGTGACGTCGGCATCGCGCCGGCCTATAGGAGCCTCGCCTCGAGCGCCAGCGAAAACCAGGGCTCGTTCCCGGACATCTTCGACGTCGACCTCCGCCGGCATGCGCAAATGAGCGTATTGCGGCTCGTGAACTTGCGATGCGAACTTCCGCGGCGCCGGGTGCGGGCGCCGCGGGCTCCCGTCGTGTCGGCGGCCGCTCCGCGTGCCGTCCGCTTCAGCAATGCCGGCAGATGGGAGCTGCGCGATGAAACGGCACTCGACCTGCGCTTTCCTGTTCATCCTCGCGTGCACGGCGACGATCGCAACGACGCCGCGGACCGCCTCGGCGTGGCAGAACGTCATCACGAGCGACGTCGGCGACGGCTCCGGCCGGGCCGTCGCGTTCTCCCCTTCCGGCGATGTGCTCGCCGGCGGCACGCTCGACATCGGCAGCGCCGATTTCCACCAGATCCTCGTCGTTCGGCTCACCGGCGCGGCCGGGGCAGAGCTCTGGCGGACCGCGATCCACGGGACCGCGACGACGGGCTTCTTCGGCACCCTCAACTCGGTGACCTCGCTGTCGGCGGATTCCGCGGGCAACGCGATCGTGACCGGGGTCGTCGACAACTCGACGTTCTCGAATGCGACCATCCCGTTCTTCGTCGGCAAGCTCGACGCCGGTGACGGCCACGAGCTCTGGCGCCAGGAGATCGGCGACGGCTTCGCGTCCGACGGCACTCTCGACGGATCCGGCAATCCGATCGCCGTCGGCAACGTGGACGTCGGGGCCGCCGGCAACTCCGCGTTCGCGACCAAGCGCTCCGCCGCGACCGGCGGCGAGATCTGGAGCAAGGAGCTGCGCGGCTCGAAGACGACCAGCATCTACAACACGCTCCGGGCGGTCGCGCTCGACCCTTCCGGGAACGCCGTCGTCGTCGGCGAGGTGGAGAACGCGACCCGCGACTTCTTCGTCGCGAAGCTCGCGGCGGCGACCGGCGCCGAGCTCTGGCGGAACGAGATCGACGGGTCCGGCCACGAGACGGACGTCGCGAGCAGCGTCGCCGTCGACGGCTCCGGCAACGTGTTCGCCGCCGGCTTCGCCGACCGCTCGACGTCGCCGAACGGCAGAGACCTGCTCCTCGTCAAGCTGGCCGCGGCCAACGGCGCAGAGCTCTGGCGGAAGGAGCTGCACGGGACGCTGGACCTCGGCGACGCGAACTCCGTCGCGGTCGACGGGGCGGACGACGTCGTCGTGGGCGGCACGATCTCGAACACGTCGGCCGAGGGCGGCCCCAGGTCCGTGGTCATCAAGTACGACGGCGCGACCGGCGACGAGCTCTGGCGCCACGAGGAGGTGAACGGCTTCGACGGCAGCGCCGGCGCCTTCGTGAAGCTCGACGACGCGGACGACGTGATTGCGAGGATCGGCGTCGGCGAGAACGGCGACGTCGCGATCGTGACGCTCTCCGGGGACGACGGCGCCGAAGCCTCGCGCCACCTCTTCCCCGCGAAGAAGAAGCTCTTCGTCGGCGACTTCGCGATCGGCAGCGACGGGAGCCTGGCACTCGCGGCGGAGGCGACGATCAAGAAGGCGACGGCGATGGCGACCGTCAAGCTCGCCGCAGAGGCGCTCGGCAAGAAGATCCTCCTCCAGGACAAGGCCGGCGATGCGAGCAAGCGGAAGCTCCAGGTCCAGGTCAAGGACGCGCAGTTCGTCGCGGGCACGCCGGGAGGGGCGCTCGATCCGACCGTCGTCGGCGCGACGTTCCGGGTGACGAACCCGACCACCGCCGAGACGGCGACGATGACGCTGCCGGCGGCCAACTGGGCCGGCTCCGGCAACCCGGCCGGCTCCAAGGGCTACAAGTACGTCGACAAGAAGCCGCTCGAGGGGCCGTGCACGTCGGCGTCGATCAAGAACGGCCAGTGGCAGGTCAAGTGCGCCGGGGATCAGATCGCGTTCACGCTCGACGAGCCGGCGCAGGGAATCCTCGGGGCCGAGCTGACCGTCGGGACGAGCCCTTCGTGTGTCCTGTTCGGCGGCACGATCAAGAAGGACTTCCCCGCCGTCGGAAGCAAGCCCGGAGTGTTCCAGGCGCAGGACGCACCGGCGCCGTCGAGCTGTCCGTAGCGATGCCCCGAACCGTGGACCGCTGACGCGGTGCGCGGTCCAGCCGACCGGTCCCGCACGACGTGCGGGACCGGTCGACGTCGAACCGCCGTTCATGGAAGACTCGAAGCGGAACGCGGCCGCGCGCCGTGCGGCTGGCGGCGGGAGGTCACCATGGGCGCAGCGATCGGCAACGGGAACGGCAGGCTCGGAAACCTCGAGGTCGACGTCGTCGTCGTCGGAGCCGGCTTCGCCGGCCTGTACATGCTGTACCGGCTCCGGAAGCTCGGCTTCTCGGCGAAGGTTCTCGAGAGCGCCACCGACGTCGGCGGCACCTGGTACTGGAACCGCTACCCCGGCGCACGCTGCGACATCGAGAGCATCGACTACTCCTACAGCTTCGATCCCGAACTCGAGACCGAGTGGAAGTGGTCGGAGCGCTACGCGACGCAGCCGGAGATCCTGCGCTACCTCGGATACGTCGCCGACAAGTACGACCTTCGCCGCGACATCGCGTTCTCGACGCGCGTCGTGTCGGCGGAGTGGGACGGCGCTGCCGCGCGCTGGCGGATCCGCACCGAGCACGGCGACGAGCTGCGGTGCCGGTTCTACGTCATGGCGACCGGCTGCCTCTCGATCCCCAAGACGCCCGACATCCCGGGAGCCGCCCGCTTCCGCGGCCCGGCCTACTACACCGGCCGCTGGCCGCACGAGGGCGTCGACTTCACCGGCAAGCGGGTCGGCGTCATCGGGACCGGCTCTTCGGCGATCCAGTCGATCCCGCTCATCGCGCAGCAGGCGGCCGAGATGGTCGTCTTCCAGCGCACGCCGAACTTCTCGCGACCCGCGTACAACGGTCCGGTGCGGCCCGAGAAGAAGGCCGCGTACGCCGCCGATCCGGCCGCGTACCGCGAGGCCGCGCGGCAGTCCGGCGCGGGGGTGCCCGTCGAGCGGCCGATGATCCGCGCCTTCGCCGTGTCCGAAGAGGAGCGCCGCCGGAAGTACGAGGCGGCGTACGAGGCCGGCGACCTGCTGTCCTTCTCCGCGACCTTCGCGGACGTCGGAACGAATCCCGACGCCAACGAGACGGTGGGCGAGTTCCTCCGAAGCAAGATCCGCTCGATCGTGCGCGACCCCGAGGTCGCGGAGACGCTCTGCCCGAAGAACCACTTCTACGGCACCAAGCGCCCGTGCCTCGACACCGGCTACTTCGAGACCTTCAACCGGCCGAACGTCCGGCTGGTCGACCTCCGGAAGGACCCGATCCGGACGATCACGGAGACCGGAATCGAGACCGCATCGCGCGCGTTCGAGCTCGACGCGATCGTGTTCGCGACCGGCTTCGACGCGATGACCGGCGCACTGACCTCCGTCGACATCCGCGGACGCGAAGGGCTCGCACTCGCCGACAAGTGGGCCGACGGCCCGAAGACCTACCTCGGCCTCATGACGACCGGCTTCCCGAATCTCTTCATGATCACCGGCCCCGGGAGCCCGTCCGTGCTGTCGAACATGACCGTCTCGATCGAGCAGCACGTCGACTGGATCGGAGCCTGCCTCGCCCACATGCGGGAGCAGCGCCTCGAGGTCATCGAGCCGACCCCGGTCGCCGAGGCGGGCTGGGTGCAGCACGTGAACGACTGCGGCGACGTCACGCTCTACCCGCGCGCCGACTCCTGGTACATGGGCGCGAACGTCCCCGGGAAGCCGCGCGTCTTCCTGCCGTACGTCGGCGGCGTCGACCGCTACCGCAAAAGCTGCGAAGAGGTCGTCCGCCGCGGCTACCTCGGCTTCTCCCTCCAGGGCCCTGGCGGTGCGCGCTGCAACGACGGCATCGTGAACCGCCTCCAGCTCGACGTCTCGCTCGTGCTCGAGCTCATGGAGATGCTCGGCGCGCCGAAGATCGAGACGCTCTCGCCGAAGGAGGCGCGGGCGATGTGGACGGCGACCACGATCGGCCGGCCGCCCGGCCCCGAGGTCGCGGACGTGGTCGACGGCACGCTTCCCGGCTCCGCCGGGCCCCTGCCCTACCGCCTCTACCGTCCCGCCGGCGCGGGCCCGCATCCGATCCTGGTCTACTTCCACGGCGGCGGCTGGGTCATCGGCGACCTCGACTCCGACGACCCGTTCTGCCGCGACCTGTGCGCGCGATCGGACGCGATCGTCGTGTCCGTCAATTATCGCCACGCGCCCGAAGCGCGGTTCCCCGCCGCAGCCGACGACGGCTTCGCCGCCGTGCGGTGGATCGCCGCCAACGCGCTCGCCCTCGGAGGCGAGCCGGGGCGGCTCGCCGTGTGCGGCTGGAGCGCGGGAGGAAACGTCGCCGCGGTCGTCTGCCAGATGGCGCGCGACGCCGGCGGCCCGCACGTCGCGGGACAGGTCCTCGTCACGCCCGTCACCGACTGCGACTTGACGCGCGCGTCGTACGTCGAAAACGCGGACGGCTACATCCTGACGACCGCGGCGATGCGGTGGTTCTGGGACCACTACGCCGATCCGGCCGATCGCACGAGCCCGAAGGCGTCGCCGCTCCGCGCGCCGACCCTCGCCGGCCTGCCGCCCGCGCTCGTCGTGACGTGCGAATTCGATCCCCTGCGCGACGAGGGCGCCGCGTACGCCGACGCGCTCGCGGCGGCGGGCGTCGACGTCCGCCACCTCGCGTGCCGCGGCCAGATCCACACGTCGATCCCGATGGTCGACGTCATCATCTCGGCGAACGGCGCGCGCCAGGAGATCGGGGTGGCGCTCCGGAGGTTCCTCGGCGCGGACGTGGAGTCCGTGGAGCACCGGAGCGGCGCGATGGGCGTCGTGACGGGCGGCTGAAGGCGCCGACCACCGAAGACCAGCGGCCTCTAGAGCGGCGTTCTCGCGGCGCCGGGCGTCGTGACGCCGGTGACGTCGCTGCGCGCGCCGCCGATCTCGACCGGGACGCTCCAGCGATGAACGGCGACCGCGCGCGCTTCGGCGGCGCGCGGAGCGCCTTCGCCGGGCGGCGCCGCGCGCGGCTCGACCCAGCCGAAGCGCGGCGTCGCGGCGACGCGATGCCAGCGCGTCGCGCCGGAAGCGCACGCGGCGGCATCGCCATCGCTCGCGGCAGCCGAGGGCGCGCGCGCGCTCGCGCGGAACGTCGCGCTGCAGGCGTTTCCGTCGACCCCTCCCGGACCGATCCGGAGGAACGGCTCTCCGTCGCCGCCGAGCACGACGACCGGCTCCTGCGAGCCGTTCTCCACGAGGAGGCCCGGGACGCGACCGGGCAGCAGCTTGACGCGAACGCCGGGAGCGATCTCCGCAGGCGACGTGAGGCGCGCCGCCGACGCGGTCGGCGGCGGCTCGAAGCGAAAGCGCCCTTCCAGCGCGACCGGCTTCCCGTCCACCCGGAGAGCGATTCGCCAGCGGCCGACGTCCGCGACGCGGCCGGACGTCCGGACGCGCTCGGGGACCCGGACGTGCGCGGGGTCGAGCCGCGGGTCGAACCACCCGAAGCTCGGCTGCTCGCGCACCCTCACCCAGCGCGGCGGTTCTGCCCGTCCCGCGGGCGCGGCGCTTCCGGGGCTGTAGGTCGTGTACCATGCGGCGGCCGCGAGGTTTCCTTCGACGCCGCCCGGGCCGACCCGGAGGAACGCGACGCCGTCGGGATCGAGCACCTCGACCGTGCGGCGGGTCGGGTTCTCGAGCGCGAGCTGCGGCGCGATCGTGCGCTCCACCGCGAATCGCATGCCTCGGAGCGCGGGCGGGAGATCGGCCGCGACGACGAGCGCACGGACGTTCGGGCTCGCATCGCCGTGCGCGCCCGCCGACCCGACCCGGCAGAGCGCGACGGCGATCGCGAGCAGCACGCGGGCCCCCGGACCGAGCCGCCGCGCGCTGCGCGCGCGGGACCGCGAGGATGTCACGTGCCACCGCATGTCGCGTCCGCCCCGAGGACCGTCGTCGGGCGCGACACGGAAGGCACGAGCCCCGTCGCGGTCCCGCGCACGACGAAGATCATGTACGGGCCGGGCGGCACGACCGCCGGCGACGCGGGCATCGCGACCCGGAGCGAGCCGCTGCCGCGCGCGACGATCCGGAGCGACACCATGCGCTGGTCGGCGTCGATCAGGTGCGTCATCGCCGTCCGGCGAACGAGGAAGACCTTCGCGATCGATCCGGCCTGCGGCGTCGCGATCGTGAACGTCTGCCCGGGCCGGACGCGATCGGGCGCGCTCCCGATCGCGGGGCGATCCACGCGGAGCGCGTAGGGCGGGCTGTAGATCTCGAACGACGGATCGCGGCCGTCGTTGGGCGAGAAGCCCGGAAGCGAGATGCTGAAGAGATACGCGGTGTTGATCGGCGCGTGACCGCCGACGAGCACGCGGCCGTCCGGCAGAAGCATCGCGGTGTTGTGGTAGGTGCGCGGGTGGCCTGCGGTCGCCATCGGCGACCACGTCTCGGTCGCCGGGTCGAACCGCTCGGCGCGCTGGACCGGAACGCCGAGGCCGGGCGAAACGACCTCGTCGCGATCGGCGCCCGAGAACGCCATCACCGAGCCGTCGGGAAGGAGGACCGCGGTCGAGAACCAGCGCGGCTGGGTCAGGTCGCCGGTGAGACGCGAGCGGTAGTGGAGCCCGTCGGATTCGACGGTCACCGTGTCGATCCGGCTCGCCGTGCTCGCGAGGTAGGTCCCGGGCGACGGCGCGACGACCGCTCCGAGGACGCCGCCCGCCGTCAAGAGCTCGGCGCGCGCGTACGAGCCGCTCGCGTCGGGCTCGAGCGGCAGCATCACCGAGAAGGTGGAGCCGCGGAAGCCCGACCCGAGCGCCGCCTCCACCGCGCTCGGCTCGACGGCGAATCCGACGGTCCGGCCGATCTGCTCGACCAGCGCAGCGGGATCGTCGAGCACGGTACCGACCAGCCCCTGCAGCGCCCCTGCGACCGCGGTCGCGAGCAGCGGGCTCGTCGGGTTCAGCGCCGAAACGAGGCGATCGAGCCCGACCTGATTCAGCTCGAGCGGCAGGCCGGCATACGCGAGGTCGCTCCACGCGCGCTCGCTCGGATCGTACGAGGCGACGACGTTCCAGAGCGCCATGTCGTAGCCGTAGCCGAAGGGGTCGAACGCCTGTCCGCCGGCGTTGTAGAAGACCTGCCCGTTCGGAAGGAGGTGGAGGCGCGGGTAGGTCGGCAGCGACCGCTCCGCGAGCGCGCCGTTCTCCGACCACTTCCCGCAGCCCACGTCGAAGGTCTCCGTCTGGACGACGTTCCGCCCCGAGTTGAACGGCTGCTCGGGATAGACCGGCTTCACGAGCTTCGTGACGCCGCTCGCGGCGAAGACGTCGCCGTCGGGAAGCGTGACGAGGGTGGGATACCAGCGCCCGTACGCCATCGAGTCGGTCTGCGCCCAGTGGTCGTCGGCGGGGTTGAAGATGCGCGTGTTCTTCAACCCCTCGAGCTCGATCACCCCGTACGGGACCGGCTCGACGCCGGGCTCGAGGTAGTAGTTCGTGCCGCCGGCGGCGAGGATGCGGCCGTCCGCGAGCTGGACGAGGTCCGCGCAGAACAGCGCGCCCGCGCCCTGGACGTCGTTGGTATTCAGGCCGGGGAGCAGCGGGGTATTCGCGGTCCCGCCCGGGTTCGCGCCGCCATCGGGCGGTGTCGGCTGCTTCCACGACGGCGTGTCGCCGCTCCCGATCGTGAGGACGCGGCTCTGGTCATTCGCCGCCTCGTTCCCGAACTCGACGACGACGCTGAACTGCACGCGCTCCGTTCCCTCGAGGGCGTCCCAGTAGAGGACGCGGCCGTCGGCGAGGAGCGCGAGGCTGCCCGCGGCCGGCTTGCAGACGAGCTGCCCGTCCGGTCCGGTGATGCACTTCGATGCCGTCGGAACGCCGGCGATCGTCGGCTCCGCGAAGGCCGCGCCGAACGCGCCGCACGACGCCGGCGTGCACGCGCCGCCTCCGCCGAGGAGCCCGTCGAGCAACCCCGCGTGCGCGGCGCGCGCGGCCGGCGACAGCGCGCACGCGAGCGCAGCCGCCAGCCGAAGGATCGCACCCGGTCGCTCCATCGCCGTCCCTCCTCGTGCGGTGAACGAGCCTCCGTTCTCCCATCACGACGAGGGACGTCCGGGATAGATGGCAGAAACACCCGGGCCGACGCGAAGATTTGCGCTGTCGCGGCCCGTGCACCGGAGGCCGCCAGTCCGGCTCCGCATCGTACATTCAGCGTATTTTCCGCCGGCTTCCGCCCCCGTAGACGGGTCGTGATGCAGAGGGCTCGGATCGCTTCATCCGCGATGAGGAAGCGACGCGACGGCTCCGGCTCGCCGCCCGCAGGCCCTCCGCACCCGTCGTCTCGAAGGTCCTCATCCCGGCGGAGGAAACGATGAAGCACCGCATCTCGAGCCCGGTCGGCGCGATGTGTCTCGTCTGCGCGATCTCGGCCGTCGCACCCGGCCTCGTCTCGCAAAGCGCAGCGGCGCCGGGCGACTGCACGACGACGTGCTACGCCGATGCGGTGAACGGGAGCGACGCCGCGAATCACGGCACGTCGCCCGCGGACGCCTTCCAGACGCTCCAGAAGGCGATCGACACCGTGAGCGCGGGCGGCACGGTGCAGGCGGCCGCGGGCCTCTACGACCCGAACTTCACGACCGTCGGCAAGAGCGTGACGCTGCTGGGCGCGCAGGCGGGAGTCGACCCGCTCACGCGCGATCCGTCGGATGCGACGGCCGAATCGGTCATCCAGTCGAACACCGGCCTCCAGATCAACGGGGCGTCGGCAGCGGTCACCGTCGACGGCTTCGTCTTCCGCGAGAAGACCGTCGGCTCGTCGGTCGGCATCAGCACCGGTTCGGGCGTGAACGACGTCGCTGCGAACGTCGTGATCGAGTCGAACATCTTCTCGGCGATGAGCATCGGCATCAGCTCGATCCTCGGGACGAACCCCTCGAGCTTCGCGATCTCCGGAAACCTGTTCAGCGGGGGCAGGACCGGCATGCAGATCCACGGGGATCGCGGCGCTGCGACGCTCGCGATCGATCACAACCGCTTCGAGAACGCGACCGGCTCGGCCGTGGGCATCCTCGTCTGGACGGGCGCCACCATCACCGACAACACCGTCCAGTCGCAGACCGGGGCGTCCGACCCGATCGGCATCGGCGGGTGCGACGGCTGCACGATCGCCCGCAACACCATCGCTGACTCCGCCGGCTTCGAGTCGATCACGGTGATCGGCAGCAACGGCCCTGGCGTGAACAGCACGGTGGAGGACAACACCATCACCAACCCCACGCGCTCCGACAACTACGGGATCTACGTCGGGCAGGCGACGGGGACCATCATCCGCCGCAATACCATCACGGGTGCCCGCGAGGCCGGGATCGCATCCGACCCGGCCTCCACGATCACCGACAACGCGATCACCAGCGCCGGTGGCGCGGGGACGACCGGCATCTATCTGCGCCGGGCCAGCACGGGGTCGACCGTGAGCGGCAACACCGTGAGCGGCGCCGCGGTCGGCATCGACATCGACCCGCAAGCGGGGTCCGCCGACACGCACATCGACCGGAACGCCATCACCGGCAACACCGCCGGTCTCACGAACCGCGCGTCGACGCTCGCCGACGCCACGTGCAACTGGTGGGGCAGCGCGAGCGGGCCGAGCGGAGCGGGCCCCGGCACGGGTGATTCCGTGTCCGCGAACGTCACGTTCAGCCCGTGGCTCCTCGGAAGCGACCTCGCGAACGCGCAGTGCGGGGTGCCCGCGACGCCGACCCCGACACCGACCGCGACCCCGACGCCCACTCCAACGCCGACGCCGACCGCGATTCCGACGCCGACGCCATCACCGGCGGCGACACCCACGCCCACTCCCACACCGACTCCGGCCGCCACGCCGACCGGCACACCCAGTGCGACACCGATCGCCGAGATCTGCGACAACTGCATCGACGACGACGGTGACGCCCTCGTGGATCGCGACGACCCGGATTGCCCGGCTCGCGCCGACGGCATGGGAGCGAGCGTCGGCAACGCCGCCCGCGGCAAGGCGGTCGTCAAGTGCCAGAAGGCGATCGAGGGCGCGAGCCTGTCGTTCGCGCTCGGCAAGCAGAAGGCGCTCATGAGCTGCGCGACCGAGATCCAGAAGTGCGTGCAGCGGAAGCCCGGCGACGCGGCCTGTCTCGACAAGGCGGGCGGCAAGTGCGCGAAGGCGGTCGCGAAGATCGCGCCGCTCGAAACGAAGCTCGACGCGAAGGTGAGGAAGGACTGCGGGGCGGCGCCTCTCACGGCCGGGGATCTGACGGATCTCGCCGGGCTCGGCTTCCAGGCCGAGTCCGACTTCTGCGCGGCGTTGGGCGTCCCGTCGCTCGCATCGGCGGCGGACGTCGCGGCGTGCCTCGTGCGACGGCAGGAGTGCGAGGTCGAACGCCTGCTGGCCGTGGAAGCGCCGCGGACGCGCGAGCTTCTCGTGCTCGCCGGCATCGATCCGGACGATTTCGGCTGCCTCGTCGCCGGCGCCGACGGCGGCGGCCAGGGGATCGGCGATGCGGCACGCGGCAAGGACGTGTTCGCGTGCGCGGATGGCCTCCGGAAGGCGACGGCGACGCTCTTCAAGGCGACCGTCGCCGGTCTGCAGAGCTGCGCGCAGGCCGTCACCCAATGCGTCCAGCAGAAGCCGGGCGACGCCCGCTGCCTCTCGAAGGCGGAGTCGACGTGCGCCAAGGCCGGCGCCAAGCTCGACGGCACGAAGGGCGCGACCGCGAAAGCGCGCGCCGCGATCGCCAAGGCGTGCGACGCCGATCCGGCGGACATCCTGGCGGCGCGCGGCGTGGGCCACGCATCGGTCGCGGGCTACTGCTCGGCGCTCGGCGTGCCGTCGCTCGCCAGCACGGCCGACGTCGCGGAGTGCGTCGTCCGCGATCATCGCTGCCGCGCCGGCCACGTCGTCGATGCAGCCGTTCCGCGCGCCGTCGAGATGCTGACACGGGGCGGTCTCGTGCCCTGATCGGGATGCGCGGCGCCGCGGTACGCCGCCGTTGCGATAGAAGACGCGCTGTTTCGCGGCTCGCGGGGCGCGATCCGGTGAACCCGGTTCACCCGCCGTGAACGCCCTAGCCGGCAGAGATCTGATTCGCGCGCTCCAGCGGTGCGGGCGCGCAAGGAGGATGTCATGTCGGCGAGCCATCGGCTCTTCCACGGCGTCTCGATCGCCGCGATGCTTTTCGCGGCGTCGTCCGCCGGTGCCCAGAACGCGTTCCCGAACGGCCGCTTCGACGGCGGCTACTTCCCGTTCGCCGCCGACCTCGGAAGCGGCGGCGCGCTGTCGTACGCCGCGGCGGTCGATCAGGGCGGCGGAGACGCGTCGGGCTCGCTGCAGCTCGCCGTGTCGCCTTTCGGGCTCCAGATGGTGAGCGCGAGCGCCTGCACGGCGGACGTCGTCGCCGGCAGCGCCTACTACGCGATCGCGGACATGCACTTTGCGGCGGGCGAGAGCGGGATCGGCGGCGCGCAGGTCACCTTCCGCGCGTTCGGAACGACCGACTGCTCGGGCTCGAGCCTCGCGGTCTTCCCGATGGGCTCCATCTCGACGTCGGACGGCCGCGGCATCTGGTTCCGCCAGAAGGACGGCAGCATCGCATCGAGCCCGCGCGTGCTTCCGGCCGGCACGAAGAGCGTGGAGGCGGAGGTCAAGCTCCATCGCGACACCACGACCGGCCCGATCACGCTGAACGTCGACAACGTCTTCTTCGCGCCGGTCGGGCTGCCGAAGTGCGCCGGCAAGACGCCGACGATCGGCGGCACCGACGCGGGCGAGGAGATCGACGGAACGCCCGGCCCCGACGTGATCGTCGCCTTCGGCGGCGACGACACGATCTCGGGCGGCGGCGGCGACGACGCGATCTGCGCGGGTGCGGGCGACGACACGGTCGTCGGCGGCGACGGGAAGGACGTCATCTTCGGCCAGAACGGCAACGACGACCTGAGCGGCGGTGCCGAAGACGACAGGCTGAACGGCGGATCGGGACAGGACACGCTGCGCGGCAACGGCGGCAAGGACCGCCTCGTCGGCGGTCCGGGCGCCGACATGCTCGCCGGCGGCGCCGACGACGACGTCTGCATCGGCGGAACCGGCGTCGACGACTTCACCGGCTGCGAGCAACAGTCTCAGTGACGGCACCGCGTGAGCGCGGGCGCCGTGGGCCGCGGATCACGAGGCGCGGCGCTCGCCGCCCACCAATGCGGCGCCGATCAGCTCCCCGAACGATCGCCGCAGGAGGTCGGCGAAGTGGTCGACGTCGGGCATCGCCGTACCGTCGGCGTCGACGCCGATGAACAGCCGGCCGTCGTAGCCGTAGAGGGCGATGCTGACCGGGCAGCGCGACGCGAGCGGCGCGAACGGGTAGCCCGCGGTGATGCGCGCGCCCGCGAGGTAGCGCGGCTGCATGATTCCCGGGACGTTGGTCACGATCAGCTGCACCGTCTGGCTCCCGAGGAGCGAGAGCGCCCGGACGACCGGCGCCGGGACGATCGCGAGCGCCTCGGCCAGGACCGGGAGGTAGTCGAGCGCCGGGCTCGCCTTCCGCTCCGTCATGCGGGCGTGCACCTCGTCGAAGCGCGCGGTCGGGTCGAGCATGCCGAGTGGGAGCTTCACGATCACGCCGGTCGCCCGGTTGCCCGTCGCGGCGGCGATGCCCTGCTCGGCGCGCGACCGCAGGTTGATCGGGACGAGCGTGACGACGTCGGTCGCGCTTTCATGGCCATGCTCGCGGTGCCAGGTACCCATCGCGCCGGCCGCCGCCGCGAGGAGAAGATCGATCATCTGTCCGCCGAGCGCCGCTTTGGCTTGGCGAAGGGGCTCGAACGGGACGTCGAAGCCCCGCAGGTGTCGCGCGCGGCCGAAGTCCGCGAGCGGCGAATCCGCCTCCTGAGCGAGCTCGTCGGCGAACGCTCGTACGATCCGGGCGCCGCGCAGCCATGACGACGGCTCGGTCAACGCGGTCCAGCCGAGCCCGGCGAGCGCGCGAGCGCGGGCGGCGCTCTCCTCGATCCGGTGTCCGATCGCCGCGGCGAGGCGCGCGCCGACGCTCGGCTCCGTCCAGGCGCCCGGCGTCGGGGCGGCCTCGACGGGCGGCGGCGCGTCGTCGCGGAAGCCGTCGGTCAGGGCCGCCAGGATCGCGTTCCCGCCGACGCCGTCGGCGACGCAGTGATGCAGGCGGAAGAAGACCGCGGCTCCCGCCCCGGGGCCGTCGAGCTCGATCAGCTCCCACAGCGGCCGGGTTCGGTCGAAAGGTCGCTCGTAGATCGGACCGATCGTCTGGAAGAGGTCCTTGAGGTCGGAATGCTGCGGGCTGCCGTCGTCGTGCGACACCGCGTAGCGACGCACGTGGAAGTCGAGGTCGAACGTCGGGTCGTCCTCCCAGCGCGGCTTCGCGAGGCCGAGAGGCGAGTCGACGACGCGCTGCCGTAGCCGCGGTACGGCCTCGACGGCGCGCGCGACGGCCGCTCGGAGGCGGCTCGAGTGCGGCCGCCGGTCGAGCAGGAGGAGCATCGCCATGCAGGTGCGCTGGCGGGGCTGGTCGCCCCACCAGAAACCGAGGTCCTCACCGCTCAGCGGCTCGGAAGGAAGACTCGCTCCCGGCTCCGACATCTGGCTCTCCTCGGCGCCTGAAAATCCCGGCGGTAGGAATGGAGGCGGCGCCGGCCACGTTCTGCCGATCAATCGGCGTCACCCGGTGGAAAGAGCCATTCGCGTGCCGACTCCCGCGGCGTGCGCGGTCGCGCCGGTGAGCCCTCTGAACTCCGGTTCGCCCGACCGGAACGGGGGGAGACGGCCCGGGCGACCAGCGCCGCGCGCCAGAAGATCCGGGCGCGCGATTCTTCTCGCGTTTCGGCCGGCCCATCGACTTCGCGCAGGTGGCACGACGCGTGCCCGTTCCCCGCGCCACCGCGACGCCGCATCACGGCGCCGGTCGCCCGAAGGGAGCACGTGACGATGACGACCTCGCGAAGCCGGATCGCCCTCGCCGCCCTCCTCCTGACCGCCGCGATCACCTTCCTGACGGCGGCGCTCGCCGACGCCGCGGGCGTCGTCGAGAACTGCAACGACGACGGCGCGCTCCGGAGCGTCCTGATCGGCGGCGGCACGGTCAGCTTCGACTGCAACGGCCGCGGCGACTTCGCCACGATCGAGCTCAGGGAAGAGATCACGATCGACGTCGCGACCTCGATCGACGGCGGCGGCAAGGTCACGCTGAGCGGTCGCGACGCGAACCGGCTGTTCCACGTGAGCCAGGGCGCGAGCCTGGATCTGCGGAGCATCGAGCTCGAGCGCGGGTTCTCGAAAGGCGACGGCGGAGCGGTCTACAACGCCGGCTTCCTCGCCCTCGACGGGGCGACGATCCGGGACTCGAACGCCGCCTTCAAGGGCGGCGCGATCGTCACGACGGGCCGCATCGACATCACGGACGGGACACTGCGTGGCAACGCGGCGCTCAACGGCGGCGCGCTCGCCGCGACCGGAGCGCAGGCACAGGTCACGATCGCCAACAGCGCCCTGTACGAAAACAAAGCCGACGCGACGCAGTTTCCCGACGGATCCGGCGGCGCGATCCTGACGTCGAGCGGGGCGCGCCTGAACGTCTACTCGAGCGACCTCGTCGGCAACACGGCGAACGTCGGGGGCGCGATCGCCAACGTCGACGCCGGGTCTTCTTCGTCGCTCGTGAACTCGACCGTCGACGACAACCAGGCGGCCGCCGGCGCCGGGATCTTCAACCTCGGCGGAACGATCGACCTGTCCATCGTCACCGTGTCGAACAACCGCGCAACCGTGACGGGCGGCGGTATCAAGAACGAGAGCGGGATGGCGACCCTCGTGAACGTGACGATCTCCGGCAACTCCGCGTTCGGAGGCGGCGGCCTCTACAACTACAATGCGACCGCGAACCTCACGAACGTCACGGTCGCGAACAACACCGCGCGCAACATCGGCGGCGGGATCAGCAACTCGAGCGCGCTCGATCCGCATCTGAATCTGAAGAACGTCCTCATCGCGGACAGCCCGGCCGGCGGAAACTGCTACCTCGGAAAGCCGCCCGGCACGTCGCAGTTCAACCTGTCATCCGACGACACGTGCAGCTTCGGCCCCGGTCGCGACGGCCTGCCGCTCGCGATCGGCCCGCTCGAATCGAACGGCGGCGAGACGCTCACGCATCGCCTCCTGCCGCTCAGCCGCGCGATCGACGCGGGGACGACGGTCGGCTGCCCGTCGATGGATCAGCGCTTCGTCCGCCGCTCCTACGGCCATTCCTGCGACGTCGGCGCCGTCGAATTCGTCCCGTGCGAAGGGCCTCCGACTCGCCCGCTCCCGCTTTCGCCCGGAAAGCGCGACATCATCCAGGACCTTCGCCCGGTGCTCGACTGGGCGGGCCCCGACTGTGCCGAGCGGTTCAGCGTCGTCGTTCGCGAGGTGAACCGGAAGGGGCCGATCGTCTTCACCGCCGACGACATCGCGGCGACCGAGGTGGAGGCCGACCTCCTCCTCGACCGACACCGGTACGCCTGGCGCGTGACGGCGTGCAACGAGCTCGGCTGCACCGCCGGCCCGTGGCGCAAGTTCAAGATCGTCGAGAATTAGTTCAACGAGGGGATCGCTCGCATCGTGAGCGCACTCGTGAGTTTCAGCGCACGCGCGCCGGCTCGATCCCGAGAAGCGCGGCTCCGGTCCGAACGTCGAGCGGAAGCTCGAGGAAGACGTGGACGAGGCTCAGGAGCGCGAGAGCGACGAGCCCGACCCGATAGTCGTAGGCGTAGAGCGCCAGCGACGCGACGTAGAGCACGCCGATCGCGGCGATCCGTGGCGCGCCGACGTCGTGCCAGCGGATGATCCCGGTCTTCGAGAACCAGTTCAGGTAGTGATAGGTGTACGCGAAGCCGAGGAAGCGGCCGATCGCCACCAGGCCGTCCCAGCCCGCGGGCGCGCGGACGAGCAGCGCGAGCTGGTCGATGACCGACCAGAACTCCTCCGAGAAGGCCGCGGTGCGCGGGCCGACCGCGTACCGAGCCGCATCGGGCCGATAGAAGAGGAGGAGCGCGCCGCACGCGAGGAAGACCGCGAAGGAGGCGTAGCCCCAGGCGCTCCGGCTCTTCACGCTGCCGTGCAGGATGAACAGGCCCGTGAAGAAGAACACGTGGATCACCGTCGGCAGCATGACGATCAGGAACAGCCAGCCGGCGGTCCAGCGCTCGATCGCGAGGCTCGCGACGACCGCCGCCAGCGTCAGCGCGAGCTTCGCGCGCGCGGTCGTCGCGAACGCGAACCCGGCGGCGAGGCCGAGCGCGAGCACGATCCACCCGTGCCACGCCACCGCCGGCACGTAGCGCGCCAGGAAGGCGAGCGCGCCGAGCGCGGCGAGCGCGAGCGCGTCGAGGCGCCCGGTCGTGAAGAAGCGCCGGTCGTGCAGCCACGAGATTTCCGTCAAGTAGTGAAGCGGTCCCAGGACCGCGTACGACAGCAGCAGCACCTCGAACGGGGTCACCCACGCCACCGCGGCGGAAACCAGCATGAGGCCGAGGTTGAGCGCGTTCAGCCGGTCGACGTTCGGCGCGCTGCCTGGCGCCGGGGCGAGCGCGATGGCGGGCGCGATCGCGACGGCGGCCGCGGAGCGGCCGGCGGCGTGCGACCGCGGTCCCGGCGAGCGGCCTCGGCGTCCCACGCGCCGCCGACTATCACGCCCGTCGCGGCGTGAGCGACCGCGTTCGGTGGTACCAGCCGATCGGCGCCGACTGGTCCTTTCGGAACGGGGCGCCGTTCGAGAGGCTCCTCCGAGACGGGAGCTCGGAGCTCCCGGAAGGAGGCCGGACCATGAAGCTCTACTCGGGCCCGTTGAGCCTGTTCTCGGCGAAGGCGCGCGTGGCGCTCGGCGAGAAGGCCGTTCCGCACGAGCTCATCCAGGTCGGGGAGCCGGCGCACGGCCTACGTGCCGCACCATCCCGACGTCGTCGCCTCGAATCCGAAGCGCCAGGTGCCCGTCCTCGTCGACGGCGATCTCGTCGTCTACGATTCGACGCTCATCTTCGAGTACCTCGAGGAGCGCGTTCCCGAGCCCGCGCTCTACCCGTCCGAGCCGGCCGAGCGGGCGCGCTGCCGCCAGCAGGAGGCGGCAGCCGACGAGATCTGGTTCCCGCACGTCTGGACCCTGATCGAGGCGCGCGTGTACGGGAGGTCGACGGACCCGTCGGCCGTGGCTTCGGCGAAGAGTGCCCTCGAGGAGCTCCATCGCGGCTTCGATCGGCGGCTCGAAGGTCGCGACTACTTCTGCGGATCGTTCAGCGTCGCCGACATCGGTACGTTCATCATGAGCTACGCCGCGGCGACGCTCGGCGCACCGGTCCCCGAAGACCTGTCGCGCATGCGCGCCTGGGGGAAGCGCGTCGGCGCACGCCCGGCCGTGCGCCGGGTGATCGACGACATGAACGAGGCAGCGGCCCGCGGGCTCGCCGCCTGAAGCGCGGCGGTGGCGGCTCGACGGATTCCCGTCGGCCGCCACCGCCCGCGCGCTGTCACGGCTGCGGAACCAGCTCGACGCGGCGGTTCTGCGCGCGCCCCTCGGCCGTCTCGTTGCTGGCGACCGGGTTCGACTCGCCGTAGCCCTTCGTCGTGAGCCGGCTCGAAGAGACGCCCTGCTTCACGAGGAAGCCCTTCACCGTGTTCGCGCGGCGCTGCGAGAGACGCAGGTTGTACGCGTCGGTGCCGATCGAGTCGGTGTAGCCCTGCACCTCGACGCTGACGCCGGGGTTATTGTTCAGGATCTTCGCAGCCTCCTGCAGGATCGGAACGCCCGCGGGCTGCAAGGTCGCCTTGTCGAAGTCGAAGTTCACGCCGCGGAGGACGAGCTTCTTCTTCGCGATCGGGGCCGGCGGCGGAGGCGGCGGGGGTGGCGGCGGCGCAGTCTCGACCACAGCTGCTTCCGCCGGGCTCCAGCCGAAGCTGAGTCCCGCCATGATGAGCTGGCGATCGTCGCGATCGGTGTTGATCGCCGGCCGGAGGAACGCCTCCTCGAAGCGTACGAACACTCCGAGCTGGAAGCCCGGCGCAAACGCCTCATGGGTCACGGCGCCGTGGACCGCGAGCCCACCGCCTTTCTCCTGGAGCGGCCCGTTGATGTCCCGGAAGTATCCCCCGAGCGCCGCGACCGAGAGCTCCCAGCCCTTGTCGACGATGCTGAACTTCGGTCCCGCCGTGAACGAGAACGTGCTCGCGGGGTTGCCGCCATGGCACTCGATCTGGTTCGGGCCGGCCGGGCAGTTCTCTCTCGGCATCAGGGTGAACTCCGGACCCCCGATGAGCGAGATGGCATGGATGGGTGACATCATCCATCGATAGCCGCCCCAGCCACCTGCAACGCCTCCGGTATCGACCGTGTCCCGGTAGTGGCCGAGGGGGAAGGCGGCGCCGAGGTACCCGCCCACCTCGGGACCGTCTGCACGCGCAACGCCAGGCGCACACAGGACGACCACCGCCAACCCGACCGCCGCTATCCTAAGGACTCGCACGCGAAGATCCATAGTCCTCTCCCCTCTGATCCTGGTCGTGACGAGATTCGATCTTCGTTATCCGTGAATTTCGAGCCATTTCAAGAGCCGGGCGGTATGGCCGAAATTGGGCAGATGTTCGCGGCCGGCGGAAAGCGTTGTAAGAGCCATCTCATTTGAAGCGAGACCGGATCCGCATCGCCGTCACCGGGACCGGCTTCGGGACGCGCATCCAGGTGCCCGGCTTCCGGCTGAGCGGCCGCTTCGACGTCGTCGCCCTCGTCGGTCGTGATCGCGAGCGCACCGCGCGCATCGCCGCGGAGCACGGCATCCCACACGCGTTCGCGTCGCTTGGCGATGCGCTCGTCGCCGTCGACGTCGACGCGGTGTCGGTTGCGGCGCCGCCGGCGGCGCACGCCGAGCACGTCCTCGCCGCTCTGGCGGGGCGAAAGCACGTGATGTGCGAGAAGCCGATGGCGCGGAGCCTCGCCGAGGCGGAGGCGATGGAGGCGGCAGCGCGCGCCGCGGGCGTCGTCGCGCTGATCGACCACGAGCTTCGCTTCCACCCCTCGCGCGCCGGCCTGGCGCGGCTGATCGCGAGCGGCGACATCGGCGCGCCGCACCTCCTCGTGGCTTTCGACGACCTGCCGCTCTACGTCACCCCGTACCGGAGCGCCCCGGCATGGTGGTTCGACGCCGACGCCGGCGGCGGCTGGCTCGGCGCCTCCGGGTCGCATCTCATCGACGCCGTCCGGGTCTGGCTCGGCGACGTCCGTCGCGTCGTCGGGGTGGTGGAGCGCCTCGCGGCTCCGGGCACGGCCGACGACACGTTCTCGCTCATCGCCGACACGAGGAGCGGTGCCCGCGCCGTTCTGCACCAGAGCGCGGCGATGATCGGCCCGCGCAGCGGGTCGCTCCGGATCGCAGGCTCGGAGGGCACGGCGTGGCTCGACGAGGACTGGCGGCTCTGGATGGTTCGACGGCGCACGGACGCCGACGACGGCAGCGCGGGCGCACCCGGCGATCCCGCGCTCGTACCGCCGGACGCGGATCTCGCGCTCCCCGAGGTCGACATCCCGCGCGGATCGGGTCCGTTCGCCGCCCGCGAGCTTCCCTGCTTCGTCCGTCAAGCGCTCGCGTTCGCCGACGCGATCGAGGGGCGACCGGCATCCGGCCCCGCGGCCGCGACGTTCGCCGACGGCGTCGCCGTGCAGCGCGTGATGGACGCGGCCCGGACGGGTCGCTGGATGGCCGTTTGACGTTCGCCGAGCCGGGCCGTCGTCCTCGGCCCGTGTACGGCGGCCGCGCGCTGGGTTCTCGTTCGGTCGCAGGGCGGCTCATTGACCACCCGGAACGAGGCCGAGTTTCGAATCGCGCGACGGCGCTCCGTAGTACAGTCGGACGCCACGTGCCGAGGCGTGGCCGGGACAGTCACCGGTGCCGAGGCGCGCGGCGACCGTCAGCGCGAGACCACCGGCGAACGAATCGATTCCGGGCTCCGGGGCGACGTCGATCGTGACGGCCCGCGCGCGTGTCGGGTTTCGAGTGAGGCCGCTGACGCAGATCGCCGCGCCGGAGGCGACGACGGTGCCGTCCACGGCCAGCTCGGCCTTGACGTCGAATGACGTCCCCTCGTCGTCGCTGTTGCGGAGGCCGAGCCACACCTGCAGCTCGCCGACGTCCGCGAGCGCCAGCGACACTTCGGGCGGCGTGCGCCACGTGCCGATCGGGCGCCAGGGGTTGCCCTTCGACCTCGCGAGGCCCGCGGAGTCGCGCGTCCGGGCCGCGGTGCGCGTGGGCGGGGCCTCCACGAGGACGAGGTTCACAGGCGCCTGGTGCTCGAGGTGGACCATCATCGCGGACGCGGACACGACCGTGGTGACGGTCATGCGCTGCGCGCGCGTACCGTCGGTGCCGGTGATCGTCAGCAGATGCGAGCCGGTCGGGGTCGTGGAAGACGTCTCGACGTCGAGCTTCGTCGTGCCGGCACCGACCACGACGTCCGGCGTGAAGCTGGCCGCGGCGCCGTCCGGTAGATCCGTCACGTCGAACCTCACCGCGTCGGTGAACCCGTTCACGGCCGTGACGTCGACCGCGTAGGTCGCGGTCGTGCCCGCGACGGCGGTTTGGGCTGCCGGGCTCGCCAGATCCAGCCGGAATCCCGGTCGCGGGACGACGGAGCGTACGGCGTGATCGGCGTTCAGCCGGCCGCCGGTGACCGTCAGTCCCTGGAGATCCGGCAGCGGATCGACGCCGCCCAGGATGCCGACGGTCAGCTCGTCGACCGGCAGCGTCTCGTCCACCGCGAGCATGAGCGCTGCCGTGCCCGATACGTGGGGGGCGGCCATCGATGTCCCGTTCTGGAAGGCGTAGCCGCCGTTCCGCGTGGTGGAGACGACGTCCACCCCCGGTGCTCCGAGATGGACCGTGTTCGGCCCGACGTTCGAGAAGCCCCAGAGAAGGTCTCTCGCCGACGTCGCGGCGACGCTGATCATGTTGGGCGTCGCGTAGCTCTGCGGGTAGAGCGGCGTCACGTCGTTGTCCGTGCCGAAGTTCCCGGCCGCGACCACGAACAGCATCTCGTTGCGATCCGCCTCGAGGATCGCGTCGAGCAAGGCCTGCGACGGCCCCGTCAAGATCCAGCTGTTCGACAGCACGCGCACGTTCGCGTCGCGGCCGAGCACCTGACGCGCCTGGATCGCGAACTCGATCGCGTCGATGGCATCCGCGGTCGTGCCCTGGCCGCCCGCATCGATGAACTTGATCCCCATGATGGCGGCCGTCCAGTTGACGCCGACGATGCCGAAGCCGTCGTTGCCGACCGCTCCGATGGTGCCGGAGACGTGCGTGCCGTGGTTGTTGTCGTCCATCGGGTCGCACGCGCGAGTGATCGCGTTGAAGCCGTGCGAGCCCGCGGGACACGTGATCGGCGAGCCGCCAATGGTGACGGTGAAGTCGCGCGGCGACGACCAGACGTTCGCCGCGAGGTCCGGGTGCCGATAGTCGATCCCCGAGTCGATCACCGCGACCACGCTCGACCGCGATCCCGTGGTGACGTCCCAGGCGAGCGTCGCGTCGATGTCGGCGTCCGCCAGCCCGGGGTGGTTGTTCACCACCTGACCGATGTTCTGCATCGCCCACAGGCTCGCGAAGTGCGGATCGTCGGGGACGCTCTGCACCTGCGCCACGTAGTTCGGCTCGACGTACAGCACGTCGTGGCGGCGAGCGAGATTCCGAACGAGAGTGCTCGCGCTTCGCGATCGCGAGCGCAGGAGCAGCGCGCGGCCGTCTCCGATCGGGGTCGCGAGATCGATGTGCTCGGCACGCTCGACTTCCGCGCGCGCGCTGCGAGCCGCGTTCGGCTTGAACCGGACGATCACCTCGTTTGCCACGGCCGCGCGCCCGTTCGACATCTCGAGCGCCAGCGGGCGGCGCGGGCTCTCTGCGAAGGCGAGCTCGAAACCGAGCGCGAGCAGCAACGCCGCGAGCGCCACCCTGATCCAGAAACGAGCGTGGTCCATGCGTGCCCCCGTGCGCTGGAACTCGAGTCCAATGCGGACGCTGCAACAAGGGTGCCCGCTCGCAGAATTGCAGCGCCCAGATGCGCAATCCGCACAGGGCGGAGCGAAGCCGCGTTCCGCCAGCTCCGCATGGCCTCGCTCGGGGGGAGTCCCATCCGTTCTCGGGCCGCGGTTCCCACGCCTGCGAAACCCGCACGCAGCGCTTCGCGAATTGCGGAACGCGGTCGCGGGCGATCCGCCGTCGAGCCGCTCGTGGCGCCGTCCGCCAACCGGCTACGGCCCGACCTCGTGGACCCGATCTCGGCACTTGCGGTCCGCCGTCGTGAAACGCCAGAATGCCGTCGTCCTCCCCGGGACACCGCACTCGCATCGCCGTCGCCGAACCGGCTTCGGTGCGATCGCGGAGCCACAGTCGGCCGTCGGTCACGTCGTCGCGGAAGGCCGGAGGATCGCGCATGACCCGGATCGAAGGAATCGCATCGTTCGTCGTTCTCTGCGCGGTGGTCTGGAGTGCCGGGTGCCGTCATGCCGCGACCGGCGGAGATCCCATCTCTCCCGGGGACCTGTCCGCGCGCATCGGCAGCGCCGGCGCTCCGGTGGTGCTCGATGTGCGTACTCCCCAAGAATACGCGTCGGGCCACATTCCCGGAGCGGTGAACATCCCTCACGGCGAGCTCGCGACACGACTGGCCGAGATCCCGGGCGGGAAATCGGCAGAGATCGTCGTCCACTGTCAGGCGGGCGGACGCGCCGCTACGGCGGAGAAGGTCCTGGCGCAGCAAGGCTACACGAACGTCCGCGATCTCCAGGGGCACTTCGGCGGGTGGGTGCAGCAGGGATTTCCGGTCGAGCGCACCGGGCAGCCGTAGTCCGCGTCCCGCGACGCCACGTACCGGGGCGCACGTCCTCCGTCACGGCTGCAGGACGGTCGTGCGCGACGACGAATGACGCAGGCTTCGGCTTCCGCTGCGCCCGCTGGCGATACGGGAGGCGATTGCGGTCGGTTCCGCCCTCCGCGCCGTGGGCGTAGCGCCTCGTGCTACCACGGCGACATGGCCGCCCGGTTGCCCGCGCTCGATTGGCTCCGCGGCGTCGTCATGGTTCTCATGACGGTCGACCATGCGTCGGGGGTCCTGAACGCCGGCCGGCTCATGAGCGACAGCGCGTTCATGTACCGGCCCGGGACTCCGCTCCCGGCAGGCCAGTTCTTCACGCGCTGGATCACGCACCTGTGCGCGCCGACGTTCGTCTTCCTCGCCGGCGCGGTGCTGGCGCTGAGCGTCGCGCGCCGTGAGGCGGCTGGCGAGCCGGCGCGCGCGATCGACCGGTTCATCGTCACGCGCGGGCTCTTCATCGCGGCGCTGGACGTGGTCTGGATGTCGCCGGTCTTCGTTCCGGGCCGGGTCCTGCTCCAGGTCCTCTACGCGATCGGCGCGAGCCTGATCGCCATGGCCTTCCTGCGGCGGCTGAGTCCGCGCCGACTGCTCGTGACGGCTCTTGCGATCATCGTCGGCGGCGAGGCGCTCACCGGGCTCGCACTGCTTCCGAGCGCAGGCACGCCGTCGATCCCGGCGGCTCTCCTCCTCACCGGCGGCGAGCTCGGACCGGTCATCGTCGGCTACCCGCTCGCGCCGTGGCTCGCGATCATGATGCTCGGCTGGGTCTTCGGAAAGAGCCTCGCGTCGGCTCCCGAAGGCGCCCTCGTTCGCCGGATCGTCGCGGCCAGCTTCGCGGCGCTCGTGGTGTTCGCGGTCCTGCGCGCCGCGAACGGCTACGGCAACATGCAGCTCTTCCGCGAGGGCAGCTCGCTCGTGCAATGGCTCCACGTGAGCAAGTATCCGCCGAGCCTGACGTACACCGCGCTCGAGCTCGGGCTGATGGCGCTCGCGCTTGCGATCCTCTTCCGCCTCGAACGCGTTCCCGCGGCGGAGACGGCGTTGCGGCCGCTCCGCCTCCTCGGCCAGACGGCGCTCTTCTACTATCTCCTGCACGTGCACTTCCTGGAGGTCGCCGCCTGGGTCGCCGGCGCATCGCACCGGCACGGGCTCGCGGCGACCTATGCGGCCGCGCTCGTCGCGGTCGTCGTGCTGCTTCCGCTGTGCGCCTGGTATCGCGGATACAAGAGCGCGCATCCGGACGGCTGGCCGCGCTACGTCTGACGACGCGTCAGGACCTCGGCGACGACTCGTTCGCCTCGAGCACGCGCAGGACGTTCCCCCCGAGGATCTTCTCGACGTCCGCGTCCGAGAATCCGCGCGCCGCGAGGCCGTCGGTCAAGGCCGGAAGCTTGGAGACGTCCTCGAGCCCGGCGGGCGCGGCCGCGACGCCGTCGAAGTCGCTGCCGAGGCAAACGTGATCGATTCCCGCGACCTTCGCGACGTGCTCGATGTGGTCCAGAAGCCGCGCCAGCGGAACCGGCGGCAGCTGGCGAACCTTGTCGCGCACGACCTTCCACGTCTCGCGCGGCTCGAGCCCGAGGCGGCGCGCGTCGTCGCGGATCGCGCTCTGCGCCCTCGCGAAGTCGGCGTCGAGGAACTCGGGCCCGAAGTTGACGCACACGGCGCCGCCGTTCTTTGCGACCGCCTCGAGCATCGCGTCGGTCATGTTGCGCGGGACGTCGGCCAGCGCGCGCGCCGACGAGTGGGAAGCGATCACCGGCTTTCGGGCGTAGCGAATCACGTCCCAGAACAGCGGATCCGAGACGTGCGACACGTCGACCATCATGCCGAGCCGGTGCATCTCGTCGATGATCCGGCGGCCGACGTCGGTGAGGCCCTTGTCCCTGGAATCGTCGCCGGAGGAGCCTCCGACGGGGCTCGCGATCGACCACGTGAGGGTCATGTAGCGAGCGCCCCGGTCGTAGAACGTCTGCAGGTGCCGGAGGATCTCGTCGGTGTTGCCAGGCAGCAGGGCGTGCGCCCCCTCGACCCCGAAGAGCGCCGAGACGACTCCGCGGCGCGCGTTTTCGCGTACGTCGGCCGCCGTGCGCGCCCAGGCGATCTCGTCGGGGTGCGCCCGGATCATCGCGTGCACGGCGTCGAATTGCTTCAGGGCTTCGGCGTAGTAGCCGTCCGGCTTGGTCCGCCAGGGACCGACGAAGATCGAGAAGAACTGGGCGTCGAGACCGCCCGCGTGCATCTTGGGAAGGTCGACCTGCATGTCGGGCTGCCGCTCGGCCAGGTCGACGCCGTCGTACGTCAAGCGCTGCGTGCAGTCGGAGTGCAGATCGACGACGACCGCGCGCTCGTGGAGCGATCGAGCGAAGCTCGTGGCGGGCGCAGCGAGATGCAGAAGAAGGAAAATTCGAGCGAGTCCGCGCACGAACGGCTCATAGCCCGGGCTCGCGCTCGGAGCCATGCGCGTCCGGACCGCGCAGCCACGAATCCTTCGAGCCGCACATGCGAGATCGGGCCGGCGGCTGGCAGATGGCCTGCCAGAACCGTCGGCCCGATCTCGCGGATCTCTATCCGACGCTGCGCTCAGTCGGATGCGCAGCGTGCCGGGAGCCGTCGATCGCGTGATTCTAGCGCATCGTGAAGACGGCGTCGGGCGGGAAGCGGAAGATCGGGTCGTCGATGATCAGCAGCGCCCGCGGCGTGCACGTGCAGTGGGTCGTGATCGTGCCCTTGATGCACTTGCTCAGCTCCTCGGCGGTCTCGGGCGAGAGGACGCACTTGTCGACGAACATGTTCCAGCAGTCCCAGGGGTCCGACGCGTCGCAGACGCAGTAGCGGGAGCCGTCGATCGTGTCGGTCTTGCACTCGTAGCCGAGGCCGCCTGCGCCGCCGTTGCTGACGAGGGCCGTGAAGGACACGACGTGCTCCACCGATCGGAAGTCCGCGGCGCTCCCCGATCCGCTGACCGTGTCCTCGCCGGGACCGCCCGAGACCGAGCGGACGACGCCGGGATCGGTCGCGAGGATCGCGTAGTCGTCGCCGCCGCCGAGGTTGATGCTCACCATCCGGAGGCCGAGCCGCCCCTGGGACCCGAGCTCGACGCTGAGCGAGTCGCTGCCGCCGCCGAGGCGGATGCGGATCGACTCGATCGAGCCGGCCAGGAAGCCGCCGAGGATCTCGCCGTTCGCCAGGACGGCGATCGCGTCCGCCTCCGGCGTGACCGACACGGAGACCTCGTCGTCGGCGCGGTCGCCGGTGATCGTGAGGACGCGGCCGCTCGCGCTCGACTTGATCTTGACGGCCGCGGAGGCCGTCGCCGGCAGGCTGGCGGCGGCGAGCGCGAGCGCCAGCATTCCGATCCGTCCCTTGATTGCGGTGTTCATGGCTCGTCTCCTTGCCCCGGCGGGGCGGTTCGTTGGTTGCCGGGCCGAGGAGCAAGGCAAGGGCCATGCGGGTCGCCGTGGCTTCATCGCCGCGATCGATCGATCAAACGAGAATTCGGAGACGCGGAGTCATCTCGCCACCATGACCGGAAGTTCTCGTGTCGTGACCGGTGGTTCACGGGAGGCGGATCGGGTTCACAGCGATCGACGGCTGTGGGGCACCTGCGAGAACCTGGCGGCTTCCCCGCCCGCGGAAGCGCCGGCCAGTTGACGGGGAGGCCGACGAGGCAGTCGCGATGCTCGACGCGAAGCGGGCAATGCGATGTGATCGGCGTCTCGTGGCGAAATGACGTGTCGGCGAAGCCGGCGGGCGGGATGGAAGGTCGAATGAGCGTAGCGCGCAGCTCACGGATCCGGTTCTGGTCGATCGCCGGCAGCGCTCTTCTGGCGCTGGCGGCGATCGAGTCTCGAGCATCGGCCAAGACCCCGGCGTCGGTCGGAAACGCGGCGGCGACGCCGACGCGGGAGCACGCCGGAGCGCCGAGCGAGGACACCTGGCCGCACACGGTCACCGGCGAGGGCGGCAGCGCGACCGTGTACCAGCCGCAGGTGATCTCCTGGCCGGACCAGAAGACGCTCGACGCGCGCGCCGCGATCGCCATCATGCCGAACGGCGCGAAGGCCCCGATTCTCGGCACGATCGACGTCGCGTTCGCGACCGAGACCGACCTCACGGGCCGGACGGTCATCCTGCGCGACGGGCGCCTCATCTCGTCGCGCTTCCCGTCCGTCGACACCGCGCAGGCGGCGAAGCTCGAGGAGCGCATCCGCGCGGCGGTCGCAGCCCTGCCCGTCAAGCGCGTGCCGCTGGCAATGGTGACGACGAGCCTCGCGCAGCAGGGCGAGAAGCGCCCGGAGGTCGCGGTCGACAACACGCCGCCGCGCATCTTCGTCAGCACGCGGCCGGCGAGCCTCGTCGTGTTCGACGGCGAGCCGATCCTGTCGCCGATCTCCGGAAGCTCGCTGTCGTTCGCCGTCAATACCAACTGGGACGTCTTCAAGGATGGCGACACTGGCACCTGGTACCTGCTGAACGACGGGGGCTGGCTGAAGGCGAGCGATGCGATCGGCCCCTGGACGCCGGCCGGCCCCCTGCCCGCGGCTTTCGCGAAGCTACCCGACGATCCGAGCTTCGCCGACGTCGAGAAGCACGTCCCGGGACGAACGCTCGGCGCTGCGCAGGCTCCGACGATCTTCGTCGCGACCGAGCCGGCGCAGATCATCGTCCTCGGTGGAACGCCCGAGTGGGCCGCGATCTCCGGCACGTCGCTGCAGTACGCGAAGAACACCGATGCCGCGCTCTTCCGCGACACCAAGGGCGGGACCATCTATTACTTGACGTCGGGTCGCTGGTTCAGCGCTCCCGGGCTGGACGGCCCGTGGACGTTCGCGACCGACGAGCTGCCGCCGGACTTCGCGCGGATCCCCGCCGACGGCCCGCGCGGCTTCGTGCTCGCGTCGGTGCCGGGCACGTCCCAGGCGCAGGAGGCTCTGGTCGAGGCGCAGATCCCGCGCCAGGCGACGTTGAACCGAAGCCAGGCGAAGCTCGACGTCGTCTACGGGGGCGAGCCGAAGTTCGCGCCGATCCCCGGCACCTCGATGCAGTACGCGGCCAACACCTCTTTCCCGGTGATCCAGACCGGTCCCAGCTACTACTCCTGCTACCAGGGAGCGTGGTTCGTGGCGCCGGCGCCGACCGGACCGTGGGCGATGGCGGCGACCGTCCCGCCCGTCATCTACTCGATTCCACCGAGCAGCCCGGTCTACCCGTGCACCTACGTACGCGTGTACGCGTCGACGCCGACGACCGTGACCTTCGGCTACACGGCCGGGTACGCGATGAGCTACGTGAGCGGCGGCGTCGTCGTGTACGGCACGGGCTACCACTACCCGCCGTACGTTTACCCCGCGCCCGTGCCGATCTACTACCCGCGCCCGTACTCCTACGCCGGCGCGACCTACTACAACTCCGCCACCGGCGCGTGGGCGCACGGCGGCGCGATCTACGGTCCGTACGGCGGCGTCGCGAAGGGCGGCACCGCGTACAACCCGAACACCGGCGCGTGGGCGCGAGGCGGAGCGATCTACGGTCCGAACGGCGGGGCCGGGGCGTTCTCCGCCTACAACCCGACGAACGGCAGCTACGCGCACGGCAGCGCGGTCTGGGGACCGGACGGCGCGTCCGGCAACGCGAGCTGGTACAACGCCAACACCGGACGGTCCGGCTCGACGCAGCAGAGCAGCAACGCGTACGAGCGCTGGGGCTCGTCGACGATCTCCGGACCGAATCAGACCGTCCAAACCCAGAGCCGGAGCAACGCGCAGGGATCGGCGGGCTCGTTCTCGTCGACGAGCGGCGCCAAGGGCGCCGGGGTCTCCGGCGCCGGCGGCAACCGCGCGGGTGCGGTGAAGACGTCCTCGGGCGACGTGTACGCGGGCGCGGACGGGAACGTCTACAAGAAGACCGACAGCGGCTGGCAGAAGTACGACAACGGCTCGTGGAATTCCGTCCAGAAGTCGAGCTCGACGGAGAAGAGCACCTCGGCACAGACCACGGCGACGACGACCGCCTCGCGGCGCAACGCGACCAACGGTAGCGCGCCTCGGTCGCGCACCACGAGCGCAGCCGACGCGTCGACGGCGTCACAGCGAAGCCGCGGATCCGCGGATCAGCTCGGCGGGCAGCGCTTCGAAGGCTCCCAGGGGCAGCGCCAGCTCGAGCAGGATCGCTTCGCACGCCAGACCGGCTACCAGCGGCAGCAGCAGTTGCAGCAGATTCAAGGTGGCGGATTTGCGGGCCGCGAAGGTGGCTTTGCCGGAAGAGCAGCCGGCTTCGGCGGCGGAGAGCGCGGTTTCGGTGGCCGCGGAGGGTTGCGGCGCTAGGTGCCTGTCCGAGTCAGGCCATGGGGCTGCGAATCGCGATGCATGCGATCCGACCGCGTTCGGTGGGCAGCACGCAGATGACGAGGGCGGCTCCAGGAAGTGGCGCGTCGGCGCCCGGCATGGCGCACTGCGCCGGAATGCGCCGCTTCGAACAAACAGCTCCTGGCACGACCCGAAGACCGTCGCGGACCTTCGCCGCCGTCGCGGGCACGGTGCTTCTCGTCGCTTCCCTGGCTCCCGCGGCCCTTGCGAATCAGCCGCCTGCGACGCCGATCTTCACCGAGCCGTCGGTCGACGGCCAGATCGTGAACCCGGCGGACGTCCACATGGAGACGAGCGCGTTCTCGGACGCCGACCCGGGCGACACGCAGGTCTGCAGCGACTGGGAGATCTGGACGCTGGCGCCGCTCGAGCGCGTGTGGAGCGCCCTCTGCATCGGCGGGGTCGAGCGCGTTCACGTCCATCTCGGCGACGGCGCCTTCGAGGGCTCGTACGCCGGTCGCACGACGCTCGAGTTCGACACCGACTACCGCCTGCGCGCGCGACACCGCGATTCCAGCGGCAACCCCGCGACCGAATGGAGCGCATACGGCGAGCGCCTCGCGCACACGGGCTCGGCGACGGCGATCTATGCCCTGCTTCTCCAGGACGTCCTCGACGCCCCGGCTCCCACGTGGCGCGACGAGGGCGGCGCGGGCATCGTGCTGCCCGCGGGAGCGCCGGCGCCCGAGCTCCGGCTGGAGAGTCCCGCGGGGAGCCTGCTCCTCGCCTTCCGCGGCCTCGACGGATCGTCCAACGAAATCGTCGATCCGCCCGCGCTCGCGGGCGATTCGGCGCTCCGCATCACGGTGGGCGCAGGTTCCGCATCGCTCGCCCTGCCGGAATCGCAGATCGGGCTCAGCGACAACCGCGGGTTCGACCGGATCGTCTATCTGCCGACGCTGTCGCTCGCGAGCGGCGAGACCGCGACCTTCTGGGTGTCGGCCGACGGCAGCACCTACGTCGGCTCGCCTTCGCAAACGGCACCGGACTTCTCGAGGCTCGCGCGCGGCGCACCGCTGCCGTGGATCGTGCTGCAGCCGGGATACAAGGTGGAAGTCGTCGCGACGGGCTTCCAGCTCCCCGTCAACATCGCTTTCGTCCCGAGCCCCGGGCCGAACCCGACCGACCCTCTCTACTACGTCACCGAGCTCTACGGCACGATCAAGGTCGTCCGCCGGAACGGCGCGGTCGGCGACTACGCGACCGGACTCCTCGACTTCGATCCGCTCGGCGTCTTCCCGGGCTCGGGCGAGCAGGGGCTCGCCGGCATCGCGGTGGATCCGGTGTCCGGCGATGTCTTCGCGACCCTGCTCTACGACGCGGGAGGCAACCACTACCCCAAGGTGGTGCGCTTCCACAGCGACGACGGTGGCCTCACTGCGGCGACGCAGACGACCATCCTCGACATGTTCGGCGAGACGCAGGGCCAGTCGCACCAGATCTCGAACGTGACGATCGGGCCGGACGGGAAGCTCTACGTGCACATGGGTGACGGCTTCGACGCGTCCGCCGGCCAGGACCTCGATACCTTCCGCGGCAAGGTGCTGCGCCTGAACCTCGACGGCACCGCGCCGTCCGACAACCCGTTCTTCGACGCGGGCGACGGCATCACCGCACGCGACTACGTCTTCGCCTACGGCTTCCGGAACCCGTTCGGGGGCGCCTGGTCGCCGGACGACGGAGCGCACTACGAGGTCGAGAACGGCCCGTCGGTCGATCGTCTCGCGCGCGTCGTCGCCGGCCGGAACTACGGCTACGACGGCTCCGACCAGAGCATGCAGACGTTCGCGCTCTACAACTGGAACCCCGCGGTCGCGCCCGTGAACGTCGCGTTCGTCCACCCGGCGGTGTTCGGCGGCAGCGGCTTCCCGGCGGAGAAGATGGGCCACGCCTTCGTCAGCGAATCCGGCCCGACCTACGCGAGCGGGCCCCAGCCGAACGGCAAGCGCATCAGCGACTTCGCGTTCACGGCCGGCGGCGCGCTCGCGCGCCCGCCCATCGCGCTCATCGCGTACGGCGGGAACGGCTTCGCGACGGCCGTCGGCCTCGCGGCAGGCCCCGACGGCCTCTACTTCACCGATCTGTACAAGGACCGCGACGCGGCGACTCCGATTGACGTCGGCGCGAACGTGCTGCGCGTCTCCTTCCTCGGCCTCGCCGACTTCACGTCCGACGCGGTGTTCGGCGCCGCGCCGCTCAGCGTGCACTTCACCGATGCGTCGATCGTGCCGAGCCCGACGACCTGGGCGTGGGACTTCGGCGACGGCGGCACGAGCACGGCGCAAAACCCGTCCCACACCTACGCGTCCGACGGCGCGTACGACGTCACGCTCAGCGTCACCGGCGCGCACGGGACGCGCGTCGCGCGCAAGGTCGGCTACGTCTGCGTCGGGGCGAGCTGCGGCGGGCTTCGCGCCGAGTACTTCGCCGACGCCGCGCTCGCGAACGTCGCCTTGACGCGCACCGACCCGACCGTCGACTTCGACTGGGGAAGCGGCTCGCCCGATCCGCGCGTCCCGCCGGACAACTTCTCCGTCCGCTGGACCGGGCGCGTGAAACCCGATTTCAGCGAGACCTATCGCTTCTACACCACGACCGACGACGGCGTGCGCCTATGGGTCAACGGCAAGCTCGTGATCGACGAGTGGGTCGACCAGCCGCCGACCGAGTGGAGCGGGACCGTCGCGCTCACCGGCGGCCTCGCCTACGACATCAAGATGGAGTTCTACGAGCGGCTCTTCGGGGCGGTCGCGCGGCTCTCGTGGAGCAGCCCGTCGCTGCCCAAGGAGACCATCCCGTCGTCGAAGCTCGAGCCGAAGCTCCGCGCGGTGCCGTGCCCGGCCGCACCCGACGACACCTGCCGCACGCCGTTCACGAGCGGCCGGTCGCGGCTCGTGGTCCGCGATCCGGCATCGCCGACCGCCTCGAAGCGCGTCTTGTTCGACTGGAACGCCGGGCGCGCGACCTCCGTCGGCGATTTCGGCGATCCTCGCGCGACGGCGGCATACGCGCTCTGCGTGTACGACGGGTCGTCGGCGCTCGTGTCCGAGACCGAGGTGTCCGCAGGCGGCGGGTGCGGGCCTCGTCCGTGCTGGCGCGCGGACCCGAAAGGCTTCACGTACCTGAATGCGACGCGCGACCCGACCGGCCCGAAGTCGATCAAGCTCCGCGCCGGCGGCGACGGCAAGGCGCGGATCACCATCGTCGGACAGGGGCCCTCGATCGCGACGCCGCCGCTCCCGCTCGGCGCGCCCGTCCGCGTGCAGGTCCGGACGTCGGTCGGAGGTTGCTGGCAAGCCGGCTTCGCGAGCCCGACGCGCAACGACGGTCAGGTATTCATGGCGAGCGGCGGCTGAGCGACGCCGTCGCGGCGGAGTGTCACGTGCGATCGCCCGAATGGTGGACGCCGCCGGTGCGATGGGCTTCGCCGTTGCGGCTCCCGGATGAGTCACGCATGCTCCCCCCATGATCCCCGTCCTCGGCGACGAGCAGGAGATCCGCTACGGCACCGCTCACCGACGTACGACGGGTTGCGAGGGCACTCTCCCGGAACCCGGGCGATTCGCACGGCCGCTACCGGGGGCTCGCGACATTCTCGATTTCGCGAACCCGCTGGTCGCGACCACCGGCGTTCCCGGGTTTCGGGGTGCACGGCACGTGGTGTCGGGGTTGCTTCTCGCGTCCCCAGGCTAGCATGCGAGGGCCGGGCCCGTGCCGGTCGACGGTGCGGTTCCGTGAGAGTCACCGGCTTCTCGGCAGAGAGGAGTTCCGCGATGGCCAAAGAGTGGATGCGCGGATGCGCGGCACTGATCCTGGGCCTCGTCTCGGCGGCATGGGTGCTCTCGCCCCCGCCGGCGGAAGCGACCCTCTACTTCGGTGACCTGAGGCTGTCGGGCGATCTTTCGGCGCAAAACCTGGTGCGCATGCGCACGGTCGGCGGTTTCCAGCCGGTCCAGCAGCGGAACACGGCGCGCATCCGCCTCGACTACGAGTTGCTGAACGGCGGCAAGGTCCTCGGAAAGTTCGAAGCGCCGGACTTCATCGAGAGCTCCAGCCTCTACCTCCTCTACCGGGGCGTCTACGACAGCGTGTACGACTGGGCGCCCGGCGGCCGGCTCTACGATTTCACGGGGCACGCGATCCCGAGCGTCACGCTGACCGGCCAGCCGACGCCGGACTCGATCTCCCGCATCCCGTCGGGCACGCGCGACGCGCTCAAATGGGACAACACGCTGCGCGAGGCCTACGTCGACGTCAACTTCCGTCACATCCCTCTGAGCTTGCGCATCGGGCGGCAGCAGATCGTCTGGGGCGAGACGGACAACTTCCGACTTCTCGACCGCGTGAACGCCCTCGATCTCACCTGGCATCTTCAGCAGGAGACCGAGATCGGCCACGGCTGGGACCAGCTGCGCATCCCGTACTGGATGCTCAAGTGGCTCTGGACGCTGCCGAACGTGGGTCCGATGACGAACGGGTTCCTCGAAGGCTATTGGAACCCGGGAGACTGGTACCCGAACAAGCGCCGCTTCCTGCCGTACTCGCCCTGGAGCCTACCGGTGAGCGACCCGATCCAGTCGGCGGGGTTGAAGGGCGTCTACAAGAGCACGCTCTTCCGCCAGGGTGACTACAGCCGAAACCCCGCGGACAACAGCCAGGTCGGCGTACGCCTCGGCGGGATGGTCGGCGGCGTCCAGTTCACGATCGCCTACTTCTACGCCCGCTACAATCAGGACGACGGCGCGAACACGGCCTTCGTCAAGGCGATCACCGATCCCGCGCTCGCGACCGACGTCTTCGCCAACCGCCAGCTCCTGCCGGCGGAGTACACCGTGCCGTACACGCACACGATCGGCTTCTCGGCGAACCGGTACGACGACTGGAGCGAAGCCGTGCTGAAGACGGAGCAGGTCTACGTCTTCGGCATGCCCTTCAGCTCCGGCGACATCCGATCGCCGGTGCTCCCGGCCCAGCTCTTCGGCACCGTCCGGAAGGACATGTGGCAGGGCATGGTCGGCTTCGACCGGCCGACGTGGATCCGCTGGCTCAACTCGCGTGCGACGTGGCTCATCCTGGGCCAGTTCTTCTGGCACTACCTGGTGAACAATGAGCACCCGACCGGCTCCCACATAGGACTCGTCGGTAACTTGACGCCGACCACCGTGCCGAGCACGTTTCCGCTCGTCAACCGGATCACCGGCCAGCCATGCACCGGCCCGGACTTCACGAACTGCGCCGCGGTGGATCGCGTGCGAGACTGGGAGCTCCTGTTCACGGTCGCGGCGACGACCTTCTACCGAAGCGGGACGGTCGTACCGCAGATCACCTTCGGCTGCGACCCGGTGAACAGCTTCAACATGCTGATCGCGTGGAGCGTCGACTACTACCTCACGCCCGACCTGATCGTGAACCTCGCTCAGCGCTACTACGTCAATACGACCGAGGAACCGGTCTACGAGACGTGGGGCGTCGGCGGCTTGAATCGCGGACGCTCGGAGAGCCAGCTGCGCTTGACGTGGCAGTTCTAGGCGGTCGAGCTCGAGTTGCGACGCTGCGGCTTCTCGACCACGAGCGGCGTCATTTACGCACGCCGGCCGCCCAGATGGTGAAGGCGGGGCAGTAGCCGGAGATCGCCGAGTGCGGATGAGGAACGCCGTCGCGCCGGCCCGGGTGACCATGCCCCCGGCGGCGTTGTTCAATCGGCCCCCGTCATTCCGGCCCGGTCGGCCTCGAGCCACGCCCGCACGCGCGATGGATTGCCGCCCGTCGCGCGCGCCACGGCCGCGATCACGTCCGCCCCGAGTCTCTCGCCTGAAAGCGCGCCGAGGAGTCGCGCGAGAGCGTCCGTCTCCAGGCCTGCCAGGATGAGGACATCGGCACGTCGCTCGGCGAGAACGGTGGCGAGAGCACCGAGCGGAGGGCGGCTCGTTCCGAGGACGAGCTGCCTCGAGCCGGCGCTCGCCAGGAGTCGCTCGACGGCACGGACGGAGGCCGGGCCCACGTCCGGAAGAGCGTCGGCGATGACGAGCTCTGCACGCTCGGCGAGCGGAGCAATGATCGGACGAGTCGCCCGCACCTCGGCATGCCCGAGCCATCGCACCTCGACACCGCGCAGTCGCGCGTAGCTCGCGAGCTCCCGCGCGAGACGCGTCTTTCCGGTGCCGGCTTCGCCGACGATCCAGGCACAGGTGCCCATTCCCCCGAGCGCGAGCTCGACGCTCCTGCGCAGGCGCGCCAGCTCGGCACGGCGGCCGACGAAGGGTCCGGGACCGAGTCCGGCATGCGCCGGTCGTTGGTCGGAGGACACGCTTGCGATCTCCTCGAGGCGGACGGAGCCGGCCTTGCCTTCTCGGCGCCACGTCGCGGCGTGGCGTCGCCACGGGGCTGCTCGTCGGCTCGGAGCCCAGCGGAACGCTGGCGCACGGACGGAACAGGAGGAGTACAATCGCCGCGATGGCGTCCGATCGCGCTCCTCCTCGCGGCGCCGACCCGGTATCGGTCCTCGGCCGTCTGGCCCGCATGCCGCTGGTGGGACGCGACAGTCTCTTCGCCCTCCTCGACGGGGGGCTCGAGGAGGCTCTCGGCGCGCGCGGCCGGACGTTCCTCGTCGCCGGCGAGCCGGGCATCGGGAAGACGCGCATCGTCGAGGAGTTGATCCGGACGGCAACGCAGCGCGGCTTCGTCGCACACGTCTCGCGATGCCACGAGGTTCAGGGCGCCCCGGCGCTCTGGCCATGGGCTCGAATCGCGAGAGACGTCACCGCCGGAAGGCTCGCTCCCGACCTCCTCGCCGAGCTCGGGATCGAGAGACGGACGCTCGCCCGCCTGTTTCCTGAAGCGAAAGGCTCGGCGATCGGCGAATCTCCCCCCGCGGAAGGCGAGGAGACGCTCTTCGAGCTCTTCGAGGCGATCTCCCAACTGCTCCGTCGCGCTTCCCGGGAGACTCCACGGCTCGTCGTCCTCGAGGACGTGCATTGGGCCGACCCCGCGTCCCTGCATCTCGCACGCTTTCTCGGACGCGAGGTCGGAGAGCACCGGGTCGTGCTCGTCGTCACCTACCGCGACACCGAGGTCGGCGCACACGACCGGCTCGCGACCCCGCTCGCCGATCTCGCCGCGGACGCGCAGCTGCTCCAGCTCGAGGGTCTCGACGAGGCCGCAACCGCGAGGCTCCTCGCGCACGCGGCCGGCTTCGAGGTTCCCGACGTCCTCGCCGCCGCGGTGCACGCGCAAACCGGAGGGAACCCGCTCTTCGCAACCGAAGTCGCGCGCATGCTCGCCCACGAGGGGCGGCTCGGCGCTCCCGACGAGCCGACACCCGAGCCGGTGCCGCTTCCGGCGACCGTCCGCCACGTGCTCGCCAGACGACTGCAGCGGCTGTCGCGACCGACCGCCGACGTGCTCGCTCGCGCGTCGGTCCTCGGCGGCGATCTCGACCCGGCGGTCCTCGAGCGGGGTGCCGGGGCCCTCGGGCGGGACGCGCTGCTCGGGGCGCTCGACGAGGCCCGCGCCGCACGACTCGTCGAGCCCGTCCCGGACGACCCGACGCGGCTTCGGTTCGCGCACGACCTGGTGCGCGAGACGATCTACGAGAGCGTCGGCATGGCCGAGCGTGCCCGCCTCCACGCCGACGTCGCCGCGGCATTGCGCGACGCGCATGCCGCGCAGCTCGACGACCACTGGGGTGCTCTCGCTCGCCATCTCTTGCTCGCCGGCACGCCGGAATCGGCTCTCGGTGCCGTCGAGTGCGCGCGCCGGGCGGGCGACGTCGCGGCCCGGCGCGCGTCCTTCGACGAGGCGGCGCGGAAGTACGAGCAGGCGCTCGAGGCGCTCGCGCGCGCCACCGCGGGCGGCGCCGCCAGCGACGCCGGCCGCACGCGCTGCGAGATCCTGCTCGCGCTCGCCGACGTCCTGTGGCTCGCCGGACACCGATCGCGTGCCCGCCGGCATCTACGGGAAGCCGCGGAGCTGGCGCGCGCTCTCGGGATCCCGACCCTGCTCGCGCGCGCAGCGATCGGCTCCGTCGGCCGGACGGATCTCGCGCTCGACGTCCCGCAGGATGCGATCGCGCTCCTCGAGGAGGCGCTCGCCGCGTTCCCCACCGGCGACGACCCGCTCCGCGTCCGCATGCTCGCCGACCTCGCCCGAGCCCGCTACCACGGCGAGGAGCGCCCTCGTCTGGTCGCGCTCGCGCGCGAGGCGGTCGCCATGGCGGAGCGGCTCAACGATCTGGCGAGCCTCTTCTCCGCGCTCGCGAGCCTGCACTACGCCCTCCTGGTCCCGGGAACGCTCGACGAGCGGCTCCAGATCGCGGAGCGGCTGCTCGAGATCGCGCGCGCGAGCGGGTCCCGCTACTTCGAGGCGACGGCGCGGCTCTGGCGCATCGTGGACGCGCTCGAGATCCCCGACGTCGGGCTCTGCGATCGCGAGCTGGCGCGCTTCGAGACGCTCGCCGCAGAGGTCCGCCAGCCGTTCTATCGCTGGCTGGCGACCGCCTTCCGGGGAACGCGCGCACAGATGGAGGGGCGGCTCGCGGAGGCCGATGTGCTGATTCATCGCGCGGTCGAGCTCGGCGAGGCGGCCGGGAGCCCGAACGCGGTCGTGCTCTTCGGAACGCAGCTCTTTCACCTGCGCGAGGAGCAGGGCCGCGTCGCGGAGCTCGAGCCGCTGATCCGCCAGGTGGTCGACTCCAATCCCGCGCTGCCGGTCTTTCGCATCGGAATTCCCCTGATCCACTCCCTCTGCGGGCGACGCGAGGACGCGCGTGCGAGCTTCGATGAGGTGGCGGCGCGAGACTTCGAGGACGTCCCGCGCGACGTCCACCGGCTGCCGATGCTGTCGTCCGCGTCCATCATCGCGGCCTACCTCGGCGACGAGCGCCGCGCCCGGCTGCTGCTCGACGACCTCATCCCCTTCGAGGGGACCGTGATCGTCGCCGGCGTCGCGACCTACTGGGGAGGGTCGATCGACCGGATGCTCGGCTTGCTCGAGACGACGCTCGGCCTCTTCGACGATGCCGTGCGACACCTTTCGACGGCGATCGAGGTCGCGACGCGTGCTGCGGCGCCGCTCTTCCGCGCCCATGCGGAGGCGGACCTGGCGCGCGCCCTCCATCGCCGCGCGCGTGTGGGAGACGCCGAGCGAGCGCGCGCCCTGCTCGATGCGGCTGCCGGCCGCTACCGGCGCCATGGAGTCGCATGGCGCCTCGACGCGCTCGAGGCCGCAACCGCGGACATCGCTTCCGCGACGCCGCCCTCAAAGGCGAGCAGCACCGGTCGCTTCGTCAAGCTCGGAACGCGCTGGCAGATCGAGTTCGACGGACGCACGATCGAGCTGCCGGACAGCAAGGGCCTCCAGTATCTCTCCGCGCTGGTGCGCTCTCCGGGCCGCGAGATCCACGTCGTCGATCTGACCGGGATCGGGAGTGGCTCCGGTGGCACGGTGTCCGCTTCGAGCGAGGGACTCACGATCGCGCGCGCCGGCGGGGGCGACCCGATCCTCGACGCGCCCGCCCGCGCGGCTTATCGCGCCCGGCTGTCCGAGCTCCGCCAGGAGCTGGCGGAGGCCGAGGAATTCTCCGACGCTGGTCGGACGAGCCGGTTGCAGGAGGAGATCGCGGCGATCGAGGGCGAGCTGACCGCCGCCTTCGGCCTCGGCGGCCGGAGCCGGCGCAGCGGCGACGGGATCGAGCGCCTGCGGAAGGCCGTGTACAACCGCGTTCGCAGCGCGATCGAGCGCATCGCGGAGCAGCACCCCGAGCTCGGTAGCCACCTGACGCACGCCACCCGCACCGAGATCTTCTGCGTCTACGAGCCCGAGCGCGCGACGGACTGGACCGTCACCTGAGGGATTCCTCCCCCGGCACGGGGTAGCTCCGGCGGGGTCCCGGCCCAGGGCTCGCTGAGCAAGCCGCGGCGTCTCGGGCGGTCGCCGTGGCATCGCCACGCCTCGACGTAGCGCCTGTCAGGCAGGAGCAGAGCCTGTGCGCGCGACGGGGGTCGCGTGCCGGGAGCTGCGGTCGCGAACGTCGAGGAGGAAGCTATGAAGGTCCAGATCCTGTTCCTGGTGACCGTCTTCACGCTGGCAATGGGCGGTGCCGCTCACGCCGGCACGCTGACGACGGGCCCGCTGCTGCCGGACTTCGGCACCGGCTCGCAAGTGCGCTGCGAAGCCGTGAACGTGGGCACGATCCCGGTGACGATCACGATCGACATCATCAATACCAACAACGGCCTGGTCGGCGAGACCAACACCTGCAGCAACGTCGGCCCGGACCATGGCTGCGGGACGGCCCTCGCGAGCCCCTTCGGGGGCTTCTGCAGGATCACGACGACCGGCTCGACGAAGAAGATTCGTGGATCGCTCCAGACCCGTACGGGCGGCAACGTCCCGACCTCCGCGATCGAAGCGAGGTAGAGCGGGCGGCGCCACGCGAGACCGTGCACGCGGCTTTCTGGCGTCCAATTCCTTCGGGAGAGACAGCCATGAGGAAGTTCGTGATCGTGGCCGGAAGTGTTCTGGCCTTGAGTCTCGCGGGGCCTGCCCACGGGAACGCGGGGCCGGACGAGGATGTCGTCGATGGCGAGAGTGTTCGGAGTCCGGCCGGCGGGGGGCTGGGGCATTTCACGAACCGGCTCCCCCTTCTGCGTCGGTCCCCGACGCAGAGCCCGCCGGAGGAACTCAGTGGTCTCAGCGGGGGCAGCAGCAACGGCGTCGCCAAAGGCGACTTCAACGGCGATGGCTTCGCGGACCTCGCCATCGGCGTGCCGGGCGAGGTCACCGGAGGTGCGGCCGCCGGGGCCGTGAACGTCATCTATGGCTCGGCGGATGGCCTCGTCGCTCCGGCCACCGCCGGCCCGACGACCCCGGAAGCCCAGTTCATTTCCCAGAACGCCGCCGGCGTGCCTGGCGCTTCCGAGGAAGGCGATCGATTTGGTGCGGCTCTCGCCGCGGGCGACTTCAACGGCGACGGCAAGTCGGACCTCGCCATCGGCATCCCCGGCGAAGATGTCGTGGTGGACGGGTTCAACCAGTCCGACGTCGGCAGGATCGTGGTGATCTACGGTTCGGACCAAGGTCTCGTGACCAGCGGGGCGGCCACGGTGCTCGAGCCGCAATCATTCGACCTGCTGACCGGCAGAGATTCGTCCCTGCTGGCGGAACACCTGGGAAGCTCGCTCGCGTGGGGCGATTTCAATGGAGACAGCATCGCCGACCTCGCCATCGGAATCCCCGACTTCACCCCCCCGTCGCTCATCCTGTTCGCGCACCCGTCCGCCGGCGCCGTGTGGGTTCTCTTCGGTCAGAAGGACAACGGGCTCGTGCTCACCGGCAATCAGCTGTTTACGCAGGAAGACACCGGTCAGGGATCGAGCGATACCCACGACCTCTTCGGATTCGCGCTGGCCGGCGGCGACTTCGACGGCGACAAGGTTTCGGACCTGGCGATCGGTGTGCCGGACGAGACCATCGCGAACGCCGCCAACGCGGGGCGCGTCGTCGTGTTGTACGGCGTCAGCGGTACGGGGCTCACCAAGAATCGTGCTCAGTTCTGGTCGCAAGATAGCGACGGAATCGTTTCCGTTCCTCTGCAGAACGAGAATTTCGGGTTTTCGCTCGCTGCCGGAGATTTCAACGGAGACAAGCGAGACGATCTTGCCATCGGCGTCCCCGGGCAGTCGATCCGCGAGATCAACTCCGAGGCCGCCGGCACGCCCAACGTTACGCCGGAGGGGACGAGCGCCGGCGCGGTCCACATCCTTCCTGGCTCGAGCTCCAATCTGCCTGGCGCGAGGTCCGGTCTGACGGCGACCGGCAGTCAGTTCTGGAACCAGGACCTCATCTTTGGCAGCGGCAGCGAGCAGGGCGATCAGTTCGGTCGCGCCCTGGCCGCCGGGGACTTCAACGCCGACGGCAAGCTGGATCTCGCCATCGGCGTGCCGCTGGAAGACACCGGCGGGCGGACCAACGTCGGCGAGGTGGATGTGATCTACGGTTCGAGCGCCGGTCTCTCGCCCACCACGGTTCGCGCACCACAGAGGCTCACGGACACCAGGCCCCAAGGCGGCGCGCAGTTCGGTCGAAGCCTCACGGCGTGGAACTTCGGGCGGGACGAGACTCACATTCTCCCACCGGACAACTTCAGCGTCACCATCACCAGCGCGGACCTGGCCGTCGGCGCGCCGTTCAGGAACTCGTCGGGCAAAAGGGACGCCGGCGAGGTGAAGGTCTTCTACGGGTCGGTGGACAACCATGGTCTCCAGACGTCGGGCACTCAGATCTGGACGCAGGCCTCCTCGAACGTTCCCGGCAGCCCCGAGCCCGACGACAACTTTGGCGGCGCGCTGTACTGACATGAACCGCACGACGATCTGGGCCTTGATCTTGTCACTCGCGCTCGCAAGCGCGGCGGTAGCAGCACCGACGCCGGAGGACAGGTGCGAGGCGGCGAAGCTGAACGCGCTGCGCAAGCGCACCTTCTGCATCGAGGGCGAGCGGCGCAAGGAAGTCCTCGGCACGACTCCGGACACGGCGCGGTGTGAGGAGACGTTCCGCAAGTCCATCACGATGGCTGACGAGGCCGCGGCGAAGAAGGGCGCGTCGTGTCGCTGGCTGGACAACGCCGACGGGACGGCCACGGACCTGAATAGCGGTCTTCAGTGGGAGCTGAAGACCGACGACGGGAGCGTGCACGACGAGCACGACACGTACAGGTGGAGCACGACGTTCGGGGTGACGACGCCGAACGGAACGGTGTTCACGGCGTTTCTCGGCACGCTGAACGGAGGCGTGTCCGGGGACGGCCACACGACGGCGGGCTGCTTCGCGAGCCACTGCGACTGGCGGCTTCCGACGATCGAGGAGCTGCGAGGAATCCTGGAGGCGGAGTCCCCGAACTGCACGATGAGCCCGTGCACGACGATTCCGGGGTTCACCGCGTCGAATCCGGGCGTCACCTCGGCGTCGTGGTACTGGTCGTCGTCCACCCACTCGCCCGGCCTTTCGGACTCCGCCTGGTACGCGGACTTCGACGTCGGCTTCGTGGGCTTCGTCGGCAAGGCCATCGACATCCACGCGCGTGCCGTGCGCGCCGGCTCGCGAGCTTGACGCTTCGGTCCTCGTCGAGTCGTCCGCAGCCGCGCGGAATGACGTCGGTCAGGACCGGCGGCCGATCCTGAACGATCTTCCTCTCTCATTCCGATCCGCCCCTCCGCTTTCGGCATTCGCGGCGGGATTTTCGGAGGCGAAGGCGAGGTTGTCCCAGCGATCGACGTGCACGACGGATTCGACCGCGGGCCGCGAGGTCGGGCCGTAGCGGCCCATCGGCCAGCCGATCGGCACGACAGCCACCGGGGTCACCCACAGCGGAAGGCCCAGCGTCACGCGCGCGAGGGGCAGGTTCCACAGCGGCATCACGTTGAGCGCGGCACCGAGGCCGGCGGCCCGGCACGCGAGCAGCAAGTTCTGCACGGCCGGAAAGGCCGTGCCGTAGAAGATCGCGTCCCAGAACGCCGGGAACGGAAGGCGGAAGCCGCTGACGATGGGCCCGTAGC
>DASRFA010000010.1:0-23153 GCA_035651755.1 Binatia bacterium | reverse complement strand
AGGCCGACGTCCTCCAGCCGCGCGACCTTCTCCTGCGACGCCACGAAGTCCCCGAGAGGGTTCCTCGGCCCGGTCGCGTAGACGCCGACGTGGGGCGTAATCTTGGGGAGCAGGTGGTCCCCGACGAAGAGGGCGCGCGCGTCCAGGTCGAGGAAGCAGCAGTGCCCGGGCGTGTGCCCGGGGGTCCAGACGACCTGCAGCCGGCGGGTACCGATCGTGAGGACGTCCCCGTCCTCGAGGAACCGATCGATGCGCCGCGTCGGCTGGAAGGTGCCGGCCCAGACCTCGGCGGGACGCGGCGCATCCGTCACGTCGGGGGGGATCGGCATGCCGTTCCGGCGCGAATGGGCCACCATGTCGCCGGGCCCGGCCGCGAGGGTGTACTCGATCCGCTCCAGCTCGGCCCGGTGCAGGAAGACCGCGGCGCCGGTCGCGGCGCGGAGCGCCTCGGAGGCGCCGAAATGGTCGGGATGGTGGTGGGTCGCGATCAGGTGGCGGAGCGCCGCGGGCTCGGCGCCCACCTCGGCCAGCGCCGCGTGGAACGCCTCCCGGCTCGCCGCGAGCGCGACGCCCGTGTCCACGAGCGCCCAGCCGTCGCCGCAGTCGAGGAGGTAGACGTTGACGATCGACGGCCGCGACGGGAGCGGCAGGAAGACCTCGAAGATTCCGGGCGCGATCGCGCGCGTCTTGACGCCCGGGCCGGCTCCCGGCTCGCTCATTCGTGCAGCTTTTCCTTGATCTCGAACGTGACGCGGAGGCCGACCTTCCACCCCGCGATCCGGCCGTCCTGGATGAGCGCCGTGGTCGACGTGATCTGCGCCTCGCGCAGCCCCGAGATCGTGACCGCGGCCCGCGACACGGCGAGCGCGACCGCCTCCTCGATCGAGCTCGTCGACGTTCCCGTCAAATCGATCGTCTTTTCGACCATGCGATCAGCCTCCGCTGGCGGGATTCCGAGTAGCGGGCGCCGGCGGCCCGCGAGCGGCTCGCCCGATCTCCGTGCCGTGGGTCGAGCGACTTGGCCGCGCGCCGGCGCGCGGCGCTGCGACGTCAGCGGCCGATCGATGCCATCGAGCAGCCGTCGCAGGTCGCCTTGAGCTCGGCGATGAAGCGCTTGCAGGTGTCGATCTTTCCGGGGTCCTGCATCGTCTCGGCCATCGCCAGCGCGGCGTCCGCGGTCCGGCTCGCGTCTTCGCCGCGCCCGACGAGGTGGTAGGCCTCGGCGAGCTCGAGCCGCTTCCCGACCGCCGTCGAGTCGAGCGATACCGCGCGCTCGAGGTACTCGATGCCCCGCTTGGTGTTGCCGCCGAGCAGGCGCGGGAGCTTGACCAGCATGCCGCCGCGGGCGGCGAGCGCGTTTGCGTGGTTGGGATCCAGCCGGAGGACCTCGTCGAGCTCCTTGTTGAGCGACATCAGCTGGAACGCCGCGGTCCCGAGGCCCTGCAGCTGCGCGAGGCGCCCGGCGGCCGCGAAATGGGCGAAGTGCGCATCCGCGCTGTCGGGCAGGAGCTCGATCGCGCGCTCGGCGTGGTCCTTGGCGTCCTGGTACTTGGCGCGCCGGCCGGCGTCGTCGGTCGCCTGCTCGGCTTCCGTGAGCCGCTGCTGCGCGAGCTGGAGCTCGCGCATGCCATCGTCGCGGGCGGCGGCCGCGCCCGACGTTCCGCTCGCGCTCGCGCCGGTGGTCGCGGACGCGACGGTGGTCGCGTCGCCGCAGCCGGCCGTCGTGGGATCCCCCGGCTGCGCCTGGCGCGCGTTGCCGTCCGCGGCGGCGCGCGAGCAATCGGCCCGGGCCGGGGAAGGAGAGGCCGCCAGGGCGGCGATCGCGGCGAGCGCCGCCAGCCGTCCGACGTGTCGAAGGACGCCGCGGATCGCCTTCTCGCCGGCGCCGCGCTCGTCGCTCCGCCGGGTCCTCTCGTCCTGTGTCCGGGATGTCGCCACCACGGCGATTGTAGCCGAGTCGGCCGCCCGAAACACGCACCGTGCGCGCTCCTCGATTGCGGCTGCGCGCGATGCCATAGGGAGGCACGATTCCGGAGCCAGCACACCCGTGAGCACCGCCGATCCACCTCCGAGCGACGTCGCGCCGCGCGCCGGCTCGGCCCATGCCCGACCGCTCGCCGGCCTGCGCATCCTCGCCGCGAGCCAGCTCGGCGCGGGGCCGTGGGCGCTCACGCTGCTCTCGGATCTCGGCGCGGACGTCATGAAGCTCGAGAGCCCCGGGCGCGGCGACGAGGCGCGTCACGTTCCTCCGTTCGCAGGCGGCGGGGACTCGCTCTACTTCCAGGCCCTGAACCGCGGCTGCCGCGGCCTCACGCTCGACCTCCGCCACCCGCGCGGCCGCGAGGTCCTGCGCCGGCTCGTCCCCGCGTGCGACGCGGTCTACAACAACCTGCGGGGCGGGGAGCCCGCGCGACTCGGCCTCACCTACGAGTCGCTCCGCGACGCGAACCCGCGCGTCGTTTGCTGCTCGCTCTCCGGCTTCGGGCAGACCGGGCCGCGCGCCGGCGAGCCCGGCTACGACTTCCTCGTGCAGGCATACGCCGGCTACATGAGCTTGACGGGCGAGCCCGACGGCCCGCCCGCGCGCGCGGGCGTTTCGGTCATCGACTTCTCGGCGGGGATCCTGTCGGCGCTGGCGCTCATGATCGGTCTCCATCGCGCGCGCCATTCGGGATCGGGCTGCGAGATCGACGTGAGCCTCTTCGACACCGCGATCGCGATGCTGAACTACATGGCCGCGTGGTCGCTCGATCGCGGCTGGCATCCCGAGCGCACCCGCGACTCCGCCCACCAGAGCGTCGTGCCGGCGCAGAGCTTCCGCACCGCGGACGGTCACGTCGTCGTCATGTGCATGAAGGAGAAGTTCTGGCAGCGCCTGTGCGAGCGCATGGACCGGCCGGAGCTCGCGGACGACCCGCGCTGGCGGACGCTCGCCGACCGCTATGCCCGCCGCGACGAGCTCGTCGCGGTCCTGGCGCGCGACTTCGCGCTCCGGACGACCGAGGAGTGGCTCGGACGGCTCCGCGGCCACGTGCCGTGCGCGCCCGTCTACTCGGTCGAGGAAGCGCTCGCCGACGAGCAGACGCTCGCGCGCGAGATGATCGTCGCGCTCGAGCACCCGGAGTACGGCGAGCTGCGACAGGTGGGAACGCCGATCCGGATCGCGGGCGTGCGGCCGCGCTACCAGCGGGCGCCGCGCCTCGGTGAGCACACCGACGAGATCCTCGTCGAGCTCGCGGGCTACTCGCTCGCCGAGGTGGACGAGCTTCGCCGCGAGGGCGTCGTGTGAGGCGGCGCGGGGGCGCAGGAAAGCACGCGCGGCACCCGCTCCGCGCTCGCTGACGAGACATCGCAGGAGGACGACAGGAATGGCACTTCCCGACTGGTTTCACGAGCTCGCCAAGCGCGTCTCGAACCGCGGTCGCTGGGGCGCGGACGACGAGATCGGAACGCTGAACCTGATCACGCCCGAGGCGACCCGCCGCGGCGCCGCCTGCGTTCGGAAGGGAACGTCGTTCTCGCTCGCGCTGCCGCTTTGCCTCGACGGCCCGCAGACCGGCCGCATCCCGAACCGCATCAACCCGCTCCACACCATGGTCGCGATCAACACGCCCTTCACGGGCGATCCCGCACACTGCTGCCTCTCGGACGACGTCGTCGTGATGGGCCTGCAGGCGGCGACGCACTGGGACGGCCTCGCGCATGCGAGCTACGAGGGACGGCTCTACAACGGGTTCCCCGCGGCTTCGGTCACCGCGGAGGCGGGCGCGACGCGGTGCGGGATCGAGAAGGTGCGGCCGATCGTGACGCGCGGGATCCTGCTCGACGTCGCGCGCGCGAAAGGTGTCGGCCGGCTCGACGCCGGCTATCCGATCTCACCGGCCGATCTCGACGACGCGCTCCGGACGACGGGCCTCCGCGTGCTGCCGGGCGACGTGCTGCTGGTGCGGACCGGGCAGATGGAGCACCTCCGCGCCGGCGACAGGGAATCGTACCGGATCCCGAGCCCCGGCCTCGGGGTCGCGACCGTCGAGTGGTTCCACGACCGAGACGTCGCGGCGGTCGCGACCGACACGATGCCGTTCGAGGTCTGGCCCGGCGAGCACGCTGACGCGCTGCTGCCCGTCCACCTGCTCGACCTCGTCGAGATGGGGATGACGCAGGGCCAGAACTGGGTGCTCGACGAGCTCGCAGCCGATTGCGCCGGCGACGGCGTCTACGAGTTCCTGCTGAGCGCGACGCCCGAGCCGTTCGTCGGCGCCGTCGGGAGCCCGGTGACGCCGGTCGCGACGAAGTAGCGTCCGCGCCGCGTCAGTCCACCTGCGCCTCGAGGTAGGCGGGCCGGGTCGGGCGCGCGTACGGCCACGTCGTCGCGTGCACCGACTCGGCGAGCTCGCGCACGAAGTCGTCCTGTCGCCGACGCGCCTCGGGAACGGGCACGCCGTGGTTCAGCACCGCGAAGCGGACGGTTCCGTAACGCTCGCTGCGGAGGGCGCCGACGAGGGCGCTCGCGCCGACGGAGCCGAACGTCCCGGTCTTGCCGACGACGAGCGCGGGCCGCTCGGCGAAGCGGTCCTCCAGCGTTCCGGGATCGAACCCCGAGACGGGGAGGGCGGCCGTCAAGTCGTGACCGCCGTGCGCGAGCTGAGCCGACAGCGCGTCGAGCAGCGCGACCGCAGCGCGCGGGCTCAGGCGGTTCGTCGTGCCGGCACCCGCGCCGTTCTCGATCACGATCTCGTCGCGCATCTCGGCCGGCACGTGAGCCCGCGCGATCGCCTCGACGGCGGAGGGTCCGCCGATCGCGTCCGAGGCGTAGTGGAAGACGTTGTTCGAGTAGCCGTTCAGGACCTTGACGACGTGGAGCAGGCGCGGCGACCGCAGGACGGCGAGGTCGCGCCCGCCATCGTCGCCGCTCGCGCTCGCGCTTCGCGCGTGTGCGCCGCCGGCGACCCCGAGAGCGGCTTCCCGGAAGCTCCGGGGGTCGCCGTTCGCGCGCGCGACGGCACGCCACGCCTCCTCGCCGGCCGCGCCCGTCAAGACGCGCGCGAGGCGCCGGCCGTCGGGATCGGGCTGCCAGTCGAAGATCAGCTCGCCGCGGACCGCGATCGTCCCCGCGACTCGGCGGACGCCGCGGGCGCCGAGCTTCTGCAGGAGCAGGATCGCGCTCTCGTCGACCACGAACGGATCGCCGCTCGCGACCACGACGAGATCGCCGTCGACCCGCCCGTCGCGGAGCGGCCCCGTCGCGACCAGCCGGGTCGTGAAGCGGTGGTCCTCGCCGAGCCGCTCCAGCAACGCGAGCGTCGTCGCGACTTTCGTCACCGACGCCGGATGCACCGCCAGCGACGCCGCCTGCTGGACGAGCACCGTGCCGTCGCCGGCGACCGCGTAGACGCCCTGGCCCGCACCGGCGGCGCGCGCGAGCGACTGCAGCGCCGGCTCGGCCTCCGCCGCCCGCGCCCCCGCGAGACCCACCACGCACGCGACGAGCCACGCGTGCCACCCCGCCGACGACCACCGCCGCATGCGACGCGATTCTGATCGCGCATGCGCCATCGCGCAACGCGCCTGGCCGAGCGCCGTGTTCGCTGCCGCCCCGCTCCTCCGATCGGCCTCGTCGCCGCGGCAAAGCCGCGGGGTGATTCCAATTCGCCCCCGTGCGGTGCTCGCGCCGGCGCTACGCTGCCGGCGCTGCGCTCCTCCGATGGGCCTCGTCGCCGCGGCAAAGCCGCGACTCCTCGCTCCAACCCCATCGCCGACGCAGCCGGAGCCGTGTTTGCGGGCAAGCGAGCGACTGTCGAGCGAGCGGGACAATCACTCGCCCCCACCTTGATCCATGAAACAATTCGGGGCGCTCTTCCTCCCCGCGAACGAGACCCGGAGCGAGCGCCCGCACACACGGCTCCGGCGGACCACCGGCACCGCCAGCGGTGGAGCGCCCGCACACACGGCTCCGGCGGACCACCGGCACCGCCGAGCGGTGGAGCGCCCGCACACACGGCTCCGGCGGCCCACAGGCGCTGGCGCACCGGCGCCGACGGGCAGCGCCACGTCGTCGCGCAACGTGGCGCGCCGCGCCGCAGGTTGATACGTCGAACGGTCGATGGACCTCTCGTACAGCGAGGTCGAAGAGCGGTTCCGCGCCGAGCTGCGAGCGTTCCTCGAGGCGAACGTCCCGCGCGCGGAGCCGCCCGAGGACCTCGACGAAGAGTTCGACTGGCTGCGCGACTTCCAGCGCCGCATGCACCGCGGCGGCTGGGTCGGGATCCACTGGCCGCGCGCCTACGGCGGCCGCGACGCGACCCCGATGCAGCAGGCGATCTTCGCCGAGGAGATGGCGCGGGCGCGCGCGCCGCAGTTCGTGAACCGGGTCGGGATCAACAACGTCGGACCGACGCTCATGCACTTCGGGACCGACGAGCAGCGCCGGCAGTTCCTGCCGGGCATCCTCTCCGCCGACGAGATCTGGTGCCAGCTCTACTCGGAGCCGGGGGCCGGCTCCGACCTCGCCGCACTCCGGACGCGCGCCGAGCTCGACGGCGACGACTGGGTCGTGAACGGCCAGAAGGTCTGGACGAGCTACGCGCAGCACGCGCGCTGGGCGATCCTCCTCGCGCGGACGGATCCGACCGCCGCCAAGCACCGCGGGATCTCGTACTTCATCGTCGACATGCATTCGCCGGGCATCGACGTCCGGCCGCTCCGCCAGCTGAACGGCGCGTCCGAGTTCAACGAGGTCTTCCTCGAGAACGTGCGGGTGCCGCGCACGCAGCTCATCGGGAAGCCGAACGAGGGCTGGCGACTGACGCAGGTGACGCTCGCGCACGAGCGCGGCACGAACTACGCGATCAAGGAGCAGGTGCTGGCGAGGATCGGGGTCGACGACCTGATCGCGCAGCTCCGCGAGCGCGGGCGCACTCGCGACGCCGCCGTCCGCCAGCGCATCGCGCGCCTCTATCTCGAGACCGAGATCATGCGGTTCATGAACCTCGAGATGCTGACCCGGCTCGGGCGCGGCGAGACCCCCGGAGCCGAGACGTCGATCGTGAAGACCTTCTGGGCGGACCTCTCGCAGGCGATCGGCGACTTCGGGATCGAGCTGCTCGGATCGCACGGGCTCCTGCTCCGCGGATCGCCGCACGCGGTCGCGGGCGGACGCTTCGCGCAGCACCTGCTGTTCTCGCGGGCCGCGACGATCGCCGGCGGGACGAACGAGATCCAGCGGAACATCATCGCGCAGCGCATGCTCGGCCTGCCGCGCGACTGAGCTTCGGGGCGTCGCGATGGGCCAGCAGGGCAAGGGACGGACGGGGACCTTCTTCGAGGACTACGAGATCGGCCGCGAGATCGTCTGCCCGACGCCGCGCGCGATCACCGCCGGCGAGACCGCGTGGAACATCGCGATCACCGGCGACCGCACGCCGCGCTTCTGCAGCGCCGAGGGCCGCGTCCACCCGCTCATCGCGTTCCACGTCGTCGTCGGGCAGACGGTGCGCGACGTCTCGGCCAACGCGCGCGCGAACCTCGGCTACGCCGGCATGGTGTGGCGCGCGCCCGTTTTCCACGGCGACGAGATCTCGACCGCGATCAAGATCCTCGGCCTGAAGGAGAACTCGAACCGCGAGACCGGGAACGTCTACGTCGAGACGGTCGGTCGGAACCAGCGCGGCGAGACGGTGCTCGAGTTCACGCGCTGGGTGATGGTCCGGAAGCGCGACGCGAGCAAGCCGACGCGCTTCCTGGAGGCGCCGGTCGTCCCAAAGCTTCCGACCTCCGTCGCTCCGGCCGATCTGCCGTCGCTTTCCGGCCCGCTCCCGACGACGCGCGAGACCGGCGGGCGCTCGTTCTTCGAGGACTACGCGCCGCGCGAGCGCATCTTCCACTACGACGGGATGACCGTGTACCGCTCCGACCACGCGTCCTACACGCGCCTCTGGCAGAACAGCGCGAAGGTCCACCTCGACGCGGTCCTGACGCAGGGGAACCCTCTCGTCTACGGCGGCATGACGATCGCGATCGCCTACGCGCAGGCGTTCAACGGCCTCGAGAACCGCTCGGGCCTGGTCGCGATGAACAGCTGCGTGCACGCGAACCCGGTCCACCCCGGAATGACGATCTACTCCTACAGCGAGGTCCTGGAGACGCACGACGTCCCGGGCTCCCCGTGGGGAGCGCTCCGCCTGCGCCTGGTCGCCGTGCGCGACTCCGATCCGTCCGTCGAGGAGAGCTTCGAGCCCCGCGTCCCCGACGGGAAGGGTGGCGAGCGCTACGACGAGCGCGTCCTCCTCGACGTCGATTACTGGGACCTGATGCCGAAACGTCAGGCATGACGACCCGCGAGCGAAGCGAGCGCGCGGGGAGTGGGCCCGGATCGGTCCCCTCGTGCGACGACCGCTTGACGCTCGACACCGCGCGGCGGACCGCGTATGCGGCAGGGACGTGACGTCGCAACGCTGGGATCCCGAAGGCTACGACCGGAACGCGCGCTTCGTCTCCGATCTCGGCGTGCCGGTCGTGGCGCTGCTCGCGCCGCGGGCCGGCGAGCGCGTGCTCGACGTCGGCTGCGGCGACGGCGTGCTGACGGCGCGGCTCGTCGAGCTCGGCTGCAAGGTCGTCGGGGTCGACGGCAGCCCCGAGCAGGTCGCGGCGGCGCGCGAGCGCGGGATCGACGCGCGCGTCGAGAGCGGCGAGGAGCTCGACTTCGACGCCGCCTTCGACGCCGTCTTCAGCAACGCCGCACTCCACTGGATGAAGCGCGCCGACGCCGTGATCGACGGCGTCTGGCGCGCGCTGGTGCCGGGCGGGCGCTTCGTCGGGGAGATGGGCGGGCATCGCTGCGTCGAGCGGATCCGGACGGCGCTGATCGCGGCGCTCGAGCGCCGGGGCGTCGACGGCCGCGCGGCCGATCCGTGGTACTTCCCGACGGTCGCGGACTACCGCGGCCGCCTCGAGCGGCGTGGCTTCGAGGTGCGGTCGATCGAGCTCTTCGACCGCCCGACGCCGCTTCCCGGCGACGTCGTGGGATGGCTCGAGACGTTCGGGGAGTGGGCCACGGCGAAGCTGCCGGAAGGCGAGCGCCCGAAGTTCCTCGCCGAGGTGCGCGACGCCCTGCAACCGGTCCTGAGCGACGCCGAAGGCCGCTGGACCGCCGACTATACGCGCCTGCGATTCGCCGCCGTCAAGCCGGCGACGGCTCGCGCAGCGGGCTGAACCGTCGCGGCACGGCGGTCGGCGCGGAGGCGCGCGCTGCGACGCGCGTCATTCGTGCGCCGGACGCCGGATGACTTCGTCGGCAAACGCTCCGAACACGGCGTCGGCGACCGGCTCGAGCGCCGCGACGTTTCGCCGGGCGTCGGCGAGGATCGCGTCGGGTGCGATGCCGCAGGAGCGCAGCTCTTCCGCGAAGGTCTCGGTCATCGCCTGGACCTGCGCCACGTCCGCCTCGAGGTGGAAGAGGAGCCCCCACGCGTTCTGGCAGCAGTGAAACGCCTGCGCGCGGGTGATCGCCGAGCGCGCGAGCGTCGTCGCTCCGCCGATGCTCCGGAGGTCGAACTGATCGCCGTGCCAGTGGAGCGGCAGCATCCGGCGCGGAGCCTCGCGGAGCAGCAGGTCGTCGACCTCGCCGTACACCTCCACGGGATGCCAGCCGATCTCCTTCCGCGGCCCGGGCGCGACCGGCGCGCCCAGAGCGGCGGCGACGAGCTGGCTCCCGAGGCAGATCCCCAGGGTGGGGCAGTGCGCGGCGATCGCGTCCTGGATCAACCGGATCTCGTCCTTCAGGTGCGGGTAGCGGTCCGCCTCGTACACGCCCATCGGGCCGCCCATCACGACGAGCGCATCCCAGCCCTCGATCGTACGCGGTACGGCGTCGCCGCGATCGATGCGGACGAGGTGCTGCTCGATCCGCCGCTTCGCGAGCGCCGTCGCGATGCGCCCGGGTCCCTCGCAGGCGACGTGCTGGAGGATCACTGCGCGCGGCACGGGTGCCTCACCGAGCGGCGGCGCGCGACCGCCTGCCGGTGACCAGGTCGGCGCAGAAGTAGCGCATCGCCTGGTTGAAGACGTGCGCGGCCTCCCACTGGAGGAAGTGGCCGGCGCCCTCGACGACGAACGGACCGACGATCTCGGTGAACGCGACTTTCGCCTTCCGCGTGAAGTCGTCGGGGACGACGTGGTCCTCCGGTCCCCACAGGACGAGCGTCGGCACGTCGATCTTCGAGAAGAGGAAGACCGGCTCGGGCGCCGTCCGGTTCCCGGTCGCGTACTCGTAGTTCGCCCAGCTCGCGCGGAGCTTTGCCGCGTCGGCGAACGGCTCGGTCATGAAGTCGACGTCGGCGCGCGCGAACGTGCCCGGCGCCGCCCAGAAGCGATGGCCGTAGAAGTCGGCGATGTAGGCGCGCCGGCGCTCCGGCGTGTCGAGCTCGCGTGCGAGCCCGTCGGCGTCGGTCGCCTGCCGTAGGAAGTAGTCGGTCTGCGGGCGGGCGTCGCGGCCCGGCTGCGCCGGGATCCCGGCGGCCTCGTACTCGGCGGCGAGGAACGGCACGACGGTGTTGAAGAGGCACTGCCGCACGACGAAGCCGGGGTAGCGGAGGCAGAGGTCCTCGACGACGACGCCGCCGAGGTCGCCGGCCGCGGCGACGCACGCGTCGTGTCCGAGGACGTCGTGCACGAGCGCGTGCATGTCGCGCGCGTGGGCGGCGACGTCGTAACGGTCGTCGGGGGCGAGGTCGGAGTCGGCAAAGCCGCGGAGGTCGGGGACGATGACCTCGAAGCCGGCGTCGGCGAGCGGGCGGATGTTCCGCCACCAGATGCGCTTCGTCTCGGGGTACCCGTGGACGAGCAGGAGCGGCATGCCGCCGTCTCCCTCTCGGACGTACGCGAGCCGGACGCCGTCGCGGACGACGGCGCGCTGCACCTCGAAGCTTTCCTCTGCCATGGCGGCACCTTGCTCGACGTCGCGCGGCGCTTCAACCGCGCGCGCCGAAGGTCATGCGACTGTGCGCCGCCCGGTGATCTTCAGCTCGACGGTCCGTCCGTCGGGATCGATCGCGTAGATCGACGTGCCGTTTCCGGTCGCGCCGTAGCGCTCCGCCGGATCGCCGTGCTCGATGCCGGCCGCATCGAGCGCGGCGACGATGTCTCGCGGATCGTCGGCCGCCACGGCGAGGCAGAAGTGGTCGTACTTCGACTCGCCGGGTCCCGCCTCGGCGGGCGCCCACACGTTGGAATCGATCACGTCCACGAGAGCCGCGCCCGCTCGCAGCTGATAGAGGCCGATCGGCTCGATCGTGCGCTCGACCGGACAGCCCAGCGTGTCCCGGTAGAAGCCGAGGACGCGCTCGAGCTGCTTCGTCCGCAGCACGACGTGGTCGAGCCCGAGGATCGCGATGTCACCCATGGCGGTGCCATCGCTCGCCGGTCGGGGCGACGCAAACGGCACAGCCGCGCGCGCGTCGAAACGCCCGCACCCGACATCGCGAGTCGCGGTCGATGGGGAGTCCGCTTCGGCGGCGCGGGTGCGCTTACGAAGAATTGGGCTTCTGCCGATGATTCGCTCGATATCGCCTCGCGGGGTTCGTGGGCGACCGCTAGCGTTGCCGGTCCCAGGTGATACCCGAGGGACTCGCCGCCGCATGCCGGCAGCGGAAAAAGGGAGGAAGGTCTCGCAACATGCTCGTCGACCGTTTCAAGGTTCTGCTGTGCACCATCGCGTGCGTGGTCGCGTCGCGCGCGATCGTCGCCGAGGCGGTCACCGATCCGTTCCAGCGCTACATCACCTTCAAGAACGAGCTGCCGATCAAGATCTACCCGGTGATCGCGTCGAACGAGAAGGACAACTGCGGGCCGCTCAGCAAGCAGCGCCGCATCATCGTGAACAAGGGAGCGAAGGGCGCCGGGCTCGCGACCGGGGACCTCGTCAAGGTGACGATCCCGAAGAACCCGCCCTGCTGGTACAACGCCGTCCGCGTCTACATCTTCCCCGTCGACCTGACGACCTACGAGAGTCGCGCGAACGTGGTCCAGCGCACCGTGGCGGACAACATGGTCTGGAACCCGCCGCTCTGCGACAACGACGCCTGCTGGACCGGCAACGCGAGCGATCAGTACCCGCTCGACGCCCCCGCCCAGCTCGTCGAGTACACGATCGACTCGATCAACCCCTCGACCGGCAGGGGATTCCCCGACCGCAACAATCCCGCCGGCATCCCGATGGTCGACATCGACCTCTCGTACGTCGACGAGGTGTACCTGCCGCTCGCGATCAACCTCGAGGACGGCGGAGCCACGCGGTTCATGGGCACCGTCATGCCGTACGCGACGTTCAACCAGCGGACCCAGAGCTTCCTCGACATCCAGGACAACGGCAACCCGCTCTGGTCGCAGTTCGCCGCATACACGACGCTCAACTGGCCGAACAACATCTTCAACGACCTGGGCGCGAGCCGGACGAACCACATCGAAGGCGCCTTCAACTTCGTCCACAACGTCCGGACGGTGGCGGAGTCTGCCCTGTATACGCCCACCTCGAACGGCGACCCGGCAGCGTGCTCCGCGACGCCGGCATGCTCACAACTCGCCGGGGACTGCTGCCCCTCGCCGGGCGGCTTCCTCGAATGCTGCAACACGCGGCCCTTCCTCATCGACGGGACCATCAAGATGGGCCCCGGCAACATCTCGAACGCGTCGGTCAACAACCTCGCCGCGCGCTGGAAGAAGTGGATCGACACGGATCCGTGCACGAACATCGGCGCGATCACGGACTGGCCGAGCAACCTGCCGAGCTTCAACAAGCAGCAGTTCTGCAACCGCTTCCGCGAGACCGTCCGGTACGTCTGGAACTACTTCGACGACTTCGGCCAATGCGCGGGTCTCGCGGGCAACGCGAAGGACCTCTGCGTCCTCGACCTGATCGTCGGGTTCCTGCCGGACAACTCGGAGAACGGGCGGCTGAATCAGAGCGTCCAGGCGCTCCAGCGCAGCGTTCCCTGGGGCAACATCATGGGGGACCAGCTCGGCTACCAGTTCGACAAGTTCATCCTGTTCTGGGCGCCCTACAACAGCCCCTTCAACCTGAACCCGTACACGCGTCTCGTGCACAACAAGGACGACGGCCTCGACGCGCCGGGCGCCTACTCGTTCTCGATCGACGACCGCTTCGGAAACTTCCAGAACCGCGGATCCGGCTTCATCGTCGACGTCGGTGGCTCGTCGGTGCTGGCCAACAAGGAGCCGTTCGACTTCTACCAGCAGTACCGCGCCGTCTGGGGCCCGGGCTGGCACCACGTGAAGGTCTGCGGCTCGCTGGTGACCATCCCGAATACGACGATCGGAGGGAACGCGCCGATCTCGTTCTGGCAGGACGGCGTCAAGAAGCAGTACTGCCGGATGTCGTTCTACAAGACCGCGTCCAACACGACGGACTTCATCACCCTCAAGGTGGAGGAGGTCCCGAAGATGGTCACCGACACCTACACGGGTGAGATGCACCAGATCAAAGAGCTCCACATCCCGAACCCGAACTTCTGCATGAACCAGTCGAGCCCGAACCTGAAGAACCTGTGCGCGCAGACGATGTTGGCGATCACGGCGAGCGGCGAGGAGGCGTACATCGCGGTCCCCGACGCGCAGAAGCCGTTCGTCAACTACCAGGTGCCGCCGGCGCCGTGACCGGACCGAGCGCGGAGCGCGCGACCGCGACCAGCTGTCGCGCGCTCCGGCGCGTCACACCACCCGGAGCAGCCGCTCCGTCGCTTCCCAGCCGAGGCAGGCGTCGGTGATCGACACGCCGTAGCGCAGCTCGCTCGCGGGCTTCGGGAACGGCTGGTTGCCCTCCTCGAGGTGGCTCTCGAGCATGACCCCGATGAGCCCGCGCGTCCCGGCGCGGCGCTGCTCGAGCACGCTTCGCCAGACGTCCTCCTGGCGCGCCGGGACCTTGCCCGAGTTCGCGTGGCTGCAGTCGACCATGACGACCGGCGGCAGGCCGGCCGCCGCGAGGCGCGCGAGCGCGTCGGCGATGCTGTCGGGATCGAAGTTCGAGCGCGCCCGGCCGCCTCGCAGGACCAGGTGCCCGAGCGGGTTGCCCGACGTCCGGACGACGCTCGTCACGCCGTCGGGGTCGATGCCGAGGAAGCTGTGGGGGCTCCGCGCCGCGACGAGCGCGTCGAGGGCCGTCTGCAGGCTGCCGTCCGTGCCGTTCTTGAAGCCGACCGGCATCGAGAGCCCGCTCGCCATCTCGCGGTGCGTCTGCGACTCGGTCGTGCGCGCGCCGACGGCCGCCCAGCTCACGAGGTCCGCGATGTACTGGGGCACGATCGGGTCGAGGAACTCGGTGCCGGCCGGAAGGCCGAGCTCGGCGATCCGGAGCAGCAGCTCGCGCGCGCGGCGGAGCCCGGTCTCCACGTCCTCGCTCCCGTCGAGGTGCGGGTCGTTGATGAGGCCCTTCCAGCCGATCGTCGTGCGCGGCTTCTCGAAGTAGACGCGCATGACGACGAGCGCGCGCGCCGCGACGCCGCGCCCGACCCGGGCGAGGCGGCCCGCGTAGTCGAGCGCCGCCACGGGGTCGTGGATCGAGCACGGGCCGACGATCGCGAGCAGGCGATCGTCGTCGCCCCGCAGGATCGCCTCGATCGCGCGCCGGCCGCGCGCGACGGTCTCCTCGGCCGCGGCGGTCGCGGGCAGCTCACGGCGGAGCCCTGTGGGCGAGACGAGGCGCACGACCGAGCGCACCCGGACGTCGGTCAGCCGGTCCATCGGGGTCGCGCGGTCGCTCACGTCGCCGCCAGGATCGCGTCGAGCGCGGTCGGGTTGTCGAGCGCGGACACGTCGCCCGCGCCCGCAGCGCCCCGGCCCAGGTACGCGGACCGGATCAGCCGGCGCATGATCTTCGCGTTCCGCGTCTTCGGGAGCTCGCGCGCGAACTTGACGGTCTCCGGCTTCATCGCCTTGCCGAGCCCGTCGACCACGCGGCGCGACAGCTCGCCGCGGAGCGGCTCGCTCGCCGCGACGCCGCCCTGCAGGACGACGAAGCAGACGAGCGCGCCGCCCTTCACGGGATGCGGCACCTCGATCGCGGCCGCCTCGACGACGCCGGGATGCGCGACCAGCAGCGACTCGACCTCGGCCGGCCCGAGGCGCTTGCCGGCGATCTTGATCGTGTCGTCGGAGCGGCCCTCGATCGTCCAGAGACCGTCGGCGTCGATCCGCGCCCAGTCGCCGTGCACCCAGACGCCGGGCCAGCGCGACCAGTAGGTCTCCTCGTAGCGCTCCGGGTCCTTCCAGAAGCCGCGCGTCATGCCGGGCCACGGCGCCTTGACGACGAGCTCGCCGACCGCCTCCCGCACCGGTCTCCCGTGCTCGTCGAAGACGTCCGCGTCGACGCCCAGGATCGGGACCGAGAACGCACACGGCTTGAGCGGGTGCAGCATCGTGCAGCCGACGATCCCGCCGCCGATCTCGGTGCCGCCGCTGTAGTTGACGACGGGACAGCGGCCGCCGCCGACGACGTTCGCGAACCAGGCGTAGGGCTCCGGGTTCCACGGCTCGCCGCTCGAGCCGAGCACGCGCAGCGAGGAGAGGTCGTGCGAGCGCACCCACTCGTCGCCCTTCTCGCGCAGGGCGCGGACGACGGTGGGCGCGACGCCGAGGTGCGTCACGCGGTGGCGCTCGACCATCTCCCACAGGCGGTCGGGACGCGGATGGTCGGGAACCCCCTCGAAGAGCACCATGCTCGCGCCGAGCGTGAGCGTGCCGAGGATCTCCCAGGGGCCCATGACCCAGCCGAGGTCGGTGACCCAGAGCATGCGATCGCCCGCCTCGACGTCGAAACAGTAGGCCATGTCGGTCGCGATCTTGAGGGGAAAGCCGCCGTGCGTCGCGACGACGCCCTTCGGCCGGCCGGTGGTGCCGGAGGTGTACATGACGAGCGCGGGGTCGTCGGCGGCGGTCGCGACCGGCGCGATCCGTGCCGATGGCGACGATGCCTGCGCTTCGCCCACCGCCGGCCACCAGCCATCGCGCCCCTCGCGCCACGGGACGTCCGCGCCCGCCGAGCGGCCGCCGAGCCGCGGGACGACGAGGACGCCGCGCACGTCCGTCCCGGCGAGCTCGATCGCGCGATCGGCGATCGCCTTCATCGCGACCGCCGCGCCGCGGCGGAAGAAACCGTCCGCCGTGACGACCACCTTCGCTTCGGAGTCGGCGAGCCGGGTCGCGACGGCCTCGGCTCCGTATCCGGAGAAGCACGGCACCGCGATCGCGCCGATCCGGACCACCGCGAGCAGCGCGGCCGCAGCCTCGGGGACCATCGGCAGGAAGAGCGCCACCCGGTCGCCGGCCACGACGCCTAGCTCCGACAGCGCGCGCGCGGCGCCGTCGACCTCGCTCGCGAGCCGGGCGAGCGTCCAGTCGCGGCGCTCGCCGTCGTCTCCCTCCCACGCGACGGCGATCGCGTCGCCGCGCGACGGAAGCCAGCGATCGACGGCGTTCTCGCACGCGTTGATGCGGCCGCCCGGGAACCACCGCGGCCAGGCCGGCCCGGCGCTCGCGTCAAGCACGCGTTCGAACGGCGCTCGCCACGAGAGCCCGAGGTCCGCCAGGACCGTGGGCCAGAACCGCTCCGGCTCCGCCACCGACAGCCGATGCAGCGCCGCGTATCCCGCTGGGTCCGGCGCGAATCCGAACGCGGCGAGAAGGCGGCCGACCCGGCTCCGCGCGGCGCGGTCGGGGTCCGGGCGCCACATCAACGCGGGCTCCGACATCGGGCACGCAGTAGTACGGTGCCTTCGGACCGGCAAACGCGGGTCGCGCGGCGTGCGCCGCGTCGGCACGCGCCGCGTCGCGGCGCGTGTCCCGGGCGGCTGCGACCGTCCAATCCGGTTCTTGCAGGCGACCGCACGCCCGTGCAGACTCAGCCTGCGCTCGACGCACCGGCCGCGTCGTCCGAGGCCGGCAAGGAGGAACGAAAGGAGCGCGTCATGAACCTCGGGCTCTTCCTCCCGCTGGCCGGCGATCCGGCGGGAATGGCCGAATACCTGGCGGTCGCCGCGACCACCGCGGAGCGGCTCGGCTTCCACTCGCTCTGGTTCGCGGAGCACGTCGTCCTGGTCGACGATCCGCGCTCGCGCTACCCGTACTCGGAGCGAGGAGCGTTCCCCATCCAGGGCGAAGGAGGTCTTCTCGAGCCCTTCGCGGCGATCGCGTACTGCGCCGCGATCACGCGCCGCATCCGCCTCGGCACCGGCATCTGCCTCGTGCCGCAGCGGCCTCCCATCTACACCGCCAAGCAGGTCGCGGACTGCGACGTGCTGTCGCGCGGCCGCTTCGAGTTCGGCGTCGGCATCGGGTGGCTGCGGGAGGAGTTCGAGGCGCTCGGCGTCGACTTCGACGACCGCGCCGATCGCTGCCGCGAGTACCTGGCGGCGATGCGGTCGCTCTGGACCGAGTCGACCTCGAGCTACGACGGGGGCCTGCTCCGCATCCCGCCCGTCCGGATGTTCCCGAAGCCGATCCAGAAGCCGCATCCCCCGATCGTGTTCGGAGGCGAGAGCGACGCCGCGCTCCGGCGCGTCGCCGACCTCGGGCAGGGCTGGTACGGGTTCAACCTGCTGCCCGACGCGGCGGCCGAGCGAATCGATCGCTTGACGCACATGCTGTCGCGGCGCGGCCGCCGGCCGGCCGAGGTCGAGATGAGCGTGAGCCCGTACCTGAAGCCGGCTCGCGACGCGGACGCGCTCCGCGCCTACGCCGACGCGGGCGTCGACCAGGTCGTCTACATGGTCGCGGCCGCGAATCCGCCCGCCGTCCGCGCGGAGCTCGAGAGCCTCGCGCAGGCCCTCCTGCCGGCGGCGCGCCAGCTCGCGACCCGGCCGCGCCCCGATCGCTGAACCCGACCGATCCCGCGGCAACGCCAAGCGGCGCGTTCGCGCGATTCCGCCATTGCCCGCGCCGCCGCCGGCGGCGTAGGCTCGCGCGACCCCGACGGGCGAATTGCGCGACGCCAGGGGCGGCGTCTGCGCGCCCGGCGCGCACGGAGACCTCATGCGACCGCCCGCGCAGCGCTTCTGCCTGTTCCTCTCCGCCGTCGCGGCGACGGTCGCGACGGCCGCAGCCGCCGCGCCTCCGGCCCCGGCCGACCGCCGCTGCATCGTCGAGCTGAACCGCGCCGGCATCGCCGCGGCCGAGGTGCAGCTCGACGAGGTGCTGCGCTGCGCTCGCGCCGCCGCGCGCGGGCGGCTGGCGGCCGGCCAGGCGTTCGCCGAATGCGTCGCGGCCGACCCGTCGCGGCGGCTCGCGGCCGCCCGCACGACGACCGAGGTGGCCGAGGCGCGCTGGTGCGCGGCGACGCCCGCGATCGGACCGGACGCCGCCGAGCGCGTGAACGCGATCCTCGAGCCCTTCCGCGGGCTCGCGTCCGTCTTCGGCGACGACGTCGCCGCGGCGCTGTCCGCGCACTCCGGCGATCGCGCGCTCGCGGGCTGCCAGGTCGCGGTGGTCGGCGCGATGGCGACGATCGCGCGCGCGAAGCTCCGATCGTTCGAGGCGTGCTCGCGCACCGGGCTCGCCGCCGGGGCGATCCAGTCGGCCTCCGATCTCGAGGCCTGTGTCGCGGCCGACGGCGGCGAGCGCGTCGCGCGGGCGGTCCGGAACGCCGGTCTCCGCGTCGCCGCGCGCTGCGCGGGACAGCCGATCGCGGAGGCGCTACCCGGGGCGTGCGCGAGCGCGACCGCGAGCGGCATCGCGGCCTGCGTCGAGCCCTGGGTGCACTGCGACGTCTGCCTCGGTCTCGACGCGGCCGATCGCATGAGCGCGCGCTGCCACCGCTTCGCCGACGGCGTCGCGACCGCGTACTGCGGCGAGCGTCCCGCGACCGCGCAATCGGTCGCGCGCCAGTGGGACGAGGAGATCCTGGCCGCGATCCGGATCGACACGCCGCGCCCGGTCGTGCACGCGCGGAACCTCTACCACCTGTCGGCCGCGATTTGGGACGCGTGGGCCGCGTACGACGGCACGGCGGACCCGGTGATCCACGTCGAGCGCGCCTCGGCGTCGGACGTCGCGGCGGCGCGCGACGCGGCCATCAGCTTCGCCGCCTATCGCCTTCTGCGACATCGCTTCGCCGGCTCGCCCGGGGCCGCGACGGCGCTCGCCCGCTTCGACCGCCGGCTCTACGAGCTCGGCTACGACCGCGCGTTCACGTCGACGTCGGGCGGGTCGCCGGCGGCGCTCGGGAACCGCATCGCGGCGGCGGTGATCGCGTACGGGCTCGCCGACGGCGCGAACGAGGCCGGCGGATACGCCGACGCGACGTACGCGCCGGTGAACGAGCCGCTCGTCGTCAAGGAGCCCGGCACGATCCTCGCCGACCCCAACCGCTGGCAGCCGCTCGCCCTCGACGTCCAGATCGGCCAGAACGGCGTCCCGATCCCCGGGAAGATCCAGGTGAACCTCGGGACGCACTGGCGCGCGGTCCTCCCGTTCGCGCTCGTGCGCAGCGCACCGGGCGTTCCGTACGTCGACCCGCCGGGCCCGCCGCTCCTCGGGACGGCGACCGACGCGGAGGCGAAGGACCAGGCGGTCGAGCTCGTCGTCAAGCAGAGCCTGCTCGACGTCGAGGACCCGACGCTGATCGACGCGTCGCCGGCCGTCTCCGGCAACAACCCGCTCGGGACGAACGACGGCACGGGTTACCCGCTCAACCCGATCACCGGCGCCCCCTACGCGCCGAACGTCGTCAAGCGCCAGGACTACTACCGCGTGCTCGGCATGTTCTGGGCGGACGGCCCCGATTCGGAGACGCCGCCCGGACACTGGAACGTCGTGGCGAACGAGGTCTCGGACGACGCGCGCTTCGAGAAGCGCCTGGGCGGCAGCGGGCCCGTCCTCGATGCGCTCGAATGGGACGTGAAGCTCTACCTCGCGCTGAACGGGGCGGTGCACGACGCCGCGATCGCCGCATGGGAGCAGAAGCGCGAGCACGACTCGATCCGGCCGATCTCGCTCATCCGCTACCTCGGCGGGCTCGGCCAGTCGTCGGATCCGTCCGGCCCCTCGTACCACCCCGAAGGCCTGCCCCTTCTGCCGGGCACGATCGAGGTCATCACGCCCGAATCGAGCGCGCCGGGGGAGCGCCACGCGCACCTCGCGTCGTTCGTCGGCGAGGTCGCCGTGCGCGGCTGGCGCGGCGAGCCGACGAACCCGCGCACGCAGGTCGGCGGCGTCGGCTGGATCCGCTCGAAGACCTGGATCGCGTTCCAGCGGAAGACGTTCGTGACCCCGCCCTTCGCGGGCTTCGTTTCGGGGCACAGCACGTTCAGCCGGGCTGCCGCCGAGGTCATGGTGCGCATGACCGGCAGCGAGTTCTTCCCGGGCGGGCTCGGTCAGTTCGTCGCGCCCGCCGACACGTTCATCCCTCCCGAGAAGGGGCCGACCGCGCCGGTCGCGCTCCAGTACGCGAGCTACTACGACGCCGCCGACCAGGCGGGCATCTCGCGCCTCTGGAGCGGCATTCACATCCGGGCCGACGACCTCGCGGGACGGCGCATCGGCGCGGTCGTGGGGCCGGCGGCGTTCGCACGCGCGCTCGCGTACTTCGACGGCAGCGCGCGGCCGTAGAGGACGCCGCCGACCGACGCGTACGTCGGAGGGCGGCGGGAGCGTCGTGCGAAGCGAGCCGGTCGTCGATCGCGCCGGTCGCGCCGGTGGCCGCGCGCGCGGCTCGCCGCGCCGCGCTAGGGCGGTGAGGGGGCGGGGTGTGCGGGTAGGCGGCCGGCGAGGGCCAGGACGAGGCTCTCGTCGGAGAAGCCGTCGACTGCCGCTCGAAGCGCGCGTCGGTGCTCGGCCGTGAGGGGCGGCGTTTCGAAGCCGGCGGCGGCGTAGGAGCGCTGGGCGCGGCGGTTGTCGGCGAAGACGGTCAGCCAGACGACGTCCGAGCGGAGGGCGGAGCGCGCGTGCTCGACGAAAGCGGTGAGCGCCGCACGGCCGAGGCCGCGGGACTTCGCCTCGACGACGATTCGCTTGACGTAGACGCCGAAGCCGGCGGCAACGAGGTCGTACGCGATGAGGTAGCCGGCCCGCCGGTCGCCCTCGGCGACGAGCCAGTGCTCGCGGTCGCGTGCTGCGATTGCCGCGAGGTGCTCGGCGCGGGTCCACCGGCCGATGTAGGGGGCGTTCTCGGGGCTCTGCTCGAGCGCGAGCACGAAGTCGAGGTCCGCGCGCTGCGTCGGGCGGAGGCGGATCTCGCTGCTCCCGGACGGCCGGGCGGAGGACGCCACTCAGCCGCGCTCCAGCGCCGGGTCGAGCAGGATCTTGATCGCGTCGCTCTGGGTCTCGAAGCGCTCGAAGACCGCCTGCGTGTCGCGCAGCGAGTGGACGGCGGTCACGAGCTGGTGCGCGTCGATCCGGCGCGTCGCGAGGAGGTCGAGCGCGGTCTCGAACTCCTGTGGCGTGTAGGCGATCGACGGGAGGAGCGAGATGCCGCGCGTCAGCCAGCGCCCCGGCTTGATCTCGGCGGGCGCGTGGTACGACGAGACGAGCACGACGCGGCCGCCGACGCGGGCGAGGGTCGCGGCGCGCTCGATCGATTCCGGACGTCCGCTCGCCTCGATGACGACGTCGGGTCCGCCGTTCGTGAGGTCGCGGATGCGCTCGTCCGCCTGATCGTCGCTCGCGAAGGCGCCGAGGCCCAGGTCGTGCGCGCACGCGACGCGCGACGGGCGGTGGTCGAGGCCGAAGGCGAGGCCGCCGTACTGACGCGCGATCAGCCCGGAGAAGAGCCCGAGCGGGCCGAGGCCGAGGATCCCGACCCGCGTTCCGGGACGGACGTTTCCGAGGTTCACCGCATGCAGCGCGACCGCCAGCGGCTCGACGAGCGCGCCGAGCCGAACGTCGAGCGAGAGCGGGAGGCGGCGCAAGGTTCCGCTCGGCGCAGCGGCGTACTCGGCGAGGCCGCCGGGATCGCCGCCGCATCCGATCGTTCGCTGGAGTCCGTATCGGCAGAGGTTCTGCTTGTCGTTCAGGCAGAGCTCGCACGAGCCGCAGAACGGCATCGGCAGCACGGCGGCCCGGTCGCCTTCCTGCCAGTCGGAGACGCCCTCTCCGACCTCGACGACCGTGCCCGCGAACTCGTGGCCGAGGATGACGCCGTCGGGCAGGAGGCGGTTCTTGAAGATGCCGTGGTCGGTGCCGCAGATCCCGCACGCGGCGACGCGCAGCACCACGCCGCCGGGAAGCGGTCGCGGATCGGGCACCGACTCGACGGAGAACCGACCGTCGCTCAAGATGGCGGCTCGCATGCTCGAACCCTTTCGTTCATACTCGCCGCTGAGCGGCCGTCAACGCACGCGTCGGCCGCGTTTCCCTTCGTCGATCCCATGAACGGTACCACGCTCGCGACGCCCGACTCGTCTCCCGAGTCGCCCTGGAAGCGCTATCCCTACGTCATCCCGGGCGCGGACGCGGCGTGGTTCACGTTCCCCGCCGCCGAAGGCGACGTCGGGACAGACGCCAACACCTGGTTCATCGAGTCGCGCCTGCGCGGCCTGCGGAGCGGTCGCCAGCTGGCCGTGATGGCGATCTTCTCGGCGATGCGCGTGCCGATCGCGTTCGGCCGGAAGCTCCGCGCCGATTTCTTCATCTTGTCGCTCTTCGATCTCGCCGACGGCAGCTACGGCACGATGACCGAGTACGACGTGCCGCGCCCGTTCCGCCTCCGCCGCTCGCACAAGCTGCGCTCCGCGCGCGGCCTCCTCGACCTCTCCTTCGAGGGCCGCGAGGGCCGCTCGCGCTGGAGCGTCCGGCGTGACGCGGCCGGTGCCCCGGTGCCCTTCAGCTACGCGCTCGACCTGCGCGGCCGCGACCAGCGCGGCCAGCCGATGGTCGCGACTCTCGACGTCGAGGTCGGGAAGCCGCCCGCGCCGGTCGGCGGCGACGACGCCCGCGGCGTCAAGACCTGCTGCGCGCAGCTCGGGACGTTCTCGTACTTCCAGACCGGGCTCGCCGTCGCCGGCAAGGTGAAGTGGGGCGACTTCGAGGACCAGGTCGTCGGCGACGTCGGCTGGATCGACCGGCAGTACGCGCGCGAGAATTTCTCCGCCTACACCGATCGCAAGAACTCGCGGCACCGCCACGAGTGGCGGGTCGTCCACCTCGACAATGGC
>DASRFA010000009.1:0-3131 GCA_035651755.1 Binatia bacterium | reverse complement strand
CCGCCCGAGACGGCGAGCGCGAGCAGCACGACGAGGGATAGACGGGCCGGCTTCATGGTCGGGATAGTGTAAGGCCCGGCGCCCCCTCCCGCATCGGTGGATTCCCGCTCGTTTGTAACAGGCTGTAACCCAGGCGAGCGGTGAAATCAACCGTTACGGCCGCTCGCTGTAACACTTTCCGGCGCGCGGTACGATAGGGCCATGACCGAGCCCAAGACCCGCGTCCTCGTCGTCGACGACGACCTGCGGCTGCGCGACCTGCTGCAGCGCTATCTCGCCGAGCAGGGGTTCACGGTGCACACCGTGTCCGACGCCGCCGGCATGGACAAGATCATGAGCCGCGAGCGCTTCGACCTGATGGTGCTCGACCTGATGCTGCCCGGCGAGGACGGCCTGTCGATCTGCCGGCGCCTGCGCGGCACGAAGAACATGGTGCCCATCATCATGCTGACCGCCAAGGGCGAGGAGGTCGACCGCATCGTCGGCCTCGAGATGGGCGCCGACGACTACCTGCCGAAGCCCTTCAACCCGCGCGAGCTGGTCGCGCGCATCCACGCGGTGCTGCGCCGGCGCGCGGCGCCGGTGCCGCCGGGCGCGCCGTCGGCCGAGCCCGAGAAGGTGCGCTTCGGCAACATGACGGTCGACCTCGCGACGCGCACGCTCGAGAAGGAAGGCAAGACGCTCTCGCTCACCACGGGCGAGTTCGCGCTGCTCAAGGTGCTGGTGACGCACCCGCGCACGCCGCTCTCGCGCGACAAGCTGATGGAGCTCGCGCGCGGTCGCGAGTACGAGGTGTTCGACCGCTCGATCGACGTGCAGGTGTCGCGCCTGCGCAAGCTCGTCGAGCGCGACCCGGCGCGGCCGGCGTACATCCAGACCGTGTGGGGCTTCGGCTACGTGTTCGTGCCGGACGGCGAGCCCTCCGCTCAAGCGTCCTCCTGATCCCGGACCGCCCGGTCCCATGGCCCTGCTCCCGCGTTCGCTGCTGTGGCGAACGTTCCTCCTGCTCGCGCTGCTCGTCGTCGTCGCGACCGGCGCCTGGTTCCAGATCTTCCGCGCCTACGAGGCGGCGCCGCGCGCGCGCGTGATCGCGCAGAACCTGGTGAGCACGATCAACCTCACGCGCGCGGCGCTCGTCAACGCGCAGCCCGAGAAGCGGCGCGAGCTGCTGATGGAGCTCTCCGAGCGCGAGGGCATCGAGGTCTACCCGTCGGAGCCGGGCGAGAGAATCGTCCCGCCGCCCGACCGCGAGATGGTGCGGCTCGTCGCCGAGGCGGTGCGCGAGCGCCTCGGCGACCAGACGCGCTTCGCGAGCCGCCGCGACGGCCGCCCCGGCTTCTGGGTCAGCTTCCACATCGACGAGGACGAGTACTGGGTGCGCGTGCCGCGCGAGCGCATCGAGCGCGCGATCGCGCTGCAGTGGCTGTACTGGGGCGCGCTCGCCCTCGTGCTCTCGCTCGTCGCGGCGTACTTCATCGTCTCGCGCGTCAGCCGCCCGCTCAAGGCGCTCGCCGAGGCCGCGACCGCGATCGGCCACGGCAAGAAGCCCGAGCCCGTCCCCGAGACCGGCCCCTCCGAGATCCGCACCCTGTCGCGCTCGTTCAACGAGATGTCGCGCGACCTCGCGCGCCTCGACGCCGACCGCGCGCTCATCCTCGCCGGCGTCTCGCACGACCTGCGCACGCCGCTCGCGCGGCTGCGCCTCGGCGTCGAGATGAGCGCCGGCGACCCCGCGCTCGCGCACGGCATGACCGCCGACATCGACGAGATGGACCGCATCATCAACCAGTTCCTCGACTTCGCGCGCACCGACGGCGGCGAGAAGCGGCAAAGGGTCCAGCTCGACGCGCTCGCCGCGGACCTGGTCGAGCAGTACCACCGCCGCGGCTACGCCGTCGCCGCCGACCTGGGCGCCGTTCCCGCGCTCGAGCTCCAGCCCCTCGCCATGCGCCGAGTCGTGTCGAACCTGGTCGACAACGCGCTGCGCTACGGCGAGCGCGAGGTCGAGATCCGCACGCGGACCGAAGGCAACGCCGCCGTGCTCGAAGTCCTCGACCGCGGCCCCGGCGTGCCCGAGGCCGAGCTCGAGCGGCTGAAGCAGCCGTTCACGCGGCTCGAAGTCGCGCGGAGCGACAAAGGCGGCGCGGGGCTGGGGCTCGCGATCGTCGATCGCGTCGTGCGGCAGCACGCGGGGACGTTCGAGCTCGCGAGGCGGGAAGGCGGAGGGCTGGTGGCGAGGATACGGCTCCCGGTCAGTCCGGCCTGATGCCCGTCGCCTGGATGATCCGCGCCCACTTCGCGATCTCGCTCTTCACGTAGTCGGCGAACTCGCGCGGCGTCATCGTCTGCGCGTCGAGGCCGATGGTCGCGAGCCGCTCGCGCACGTCGGGCCGCCGCAGCGCGGCGTTGATCTCGTCGTTGAGGACGGCGACCGCGGGCGCGGGGGTCCCCGCCGGCGCGAAGAAAGCGATCCACGAGCGGTCCTCGAAATCGGGGAAGCCCGACTCGGCGAGCGTCGGCACGTCGGGGAGCAGCGGCATGCGCGCGTGGGCCGCGACCGCGATCGCGCGCATCGTGCCCTGCCGTATATAGGCGGACGCGGTCGGCAGCGTGGTCGAGGCGACGTCGACCTGCCCGGCGACGACCGCGGTGTTCACGGGCGAGCCGCCCTGGAACGGGACGTGCGTCGGGTCGAGCCCGGGGACGGCGCGGAAGACGTACTCGCCGGTGAGGTGCTGCGTCGTGCCGATGCCCGCCGAGGAATACGTGAAGCGCCCGCCCTTCGCGCCGCGCACGAACTCCATCAGGTTCTTCGCCTTCACCGAGCCGTGCACGGCGAAGATGGTCGGGGTGCTGGCGCCGATCGCCACGGGCGCGAGCTGGGAGACCGGGTCCACGGCGTCCTTCGACGCGGCCGCGTTCACCGCGATCGCGGTCGTCGTGACGAGCACGGTATAGCCGTCGGGCTGCGCCTGCGCGACGACCTTCGCGGCGAGCGCGCCGCCCGCGCCGCTGCGGTTCTCGACGATCACCGGCTGCCCGATGCGCTCGCTCATCTTCAGACCGACCGAGCGCGCGATGGTGTCGGCGATGCCGCCGGGGGAGAAGGCGACGATGAAGCGGACCGGCTT
>DASRFA010000008.1:0-71358 GCA_035651755.1 Binatia bacterium | reverse complement strand
CAAGAAGGCGGCGCTCGAGGAGATCCACGGCTTCGACGCGCTCTACACCGCCGCCGGCGACGACGTGGACCTCTGCTGGCGCCTCCAGAACGCGGGCTATGCGATCGGCTTCAGCCCGGTCGCGATGGTGTGGCACTTCCGGCGCAACACCGTGCGCGCCTACCTGAAGCAGCAGATGGGCTACGGGAAGGCGGAGGCGCTCCTCTACTTCAAGCACCCGTTTCGCTTCAACGTCCTCGGCCAGTCGCGCTGGCTCGGCCGGATCTACGGCGGCGTCGCGTCGAACCTGTTCGCCCGCGGGCCGGTGATCTACTACGGCGCCTTCGGGCGCGGCCTCTTCCAGACGCTCTACGAGCGGCCGGCGTCGCTCTTCACGTATCTGCCGTTCACGCTCGAGTGGAACCTCGTCGCCGCGATCCTGCTCGTGACCGCGGTCCTGTCCGAGGAGTACGTCGTCGTCTCGTCGCTGCCTTTCCTGATCTCGCTCGCGTCGGCGGCCGCGTCGGCCTGGCGCGCGCGACTCGACCCGCGCTTCAACGGCTTCCGGGCCCGCCTGCTGGTGATGCTGCTGCTCTATCTCGGGCCGCTCGTCCGGAGCTTCGAGCGCTACCTCTGGCGCGCGCGCGGAGCGCGCGACGTCGCGCGCGTCGACGCGGAGATCGACGCGCCCGAGCAGCAGGCCGACGTCGCGTGGCTCGAGCGCGAGTTCGTCGTCTCGTACTGGAACGAGACGGCGCGCGACAAGGAGCACTTCCTGCACGAGCTGTCGGCGTTCCTCGTCCCCCGCAAGTACCGCGTGTCCGTCGGCTCGGGTTGGGGCGAGTGGGACCTCCAGGTCGCGAGCGGCATCTGGACGTCGGCGCGGATCGAGGTCGCCGTCGAGGACCACACGGGTCCGAAGCGGCTGTTCCGGATCCGGACGTCGCTGCACACCGCGAAGATCGGGTGGTCGTTGCTCGGCGCCTTCGTCGCGGTCGCGGTGCTCGGGATCGCGCTCGGCATTCCGGAGCTGACGCGCATGGGGTTCCTCCTCGCCGCGCTCGACTTCATCGCGCTCGGCGTGCAGAGCCTCCGGCTGGGCCGGCTCCTGTCGCGCATCTACGCGCTCGTCGCGCCGCGCCTCGAGATGGTCCCGCTGTCCGATCGCCGGGAGTCCGCGGACAAGGCCGCGGCGTGAGTGAGATCGCGCGCCAGGCGGCCCGCATCGCGCCCTACCTGCGTCCGTTCCGCGGGCGGCTCGCGATGGCGCTCGCGCTCGTGTTCGCGCTGAGCGCGGCCGAGATCCTGAAGCCCTGGCCTCTCAAGGTCGTCGTCGACTCGGCGCTCGGCGGCGCTCCGCTGCCGGCGCTCGGCTTTCCCGAGCGGATCGACGCGGCGGAGATCATCGCGCTCGCCGCGCTCGGGCTGGTCGCGCTGTACCTCCTGACCGGTGCGCTCTCGGTCGCGAGCAACTATGTCACGATCGACGTCGGCCAGCGCATGGTCGAGGAGTTTCGCGCCGACCTCTACCAGCACCTGCAGCGGCTCTCGCTCGCCTTCCACGGCCGCCGAACGCCGGGCGATCTGATCTTCCGCCTGACGGCCGACACCTTCGCGATCCAGACGCTCGCGATGAACGGCTTCTTCCCGACCGTGTCGGCGCTGGTGATGCTCGTCGGGATGCTGGTCGTGATGGCGCGCCTGAACGGCACGCTCACGCTCGTCGCCCTCGGGATCTGCCCGCTCCTCGTCGTCGCGATCCGCCTCCTCGGCGCGCGGATCTCGCGCGACGCGACGAGCGCGCGCGAGAAGGAGAGCGAGCTCTACACCGCGGCCGAGCGTTCGATGAGCGGCATCAAGGTCATCCAGGCCTTTACGAACGAGGAGGAAGAGCTGCACCGGTTCCGCTCCGTGAGCCGGGCGAGCCTGCGCGCGAACCTGCGGCTCTACACGCTGCAGACCGGCTACGCGGTGCTCGTGAACGTGATCGGCGCGGTCGGCACGGCGGCCGTGATCTGGCTCGGCGCGCGCGCGGTGCTGCGCGGATCGCTCACTGTCGGCGACCTGCTGGTCTTCACGAGCTACCTCGCCTCGCTCTACGCGCCGATCCAGACGCTCAGCAGCACGTTCGGGCTCCTGCAGGCGGCGAAGGTCGGCGTCGGGCGCGTGTTCGAGATCCTCGAGACGGCACCCGACGTGCCGGACGGCCCGCGGACGCTCGCGCGCGCGAGCGTCCGCGGCCGGATCGAGCTCCGCGACGTGAGCTTCGGCTACGTCCCGCAGAGGCTCGTCCTCCGCGACGTGTCGCTCGCGATCGAGCCGGGCGAGACGATCGCGATCGTCGGGGCGACCGGCGCCGGCAAGAGCACGCTCGTGAGCCTGATCCCGCGCTTCTACGATCCGGCCGCGGGCCAGGTGCTCCTCGACGGCGAGGATCTCCGCGTCTACGACAAGCGCTCGCTTCGCCGCCAGGTCGCGATGGTCCTCCAGCCGCCGCTCGTCTTCCCGACGTCGCTGCGCGAGAACATCGCGTACGGCCGTCCCGAGGCGACGCCCGCCGAGATCGAGGCCGCTGCGAGCGCGGCGCAGCTCGACGGGCTCCTCACGAAGCTGCCGGCGGGGCTCGACACGGTCATCGGACAGGAAGGGCTCGCGCTCTCCGAGGGCGAGAAGCAGCGCTTGACGATCGCGCGCGCCCTCCTGAGGGACGCGCCGATCGTCATCCTGGACGAGCCGACGTCCGCGCTCGACGCGGACACCGAGGCGCGCCTCATGGCGAGCCTCGAGCGCCTGCTCGAGGGGCGCACGGCGTTCGTGATCGCGCACCGCCTCTCGACGGTGCGGCGCGCGGATCGCATCGTCGTCCTGCGGGACGGCCGGATCGCCGAGGTCGGGCGCTTCGAGGAGCTGGTCGCGCGTCGCGGCGACTTCGCGCGCCTGCACGCGGCGCAGTTCGCCGAGGGGCCCGAGGGCGGAGCGCTCCATGGCGCAGGCTGAGAAGCGCATCCTCGTCCTCGGCCTCATGGGGCAGTACCCGATGGCCGGGGTCGCGTGGCAGGCGCTCCAGTACCTGCTCGGCTTGTCGCGGCTCGGCTACGACGTCTTCTACGCCGAGGATTCGGGCGCCCCCCCGTACGATCCGAGACGCCTCACGATCAGCGACGACCCGGCGCCCAACGTCGAGTTCGTGCGGCGCGGCATGGAACGCATCGGCCTCGCCGACCGCTGGGTCTACTGGGACCTCGGGACCGAGTCGTACTTCGGGCGCGGCAAGGACGTCCTCTTCGACCTCTACCGGACGTCCGGATCGATCTGGAACCTCTGCGGCGCGACCCGGCTCCGCGCCGAGCACCGCCAGGGCGCGAAGCTCGTCTACGTCGAGACCGACCCCGTCTACGAGCAGCTCCGGATCGCGAACGGCGACGCCGGAGCGCGCGCGATCGCCGAGGAGCACGACGTGCTCTTCACCTACGGCGAGAACCTCGGCACCGAGGACTGCCCGGTGCCGCTGTCCGGCCTCGTCTGGCACCCGACCCGGCCGCCGGTCGTGTGCGATCTGTGGGAGGGCTCGCTCATCCCGGAGCCGCGGTTCTTCAGCACGATCGCGACGTGGGAGAACAAGGGGAAGGACGTGAGCTTCGGCGGCGAGACGTACCGCTGGTCGAAGCACCTCAACTTCCTCCACTATCTCCCCGTCCCGAAGCGCTGCGGCGTCGAGTTCGAGGTCGCCATCCAGCCTCCGGGCGAGCGCGAGACGGCGCTCCTCGCCGAGAACGGCTGGCGCACGATCGACCCGCTCGCGGTGTCGTCCGACATCGGCGCCTACGTGGACTTCATCCGCGACTCGCGCGGCGAGTTCACGGTCGCGAAGGACATCTACGTGCGGCCGCGCTCGGGATGGTTCAGCGATCGCAGCGTCTGCTACCTCGCCGCCGGCCGCCCCGTCATCACGCAGGAGACCGGGTTCAGCAAGCTCGTCCCCTGCGGCCGCGGCCTGCTCGCGTTCTCGGACCTCGACGAGGCCTGCGCCGCGGTGCGCGAGGTGAACCGCGACTACGCCGCGCACTGCGCCGCGGCACGCGCGATCGCGCGCGAGCACTTCGCGGCCGAGAAGGTGCTGCGCCGCATGCTCGACGTCGTCGAGCGATCGCCTTCATCGCCGTGAGCGGGCGCCCGATCGCGATCTACGCCGGCTACCTCGTCCGCTGCCCGATCGGCGGCTACCTCTGGCAGGTCGTGCACTACCTGCGCGGCCTCCGCGACGCGGGCGTCGACGTCTGGTTCTGGGAGGACACGCGCCACACCTGGCAGGCGTACGATCCGATCGCGCGCAGCGTCGGCGCCGACTACGACGCCGGCATCCGCATCGCCGGCGAGACGCTCGCGTCGGTCGGCTTCGCCGACCGCTGGATCTTCCACGACTCGATCCACGACCGCTCGGCGGGCGCCGGCCGCGACGCCGCGCGCTGGCTCTTCGCGAACGCCCGCATCCTGATCAACGCGGCGGGCGTGCATCGCTTCTCCGCCGAGGAGCGCGCCGGCAAGACGTGCATCTACGTCGACATGGACCCCGCCTACACGCAGCTCCGCGTCGCCGGCGGCGATCGGCTCCTCGCGGAAATGCTCGCCGAGCACGACCTGCACTTCACGTTCGGAGAGAACATCGGCACCGATCGATCGCGCATCCCGACGGGCGGCTTCGACTGGCGTCCGACGCGCCAGCCGATCGCCCTCGACCTATGGCCGACGAGCCCGATCCCGGCGGGCGCGCCGTTCACGACGATCGGCACGTGGGACTCTCCCGAGCGCGACGTCGCGTTCGAGGGCGAGCGCTACTCCTGGAGCAAGCGCGAGGAGTGGGCCGCGGTCATGGAGCTGCCGCGAGCGACCGGCGAGCGCTTCCGCCTCGCCATGGAGGTCCGCGACCCCGCCGACCGCGCCCGCCTCGAAGCAGCCGGCTGGGAAATCTCCGACCCCATCTCCATCTCGCGCGACCGCTTCGCCTACCAAGACTTCCTCCGCACCTCCCGCGCCGAGTTCACCACCGCCAAGGACGTGAACGTCCGCCTCCGAAGCGCCTGGTTCAGCGACCGCAGCGCCTGCTACCTCGCCACCGGCCGCCCCGTCGTCACCCAAGACACCGCCTTCGGCGACGTCCTTCCGACAGGCGAGGGCCTGTTCGCGTACCGAACCGCCGACGAAGCCGCCGCCGCCCTCACCACGATCAACAACGACCCCCAGCGCCATTCCGCGGCCGCCCGCGGGATCGCCGAGCAGCACTTCGCAGCGGAACGAGTCGTCACGGCGCTCCTGGAACCGATCTAGAGCGCGGCGCGGCCGCCGGCACCGGAAAACGGCGAGCCGGCGGCATGCGTGCGGGCAAAGGAGCGACTGTCGAAGGAGCGGGACAATCACCCGCCCCCACCTTGATTCATGAAATCAAATGGGGCGCACTTCCGCCCCGCGAGTGAGACCCGGAGCGACGGCCCGCACGCATGCCGCCGGCGGGCACAGGCACCAGGTGACGCGATGACGCGGCGACCGAAGCGCTAGTCGCCCTTCACGTGCGCCGGCCGCTTGTACCCCGCGCGCGCGAGCAACCCGCGCGCGATCACCAGCCGCTGGATCTCGTTCGTCCCCTCCCCGATGATCATGAGCGGCGCATCCCGGTAATACCGCTCGACCGGGAACTCCTGGCTGTACCCGTACCCGCCGTGGATGCGCATCGCCTCGAGCGCGACCTCGTGGCAGATCTCGGACGCGAAGAGCTTCGCCATCCCCGCCTCGACGTCGCTGCGCTCGCCGCGGTCCTTCTTCTCCGCCGCGCTGCGAGTGAGAAGCCGCGCCGCCTCGATCTTCGTCGCCATGTCGGCGAGCTTCAGCTGGATCGCCTGGTGCTCGCAGATCGGCTTCCCGAAGGTCTCGCGCTCCTGGGAGTACTTGAGGGCCGCGTCGAGGGCGGCCTGCGCGACCCCGACCGCGCGCGCCGCGATGTTGACGCGCCCGACCTCGAGGCCCGCCATGACGTACTTGAAGCCCTCGCCCTCCTTGCCGACGAGGTTCGCGGCCGGGATCGGAAAGTCCTCGAACGCGACCTCGGCCGACTCGACGCCCTTGTAGCCGAGCTTCGGGAGGTCGCGGCTGATCGTGCAGCCGGGGATCGGCTTCCCGGCGTCGTCGAACTTCTCGGCGAGGAGGAGCGTGATGCCCCTGTGCGGCGGGTCGGCCTTCGGGTCGGTCTTGACGACGAGCCCGAACATCGTCCCGGTGCGCGCGTTCGTCGACCACATCTTGCTGCCGTTCACGACGTAGGCGTCGCCGCGCCGGACGGCGACGCTGCGGATGCGCTGCGCGTCGCTGCCGGCGTGCGCCTCGGTGAGGCCGAGCGCGGCACGCTTCTCGCCGCGCGCCATCGCCGGCAGGAAGCGCTTCCGCTGCTCGTCGTTCCCGAACGTCCGGATGACGTACGCGATCATCAGGTGCGTGTTCAGGATGCCGGACAGGCTCATCCAGCCGCGGCAGAGCTCCTCCACGATCATCGCGTACGTCGTCACGTTCAGGCCGAGGCCGCCGAACTCCTCGGGGATGGTCGCGCCGAAGAGGCCGAGCTCCTTCATGCGATCGCAGAGCGCCTGCGGGTACTCGTTCCGGTGCTCGAGCTCGCTCGCGACCGGCAGCACCTCCTTCTCGACGAAGGTGCGGACGCCGGCCATCAGGTCGTGATCGATGCCTCGGGGATCCGACACGCGGGGAACCTCCTTCGATGCGAAGCCGGCGACCGAAGACACCGGGCGCCGCGCGGCGCGCCAGCGAATTCACCACCCCGGGCGCGACGGCGCAAGGCGGGGCTTCACCCTCGCGGCGTTCGGCAGTATAGGCGGCGCATGGTGCGGAAGGGTCGTGGCGGGAAGCGGAAGGCCGCGGGCATCCGGCGGCGCATGCTCTTCACCGAGCGCGCCCTCTGGGAGACCGGGATCGAGCTGATCGCGGGCGTCGACGAGGTCGGCATGGGGCCGCTCGCCGGGCCGGTCGTCGCGGCGGCCGTCGTCCTGCCGCGCGACGTGCAGATCGACGGCGTCCGTGACTCGAAGCTCGTCAACGCGCGCCAGCGGGAGGCGCTCGACCGCGCGATCCGCGACATCGCGCTCGGCGTCGGCATCGGCATCGTCGAGACCGACGAGGTCGACCGCGTGAACGTCTACCAGGCCGGGCTGCTCGCGATGGCGCGCGCCGTCGCCTCGCTGCCGATCCTGCCACACCACCTCCTCGTCGACGCGCGCCAGATCCCGGACTGCGCAATCAGACAGACGTGCGTCGCCGGCGGCGATCGCACCGTCTACTCGATCGCCACCGCGTCGATCGTCGCGAAGGTGCACCGCGACCGCCTGATGGCGGAGATGGACACGCGCTTTCCGGGCTACGGCTTCGCGCGCCACGCCGGCTACGCGACCGCCGCGCACCTGAAGGCTCTCCGCGCGCTCGGCCCGTGCCCGATCCACCGGCGCTCCTTTGCTCCCGTCCGCGCGATGCTAGACGGTGGAGCGGAGGCTCTGGCGGGATCCTGAACCGGCCGGCCTCGCGCGAGGTGACGATGGCCGACGTAACCATGCCGAGGCTCTCCGACACCATGGAGGAGGGCAAGCTCCTGCGCTGGCTGAAGCAGGCCGGGGAGCCGATCGAGGCCGGCGAGATCCTCGCCGAGGTCGAGACCGACAAGGCCGACATGGAGATCGAGGCGACGACCTCCGGCGTGCTGCGCGAGCTGAAGCTTGCGGAGGGCGAGAGCGCGGCCGTCGGCGCGGTGATCGCCGTCATCGAGGGTCGCGGCGAGGGCGGCGGGGATCGCGGCGCGGGCGCGGCTCGCGAGCGCGCGACGGCGAACGGCGCCGAGCGCGCTCCGGCCGCGGCACCCGCGCGCGAGCGACCTGCACGCGCCGAAGCGCCGGCCGCGCGCAAGGCGGAGCGTCCCGAAGACCGACCCGCGCGCGAAGAGGGGACGCCGAACGAGCCTGACGAGCGCCGCGCACCGGCGCCCGCCACGGAGGAGCGCGGCGCTGCCGCCCCGCCGGCGACGGACCGCCGCGGTCCCGCACCCGCCCCCGCAGCGCGCCCCGCTGCGGCCTCGGCCCGCGCGGCCGCCCCATCTCTGCAGGGATCGCGGGCGCGCGGGGACGGTGGGGCGAAGGTCTCGCCGCTCGCGCGCTCGCTCGCGGCCGAGCTCGGGATCGACCCGACCGGCGTCCGCGGGACGGGGCCCGGCGGCCGGGTCACGCGCGCGGACGTCGAAGCGGCGCACCGAGCGCGCGGCGGCGACGGCGGCGGGCGCGCCGCGCCGGAGCGCTCGGCGCCAAGCGCGGACGCGAGCGACGGCGCAGCGGGGCGCGACGACGCCGGCGCGGGCGCCGAGACGGCCGCCCGCGGCGAAAGACCGGAAGCGGGCGGCGAGAAAGGCGAGGCGCCGTCGGCGGGAGGGCGCCCGCAGGGCGCGGCGCCGGGCATCGTCCGCGTCCGGCCGCCCGCGATGGAGCGAGCCGCCGCGCGGCCCGCAGCGTCGTCCGGCGCGGCGGGCGACGCGGGGCTCCGGACGCGCCGGGTCCCGCTCACGCGCATGCGCGCGTCGATCGCGCGCCGCATGGCCGAGAGCAAGCGCGAGGCGCCCCACTTCTACTTGACGACCACGATCGCGATGGACGAGGCAGTTCGCCTGCGGGCGTCGCTGCGCGAGCTCGCGGGCGAGGGCGGCGGGGTCACCTTCAACCACATGGTCGTGAAGGCGTGCGCCGACGCGCTCGCGGCGTTTCCCGAGATGAACGCGCGCTTCGCCGGCGACGCGATCGAGCTCATCGAGGAGGTGAACGTCGGCGTCGCGACGGCCGTCGACGAAGGGCTCATCGTTCCGGTGATCCACGGCGCCGATCGATTGTCGCTGCTCGAGATCGCGGCGCGGGCGCGCGACCTCGGCGAGCGCGCGAAGGGCGGCTCGTTCTCGGGCAACGACCTCTCGGGCGCCACCTTCAGCGTCTCGAACCTCGGGATGTTCGGCGTCGAGAGCTTCGCCGCGGTCATCAACCCGCCGCAGGCGGGCATCCTCGCGGTCGGGTCTGTCGAGCCGCGGCCGGTCGTGCGCGAGGGCGCGCTCGCGGTCGGTCACACGATGAGCGCGACGCTCTCGTGCGACCACCGGGCCGTCGACGGCGCGCGCGGGGCCCGCTTCCTCGCGGACGTCAAGCGCCGGCTCGAGAACCCCGTCTCGCTGATCCTCGCGACCGGCGGCCCGGGCTCGGATCCGCGGTAGCTCCGTGGCGGACCTCGATCTCGCCGTCCTCGGCGGCGGGCCGGGCGGCTACACCGCAGCCATTCGCGCCGCCCAGCTCGGGATGCGCGTCGCGCTCGTCGAGCGCGAGCAGCTCGGGGGCGTGTGCGGGAACTGGGGCTGCATCCCCTCGAAGGCGATCATCAGCTCCGCAGCGGCGTACGATCGCGCGCGCAACGGCGCTGCGCTCGGTATCCGCGGCGACGGCGTCGGCTTCGACTACCCGCAGGTCGTCGCCAACAGCCGGGCGGCGGCGGATCGCATGGCCCGCGGCGTCGCGAGCCTCATGAAGAAGCACGCGATCGAGGTCATCGCCGGCGAGGGGCGGCTCGGCCGGGACGGCCGCCTGGTCGTGCGTCAGGCGGACGGCGAGCGCCCGGTCGCGGCGCGGCGGGTGATGCTCGCCGTGGGTTCGGGCGAGAAGCTGCTCCCGGGCATGGCGATCTCCCCGCCCTGGGTCGTGACGAGCCGGGAGCTCCTGGCGGAGACCAGCTTGCCGGCCAGCATCGCGATCGTCGGCGGCGGCGCGATCGGCGTCGAATTCGGGTACGTGCTCGGCGCCTTCGGCGTGCAGGTGACGATCCTCGAGATGCAGGACCAGCTTCTTCCCGGCGTCGAGCCGGAGGTCGCGCGCGAGCTCGCGCGCTCGTTCCGTCGCCGTAAGATCGCCGTCCGCACCGGGTGCGCGTTCCGCGGCATGGCCGTCGGGGAAGGCGGCGTCCGGATCGAGGCCGAGGAGAAGGGGAAGCCGGTCGCGATCGAGGCCGAGCGCTGCCTCGTCGCCGTCGGGCGCGCGCCGCGCACCGCGCGGCTCGGTGTCGAGGACGCGGGAATCGCGCTCGAGCGCGGCTACGTCGCGGTGAACGAGCGCTACGAGTCGTCCATCCCGCACGTGCTCGCGATCGGCGACGCGATCGACACGCCGGCGCTCGCGCACGTCGCCGCCGCCGAGGGCGTCGCCGCGGTCGAGATTGCGTCGGGCCGCCGCGATCCCGGATGGATCGACTACCGCCGCATCCCGGCCTGCGTGTACAGCCACCCCGAGGTCGCGACCGTCGGCTTGACGGAGGAGAAGGCGCGCGAGGCCGGCCACGACGTGCGGGTCGGGGTCGCGCCGTTCCGGGCGCTCGGGCGCGCCGTCGCCGGCGGCGAGACCGAAGGGATCGTCAAGATCGTGAGCGAGGCGCGCCACGGCGAGATCCTGGGCGGGCATGTCTGCGGCGCCGAGGCGACGGAGCTCGTCGCCGAGATCGCGCTCGCGATGTCGCTCGAGGGGACGGTCGAGGACCTCGGGCGCACGGTCCACGCGCATCCGACGTTCTCCGAGACCGTGATGGAGGCGGCGCTCGCGGTCGTCGGCGAGTCGATCAGCCTCTGAAGGCCATGTCGACGCTCGCAGCGCGCTGGCTGGGCCGCATCGACTACGAAGCGGCGCTCGCGCTCCAGGAGGAGATCGCGCGCGACCACGCGCGCTCGGGCGACGTCCTGCTCCTCCTCGAGCACGACCCGGTCTACACGATCGGTCGCGGCGGCCGCGACGAGAATCTCCCCGGCAGCGGCGGCCGCTCCGCACCCGGCGCGCCGATCCCGGTCCATCGCATCGGGCGGGGCGGCGACGTCACGTATCACGGTCCGGGACAGCTGGTCGGGTATCCGATCGTGGACCTGCGGGCGCGCGGCGGCGACGTCCACCGCTTCCTCCGTGAGCTCGAGGGCGGCCTGATCGACGTCGTGGCGGAGTACGGGGTCGCGGCCGGCCGGCGCGCCGGCCAGACCGGGGTGTGGGTCGGCGGCGACGCGCGCCCGCGCAAGATCGCGTCGATCGGGATCGGCGTCCGGCGCGGCATCACCCGGCACGGCTTCGCGCTCAACGTGTCGGTCGAGCTGGGCGCGTTTGCGCCGATCGTGCCGTGCGGTATCGCTGGGGTGGAGATGACGTCGCTCGCGGCCGAAGGAGTGCTGCCGGTTCCGCCAGTCGGCGAGGTCGCCGCGGTCGCCGCGCGCCGGGTGGCGTTCGCGCTCGGCGAACCGGCGGCCGAAGCGCCGCGCGCGCCGCGCGACGGAGCGAGATGAGCGAGAGCTCCGCACCCGCCGCGGCGGGCGATGCTTCCCCGTCGCCGCGCCGCCATCCCGAGTGGATCCGCGTCCGCGTGCCGGGCGGTCCGGGATACGCGCGCACGCGGCGGATCGTGAAGGAGTCGGGCGTCGCGACGGTGTGCGAGGAGGCGCGCTGTCCGAACGTCGCCGAGTGCTGGGCGCACGGGACCGCGACGTTCATGCTGATGGGCGACACCTGCACGCGGAACTGCGGCTTCTGCGCGGTCTCGCACGGGAAGCCAAAGCCGCTCGACCCGCTCGAGCCCGAGCGGCTCGCGCACGCGGTGGCCGAGCTCGGTCTCCGGCACGTCGTCCTCACGTCGGTCGACCGCGACGATCTGCCGGACTTCGGCGCGGCCCACTTCGCCGCCGCCGCGCGGGCGGTGCGCCGGCGCGTTCCCGCCTGCGAGATCGAGGTTCTGACGCCCGATTTCCAGGGAGCGCGGGCCTCGGTCGCGACCGTCGCCGCCGCCCCGATCGCCGTCTACAACCACAACCTCGAGACGGTCCCGCGGCTCTACAAGCGGGCGCGCGCCGGCGCCCGCTACGAGCGCTCGCTCGACGTCCTGCGCTGGGCGAGGGAGGAGCGCCCGGAGCTGGTGACCAAGGCGGGCCTCATGCTCGGCCTCGGGGAGCGGACCGACGAGGTGCTCGCGGTCCTGCGCGACCTGCGCGCCGCCGGCTGCGACGTCGTGACGATCGGCCAGTACCTGCGCCCGAGCCGGGACCACCTCCCAGTGGAGCGATACCTCCACCCGAGCGAGTTCGAGGAGCTCGGACACGCGGCGCGGGCGCTCGGCTTCCGTCACGTCGAGTCCGGACCCTTGGTCCGAAGCTCCTACCACGCCTGGTCACATCTGAACGAGGGGATCTTCCCCTCGCCCTAGTCGGGCAAAGCCCGACAAGGGTCCCAAGTGATCGAAGCGAGGGGATCTTCCCCTCGCCCTAGTCGGGCAAAGCCCGACAAGGGTCCCACTCCCCAGCTCGCTTCGCTCGGCCGCGCGCGGTTGTCTCGCCCAAATCACGCCTCTGCAGCTCACAAAGTCTCGCGAGTTCCGTTGCGCCAGTGGGGCTTTTCCCGTACCAAACCCCCCCGCGATCGAAGAGAACGAGGGGTTTCGGAGGGGGCGAATGCTGAAGCTGTACGACTACCCGCAGTGTCCATTCGGTCAGAAGACGCGCATCGTCCTGGCCGAAAAGCAGCTCGATTACGACATGATTCTGGTGGACCTGCGGAAGAACGAGCAGCACGCGCCCGACTTCCTGGCACTGAACCCGTTTCACAAGGTGCCGGTACTCGTCGACGAGGAGGACGGGGAAGGCCGTACGGTCGTCTACGACTCCACCGTCATCAACGAGTATCTCGAGGACGAGTACCCGGAGCCGCCTCTCCTGCCCCAGGGCGACTCGGCCGGTCGCGCCCGCATCCGGCTGCTGGAGGACTACGCGGACAACGCGTTCACGCTGTCCGCGGGCACGTATTTGATCGAGCACGCGAAGGCCGCGGCGGAGAGGGACCCCGATCGGCTCCGCCGCGCCAAGGACGAGGTCGACAAGGCCTTCGCCCTTCTCGAGCGCGAGCTCGCCGGCGGCAAGGAGTACCTGGGCGGCGACTTCAGCCTCGCCGACGCCGCGTTCGCGCCGCGCCTCATCCTGCTCGTGTCGCGCAACGTCCCGTTGCCCGACGGCGCGCGCCTCCTGCGTGCCTACGTCGACCGCCTCCGCCAGCGCGAAAGCGTCCGCCGCCTCGAAGGACTCTAGAAGGCGTCACGGCACGAGAGGACGGATCCTCTCGCACCCGAGCGCTCCGTCACTCGGTGAGGACGGTGTTCTTCGGGATCACGACGATCCCGGACTCGGTCACGGTGAAGCGGTCGCGGTCGCGGTCGAGGTCGTAGCCGATGCGCGCGCCCTCGGGGATCTCGACGTTCTTGTCGATGATCGCGCGCCGGACCTTCGCGTGCCGGCGCACGCGCACGTTGTCCATGATGATCGAGTCCTGGACCTGCGCGAAGCTGTGGACGAACACGTTTCGCCCGAGCACCGAGTTCACGACGCTCGAGCCGCTGATGATGCAGCCCTCGCTCACGATCGAATGCGTCGCCTGGCCGCGGCGCCCCACCTCGTCGAAGACGAACTTCGCGGGCGGGAACGCGGCCTGCGCGCTCCGGAGCGGCCAGCTCCGGTTGTACAGGTTGAGCGCCGGGTCGGTGTCGCGGAGATCCATGTTCGCGGCGTAGTAGGCGTCGAGCGTTCCGACGTCGCGCCAGTAGAGGGCCTTGTCCGGCGGCTCGTCGGGGAGCTGGTTGTTCGAGAAGTCGTACGCGAAGATCTTGAGGCTCGACAGGTTCTCCGGGATCACGTGCCGGCCGAAGTCGTGGCCCTCTTGGGAGTGCGCGTCGGCCTGCTCGCGGAGCGTCTCGACGAGGGTACCGGCGTCGAAGATGTAGTTTCCCATCGAGGCGAGGCACCAGCCCGGCGCTCCCGGAAGCTCGGCCGGGTTCTCGGGCTTCTCCCGGAACCCGACGACGCGGTCGTTCTCCCCGACCTCGAGGATGCCGAACTCGCGCGCCTCGTGGACCGGGATCCGGATCGACGCGACCGTCGCGTCGGCGCCGTGGCTCAGGTGGAAGTCCACCATGAGGCGGATGTCCATCCGGTAGATGTGGTCGGCGCCGAAGACCGCGACCAGGTCCGGGCGGTAGTTTTCGATCAAGTCCAGATTCTGATAAATCGCATCGGCGGTGCCTTCGTACCACGTCTTGCCGAGCTGCATCTGCGCGGGCACCGGCGAGATGAACTGGTCCGCGAGCAGGGTGCCGAACTGCCAGCCCGCCGCGAGATGCTCGATCAGCGATTGCGATTTGAACTGGACGAGTACATAGATCGAGAAGACGCGCGAGTTCACGAAGTTCGACAGCACGAAGTCGATGATTCGGTACTTCCCGCCGAACGGAACCGCGGGCTTTGCGCGTTCCTGGGTCAGCGGCTGAAGGCGCCGGCCCTCGCCCCCCGCCATGATCATGCCCAGGATGCGCGGGCTCGAGCGCGGCATACGCGATCGAGAGTGGCCGGCGACCCCAGTGGTGTCAAGGTTTCGGACCGCGTGCTAGCTTTCGCTCGTGGCCGCAGACGACGATCCCGACGAGCTCGAGCGCAGACGTCAGGAAGTGCTCGATTCGTACAAGGTCGTCTGCATCTGCAACAAGATCCGCCGCGGCGTGATCCAGAAGGCGATCCAGGGTGGCGCCAAGACGATCGACGACGTGCGGCGGCGCACGCGGGCGGCGACCGGTCCGTGCGGATCGAAGCGCTGCGGTCCGGTGATCGCGCGCATGCTCGCCGGGCGTTGATCGCCGCGGGCTCGCGACGGCCACGGCGCCGAAGCGCGCCTTGATCCTGCGCGTGCCGTTGGTATGACGGTCCTTATCGAGAATCTTTCTTAATAGGCGGTCGCGCTCGGCGACCGCACTTCCGGAGGAGGACGAGCAGATGCCACAGCTCAAGGCGTCGAAGACGCACGACAACCTGAAGGCGGCCTTCGCGGGCGAGTCGCAGGCGAACCGTCGCTATCTCTACTTCGCGCGCCGCGCGGACATCGAGGGCTATCCGGACGTCGGCGGCCTGTTCCGCGACACGTCGGAGGCGGAGACCGGACACGCCTTCGGTCACCTCGACTTCCTGCGCGAGGTCGGCGATCCGGCGACCGGGCTCCCGATCGGGGACACCGACAAGAACCTGAAGGCGGCGGTCGCCGGCGAGACCTACGAGTACACCGAGATGTACCCGGGCTTCGCGAAGACCGCGCGCGACGAGGGCTTCGGCGAGATCGCGGAGTGGTTCGAGACGCTCGCGCGCGCCGAGAAGTCGCACGCCGGGCGGTTCCAGAAGGGCCTCGACAGCCTCGGCTGAGGCTCGGCGGCGGGCCGGCTCGCGCTCGCGAGGCCGGCCCGCCGCTCATGCCCGAGCGGACGGCGATGCGGAAGGTGAGCCTCGACGATCTCGTCGGCTTGTCGCGCTACGCGAGCGTGCGCGGCGATTTCCGGCGTCGCATCGTCGAGCTGAAGCGCGACCGCCGGGTCGCCGTCGGCGACGAGGTGACGCTCGTCTTCGAGAACTTCGACACCGTCCTCTTCCAGATCCAGGAGATGCTGCACGTCGAGCGGATCAGCGACATCGACAAGATCCGCGAGGAGTGCGACGTCTACAACGCGCTTCTCCCCGGCGACCGCGAGCTCTCCGCGACCCTCTTCATCGAGATCACCGACCCCGCGCAGATCTCCGACAAGCTGAATCGCCTGGTCGGGATCGACGAGCACGTCTCGCTCGTGATCGGCGATCGCCGGATCCCGGCGCGCTTCGAGGCCGGCCGCTCGCGCGAGGACAAGATCTCGGCGGTGCAGTACGTCCGCTTCCCGCTCGACGAGGCGGCCGCGCGCCTCCTCGCCGCGCCGGGCACGACCGTCCGGGTGGCGATCGATCACCCGGCCTACCGCGCCGAGGCGACCCTCGCCGAGAGCCAGCGGGCGAGCCTCGCGGTCGACCTCGCGCCGTGAGCTCGCGCACGCGACCCGCGACGTCCTCGCAGCGCGCGACACGCCAGCTCGACGCGACCCTCGCAGCGCTCCGGCGGTCGACCGCCCACCCGACGGCCGAGGAGGTGTTTCGGGTCGTGCGGCGCCGCCTCCCGTCGATCAGCCTCGCGACCGTCTACCGAAATCTCCAGAAGCTCGCTGCCGACGGCCGCGCGCGCATCGTCGCGGTCGGCGATCGCCCGACCCGCTTCGACGGCCGGACCGACCGCCACGATCACTTCGTGTGCCGCCGCTGCGCGCGCGTGATCGACGTCGAGCCGCGCGCGAGCTCCACGCCCGCGCGCCGCAGGATCTCCGGGCACCGTGTCGACGAGCACGCCTTGACGTACTTCGGGTCCTGTGTTGCCTGCCAGGAGGACTGGTCGAGCGAGGCGCGGCCGTGAGCGAGGAGACATCGAACGTGGAGGAGCTGCCGGACGTCGTCGCGCTGTTTCCGCTGCCGAACGTCGTGCTCTTCCCGCACGTCGACCTCCCGCTCCACATCTTCGAGCCGCGCTATCGCGACATGGTCCGCGACGCGATGGCGGGAGACCGCCTGATCGGGATGGTGCTGCTGCGCGGCGACTGGCGGAAGGACTACAACGGCTCGCCCGCGATCTTCCGCGTAGGGTGCGTCGGGCGGATCGAGCAGTTCGAGCTCCTCCCGGACGGCCGCTCCAATCTCGTGCTGCACGGATTGCGCTCCTTCGACGTCGTGGAAGAGCTGCCCGGCCGGTCGTACCGGCGGGCGCGCGTCCGCTGGCGCGACGAGCGCCCGGCAGCGGCCGGCGGCGCGGCGGCGGGCACCGGCTCCGAGCGGCGCCTGCGCGCGGTCGTCACGCGGCTCCTCGAGCGCGGCGATCGCCCCGTGCCGGGAGACCTCTGGGAGCGCCTTCCCGCGGAGATCGAAAAGCTGGTCAACGTGCTCGGCTTCTCGCTCGACCTAGGCGAGGTCGAGAAGCTCTCGCTCCTCGAGTGCGCCGGCACCGAGCTGCGGCTCGAGCGGCTGATCGAGATCATCGAGTTCAGGCTGGCGGAGCGCGGGATGGGCGCCGCCGGCGCACGTGGGCACGAGCCGTGGCACTGAGACGCTCTGGCGAGCGCCCGCGCCTTCGCGCGGCGGTGGCGTGGGACGGGTGACTGCGGCGCTCGCGGCGGTGTCGTTCGCCGCGGGCGTGGTGACCTTCGTCGTCGGCGTGCGGGTCGGCCACGGCGAGAGCGCGCTCGCGTCGCATCTCGGCTGGGGGGCGCTCACGGTGGTCCTTCAGGTGTTCACGCTGCTGGTCGCGCTCGTGCACGCGCGCGCAGCGGCGCAGGAGATCGCCGCCCTGCGGGCCCAGCTCGCGCGCGCGGAGAGCGGCCCGGGTGGCCTGCTGGCCCGCCCGCACGACGGCTGACGCGAGGCGCTGGCCCTCCCGGATTGCGCCTGCCCTTGCCGGTCCGCTTTCTGCTAGAGGAGACGTGCCCCCGGAGGAACAGTGATGAAACGAACCTTCAAGGACGTGATGGACGAGGCCCGCCGCGAGGTGCCGGAGGTCACGGTCGATCAGGTCAAGGACCGCCTCGCCGCGAATGGCAAGGACGTCGTCGTCCTCGACGTCCGGGAGCGCGAGGAGTACCGCGAGGGCCATCTCCCGAACGCGGTTTCGCTGCCCCGCGGCTTCCTCGAGATGCGGGTCGAGGAGACGGTTCCCGACCGCGACACGGAGATCATCGCGTACTGCGCCGGCGGCACGCGGTCGCTCATCGCCAGCAAGATTCTCAAGGACATGGGCTACCGGAACGTCGTGTCGATGACCGGCGGCTTCGGCGCGTGGAAGGGCGCGGGCAACGAGTGGCGGGCCGATCGTCAATTCACGCCCGATCAGCTCCAGCGCTACAGCCGGCACTTCATCCTGCCCGAGGTCGGCGAGGAGGGGCAGGCGAAGCTCCTCGACGCGAAGGTGCTGCTCATCGGGGCGGGCGGCCTCGGCTCGCCGACCGCCTACTACCTGGCCGCCGCCGGCGTCGGCACGATCGGCATCGTCGACGACGACGTCGTCGACCGCTCGAACCTGCAGCGGCAGATCCTCCACTCCGACGATCGCGTCGGGATGCCGAAGGTCGAGTCGGCGCAGAAGACGCTGCAGGGCCTCAACCCGGACATTCGCGTGATCGGCCATCGCGAGCGGCTGACGTCGGAGAACGTGATCCGGCTCTTCGCCGACTACGACATCATCGTCGACGGCTGCGACAATTTCCCGACCCGCTACCTCGTGAACGACGCCTGCGTGTTCACCAAGAAGCCGAACGTCCACGGCAGCATCTTCCAGTTCGAGGGTCAGGCGACGGTCTTCTGGCCGTTCCAGGGGCCCTGTTACCGCTGCCTCTTCCCCGAGCCGCCGCCGCCGGGCGCGGCGCCGTCGTGCCAGGAGGCGGGCGTCCTCGGCGTGCTGCCCGGGCTCGTCGGCTGCGTGCAGGCGGTCGAGACCGTCAAGCTCATCCTCGGCATCGGCAAGCCGCTCGTGGGACGGCTCCTCCACTTCGACACGCTCGCGATGGAGATCAAGCAGCTCAAGCTGCGCCGTGACCCGGAGTGCCCGGTGTGCGGCGAGCACGCGACGATCAAGGAGCTGATCGACTACGAGGAGTTCTGCGGGCTGCGCGGCGGTCACGAGGCACCCTCGCACGCCGCGTGATCGATGCAGCCGTTCCCCGGCCAGGGCCTGTTCTTCCTCCTGCGGCACGGTGCGACCGACTGGAACGTCGAGCACAGGGTGATGGGCCGGAGGTCCATCCCGCTGAGCGACGATGGGCGGCGCCAGGTGCGGTCGCTGGTCCCGCACCTCGCCGGGCTCGGCATCGCGACCGTGTGGACGAGCCCGCTCGCTCGTGCGCGCGAGACGGCCGAGATCGTCGCGGCCGAGCTCGGCGGCCTGCCGGTGCGCGAGGAGGAGGGCCTCACCGAGGTGCACTACGGCTCCTGGGAGGGGAAGACCTTCCGCGACCTCCTCGGCGACCCCGAGTACCACGAGTTCCAGATCGACCCGATCCGCCGGGCGGTGCCCGGGGGCGGCGAGACGCTCCTCGCCGTGCGCCGCCGCATCGAGGATGCGATGGCGCGCATCGCGCGCGCGAGCGACGGCGCGCCCGCGCTCGTCGTGTCGCACGGTGATCCGCTGCGGCTCGTCCTGGCCGGCTGCCTCCGCCTCGACCTCGCGGAGTTCCGCCGCCTGCGCGTCGACAACGGCGCGCTGTCGGCGATCCGCCTGACGGGCGACTGGGCGGAGGTCAAGTTCGTGAACATGAGACCCGATCTTTCGGAGATGATCCGTGCGGGTGAGCGGGGCGCGCGCGCAGAGCGCGCGGGCGCGCTCGCGTCCGAGCCGGTGCAGGGGGGAGGGTGAACCGAGTGGCGACGTCTTCTGCTTCGACGGCGGTGCCGGCCGGGCCGGCCGGCGGGTCGCCGGTCGCGGACCGCGACCTGGGCGACGTCACGCGCCGGATGCGCGAGCACATCCTGACGATGATCCACGCCGCGGGCTCCGGGCATCCCGGCGGGTCCCTTTCGGCGGTCGAGATCGTCGCCGGGCTCTACTTCCGGAAGCTCCGTTGGAAGCGCGGCGACCCGAGCTGGGCCGCGCGCGATCGCTTCGTCATATCGAAGGGGCACGGCGTCCCGGTCGTGTACGCGGCGCTCGCGGTGGCGGGCGAGCTCGCGGTCGACGAGCTGTCGTCGCTGCGCCGGATCGGGAGCCGCCTGCAGGGGCATCCCGACCACCACGGCTTCCCGTGGGTCGAGGCGGCGACCGGATCGCTCGGGCAGGGGCTTTCGATCGCGCTCGGGATGGCGTTCGCGAGCCGGCTCGACGGCGAGCCGTACCACGTCTGGGCGCTCCTCGGCGACGGCGAGTGTCAGGCCGGTCAGGTGTGGGAGGCGGCGATGGCCGCGGGCAAGTACGGCGTCCACGAGCTGACCGCGATCGTCGACTACAACAAGGTGCAGCTCGACGGCTACGTGAAGGACATCCTCGATCTCGAGCCGTTCGCCGCGAAGTGGGAGGCGTGCCGCTGGAACGTCATCGAGCTCCGGGACGGCAACTCGCTCGACGAGGTGCTGCCCGCGCTCGATCGCGCGAAGGAGGAGCGGAAACGCCCGACCGTGATCATCGCCCACACCGTCAAGGGGAAGGGCGTCTCGTTCATGCAAAACACTGCGAAGTGGCACGGCGTCGCACCGAGCGACGACGAGCTCGCGCGGGCGCTCGCCGAGGTGCGGGCCGGCGGCGCGGACGCGTCGCGCGGGGGGGAATGACGATGGCGAAGGCGACGCGCGCCGCTTTCGGAGAGGCTCTGGCCCGGCTCGGCGAGACGATGGCGGAGATCGTCGCGATCGACGCCGACCTCGCGGGCTCGACGAATACCCACCTCTTCGCGAAGAAGTTCCCCGATCGCTTCCTCCAGCTCGGGATCGCCGAGGGCAACATGGTGTCGGTCGCGGCCGGGCTCGCGCTCGCGGGCAAGATTCCGTTCGCCGCGAGCTTCGCCTGCTTCATCACCGGCCGCTTCGAGCAGATCCGCGTCTCGGTCGCCTACAACCACGCGAACGTGAAGATCGTCGGGACGCACGCGGGGATCGGGATCGGCGAGGACGGCTACAGCCAGATGGGCCTCGAGGACCTGGCCCTCATGCGCTCGCTCCCGAACATGACCGTGATTCAGCCGGGCGACGCGATCGAGGCCGAGCAGGCGACCGAGGCCGCGGCCCGCCATCGCGGGCCGGTCTATCTACGGCTCACCCGCCAGAAGCTCGACGACGTCCACGGCGGAGACTACCGGTTCAAGCTCGGCGCGCTGGACGTCCTGCGCGAGGGGTCGGACGTCGCCGTCCTGGCGACCGGCGGCGTGCTCGCGGGCGCGCTGAAGGCGGCCGACCTGCTGCGCGGCGATGGCATCTCGGCGTCGGTCGTGAACGTGCACACGCTGAAGCCGCTCGACGAAGCGGGGATCGCGCAGCTCGGGAGCCGCTCCGGCCGGATCGTGACCGTCGAGGACCACGGCCTGGTCGGCGGCCTCGGAAGCGCCGTCTGCGAAGCCCTCGCCGAGGTGACCGACATCCGCGTCCGCCGGATCGCCGTCCGCACCTTCGGCGAATCCGGCACGGCGGAAGCGCTCTACGCGAAGCACGGCCTCGACGCCCCCGCCATCGCCCGCGTCACCGCCGACTTCGTCCGCGAAGGCCGATCCGCGCCCACCCGCGCGTCCGCGTAGAAGCGATCCGCAACGACGGACGAAACCGCCCCTCCTCGGCTACCGCTGGCACCGATCGCGCGCGAAGCGCGCGTGGAGCGAAGCGACCTGGGGAGCCTGTTTGGCTTTGCCAAACGGGGCGAGGGGAAGATCCCCTCGCTTGAAAAAAACCCCGAGGGCCGCTTCCGGGCGCGATTCCTGCGGCGCCCGGCCTCGCCGGTGATGCGAGGGACCCTCGGGGTCGGTGGTGCCTGGTTTCTCCCAGGCGACCACGTCGTTTTGAACTTCGTAGCCGGGCCTAGGAGGCCACCACCTCACAGCTCACCTTGGTACTACCTTCACTCACAGCTGGATCACCTCCTTTTCCCGGCGTCGCCTCTCGGTGCCACCCGGCGCCATGACCGGTTGTCCGAGCGGCCATCTTGCGGGCCCAGACCCGCTGCCCGACCCCGGAACCGCCGCTGCCCCTCGGTCGGGACGATCCGCCCCCCGAGGAGGACCGATCCTCCACGGGACGGCTCGACGGGCGCTGTGTTCTCGCCCGGATCGCTGTTTCGTACATACTCCGACCGGGGCCCCGAGTCCAGCGCGACGCGGTTCGCCTTGACGCCCGCGACGGCGGTCGAGATAGTCCTTTGCGCGAACCGGCGCGGCGCGACGACGCCGCCGCGCACGACCGCGGAGGGATACGCGACATGGCCGCTGCAGAACCCGCCCCGGCGCCGACCCGCCGGCCGATCGTCCCCTTTCTCCGCCTCGGAACGGGCGGCGAGCCGGACCGGCTGATGGGCTACCGCTGCGGGAGCTGCGGCGCGCTCTTCCTCTCGAATCGCGTGGCGTGCGCGAAATGCTCGGCCGAGGGCGGGTTCGAGGAGGTCGCGCTCTCGCCGCGCGGCAAGCTCTACGTCTACTCGATCGTCCACCAGTCGGCACCCGGGGTGCCTGTGCCCTTCGTTTCTGCGATCGTGGACCTGCAGGACGGGATCTCGGTTCGATGCACGCTGATCGACGTCGAGCCCGATCCCGCGAAGCTCAAGTTCGACATGCCGGTCGAGATGGTCACGAAGACCGTGCGCCAGGACAAGGAAGGGAACGACGTCGTCGCGTTCTTCTTCCGCCCGGCCGCCTGAGGCGACGGAGCAAGGACGATTCGCGCCGCGCGCGCTGGAAGGGAAACCGCCATGCGAGACGTGTTCATCATCGGCACCGGGATGATCAAGTTCGGTCGCTTCAAGGACAAGAACGTGGAGCACCTCGGCGCCGAAGCCGCGCTGCTCGCGCTCAAGGACGCCGGCATCGGGATCAAGGACATCCAGATGCTCGCGAGCGGGAACCTGCTGCAGGCGGGCGCGATGGTCGGCCAGCGCATCATGCAGCACCTCGGCCAGACCGGGATCCCGATCATCAACGTCGCGAACGCCTGCGCGACCGGCTCGACGGCTTTCCGCGAGGCGTACATGGCGGTCGCGGCGGGTGCGTACGACGTCGCGCTCGCGGTCGGCTCCGAGCAGATGGGCAAGATGGGGATGCTCGGCGGCGGCGGGCCGCGCGAGAGCACCGAGGGCATTCTGGGCTCGGAGATGATGCCCGCCGTGTTCGGGCAGGCCGGCGTCGAGCACATGCGGAAGTACGGCACGAAGGCCGAGCACTTCGCGAAGATCAGCGTCAAGAACCACAAGCACTCGACGAAGAATCCGCTCGCGCAGTACCAGGTCGAGGTGAGCCTCGAGCAGGTGATGAGCGCGCGCATGATCGCCTGGCCGAACACGCTCCAGATGTGCTGCCCGACCGGCGACGGCGCGGCGGCCGCGATTCTCGCGTCTCCCGAGAAGGCGCGCCAGATCGGCCGGAAGCCGATCCGGGTCGCGTGCTCGGTCCTCACGTCCGACCCGTGGACCGATCGGGACCTCACGATGCCCGACGTGTCGACGCTCACGCGCACCGCGGCGAAGGAGGCGTACGAGAAGGCCGGGATCGGCCCCAAGGACCTCGACCTGATCGAGCTGCACGACTGCTTCGCGACCGCCGAGCTCCTGCACTACGAGAACCTCGGCCTCTGCGCCGACGGCGAAGCGGCTCGGCTCGTCGACGAGGGCCGCACGGCGCACGGCGGCGACATCCCGGTGAACGTGAGCGGCGGCCTCCTCTCGAAGGGCCACCCGCTCGGCGCGACCGGCATCGCGAACATCTTCGAGGTCGCGACGCACCTCCGCGGCGAGGCGGGCGCGCGTCAGGTCGAGGGCGCGAAGACCGGCCTCGCGCACGTGATCGGCCTCGGCTCCGCCTGCACGATCCACGTCCTGCAGGCGTGACCGCGCGCACGACCGGATCATGAGCGGACCGCTTGCGATCGCCGCGCTCCTCGGCCTGTTCGCGGCCGTCGTCGCGCTCGGGAGCCGGATCCCGCCGCGCGGCCTCGGGCGCGACGAGGTGCTCCGGCGCGGGGCGGAGCTGCCGCTCTTCCCGTTCGGGCGCCAGCCGACGGAGCCGATCGACGCCGAGCGGGCGCGCTCCGGCAGATACTTTTAGCGGCTTCGGCTCGCCCGTCGCTTACGGGGACCCGAGGAACGCGAGAAGCGCGCGGTTCACGGCCTCGGGCCGCTCCTGCTGCACCCAGTGGCTGCAGTCGGGGACGTACTCGACCGAGAACGGACCGGCGAAGAGCGGTTCCATGCCGTGGGTGAGCTCCTTGCCGACCGCGTCGTCATCCTCGCCCCAGATCAGGAGCGTCGGGCAGCGGATGGGCCCGGCATTCGAGTAGCTCTCGAGGAAGCTCCGATTCCGAAACGCGGCTCGATAGTAGTTCACGGCTGCGTTGAGCGCGCCCGGCGGCCGGAGCGCCTTCTTGATCTCGGCGAGGTCGTGGTCGCTGAAGACTTCGCGGTCCTTTCGTCGCACCATCCCGCGGAAGGCGCGATCGACCGCCGCGAAATCGCGCCGCGAAAGCATCCACTCCGGCAGCGCCGGCAGCTGGAAGAAGAACATGTACCAGCTCTTCAAGAGCTGCCGCGGGCTCGATCGGAGCGCGCGCGTCATCACTGCGGGGTGCGGGCAATTGCAGACGACGAGCTTCTCGCAGACGTCCGGGTGGTGCATGGCGAGCGCCCACGCGACGCCGCCTCCCCAGTCGTGCGCGACGACGATCGCGCGCTCGCGCCCGAGCGCGCGCACGAGCCCGCGCACGTCGCCGACGAGTCGATCCAGACGGTAGGCGTCGATCGCGGCCGGCCGATCGCTCTCGCCGTAGCCGCGCAGCATCGGCGCCGCGACGCGAAACGAAGGCGCGAGGGCCGCGATCTGGTGGCGCCAGGAGTACCAGGACTCGGGGAAGCCGTGCAGGAAGACGACGAGCGGCGCGTCCTCCGGCCCGCCGAGACGGCACTCGAGCGATACCTCACCGCAGTCGACGCGGCGCCGCTCGAGCGGCGGAAGGTCCACCGTGAGCGCGGGAGCGCTCGCCCGACGCGAGTCTGCGGATCCGGACGAAGCGCTGCGGGAAGCGCCTGAGGAGTCACCCATCGGACGCCTCGTACGCAGGCGGTCTCGCGCGCGCAAACCGTGCTAAGGAAATCGCGCGCGCGCGAGCGCATGCGAAAGGAACGGTCATGAGCGATCGCTTCGAGTTCGTCCGCTACGAGAAGCGCGGCAGGATCGCGTGGGTCACGCTCGATCGACCGGAGGTCATGAACGCGCTCCACCCGCCGTGCCACGACGAGCTCGAGCGCATCTGGGACGACTTCGCGGCCGATCCCGAGGTCTGGGTCGCGATCCTGACCGGCGCCGGCGAGCGCGCGTTCTCGGCCGGCAACGACCTCAAGTGGACCGCTCAGCACGGCGGCAAGATGCCGCCCATGCCGCCCGGCGGCTTCGCTGGCCTCACCGCGCGCTTCGACCTGACGAAGCCGGTCATCGGCGCGGTGAACGGCTTCGCGCTCGGCGGCGGCTTCGAGATCGCGCTCTGCTGCGACGTGCTGGTCGCGGCGGAGCACGCGCGCTTCGGCCTCCCCGAGCCGAAGGTCGGGCTCATGGCGGCCGCCGGCGGCGCGCAGCGCCTGCCGCGCCAGCTGCCGCTCAAGATCGCGATGGCGATGATGCTGACCGGCGAGCCGATCGACGCGCGCCGCGCGCTCGAGCTCGGCCTCGTGAACGAGGTCGTGCCGATGGCCGAGCTCGCGGCAGCGGCCGAGCGCTGGGCGAGCCGGATCCTCGAGTGCTCGCCGCTCAGCGTTCGCGCGACCAAGCAAGCCGCCATGGACTCGCTCGACCGCCCGCTCCGCGAAGCGATCGGGATCCAGAACTACCCCGCCGTGCTGCAGCTGCTCCGCTCCGAGGACGCGCTCGAAGGGCCGCGTGCCTTCGCCGAAAAGCGGAAACCGAGCTGGAAGGGGAAGTGAGGCTCTACTCGCCCTTCGCGCGGGACACGTAGGCGCCGGTCTCGGTGTCGACCCGGATGACGTCGCCGACGTCGATGAAGTTCGGGACCGGCACGACGAGCCCGGTCTCGGTGGTCGCGGGCTTGAGTGCGTTCGTCACGGTCGCGCTCTTCAGCCCCGGCGCCGTCTCGGTCACCTTGAGGTCGATCGTCTTCGGCAGCGACACGCCGATCGGCTTGCCCTCGTGGAATTCGACGCTCAGGCGGACGTTCGGCAGGAGGTAGCTCCTGGCATCGCCGAGGTCCTCCTCGGAGAGCCCGATCTGCTCGTAGTTCTCGGTATTCATGAAGTGGTACAGGTCGCCGTCGGCGTAGAGGTACTCCATCTCGTGCTGCTCGAGCGTGACGCGCTCGACCTTGTCCTCCGAGCGGAAGCGGTTCTCGGTCGCGTTGCCGGTGCGGAGGCTTCGCAGCTTGGTCTGGACCATGCCGCGCCAGTTGCCGGGAGTGACGTGTAGCACCGACATGACGCGGTACAGGTCGTTGTTGTACATGACGACCATCCCGGCGCGGAGCTGGGTGGCGGGAATCAGCATCGAAACCTCCTGCAGTCGCGGGGGGCGAGGCTCCTACGGCTTGGGAGCCATGAACACGAGCACGATGAGCCGCGCCGGGCCCGGATTGGAGAGCGCGTGCGCGACCCCGGGGCCGGCGTGCGCAGCCTCGCCCGCGCCGAGGCGGCGCGTCTCGTCCCCGATCCGGACGTCCGCCATCCCGTCCAGGACGTAGTAGACCTTGTCCGAGCCGGCGTGCGCGTGCGCGCTCTGCTGTTGCCCCGGCTCGAGGCAGTAGACGTCGCAGAACATGTTCGCCGAGTCGAAGACGTTCTGCTTCCGCATCTTCTCGGGCGAGAAGGCGACGAGATCGGAGACCCTCGCGAAAGCGCTCACCGTCACCTCCGGAGCGCGGCTGCGATCGTCCCGAGCGTCAGCAGCACCGTGGTCCAGACGGCGCCGCGAAGCCGCCGCATCTGGCCGGCGAGGCGCGCCTCGTCCACCGGCTCGGCCCCGTCTTCGGCGCGCACGACGCGATGCCCGATCCCCATCGCGACGTACGTCCCCGCCATGACGACGAGGAAGGCGAGCGACAGCTTCCAGGCGAGGTGGCTTCCGAAGGTCGCGAAGTACGCCTGACCGAGCCGCTGCTTGTAGCCGGTGACGCTCCACGCGCCGGTCATCACCATCACGCCGAGGAGCGCGATCGCGAGCGGGTCGTAGAGCCGCAGAGCGCGCGCCAGGCGCGCCCGGCGGAGGGCGCCGTCCGACGCACGGCTCGCGCCTGGCACGGCGAAGAGCGCGACGCCCGCGGTCGACCCCACGAAGAGCCCGGTCGCGACGAGGTGCAGCCAGAACAGCACGGCTTGGGGGTAGCCAAAAGCGGTCCGGGACGAAAGGGCGAGCCCCGCCGGGAGCCGCCGGAGCGCGGCGCGTGGCCGCACTTCGCCGCGGCGCGCCGCGTCCGACGAGCGCGGTGCATTGCATGAGAAAGGCGCGCTTGCTTGAACCGGAGGAAAGGAGCGCACCCTCCCATGAAGCCCACCCAAGAGCAGTTCGACCGGGCGCGGGCGCTGCACGCCGGCCGCGTCGAGGCGTATCGCCGGGGCGAGCTCCAGGACAGCGAGTTCCGCGCCATCCGGCTCTCCTACGGCCTCTACTACCAGCTCGATCACACGAGCTACATGCAGCGCATCAAGCTCCCCGGCGGTCTCCTGACCGTACCGCAGATCGAGGCGCTCGCTGGGGTCACCGACGACTACGGCCGCGGCATTACCCACGTGACGACGCGCCAGGACGTCCAGATCCACTGGGTGCCGCTCGAGCGCGTCGCCGACATCTACCAGCGCCTCGAGGCCGTCGGCATCACGACGCGCGGCGCCTGCTCGGACAGCGTGCGGAACGTCACGGCCTGCCCGTTCGCCGGGGTGTCGCCCGACGAGCCGTTCGACGTGTCGCCGCACATGCTCGCGGTGCACGACTTCTTCCTGTTCAACCCGCTGAACCTGACGCTGCCGCGGAAGTTCAAGATCGCTGTCGAGGGCTGCCCGATCGACTGCGCGCAGGCGACGATCAACGACATCGGGCTCTACGCGCGCCGGCGCGGCGAGGAGATCGGCTTCTCGGTCTGGGCGGGCGGCGGCCTGGGCGCGGCGCCGTTCCTCGCAGTCCCGATCGCCGACTTCGTTCCGGCCGAGGATGTCCTGATCTGGTGCGAGGCGATCGCGCGGGTTCAGCACCGGTCGGGCGAGCGCAAGAACCGCCACAAGGCGCGTCTCAAGTTCCTCGTGAAGAAGGTCGGGGTCGCCGCGTTCGTGAAGATGGTGGCGGCCGAGGTCGAGCGCGTCGACCGCGAGCGCGGCGCCGAGCTCCGGCAGGACGTACGCGACGCCGTGCGCGACTACCGCGTTCCGCCGCCGGCGCCCGCGCGCGATCCGATCGCGCCGCGCCCGGGCTTCGAGGATTGGGCGCGCACCAATGCGAGCCCGCAGCGCGATCCGGGCTTCGCGGCGGTCACGGTGACGCTCCCGCTCGGCGACGTCGACACGTCGCAGCTCCGGGCGATCGGCCGCCTCGCGCACGAGCTGGGCAACGGCACCGTGCGCGCGACCAACGAGCAGAACCTGGTGCTGCAGTGGGTGCGCCGCTCGGCGCTTCCCGAGCTGCACGCCGCGCTCGTCGACCTCGGCCTCGCCGAGGGGCAGGCGTCGCTTCTGACGGACGTCGTCTCGTGCCCGGGGCTCGACTACTGCAGCCTCGCGGTGACGCGCTCGATGGGCGTCGGCGACCGGATCCGGCGCCACCTCGCCGACAGCGACGTCGACGCGGAGTCGCTCGGGCCCTTCCACGTCAAGATCAGCGGCTGCCCGAACTCGTGCGGCCAGCACCACATCGGCGACGTCGGCCTGACCGGCATGATGGTCAAGGACGACGGCGGGGTCGAGCGCCCGCACTACTCGCTGCTCCTCGGCGGCGCGGTGGGCGAGGCCCGGACGCGCATCGGCAGGCGTCTCGTCGGCCGGTACAGCGAGGAGGACGCGCCGCGCGCGATCGCTGCGCTCGCCGGCTTCTACCGGGCGCGCCGGAACGACGGCGAGCGCTTCGCCGAGTTCGTCGAGCGGGTCGGCGTCGACGAGCTCGACGCGGTCGCGCGCGCGGCGGCCGTGGACGAGGTGCGTTGATCGCCGCGCCCGATCCCGACGAGCCGCCGTCGTCGCCCGCTTTCGGGCTGGACGCGGAACCGGACGGCGAGCGCGGCGAAGCGACGGGCGACGGCGAGCGCGAGCGCTCGGACGGCGAGATCGGGTACCGCGGGACCGTCGTCCGCTTCACGCCCGGGAGCGGGAGCGGCGTCGTGCGGAGCCGCGCCGGACGCGAGGTGCCGTTCGAGCTGCAGCACGTCGTCGTGCTCGGCGAGCTCGTCGCGAGCCCCGGTCGCTACGCGATCGCGGTCGGGCAGGAGGTCGGCTTCGACGTCGGCTGGACGTCGCGCGGCCTGCGCGTGACGAAGCTCTTCCCCGCGCGCTGAGCGCCCGTGATCGCGCGCGCTCCGCGATCGCGACGCGCGCGTCAGAGCGGCAGGCCGGTTCGGAACGTGAAGTAGCGGCCGAGGAACTCGCCGACGAGCACGGCGAGCGTCGCGATGTAGAAGAGGCCGGTCGCGGCCATCGTCTGCGGGATCGCGAGCACGCGTCCGATGAGCGCGGCCATCGCGAGCGCCGCGACCGGTCCCAGCACGACGCGAAGGGCCACGAGCGCGAGGTGGTCTCCCGCCGCGACGGGCAATGCCGGCGAGAAAGTGAGCGCGGCGACGATCGCGGTGATCATCGCGATCTCCGCCCAGAGCGCGCGCACGAAGAACCGGAAGCAGCGCTGGAAGGGCTCGATCTCCATCCCCGGGTCGATCAGGTACCAGTGCCCGATGAGCATGCCGGTCGTGACCGAGCCGACCGCGACCGCGGACACGAGCGCGCTCAGCACCGACAGCGTCTCGAGCAGGATCCCGTGGCCGGCGATCAGGCTCCCGGCCCCGACGGCGAGCGCGGCCACCCCCGTGAGAAGTGCGGCCGCGTAGAGGCGTGCGCGGGCGACCATCGCGTCGCCCCAGAGGGTCGAGAGGTAGAGGCCGAACAGGACGAGGTGCGCGATCCAGAGGGCCGCCTCCAGCCAGCTCACGCCGCTCGCGTCGCGCGTGAGGAGGAGATCGACGGTGCCGAGCGCGCCCACCAGCGAGGCCGAGAAGAAGACGCCTGCGCTCGACTTGTAGAAGCCGCGCTCGAGGTCGTGGAAGGGGGGAACCGCGAGCGACAGCAGGCCGCCAACGCCGAGCTGGCAGAACACCAGCAGGAAGCAACGTGCGAAGAGCGTCATTTCCGGAGGTTCGCCGTCCGTGCTAGAGAGGGATCGAGGCGCGGCACCGGCGGGTTTAACCGGAATCGGGCCGCGGCCGAAAGGATCGTTGGGGACCGGAGCCGCGGGTGGGGCGGGGCAGCGGAGCCGCCGCCGCGCGGGCGGCGCGGGAGATGGCGATGAATCGATTGGCTCGGACGGCGATCGCGGTGGCGGCGGGGCTGATGCTGTGCGCTTCGGGGGCCTCCGTCGCAAGCGCCGAGGCGGACTACACGTACACCACGACGACCACGACCGTCACGACGGCCCCCGCGACCTCCATGTACGACGTCGCGCCCGAGCACGACGCCTACGCGAGCGAGCGGCCGCTCGCGCCCGAGCCGTGGGACAAGGCCGCCGAGTTCGTCCTCTCGATGTCGTCCGTCATGTTCAACGTGGTGATCTTCCCGGTGAAGCTCGCGGTCGGCGTCGCCGGCGCCGAGGTCGGCGGGATCGCCGGCGCGCTGAACGGCGGCGACGAGGAAGCGGCCGCAGGTATCTGGAACGTCACGACCGACGGCTCGTACTTCGCGACCCCCGAGATCCTCGACGGCCGCGATCGCTTCCACTACGCGGGCGACAGCCGTTAGGTGTGGCCCGACCAGCGGCCCCGCTCCGTGCGGGTCCGCTTCGATCGCGTCTACGTCTCGACGGTCACCGCGACGCCTGCTTCCCGGAGAGCGCTCGTGAGCTCGGCCGAGTAGCGCTCCCACGGGACCGGGCTCGCCGCCCACCACTCGTCGTCGGCCTGCGCGAGGAGCGCGACCGCGCCAGGCGCCGGTAAGCTCGCCGCGAGCACCCAGAGGTCGCCGCTGTCGGCATGGCGGAGCACCGCCGCCGCGGACGGGAGGGGCACCCGGAGCGCGACCTCCGAGCCGCAGCCCGCGAGCGACGGCGAGAGGACGATCGGGGGCGGCATCGCGAGGTCGAGCGGTCTCGTGTCGGGAAGGCCGCCGGTGGCGGCCGCGATCTCGCTCCAGTCGCCCGTGACCGGCGCGAGCGCCCGGCGGGCGAGCCGCGTCGCGAGGTCCGGCGGAGCGGGCAGCGTCTCGCCGCCGCGCCTCCGCTCGCGCAGGGCCTCCGACCGGTACCCGACCGCTGCCGCCGGCTGCGCGAGCGGCTCGAGGCCCGCGAACACGCACCGGGCGAGCTCGGCGGAACGGACCACCTCGCCGGCCGCCACCGATCGGCCGAGCTCGGCCACCTCCGGCGCACGCTCGGCGTCGGCGATCGCGACCTCGATCCGCCGCGCGGCCTCCTCGATGGCGGCGGAGTCGGACGCGTCGGGGCGGTCGCGCCGTCCTTGCCGCACGGCGCGCCGCACGACGTCGCCCACCCGGAGCGCGTCCGCGAACGCGCGCTCCGCGACCGACGCCGCCGCGAACAGCAGGATCCCGGTGCCGTGAAGATCCGTCAGGCGGCGCATCGCGGCGGCGAAGCGGTCCTCGTCGGGGGCGTCGGCGGCCATGCGATCTCTCTACCAGACGCGACGGCGCCAGAGGCGCCCGGCGGCGCGCCCGCGCGCGGGCCGGTCCCACGGGCGCGCCTCGCGCGCGCGGCGGCCTGCTGGTAGAAGCGTGACGTGACCGGCACCGTTCGTCGGACGACCATCGTCGAGGTGCTCGACGTCGCGCTCGAGCTCGAGCGCAAGACGATGGAGCTCTACGCCGAGTTCGTCCGCGTGTTCGAGGCCGACGACGAGCTCCGCCAGTTCTGGTTCAACATGGCGCGGGGCGAAGCGGCCCACTGCGGCGCGCTCATGCTCGTCGAGGCGATCGTGCGGAACGACCCGACGATCAGCGGCGACGCGAAGGTCCTGTTCGACACGTCGACCGGGATCCGTCTCCGCTCGCTCCTCACCGGCTACCGCCGCGAGCTCCGCCGCGGCATCACGCCCGCGCGCGCGTTCGAGATGGCGATCGATCTCGAGAGCTCGGAGCTCGAGGACGTCGTGGTGGACCTCCTCCAGGTGGTGCGCGATCCGGGATGGCGGGATCAGGCCGTCAAGATGCTGATCCACGACATGGGCGATCTGAGCTACATGATCGAGAAGCGGACGCGCGACGAGCACCTCTTGAAGCGGGCGGACGCCCTCATCGAGAGGCGCATGGGTCGTCCCGGCGCCGTCCCTTCGCCGCGTCGGACGACGCCCCGCACCCGCCGGAAGGCCGCCTCCTGAGGCGGGCCGCCCGGGGCTCGCCGGCGCCGCGTCCACCATCGTGGCGGCGCGGCGGCCGCTCGGGCATTGCTTCCGGCGTCGTCGGACTTACCCTCTGCGTCATGGAACCGCGGGTCACGGAGCGCGACGTGGAGCTGCTCCTGCTGAACGAGGAATCGTGGGTCACCTTGGGAGCGATGCTGGGTCTCCGTACGTGGATGCGCCCGGAAGAGCCGCTCCCGGCCTCCCTTCCGGTCGCGGCCCTTCCTTCGGCCTAGCGGTCGCCCGATCCGAGCTCGACGTCCGCCGCGTTCCGGGGCGTCGGCGTCACGAACACCGCGTGGCTCTCCGCGAGGCGCGCGATCGTGGCACGTGCGAGCTTGCTGGGCTCGGAATGCCCGTTCTCCCAGCGATTGACCGTGCTCACGGTGATGCCGAGCGCATGCGCGAATTCCTCTTGCGTCATGGCAAGCTTGTTCCGCATGTCCCGGATGGAAAGGCCCGTGTTCTTCGACATGATCTGTTGCCTCCTGGCCGGCCGCGCGGGCCGGCAAACCTCGCGAGGTTGACGCAGCACGGCGCATGTTTCTTCAACCGCCGCAGCGTCTTCCTGCGCGTCGGGACGTCAGCAAGCGATGTGCCTCGGAGCAGAGCGGATTTACCGCGGTTTGCGGCCGGGGCTCTTTCCGCGCCGCGTCGCGGAGCGGCGAGATCGTGACGCTTCCACGTGAAAGTACCGCCTTTGACAGCGCTTTCGCCGATCGGTAGAGGGTGCCTGACCGAGCGGTTTAGATCGATCGGTCAGGCTTGTCCAACGGCCATGGCCGCCGGGCGCGCCGTCTTGAGGGGAGGGTGGTGAGCGATCGCAGCGCACAGGCTCGGGCATGCGCGAACGTCGCCCTGGTGAAGTACTGGGGGAAGCGCGACCCGCACCTGAACCTCCCCGCGACCGGGAGCATCTCCCTCACCCTTCGCGAGCTCCAGGCGACGGCCGTGGTGACGCGGCGGTCGGGACCCCCGCGGGAAGCCCGCTTCCTGCAGAACGGCGAGCTGGTGAGCGGTCCACCCGGCGCGCGCATGGCGACCTACCTGGACCTCCTGGCGGCTCTGTTCGGCTGCGCCGGCCCGCTCGACGCCGATGTCTACGCGAGCTTCCCGGTCGCCGCGGGGCTCGCATCGTCGGCCGCCATCCACGCGGCCGTGGCGGCGGCCGCTGCCGCCGTGGCGGGCGCCCGCCTCAACCGCGAGCAGCTTTCGGCGATCGCCCGGCGTGGGTCCGGCTCGGCCGCGCGCTCGGTCTTCGGAGGCTTCGTCGAATGGCGCCGGGGCGAGCGCGACGACGGCGAGGACTCGATCGCGCTGCCCCTCCTCGGCGAGTCCGAGTGGGACGTCGCCATGGCGGTCGCGATCGTCGACGAGGGCCGGAAGGCCGTGTCCTCGCGCGACGCGATGGAGCACGTCGCGCGGACGTCCCCGCTGTACGCGGGGTGGCTCGCCGCGCAGCCGCCGGATCTCGCGGCCGCGCGGGCGGCCATCGCGGCGCGCGACCTCGAGCAGCTCGGAACCATCGCCGAGGCCAACTGCCTCCGCATGCACGCGACCGCCCTCGCCGCGCGGCCCGGCGTCCTGTACTGGACTCCGACGACGGTCGCTCTCATGCACGAAGTGCGTACGCTCAGGCGGGCCGGAACGCCGGCGTACTTCACGATCGACGCCGGACCCCAGGTGAAGGTCCTGTGCGAGCGGCACCGCCTGCGCGACGTCGCCGCCGCTCTCTCGAACGTTCCCGGGGTCGTGCGCGTGCTCGGCGCGCATCCCGGACCGGGGGTCGCGATCGTCTCCGGGGAGGCGCCGTGGAGCTGACGGTGACGGCGCCCGGGAAGCTCTTCGTCTCGGGCGAGTACGCCGTGACGTGCGGTGCTCCTGCGGTCGCCGCCGCGGTCACGCGCCGGGTCGCTTGCCGCGCGCGCCGGCGGCCGGGCCGCGGCATCCTTTCGCTCGCGAGCGGCCGGCACGCCTGTCGGCTCCGCCTCGCGGAGGACGACCCCGCGAGCGCGCCGCCGGAGCTCCGCTTCGCCGCGGGGGCGGCGCTCGTCGCGGCGCGGACGCTCCGCCTCGCGGGCTGCGACGTCGAGATCGAGATCGCGAGCGAGCTCGACGCGCGCGACCACAAGGTCGGCCTCGGCGGGAGCGCCGCCGTGACCGCGGCAACGGTCGCCGCGATCCACGGCCTCGCCGGCGAGGATCCGACGGGCGCGACGACGCGCGCCGCGCGCGTCGCGACGGGCGTCCTCGCGCATCGCCTCGCGCAGGGCGGCGGATCGGGTGCCGACGTCGTCGCCGCGACGGTCGGCGGCCTCGTCTGGACGACCGGGCTCGACGCGCGCGACCGGCCGCGCTCGGTCGGCGACTGCGCGGCGCGGGTCGCGGAGCTGCCGCCGGTCGCGTTCGCGCCGCTCGCGCTTCCGCCGGGGCTCGCGGTCGCCGCGGTCGCGACCGGTCGGCCCGCCGCGAGCGGCCCGCGCGTCGCCCGCTTCGAGAGCCGTCTTGAGCGCGCGGACGGGACCGCCGATCCCGTGCTCGCCGCCTGGATCGCCGGCATGCGGTGCGCGACGGACGAGCTCGCCGAGGGCTGCCGGAGCGGGAGCGAAGCGCGCGTCCTCGCCGCCGTGGCGGCCGCAGGCGATCTCCTAACGCGGCTCTCGGCGCTCATCGCCGTGCCGGTCCTCACGCGCGAATTGCGCCTCGCTTGCCGGGCGGCGCGCGGGCGGCGCGCGGCCGTCAAACCATCGGGCGCGGGCGGCGGCGATTGCGCCATCGCGGTCGTGGCCGAGACGGAGCGCGCGGATCTCCTCCGGGCGTGGGCGCGCGCCGGGCTCGCACCGCTGGACCTCGACGTGTCGCCCGACGGCGTCCGGGTCGAGGCGCCGGCGGCGGAGGCGGCCCATGGCTGAGAGGCGGCGCGCGGCGGCGCTCGACGAGGTGGCGGCGCGCAAGCAGTCGCACCTCGAGCTCTGCCTGCGCGAGGACGTCGAGGCGGAGTCGAAGACGACGCTCTTCGAGCAGGTCGAGCTCGTCCACGACGCGGTGCCCGATCTCGCGCTCGACGAGATCGACTGCAGCACGCGCTGGCTCGGAAAGCGGCTCGCGGCGCCGCTCGTCATCACGTCGATGACCGGCGGGACCGAAGAGGCGTTCGCCGTGAATCGCGACCTCGCCCGGATCGCCGAGGAGTGCGGGATCGCGTTCGGGGTCGGAAGCCAGCGCGCGATGCAGCGCCGTCCCGACAGCGAGTGGACGTTCCGCGTGCGCGAGTTCGCGCCGACCACCGTCCTCCTCGCGAACATCGGCCTCGCCCAGGCCCGGGAGATGGCGGCGCGCGACTTCCGCCCGCTCGTCGACGCGCTCGCCGCCGACGCGCTCTGCGTGCACCTGAACGTCGCGCAGGAGGTCGTCCAGCCGGAGGGCGACCGCGACTTCCGCGGCGGGACGGCGGCGTTCCGCCGGCTCGCGCGCGAGCTGCCGGTCCCGGTCATCGCGAAGGAGACCGGCTGCGGCATCTCGCGCTCGGTCGCGGAGCGCTTGAAGCGCGCCGGCGTCAAACACCTCGACGTCTCGGGAGCCGGCGGCACCTCGTGGGTCCGGATCGAGGCGCTGCGCGCGTCGGCCGCCGCGGATCTCGGCGCCCTCTACCGCGACTGGGGCATCCCGACGGCCGCGAGCCTCCTCCAGGTGCGCGGGCTCGGCCTGACCGTCGTCGCGAGCGGCGGGATCCGGAACGGCCTCGACGTCGCGAAGGCGATCGCGCTCGGCGCGTCGTTGGCGGGCGTCGCGCTGCCGGTCTACCAGGCGTACCGGCGCGGCGGGAGCGACGGGGCGCGCGAGGTGGTGAAATCGCTCGTGGCCGGTCTACGGACCGCGATGCTGCTCACGGGATCGGGCGCGCTCGCGGACCTCCGGCGAGCTCCAGCCGTGCTCGGGCCGGCGCTCGCGCGCTGGCAGCCGTCGGCCGGCGCGCGGTCGCGCGGAGGGAAGGGACGATGAAGGGAAGAAGCGGCTCGCGGCTTCCGGGCTTCGACTCGCTGACGGTCGCCGATCGCCAGCGCCGTGTCGCCGACGTGGCGGGTCTCACCGAGGAGGAGCGGGCGTCGCTCCTCGCGGAGGTGCCGCTTCCCATCGAGACGGCGGCACGGCTCGCCGAGAACACGATCGGCGTCCACGGCCTCCCGCTCGGGATCGCGCTCAACTTCATCGTGAACGAGCGGGAACTCCTGGTGCCGATGGTGACGGAGGAGCCGTCGGTGATCGCGGCGGCGAGCAACGCGGCACGCCTCGCCCGCGACGGCGGCGGCTTTCGCGCCGACAGCGATCCGCCGTGCATGATCGCGCAGGTCCAGCTCGTCGACGTCCCGGAGCCCGAGGCCGCCGCGCGCCGGATCGCGGATGCGAGCGCGCGCATCGCCGAGCGCGTGAACGACGTCGAGCCCGGAATGGCACGGCGCGGCGGCGGAGCGCGCGGCGTCGAGGTGCGGGTCCTCGAGGCGCCGCTCGGGGAGACGTTCGTCGTCGTGCACGTGCTGGTCGAGGTCGGCGACGCGATGGGCGCGAATGCCGTGAACACGATCGCGGAAGGCGTCGCGCCGCTCCTCGCCGAGCTGAGCGGGGGCGAGCCGCAGCTCCGCATCCTCTCGAACTTGACGGACCGCCGCCGCGCGCGCGCGACCGTGCGCTACCCGTTCGCCGCGCTCGCGACGCGAAGCCGACCCGGCGCGGACGTGGCGCGCGCGATCCAGCGAGCGAGCCTCTTCGCGGAAGCCGACCCGTACCGCGCCGCGACCCACAACAAGGGCATCATGAACGGCGTCGATGCGGTCGCCATCGCGACCGGGAACGACTGGCGCGCGCTCGAGGCCGGTGCGCACGCGTACGCGGCGCGCGACGGGCGCTACGGCGCGCTGTCGACGTGGCGGGTCGAGGGCGACGCGCTCGTCGGCCGGCTCGAGATGCCGCTCGCGGTCGGCACGGTGGGCGCGACCGTGGACGCGAACCCGCGCGCCCGCCTCGCGCTCAAGCTCCTGGGCGTGAAGGGCGCGCGCGAGCTCGCCGAGGTCATGGCGGCGGTCGGTCTCGCGCAGAACTTCGCCGCGTTGCGTGCGCTCGCGACCGAAGGGATCCAGCGCGGCCACATGGCGCGGCACGCGCGCGCCGTCGCGACCGCCGCGGGCGTCCCGCCGGGGGACGTCGAGCGCGTCGCGGAGGCGCTCATCGCCGCGCGCGACATCAAGGTCGAGCGCGCGCGCCGCGTGTACGGCGAGATGGCGCTGGCGGCGGGGCATGGCGGTCCCCGCTGAGCCCCGCCGAGCGGACGCGCCGCTCGTCCCCGCCCGGGCGTCGGCCGGCGGGAAGCTGATCCTGCTCGGCGAGCACGCCGTGGTGCACGGGCATCCGGCGATCGCCGCCGGCATCCCGGCGCGCGTCGAGGTCTCGGTGACCCCGTGCGCCGCGGGCGAAGACACGCTGCGCGCCGCCGCCGGCTTCGCCGATCCGCGGCTCGCCGCCGCGGTCGCGGAAGCGCGGAGCGAGGTCGGCATCCCGGAGGCGATCGGCCTCGAGATCGGGATCGCGGGCGATCTGCCGGTCGCGATCGGGCTCGGGAGCTCGGCCGCGCTGAGCGTCGCGCTCGTGCGCGCGCTCGCGGCGTGCTGCGGCCGCGCGCTCGCCGACGAGCAGGTCGCGGCCGCGGCGCATCGGCTCGAGTCCCTCTTTCACGGGAAGCCGTCCGGCGTCGACGCGACCGCCGCGACCTACGGCGGGCTCTTCTGGTTCGAGGCGGGCCCCCCGCCGCGGCGCCTCCCGCTCCGCGCCGCGCGACCGCTCGAGGTCGTCGTGGTCCTGACCGGGAGCCGTCACGACACCGGCCGCGTCGTCGGCGGATTGCGTGAGCGCGCCGCGGCCGCGCCCGCGGTGTACCGCCCGGTGCTGGCCGCGATCGGCGAGCTCGTCCGCGGCGCGCGCGACGCGATCGAGCGCGGCGACGTCGCGCTCCTCGGCGAGCTCATGACGATGGACCACGCGCTCCTGCGCGCGTGCGGGGTGTCGACGCCCGTGCTCGATGCGGCCGTGCACGACGCGCTCGCCGCCGGCGCGCTCGGCGCGAAGCTCACGGGAGGAGGAGGCGGCGGCGCGGCGATCGCGCTCGCCCGCGGGGATGCGCGCGATCTCGCGCGCTCTCTCGGCGAGCGCGGCTACGAGGCGATGGCGGCTCGGATCCCGGCGGACTGAGGCGCGCGAGCCACGGGGTGCGGCGAGCGTCGTGTCCCCGGACGAAGCGGAGGGCGGGCGCGGCTGCCGCGCCCGCGGAGGAGTCGAAAAGTGCTGGATGGAAAGACGAAGATCGGAATTGACAGAATCGGCGTGTACGTGCCCGACCGCGCGCTCCCGCTGACCGACCTCGCGGCGGCGCGCGCCGTGCCGGCCGAGAAGCTCCTGCACGGCCTCGGCGTCCACCACATGGCGGTGGCGCCCGTGTACGAGGACTCCGTGACGCTGGCCGCCAACGCCGCCGTGCGCGCGCTCGCGATGGCCGGCGATTGCGGAAGGACGGACCCGGGCGAGATCGGCCTTCTCATCGTCGCGACCGAGAGCGCGGTCGACCACGCGAAGCCGGTCTCGATCTTCGTGCACGAGCTCCTCGGCCTCGCCGCGAGCTGCCGCGCCTACGAGATCAAGCACGCCTGCTACGGCGGCACGGCGGCCCTCATGACGGCGACCGAGTGGATCGCGTCCGGCGTCGCGCGCGGCCGGAAGGCGCTCGTCGTCGCCTCCGACATCGCGAAGTACCCGCCCCACAGCGCCGGCGAGCCGACGCAGGGGGCGGGAGCGGTCGCGATGGTCGTGGCGGAGTCGCCCGGGCTCCTCGCGCTCGACGTCGGCGCGAGCGGCGTGCACGCCGCGAACGTGTACGACTTCTGGCGTCCGCTGGACCGCTCCCAGGCTCTGGTCGACGGCAAGTACTCGCTCGACTGCTACCTCGCCGCGCTCGCGGGCGCATTCGCGGAGTACCGCCGGCGTGCGCTCGCGGAGCTCGTCGCGCTCGGCGACGGCGAGCTGCTGACCGACCACCTCGCGGCGATCCTCTACCACACGCCGTTTCCGCGCATGGCGTGGAAGGCGCACCGCGCGCTCGTCGAGGACGACTGGCGCACCCGCGCCGACCGGGCAGCGCGCTTCGCGGCGGAGGGCGAGGCGATCGCACGGCGGTCCTACGCGGAGAAGGTCGAGCCGTCGCTGTGGGCGGCGCAGGCGGTCGGCAACACGTACACGGCCTCGCTCTACCTCTGCCTCGCGGCGCTCCTCGAGCGCGGCGCCGACCGCCTCGTCGGCCGCCGCCTCGGCATGTTCTCCTACGGGAGCGGCTCGTGCGCCGAGTTCTACAGCGGTGTCGTCGCGCCGGGCGCGCAGCACCTCGCGCGCGAGATCGGCCTCGCCGCCATGCTGGAGCGCCGCCGCAACGTCACGGTCGCGGAGTACGAGCGCCACCATGCGACCGCGTCGCTGCGCGCCGAGCCGGCCCCCGAGCGCCCGCCGCGGGACTTCGCGGGCCCGTTCTTCTACCGCGGGACCGACGACGACCGGCGCGCGTACGCGCATGTGTGACACGTGAGCCCCTCGACGCGCGCCGCTCTTCCCGCTATCCGTCCGCGGATGGCACGCCCGGCCCGAACGGCACCGAGCGCGACGGCCTCCTGGTGGGTCGTCGCCGCCGCCGCCGTCATCTCCGGCATGCTCGCCTACGTCGGCTTCACCACCGGCGAATGGCGCGGCGTCGCGATCACCGAGGTGCAGATCCTCGTCGTCGCCGCCGTGACCTACGTCGGCCTGCGCTGAGGGCCGCCGTCGCGTCGCACGCCGGTGCGACGGCGGAAGGGAACGCTCAGGCGACGATGCCGCGCGAGCGCGCGATCGCCTCCATGCGCTCGGCGAGCCGGAAGTCCCGCTCGCTGATGCCGCCGGCGTCGTGCGTCACGAGGTCGACGCGCACGGTGCCGTACACGTTGCTCCACTCCGGATGATGGTTCATCGCCTCGGCGACGAGCGCCACGCTCGCCATGAAGCCGAACGCGTCGACGAAGCTCCCGAAGCGATACTCCCGATGAAGCTTCCCGTCGCGGAGCTCCCAGGGCGCGATCGCCGCGATCCGAGCCCGGACGTCGTCGTCGGAAAGCCGCGCAGTCGCCATCCGCTCGTCCTCCTTTGCGACCACGATATCAATCGCACGCGGAGATCGCGCTTGCGACGGCAGCGGCGATTTCGCGCCTCGCACGCTTGACCCGAAAATCGCACACGGGCTAACCCGGGCGCATGCGAAATGCCCAGAGGACCGTGTCGTTCCTCGTCGCGGCCGCCTTCGCCGTGCTGGCGGCGGCCTGCTCGGACTCGGGAAGTAGCGGGACCACGCTCAAGGTCGGGGTCGCCGCCGTGCCGATCTCGCCGTGCGGCCCGCAGGAGGGCTGGGACGGCCCGATCACCGCGACCGGCGTCTGGGGCGAGCCCTACGAGGACCGGAACGGCAACGGCCGCTACGACGTCGGAGAGCCGTTCACGGACGACCCGCGAAACGACGCGCTCGACCCGCAGTCGAAGGGCAAGTACGACGGCATCTACCTCGCGGGCTTCGGCAACGACCGGATGGCCCTCGGCTGCCACGACGACATCTGGGCGCGCGCTCTCGTGATCGACGACGGCACCCACCGGGTCGCGCTCGCGGTGCTCGACCTCGTCGGGATGCTGAAGCACGGGAGCTACTACGGCTTTGCGCACGCGCAGGCGATGCTCGAGCCCGACCTCGGCATCACGGACTTCGTCTTCGCGAGCACGCACGACCACGAGGCGCCCGATGCGCTCGGCCTCTGGGGCCCGGAGGAGCTCACGGACGGCAAGTTCCCGCTCTACCTCGCCTGGGTCGATCGCCAGACGGCGCGCGCGATCCGCGAGGCCGTCGCGAGCCTCACCCCGGTCGCCGAGGTGCGCCCGGCCCACACGAGCCCGGCGGAGGATCCGGAGCTCGAGGGCTTGCAGGTCCGGACCGGATGCCGTCCGCCCTGGGTGTTCGACCAGGAGCTGCGGGCGATCGCGTTCGAGCGCGCCGACGGCAGCACGATCGCGACCCTCGTCAACTGGGCGACGCATCCGGAGTCGCTCGAGAGCGAGAACGTCTACGTGAGCTCGGACTTCGTCCACTCCATCCGGGACGAGGTCGAGCGCGGCCGCGGCGGCACCGCGGTGTACTTCTCCGGCGACCTGGGAGCGGTCGAGATCGTCGGGGACACCTGCGTCGGCGGCGCCGACGCACACGAGCCCGATGGATCGAACGACTTCGACCGGCGCGACGACCTCGGCTTCGCGCGCACCGACCGGATCGGCCGCACGGTCGGCGGGGCGGCGCTGCGCGCGCTCGCGGCCGCCGAGCCGGTGCCGGTCGCCGGACTCGACGTCAAGTCGACGAGCTACCGCTTCGCCGGCTCGAACGCGACCTTCGAGCTCGGACGCGCGATCGGCATCCTCGACCTCGACCCGGCCGTGTACGATCCGTCCCTGTGCCCCGGCTCGGCGGGGCTCTGCGGCCCGGGCGAGCAGCACGCGATCGCGTTCGTCGACCGGCGCGGCGACCCGCAGATCCAGGTCCTCACCTTCCCGGGCGAGGTCTTCCCCGAGCTCTACCTCGGCGTCGCCGACCATCGCCGCACGGACTGCCCGGCGGCCGACACGGGCCTCCCGCCCGAGCCGCCGGTCCGCCCCGCGATCGCGGCGCCGCACAAGATCGTCATCGGGCTCTCGCCCGACGAGATCGGGTACATCGTGCCGGGCTACGACTTCCACACCGCCGGCGTGCTGCAGGAGGCCGAGGACCCGTGCGGCGGGCAGTCGTACGATCCGGATCACCCGCGCCGCCGCGTGCCGGACCACTACCACGAGACGCTTTCGGTCGGCGTCGAGCTCGGGAGCTACGTCACCTGCAAGGCGATCGAGCTGCTGCAGGGGCCCGAGGCCACTCAGGGGGTTCCGGCGTGCGCGGTCGTGCAGTGAGCGCCCGCACGCGTGCCGCCGCCGGCGCGCTCGCGGCCTTCGCTTCGGCGGTCGCGCTCGCCGCGCCGGCCGCGGCGCACCTGCCGCTCGGCGATCGGAGCCTGATCGCGGTCTTCGCGCGCGCGGACGGGGTCGTCGTCGCGCGCGCGCTTTCGGCGACCGTCGCATCGCCGACCGGCGCGTCGGCGGAGACGCGCTTCCGGGTGCTCGCGCCGGTCGTCGGCGAGGCACCGACGGGCGAGGTCACGGTCGTCGGCGACGCGCCGGCGCTTCGCTACCCGGCGGGCGAGAGCGCGATCGTCGCCGTCGGCGCGCGCGCGGGCGGGTCGGACCGGTGGGCGTCGCCGCAGATCGCCGGAATGAGGCTCACGCTCGCCGCGAGCGACCTCGACGAGGAGACGCGCGCCGCGCTCCGCGACCTCTTTCACGCGACGCACGCGGGCGGCCCGGCGCCGATCGACGCGCGCGCCGCGGTCGCGGCGCTGGTCGCGTTGGCGGCGTCGCGCGAGGCCAAGCTCGCCTCGCTGGCGGCGCTCGAGGTGGCGGGGATCGCGGATCACCCCGCGGACTTCTCCGCAGAGTCGCGCCGCGCGCTGGCTCGCGCGGCGCGCGCGTCGGGCGCGGATCCCGCGCGCGATGCCGCGATTGCGCTCGCGCTCCGCCGGCTCGCGGCCGCCGGCCCGGAAAGCGCCAGCTCGGAGCGCGAGGCCGCGCGATGAGCTCCCCCGCTCGCACGGACGTCGTGCGCCACACCGACGGGCGCGAGCAGTGCCTTCACGTGTGGGAGGCCGCCGGCGATCCTCGCGCAATCGTGGTCCTCGTGCACGGGTACGCCGAGCACGCCGCGCGCTACGATCACGTCGCGCGCCGGCTCGCCGGCGCCGGCATCGCCGTCTGGTCGACCGACCTCCGCGGCCACGGCCGCTCGAGCGGCGAGCGGGCGAGCGTGTCGGCGATCGCCGAGCTCGTCGCCGACGCGCGCTTCGCGCTCGATCGCGCGCGCGCCGCGTATCCGGGCGTGCGCGTCTTCCTCGTCGGCCACAGCATGGGCGGCCTCGTCGCGACGCGCTTCTTCCTCGAGGCGCAGCGCGAGATCGCAGGGCTCGTCCTCTCGGGCGCGGCGATTTCCGATCCGACGGGGGTCGAGGCGGTGCTGGAGGTCGATCCGCTGCCGCCGATCGTGCTCTCGTCGGACCTGCTGTCGCGCGATCCCGCGGTCGTCGCGGCGTACGACGCCGACCCACTGGTCTACCGCGGCCCCTTCCGCCGCGAGACGCTCGCCGCGCTCGCGCACGGGGCGCGCGAGGTCCGTGCCCGAGCGCACGAGATCGTCGGCCCGCTCCTGGTGCTGCACGGCGCTGACGACGCGATCGTCCCGGCGGTCGCGAGCGAGGAGCTGTTCGCGGCCGTAGGCAGCGCGGACAAGGAGCTGACGGCGTATCCCGGGCTTCGGCACGAGATCCTGAACGAGCCCGAGGGCGGCGAGATCGTCGATCGGATCGCCGCCTGGATCGCCGCCCGCGCCTGAGCCGGGCGCGTCGGCTCGTCCGCCTTCCCACGGCCTCCCGCCGGGCGGGGCCGACGTCCCGCCCTCCCCCCGGTGCGCGGTAGGGCCGCTGTGTGGAAGCCCCGGGGGGCGTTTGCTACCCCGTCGGGGAGCCGCAGGAAGAGAGTTTCGATTTCGATGTCCCAAGCCGCCACGGAAAGCGAGGGCGTGGGCGCCTCGCATCCAGAGCGCTCGATCCCCTTCGACGATCTGCCGCTTCCCGATCCGGTCCGCGCGGGCGTCCGGGGCGCGGGCTTCACGCACTGCACGCCGATCCAGGGGAAGGTGCTGCCGCTGTCCCTCGCCGGGCGCGACGTCGCGGGCCAGGCGCAGACCGGGACCGGGAAGACCGCCGCGTTCCTCATCACGGTCTTCTCCCGGCTCCTCGAGCACGGAAAGGCCCGCCGCCCGGCCGCACCGCGCGCGCTCGTGATCGCGCCAACGCGCGAGCTCGTCGTCCAGATCGCGAGCGACGCCGAGATGCTCGGCGCCGGCGAGATGGGCCTGGTCGTGCAGGCCGTCTACGGCGGCGTCGACTACAAGAAGCAGCGCGAGAGCCTCCGGCAGGACGTCGACCTCCTGGTCGGGACGCCCGGCCGCCTGATCGACTACTGGAAGCAGAAGGTCTACGACCTTCGCGCCGTCGAGATCCTCATCATCGACGAAGCCGATCGCATGTTCGACATGGGCTTCATCAAGGATCTGCGGTTCCTGCTGCGGCGCTGCCCGCCCGTCGAGCAGCGCCAGTCGATGCTCTTCTCCGCGACGCTCTCGCACGACGTGATGGAGCTCGCGTACATGTTCATGAACGACGCCGTCCGGCTCGAGGTGAAGCCCGAGCAGGTGACGGCGGAGGGCATCGAGCACCGCCTCTACCACGTCGGCAAGCACGAGAAGCTCGGCTTCCTGCTCTGGCTCCTGCGCGGAGAGGTCTGCACGCGGACGCTGATCTTCACGAACATGAGGCGGACGGCGGACCACCTTTGCCGCGCGCTCGCCCTGAACGGCCACGTCGCCGAGCAGATCACGGGCGACATCGAGCAGCGAAAGCGCCTGAAGATCCTCGAGGACTTCAAGGAAGGGCGGCTCCCGATCCTCATCGCGACCGACGTCGCGTCGCGCGGCCTCCACATCGAGGGCGTGACGCACGTGATCAACTACGACGTGCCCTTCGACGCACAGGACTACGTCCACCGCGCCGGGCGCACCGCGCGCGCCGGCGCGACCGGGACGGCGATCTCGCTCGCGTGCGAGGACTACGTCGAAGGCGTCGAGCCGATCGAGACGCTGATCGGCTTCAAGATCCCGCACGAGTTCCCGGACGACTCGATGGTCCTGCCGGCGACGGTTCCGCCGCGCCTGTCGTCGCGGCGCCGCCACGAGCAGCCGGGCGGACGCCGCCCGAGCGGCCGCGGGGAAGGCGGGCCGCGGACGCGTTCGCGCGGCCCCGGCCGCGAGCGTCCCGCGCCGTCGAGCGCGGAGCCGGAGGCACCGGCGGCGCTTTCCCCAGCCAGCGATTCCGCCGTGTCCGCCGGCGCTTCGTCCGCGGAGAAGCCGCGCCGCCGCCGGCGCCGCGGCGGCGGCGCCGCGGGCGCCGCCAAGGAAAACGGCACGCGGGAAGCGCAGCCGGCGGCCGCGGCTGGTGCGGCCGAGGTCGGAGCGCCGCGTAGGGGCGAGGCGGAGGCCTCGGGCGACGGCGCGCCCGACGGCGAGCCCCGGCGTCGCCGACGGCGGCGCCGGCGACGCCGACGCGAGCCGGGCTCGGAGACCGCCGCCGGCGGCGCGTCCGACGGCGGCGCGCATGCCGGCCCGGAAGATTGAGGCGCCGCCCGCGGCGCGGCGTCACATTGCGCGGCCGCGACGGCGCCGGCCGGACGCGGCCGGCGTCGCGCCGCGACCGCAGCGCCGCGACGCCGGCGATCGCCGCGAGCAGGTCCTGCGCACCGCCGAGCGGCTCTTCGCGCGCCACGGCTACGGCGGCGTCGGCCTCCGCGAGATCGCGCGCGAGGTCGGCATCCGCGCGCCGTCGCTCTTCAAGCACTTCCCGAGCAAGCAGGCGATCTACAACCTCGTCCTGGGCGATCTGTTCCGCGCGCTCGCCGAGGCGATCGACGCCGGCATCCGCGGCCCCGGAAGCTATCCCGACCGCCTCGACCGCCTCGTGATCGCGTACATCGATTTCCTGGTCGCGCGTCCGCACTTCCCGGCGATCCTCTTCCGCGAGACGCTCGATCACCCGCAGGCGATCGAGGAGTGGACGAGCGCGCGCGGCGTCGCCATCTATCGCCGCCTGGATGCTTTCCTTCGAGCCGGGCGGCGCGCCGGCGCCTTCCGCGCGGTGAGCGCGCGCCACCTGATCCTTGGCTTCACCGGGATGGTGACGTTCTTCCACGCGTCGCAGTCCGAGGTGACGCGGCTCGACGCGATGGTCGGCGGCCGTCGCCACGAGCTCCGGCGCTGGAAGGAGGAGGTCGTCGACACGATGCGGCGCGCCCTCCTGAGCGACGCCGCTTCGACTTCGACCGCCGATCGCGCGACGGAGGAGCGCGGCCCGTCCGGCGCGCGCGCGTCGGCGCGCGACGGATAGCGCCTCGGTGCAGCGGTCCCCGGGTGCCGAGCCGCACCTCGTCCTGGTCGGCGGCGGCCACACGCACGCGCACGTGCTCAAGAGCTTCGGGATGCGTCGCCCGCCCGCGGTCCGCGTGACCGTCGTCACGCCGTCGCCGCACAGCGCGTACTCCGGCATGGTCCCGGGCGCGCTCGCCGGCCTCTACGAGCCGGCGGACTTCCGGATCGACTTCGCCGCGCTCGCCGCGCGGGCGGGCGCCGGCTTCGTCGAGGACCGCATGGTCGCGATCCGGCCGGACGCGCGCCAGATCCTCGCCGAGCGCGCGGGGACGATCCCGTACGACCTGATCTCGCTCGACGTCGGCGCGCAGCCGCTCGGCCTCGAGCGGGTCGCAATGCTCGCGAACGTCGTGCCGGTTCGCCCGATGGAGGCGTGCGTCGCGCGCGTCGACGAGTTCCTCGCCGACGTCGCGGCGGGCCGGCGGCCGCCGCTCGCCGCGGTCGTGGGCGGCGGGGCGGGCGGGGTGGAGATCGCGTTCGCGCTCCGGCGGCGGCTCGCGCCGTTTGCCGGCGCGCAGGTCGTCCTCGCCGAGCGCGGGCCGGCGCTCGTCGCGGAGTCGGCGCCACGCGTGCGCAGTTTCGTGATGGCGCGGGCGGTCGACGCCGGCATCGACGTGCGGGTCGACGTCGGCGACGTCGACGTCGACGAGGACGGGCTCGCGCTCCAGGACGGCACGCGCGTCCCCGCTGCGCTCGTCGTGTGGGCGACCGGAGCGGAGGGCCTCGACGTGCTGCGCCGCTCGGGGCTCGCGACCGACGAGCGCGGCTTCGTGCTCGTCGATCGCTGCCTCAGGAGCGTGTCGCGGCCGGAAGTCTTCGCCGCGGGCGACTGCGCGCGCATGCGCGACCATCCGGAGATGCCGCGCGCCGGCGTGTACGCGGTCCGCCAGGGGCCGCCGCTCACGGCGACCCTGCGCGCCGTGCTGTCGGGCCACGGACGCATGCGACCCTACCGTCCGCAGTCGGGCTTTCTCTCGCTGCTCTCGACCGGTGACGGCCGGGCGATCGTCAACTACCGCGGTCGCGCCGCGCACGGGCGCGTCTGGTGGTGGCTCAAGGACGCGATCGACCGCCGCTTCGTCGCGCGCCATGCACCGCCGCGCGCCGGCCGGGTGCGCGCGCCGGGCGATGCGGCGATGGGAGGGCGGGGGGAGATGGCGCCGTGCGGCGGTTGCGCGGCGAAGGTCGACGCGTCGGCGCTCGCGTCGCTCCTGCGCGGCGTCGCGCCGCAGGGCCTCGCGGCCGACGGCGTCGCGATCGGCCTTGCCGCGCCCGACGACGCCGCGGTGCTCGCGCATCCCGAGGGCTTCGACGTCGTCGCCACCATCGACGCCTTCCCGCCCTTCTTCGGCGACCTCTTCGCAGTCGGCGACGTCGCGGCCGTGAACGCGGCGAGCGACGTGTTCGCGATGGGCGGCATCCCGAGCGCGGCGCTCGTGCTGGTCGCGTCGGCGGCCCCTGCGGGCGCGGCGCGCGACGCGGATCTCGGGCTGCTGCTGCGCGGCGCCGCCGCCGGCCTCGCGCGCATGGGGATCGCGCTCGTCGGCGGGCACACGCTCGACGCGGGGACGTCGCTCGTCGGGGTCGCGGTCCTCGGGCGGGTTGCGCGTGGCGCCGCGTGGACGAAGGGCGGCGCGCGCCCCGGCGATCGCCTCGTGCTCACGAAGCCGCTCGGGACCGGCGTCGTGCTCGCGGCGACGCGCGCCGGCGAGTGCGACGCCGCTTGGACGGCGAGCGCGGTCGCCGCGATGCGCGCGCCGAACGCCGAGGCCGCGGCTCTCCTCGGAGGCGCCGGTGTGCGCGCGTGCACGGACGTCTCGGGATTCGGCCTGGTGGGGCATCTGCGCGAGATGCTGCGTGCGGGCGGCGTCGCCGCTCGCGTCGACCTCGCCGCGCTGCCCGCGCTTCCGGGCGCTCTCGAGCTCCTCGCCGCCGGCTGGCGATCGAGCGCCGACGCGTCGAACCGCGCGCTCCTCGCGGGCGCGTCGTTCGGCTCCGACGTGGACCAGGCGCGCGTGGCTCTCGCCTGCGATCCGCAGACGTCCGGCGGTCTGCTCGCCGCCGTGCCCGCCGACGCGTGCGCATCGCTTCTCGACGCGCTCGGCGCGGCCGGCGTCGCCGCGGCGGCGATCGGCGAGATCGTCGCGGGACCGTCGGACGCGCTCGATCTCGCGTGATCGCGCACGACGGCTTCCGTGCGCCACGTTTGAGTTCGGGGTCTGCCGATTGTAGCCGTCCGAAATGACCTCGGGCAGCGTGCCGCGCCTGCGCGAGACCCTTCGGTGGGTCGCCGACCGGGTGCCGTTCTACCGCCGGCGTTTCGCGGAGGCGGGCGTCGAGCCCGAGAAGGTCGACGCCGAGTCGCTCGCGCGCATCCCCGTCCTCCGGAAGGCGGACCTCGTCGCAAGCCAGCGCGCGCAGCCGCCGTTCGGCGAGCTGCTCGCGGTCGGCCGCGAGGAGTTCGCGAGCCTCCACACGTCGCCCGGCCCGATCTTCATCCCGCGCGTCGCGGCCGAGCGCGGCGGAACGCCGGCGCTCGTCGAGGAGATCGCGGCGATGGGCGTCCGGCGCGGCGACGTCGCGCACGTGACGCTCAACTACCACATCATGCCGGGCGGCCTGCGGATCCACCGGGCGTTCGAGGAGTTCGGCTGCCTCGTGATCAACGGCGGCGTCGGCAACACCGAGATGCAGGTCCAGGTCGCGCGCGCCTGGGGCGCGACCGTTTACGCCGGGACGCCGAGCTTCCTCCGCCAGATCGGCCTCGTGGCGCGGGCGCAGGGGATCGATCTCCGCGCCGAGATGCCCTACCGGCTCGGCTTCTCGACCGCCGAGCGGCTGACGCAGGAGCTGCGCGACGAGCTCGGCGAGATGTTCGGCATCGAGCTCTTCGACCACATCGGCGAGGCGCAGATCGGCCCGGTCGCCGGCGAGTGCAGCGCGCACCGCGGGATGCACCTCTCGGCGACCGACCTCTTCTTCGAGTTCCGCGACCCGACGACGGGCGAGCCCGCGCGCCCGGGCGGCGTCGGCGAGCTCGTGGCGACCCACCTCGGGCCACGCGCGCTGCCGCTCGTGCGCTACGCGCCGGGCGACGCGTATACGCTGCACGAGGGCGACTGCCCGTGCCGCAACCCGGCGCCGCGCGTCGAATTCTTCGGCCAGGTCGGCGCGATCCGGAAGATCAAGGGCGTCCTCGTGCACCCGATCGCGATCGCCGACTTCCTCGCGCGCTTCGCGCAGGCGGGCCGCTTCCAGGTGCGCGTCGAGCGTCCGGCCGGCGAGAGCTTCGATCGCGCGACGCTCCGGGTCGGCGTGGCGGATCCGGCTCTCCCCGGCAGCGACGCCGCGCGCGAGCTCGCGGGTCGCATCGCGGCCGCGTGCAAGGGCGCGCTCCTGATCGCGATGGACGTCGACGTCGTGCCGGAGTCGGAGATCCCCGAGACGGCCGCCGGCCCCGCCTTCGCGGCTGCGATCGACGACCGCCGGGGCCACTGACGCAACCGCGAAATCCAACGAGCCGGACGACGCTACGACGATGATCGCCGAAGACCGCCCCGCGCCGCGTCCCGAGCAGGCGCTCTACGACCCCGAGGTGCAGACGCTACCGCGCGAGCGCCTGCAGGCCCTGCAGGAGGAGCGCCTCCGGCGCCAGGTCGAGCGCGTCTTCGCGCAGCCGATCCCGCTCTTCCGCCGCCACCTCGAAGCGGCCGGCGTGAGCGACCCGCGCGACGTCGCGACCGTCGCCGACCTCGCGCGCATCCCCGCGCTCACGAAGAACGACCTCCGGGCGAGCGAAGCGGCCGCTCCTCCCTTCGGCGACTACCGCGGCTCGGCCCCCGAGACCTGGGTGCGGATCGGCCAGACCACCGGCTCGAGCGGCCGCCCGACGCTCATCGTGTGGACCAAGCGCGACCTCGCGATCGACTACCGCGCTGCCGCGCGCGCGCGCTGGCGCTGGGGCCTTCGCCCCGGGATGAAGTTCGCGCAGGCGCACCCCTACGGCCTCTACGCCGGCGGCTGGCACATGTGCCACGGCGTCGAGATGATGGGAGTGCTGAACATCCCGGCGGGCCCGCCGGTCTCGCAGCCGCACATGGAGCGCGTCGTCAAGCTCTGGCGCCGCCTGCGGCCGGACATGTACCGCCTGTTCGGGAACGCCGGTGTCAAGTATTACGAGGCCGCGTGCGCGCTCGGCGTCGATCCCGAGCGGGAGCTCGACTTCAAGCGCGCCGGCGACCACCCGTCGTCGCAGTTCGACGCCGTCAGCGCCGGGCTGGAAGCGCTCGGGATGCTGGGCTCGGCGTGCGCCGAGAAGAAGGGCGCTCACCTCTGCGAGGACCTGGTCATCGTCGAGGTCGTCGACCGGCGCGACGGGAAGCCGGTCGCGAACGGCGGCCGCGGGAACCTCATCGTGACGATCCTCGAGAAGGACAATTTCCTCCTGCGCTACGACCTCGAGGATCTCGTCACCCTGAACGAGGACCCGTGTCCGTGCGGCGAGACCCATCGCCGCCTGTACTACGACGGACGGGTGAGCGACGCCCTGCCGGTCGCGGGTCGGGACGGCCGCACCCGCGAGGTGCTGCCGATCGATGTCGCGCTCGTGCTGTACGAGTTCCCGGAGCTCGTGACGCCGGCGGTCGAGTACCAGATCGTCCGCCCGAAGGAGGCCGCGCCCGAGCTGCGCGTCCGGGTCGAGCTGCGCGCCGAGGACCCGGCCGAGCGCGCCGCGCTCGCGCGCGCGATCGGCGAGCGGTTTCGCGAGCGCCTCGGGGTCGCGGTCGATCTCGAGCTGCTCGCCTGGGGCGCGCTGCCGCGCTTCGACTACAAGGCGGCGCGCGTCGTGAACGCGTAGCCGAGGATCCACACCTCGATGTCGCCTCTCTCGAAGCGGGCGTCGTCGTTCGCGACGGCGGAGGAGATCGTGACGAGCCGCGCGCGCCGCGAGCCGCTCCGGCCCGCGCTCGGCTGGCACGATCGCATGATGCTCCTCGGGCGCTTCGCCGACATCGTCGCGGATCGGGCGCAGGGGATCGCCTCGGTCGCGACGCCGGGCGACGTCGTCGCGCAGATCATGAGCGACACGCCGGGCGTGGTGAGCACGACTCTCGCGATCTGGCGCGCCGGCTGCAGCGCCGCGCCCCTCGATCACCGCATGTCGCCCGAGGCGCTGGCACGCCGGCTCGCGCACGCGCGCCCGAGCGCGGTGGTCGCGCACGAGGAGCACGTCGAGCGCACCGAGGCCGCGCTCGCGGCCGCGGGGAGCGACGCGCTCCTCCTCGTGTCGCGCGGCCTCCGGCTGCTCCCCGCCGGAAGGTCGCCGCGCGCCGGCGCGCGGGGGCGCGGCCGGCGAAGGCTCGTCGCGCTCGCGGGAGGCGCGGCGCGCTCGCGCCGCACCGCGGGGCGCGAGGCGGCCACCGGCCCGGTGAACGACGTCGCGTTCCTCGCCTATCGCGGCGGCGAGGGCGAAGTGCGCGCCGCGGTCCTCACGCACGCGAACGTCGTCTCGAGCGCGCTCCGGACGAGCATCGCGCGCGGCGACGGGCCGGACGACGTCGCGCTCGCGAGCCATCCCGCCTGCGACGCGGGCGCGTTCGTGAACGAGATCCTGGCGCGGCTGCTCGTCGGCGGAGCGGTCGCGCTCCTCGGGCCGGGGGGCGCGCCGGCCGCGATCGAGCGCATCGAGCAGCATCGCGTGACCGACGTCTCGCTCTCCGCGGAGCTCGCGGCGGCGCTCGCCGAGGGGGCGACGCCGCCGCGGCGCGCCGTCCGGAGCGTACGGAAGATCCTGCTGCACGACGTCTCGCTGCCGCTCACCCTGAAGCGCGAGGTCGCGGATCGCTTCCGGGGCGCAGAGGTCGTGCAGACGCACGGCGCCGTCGAGACCACGGGCGGCATCCTGACGGCGCGCCAGGGCGCGGTCTTCCGGAAGCCCGACACGCTGGGCCTGCCGCACCCCGGGCTCGTGGTCGCGGTCGCGGACCCGGCCGGCCGGCCGCTCCGGCCGGGCGAGACCGGCGAGATCGCGTGCCGCGGCGCGGTCGTGATGCGCGGCTATCATCGCGCGCCCGAGGCGACGCGCGCCGCCCTCCGGGACGGGTGGCTCCGCACCGGCGATCTGGGTTACATCGACCCCGACGGCGAGCTTTCCATCGTGGGGCGCCTGCGAGCGCGGCGCCGCTCGGGAGGCGAATCGGGACGTGAAAACGGCGCGCGCCCGCGCGCGGACGAGAGAGCGACATGAGCACGAGCGAACGACCCGGCGGCCAGACGAACGGCGGCGCGGCGGCCGGAGGCGCTGCGGTCCGGCCGGCCGCCCTCGCGGGCATCCGCGTCCTCGACTTCAGCCACCAGGCGGCCGGCCCGTGGGCGACCACGCTCCTCGGCGACCTCGGCGCCGACGTCATCAAGATCGAGAAGCCCGGGCGCGGCGACGCGATCCGCTACGCGCAGGGCGACGAGTCGATGGAGGTCGGGAGCCTCAACTTCTGGGGCCTCAATCGGAGCAAGCGCGGCATCACGATCGACATCCAGACCGAAGAGGGGAAGGACCTCGTGCGCCGGATGGTGCGCGAGTCCGACGTCGTGCTCGAGAACTTCCGCCCCGGCGTGATGGACCGCCAGGGCATCGGCTACGACGCGCTCTCGAAGATCAACCCGCGGCTCGTCTACTGCAGCATCACCGCCTTCGGTCCGACCGGCCCGATGGCGCAGAAGCCGGGCATGGACCTGATCCTGCAGGCGACGGGCGGGGTCATGGGTTTGACGGGCGAGAGCGCGGACCGTCCCCCGGTCAAGGCGGCGCCGCCGGTCGCGGACATCTCGACGGGCATCTACGCCGCCTACGCCGTCGCCGCGGCGCTCTTCGAGCGCGAGCGCTCCGGCCGCGGCCAGAAGGTCGAGATCGCGATGCTGGACGCGGTCGCGTCGCTGCTGGCGGACGTCGCGCTCAAGAGCCTCGTCTGGGACCGCGACTTCGAGCCGTTCGGCAGCGGGCACCCCGACATCGTTCCCTACCAGGCGTTCAAGGCGCGCGACGGCTGGTTCATCGTCGCGTGCTTGACGAACGCCTTCTGGAAGCGGCTTCCCGGCGCGATCGGCCACCCCGAGCTGCTCGACGACGCGCGCTTCACCGGCATGCGGGATCGCGTCAAGAACAAGCCGGCGCTCGTCGAGATCCTGAACGGCATCTTCGCGACCGACGACCGCGACCGCTGGATCGAGCGCATCGAGGCGGCCGACATCCCGACCTGCAAGGTGAACACGGTGCGCGAGGTCTTCGCGATGCCGCAGACCGTGGTGAACGAGACGCTCGTCCGGGTCCCGCACCCGACGCGCGGCGAGATCCCGATCCTGAACTCGCCCGTGAAGATGAAGGGGAGCCCGTCGCGCGTCACGCGCGGTGCGCCCGGCCTCGGCGAGCACACCGACGAGGTGCTCGAGAGCTTCGGGGTCGACGCGGCCGAGCGGGCGCGCCTGCGAGAACGCGGGGTGATCTGAGCGACGCCGCGCCGCCGAGCCCGCGGCGCGGGCGCGTCGTCGCGCACGACGCAGCGAGGATTCCGTGGGAGAGCACCGCTACATCGAGTATCGGGTGGAGGACGGCGGCGTCGCGGTCCTCCTCTGGAATCGCCCCGAGGCCAAGAACGCGATGCTGCCCGAGATGAACGACGAGGCGGCGGCCGCGCTCGCCGCCGCCGCCGCCGACCCGGCGGTGCGCGCCCTCGTCCTCTCCGGCAACGGCGACTCCTTTTCCGCCGGCGCGGATCTCAAGCTCATGGGCCGATCGGACCGGCTCGGGCGCTCCGCGATCGTCGGACACGAGCGCGGGCGCCACGGGATCGATCGCACCAAGGCGGTGCTCGACTTCCCGAAGCCGACGATCGCGGCGGTGCACGGCGCCGTCGCCGGGATGGCGTGCGCGTGGGCGCTCGCTTGCGACGTCGTGATCGCGAGCGCGAGCGCACGCTTCCACTTCAGCTTCGTCCGCGTCGGCTTCGTCCCCGACTGCGGCACGAGCTGGCTCCTCGTGCGGCGGGTCGGGATCGGCCAGGCCAAGCGCATGGTCTTGACGGGCGATCCGGTGGACGCAGCCGAGGCCGCGCGCCTCGGCCTGTGCGAGGAGGTCGTGGGCGAGGGAGCGGACCTGGCGCGAGGCCTGGAATTGGCGCGGCGGATCGCGGAGCGGCCGCCGCTCGCGGTGCGCGAGGCGCGTCGCGTGCTGGAGCACGCCGCGCGCGCGAGCTTCGACGACGCCGCCGACCTCGAGTCGTGGATCCAGGGCGCGCTCGGCGAGACCGAGGATCACAAGGAGGCGGTGCGCGCGTTCGCCGAGAAGCGCCCGCCGCGCTTCGGCGGCTCATGAGCGGCTCGCCCCACGACACGGGGCGCGGCGAAGCAGCGCCCGTGGCCCCCGCCGATCGCACGCTTCCGGCGTTCCTCGCAGCGGCCGCGGAGCGCTGGGGCGACCGCGAGGCGGTCGTCTGGGGCGACGTCCGCTGGACGTACCGCGACCTCGCGCGCGAGGCGGCGCGCGTCGCGGACGGGCTCAGGGCGCTCGGCGTCGGGAAGGGCGATCCGGTCGGCGTCCTGCTGCCGAACTGGCCCGAGTTCTTCGCGACCGTCTTCGGCGCGACCGCGCTCGGCGCGGTCGCCGTCTGCCTGAACACGATGGCGACCGAGCCCGAGCTCGCGTTCGCGCTCGACCACGCGCGCGTCCGCTGGCTCGTCTACACGCCCGCCTTCCTCCGCCACGACTACGAGAGGAGCCTCGCGTCCTTCGGCGTCGACCGGGCTCCCGCCGAGCGCTCGGCGGCGCGCGACCTCGTCGCGCGCGTCGCGCTCGTTCGCGCGGGGGAGGTCCCGGACGGCGCGCGCGACTACCGGAGCCTCGGTTCCTCGCCGGCGGACGGCGCCGCGCGACTGCGCGAGCTCGATGCGGCGAGCCCCGACCAGCCCGCGGTCATCTTTTTCACGTCGGGCTCGACGGCGAAGCCGAAGGGCGTCGTGCACGCGCACCAGGCGCTCGTCCACCAGGCGTTCGTCGCGAGCGACGCCTTCGGGCTCGCGCCCGAGGACCGTTCGTGGGGCTGCCTCCCGATGTTCTTCGCGGGCGGCTTCGTCATCATCGCGCTCATCACGTTCGCGACCGGCGGCGCGACCGTCCTGCAGGACCACTTCGTCGCCGAGGAAGCGCTCGACCTCTTCGAGCGCGAACGGGTGACGTTCTACGCCGGCTGGCAGCTCGCGCCCGCGCTCGTCGACCACCCGAGCTTCGCGGGCCGCTCGCTGGCGCTCCGGAAGGGCATCTTCACGACGTCGCCGGCGGCGCCGAAGCTGCTCCGGCCGGACCACGTCTCGGTCGGCGCCTACGGCCTCAGCGAGACCGCGACGGTCGTCTGCCTCGCGCGCTCGGACGATCCGCCGGAGCTCCGCCAGCGCGGCTTCGGCCGGCCGCTCCCGGGCGTCGAGCTGCGTGTGATCGACCCCGAGACCGGCGGGCAGCGCGCGCGCGGCGAGGTCGGCGAGATCCTCGTGCGCGGCCCGTCGCTGATGCTCGGGTACCTCGGCATCCCTCCCAGCCAGACGTTCACGCCGGACGGCTTCTTCCGGACCGGCGACTACGGCCGCGTCGACGAGAGCGGCACGCTCCTGTTCGACGGTCGCCTGAAGGAGGTCATCAAGACCGCCGGGGTGAACGTCGCGGCCGCGGAGGTCGAAGCTTGCCTGGAGGCCGCGGCCGGGGTCGCGGCGGCGTACGTCGTGCCGGTCGCCCACGCGGTCCGCGGTGAGAACGTCGCCGCGTTCGTCGTCCCCAAGCCGGGAGCGACGATCGAGCGCGACGCGCTCGTCGCGCACTGCAAGCGCGAGCTGGCGTCGTACAAGGTGCCGCGCCACCTGTTCGTGCTGCCCGCGGCCGACGTGCCGCGCACCGGTACGCAGAAGGTCGACAAGCCGCGCCTGCGCCGGGAGGCCGCCGAGCTCGCCGGCGGGGACCGGGACCTGCTCGCGAGCTGATCCGCGAGGCCGGCGTCGGGCCGGGGCTCAGCGCCCCTTCCAGTCCGGCTTGCGCTTCTCCAGGTACGCGCGCGGACCCTCGGCGTGGTCCTCGCTCTGCTCCACGATCTCGAGGTAGCCGGCCGCGATCTCGTCCGCGTGCTCGGGCGGCAGCCCGAGGCCGCGCAGGATCGCCATCTTCGTGCCCCAGACGGCGAGCGGCGCGTTCTCGCACACGAGCGCCGCGAGCTCGCGCGCGCGCGGCATCAGGCGCTCGTGCGGCACGACCTCGGTCACGAGCCCGACCTCGAGCGCGCGCTGGGCGCTCATGCGTTCCTTGCTCCCGAGGAGAGCCATCCGCAGGCACACCGCGAGCGGCACGCGGCGCGCCATGTTCACCATCTCGTGCGACGACACGTATCCGATCGACACGTGCGAATCGAAGAACTGCGCGCGCTCGGACGCGATCGGGATGTCGGCCTCGGTCACGAGGTCGAGCGTCACGCCGTTCACGAGGCCGTTCACGGCGGCGATGACGGGCTTCCAGACGCCCATCTTCCGCGGCATCGGGAGCGCCTTGATGGTCTCGATCATCGCGAGCTGGCGCCAGCGGCCTCGCTTCGGAAAGCCGCCGGCGTCGAGCACCTCGACCTCGGCGCCGCTCGAGAAGGCTCGCCCCTCGCCGGTCACGATCGCGCACCAGATCTCGGAATCGTCCCGCACCGTCGTCCACGCGGAGGCGAGCTCTTCCTTCATCTGCTGGTTCATCGCGTTCAGGCGGTCGGGCCGCGCGAGCGTGATCGTCGCGACCTTGTTCTCGACCTCGAAACGGATCGCCTCGAATTGGGACATCGCTCACCTCGCGCCGCGGCCGCTCGACCGTGTGCCGCCGCCGGCTACCACGAAACTCCCAGGAGCTTTAGGGCAGCGTCGCGCCGCCAGGCCGCGCCCACCAGGTATGCGTCGATCGCCGCCTGCGCGGCCGCGACGCGTGCGCCGTCGGAGCCTCGGCCGGCGGCGTCCGAGCGGTCGAGCGCGGCGACCGCGCGCTCGACGATCGCGCGCCGCTCGCGGTCGATCGCGAGCACGCGATCGAGCGGCGTGTCGGCCACCGCTTCGCCGTGCGCGGCGAGAGCCGCGGAAGCCGCAGCGGCGACGGCGCGCGCCTCGTGCTCGGCGCTCGCGCCGAGCGCCTCCGCGAGCGCGGCGAGGCAGCGCGCCAGGTCGGCGTGCTCCTCCGCGACCGCGAGGTGCTCGCGCGACCACGCGTTCTTCACGTACTCGAGGAGGAGCGTCGCGTAGGCGGTCTGCTCCTGGAGATAGCCGTCCGGCAGGTGCGGCAGGACCTCCGTCTGGAGGAGGCGCTGGACGCCGCTCACGAGGTCGCTCAGGTCGGGACGCACGCGGCACTCCTCCTTCGGCTCAACCGGCGCCGAGCGCGAGCTGCGCCGCGAGCTCCCGCATCAGACGACCGACGAGGAAGCCGACGACGGCGAGCGTCGGCTCCGCGCTCCGGCCCTCGCAGTAGTTCCGGACGCCGGTGAGAGAGATCACGATCATCTTGACCGTGCCGAGGACCTGGTAGAACGCGAGCGCGGAGCGGTCGACCGTCGCGCCGGTCGCGCGCTCGTAGCGCGCGATCATCTCGGCCTCGGGCTCGAGCCCGCCCGCCCGGCCTTCCGACGACCAGTACGGCATCGTGGCCCAGCCGAGGTCCTCGTGCGGGTCGCCGAGGTGAGCCATCTCCCAGTCGAGCATCGCGGTGATGCGGCCGGATACGTCGTGGAGGTAGTTGCCGCTCCGGTAGTCGCCGTGCACGAGCGTCACGCGATCGGTCGACGGCACCCGGCGATCGAGCCAGCCGAAGGCGCGCGCGAGGAGCGGGTGCGCCTCGATCCGGTCCTGCTCGTAGATCCCCCGCCAGAGCGCGACCGCGCTCTCGGCGGCCGCGCGGCCCGGGCCCGGGTCCGGAAGGAAGCCGAAGCCGAGCGCGCGCCAGTCGGCGCGGTGGATGCGCGCGAGGATGGCGACGAAGTCCTCGGCGGTCCGCCGGCGCATCTCCTCGGGATACGCGGCGGGAAAGGTCGGCGGCGTCGCGGCGCCGTCGATCCGCTCCATGACGAAGAACGGGCGGTCGAGGGGCGCCGGGTCGAGCTCGAGCCAGCGGACGCGCGGCACGGGGATGCCGAGGCCGGCCGCGGCCTCGAGGACCCGGTACTCGTGCGTGCGATCGCTCTCGAGGAGGCTCGCGACGGGATCGCGGCGCAGGACGAAGCCCTGCGCCCGGTCCTCCTCGCGCTCCCGCCAGCGCGCCTCGAAGAGGTAGGTCTCGCGCGACGCGCCGCCGCTCTTGCGGGCGAAGTCGGCGACGCGGACGTCGGCGCCGAGCTTGTCCGACAGGTAGCGCTCGACGCGCGCGGCCAGCGACATCGCCGTCACGCTAGCGCGGCCGCCTGCGCGGAACAACGAATGGCCTGCGGCTCGCCTGCCGGGGCGCGACTCCGACGGCGACCCGCGCCGGACGTCGCGACCGCGGCGCTCGGGATCAGGCGAAAGGCATCAGGCCCGCGAACTCCAGGATCTCGCGCGCGACGGACTCCGGCTCCTCGACGTGGACGTTGTGGGTCGCGCGCGAGATCTCGACGGCTCGTGCACTCGGGATCCTGCGCGCCATCTCCGCGTGCTCCTCGGGCGTGAGGATCGACGATTCGGCGCCGCGCAAGCAGAGCGTCGGCACCGCGATGTCGCGGAGCTCGTCGGCGAAGCGCGCGAGCGGGTTCGCCTCGCGCGCGCCGTTTCGCTGGAAGATCTTCCAGTGGAACTTCGAGGTGTAGCCGCCGTCGCCCGTCGGCTTGAAGCTCGCGCGCGCGAGGTGGCGTAAAGCGTCCTCGGGGATCCGGTGCGGTGTCGGGAACGGACGAAAGCTTCGCGCGGCGTCCTCGAGCGACGGCCACCGGAGCTGCGGGACCTTTCGCAGCGCCTCGCCGGTCCGCCGGAGGCGGGGACCGGTCGGGTGCAAGGGGACGTCGAGCAGGACGAGCGCGCCGACCCAGCCGGGACGCCGCGCGGCGAGAGCCGCGGCGATGAGCCCGCCCTGCGAGTGACCGACGACGGTCCACGGGCCCGGGTCGAGCGCGCCGCAGACGGCCGCGACGTCGGCGAGGTCGCGCTCCCAGCCGTAGCGCTCGGGCTCCGTCCAGTCGCTGTCGCCGTGGCCGCGCCGGTCGAGCGCGATCGGGCGGTACGCCGATGCGAGGAGCGGGCCGAGCCAGTCGAACCAGCGCGCGTGCGCCATGCCGCCGTGAAGCAAGAGGAGGGGAGGGAGCGCGGCGCTCTCCGGCCGCCGCTCGTCGCCGTAGTCGATCGCGTGGAGCGACAGGCCGTCGACCGCGAGGCGGAGATCGCGGCCCGCACGCGGCGGGCGGTGGTCGTGCACGGTCAAGGCGCGCGCCGCTCGTCGCGCCGCCGTCAGTAGCGCGGGACGCCCGGGTCGACCTGGAGCGACCAAGCGTCGATCCCGCCGCGCAGGTTCACGACGCGGTCGAGCCCGTGGTGTACGAGGAAGCTCGCGACCTGCGCGCTCCGGACGCCGTGATGGCACAGCACGACGATTTCGCGATCGCGCGGCAGGTCCTCGACGCGCGCCGGCACGTCGCCCATCGGGATCGCGAGCGCGCCGTCGAAGCGCGCGAGCGCGATCTCCTTGGGCTCCCGCACGTCCAGCACGAGGGGAGGAGTCGCCGTGGTCAGGCGGTCGCGCAGCTCGGCGGGCGAGATCTCGCTGGGCATTCCGGCGAGCTAGCCTTGGACGGGTCCCTTGACAAGGCCAGGCGCTCGCGAATGCTGGAAGGGCGATGCCGGATGCCGAGGCAGCGGCACCGTCGCGCGCCGGCGACGATCCGGCCGGACACACCGCCGTCCATCGGCTCGCGCGCGCGGGCGGCGAACCGCCGTCGCGTCCGCGGGTCTTGATCGTGGGCGGAGGCTTCGGCGGGCTCGCCGCGGTGCGCGCCCTCAGACGCAGGCCGGTCGACGTCACGATCGTCGACCGGCGGAACTACCACCTGTTCCAGCCGCTCCTCTACCAGGTCGCGAGCGCGGTCCTGAACCCGAGCGACATCGCGAGCCCGATCCGGACGATCCTGCGCCGGCAGGCGAACGCCTCCGTGCTGCTCGACGAGGTCGTGAGCGTCGACGTCGCGGGGCGAGCCGTCGTCCTCGCCGACACGGGGAGGTGCGGTTACGACTTCCTGATCCTCGCCGCCGGCGCGACCGACAATTACTTCGGCCACCCCGAGTGGGAGGCGCACGCGCCGAGCCTGAAGAGCATCGACGAGGCAGTCGCCATCCGAAACCGGGTGCTCTTCGCCTTCGAGGCCGCGGAGCGCGAGGGCGATCCCGTCCGGCGCCGCGCGTGGCTCACGTTCGTCGTCGTCGGCGGTGGGCCGACGGGCGTCGAGCTCGCGGGCGCGCTCGCGGAGATCGCGTTCCACACGATGCCGCGCGACTTCCGTCGCCTCGACCCACGCCAGGCGCAGGTGATCCTCGTCGAGGGCGGCGAGCGCGTCCTCGCGGCGTACTCGCCGAAGTCGTCGGAGAGCGCCGCGCGGCAGCTCGCGAAGCTCGGCGTCGTGGTCCGCACGCGAGCGCTCGTGACCGCCATGGACGCCGAGTCGGTTACGATCGGGAGCGAGCGGATCGTGGCCCGGACGAAGCTCTGGGCGGCGGGCGTTCGCGCGTCGCCGCTCGCGCGGTCGCTCGGCGTCGCGCTCGATCGCGGTGGCCGGGTGCGGGTCGCGCCCGACCTCTCGCTTCCGGGACATCCCGAGGTGTTCGTCGTGGGCGACCTGTGCGCGATCGAGTGCGACGGCAAGCCCGTGCCCGGGGTCGCGCCGGCCGCGATGCAGCAAGGGCGGCACGCCGCCGAGAACGTGCTCCGCCTCGTCGCCCAGAAGCCGACCGAGCCGTTCCGCTACGTCGACAAAGGCTCGCTCGCGACGATCGGGAGGAAGGCGGCGGTCGCGGAGGTGTTCGGCCTCAGGCTCTCGGGCTTGACGGCGTGGTTCGCGTGGCTCGCGATCCACATCTTCTTCCTGATCGGGTTCCGGAACCGGCTCCTCGTCCTGATCGAGTGGGCGTGGGCCTACGTGACGTTCCAGCGCGGCGCTCGCCTGATCACCGGCGGTCCACCCGATCAGACGTCGATGTCGGAGACCCCGATGGCGCGCTCCATGATGAGCTGAAAGCGCGGCGCGACGTCGCGGCCCATGAGCGTCTGGATCGTCGCCTCGGTCTTGGCGGCGTCGGCGATCGTGACCTTGAGCAGCGTCCGCCGCCGCGGGTCGAGCGTCGTCTCCTTGAGAGTCGCGGGGTTCATCTCGCCGAGACCCTTGAAGCGCTGCACCTGCGGTGTCGCGCGGCCGTTCGGGCGCGCGAGGATCGCGTCCTTCTCGTCGTCGTCGCGCGCCCAGTGCGTCTCCTTCCCGATGTCGATCCGGTAGAGCGGCGGGACCGCGAGGTAGAGGTAGCCACCGCGGATCAGCTCGGGCAGGTGCCGGTAGAAGAAGGTCATGAGGAGGGTCGCGATGTGGTTGCCGTCGGAGTCGGCATCCATCAGGAGGCAGATCCGGTGGTAGCGGAGCTTGGAGGCGTCGAAGTCCTTCCCCATCCCGCACCCGAGCGCCTTCACGATGTCCGAGAGCTCCTGGTTCGAGAGCACCTTCGCGGCCGACGCCTGCTCCGTGTTCAGGACCTTGCCGCGGAGCGGGAGGATCGCCTGGAAGTGGCGATCGCGGCCCTGCTTCGCGGAGCCCCCGGCGGAGTCGCCCTCGACGAGGAAGAGCTCCGACTCGGCCGGGTTCGTCGACGCGCAGTCGGCGAGCTTCCCGGGGAGGTTCAGGCGGTGCGAGACCGCGGTCTTCCGCTGCACCTCCTTCGCCGCCGCGCGCGACGCGCTCCGCGCGCGCGCCGCAAGCACGACCCGGGCGGCGATGGATTCCGCGGACGAGCGGTTCGCGTTCAGCCAGTTCTCGAGCGCGCTCCGGACGAAGCCGTCGACGACCGCCGTGAGCTCGGGGTTGTTCAGGCGCTCCTTCGTCTGCCCCTGGAACTGCGGGTTCGGCACGAAGCAGGAGAGGAGGCCGACCACGCCTTCGCGCACGTCCTCGGCAGCGATCTGGAGGCCGCGCGGCACGAGGTTGTGGATCTCGAGGTAGCTCCGGACCGCCTTCACGAGGCCGCTCTTGAGCCCGTTCTCGTGGGTGCCGCCGGCGCTCGTCGGGATCGAGTTCACGAACGACGAGATCCGCTCGCTCGTGTCCTCCGTCCACGCGAGCGCGCACTCCATCTGGGCGCCGTCCGCGTTCCGCGCCGCGTAGAAGATCTCGGCCGGGACGCGCTTCGCCGATCCGGCCGACAGCAGCTTCTCGAGGTAGGCGCGGATGCCGTCCTCGTAATGGAACGTGTGGGACTGGCCCGCGCGTTTGTCGTCGAAGACGACCGTGAGGCCCCTGTGGAGGTAGGCTTTCGCCTCGAGGCGCTCCTCGATCAGCTTCGCGTCGAAGCGCGTCGTCGTGAAGATCTTCGGATCGGGGTGGAACTCGATCGTCGTGCCGCTGCCGCGCGCGGGCCCGACCTTCCTGAGCTTCCCGGTCGCGACGCCGCGCGCGTAGCTCTGCTCCCACTCCGCGCCGTCGCGCTTGACGCGCGCGACGAGCCGGTCCGAGAGCGCGGTCACGACCGACGCGCCGACGCCGTGCAGCCCGCCCGAGTGGTAATAGTTCTTCGACTCGAACTTCCCGCCGGCGTGGAGCGTGGTGAGGATCAGCTCGAGCGCGGGCTTCCGGTACTTCGAGTGGACGTCGACCGGGATCCCGCGGCCGTTGTCGCGGACGGTGATCGTCTCGCCGTCCTTGTGGAGCGTCACGTCGATCCGGTCGCAGTGCTCGTTCATCGCCTCGTCGACCGAGTTGTCGACGATCTCCCAGAGGAGGTGGTGAAGACCGGCGGAGTCGACCGAGCCGATGTACATCCCCGGCCGCTTCCGGACCGGCTCGAGGCCCTCGAGGACGGTGATGTCCTTGGCGGTGTATTCCTTCGCCACGTCTCTTCCCCCACGGCCCCAGCGGCGGCGCGCCCTACCGCCGCGAGCCGCGTGGCCGGTTGGTACGGAGCGGCGCCCGGGGAGTCAACCGGCGCCGGCCGTTCCGTGCTCGCCGCGCGGCGCGCCGGCGGGATCCGGGCGAGCAGGAGCTGGCAGCCCGTCCGGGCCGGTGGTACATAAATCACATGAAACGCACAAATCTTGTGCTTCGTGAGGACCTGCTGGAGGAGGCGACCCGTCTCAGCGGGGAGAAGACGTACTCGCGGGCGGTGGAGCGGGCGCTGGAAGACTTCGTGCGTCGCGCCCGGGCGCGCCAGATCCTGGAGCTGCGCGGCAAGGGCCTCTGGGAGGGCGACCTCGCGACGATGCGCGCGGACGCGGGGACCCGGCGGCGCCGGCGCTCGTGACGCTCGTCGACACGTCGATCTGGGTCGAGGTCTTCCGCCGCCGCGATCCGCTCGACCTCGAAGCTCTCGTGCCGATCGACGAGGTCGTCACGTGCCTGCCCGTCGTCCAGGAGCTCTTGCAGGGATTCCGGGACGAGCGCGCCTTTCGCGTCGCCCGCGACGGGATGCTCGCGCTCCCGCTCTTGGAGAGCGCGCTCGGATCCGCGCTCGTGCTCGAGGCGGTTCAGCTCTACCGCGAAGCGCGGCGCGCCGGTCTGACGGTACGTTCGTCCGTCGACTGCCTCATCGCGGCATGCGCTCTCCGCCATGACGTCGACGTCCTCCACCGCGATCGCGACTTCGACGCGATCGCGCGCGTGTCGCCGCTCCGGGTGCGCCGCGCTTGACGCCTCGCCGCTCCGGGTGCGCCGCGCTTGACGCCTGCTCGACGGCTCGCGCCCGCGGCCGGCGCCCGGACCGCCGCTACGCGAAGCGGTCCGGCGCGAGCAGGCGCGCGTCGAAGCGGTCGGTCCGGCCGTCGATCACGAGGTCGGCGGCGATCGCGCCGATCGTCGGGCTGGTCTCGATTCCGCAGCCGCCCTGACCGGCGAGCCAGAAGAACCCCGGCAGGACGGGGTCCTCGCCGACGACGTGGACGCGGTCGGGCGCGAACGTCCGGAGGCCGGACCAGCGCCGCTTGATCGTCTGTGGCCGGAGCGCCGGCGCGAGAGCGGCGAGGCGCTCGACGCCGGCGGCGATCGTCTCGTCGTCGGGGTGCGGGTCGCAGGGCTCGATCGGCACCTCGTCCATCGGGCTCATCATGAGGTCGCCGGCCTCGGGCGCGAAGTAGAGGGTGTGCGGGTCGCTCGCGACGAGCGGCCAGCCGGCCGCGTCCACTCCGGCGGGCACCGGAAACGTGAAGATCGTCCGGCGTAGCGGCGTCAGCCGGATCGGCGACGCGCCGGCGAGCGCGGCGACCCGGCCCGCCCAAGCTCCCGCCGCATCGACGACGAGGCGCGCGCGGATCTCTCCGTCCTGCGTCCGGACGCCCCGGCAGCGTCCGTCCTCGATCGCGAAGCCCGTGACTTCCGTGCCGAGCCGGACGTCGGCGCCGCGGGCGCGGGCATGGCGGAGGTAGCTCGCGAGGATCTCGTGGACGTCGAGGCGGCCGTCGCCCGGGACGAGGAGCGCCCCCGCGAACTGCCGCTCTTCGAGGACCGGCACGATCGGGCCCGCCTCGGCGACCGACAGCAGCTCGCACGCGAGGCCGCTCGCCCGGAGGCGGTCCTGGAACGCGGCGCGCGTCTCCCAGGCGGACGCGGAGAGCAGATTCAGCACCCCCGTCCGGCGGAGAAGCGCGTGCTCGCTGAAGCCCGCCGGCGGCGACTGGAAGAAGGGCGCGCTCGCCACCTTGAGCGCGAGCAGGGTCGGGATCGGGTCGAGCTGCGCGAGGGTCGCGGCGCTCCGGCCGGTCGAGTGGACGGCGAGCTGCGGCTCGCGCTCGAGGAGGACGACCTCGCCGAGGCCGCGCTCGGCGAGGAAGTAGGCGAGGGAGGCGCCCGCGATGCCGGCGCCGACGATCACGACGTCCGCATGCTCGCGCGCCGGCACGTCCACGAGCGTACCAGATGCGAGCGGCGCGAGCCCGCGCGGCTGCCGCGAGACGCGCGGGCGACGCGCGAGGACGGCGCGCGCCGATTGCTATATCCGCGGAATGAGAGGCGCTCCGCCAGCGCGCGCACGCTCTCGCGCCGGGCGGCCGGCGCAGGCGCTCGAGGCGCGCGGACGATCGATCGCGCGCGACGATGCGGTCGCGTCCGGTCGCGAGGAGCGGGCGGCGCGCGTCCGCTGTCCACACTTCCCGAGCTGCGTCGGCTGCCCGCTCGTCGGAACGCTCTACGGAGAGCAGCTGCGCGCGAAGGAGCGCGACCTGCGAGATGCGCTCCGCGCGTTCCCGAGCCTCGGCGCGCTCGCGCCCGAGCGCATCGCGGGCAGCCCGTCGCCCTTCGGCTACCGGAACCACGCGCGGCTCGTGCTCCGTCGGCGCCGGGCGCAGGGCGGTCCGAGCGAGGTCGTGCTCGGGGTCTACCGCCCGGGGACGCACAGCGTGATGCCCGCCGAGCGCTGCGCGGTACACGACCCCGGGCTGCGCCGCCTGCTCGTGGCTCTCCGCGAGGAGGTCGAGGCGCTCGCGATCCCGATCTTCGACGAGCGCACGCGCACGGGCCTCTTGCGCTACGCGCTCGCGCGGCGCTCGCGCTGGCAGCGGGCGATCCACCTGACGCTGGTCTCCGCCGCCGCAGCGGTGCCCGCGCTCGACCGGCTGCTCGACCGCCTCCGCCGCGCCGAGCCCGAGCTCGAGTCGGCCTTCCTCTGCGTGAACCCGACGCCGGGGAACGCGCTCCTCTCGTCCGACATCCGGAAGCTCTTCGGGCCGCGCGCCCTCGTCGAGCGCTTCGGCCGGCTCGTGCTCGAGTCGCGCCCGGACGCGTTCGTGCAGGCGAACGTCGAGGTCGCGACGCGCATCTATGCGACCGCGGAGCAGTGGCTCGATCCGCAGCCCGAGGACGTCGTGGTGGACCTCTACGGCGGCGTCGGCGGCATCGGCCTCGCGCTCGCGCCGCGCCTCGCGCGCGTCCTCGGCATCGAGTCTTCCGCCGCCGCCGTGGAGTGCGCGAATGCGAACGCGAAGCGCGCGCACCATCGCCACGTGCGCTACGTCACCGCGGCCGCCGAGGACGCAGCCACGATCGCGGCGCGCGAGGCGCTCGCTCCGGCGGCCGGCGGTGCGACGATCGCCGTCGTGAACCCGCCGCGCCGCGGGCTGACCGACGCCGCGCGCCGCGCGGTGTGCGATCTCGCGCCGCGCTCGATCCTGTACCTGTCGTGCAATCCGGCGACGCTCGCGCGCGACCTCGCCGTTCTCGTCGAGCGCGGCTACGCGGTCCGCCGCGTTCGGCCGTTCGACATGCTTCCGCAGACGCCGCATCTCGAGGTGCTCGCGCTCCTCGACGCCGCTCCCGCGAGCGGCGCTTCCCGCTGACGCGAGCGATCGCGCCTCCCGCCGGTCACTCGCCATGGCGGGCGGGGTGGCGTCGCGATGGCGGGTGCGCCCGACGGCCGCATTTCAAGGGCGCGCGCGACGCTGCCGATGCGACAGACGATGGCAGGCCTTCCCGAGCGCACCCCGGCCGACATGCTCATCATCGACGACGATCCCGTGAGCTCCTCCGTGCTCCGCCGCATCCTGGAGCGCGCCGGATACCAGTGCCGGGCGGTGTGCGATTCCCGGAGCGCCTGGGACCTCCTGTCGCCGGAGCTGTCGCTCGTGCTGCTCGACATCCAGATGCCGGGCGACAACGGGCCCGAGATCCTGCGGCGCATGCGCCTCGATCCGATGCTCGCCGACATCCCGGTCATCTTCGTGACGGCTCGCAGCGATCCCTCGACGCGCATCCACTGCCTCGCGATGGGCGCCGTTGGCTTCATCGCGAAGCCATTCCGGCCGCGCGACGTGCTCGATCAGGTGCGCGCGGCGCTGGAGCGCGGCCGGCGCGAGGAGGACGCGTTCGACGACGACGAGGCGGACCCGCTCGAAGCGGCGCTCGAGCCGGAGATGCTCGTCGTATCCGCCGACGGCGCGTTAGCGCTGGCCGCGGCCGGCGACGGCGGCGGCAGCGGCAAGCGAGCGAGCGGCGTCTCGGCACCCGAGCAGGTGCTACGCGATCTCCTTGCCGAGAGGCGCGCGATGCGGCGATCGCTCGCGAGCCACGGCCGGCTCGTCTCCGCGCTCTTCCGGCTTCACCAGGCGATGCGGAACGGCGCCTCGCCCGACGTCCTCGCGCGCACGGTGGTCGCGCTCGCCGAGAAGGCGCTGCGCGCGCGCGCGGCAGAGCTGTGGCGCGGCGACCGCGACGGCGTGCGACCGCTCGTGAGCCGCGATGCGGCGTGCGGTGCGGGCTCCGAGAACGGCGCAGGCGTGACGGGTGCCACCGGTGGGGGCGCTCCCGGATTTCGCGAGGAGGCCGTGCTGCGCGCCTTTCGCGACTGGCTCACGGTGGCGGTCGAGATCGACGGCGGGAAGGACGTCGACGTCCATTTCCCGCTCGCGGTCGGCACGGACCGACTCGGCGTGCTGTCGATGCGCTTTCCCGCCGACGGACGCCCGTCGGACAGCCTCGCCGCGTTCTTCTGCGCGGAGGTCGCGCTCGCGCTCGACTCCGCGATCCGCTTCGACCGCGCGCAGCGCGACGCGGTGGTGGATGCGCTGACCGGCGTCTACAACCGCCGCTACCTCGAGAGCCGGCTCCCCGACGAGGTCGATCGCGCGCGTGCCGAGGGCACGCCGCTGAGCGTCCTGTTCGTCGACCTCGACCGCTTCAAGCAGATCAACGACCGGTTCGGCCACGACGCGGGCGACCGCCTGCTGCGTCTCGTCGCCGGGCGGATCACGGCCAGCCTGCGCGCCGTCGACGTCGTGGCTCGCTACGGCGGCGACGAGTTCGTCGCGATCCTCCCGGGCACCGACCGCGACGGCTCGCGTGCCGTCGCCGCGCGCTTGCGCGCGGCGATCGCGGAGGCGGCGCGCCTCGGCGGAAACGAGACCGCGGAGGCGACGGTCACGGTCGGCGGCGCCACCTTCCCGGACGACGGCGCGACCGCCGCCGAGCTCCTGGCGAGCGCGGACGCTGCGATGCTGCGCGGGAAGCGCGCCGGCCGCGACCGCGTCGAGCTCTTCGAGCGCGTCACGCCGGCAGCGGCCCTCGACCGGGTGGCGAAGAACCGCCGCGAGACGACGCTCTTGCTGCGCACGATGATCGGCGCCCTGCAGGATCGCGACGCGGCGACCGCGTCGCACTCGCGCGCGGTGTCGGGCCTGGCCGCCCGGCTCGCCCGCCACCTCGGCTGCTCGTCCACGGACGTGCAGCTGGCAGGACAGGTGGGTTTGCTGCACGACATCGGGAAGCTCCACACGCCGACCCGGATCTTGCTCAAGCCCGGACCGCTCGACGAGACCGAGCGCGAGATCATGAACCTGCACGCCGAGGTCGGCGCCGAGCTCGTCGAGTCGGTCGCCGGCATCCGCCACCTCGCCGTCGCGGTCCGCGCGTCCCAGGAGCACTACGACGGCAACGGCTACCCCGACGGCCTCGCGGGGGAGGCGATCCCGCTCGCCGCGCGGATCGTCGCGGTCGCGGACGCGTACCACGCGATGACCACGGACCGGCCGTATCGCGCGGCGCTGCCGGCCGCGGCGGTGGAGGCGGAGCTTCGACGGTGCGCGGGGACGCAGTTCGACCCGAAGGTCGTGGAGGCGCTGCTCGAGATGGTCGCCGACGGGAAGGCGTGAGCGCCTCGGGAAGCGGTTTCGACGTGCACCTTGCACGGCCGAACGGTTTCTCGATGCGAGGTGACTTTTCCGCGGCTGCCTAGTGTCCCGTTCCCGAAGTACGCATACAAAAGCGAGCGACCGAGTTGAGGATTTCATCGGCGCACTTCGTCCAGACGAAGGGCTTCGGGTTCGTGTTGTTGAGCCTCAGATAGTCTCGGATCGCAGCTTCGAGTTGACGGGTGCTGCGATGACTACTACGGCGGATCTGCTTCTGCGTGAGGGTTGCAAACCAGCGCTCGACCAAGCTGATCCACGAGGCGCTCGTCGGCGTGAAGTGGACGTGGAAGCGAGGCCTCTTCGCCAGCCAATGCCGGATGCTCGCAGTCTCGTGCGTGCCGTAGTTGTCCATGATGAGGTGGACGTCGAGCTCCTCGGGCACCTCCGCTTCAATGGTATCGAGGAAGCGGCGAAACTCGCTCGATCGGTGGCGCCGGTGACACTCGCCAATCACTTTGCCACTGGCGACGTCCAGGGCTGCGAACAGGGTGGCCGTTCCATGGCGTACGTAGTCGTGCGTCCGTCGCTCTGGCTGACCAGGTCGCATCGGCAGAAGCGGCTGGGTGCGGTCGAGCGCCTGGATCTGACTCTTCTCGTCGACGCACAGCACCAAGGCACGCTCCGGTGGGTCGAGGAGAGTCCGACGATGTCGCGCACCTTCTCGACGAACAACGGATCGGTGGAGAGCTTGAAGCTCTCGGATGGCCGACAAGGTCGCCGAACGCGAGGCGGAGAGCTTCGGGGAGCTCGTCGAGCGGTACCTTCGCGAGCACGCGGTGAAGAAGCGATCGGCACGGGAAGACGAGCGGATCGCCCGGCGGGAGCTTCTCCCCGCGCTAGGGCGACATCGTGCAAAGGCGAGCGCCCGACGCCAAGTCCGCGATGTCGTTCGCGGGAGCGAAGCGCGTGGCGCTGGAGTGATGGCGAACCGCACGCTCGCCCTTGTGAGGAAGATCTTCAACTTCGCCGTCGCGGAGGAGATCGTCGCCGCGAACCCGTGTGCGGGGATCGCTCGCCCGACGGCGGAGCAGCAGCGCGACCGCGTCCTCTCCGCCGACGAGATCCGCGCGATCTGGTCGGCCTGCGACCACGAGCCGGCGTGGGTCGCGGCGGCGATCTGGCTTTACCTGCTCACCGCCCAGCGGAAGGACGAGATCCTGGCGATGCGCTGGGACGAGGTGGATTTCGGCTCCGGCTGGTGGACGATCCCCGCCGAGAGGGCGAAGAACGGGCTCGCTCACCGCGTCTGGCTCAGCTCGCCGGCGCAGCGGATTTTGAAGGAGCTGCGGCTGCGCGCTGGTGGGTCTGCGTTCGTATTCCCCAGCCCGCGAGGTGATCAGCCCGTAGCGACCCTGCAGAAGCCGCTCGACCGTATCCGCAAGTCGACCGGCGTCGAGTTCCGCATCCACGACCTTCGCCGCACAGCAGCCAGCCACATGACCGGCGCCGGATCTCGCGTTTGACGGTGTCGAAGATCCTGAACCACGCCGAGCACGGCGTCACGTCAATCTACGACCGGCACTCCTACGACCGCGAGAAGCGCGAGGCGCTCGACGGCTGGGGAGAACAACTCCGTGAGATCTTGAGCAGCTCGGGCGACAGGGCTTCGAGGACGGCGGGGTAGCGCGCCCGTGCTGCCGCAGCCGCCGCCCCGTGGGGCGTGATGCCGGCGCGCGGTTCCACCAGCCGCCCTCGCCGCCGACGCGCTTCTCGACGCCTTCGCCTGGCTGTGCCACAGCCGCCGCGACTATCCCGACACCAACGACGCCTGGTCGTTCCGCCGCCGAGCGGTCCAGGCCGCGCTTCCCGCCTTGCGGCTTCGTCTGAAGGGAGCTTCCCAACTTTGGATCTCCGTCCACGGCCCATTCCCGGAGTTGCGAAACGGTGGGTCGCCTGGGCCGATACGATTTTGCTTCTCTAGTGTAGCGTCTCTGAAGTTCCGCCCACATTTCTCGTCCAAGCGGCATGAGGTACGTGGCGGAGCGGATGCAGGTGAAGGGAAGCGATCGGACGGTGCTGGAGAGCTGGAGTCGATCGCCTACGGTTCCTCAGGCGCTT
>DASRFA010000007.1:0-243376 GCA_035651755.1 Binatia bacterium | reverse complement strand
CCGGCCGACTACTCGCTCACCTTGCCGAATCGCGACCGTCCGAACGCGCCGCCGCCGCGCGACGACGCACGCTCCGTCCAGAACGAGGCCAATCGCCTCATCCAGGAGCGCTACGCCCCACCCGGCGTGATCATCGACGCGGATCTCCAGATCATGCAATTCCGCGGGCACACGGGCGCGTACCTCGAGCCACCGCCCGGGGACCCGAGCATGAGCCTCTTGAAGATGGCGCGCGAAGGGTTGCTCCACGGCCTTCGCGCCGCGGTGCAGGCGGCTCAGCGAACGGCCCAGCCGGTCCGGCGCGACAACCTGCGCGTCCGCCGGAACGGCGGCTGGAACGCCGTCGACGTCGAGGTGCTGCCGCTCGCCACCGCCGAGCGGCCCCACTTCCTCGTCCTCTTCCACTCGGCCGTCGAAGGAGCTCCCCAGCTCGTGCGGAGCTCCAAGGGGGGCTCGAAGGCGCGCAACGCGCGGGCTCGCCACCAGGAGCCGCGACCGGCCGAGGTCCCGGGAGCGAGCGACCCGCAGATCGCGCGCCTCGAGCAGGAGCTCGCGAGCAGCCGCGAATACCTGCAGTCGATCATCCAAGAGCTCGAGGCGGCGAACGAGGAGCTCCAATCGGCCAACGAGGAGGTCCTTTCGTCGAACGAGGAGCTCCAGTCGACCAACGAGGAGCTCGACACCGCCAAGGAGGAGCTCCAGTCGACGAACGAGGAGCTCAACACCGTCAACGACGAGCTCCGCGGCCGGAACGAGGAGCTGAGCCGCGTCAACAGCGACCTCGAGAACCTGCTCGGGAGTGTCCAGATCGCGATCGTGATCGTCGCGCGCGACCTCCGCATTCGCCGCTTCACGCCGATGGCGGAGCGCGTGCTGAACCTGATCCCCTCCGACATCGGCCGGCCCATCGGGCACATCAAGCCGAACATCGACTGCCCGGACCTCGAGGCCATCACGCTCAAGGTGCTGGACACGGTCACCCCCGACGAGCGGCCGGTCCACGACGCGCAGGGAAACGTCTATTCGCTTCGAATTCGCCCGTACAAGGACCTCGAGAACCGAATCGACGGGGCGGTTCTGGCGCTCGTCGACATCCACGCGGTGCGCGAGCAGATGGCCGATGAGGCGTGGTTCAATCGCTGCGTCGCCGCCATGGTGGACATGGTCTCGGCGCCGTTCGCGATCCTCGACCACGAGCTCCGCCTCGTGGCGGGCAATTCCGCGTTTCGGCGGACCTTCGGGCTCCCCGACGGGGACATGCGCGGTCGTCGCCTTTGGGACGGGGACTCCGAAAGATCGCTGCCGCGGCTCCGCGCGTTCCTCCAGGACGCGCGGAATCACGACGACGACCGGGATGCGGAGCTCGAAGAGAACTTCCCCTGTCTCGGGCGCGTCGTCGCCAAGGCGCGTCGGCTGAAGGGGGACGGACGGCGAGGGCCGATGACGCTTCTGGCCCTCGAGACCGTGCCCGGGGCGCACGGCGACGGAGCCGGGGAATGAGCGATGGCCGGCCGGGTCGCTACCAAGCCGTATGAGCAGATGAGCCGGGCGGAGCTCTTGGCCGAGATCCGCGCGCTCCAGTCGGTCGTCGGCTCGGACGAGCCGCTCGCCGCGCTCGTGCAGGAGCTCAGCGTTCATCGCCACGAGATCCTCGCACAGGACCGCGAGATCTCGCGGGCACGGCGCGCGCTCGAGGAGTCGCGCGACCGCTACGCCGACCTCTTCGACTTCGCGCCCATCGGCTACGTCACGCTCGATTCCACGGGGGTCATTCGCGAGCTGAACCTCGCGGCCGCCACCCTGCTCGGAGCGGAGCGGGGCCGCCTCGTCGGCTTCCCGCTCCTGGTGCACGTCCTCGAGGAGGATCGCCGGGTCTTCCTCGACCATCTCGCCCGCTGCCGAAACCGGACCGCGCGCCCGACGTGCCGCCTGCGGCTGAAGACCCGGCGTTCCGAGACCATCCCCGTCGAGCTGGTGAGCCAGCCGTTTGGAAACGCGGCCCGCCAGGACGCATGGCTCACCGCCATCGTGGACCTGAGCGAGCACGAGCGCGCCGCCGAAGAGCGGCGACGGGCCGAAGAGGAGCGCGACCGGCTGGTGCGGGAGGAGCACGCGCTGCGCGCCGCCAGCGAAGCGAAGGACCGCTTCCTCGCGGTTTTGAGCCACGAGCTTCGGACGCCGCTCACGCCGATCCTGTTCGCGCTCCGCGCGCTCGAGGCGCGTGGCGGGCTTTCCGAGGACGACCAGCGGACCGCCGACATGATTCGCCGCAACGTGGAGCTGGAGGCACGCCTCATCGACGATCTCCTCGACACGACGCGCATCGCGCGCGGCAAGCTGCACATGGCGAGCGAAGTCGTGGACGTCCACGAGCTGATCCGCGACGTGACCGCGATGTGCAGGATCGAGGTCGACGCCGCGCGGCTCCGCATCACGCTGCAGCCCGCGGCCGACGAGCACCACGTGCGCGGCGACGGGACGCGCCTCCGCCAGGTCCTGTGGAACCTGCTCAAGAACGCCGTCCGCCACACCCCCGCCGGGGGGACGATCTCGCTCCGGACATGGAATCGGCGCGAGCGCTGGCTGTGCATCGCGGTCGAGGACACCGGCGTCGGAATCGACCCGGCGATCGCCCCTCGGCTCTTCGAGCCGTTCGAGCAGGGCGGCGAGCCGCGTCGGCGGGCCGGGCTCGGCCTCGGGCTCGCGATCTGCAAGGGGATCGTCGATGCGCACGGCGGGAACATCTCGGTCAGGAACGCGCCCGGGGCCGGGGCGCGCTTCGAGGTGGTGCTGAGCACCGTGCCGGCGCCAGCGTCCGCGCCGCAGATCGCGAAGCCGGCACGCGCCGCGGACGGCAAGCCCCGTCTTCTCATCGTCGAGGACCACCCCGACAGCGCCGCGGCGATCGAGGAGGCGCTCCGGATGCTGGGCTACACCGTCACGGTCGCCGACTCGGTCGAGTCCGCTCTCGGGCTCCCGGACTCCGGTTTCGACATCGTCATCAGCGACATCGGCCTCCCGGACGGCACCGGCCACGACCTGATGCGCGCGCTCCGTGCGGAGCGCCCGGTCAAGGGCATCGCCCTGAGCGGCTACGGCTCGGAGCGCGACATCCGCAAGAGCAAGGAAGCCGGCTTCGAGTGCCACCTGACCAAGCCGATCGACGTGTCGCAGCTGGTCCACGCGATCGAGCGGGTGGCAGCCGGCGGTTAGCCGGCGATTCCGGCCGCAGTCCTGGCACCTTCGGTCGACGGTCGCTATACACGAACGGAGATGGCGGCATGGTCGATCCAGGACGCGCTCGACCTGTATGACGTCCACGCCTGGGGCTCGGGGTTCGTCACCGTCAATGCCGCCGGCCACGTCGAGGTACGCCCGCGCGGCAACGGCGGGCCGGGGATCGACCTCGAGGAGCTCGTCAACGACCTCCAGCGCCGCGGCCTCCACCTGCCGCTCCTGATCCGCTTCTCGGACATCCTCGCGACCCGGATCCGCTCGCTGTGCGAGTGCTTCAGCGCGGCGATCGCCGAGCACCAGTACCGCGGCCGCCACCGCGCCGTGTACCCGATCAAGGTGAACCAGCAGCGCCACGTCGTGGAGGAGGTGGTCGACTTCGGGCGCGCCTACGGCGTCGGGCTCGAGGCCGGCAGCAAGCCCGAGCTGCTCGCGATCCTCCCGATCATGGACAACCCGGACGCGATCATCGTCTGCAACGGGTACAAGGATCGCGCCTACATCGAGATCGCGCTGCTCGCGCAGAAGCTCGGCCGGACGCCGATCATCGTGATGGACCGCTTCCACGAGCTCGACCTCGTGATCCGCGTGTCGCAGGAGCTCGGCATCCGGCCGCACATCGGGATCCGCGCCAAGCTCTCCGCGAAGGGCGCCGGGCGCTGGGTCGAGTCGGGGGGCGACCGGAGCAAGTTCGGCCTCACCGCCGACGAGATCGTCGACGCGGTCGAGAAGCTCCGTGGCGCCGGGATGCTCGACTGCCTGGAGCTCCTCCACTTCCACGTCGGCTCGCAGATCACCGCGATCCGCGCGATCAAGGACGCGGTCCAGGAGGCGACGCGGATCTACGTCGGTCTCGTCGAGCTCGGCGCAAGCCTCAAGTACCTCGACATCGGCGGCGGCCTCGGCGTCGACTACGACGGCTCGCAGACGAACTTCCCGTCGTCGATGAACTACACGAACCACGAGTACGCGCGCGACGTCGTGGCGACGATCATGGACGCCTGCGACGAGAAGAAGATCCCGCACCCCGACATCGTGACCGAGACCGGGCGCGCCATGGTCGCGCACCACTCGGTCCTCGTCTTCAACGTCCTCGGCGTGAACCAGGTGCTGCCCGTCGGCCAGCCCGACCTGCCCCGCCGCGACGAGGACAAGGCCGTCCACTCGCTCTACGAGGTGTGGCAGTCGATCACGCGGAAGAACCTCATCGAGTCGTATCACGACGCCCAGGCCGCGAAGGAGGAGGCGCTCACCCGCTTCAACCTCGGCTACCTCGATCTCAAGGCGCGGGGCCGCTGCGAGCGGCTCTTCTGGGCGAGCTGCGAGAAGATCCTCCGCCTCGCGCGCGAGCTGGACTACGTCCCGGAGGAGCTCGAGGGCCTCGAGCGCGCGATGGCCGACACGTACTACGGCAACTTCTCGGTCTTCCAGTCCGCGCCCGACCACTGGGCCGTCAAGCAGCTCTTCCCGACGATGCCGATCCACCGCCTGAGCGAGCGCCCGAGCCGGCGCGGCGTCTTCGCCGACCTCACGTGCGACTCCGACGGCAAGGTCGACCTCTTCATCGACCGCCGCGACGTGAAGCACGTGCTCGAGCTCCATCCGCTCCAGAACGGAGACCCGTACTACATCGGCATGTTCCTCGTCGGCGCGTACCAGGAGATCCTGGGCGACCTCCACAACCTCTTCGGCGACACCGACGCCGTGCACGTCCGGCTCGGCGAGAACGACCGCATCGAGATCGAGCACCTCGTCGAGGGCGACTCCGTCGAGGAGGTCCTCGGGTACGTGCAGTACAGCAAGGCCGAGCTGGTCGAGCGGGCGCGCCGCGCGATCGAGGTGGCGCTGCGCGACGACCGCATCACGGTCGAGGAGTCGGCCCGCCTCCGGCGGCGCTACGAGCAGGGGCTTTCCGGCTACACCTACCTCGAGGTGCGCGACGCCGGCGTCGACGCGACCGCGGCGCTCCCCGCCGCGAGCGCCGCCCCGGCGAGCCCCACGACCGCCGCGCCGCCGCGCGCCGCGACCGGCTGACGTCCGGCCGCACCCGCGACCGCAACCCGGCGCCCGCCGGGCCGTTTCCGTCTACGTGAAGCTCGCTCCGCTGCTCGTCCGATGCCTCCTCGCGATCCCGGCCCTGGCCGGCGTCGCGCAGGCCGCTCCCCCCACGCCCTACGACGACGACCGCCGGACGCCGGTGGTCCGGGCCGTGGAGCGCGCGAGCCCGGCGGTCGTGAACATCTCGACCGAGCAGACCGTCGTCATGCGGCAGGACCCGTTCTTCGACGAGTTCTTCCGCGACTTCTTCGACGCCCGCCCGCGCCAGCGCCGCTACACCCAGACGAGCCTCGGCTCGGGCGTCATCATCCGGCCCGACGGCTACGTCATCACGAATTCGCACGTCGTCGCGAAAGGCGCGAAGATCCACGTCACGCTCGCCGACGAGCGCGAGTTCGAGGCGAAGGTCGTCGGCGCGGACGGCGACGCCGACATCGCGGTCCTCAAGATCGACGGGCGCGATCTCCCGTCGATCGACTTCGGACGCTCGGACGACCTCATGATCGGCGAGACGGTGATCGCGATCGGGAACCCGTTCGGGTTCTCGCACACGGTCACGACCGGCGTCGTGAGCGCGGTCGGCCGCTCGCTCCGGAGCCAGGGCAAGGCGTACCTGGACTTCATCCAGACCGATGCGTCGATCAATCCCGGCAACTCCGGCGGTCCGCTCCTCAACATCCGGGGCGAGCTCGTCGGCATCAACACCGCGATCTACGGCGGCGCGCAGAACATCGGCTTTGCGATCCCGGCCTCGCGCGCTCGCCGCGTCGTCGGCGACCTCATCCGCTACGGCAACGTCCGCCACGGCGACGTCGGCATCGCCGTGCAGGACCTGACGCCCGAGCTGGCGGCGGCGATGGGACTCGGGGCGCGTCACGGCGTCGTGGTTCGCGGCGTCGAGCCCGACGGCGCGGCGGACCGCGCGGGAATCCGGACGGGCGACGTGATCGTCGCCATGGACGGCCACACGATCGCCGACCGCGCGGACTTCGAGGCGCGGGCGGGCGCCCTCGGCCAGGGCGAGGTCCTCCGGCTCGACGTCGTGCGCGACGGCGAGACGCGCAAGGTCTCGATCGCGGCGGCGGCGCTCACCGAGGAGAAGGTCGCCGACCAGGGCTGGCGGCTCCTGGGCCTCCGCGTGCGGACGCGGCGCGGGTCGGGCGTCGAGATCGTCGACGTCCGGCGCGGAAGCGTCGCCGACCGCGCCGGCATGCGGCCCGGCGACGCCGTGGTCGCCGTCGCGGGCGAGCGGATCGCGACCGAGGCCGATTTCCGCGAGGCGGTGCGGGGCCTCCGGGGCGCGAGCGCGGCCGAGGTCGTCGTCCAGCGCGGCCAGCGCCAGTACGCGATCAACCTGCCGCTCGAGGGCTGAGCCGACCCGGAACACGCGGCCGGCAGCCGCCCGGTCACGCTCGGCCGACGGCCGACATTGCGGCCGGAAGTCCGCGCCAGGCGGCCACCGCGCGGCCGCTCGGGCTTGCGTTCGCGTGTTGTTCAGCCCCGGCGGGTTCTGATACACGGGCCGAAACGTCCGCGGAGCTCATCACAGACTTCGAGCTTTTCGCACCACCACAGGAGCTTGGTATGCCGATCGGTCGCGTCAAGTGGTTCAACAATTCGAAGGGCTATGGATTCATCGTCCAGGACAACGGCCCAGAGCTCTTCGTGCACTACTCGGCGATCCAGGGCGACGGCTACAAGACGCTCGTGGAAGGCCAGACGGTGCAGTTCGAGGTGACGCAGAGCGAGAAAGGCCCCCAAGCCGCGAACGTGATGAAGGTCGACTGACCGGGAGGTAGGCTCGCGACTCGGACGAGCTCCGAGTGCCGGCAAGCAACGAGCAGCCACCCGGTTCGGTCATCCGCGCGCGGATCGTCGTGCGCGGCCGGGTGCAGGGAGTCGCGTTCCGAGCCGCCGCGCGCATGGAAGCGCGCGCACGCGGGCTCACGGGCTGGGTGCGCAATCGCGCGGACGGCTCGGTCGAGGCCCTCGCCCAAGGACCGCGCGCTCAGGTAGAAGGGTTCGTCGACTGGTGTCGTCACGGCCCGCCCGGCGCGCGCGTCGCTTCGCTCGATCGTCGCGAGGAGCCGCCGGAGAGCGAGCCAGCGGACTTCGACATCCGGACGTGAGAGGAGCGATCGGTCCATGCCGGACAGCACGTACAAGTTGATCGACATCGTGGGGGTGTCGCCGGACTCCATCCAGCAGGCGGTGCGGAACGGCCTCGAAAAAGCGTCGCAGACGCTCCGCAACCTCGACTGGTTCGAGGTCACGAACATCCGCGGCGCGATCCTCGAGAACTCGCGGCCGCTCTTCCAGGTCGAGATGCGGGTCGGCTTCCGGCTGCTCGACAAGGACGTCCTCACCGGCACGCCGGCGGACGAGCGCGGCGCGGGGTCGCAAGCGCGCGGCTCGGACCGCGGCGGCAAGGGCAAGAAGAAAAAGAAGGGGAAGTGAATACCGTGAGCGATGCGCAGCAGGATTTCCGCGACGAGCTGCGCGAGTGGCTCGCCGCTCACCTCACGCCGGATCTCGCGCCGGAGCGACTGGGCTTGCTTTCGGAGGCGGAGCGCGTGGTGCGCCTCCGCGCGTGGCAAGCGGAGCTCGCGTCGGGGCGCTGGGTCGGCATCACCTGGCCGCGCGACTACGGCGGCCGCGAGACGACCATCCCGCAGCAGATCGTCTACCTCGAGGAGATGAGCCGCGCGCAGGCGCCGCCTGCGATCGGGAGCCTCGGGATCGGGATCGTGGGACCGCCGCTCATCGCCTACGGGACCGAGACGCAGCGGTCGCGCTTCGCCGCCCGCATCCTGACCGGCGAGGATCTCTGGTGCTGCGGCTTCTCCGAGCCCGGCGCCGGATCCGACCTCGCCTCCCTCCGCACCAGCGCGCGCCTCGACGGCGACAGCTTCGTCGTGAACGGCCAGAAGGTGTGGACGACCCTCGCGCACCACGCCGACTGGTGCATGCTGCTCTGCCGCACGGACCCGGAGCGGCCGCGCGCGAGCGGTATCTCGTGCCTCCTCGTCGACATGCGGAGCCCCGGCGTGTCGGTCCGCCCGCTCCGTCAGATGACGGGCGAGGCCGACTTCAACGAGATGTTCTTCGACAACGTGCGGGTGCCGCGCGAGAACCTCCTCGGCGAGCTGCACGGCGGCTGGCCGGTCGCGACCGCGGCGCTCCAGAACGAGCGCGGCATCCTCTACGTCGTGGAGATGCAGATCCAGCTGAAGCAGGGCCGCGATCGGCTGATCGAGTTCGCGCGCGAGCGCGGCGCCGCCGCGAACCCCGTGCTGCGCCAGGAGCTCGCGCAGATCTATCTGTCGAGCGAGGTCTTCCGGATGACCTGTCAGCGGACGCTCGACAAGCTGCTGCGCATGGGCATGCCGGGCCCGGAGGCGTCGATCATCAAGCTCCACTGGACCGAGATCACGCAGTCGATGCCGCTCGTCGGGATGAGCGTCCTCGGCCCCGACGGCCTCCTCTTCGACACGGCGACGCCGGACAGCGGCCGCGGCGACCTCGGCCAGTGGCTCCAGCGGAGCTACCTCCAGTCGCGCGCCGCGAGCATCGCCTCGGGGACGACCGAGATCATGAAGGGAATCATCGCGATGCAGGTGCTCGGCCTGCCGCGCGGACGGTAGGCCTGCCGGCGCCCGCCGGAGACCGCCGCCCGGGGCGGTGGCGGCGCATCGTCGCGGTCGCGGCGGGCGTCGCGGTCGTCGTGGCGCTGGTCGCGTTCGTCTTCGCGCGGCGCTGGGCCGCGGGCGCGCTCTCGCGGGCGCTCGCGGCGCCGGTCGAGGTCGGCGGCGTGTGGATCGACCCGCGCGCGAACGTCACGCTGACCGGCGTCCGGATCGGCGACGACCCCAGCGGGCCCGCGATCGCGCGCGTCGACGTCGACCCGGACTTCCGCCGCCTGGTGCGCGGCGAGCCGATCGTGAATCGGGTGGCCGTGAGCGGCCTCGCCGCGACGCTCGAGCAGGCGCGCGACGGCACCGTCGCCATTCGCGGCTTCGCGCTGCCCGCGACGGGCGGCACGGGATCCGGCCTGGACGTGCGCGAGCTCGTCGTCCGCGACAGCGACCTGGTCGGGATCCCGCCGCCGGGGACGCGAGCGGATCCGGTGAGCCTCCACGTCGAGCGCCTGGTCGCACGCCAGGTGCCGACCGCCGCGTCCGGCGTGCGGTCCTTCGCCGCGACCTTGAAGGGGACGCTCGACGGCGCGCAGCTCGCGGCCGAGGCGATCGCCGAGCTCGCCGACGACGGCGGGAAGAAGCTCACCGCGACCGCCGACGTCGGCGGCACGACCTTCGGCGAAGGGCGCCTGCCGCTTCCGAACGGGCTCCGCTCCTTCGCGGCGACGATCGAGGGTCGCGTCGGCTACGCGCTCGACACCGCAGAGCAGCGGCACGTCGTGACCGCCGACCTGCGCGCGTCGGACGTCGCGGTCGCGACCGACTGGGGCCTCGACCTGAAGGCGGCCCGCCTCGCGGCCGACGACGTCGCGATCGACCTCGCGCACGACTGGGCGTGGCGCGCCGGACGCGTCGAGATCGCGAACGCGAAGGGATTCGTCGAGCGCGCCGGCCGGCGACAGGAGGTCGCCATCGAGCGCGCCGCGGTGCGCGACCTGGCGCGCGCCCGGCCGGGCGCGCTGGCGGCGAGCGGTCGGATCGCGGGCGGCACGTTCGAGGCGAACGGGTCGTTCGGGGTCGAGCCCGAGCGCGCGGACGTGACGATCGACGTCGCCGGCGCGTCGCTCCCCGAGCTCGGGCGGCTCGCGCCCGACCTGCCGCTCGCGATCGCGCGCGGCACCGCGAGCGCGCACCTGCGCGCGCGCTACGACGACGGGCGCGAGCGCGTCTCCGGCACCGTCGAGGCGCAGCAGGTCCACACCGCGCCGCCGACCGAGGCGCGCCGCGACGAGGTGCTCGCGGTCGATCGCCTGGAAGCGCACTTCGAGCTCGACTCCGCGCGCGAGGCCGGCGCGGCTGGAACGGAACGCGGGCCGGCCCTCCGGGTGTCTCGGCTCGTGCTGCGCGATCCGTACGCGATGATCCTGCGGCGCACCGAGGGGACGTTTCCGCTGAGCGCGTTCGCGGCGCCGCGCGCGGCCGCGCCGGCTCCCGGTGCGGCCGGCGAGCGCGCGCCGGCGGGCGAACGCACCCCGGTCCCCGAGGACTCGCCCGCGCGGACGCCCGAGGCCGCCGAGCCCGTCGCTTCCCGTACGGCGGGCTCGCAGGCGTCCGAGCCGGACGCCTTTCCGCCGCCGCTCTCGGTCGCGATCGCGGAGGTGGCGATCGAGTCCGGGCGCGCCGACTTCGTCGACCAGACGGTGTCGCCCGCGTACTGGGCAGGCGTCTCGAGCCTCGCCGGAACCGCGAGCGGCGTCCGCTGGCCCGCGCTCGCGGTCGAGCGCATCGCGCTCCGCGGCCTCCACGACGAGATCAGCCCGCTCGACCTCGGCGGGCGAAGCGTCGGGACCGGCGTCGCCGGGACGATCTCCGCCGATCGTCTCTCCGCGGCGACGTTGAATCCCTACCTCGCCCCGGTCCTCGGCTACCGGGCGGAGGCCGGGACGGTCACGCTTCGCGTCGACGGCACGCTTCACCCGGACGCCTTCAGAGCCGACACGAGCGTCACGCTCTCCGGCCTTTCACTCCTCCAGACCGGTCTCGACGTGATCGGGCGCGAGACCGGCGTTCCGCTGCCGGTCGCGCTCTCGCTCCTGAAGGGCATCGGCGGCGACGTGGAGCTCACGGTGCCGATCGAGGGCGATCCGCGCTCGGGGACCTTCCGCCTCGGGTCGGTCGTCGCGCAGGCGATCGGGCGCGCCGTGCTGTCGGCGATCGCCTCGCCGCTCCGGCTCCTCGGCCTCCTCTTCGGGACCGACGGGCCGCCGCACGCGCTCGCGATCGACCCGGTCGCGTTTCCGACCGGCAGCGGAAGCCTCGATGCGGCCGGGGAGCAGCGGGTCGCGCAGATCGCGCGCATCCTCGCGGCGCACCCCGAGCTCGTGCTGGTCGAGAAGGCGCAGCTCTCGGCCGCCGATCGCGCAGGCAAGTCACCCGAGGAGCTCGCGCGCTTGGCCGACGAGCGCGTCGCAGGCGTGCGCGGGCCGCTCCTCGGTCGCCCGGCCGGCGGAGCGGGCGCCGCGGTCGCGCGCGTGTTCCGGCGAACGGTGGACGCGCTGCGCGGGGCCGAGAAGCCGGAGCCGCTCGCGCCCGCGCCCGTGGCCGAGAGCCGCGTGATCGTCGCGCCGTGGCGAGCCGACGAGAACCCGGGCGGCGATCCGATCTCGGGCGTCTACGTCGAGCTTCAGGCGCCGTGAGGCGCGCGCAGCGCGAGGCCGCGGCGGTAGACGTCGCGGCGCGCGCGGCCGGTCTCGCCGGCCACCGCTCGGGCCGCGCTCGAGAGCGGCTCGCCGGCGTCGAGCCGCCGGCGGAGACGCGCGTCGACGTCGCGCCAGGCGCCCGGATCGCCGCCCGGATCCGGGAGCGATTCCGGTCGGAGGGCATCCGGCGCGTCCGGTGCGCGCACATCGCCCGGCTCTTCCCGGGCGTCCCGGGCGCCGCCCGCGCGCTCGGGCCGGCCGGCGACCGCGAGCACGACCTCGCCCCGCAGATCCGCCCCGCCCGCGCGCTCGGCGAAGCGCTGCGCGAGCTCCGCGACCCCGCCGCGCGCGATCTCCTCGAAGCGCTTCGTGAGCTCGCGCCCGATCGCGGCCGGGCGGTCGCCGAGCACGTCCGCCATGTCCGCGAGCGCGGCGGGAAGTCGCCGCGGCGCCTCGTAGAAGATGAGCGTGTCGGGCCGGTCGGCGAGCTCGGCGAGCGCGCGCCGCCGCGCGCTCTGGCGGGCAGGCAGGAACCCGACGAAGGTGAAGCGCGCCGGCGGCAGGCCCGCGCACGAAAGAAGCGCGGTCACGGCCGAAGGTCCAGGCACGGGCACGACCGACACGCCCGCCGCGATCGCCGCCCGCACGAGCCGGAAGCCGGGATCGGCGACGAGCGGCGTGCCGGCGTCGCTCACGAGCGCGATCGACTCCCCCGCGAGCGCGCGCGCGACGAGCTCGGGCGCGCGCGCCGCCTCGACCGCGTCGTAGTAGGCGACGACCCGCTTCGCGATCCCGAGGTGGTCGAGCAGGACGCGCGCCCGCCGCGTGTCCTCGGCCGCGACCACGTCCACCTCGCGCAGCACGCGGATCGCGCGCAGCGTGATGTCCTCGAGGTTCCCGATCGGCGTCGCGACGACGTAGATGGTGCCCATCGCAAGCGAGGGGATCTTCCCCTCGCCCCCGTCCGGCAAAGCCGGCCGGGGCCCCCACTCCCCAGCTCGCTTCGCTCGGCCGCGCGCGAAGCGCGCGGATCGCGCTGTCGTCCGGACGCGGCGCACGTCCGGCATCCTAGTCGCGATGCCAGTGACGGCAAGCCGCCAGCCGCGGTAGCGCCGCGCGGCGAGCCGCGCGCGCGGCCAGCGGCACGAATGACGCCTTCCGCGACCTCGCGACCGGCACGAGGCGCCTGCGGCGTGAGCGTCGCGCTGGAACGCGACCGGAGACCGGCGACGACGCCTAGCCGAGGAAGAACCGCGCCGAGCGGCCGGCGAAGTCGGCGAGCGGCCACCACGCGATCCCGAGGACGATCGTCCCGACCGCGAGCGCGCCGAGGAGGACGCCGTTGTGCGCGTCGACGGCGACCGCGCCCTCGCCGCCCACCGGCTGATCGAGGAACATCGTCCGCACGACCTTCGCGTAGTAGAAGAGCGACAGCACGCTGTTGATCACGCCGGCGAGCGCGAGGAAGTACAGCTTCTCCTGCACCACCGCGGCGAAGAGGTAGACCTTCCCGACGAACCCGCCGAAGGGCGGCAACCCGGTCAGCGAGAACATGAAGATCGCCATCGCGACCGCGGGCCACGCGCCGCCCCGCCACGCGAGCCCGCGGAAGCCGGCGAGGTCCTCGCGGCCGGTCGAGTTCGCAACCAGCATGACGACGACGAACGCGCCCAGGTTCATCACGTAGTAGACCGCGAGGTAGAAGAGCATCGCGCGGAGGCCGTCGTCGGTCAGGACGACGAAGCCCATGAGCGTGTACCCGGCGTGCGCGATGCTCGAGTACGCGAGGAGGCGCTTCAGGTTCGCCTGCTGGTTCAGCGCGGCGAGGTTCCCGAACGTCATCGTCAGGATCGACAGGGCGATGACGAGGTCCTTCCAGTCGACGCCTCCCACGAGCTCGTAGACTCCGGCGCCGGTCGCGTGCGCGAGGCTCGTGTAGAAAAAGCGGATGAGGAGCGCGAAGCCCGCGGCCTTCGATCCGACCGCGAGGAAGCCGCTCACCGGGATCGGCGCGCCCTCGTAGATGTCGGGCGCCCACATGTGGAACGGAAACGCCGCGACCTTGTAGCCGAGGCCGGTGAGCGTCAGGAGGAGCCCGATGAAGAGCGGCAGCGGCGCGGCCCCTCCGTTCGCGAGCGCCTCGTGGATGGCGCGGAACTCGAGGCTGCCGGCGAGCCCGTAGATCCAGCTCATGCCGAAGATCATCGCGCCCGAGGCGACGCCGCCGTAGATCAGGTACTTGAGAGACGCCTCGCCCGCGCGCCGGCTGTGGCGCATGTAGCCCGAGAGCACGTACGACGTCAGGCTCACGAACTCGAGCGAGAGGTAGGCCATCAGCAGGTTGTTCGCGGACGCCATGAACAGCATGCCGAGCGAGCTCGCGAGCAGGACGCCGTAGTACTCGCCCTGGTTCGTGCGCCGCACCTCGCGCGAGCCGATCGACATCCAGATCGCGCCGAACGCCGCGAGCGCGAGCAGGAGCTTGAAGTAGAGCGCGAAGCCGTCGAGGACGACGGATCCGTGGAAGAGCGTCTTCTCGTCGACCCAGAGGAGGCGCGTCGTCAGCACCACGACGATCGCCATCACGACGAGCGCAATGTCCCCGAGCCGCTCCTTGTCGCGGATCATGAGGTCGAGCAGGAAGAAGGCGACCACTGCCGTCCCGAGCACGATCTCGGGCAGCAGGTACGGGATGCTGGGCAGGTTCCCGAGGTGCGCGGTCGCGTCCATCGCGGCTACCGGACCACCGGCAGCGCCGACGCCGCGGAGGCGACCGCGCTCGTGCCCTGCGCCGCGGCCGTCACGATGCCGTTCAGGTGGACGAGCGAGGTGTTGATGAGGTCGAGGATCGGATGCGGGTACACGCCGAGCACGATCACGATGATGCCGAGCGGGACGAGCGTGAAGACCTCGCGCGCGTTGATGTCCGGCAACGTCAAGTACTTCTCGTTCGGCTTGCCGAGGTAGATGCGCTGCATCGTCCAGAGCATGTAGCCGGCCGTCAGGATGACGGCGCTCGCGCTCACCGCGGTGAGGCCGGGGTAGCGCTGCCAGCCGCCGAGCAGGACCAGGACCTCCGAGATGAACGCGGACAGGCCGGGAAGTCCCATCGCCGCGAAGAACGCGAGCGCCGTCCAGCCGGTGTAGAACGGCATGATCGACGCCAGGCCCCCGAAGCCGTCGATGTCGCGGTGGTGCGCGCGGTCGTAGATCACGCCGACCAGGAGGAACAGCATCGCGGTGACGGTGCCGTGGTTGAACATCTGGAGGACCGCGCCGTCGATGCCCTCGGCGGTGAGCGTCGCCATGCCGAACATCACGTAGCCCATGTGGCTGATCGACGAGTACGCGATCAGCTTCTTGAAGTCCTTCTGCGCCATCGCGCAGAGCGCGCCGTAGACGATGTTCCACGTCCCGAGCGCGACCAGGCACCAGAACGCGAAGTCCGCGGTCCCCTGCGGCAGGATCGCGTAGTTGATGCGGAGGATCCCGTACGTGCCCATCTTGAGGAGCACGCCGGCCAGGATGACCGAGATCGCCGTGGGGGCCTCGACGTGCGCGTCGGGCAGCCAGGTGTGGAACGGGAACGCGGGGATCTTGATCGCGAAGCCGATGAAGAGCGCGATCCACGCGGCGCGCTGGAAGGTCGACGAGTAGGTGCTCGCGTTCTGCGCGAGCTTCAGCATGTCGAAGGTGTTCGGCTCGTTGTAGAAGTAGAGCGCGAGCATGGCGATCAGCATCAGGACGCTGCCCGCCATCGTGTAGAGGAAGAACTTGATCGCCGCGTACTCGCGCCGCGGCCCGCCCCAGATCCCGATCAGGAAGTACATCGGGAGGAGCATGACCTCCCAGAAGACGAAGAAGAGGAAGAAGTCGAGCGCGCAGAAGACGCCCATCATCGCGGCGTCGAGCAGCAGGAAGAGCGAGAAGTAGCCCTTCACCGCCTTCTCGATCCCCCACGACGCGAAGATGCAGATGAAGGAGATCAGGGCGGTCAGCAGCACCATCGTGATCGAGATGCCGTCGACACCGACGAAGTACTCGATGTTGAACGACGGGATCCACGGGATCTTGGTCACGAACTGCATGCCCGGCGTGGTGCGGTCGAAGTGCTCGAAGAGCCACCACGCCATCAGGAGCGGAGGAACCGTGAAGGCGGCCGCCGTCCACTTGATCAGCGCGTGCGCGCGCCCCGGCAGGCAGAGGACGATCGCCGCGCCGAGGAGCGGTAGGAAGATCATCCAGGTCAGCACGTTGGTGAACATCGTCGTCTCCGACTACAGCAAGCGGACGAACATGATCACGACCACCCCGATCACGATCGCGTAGAGATACGAGTAGATGTGCCCCGTCTGCAGCCCGCGCGCGCGGTTCCCGATCGCGAGGCTCACGCGGCCGATCAGGTTCACGATGCCGTCGACCACGACGCGGTCGAACGCGCCGTCGAGCGCGGACACCTGGCGCACGAGCCAGCCGGCGCCGTTCACGAGCCCGTCGATCACGACGCGGTCGAATGTCGCGAGCGCGCGTGAAAGCACGAGCGTCCCGCGGATGACGGTCGCCTCGTAGATCTCGTCGAAGTAGTACTTGTTGTAGACGAGGCGGTACGGCACTGCGCCCCATGCGCGCGCGAAGAACTCGGGATCGATCGACCGCCGGTAGTACATCAGGTACGCGAGCAGGATCCCGCCGAGCGCGACCGCCACCGAGAAGCCCATCAGGACGTACTCGGAGGGCTCGGTCTCGACGTCGTGCGCGAAGGTCTCCGCGTCGTGCTCGAGGACGCGGGCCTCGTGCTCGACCGCGCCGGTCACGCCGTGCTCGCCCGTCGCAGGCGCGGCCGCGTGCGGCACGTGGCTGCCCGCGATGACGGGCGCCAGCCAGTTGTCGAACGCGTGGTGGCCGCCGAGCGCGGCCGGCACGTTCAGCATGCCGGCGAGGATCGATCCCGCGGCGAGCAGCACGAGCGGGATCGTCATGAGAGCCGGCGACTCGTGCGGCTCCGCGGCGACGTGGCCGTGCGCGTGCGGCGCGTGCTCGTCGGCGTGGCCGGCATGGCCGTGGTGCCCGCCGCGGTACTCGCCGAAGAAAACCATGAAGACCTGGCGGAACATGTAGAAGGCCGTGAAGCCCGCGGTGAGGCTTCCGAGGAACCAGATGATCGGCGAGCCCTGCGGGCTCGAGAACGCCTTGAAGAGGATCTCGTCCTTCGAGATGAAGCCGGCCATCGGCGGCACGCCGGCGAGGGCGAGCGTCGCGAACGCGAACGTCCAGAACGTGACCGGCATGTGCTTCTTGAGCCCGCCCATGTGGCGCACGTCCTGCTCGTGGTGGAGCGCGTGGATCACGCTTCCCGATCCGAGGAAGAGGCAGGCCTTGAAGAACGCGTGCGTGAAGAGGTGGAAGACTCCGGCCGAGTAGGCACCGACGCCCATCGCGATGAACATGAAGCCGAGCTGCGACACCGTCGAGTAGGCGAGGACCTTCTTGATGTCGAACTGCGCGACGCCGATCGTCGCGGCCATGAACGCCGTCAGCGTCCCGATCACCGCGACCACGTGCAGGGTGTCGGGCGCGAGGTCGAAGAGGAAGTTCAGGCGGGCGATCATGTAGACGCCGGCGGTGACCATCGTCGCCGCGTGGATCAGCGCAGAGACCGGCGTCGGACCGGCCATCGCGTCGGGGAGCCAGACGTGCAGCGGGATCTGCGCCGACTTGCCGCACGCCCCGACGAACAGCATCAGCGTGATGAAGGTGGGGGCTGCGATTCCCCAGACCATCTGCCCGTCGAGCAGCGGGAGCCGCTGCGCGACCTCGCGGAAGACGAGCGTCCCCTGCCCGCTCCGGTCGAGCGTCCAGAAGAGCGCGAACATCCCGAGGACGAAGCCGAAGTCGCCGACCCGGTTGGTGATGAACGCCTTGGACCCGGCCGACGCGTTCGCCCACTCCTTGTGCCAGAAGCCGATGAGCGCGTACGAGCAGAGCCCGACGCCCTCCCAGCCGACGAACATCGTGAGCAGGCTGTCGCCCAGCACGAGCGTCAGCATCGCCGCCATGAAGAGGTTCAGGTACGTGAAGTAGCGCCAGTAGCTCGGCTCGTCGGACATGTAGCCGACCGAGTAGAGATGGATGAGCCCGCCGATCCCGGTGACGACGAGGATCATCGTCGACGACAGCGGATCGAGCCAGAACGCCAGGTCGACCTTCAGGCTGCCGATGTGGATCCACTTCGACATCGCGTCGAGGAGGAAGCGCTGCTCCGGCGCGAGCCCGAGGAGCTGCGCGAACGCGCGCACCGAGAGCGCGAAGCTGATCGCGACCGTCGCGAGCGCGATCGCGCTGACGGCGTGCTTGCCGAAGCGCTTCTGGAGCGCGGCTCCGGCGAGGCCGTTGACCGCGGCCCCGAGAAGCGGGGCCAGCACGATCCACCTCAGGTAGTCGACCTCGATCGGATGCGACACTTCCTCCCGCTCCCCCTGGCGCCGCCGCCCGGCTCAGCCGCGCAGCGAGTCCGTCGCCTCGACGTCGATCGTCTGGAACGTGCGGTAGATCCCGAGCACGATCGCGAGGCCGATCGCCGCCTCCGCCGCGGCGAGCATGATGACGAAGATCGCGAAGACCTGGCCGTCGTAAGGCGTGCCCCCGTAGCGGGCGAACGCGATGTAGTTGATGTTCGCCGAGTTCAGGACGAGCTCGACTCCCATCAGGACGCCGATCGCGTTGCGCCGCGTGAGCACCGTGAAGATCCCCGACAGGAACACGACGAGCGCGACGAACAGGTAATGGTGAAGGCCGATCTCCATGCGTGCGGTTCCCGTGCGACTCCGGCCGCGGCCGTCAGTCGCGCAGCTCCTTCCGCGAGAGGACGATCGCGCCGACGAGGGCCGTCAGCAGCACCACGGACGCGAGCTCGAACGGCAGCAGGTACTTGTTCAGGAAGCTGTCGCCGATGCCGTAGGTCGTCCCCTGCCCCGCCGCGATCTCGGCGGCGGGCCCGGCGACGCGCCAGGGCGCCTTCACGATCGCGTACCCCATCCCCGCCCCGACGAACGCGACCAGCGCGAGCGCCGGCAGCTTGCCGACCGAGCGGTTCGAGACCTCGACGTTCGAGATCTGGTGCGTGAGCATGATCGCGAAGAGCGTGAGGACGAGGATGCCGCCGACGTAGACCAGGAGCTGGACCGCGGCGACGAAGTCGGCGGAGAGGAAGACGTAGAGCCCGGCGCCGCCGAGCAGCGCGGCCATCAGCGAGAACGCCGAATAGACGACGTTGTTCGAGAACGCGACGCCGAGCGCTCCGAGCACCGTCAAGCCGGCGACCCCGTAGAAGAGAGCGGCGTAGATCACTGGTGGGCCTTCACCGGCAAGCCAAAAATCGATTGCAATCCCGATGCAAGGATCGCGCCTAGTCGGCGTCGGCGCCGCCGGGTGTAGCGAATTCGTCCAAGTACCGCAATCCGCGCGTCAAGATGGGCGCGATCTCCGGATCGGTCTCGGGGCCCTTCGACGGCTTGTAGGCGACGACGGGCGCCTTCACGAAGCGGCGGATCAGGCTCTCGAGCGAGTAGTCGGCACCTTCGAACTCGGGCGTGTGGTGGATCGAGCCGGTCGGGCACGGCTCCGAGCAGAGACCGCAGTACATGCACTTCGCGAGGTCGATGTCGAAGCGCTTGAGGATCATCTCCTTCGTCTGCTTGTCCTTCTCGGCGTCGATCACGATGCAGTCGATCGGACAGGCGCGCTCGCAGGCGAGGCAGCCGGTGCAGATCTCGAGGTCGACGTCGAGGAGGCCGCGGTAGCGGAACGGCAAGGCGTCCTGGACCCGGATGTCGGTCCGGTCCGGGTACTGGATCGTGTACGGCTTGCGGACGAGGTGGGACGCGGTGATCGCGAGGCCCTCGAAGATCGTCCGGACCGAATCGCGGATGTTCGCGAAGTAACCCATGTCCTTCAGGCGATCGGGCTGAGCGTCAGCTCGGGCTTGGCGCGCCGCAGGTGGAAGCGCACGCGCGAGAGGAAGTAGAGCGCGATCGCGAGGCCGAAGACGACCATCGCGATCGAGGCGACGCGGCTTCCGTTCGGGAAGATCGCGAACCAGAGCGCCGCGCCGATCATGTTCACGAACGAGATCGGCACTAGGTACTTCCAGCAGAGCGACATGAGCTGGTCGACGCGCACGCGCGGAAGCGTCGCGCGGATCCACATCGCGACGAAGACGAGGAAGTACGACTTCAGGAAGAAGACGACCGCCTGTGCCACGCCGAGCACGAAGGCGCTCTCGGTGAACGCGGGGACGTGCCAGCCGCCGAGGAAGAGCGTCGTCGCGAGCGCGCCGATGACGTAGAGGTTCCCCCACTCGACGAGGAAGAAGAGAAGGCTCCGGAGGCCGCTGTACTCCGTGAACGCCCCCGCGACGAGCTCCGACTCCGCCTCCGGCAGGTCGAACGGCGTCCGGTTCCCCTCCGCGAGCGCCGAGACGTAGAAGATGAAGAACGACACGAACGCGAACGGGTTCGCGAACAGGAACCAGTTCCAGGGCGCCCAGCCCTGCATGCGGATGATGCCCTGCATGCTGAGCGTTCCCGTGAAGAGCACGATGGTCAGGATCGCGAGCGCGGCCGGGATCTCGTAGCTGATGATCTGGGCGGCGGAGCGGATCCCGCCGAGAAGCGCCCACTTGTTGTTCGACGACCAACCCGCCATCAGGATCCCGACCACGACGAGCGCCGTGACCGCGGTCACGTAAAGGATGCCGACGTTGATGTCGGCGACGATGAGCCCGTCGCCGAAGGGCAGCACGGCGAAGGCCGCGAAGAAGCCCATCATCGCGAGGTACGGCGCCGCCTTGAAGAGGATGCGATCCGCCGCGAGCGGGACGATGTCCTCCTTCAGGATGTTCTTGATGCCGTCGGCGAGCCATTGGATCGAGCCCTGCGGCCCGACCCGGTTCGGCCCGACACGCGACTGGATGCGGGCCCACACGCGGCGCTCGAGCCAGCTCGTCACGCCGGCGACGAGCATGATGAAGTTCAGGAGGACGAACGCGAAGAAGGCGACGACCAGGACGTAGCCGACGGGCGTCGGCAGGCCCTGCAGGAAACCTTCGTTTAGGAGGCGATCGGCGAGCTGCTGCATTTCCGTTCCGTTTCGCTGCTACCGGTCCACTTCGGGGGCGACGATGTCGAGCGACGCGATGACCGCGACGAGATCCGCGATCATGAGGCCCTTGCTGAGCTCCTCGATGATCGCCATCGCGGCGTACGAGCCGGTGCGGATGTGGACGCGGTACGGGAAGGCGGTGCCGTCGCTGACGACGAACCAGCCCATGTCGCCGCGCGACGCCTCGACCCGAACGTGGACCTCGCCCGCGGGCGGCTTGAAGTTGCGCGGCACCTTCGCGATCACCGGCCCGGCCGGGATGCCGCCGAGCGCCTGTCGCAGGATGCGGCAGCTCTCCTTCAGCTCGCGCATCCGGACCATGTAGCGGTCGTACGAGTCGCCGAGCGTCCCGCGCTCGCCGGTGCCGACCGGCACGTCGAACTCGAACTCCGGATACACCGAGTACGGCACGTCCTTCCGCACGTCGTACCGGATTCCGGAGCCGCGCAGGTTCGGGCCGACGAGGTTCCACGCGATCGCCATCTCGCGCGGGATGACCGCGACGTTGGCGAGGCGCTCGACGTAGATCTTGTTGAACGAGATGAGCTCGTTGTACTCGTCGATGAGCGGCTCGAAGCGGTCGAGGAAGGCGGTCGCGCGCTTGACGAACCCGGGCGGGACGTCCCAGGCGCAGCCGCCGATCCGCATGTAGTTGAACGTCAGGCGGGCGCCGCAGAGCTCTTCCAGGATGTCGTTGATGTACTCGCGCTCGCGGATCGCATGCGTGAAGGGCGTGACGGCGCCGATGTCCATGCCGGTCGCGCCGACGGACAGCAGGTGGCTCGCGAGCCGCCCGAACTCGGACGCGATCACGCGGCAGTACTCTCCGCGTCGCGGCACCTGGATGCCGGCGAGCGCCTCGCACGCCATCGCCCAGCCCTGGTTGCACTGCATCGCGGACACGTAGTCGACCCGGTCGGTGTACGGCATGAAGCCGTGGTAGCCGACCTTCTCGGCGATCTTCTCGATCGAGCGGTGGAGGTAGCCGATGTCCGGGATCGCCCGGCGCATGACCTCGCCGTCCGCCTTCACGACGAAGCGCAGCACGCCGTGCGTCGACGGGTGCTGCGGACCCATGTTCAGGGTCATCTCCTCGGTCTCGAGGCCGCCCGGGGTCTGGCGCTCGATGTCGACGTCGATCGCGTGGCTCATAGCTTCAAGAGGCTCTCTCGGCGCGTGGAGATCCCGTGGTACTCGTCGGGCTCGACGAAGTCCTTGCGGAGCGGGTGGCCGACCCAGTCCTCCGGCATGAGGATCCGCCGCAGGTCGGGGTGCTCGGTGAAGCTCACGCCGAGGAGGTCGAAGCACTCGCGCTCGAGCCAGTTCGCGATCGGCCAGAGGTGCGACACCGTCGGCATGACGGGATCGGGCCGCGGCGTCGCCGCCACGAGAGCGATCTGATGACGGTGCCGGTAGGACATGAGGTGGTACCAGACCTCGATCTCGTCGGCGGCCTTCCGGTCGACGCCCGACAGGTTCGACAGGCAGTCGAACGCGAGGTCGGGGTCGTCGCGCAGAAAGCGCCCGACCTCGGCCACGAGCGGCGCCTGCACCTGCACCACCGGCCATTCCCCGGGCTTCACCTCCGGCGCGACGGCGTTCTCGAACCGGTCGCGGAGGCGGCGGTGGATCTCGCCGACGTCCACGTCAGGCCGCCGCTTCCGCGACGTCGGCGTCCGACTTCCGGACGAGCCAGCGCTCCTGCTGGATCTTCTCCTGCAGCTTCAGCAGGCCCTCGGTGAGCGCCTCGGGCCGCGGCGGGCAGCCGGGCACGTACACGTCGACCGGGATCACCTTGTCGACGCCGTCGCACACCGAGTAGGCGAGCTGGAAGAGCCCGCCGCAGTTGGCGCAGCTCCCCATCGAGATCACGTAGCGCGGCTCGGGCATCTGCTCGTAGAGGAGCTTCGTCCGGAGGGCCATCTTCAGCGTGAGCGTGCCGGACACGATGATGAGGTCGGAGACGCGCGGCGTCGCGCGCGGTACCGCGCCGAAGCGGTCGAGGTCGGAGCGCGGGCCGCCGGTCTGCATCATCTCGATCGCGCAGCAGGCGAGCCCGAACAGCATGTACCAGACCGAAGATTTTCGGGTCCAGTTGAGCACCTCGTCGACCTTCGCCGTGACGACGGTCTCCGGGACGCTGTTGATCAAAGACATCGACGATCCTCTTCCGAGCGGCCTAGCCGCGCGCCACCCGCTTCAGCCACTCCAGGTCTTGCTTCGCCCACACGTAGACGAGACCGACGAAGAGGATGCCGACGAACACGAGCAGCTCGCCGAGGGCGAGAAGGCCTCGGCCGCTCAAGACGTATTCACGGAACGCCACCGCCACCGGGTAGACGAACGCGACCTCGACGTCGAAGATCACGAAGATCAGCGCGATCAGATAGAAGCGGATGTTGAAGTTGATCCACGCGCTCCCCGACGGGGGCTCGCCGCACTCGTAGGTCGAGAGCTTCCGCGCTTCCGGGTTCGACGGCCGGAGGAGCCAGCCGAGGCCGAGCATGAGACCGGCCGTGATCGCGCCCAGGAGCAGGAAGACGAGGACGTTGGCGAACTGGAAATTCAAGGTTTTTCTCGGGAAATCCTGAACCAAGGGGACTTACCACCCCCTCTCCGCCCCAGTCAATTCGGCGTGCCGCGGATCAGCGCCCGAGCCGTGCGCGGTGCTCGCGCGACAGCGGGAGCACGACGGTCTGCCCGGTGACGTCGTTGGGCGCGACGTAGAGCTCGGTCTCGTAGACCTCGCACAGGCGGGCGTAGCTGAGGACCTCCGCGGGGGCTCCAGTGGCGTGCACCTCTCCTTTCGACAGGAGCACGAGGCGGTCGCAGTACATCGCGGCGAGGTTGAGGTCGTGGACGACGAGCACCACGGCCAGGTCGCGCTCGCGGCAGAGATCGCGGACGAGGTCCAGGAGGAGGACGGCGTGGCGGAGGTCGAGGAACGCGGTCGGCTCGTCCAGGAGGAGGATGCGCGGCTCCTGCGCGAGCGCGCGCGCGAGGACGACGCGCTGGCGCTCGCCGCCCGAGATCTCGTCGAGCATGCGACCGGCGAGGGCGCGGGTGTCGGTCCGCACCATCGCGTCGTCGGCGGCGCGGAGGTCGCCCGCGTGCTCCCATCCGAAGCGGCCCGTGTGGGGCGCGCGGCCGAGCAGCACGAGGTCGCGCACCGTCATCGGAAACGCGACGTGCGTCTCCTGCGGCACGAGCGCGATCGTGCGCGCGCGCTCGCGGCTCGGCACCGCGTCGAGGGGCCGGCCGTCGAGCGCGACCGCGCCCTCGTCGGGCGCGCGGACGCCGGCGAGGACGCGCACGAGCGTCGACTTGCCGGACCCGTTGGGGCCGATCACCCCGACCACCTCGCCGGGGGCGACCGACGCGTCGACCGCGCGGAGCGCGACGCGCGCGCCGTAGCGGACCCCGACCCCGCGCGCGGCGAGCGCGTTCACGCTTCGCCCGCGAGCGCACGCCGCCCCTGGCGGCGGAGGAGATACAGGAAGAACGGTCCGCCCGAGAGCGCCGTGATCACGCCGACCGGCAGCTCGGTCGCGCCGAGGACCGAGCGCGCCACCGTGTCGGCCGCGACCAGAAAGACCGCCCCGCCCCACAGCGAGCCCGGGAGCACGCGCCGCTGATCGGAGCCGACGGCGAGCCGCACGACGTGCGGCACGATCAGGCCGACGAAGCCGATCATCCCGGAGACCGGCACCGCGCCCGCCACCAGCAGCGCGACCGCGAGGTACACGTGCCGGCGCGTGCGGTCGACGTCGACGCCGAGGCTCGCCGCGCCCTCGTCACCGAGAGCGAGCGCGTTCAGGTCGCGCGCGCTCGCGAGGAGGAGGACGAGACCGGCCGCGAGCGTCGCCGCCGCCACGACGGTCCACGCCCCGCCGCGCACCGTGACCGTCCCGACCACCCACGAGAGGATCCCGCTCGACCGATAGAAGTCGGCGAGCGTGTTGATGAACGTGATGACCGCGGCCGCGAAGGCGTTGAAGACGACGCCGGTCAGGAGGAGCGTGTACGGGCTCACGCGCCCGGTCGCGGCCGCGACCTCCTGGACGAGCGCCGCGGTCACGAGCCCGCCGGCGAAAGCCGCCGCCGGCACGAGCATGAGCGCCGCCTGGCCGCCGAGCAGCGCGCTCGCGCTCGCGAGCGGCGTCGCGATCATCGCGACGATCCCGAGGAGCGCCGCGCCGCCCGAGATGCCGAGCACGTGCGGGCAGGCGAGCGGGTTTCGCAGCAGCGCCTGCAGCGAGGCGCCGCCGACGCCGAGCGCTCCCCCGACGAGCGCGGCGAGGAGGATGCGTGGCGCGCGCGCCCCGACGAGGATGATGTGCGCCGGGTCGTCCGACGCCGCCCGCCACGCCGCGATCGGATCGAGCGCGACCGGCCCGATCGCGAGCGCGGCCAGCATGGTGACGGCGAGCAGCGATGCGCCGGTGGCGTGGAGCGCGAGCGCGCCGCCCGCACCCGAGCGGAGGCTGGCCGCCTCCGGCTCCGCGCGCGCGCTCACCGAGCCGCCCCTGCGGTCGCGGGCGGCGAGGAGTCCTGCCAGACGAGCGCCTCGAGCTGGCGCGCCGCCTCGGCGAGCCGCGGGCCGGGGCGGAGGAGCGCGTCGCTGTGCTGCGCCCGGAGTCGGCCCTCGCGCACCGCGGGAACGGAGCGGTAGGGCTCCCACCACGCCGTGAGCGCGGCGCCGCCTTCCGAGCCCATCGCGCCGTCGACGATCACGTCGGGCGCCTCGGCGACGACCGTCTCGAGCGACAGCCGAGGCCAGCGCTGCGACCCGCCCGCCGCGACGTTCCGCCCGCCCGCCACGTCGATCAGCTCGTCGATGAAGAGGCCGCTTCCCGCGACGACGAGCGGATCGTGTCCGACGACGAAGAGGACGCGCCGGCGCGGACGCGCGGCGGTGCGCTCGCGGACCTCCGCCAGCTCGCGCTCCAGGCGGGCGACGAGCGCCTCGGCGTCGGCTTCACGGTCGACCCAGCGCCCCACCGTCCGCATCGCGTCGAAGGCGTCCGCGATGGTCGTCTCGCCGACCAGGACGACGTTCACGCCGAGCGCGCGCAGGCGCTCGACCGACGGGCGATTTCCCGGCGTCGGCACGCCGACGACGGCGTCCGGACGGAGCGCGACGATCGTCTCCACGCTCGGCGTCAAGTAGCTTCCGGCGCGCGGCAGGCGCTGCGCGGCCGGGGGATAGTCGCAGAAGTCCGAGACCGCGACCAGGCGCGCCTCCTCCCCGAGCGCGAAGACCGTCTCCGTCACCGACGGCGCGAGCGACACGATGCGGCGGGCCCCGCCCGGGGGAGGAGCCGGTGAGGCCGATGCGGTCGCGGGCTCTGCCCGCGTGATGTCGGAGGAACCGACCGCGGCCAGAAGAGCGGCCGCCGCGGCCGCGACGCGGACGGCCACCCGCGTCCGAGGGAGCTGCGATCCAAGTCGGATCACCGTCCGGGCGCGATACGGGTCGCGCGAAGCCCCCGTCAAGGAGCCGACAGCGGCGCTGCCGGAGTCCTGACCGCGGCGGCTCGGCGTCGCCGTCGCGCGGCCGGCGGTCGGCTGCCGCGGTCGCTGCGGCGCGATCCTGCCTCGAGCGCGGGCACGGAAACGCCTCAATTTTCGGCGGGCGTCGGGCCCCACCCGCCGGCTCCACCCGGAATTCGCGCGAATCCGGCGGCGACGGACGCCTGGCCCAGCGGTTGCTCGGCCGACTGCCGCGGCTTCATTGCGGCGATGCCCGACTTATTGCTTTTGGCCGACACGCTGTTACAAAACGGGGTCAGCGTCGACCGGATCCAGGGCAGTGGTGGCGTGAACCCGGGGTCCCTGGATGGGCGGGACGAGAGGAGGACGAACATGTCGACTCGTGTGGGGAAGATCGTTCCCACTCTGGGCGGAGCCTTGCTCGCATTGTGGGCAACGGCCGCCATTGCGCAGCCTTTGGCGCCGACCGAAGGGGAATCCGCGCCGTACGTTACGCAGGAAGAGGAGAAGGAGCCCGCGATCAAGGCGGTGCCGCCGCTCCAGTATTTCGATCGCACCGCGGACGGCATCAAGAAGTGGTTCGACAAGCGCGGCCTGACGATCGGGTCCGGCCTCTCGACGGCGTTCCAGTGGGACTTCAACGACCCGGCGAACTTCAAGGTGCCGTTCCGCTCGCTGGACAACTGGCACAGCCGCTACTTCGTCGGCCTCTTCCAGCTGACCCTCGGCTACAACCCCACCCCCGAGAAGGGACAGTTCGGGTGGGTCGTGAAGGGTGACGCCGGCCGGATCGCCCGCCGCATCAAGTCCGACTGGAACGGCAGCGGCTTCGTTCCGGACACCCAGTGGGAGCACCACGAGATCGAGCTCCAGGACGCGTACGTCATGTACAACGTCCCGATCGGGAACGGCCTCACCCTGAAGGGCGGCAAGTTCGTCACGCTGCTCGGCGCCGAGGTCATCGAGCCGTGGCTCAACCCGAACTGGTCGCGCTCCTACCTCTTCGGCTTCGCGATCCCGTTCACGCACGTCGGCGGCCTCGCGACCTACCCGATCACCGACATGGTCAGCATCACCGCGGGCGGGGTGATGGGCTGGGACGACGTCGAGGACAACAACAACAGCCCGAGCGTGATCGGACAGCTCGCGGTCGTCCCGAACGATCGCGTCTCGGTGTACGTGAACGGGATCTACGGGCCCGAGCAGCCGTGCAATCCCGAGCACGCCGTCCTGCCGGGCGGCAATGGCTGCAACCGGAACAAGCGCGGCGTCGTCGACGTCGTCGCGAACGTCAAGCTCACCGATCAGTTCAGCTTCATCTTCAACGGCGACTGGGCGAGCGAGGACGAGGCGAGCGTGGTGAACCCGGGCCGGCACTCGACGTGGGACGGCATGGCCGGGATCCTCACCTTCCAGCCGATCAATCCGCTCATGTTCGCGGTCCGCGGCGAGTGGTTCGAGGACGCGCAGGGCTCCCGCACGGGCGTTCAGCAGCAGCTCTGGGAGGTCACCTTCGACGCGAAGTACATGCTCTCGCAGTACATCTACACGCGCGCGGAGTACCGCCACGACGAGTCGAACCAGAACGTGTTCACGGCGAACAAGTCGTTCGAGCTGCAGGGCCAGGATACGGTCGCGATCGAGCTCGGCTACTACTTCTAGCCGGGCGCGCGCGTCGCGCGCCGCCGCCGATGAAGAAGGCCGCTCCGAAAGGGGCGGCCTTCTTTGCGTCTGGCGGCGTTTCCGATGTGGGCGGACGTCGGTCTCGGAGTGCCTGTGGGCCGCCGGAGCCGTGTTTGCGGGCGCTCGCTCCGGGTCTCGCTCGCGGGGGAGGAAGAGCGCCCCGAATTGTTTCATGAATCAAGGTGGGGGCGGGTGATCGTCCCGCTCGTTCGACAGTCGCTCGCTTGCCCGCAAACACGCCTCCGGCTGCGTCGGTGGCAAGTCGTGCTGCCGCCGCGCCGAACGGTCGCGCAGCACCGAGTGCCGCGAGCAGCACCCAGTTCAAACGACCCCCGTCGGCGGCACGTCTCGTCGGTACGTTCGAGCGTCCGCGCGCCCGCCTGTGGGGGATGATGGGCTGGGCTTGAGCGGGGGCGTCGCTGCACCCGCGGTTCACACCGCCTGGCGACGGTCCTGATGCGACCTGCGGGACGCGTTGCTCGGACGCCCGTGCCGGCGTGAGCCGCCGGGGCGGCGTGAGCGGAGCCGGGAGCGACTGTCGAGCGAGCGGACAATGGATCACCCCCACCTTGATTCATGAGACAATTCGCGGCGCACGGCTCCCGCGCAGCGAGACCCGGAGCGAAGGCCGGCTCACGCCGCCCCGGCGGCGGCCACAGGCACGAAATGCCGACGAGACACGCTCAGAAAAACGCGGAACCTCGACGTGCAAGCGCGCCGCGGACGAGCTCCTGCACGCGGTCGCGGACCTCTTCGCGCAGGCGGCTCACGAGCAGCCGGTCGCGAGCGGCGTCGGGGCCGTAGCGGTCGCGCCAGTCGATCGGCTCGCCGACCTCGATGCGCCACTTGCTCGGAAGGGGCAGGACGCCGAGGAGCCCGAGCCACGGGAACGTCGGCGTGAGCGGGAAGTACGGGAGGCCGACGAAGCGCGCCATCCAGTCCCAGCGCGCGAGCAGCGGATGGATCTCCTCGCCGCCGATGACCGCGACCGGGACGATCGGGCTTCGGGTCCGGAGCGCGATCCGCACGAAGCCGCCGCGCCCGAAGCGCGCGAGCCGATAGCGATCGCGGAAGAGCTTGCCGATGCCCTTCGTGCCCTCGGGGAACACGACGACCGCCTCGTCGCGCGCGAGGAGCCGCTCGGCGTTCTCGGGACACGCTCGCACGCCGCCGCAGCGGGTCATGAAGTCGCCCAGGAACGGGAGATTGTAGACGAAGTCGTCGACGAGAGGCCGGAGGGCGCGATGCGCGGGGTGCTGGTCCTGCACCGCGATCTTCAGCATCGCGCCGTCGTAGGCGAAGAAGCCTCCCGAGTGGTTGGCGACGAGGAGCGCGCGACCCGAGTCGGGAAGGTGCTCGAGCCCGGCCACGTCGACGCGCCACCACACGCGGTAGAGCGCCCGGAAGACCGGCGCGACCCACGCCTCGAACTCGCGGTCGTAGCCGAAGTCGTCGACCGCCGGGATGCGGGCCGCGCGGCTGCGGAGGCCGGGCAGCGCGAGCAGCGCGCCCGACTCGACCGCGCGCGCGAGCTGCGCCCAACCGTCGAGCGCGAGCTCGACGGCGTCCGCGAGGGGGCTGCCGGTCGCGAGGCTCGCTCCGCTCTCGGCGGCCGTCCGCTCGACGATGCGATCGAGGTCGCGCAGGCGCTCGCGAAACGCGTCGTGGCGCGAGACGATGGGTGCGACGGGCGCGCGCTTCGGCACCTCGCCGCCCGCCGCCTTCGCGTCGCCCACGGCGCGCAGTCGCGGTCGCGTTCTCCCCGCGGTCTTCATCGTACGTCCTGCCCCGGAACGCTGGAAGCGCGCGGCCGGCGGCGCGCGATCGGTAGCAGTGCGATCAGTCGAGGAGAGCGGCAGCGATCTCGGCCAGCGCCGGCGCCTCCGGAGTGTAGCGCACCGCGAGACTTTGCGCTCGCTCGCTGTGGAAGCGGAGGGGGTGCTCCACGACGAAGCCCGCGCCGCCGTGCAGGTGATGCGCCGTCCAGCACAGCTGCTTGAACGCCTGCCCGACGTAGGCGGCCGCGCTCGCGACCTCGATGCCCTGCTCGTTCGCGCGCGCGATCCGGCAGATCGCCTGCCACGCGAGGTGGCGCGCCGCCGTGAAGCGCGTCCCCATGTCGGCGACCTGATGGCGCACGGCCTGGAAGATCGCGATCTTCTGCCCGAACTGCTCGCGCTCCTTGACGTACGCGACCGTCATGTCGAGGACCGCGCTCATCCCGCCCACCATCTCGGCGAGCGCGAGCGCGAGCTGCTGGCGGCGGAGCGCGGCGAGCGCCGCTTCGCCACCAGCGCGCGGCGCGAGCCGCGACGCGACCGGCGCGCCCGCGTACCGGACGTGCGCCTGGCGGTCGTTCCCGAACGCGCGGACGGGCGCGATCGCGATCCCCGGCGACGCCCGCTCGACGAGCACCAGCGCCAAACCGGATTCGTCGCGCGCTGCGACCAGGTGCAGGTCGGCCGCCGCCGCATCCGGCACGTACGCCTTCTCGCCCTCGACCTCGCGCCGCCCGTCCCCGCCGCGGACGCGGGTCGCGAAGTGCGCGGGATCGCGCGCTGCCGGCTCGTCGACGGCGAGGGCGAGGGTCCGGTCGCCCGCGACCAGGGCCGGCAGCTCGGGCGCCTCCGGCGCGGCCAGCGCGAGCGCGCTCGTCGCGCGGATCGCGCCGATGAGCGGCCGCGGCAAGAGCCCGCGCGCGCACTCCTCGAGCAGGCAGGCGACGTCCACCAGGTCCGCGCCGCTGCCGCCGGCCGCCGCGGGGGCTCCGATGCCGATCCACCCGAGCTCGGCGATCGTCCGCCGCAGTCCAGGTTCGTATCCGAGCGCGTCGCTCTCCCAGGCGAGGAGGCGGTCGACGCTCACCTCGCGCGCGCAAAGCTCGCGCGCCGCGGCCTTCAGCTCCTCCTGTTCCGGAGTGGGCGCCGGTCTCATTTGCGCGGCAGCCCGTAGCCGAGGAAGCCGATGATGTCGCGCTGGACCTCGTTCGTGCCGCCGCCGAACGCGAGCATCGGCGCGATCCGGTAGAGCCACTGCATCCGGCCCTCGACGAGCGCGCTCGACTCCTCGGGGTGGAGCTGTCCGTCGAGGCCGAGGAGCTCGCAGCCGGCGTCGGCCACGCGCTGCGCGAGCTCCGAGACGTGGATCTTCGCCATCGACGACTCGGCCGCCGGGACGCGTCCCTGGTCGAGGGCCCACGCCGTCTCGAGGCCGAGCATCCGCGCGGCCTCGATCTCGACCTGGAGGCGCGCGAGGCGCTCCCGCACCCACGGGTCTTCGCGCAGCCGCCGGCCGTCGACCTCGCGCTCGCGGATGGTCGCGACCAACGCGCGGAAGAGCCGCCGCGCCATCCCGACCGACCCGATCGACAGCCGCTCGAAGTTGAGCGCCATCGCGGCGTAGTAGAAGCCCTGCCCGCGGTCGCCGATCAGGTGGTCGCGCGGCACGCGGACGTTGTCGAGGAAGAGCGCGTTCGTGCGGAGCCCGGGCCAGACCCAGATCGGCTGCACCGTGACGCCCGGGGCGTCCATCGGGACGATCATCATCGAGATGCCCTTGTGCTTCGGGGCATCGGGCTCGGTCCGGACCGCGAGCCAGTTGTGGGTCGCCGTGTGGGCCATGGTGTTCCACATCTTCTGGCCGTTCACGATCCACTCGTCGCCGTCGAGCTCGGCGCGCGTCCGGAGCGACGCGAGGTCGGTGCCCGCTTCGGGCTCCGAGTAGCCGAGCGCGAAGTCGATCTCGCCGGACGTGACGCGCGGCAGCCACGCGCGCTTCTGCTCCGGCGTCCCGACGCGCATGATCGTCGGCGCGACCGACGTGACCGTGAGCGGGAGCATCGGCGCTCCCGCCGTCTCGATCTCGTCGATGAAGATCCACTGCTCGACGGCGGTCTTGCCGAGCCCGCCGTACTCCTCGGGCCAGGCGAGCCCCCACCAGCCGCGGTCGCGGAGGGCGCGATGGAACGCGAGCGCGAGCGGTCCGCGCCCCTCGTTCCCCCGCTCGCGCGTCTCGCTCGCGAGACCCGGCGGCACGTGCTCGCGGATGAAGGCGCGCACCTCGTCGCGCCACGCGAGCTCCGCGGGGCTGAAGTCGTAGTCCATGCGCCGCGACGATGGCACGCGGCCGCGGCTTTCCCAAGCCGTTGCGGCGCGTCGCACGACGCGGCCGGTCGCGGCACCGGCCGGCCTCGCGCTCACCCGTGAAGCCGAGCGCGAGAGGCCGGGCCGGCGCCGGTTACGATCCGCTCAAGGCTCGGCGGTCAGTCGCGCTCCTCGTAGCGGGTGACCTTGGTCACGCGGCCGTCGGGGTCGACGTACACGGTGACCTTCTTGTCCCGCAGGCCGACGATGTCGACGTCGGGGGGAGCCACGTAAACGTGCGTCGTGTCGTCGCCGAGCGTGAAGGTCCGCTTCGCCTCGCTCGTGACGACCATCCGGCTGGCCGGCAGCTGGGTCGTTCTCGTCTCGGTGACGACCGTCTGGGTATCCGCGATCGCCCGCGTGGCGCCGAACGCCGAGAGTGCCATTGCCAGTGCGACCATCGATCCGAGTGTTCGCATGTGAACCTCCTTTGAGCCTCCACGAAACGGCAAGCCACATGCCACCCGGAGCCACGCGAGAGGCCCCATTCTCCGGGTCCCGCGACGACATCGCCCTGCCCCGCGTGTAACCGTTACAGCGGGGACGCACGCGTTCCTGAAAGAATGCCAGTCGGATAATTTCCCCGTTCGGCTTGGCCGAACGGGGAGGGAAGCGTTTCCCTCGCGCGAACAACCCGATTGACGCACGGGGAGGGGTCGACTACCTGACGCGCGTGCCCGCGGCCCGCCTCGCGATCGTGACCGGCAAGGGCGGTGTCGGGAAGACGACGGTCGCTGCCGCGCTCGCGCGCGCCGCGGTGCGGGCAGGCAAGCGCGTGCTGCTGATCGAGCTGTCGTCGCCCGGGCGCCTCGCGCACGTGCTCGGCGTGCCGCCGCTCGGACGCGAGCCGCGCGCGATCGGGCGGTCGCTCGACGCGGTTGCGCTCGACGAGGAGCGCGCGCTCGAGACGTTCGTCGCCGACCTCGTGCCGCTTCGCGTGCTGTCGCGGCGGCTTCTCTCGAGCGAGACGTTCCGCATCGTCGCCGCAGCGGTGCCGGGGATCCCGGAAGCCGCCATGCTGTCGCAGCTCCTCGCGTGGCTCGAGCGCGGTGATCGCGCGAGCGGCGTGCGCTACGACTGGGTCGTGCTCGACTCGCCGGCGAGCGGCCACTCGGCACCGCTCCTCGCGACGCCGCGCGCGCTCGGCGGTCTCGCCGCCGTCGGCCCGCTCGCGTCCAGCCTCGCCCGGATCGGGCGCTGGCTGTCCGATCCCGATCGCACGACCGGGGTCGTCGTCGCGCTCCCGGAGCCGTGGGCCGTTGCCGAGGCAGTCGAGCTCTACGCTCGCCTGCGCGACGACGTCGGGATCCCGCTCGCCCGACCGGTCTTGAACGCCGTCTTCCCGCGCCGCTTCGGAAAGCGCGAGGCGGAGCTCCTGCGCGATCCCGAAGCGACGGCAGCAATCGCGCCCGACCTGCTGACCGCGGCCCGCTACTTCGCGCGCCGTCGCACCGACGCGCAGACCCAGGCGCGCGCGCTCCGGAGCGGCACCGGCGAGCGTCCCGTCGAGCTGCCGTTCCTCTTCTCGCCGGAGATGCGGATCGACGAGCTCGACCCGCTCGGCGACGCGCTCTGGCCGGCGGTCGCTTGACGGTCGCCGGCATGCCCGCGGCCGGCGAAGGCCGCCCGGCCGCGACGACGGACGCGCTCGCGGACTGGCTCGCGAGCGCGCGTACCGTCGTGTGCCTCGGGCCGGGCGGGGTCGGCAAGACGACGACGGCGGCCGCGCTCGCGATCGCCGCCGCGTGCCGCGGCCGGCGCGTCGCGGTCCTGACGGTCGACCCGGCGGCCCGGCTGAAGGACGCGCTCGAGCTTCCGGAGCGCCCGGGAGAGCTGCATCGCGTGCCGCTGCCCGCCGGCGGCCACGGATCGCTCGACGCGGTCCTCCTCGACGCGAAGGGCCTCTTCGACGAGCTCGTCCGGCGGCTCGCGCCGACGGAAGCCCTCGCCGACCGCATCCTCCGGAACCCGGTGTACCGGAACGTCGCCGGGGCGTTCGCGGGCTCGGACGCGTACATGGCGCTCGAGCAGGTGCTGGATCTGTCGGCCAGCACGGATCACGATCTCATCGTCGTCGACACGCCGCCCGCGAGCCACGCGCTCGAGCTCTTCGACGCCCCGGAGCGGATCCTCGCGCTCCTCTCCTCGAAGGCGCTCGAGTACCTCGAGGAGCCGACGCGGATCCTCGGGGTCGCGACGTCGCGGCTCGCGCGCACGCTGCTCGGCGGCGTTCTGCGGGCGCTCGAGCGGATCACCGGCTTGACGCTCCTGCAGGACGTCTCGGCGCTCGCGAGCGACTTCGGGATCGTGTCGCCGCGCTTCCGCGAGCGCGCGCAGGAGATCCGGTCGCTGCTGCGCGCTCCCGACACCCACTACGTCCTGGTCGCCACGCCGGAGCCGCACGGCGCGGACGACGTCGTCGCGTTCGCGGGCGAGCTCGCGCGGATCGGCCTCCGCTGCGACGCCGTGATCGTGAACCGAGTGCTCGCGATCGACGAAGCGCCCGAGCCGTCGGAAGCCCTCCGCGCGACCGAGGACGCGCGCGACGCCGGCCAGCACGCCGCCGCCGGCGCGCACGCTACGGGCGCGCGGCCCGCGGTCGCGTGGACGCCCGCGCTGTCGCGTCACCTCGTCGACTGCGCGCGCGACCTGAAGCTCCTCGCGGACTCCCAGCGACGAGTGAGCGCACGGCTCCGCGCCGGGCTCGACGCGCTGGATGCGAAGGGCGGCGCGAGGCGCGCGCGCCTCTGGCTCGAGCTACCCGCGCTCTCGCCCGCTCCCGTGAGCCTTGCGGGCATCACCGCGCTCGCCGGCGCGCTCGCGGCCGCGGCCCCCGCGCCGCGCATCTCGGCCGCCTGACCCGGAGCTGCATGCCCGCGCCGGCGCGGGTCGGGTGTGCGAGCGAGGAGCCTAGGCGCCGGCGTCGGCTGCCGGGGTGTCGGCGCGCGACTTCGGTGCGCGCCGCGCCGGCGGGCGCTTCTTCGGCTCGAGGCTCGCCAGCAGGCGATCGAGCTTGATGTTCAGGTTCACGAGGCTTCCCTGCAGCGCCTCGACCTTGCTCGTCAGCCGGTTGAAGTCCTGGCGGGTCGGGAGGTTGAGCGCGCCGAGGAAGAGCTGCAGGTTGCGATCCACCTTGCCCTTGGTTTGGGCGGCGCGGCGGAGCGCCGACGCGAGCGCCTCGGTCACCTTCTGGTTCGCGAGCACGTCCTCGGCGAGCTGGCCGAGCCGCTCCTCGCCCGCACCGACGAGCCGCTGCCAGAGGGTTTCGCTTTCCTTGCGTTGCGCCATCGGCGGCCCACTTCCTTCCCGCGGGCACACGGCGATCGTCGCTCGCCCCGCCCTCCTGGTTGCACTACAGTTCGCCCCGTGAGGCGGTCAAGGTGGTGACGCTCGCGGGCGTTCTCGGTACGCTGAGCGGTTTGCGGTTCGTCGCGCCCGAGCTCGAGCCGGCCGTCACGATCGCCACCGCGCTCGCGATGCACGTGACCTACGCGGTGATCTGCCGTGCCTTCGCCGCCACGCGCGGCTGGAACAGCGTCGCCTGGGGCGTCGCCGGGCTCGTCGGCGGCATCCCGACCGTCGCGGCGCTCGTCGTGCTGATCGCGCGCCAAGGCGATTGACGGCGACATCGCACACGAAAGGGGACCCCCTGCGGGCGCGCTCCGCTCGCGTCAGTGCGCGCCGTCTTCGGCGACGACGAAGGCGATCGCGAGGCCGCCGGCGTGCGACAGCGCGAGCGAGAGGCGCGCGATGCCCTTTCGGCGCGCGGTCTCGCGCGCGCTCCCGGCGAGCTCGACGCGCGGCGGACCGCCGCGCTCGCGCACGACCGCGATGTCGCGCCAGCCGGCGTCCCGGCCCCAGCCGACCCCGAGCGCCTTCATGACCGCTTCCTTCGCCGCGAAGCGTGCGGCGTAGCTGTCGGCCGACCCGCGCCCGCGCGACTCGCAGTACCGGCGCTCCTCCTCGGTGAAGACGCGCTCGCGAAAGCGGGCGCCGTGCGGCGCCGCGAGCGCGCGCGCGATGCGCTCGATCTCCGCGAGGTCCACCCCGGTCGCGACGACCACGCGCGCCGCCTCAGCAGGCCGCGCACGCCTGGCAGCTCGCGACGTCGCAGGGCGGGGTTTCGCGCTCGAGGAGCGCCTTCCGCCACTCGGCGAGCAGGTAGCGCTTGTCGACGTGGTGATCGATGAAGTCCCACGGCAGCGCCTCGTCGGGTGCGTAGCGCCGGTGGACGTACGCGTCCGGCGACGGCAGGCCCTCGCGGCCGCCGGCGCGCGCGGCCTCGCGCACGACCGGCCAGAACCGCCCTCCCCGCTCGTGCACCGCGACCAGGATCTCGGCGACCCGACGATCGCCGCGCGAGAGGAGCGTCTGCCAGTACGCGTCGCGCGCCGACTCGACGTCGACCTCGCAGCCCGGGATGCGCGCCGCCTCGCGCCGCAGCCAATCGGTCCGCTCGCGCAAAACCGGTAGCTCGGCCATCGGCTCCCACTGGAAGGGGGTCCACGGCTTGGGGACGAAAGGATTGATCGAGAGCGTGATGCGGCCGACGCCGTTCGGCAGGCGCTCGCGGATCTTCGCCGCCAGCTCGGCGATCGCGAGGACGTCGGCGCGCTCCTCGGTCGGGAGGCCGATCATCGCGTAGAGCTTGAGCGCGTTCACGCCGCTTCCGGCGAGGAGGGCCGCGGCGCGCAGGATCTCCGGCTCGGTCAGGTTCTTGTTGATCACCCGTCGCATGCGCTCGGACCCGGCCTCGGGGGCGATCGTGACCGAGCGCGTCTCGCCGCTGCCGAGCGCACGCGCGAGCGCGGGCGTGACGAGGTCCGCCTTGAGCGACGACGGCGACGCGCGCCCGCCGCGCCGCGCGATCTCCTGGCAGAGCCCGGCGATCCCGGGATGGCTCGCCATCTCCGCGCCGACGAGACCGACGGTCGACCGGAACGGGAGCGCCTCGTCGTAGACCGAGCGCGCGAGCGAGTCGGCGCTGCGGTGGCGCACCGGGCGATACATGAAGCCGGCGGCGCAGAAGCGGCAGCCCCACTCGCAGCCGCGGCTCGCCTCGACCAGGAACATGTCGCCGAAGACCGCCTCGGGCGCGAGGATGCGCGACTGCGTGGGAGCCCGATCGAGATCGGCGACGTAGCGCCGCCGGACGCGCGGTCGCTCGTCGGCCGCGCCGGGGTCGCCGAGGGCCGGCCAGCGCGCCGGCACGTATGCGCCCTCGATCTCGAGCGACGCATCGAGCCGCCCCTCGCGCCCGCCGCCCAGGCGGTCCGCCGAGCGCAGCGCCGCGAGCCACTCCGGGAGCATCTCCTCGGCCTCCCCGAGCAGGAACAGGTCGACGAAGGGAGCGATCGGCTCCGGGTTCAGGAACGTCGCCGGACCGCCGGCGACGACCACCGGCGTCCGCTCGTCCCGGTCACCGGACCGGAGAGGGATCCCCGCCGCCGCCAGCACGTCGAGGACGTGGACGTAATCCGTCTCGAACGAGAGCGAGAACGCGACGACGTCGAACGACGACAGCACGCGCCCGCTCTCGAGCGTTCGCACCCGGCGATACGGCTTCTCGTCCGGAAGGAACGCGCGCTCCACGACGACGCCCGACCGCGCGAGCATCCCGTAGACGGCCTGGAAGCCGAGGTTCGCCATCCCGACCGGGTACGTGTTCGGGTACACGAGGCAGACCGAGAGATCCCCCGCGTGCGCAGGCCGCCCGCCGACGTGGATCTCCGACCGCAGCCGCTCGCGATCCCGGTCTTCCTGCGAACCACGCATCCCGAAGACGGTAACGCCACCACCCGATCGCGACAACCGCAATCACTGCATCCGCGCGCGCAGCGCGCGGCCGAGCGAAGCGAGCCGGGGAGTGGGACCCTAGCCGGCTTTGCCGGCTAGGGCGAGGGGAGAGATCCCCTCGTTAAATCAATCCGCCTGCTTCCGCAGGAAGGTCGGGATGTCGTACTCCGACTCGTCCTCGACGACGCTGCCACCGCGAGCCGTCGCCGCCGACGCGTCCTCGGCCGCCTCGTCGCCGCGCTGGCGGCGATGCCAGACGGGATTCTCGCCGTCGTCGACGATGAGACCCATCTTGACGACCCGCCGCGGCCCGTACTCGCGCCCGACCGGCCGCGCACTCGCGCCCGCCGACGCGGCCGGCGCGATCGGCGTCGGCGCCCGCCGCACCTCGGGTGCCGGCGGCGGAGGCGGCGCCGCGGACGTCGCAACGTGGCGCGGCGCGAACGTCTCGAGCGGGATCGGCGCGCTCGCGCGCGCGTCCTCGCCGAAGCCGGTCGCGATGACGGTGATGCGGAGCTGGTCGCCCATCGAGTCGTCGATCACGGCGCCGAAGATGATGTTGGCGTCCTCGTCGGCCTCTTCCTGGATGAGGGTCGCGGCCTCGTTCACCTCGTGCAGCGAGAGGTCCGGGCCGCCGGTGATGTTGATGAGCACGCCGCGCGCGCCCTGGATCGAGATGTCGTCGAGGAGCGGCGACGAGATCGCGCGCTGTGCCGCCTCGACCGCACGGTTCTCTCCCGACGCGATCGCGGCGCCCATCATCGCCATGCCCATCTCGCTCATGATCGTGCGGACGTCGGCGAAGTCGAGGTTGATGAGGCCGTGGACGGTGATCAGATCGGAGATGCCGCGCACCGCCTGGAGGAGAACGTCGTCCGCCTTCTTGAAGGTCTCCATGATCGGCATGTTCCGGCCGGAGACCGAGAGAAGCCGCTGGTTCGGGATCGTGATGAGCGTGTCGACGGTCTTCTTGAGCGCCTGGATGCCGTCGTCCGCCTGGCGCATCCGGCGCTTGCCCTCGAAGAGGAACGGCTTCGTCACCACGCCGACCGTGAGCGCGCCGAGCTCGCGCGCCGCCTGCGCGATCACGGGAGCGCCGCCCGTCCCCGTGCCGCCGCCCATGCCGGCGGTCACGAACACCATGTCGGCTCCGGCGAGGAGCTCGCGGAGGGTCTCGATGTCCTCCACCGCAGCGTCGCGCCCGACCGACGGGTTCGCGCCCGCGCCGAGACCCTTCGTGATCGCCGCGCCGAGCTGGATCTTGACGGTGGCGAGATTGGCGGCGAGCGCCTGAGCGTCCGTGTTCGCCGCGATGAAATCCACGCCGGGCATGCCCGACTGGATCATCGTGTTCACGGCGTTGCCGCCACCACCTCCGACCCCCACCACCTTGATTCGCGCACCACCGTGGCCACCGCCCAGCACATCGTTCATCGCCCAGCCTCCTCGTGATCGCTCACGCACCGCCCATACCCTAGAAGAACTCCCGCAGCCAATCTCCCATCCGGTGCTTGACCTTCGAGAAGACTCCGGCCGCGCCGTCGTACGAACCTCCACCTTCGCCGCCGTTGCGACCGGCGATCAGGAGAAGCCCGATCGCCGTCGAATACGCGGGACCGCTCACGAGATCCGCGAGCCCGCCGACGTCGGCGGGTGCACCGATGCGGACCGGCACGTCGAAGACCTTCTCCGCGAGCCGCGCGATTCCATCGAGGCTCGCGGTTCCGCCGGTCAGCACGACGCCCGAAGCGAGCATGCCCTCGACCCCGGCGCGCACGAGCTCGCGCGACACCAGCGTGAGGATCTCCTCGACGCGCGGCTCGATGATCTCGGCGAGGATCTGGCGCGAGAGGACGCGCGGGCCGCGACCACCGACGCTCGGCACCTCGAGCGTCTCCTCGCTCGCGATCGATTCCGAGATCGCCGACCCGTAGCGCTGCTTCAGCTTCTCCGCCTCGACCGCGGGCGTCCTGAGGCCGGCCGCGATGTCGTTGGTGAGCTGGCTCCCGCCGAGCCCGAGCACCGCCGTGTGGCGCACCGAGCCGCCGTGGTAGACGATCAGGTCGCTCGTCCCGCCGCCGACGTCGATCAGCGCGACGCCGAGATCGCGCTCCTCGTCGCTCAGGACGGCGGTCGCCGAGGCGAGCGGCGAGAGGACGACCTGCGAGACCGCGAGCCCGGCGCGGTTGCAGCACTTCACGACGTTCTGCGCCGCGGCCGTCGATCCCGTGAGCACGTGCACGCGCGCCTCGAGCCGCACGCCCGCCATGCCCTGCGGCTCGGTGATGCCGTCCTGATCGTCGATGATGTACTCCTGCGGGAGCACGTGCAGGACCTCGCGATCGGCCGGAAGCGCGACCGCGCGCGCGGCGTCGAGCACGTGCTCGACGTCGCCAGCCGTCACCTCGCGCGTCTTGATCGGGACCATGCCGTGGCTGTTGAAGCCGCGGACATGGTTTCCGCTGAGGCTCGCGATGACCGAGTGGATCTCGCAGTCGGCCATCGACTCGGCCTCGTGCACGGCGCGCTCGATCGAATGCACCGTCGTGTCGATGTTCACGACCATGCCGCGCTTGAGCCCGTGCGACGGCGCGGACCCGGCGCCGAGGACCTGCACGCCGCCCGGCTCGACGGCCGCGACCAGCACCGACGTCTTGTGCGTGCCGATGTCGAGAGCGACGGTGATCGCCTGCTTGCGCGCCATCGACACGCGACCTCTCAGATCGCTCCGGCGGCCGCCCAGCGCGCGACCACGTTCGCCGGATCGCGGGCGTCGACGGTGCCGGCCGGCTCGAAGGCGGGCGCGACATCGCGGCCGAGGCGGCCCGGGGCGCCGGTTCCGGTCGCAGCCGCGCGCGACTCGTAGGCGAGCACGCGGCGCACGGCGGCGAGCTTCCGGCGCCAGGCACCCCAGCCGAGGCGGATCGTGAGGCGCCCGTCGCTCGAGTACGCGACCACCTCCGGCCGCTCCGCCACCGCGCCTCCCGACAGGGCGAGCTCGGAGATCGCGACACCGGCCGCGCCGTCCTCGAGGAGACGTGCGACCGAGACCGCCTGGCGGAGCTGTCGGGCGTCCGGCGTCCACTCGGCGGCTGCTTGGCCGTGCGCGGCCGCAGCGGCGTCGCCGTGCGTGCCCGCGGCTGGCGGCGTGACGTTGGTGCCGGCGGACGCGGTCGCAGCGGCCGCTGCCGCGATCGCCGCGGGCGCAGGCGCTTTCGAAGCGCGATCCTTCGAGTGCCCGGCAGCCGAGCGCGCGGGCGCTCCCGCTGCCGGTGGAGCGGGAACGGCCGCGGCGCCGGACGGCACGCTCGGGACGGGATGTTCGGCGCGGGCGGCGGCCGCGTCGAGCAGCGTGATGATCGGCAGATCGCCGGCCGCGAGCGACGTCTCCTCGATCACGACGCCGGCGCGGTCGACGAGGAAGGCCCCGGCCCCGCGCCGCACCAGCGCGCGCGGCGCGCGCTCGGTCACCCGGACGCGGAGGCGGTCCGGAAGGACGCGACGGACCTCGGCGTGCGCGATCGCCGTGTGCTGCTCGAGCCGCGCCTCGAGGTCCCGAGGCGAAGTCGCCCAGATGCTCCTCCCCTCCACCATGCCCAACCACACCCGCACCTGCGCCGCGTCGAGACGTCGCTGGCCCTGCACCTCGACCGTCCGCACGGCGAAGTAGCGATGGTCCCTGCAGTAGCGCAAAAAGGGCCCGACTGTAAAGCACATTGCCAGCGCGAGGAGAAAAAAAACGGTGTTCCGTCGGCGATCGCGCGCGCTGCGCCACGCGCGCGCGACGACCTCGCGCAGCGAAGCGCGCGCGCCCGTGGAGCGACGACGCGCTCTCATCGCGCGCCCTCGAGGCGCGTCTCGCGCACGTTCAGCCGCGCGCGATCGAGGATCATCTCGATGAGGTCGCCGAACGCGATGCCGGCATGCGACGCCATCCTCGGAAACCACCCGAGCTCGTGCAGCCCGGGGAGCGTGTTGCACTCGAGCACGACCGGCGCGCCGTCGTCGCGCACGCGCAGGTCGACGCGGCTGTACGGGCCGGCGAGGAGCGTGCGGTGGGCGGCGGCGGCGACGTCGAGCGCGCGCTGGTAGTGGTCGCCGAGCGGCGCCGGGATCCGGAACTCCTCGCGCCCGGGCGTGTACTTCACGTCGTAGCTGTGCATCTCGTCGCCGAGCGGGACGACCTCCATGGCCGCGAGCGCGACGTCGTCCAGCACCGCGACCGTCACCTCCCGTCCCGGCACGTACTCCTCGACGATCACGTCCGGGTCGTAGCGGCGCGCGAGCGCGGCCGCGCCCTCGAGCTCGCCGGCGCCGTGGACGATCGAGACGCCGTTGCTCGACCCTTCGCCGCGCGGCTTGAAGACGAGCGGGAACGGAGCCGGAAGGCGGCCGGCGGGATCGCCGGAGCGGAGCAGGCAGGCCGTCGCGGTCGGGATGCCGGCGGCGACGAGGAGCTGCTTCGAGAGCCACTTGTCCATCGCGATCGCGCTCCCGAGGACTCCCGCGCCGGTGTAGGGAATCGCCATCGTCTCGAGGAGGCCCTGGATGCAGCCGTCCTCGCCGTAGCGGCCGTGGAGCGCGTTGAACGCGACCTCGACGCGCTCGGCGCGGAGGTCGGCGGCCACGTCCCGGCCGACCGCGATCTCGACGACGTCGTAGCCGCGCTCTCGCAGCGCGGCCGCCGCGGCACGCGCGCTCCGCTCCGCGACCTCGCGCTCGGAGGAGAGGCCGCCGCTCAGCACCCCGATCCGCGCCCCGCGATATCGCCCCGTCACCACCCAGCTTCGCATCGCACCCCCACCGCCACCGCCCTGCCGTCCGCCGCTCACCGCGCCTCCGCCGCCTCCCAGTCGCCCACCAGCTTCACCTCCGGCTGCAGCCAGACGCCGCGCCGGCGCCACACCGTCTCCTGCACGAGGCGCATGAGCGCGCGCACGTCCGCGGCGCGCGCCCCGCCGACGTTCACGATGAAGTTCGCGTGCTGGGGCGAGATCTCGGCGCCGCCCGCGCGCGCGCCCTTCAACCCCACGATCTCGATCAGGCGCCCCGCGAAGTCGCCGGGCGGATTCTTGAAGATCGATCCCGCGTTGGGAAGCCCGAGCGGCTGGCCGCGGCCGCGCTTCCGCTTCGCGTCGGCGGCGCGCCGGTCGATCGCGTCCCGGTCGCCGCGCGCGAGCCGGATCTCCACCGACGTCACGACGAAACCGAGCGGGAGGTCGAGACGGCGATACGCGAAGGCGAGTTCCTCGCGGGCGAGCCGCACCTCGTCGCCCGACCGCGTCACCCCGGCGATCGCCTCGACGACCTGCGAGATCTCCCCGCCGAACGCGCCCGCGTTCATGAGGAGCCCGCCGCCGACGGTCCCCGGGATCCCCTCGGCGAACTCCAGGCCGGCGAAGCCGCGCGCGATCGCGTCGAGGGCGAGGCGCTTGAAGTTGGCGGCCCCGCCGACGACGACGCGCGCGCCGCCGGCGCTGTCGTCCCAGCGCGTCCTCGAGAACGATCGGCCGAGCTTGACCGTCAAGCCCGGGATCCCGGCATCGGCGACGACGAGGTTCGTCCCGCCGCCCAGCACGAAGACCGGGAGCGACTGAGCCTTCGCCCAGCGCAGGCTCGCGGCCAGCGCGCCCGCGCTCTCGACCTCGCAGAAGAGCTCCGCCGGGCCGCCGACCCGCATCGACGTGTGGCGCGACATCGGCTCGCTGCGGCGGATCGCGACGCCCGGGACGGCGGGGTCGTCGCGCGCGAGGGCGGCGGCGCCGGCGCTCATCTCACTTGACCCGCCGGACGGCCTCGAGGTGCGGGCCGCGCAGCGCGGCCAGCAGCTCCGGACCGGTCTTCACGACGTCGCCCGCCCCGAGCAGGACGACGACGTCGCCCGAGCGCGCCTCCTCGGCAATGCGCTCGGCGAGCGCGCCGCGCTCGGGGACGAAGCGGACGTCGGCGTGGCCACGCGCCTTCAGCGCCTGTGCGAGCGCCGCGCCGCTCACGCCGTCGATCGCCTCCTCTCCGGCCGAGTAGATCTCGGTCACGAACACGACGTCCGCGTCGTCGAACGCGTCGAGGAAGTCGGCGAAGAGATCGCGCGTGCGGGTGAAGCGATGCGGCTGGAAGGCGGCGACGAGCCGGCGGTCGAGCGCCTCGCGCGCCGCGCGCAGCGTGACGCGGATCTCCTCGGGGTGATGGCCGTAGTCGTCGATCACCATCACGCCGCGCGCCTCGCCGCGGAGCTCGAAGCGGCGGTGGATGCCGGTGAAGCTCGCGAGGGCGCGGGCGCAGGTCGCGAACGGGATGCCGAGCTCGGCTCCGGCGGCGATCGTCGCGAGCGCATTCTGCGCGACGTGCCGCCCCGGCATCCGCATCTCGACGCGGCCGAGGTCGTCGCCGCCGCGGACGGCGGTGAAGGCCGTCGAGAACCCCTGCACGACGAGGTCGCGGGCGCTGAGCTCGGCATCGGGCGAGAGCCCGTAGGTGACGTAGCGCTTCCGGATGCGCGGCAGGACCGCCCGGACGCGCGGGCTGTCGATGCACAGGACGGCCGCCCCGTAGAACGGGACGCGGTTCGCGAACTCCACGAAGGCGTCGGCGGCGCGCTCGACGTCGCCGTAGTGGTCGAGGTGCTCGGGATCGATGTTCGTGACGATCGCGATCGTCGGGGTCAGGAGGAGGAACGTGCCGTCGCTCTCGTCGGCCTCCGCGACCATGTACTCGCCGAGGCCGAGGCGCGCGTTCGTGCCGAGCGCGAGCACCTTGCCGCCGATCACGACCGTCGGATCGAGGCCGCCCTCGGAGAGGATGCACGCAAGGAGCGACGTCGTGGTGGTCTTGCCGTGCGTCCCGGCGACCGCCAGGCCGTACTTCATCCGCATGAGCTCGGCGAGCATCTCGGCGCGCGGGATGACCGGGATGCGGAGGTCGCGCGCGCGCGCCACCTCCGGGTTCGAGTACTTGACGGCGGACGAGATGACGACGACGGCCACCCCCGCGGTCACGTGGTCCGGGTCGTGTCCGAGCGCGATGCGCGCGCCCAGGTTCTGAAGGCGCTCCGTCGTCTCGCTGCGCGCGACGTCGGAGCCGCTCACCGTGTAGCCGAGGGTCAGCAGCACCTCGGCGATCCCGCTCATCCCGATGCCGCCGATGCCGACGAAGTGGACGTGATGTCGTCCGCCGCGCACGATGGACGTCGTTCTAGCCGCTCGCGCGCGCGCTTGCATTCCGCCGTGCCCGGTCACGCGCTCGCCCCCGCTGCGGTCGCGCCGACGAGGCGGAAGCACTCGTCCGCGACGCGCGCCGCCGCATCCGGCCGTCCGAGGCCGCGCGCGCGCTCCGCCATCGCCGCGAGCGCGGCCGGGTCGTCGATCGCGCGCCGGACGAGGGCGGAAACGGCGTCGGGAGAGAGCTCGCGATCGGCGAGCATCCACGCGGCGCCCGCCTCGACGAGCGCCTCCGCGTTGAGGCGCTGGTGGTCGCCGGCGGCGTAGGGGAACGGCACGAGGATCGCGGGGAGGCCGAGCGCGGTCAGCTCGGCGATCGTCGTGGCGCCGGCGCGACAGACGACGAGGTCGGCCTCGGCGTACGCCGACTCCATGTCGTCGATGAAGGCGACGGTGCGCGCCGCGACGCCGAGCGCGCGGTACGCCTCCTCGACGGTGTCGCGGTCGCGGGGCCCGGTCTGGTGGGTGACGGCGAGCGGGCGGCCGACCTGCGCGAGCGCCGTCGGAACGACCTCGTTCAGGCGGTGCGCCCCGGCGCTGCCGCCGAACACGAGGACGCGAAACGGCTCGCCCGCCGCGCGCTCGCGGCGCGAGCCGGCGACGCCCGACGTCCGGACCGGGTTGCCCGTCACCAGGGCGCGACGGCCGAGGACGCGCGCGGTCGCGGGAAAGCTCACGCAGACGCGAGCGGCGAGCGGCGCCAGGAGCCGGGTCGCGAGGCCCGGCGCGGCATTCTGCTCGAGCAGCACGATGGGGACGCGGCGCAGCGCCGCCGCGGCGACCGCCGGGAACGAGGCGTAGCCGCCGACGCCGATCACGAGCCCGGGATCGCGCCGGCGCAGCAGGCGGAGCGCCGCCGCGACGCTCGCCGGCACGCGCCGGAACGCGCGCGCGACGCCCGCCCAGCCCTCGCCGCGCACGCCGCGGATCGAGAGCAGATCGACCTCGAAGCCGGCTCGCGGGACGGCGGTGCGCTCGATCCCGTAGTCGCTGCCGACGAAGCTCACGCTCGCGCCGCGGCGCGCGAGCTCGCGCGCCACGGCGATGCCCGGAAAGAGATGCCCGCCCGTGCCGCCGCCGGCGATGATCACGCGCAACCTCGCGATCCTTCCGCTCAGCGCGCCTCGCGCGAGAGGCCGACCAGCATGGCGACGGTCGCGACCGTCGCGAGCATCGACGACCCGCCGTAGCTCACGAGCGGCAGCGGGAGGCCCTTCGTCGGAAGGAGCCCCAGCACGACGCCGACGTTCATCGTCGCCTGCGTCACGAGGAGGAACGTGAGGCCGAACGCGACCAGCCGCGCGAACGGGTCCGTGAGCCGCGCGGCGACCCGGAACCCGCGGAGGCCGATCACGGCGAAGCAGACCAGCACGGCGATCGCGCCGGCGAGCCCGAGCTCCTCGCCGACCAGCGCGAAGATGAAGTCGGTGTGGCCCTCCGGGAGGTAGAAGAGCTTCTGCTTCCCGTTCCCGAGCCCGACGCCGAGAAGGCCGCCGCTCCCGAAGGCGATGAGCGACTGCACGAGCTGGAAGCCGCCGCGCTCCGCGTCGCTCCACGGGTCGAGGAACGCGACCAGCCGCGCCCAGCGGTACGGCTTCCACCAGACGAGCGCGAACACGCCGGGCAGCGCGGCCGCCGACAGCGCACCGAGGTGGAGTGGGCGCGCGCCCGCCGCGAACAGCATGCCGATCGTCAGGACGCCGATCACCATCGCGGCGCCGAAGTCGGGCTGGACCAGCAGCAGCGCGATCGGCACCGCGGCGACCACGAGGTGCGGAAGGACGCCGTAGGCGAAGTCGTCGAGCCGCTCGCGCTTCCGGACGAGCGAGCGCGCGAGGTAGAGGACGAAGGCCGGCTTCAAGAGCTCCGACGGCTCGAAGGCGAGAATTCCGAGCGAGAGCCAGCGGCGGGCGCCGCCGCGCACCTGGCCGATGCCCGGGATCACGCTGAGCGCGACCAGCGCGATCGCGAGGAGCGCCGCCGGGTACGCCCAGCGCTCGAGCCGGCGCGCGTCGATCCGCAGCACGAGCGCCGCCAGTGCGAGCCCCGCGACGAGGAAGGCAACGTGGCGGCGGACGAGCGCGTAGGGGTTTCCGTAGCGCTCCTGCCCGATGAAGAAGCTCGCGTCGAAGACCATCACGAGGCCGAGGCCGAGCAGCAGGAGCGCGGCGCCGAGGATCCACCCGTCGAGCGAGCGGGTGAGGACGACGCGCGGGCGCTGGGTCGCGATCGCGTAGGGCGCGCGGAGCGGTTCCGGTTGGGCGATCATCTCTGCAAGGACCTCACCTGGTCGGCGAACGCGTCGCCGCGCGCCGCGTAGTCGGGAAACTGATCCAGGCTCGCGCACGCCGGCGAGAGCAGCACGACGTCGCCCGGACGAGCGGTCGCGACGGCGGCGGCGACCGCGTCGGCGAAGCGCTCGCGGATCGCGATCTCGCAGGCGTCGCGCCAGGCTTCGGCCAGGAGATCGCGCGCCGAGCCGTACAGCGCGACGAAGCGCGCCTTCCGGCGCAGGAGCTCGCGCGCGACCGAGAAGTCCCCGCCCTTCGCGAGGCCGCCCGCGATCAGGACGACGCTGCCGTCGTGATAGCCCTCGAGCGACCGCTGGAGCGCGCCGACGTTGGTGCCCTTCGAGTCGTCGACGTACGCGACGCCGCCGACCTCGGCGACGAGCTCCATGCGGTGGCGCAGGCCGGCGAAGCGCTCGATCGTCGCCTGCAGGAGCTCGGGCGCGATGCCGAGGGCGCGCCCGGCGAGCAGCGCCGCCATCAGGTTGTCGCGGTTGTGGCGGCCGGCGAGGCGGACGCGCGCGAGCGGGAAACGAAGCTCGCCGTCCGGCTCGGCGATCTCGATCGCGTCGCCCACGAGGGTCGCAGCGGCTCCGGTGCGACAAGCGCGCTCGGAACGCGGCCGCGCTTGCGGGGCGGGCGGCCCGCCGCCGAAGCTCCGCACGTCCGCGGCGAAGGAGCGCGCGAGGCGGGCGACCCGCGCGTCGTCGCGATTCACGATCGCGACGTCGTCCGGTCGCTGGCGCGCGAACATCCGCGCCTTCGTGGCCGCGTACTCCTCGACGTCGGCGTAGCGATCGAGGTGGTCGTCGGTCACGTTCAGGAGCACGCCGATCGCGGGCCGGAACTCCTCGACCCACTCGAGCTGGAAGCTCGACACCTCCGCCACGATCACGTCGACGTCGGTGTCCACCGCGTCGACGAGCGGCGTCCCGAGGTTCCCGCCCGTGAACGCGCGGCGCCCGCTCTCGTCGACCATCGCGCCCACGAGCGACGTCGTCGTGCTCTTCCCGTTCGTCCCCGTGATCGCGACGATCGGCCGGTCGAGGGCGCGGGCGGCGACCTCGATCTCGCTCCGCACCGGAATGCCGCGTTCGCAGGCGGTGCGGAGGAGCTGCGCCGTCGCCGGCACGCCGGGGCTCGGCACGACGATGTCCACCCCCGCGAGCAGCTCGGGGCCGTCGGCGCCGCGGACGAGCTCCGCCGACGCGAGGTCCGCCGGCAGCTCGGCGTCGCTCCGTCGGTCGCATGCCCGCACGAGGGCGCCTCGGCGCGCGAGGAAGCGACACATCGAGACGCCGGTCCGTCCGAGCCCGACGATGAGGACGCGTCGCCCGGCGAGGTCGAGCGACGCGCCGGCGCCGCGAGCGGCCGCCCCGCTCACCTGAGCTTCAGGGTGGCGAGCGCGAGGAGCGCGCAGATCACCGCGACGATCCACGCCCGCACGATGATGAGCGGCTCCGGCCAGCCCAGCAGCTCGAAGTGGTGATGGATCGGCGCCATGCGGAAGATGCGTTTTCGGCGGAGCTTGTACGAGACCACCTGGAACACGACCGAGAAGAGCTCGGCGACGAACACCCCGCCGAGGAGCGGAAGCACGAGCTCCTGCTTGCTCACGAGCGCGACCGTCGCGATCGCGGCGCCGAGCGGGAGCGAGCCGACGTCGCCCATGAAGACCTTCGCCGGGTAGGCGTTGAACCAGAGGAAGCCGAGCCCCGCGGCGACGAGCGCTCCACAGAAGACGGCGAGCTCGCCCGCCCCCGGGACGTAGGTGATCTGCAGGTACTCCGCGATGCGCGAGTTTCCGGCGACGTACGCGAAGACGGTGCAGGTCGCGGCCGCGATCGCGACCGGACCGATCGCGAGGCCGTCGAGCCCGTCGGTCAGGTTCACGGCGTTCGACATCCCGACGATCACGATGGCCGCGAACGGCACGTACCACCAGCCCAGGTTGGGGGCGACGTTCTTCAGGACCGGAAACGGGACCGCCGTGCCGATCGAGTTGGCGAGAAAGATCGCGACCGGGACGGCGACCGCGAATTGCAGCAGGAGCTTCCCCCGCGCCGAGAGGCCGCGCGAGCTCCGCCCGCGGAGCTTCCGGTAGTCGTCGACGAAGCCGATCGCGCCGTAGGCAACCACCAGAACCAGCAGCAGCCACACGTAGGGATTCGCGAGGTCGGCGAGGAGGAGCGTCGCCAGCACCGACGAGAACAGGATGAGCGTTCCGCCCATCGTCGGCGTGCCCGCCTTCGACTTGTGGCTCTGCGGGCCGTCGTCGCGGATCGGCTGTCCGACCCGCATCTCCGCGAGCTTCTGGATGAGCGGCCGCCCGAGCCAGAGAGAGATGACCAGCGCCGTCAAGCCGGCGAGCAGCGTCCGGAAGGTGATGTAGCGGAAGACGTTGAACGCCGTGTGGGTCGCGTGGAGCGGATAGAGGAGCTGATACAGCATCATGTCTCGAAGCGGAGTCCCGTCTCGCAGGGAGGGGATGATCCCTCACGTCCCGACTGCAGAACCATGCGCGCCGCGGGGATACCGCGATCGCCCGCGAACCTCCACCACCCACCCCCGACGCTCCGCCGGCGGTCGCGCCGGCGCGGGCTCTTCCGCCGCTTCGATCCGACCCGAATGGCCGATGGCGGTGGGCCAGGTCCGGCTCGCCCGCTCGCTCAGTAAGCGGACGATCCGTCCCTGGCCCTCTCACCATCCCGGATGCGCCCTCCACGACCACCCCACACCGCCTGCGCACCCGGCCCCCCGACCGCCCCACCTCGGCGCCGCCGGCGACCCCGCGCCGGCGGCCATTTCCTCGTGCGCACCCGTCGGGACGCGACTCCCGTCGCGCCCCGATCCACGTACCCGACCGCCTCCGCCGCCCCGGGTGCGCCGCGAGCCTCGTCAATCCCTCTGCACCGCCTCCTCCGCGCGGAAGCCGAGCGCGCCGAGCGCGGCGCGCGCCTCCTCGCGGTCGTCGAGGTGATGCTTGACCGTCCCGACGATCTGGTAGTCCTCGTGTCCCTTGCCGGCGATCACGACCACGTCGCCGGCGCGCGCGATCTCGATCGCGCGCCGGATCGCCGCGCGGCGCTCGGGCACCACCGCATACACCGCCTCCCTTTCCGTTTGCCCGAGCGCCTCCTGCGCGACGGGCGTGCGGCCCTCGCGCCGCACGCCTTCCTCGATCTCCGCCAGGATCGCGATCGGATCCTCGGTCCGCGGGTTGTCCGAAGTCAGGATCGGCACGTCCGCGAGCCGCGCCGCGATCCCACCCATGAGCGGTCGCTTCCCGCGATCGCGGTCGCCGCCGCATCCGAAGACGACGATCAGCCGGCCGCTCGTGAGGCCGCGCAGGCTCGCGAGCACGCGCTCGAGCGCGTCCGGCTTGTGCGCGTAGTCGACGATCACCTGGAACGGCTGGCCGGCGCGGATCGCCTCGAGCCGTCCCGGCACGCCGGCACAGGCCGCGATGCCGCGGGCGATCGCCGCCGGCGCGATGCCGAGCCGCCACGCCGTCGCGGCCGACGCGAGGACGTTCGCCGCGTGCGGCGCGCCGACGAGCCGGGTCTCGAACGCGAGCCGGTCGCCGCCGAGCCGGATCTCGCCCCGGGTCCCCGACGCGTCGTGCTCGACGCGGTCGAGGCGGACGTCGCCGCGCGCTCCGAACGTGACGAAGGGAACCACGAGCTCGCTCGCGAGCGACATCACCGCCGCGTCGTCCGCGTTCAGGACGGCGAAGCTCGCCTTGCCGGACGACGGCAGGAGCTCCCGGAAGAGCCGCGCCTTCGCCGCGAGGTACTCGTCCATCGAGCGGTGGTAGTCGAGGTGATCGCGCGAGAAGTTCGTGAAGACGGCGGCGTCGATCGCGGTCGCGCGCAGGCGGTCGAGCGCCAGCGCGTGCGAGGAAGCCTCGAGGACGACGTGGGTCGCGCCCTCGGCGAGCATGCGCGCGAAGGTCCGCTGCAGAACGACCGCATCGGGCGTCGTGAGGGGCGCGGGCTCGCGCCGGCCGGCGAAGCGGTACTCGATCGTGCCGACGACCCCGGTCGCATGGCCGGCCGCCGCGAGGATCGACTCGAGGAGATACGTCGTGGTCGTCTTCCCGCTCGTGCCCGTGACCGCGACGACTGCGAGGCTCTCGCTCGGTCGGCCCGCGAGGACGGCGGCGGCGTCCGCGACCAGCGCGCGCGGTGAGCCGCACGCGACGACCGCACAGCGGGCGCGCCCGAGAGCGTGCGCCGGCTCCTCCGCGAGGGCGACCGCGGCGGCGCCGCGCGCGATCGCCTGCTCGACGAACGCGCTCCCATCGGCGGCCTCGCCGGCGATCGCGACGAAGAGGTCGCCCGGGGCGACGACGCGCGAGTCGCAGGCGACGCCGGCGATGCGGGTCGCGGCTTCGCCATGCACGACCCGAGCCGGCTCGGCGGAGCTCGCGAGCAGCTCCTGCAGGGACATTCCGGGCGCGCGCCCGCCGCCCCCCGCCGGAGGCGACTCCGACGCGACCATGAGAGCGGCTCCGGCGCGGCTCATGCCGACGGCTCCAGGGCGAGGACGATCACGTCGCCGTCCGCGCGCGCCGTGCCGGGCGCCGGGTTCTGCGCCTTCACGAAGCCGCTGCCGCGCGCGTCCACCGCGAGCCCTTCCGCCGATGCGACCTCGAGCGCCCGGCGGAGGCTCATGCCGAGGAACGACGGGATCGACGACGCCTCCGAGAATGCGGCGGGCCGGAGCGCGACCGCGGTCGCCGGGCGCACGGCCGGAGCTTCCGCGACGACCGTCCGGCGCGGCGGCGCGGGCGGCGGCAGCGGAGCTGGTCGACGCTCTCCGAGGCGGTCGAGCGCGCGCGACATGACCTCGCGGAAGACCGGCGCCGCGACCATGCCGCCGTAGGTCTGCCCGTGCGGGTTGTCGATCATGACGAGCAGCACGAACGCGGGATCGTCGGCAGGAGCGAAGCCCACGAACGAGGCGAGCCGGTCGCGCGAGTAGCGGCCGGTCCGCGGGTCGACCTTCTGCGCGGTACCGGTCTTCCCGGCGACGCGCACGCCCGCGATCCGCGCCTTGCCGCCCGTACCGCCCTCGAACTCGACCACGCGCTCGAGCATCGACGTCACCTGGCGCGCGCTCTCGACGGAGACCACGCGCCGGACGGGCGCGGCGTCGTCGGGGTCGTCGCGGTCGAGCAGGACGCGGCCGTTGCGATCGACCGCGCGCCGCAGGAGATGCGGCTGCACGAGCTCGCCGCCGTTCGCGAGCGCGGCGTACGCGGCGGCGAGCTGGACCGGGGTGACCGACAGGCCCTGCCCGAAGCTGCCGGTCGCGAGGTCGATCATCGCCCACTTCTGCACCGGCCGGACGATGCCCGGCACCTCGCCCGGGAGATCGATCGCGGTGCGGCGTCCGAAGCCGAAGCTCTCGAGGTAGCGCGCGTAGCGCTCGCGGCCGAGCCGCTCGGCGATCTTGCTCGCGCCGATGTTGCTCGAGTACTGGATGATCTCCGGAACGCTCAGGATGCCGTACGGGTGGTGGTCGTGGATCGTCCACTTCCCGATGCGATAGCGGCCGTTCTCGCAGTGGAGCGCGTCCGACATGCTGATCGCGTGCTCCTCGAGAGCGGCGGCCGCGAGGATGGCCTTGAAGGTCGAGCCGGGCTCGAAGGCGTCGGTGACGGCGCGGTTGCGGCGCGCACCCGGGCGCGCGTCGGCGGGCGCATTCGGGTCGTAGGTCGGGAAGTTCGCGAGCGCGACGACCGCGCCCGTCCGCGGATCGAGCATGACGGCCGTCCCGGCGTCGGCGTTCGCGGCGCGGACGCCGCGCTCGAGCTCGCGCTCGACGAGGCCCTGGAGGCCGCTGTCGATCGTGAGCGTCAGCGTCGCGCCGGTCGCGAGCGGGTCGAGCGCTTCGTCCGGCGCCTCCACCACGTCGTCGCTCGCGCCGCCGCTCATGATCGCCCGTCCGAGGCCGTCGCGGTCGACGCGGAGGACCGTCTCCGGACCGCGCATCCAGCGGTCGTAGCGGAGCTCGATGCCCTCGAGGCCGCGCAGGTCCGCGCCGGCCGTCCCGACGACGTGCGCCCCGACGACCTTCTGCGGATAGAGGCGACGGCCCTCGGCGAGCGACCCGACGCCGAGGAGCCCGAGGTGCGTCGCCGCTCGCGCCTGGTCGCGGCTCGCGCGGCGCTTCAGCCACACGAAGCCGCGATTCGAATCGAGCCGGCGGTCGAGGAGGCGCGGCGACACGCCGAGAGCCGCGGCGAGCGCGGGCCGGGCGTCGCGCGGCACCGGGTACTTGCGCGGGCTCGCGAACACCGACGGCGCGACCATCGTCTCGGCGAGCACCTCGCCGTAGCGGTCGCGGATGGCGCCGCGGAGCGCGGTGAGCCGAACGGTCTCGCGGTGCTGGCGGAACGCGCGCAGCGCGAGCGCGTCGCCATCGACGACCGTCAGCTGCACGACGCGCATCGCCATCGCGACCAGCACGACGACGAGGCCGCCCGCGAAGAACGGGATGCGCTCGCCCAGGCGGGTGTCGCCGTCGTCCGTCATCGCAGGATCACGACCTGCCCGGGCGCGGGCGGATGGAGCCCCAGACGCTCGCGCGCCGCTTCCTCGAGCCGTCCGGGAGTCGTCTCCGCCGCGTACTCGATCGACAGCTCGTGGAGCTCCTGGTCGAGTCGCTCGGTGAGCGCGCGGGCATCCGAGAGCGCGTACCCGAGCTGACCGACGGCGAGCCCCGTCCAGACGTGGAAGAGCCCGACGGCGAGGAAGAAGAGCCCGGCGGCGACGTTGACGCGCGCGATCCGGCCGCGCGCGGCGCGGCCGATCGCGGCGCCGCTCGCCGCGCGCCGCTTGTGCGCCGCCCGGGCGTCGGGACGCCGCGCGTTCGGCGCGAACCACCGCCCCGCCCGGCGCACGGGCGAGGACGACGGCCGCGCCGCGGGCTGCCCCCACGCGCGAGCCGCGCGCGCCTCAGCGGCCACCGATCCACTCCACGGCGCGGAGCCGCGCGCTGCGCGAGCGCGGGTTGCGGGCGATCTCCTCGGCCGACGGCGCCACCGCCTTGTGCGTCAAGCGAAGCGCGCGCGGCGTTCCGCCGCAGCGGCAGACCGGCAGCTCGGGCGGGCAGACGCAGCTCGCGGTCCAGCTCCGGAACGCGTTCTTCACGCGCCGGTCCTCGAGCGAATGGTAGGCGAGGATCGCGACCCGGGCCCCGGGCGCGAGGTGCGAAGGCAGCTCCGCCAGCAGACGGTCGAGCTCCTCGAGCTCGCGGTTGACGGCGATGCGGAGCGCCTGGAACGTGCGCGTCGCCGGGTCGCGATCGCGGCTCCGCGAGCGCACGGCGCCGGCGACGATCGCGCGCAGCTCGTCGGTCGTCTCGGGGCGCGGCGCACGGGTGAGCGCGTGCGCGATCCTGCGGGCGCTCGGCTCCTCGCCGTACTCGCGCAGCAGCTGCGCGAGCTCGGCCTCGCTCGACCGCGCCAGCAGGTCGCCCGCGGTCTCGCCGCGCGTCTGGTCCATCCGCATGTCGACGTCGCCGGACGCCCGGAAGCTGAACCCGCGGCGCGGCTCGTCGAGCTGCAGCGACGAGACCCCGAGGTCGGCGAGGACGGCGTCCGCCGCCGCGACGCCCTCCCCTTCCAGGAGGTGCGCGAGGTCCGCGAAGCGGCCGTGCACGAGCCGGACGCGATCGCCGAAGCGCGCGAGCCGGCGCGCCGCGATCGCGAGCGCCTCGGGGTCGCGGTCGATCGCGACCAGCCGCGACTCGGGATGGGCGCGCTCGAGGAGCGCCTCGGAGTGGCCGCCGAGGCCGACGGTCGCGTCCACGAGCACCCGCGGCCGCTCCGCATCCGGCACCAGGAGAGCCGCCACCTCCTTCAGCAGCACCGGCTCGTGCGCCGGCCCGTCCTCTCTCGAGCGCATCGGCGATCCCAGTCTGGCCGGCGGGCGGCGATGGTGCGAGGTGGCTCGCTCGTCGGCGCGATGCGAGCGGTCGTCGGCGACCGCCGCGAGAGCGCTAGATCCCGAGGTCATGGAAGAGGTTCGGGTTTTCGCGCAGCATGCTGCGGTACTGGTCGAGGACCTTCGCGTAGCCGGTCGCGCTGAAGATCCTGAACTTCTTGCCGACCCCCGCGAACACGACGTCCGTCTCGAGCTCGGCAAACTTCCGGAGGGACTGCGGAAGAAGGACGCGACCCTGCTTGTCGGGCTGGCAGGCCTGGGCGCTTCCGATGTATGCCGACTCGAAGAGGAGGCGATTCTGGGCGAACTGGCCGATCCGCGACTGCAGCTCGACGATGAACTCCTGCCAGCCGCGCGACGAGTACGCCTCGAGGCAGGGTACGTTCGCGACCTCGAAGATCGTGACCATGAGGCTCACGTCTCCGCTCGGGGCAAGGGTCTCCCGGAATTTGGCCGGGATGGCGACGCGGCCTTTGTCGTCGAGCGTATTGGAGAAGCTGCCTGAGAACATCGCGAGCGGCCTGACAGGACTCGATAACCACTCGTCCCCACCTTTCCCCACGGGGCTCATACGGCCTTTCGGCCGAACGTGTCAATAGTTTTCGTCGCCAGCGCACGCGTTTTCGTGCGTGCGCGGGCGGAGCTGCTCCGGCGGAACGCGGAAACGCGTTCGTCAGGGCCAAGCTCCACGCCGCCCTGCACGCGGCCGAGCCCGGAAATCTTCGGCTCTCGCGGGTTCGGGGCGGTCGCGCTCTCGATCCGGTGGGGGCCGATCCCTATCGGGGCCGAACCCCGTCGCGGGAGGACGGTTCCCGGTCGCCGCCGGGATGGCAGGAGGGGGTCTGTAAGCCGGATTCTGTCCCCGGCGATAACGTCGCCGGGCGACGGTCATTCCTCTGGGCACGCGGTTGCCCGCGTGCTCGGTGCGGCCGTACCCGGGGGCTCGGACGGGCCGCCCATCCCCCAGCTTGGCCTTGCTCCGGGCGGGGTTTACGAAGCGCCGCGGCTCGCGCACGCGGCCGGTGAGCTCTTACCTCGCCTTTTCACCGTGACCGCCGAGCCGAAGCCCGACGGCCGTCTCGTTTTCTGTCGCGCCTTTCCCCCGATCGCTCGGGGCCGCCGTTAGCGGCCGCCCTGCCCTGCGGAGTCCGGACTTTCCTACCGGGCGAAGCCCGATCGACCGTCCGACCCCCTCCTTGCCGGGAGCGATTCTAAGGACGGATCGCGCGCGACGCGAGAGCGATCTTCGCAGTGCCAAGCGAAAACTCGCGCGCGGAACGGCTCGCGACCGGCACGTGCGCTCGGCGGCGCGCGGTGTGCGGTCCTCAGGCCTCGTCGGCGCGGGCGCCGTCGCCCGGATCCGGCCGCCAGTAGAGGATGCGCTGGCAGTTCGGGCAGTACTCGATCTCGACGCGCCGCTGGATGCGGATGTAGAGCTGCGGCGGCAGGCTCATGTTGCAGCCGCGGCAGTTGCCGGCGCGCACCTCGACGACCGCGATGCCGTTCCGGCGCGCGAACAGCTGCTCGTACTTCTTGCGGATGCCTTCGCTGAGGCGCGCCGCGAGCGCGTTCCGCTCGGAGCTGTCGCCCGCGATCTCGGCGCGGAGCTGGCGGCTCCGGCCGTCCCCCGTCTCGCCGAGCTTCGCGAGGCTGTCCTGCACGGCCTTCAGCTCCTCCTCGGAAGCGCGCAGGCTTCCCTCGAGGGCCTCGACCTGCTCGATCAGCGTGAGGACCTCCTCCTCGAGGCGCGCGTTCGACTCCTTCGCCAGCTCGATCTCGCGCTGCAGGGCGGCGACCTCGCGATCGTTGCGGAGGCGGCCGAGCCGCATCCGCCGCTCCTTCATGCGCTGCTCCTCGAGAGCGAGCTGGGACTCGAGGTCCCGCCGACGGGTGCCGACGGTGGCGAGCTCGGCGCGCAGCGTCTCGACCGTGAGGCGCTTCTCGTCAAGCAGTGCCTGCTGTGATTTCGTTTCCCGTTCGATGTCCGCGAGCTCCAGCTCGCGTTCGCGATTGCGCCGGTCGATCGCCTGAAGCGCCGCCAGGTCCTCAATCACGCTGGCGCTCAAGCATCGACTCCAGGGAAACTCATCGATCCATCACCGTGGCAGGCAAATCGAGAGTAATACCACGCGCCGGCGAACGTGCAACCTTCGCGGCGAAGGAAATGCGTTCCGCGGCTGCCGGCGCGGTGCGGCGCGCGCTGCGAATGGGCCCGCCAGGCCTCGAACCTGGGACCAACCGGTTATGAGTGGAGGAGAGGCGCCGAACGCCGCCAAACGCCGTTCGGCGACCTCTGCGATTGCCTGGGTTTTCCCCCTCGGGGAGGAGCCCCACGCAAACGCCGCCGAACCCGCCTCGGCGGCAGTTCATTCACGAGACATTCACGGCCCAGCCTTCCGAGCGTGGCGTCGAGCGAACTCGTCGATCTCCCCCTGATCGCGGGCCGGCTGGGGGCCGCGCAGCATTCGGCTGATGGTGCTCTCGACGTCGCTGGTCCGCTCCCGAAAAAGGACGAACCGGTTGGCTCCGATCGCCTGCAGCGTGGCGTTACCGCCGGCGTGCGGGTCGGCGTCGGCGGAAGCGTCGGGAGCGGCGTCGGCGACCCGACGACCCTCGCGCTGGGAGCAGAGGCTCACTCTCGTCGCGATCATCGGCAAGCAGGCTTGCGCGCTCGCCGTCGTGGATCGCGGCCTCGATCGCTTGTCAATCGCGATCGGAATGGTGCCGCGGCGCAAGGTGGCGCTCATTTTCGCGGGCGTCGGTCTCAACCTCACGCTCCATGGCAAGCGGATCGTCGACGATTCGCTCTACGGTGCCTTGGTCGTCATGGTCCTCGTCACGACGGTCGGGGGCCCCTCCGCGCTCCGTTTCAGTTTCGCGAGGGGGACCCGATCGGGCGCGCAGTGAGTCGCGGGGTCTCAGCGACCCTCACTACGTCGCGCTCGGCGCGCTCCGCATGCATCTTGCCGCCACGGCGGAAGGTATCGGCCTGCTGCTCGGCATCGGCGCCGACCGGGCGCTCGAATCCATGCGCGATTTACGTGCGACGCGAGTCGGCGCATCATCCTAAGAGGATCGGTGGCGCGCGGCCCGCCGCGATCCGGACAGGAGGGATACGCGATGGCTCGTAGGATCCGACAGTGCGTGGTCGCACTCTCCTTCGTTCTCGCATCCGCCGCTCACGCGAGCACGGTGTACGTCGCGAACAACGGCACCGATGATGCGAGCTGTGGTTCCAAGGCTTCCCCGTGCAGATCCATCACGCGGGGCATCCATGTCGCATCGGCCGGCGACCACGTCGTCGTCGGGCCGGGCTCGTACCGCGGGGAGAGCGGCGCTCCCGGCTGCGACTGCTTCGTCGCCGTCGGCAAGCCGCTCGCCCTGACCTCGAGCGACGGCGCCGCCTCGACGGTGATCGACGCGAGAGGCTTCCTGGTCCGCACGAACGTGCTCATCACGGCCGGCCGCGTCGAGCTGGGCAGCCCCGGGAAGGGCTTCACGGTGACGAATCCCGACGCCGCGGGTGGCAGCGGCATCGAGATCGATGCGGACGACGTCACGATCAAGGGCGATCAGGTCATCGCGGACAGCTCGGTGGCCGGGCCCGGAGTGGGGATTCTGGCGAGTGTCCCCAACTCCGCGCTGATCGAAGGGAACCAGGTCCTGCTGTGGACCGTCGGGATTCTCGCGCATGGCCCGGGCGACATGGTGCGCAGGAACCAGGTCTCGCTGAACCGCACCGGGATCGACGTCGGGGGGACGAGCGTCGCCAGCGGCAACGTCACATCCGACGACGGGCAAGGCTTCAATCTTTCGGAATCCGCCAGCGCGATCGGCAACGGCATCTACGGCAACTCCTCGTTCGGATTGTTCGCCATTGGCTCGTCGGGCGGGATCGCGGGGAACAACGTCTTCGGGAACGAAGGCGGGAACGGGAACTGCGGCATCGGAAACAACGGCAGCCCCGGGCTGAATGCGGCCAACAACTACTGGGGTGCCTCGACGGGACCTGGACCCGATCCCGCCGACCAAGCCGACCAGTCCTGCGTCGTGAACGGCGCGACGGTGACAAGCCCCTTCGCGGCCGCGCCGTTCCACGTTCGCGCGCCGATCAAGCCGTGATCGATGTAGGCGCGCGCGCGTGCCGTCGCGCCAGGGGCGGTGCAGCGTGAGCACGACCGGCAGTGCCGATGCGAGCGGCGTAAGATCTGGCGCGGAGCGCCGCGGCGAGAGATCGCGGGGGTGGTCGTGGCGGAGGCGAAGGCGGAGGTCATCCGGAAGCCGAAGCGGAGAGTGAGACGTCCTCCGATCGGACCACGCGGACGGCCTCGCGTCGGACCGAGCCGGAAACCGCGAATTGGCGCGGCGGCGCGCGGATTTGATCACCGACCTGGGCGGCGCCGCCGACCTCTCGACCCAGCGCGCGGCCATCGTCGACCTCGTCGTCCGCGAGAAGCTGATGCTCGATTCGGTCGACGCCTACCTGCTCGAACTCGGCAGCGGGATCAGCAATCGGAAGAAGCGCGCTCTCGCGTCCGTCGTGCGCGAGCGGGCGGCGCTCGCCGACGCCATGACCCGCCGCCTGCAAGCCTCTCGGCCTGGACCGCCGCGCCAGGGAGGTGCCGACGTTCGGCAGCTACCTCGCCGAGAAGTACACCGGGACCGGCCAGCCTGCGCAGGAAAGCGAGAGAAGCGAGGAAGCCCCGCCGTCGAGGGCGACGAGAGGCCCGCGGGCGAGGCCGCCGAGGGCGAGGAGCAGTGAGCCGCCGTTCTGTCCCCACGTTCACGATCCTCGACGCGCTCGAGGACGGGGCTCTCTTCGGCGCGCTGCCGGCGTTCCGCGACCTCTCGAGCTGGCGCACGTGGCTCACTTTCCTCCGCGCCACGTGCGGCCTGCCGCGAGCGACGACCTCGCCACGTTTCGGCTGCCTGCTATTCGCGACTGCGTTGAGTCATTTTCGGTCACGATATCAGCGCAACTGCAGCGACCCGGCCGGCGTCGCGACGATGCCTCGATAGAGTGAGGAAGAGCGACGGGAAGGCACGAGGCGGAGGCTGGGCAGGGAACCGTTTTACCTTGACCAACGGGACGCGGGGCCATACCAGCCAGGGTCTGCTGTGGCGCGCATCGGCAACCCTTGTCCAGTTTTGAGGTAAAGCCGCCCGTGGACCATCGTCTCGCGCTAGGTTTAGTCGATTCATGCTTCCAGCTAGAAAAACGCGGCTCCTCAGCTGTGGTCTAGTCGCGGTTGCGGTTGTGCTGCTGCTGGGACCCAAATCCGCGGAGGCCCTCGTCGTCATCGATGCGCCGGACGATCCCGTATTCGCTGCGCAGGTCGATTCCGCACTTTCCGAACTCGCCGGATCGGGGTCGAAGTGTGCGGCGATCTACCGGCACCTTCGCCGATCGAGGCACGTGGTGACGCTTGCAAAGGGCGCGGCTGCGGACAAGGGCACGGTGCCCGATCCGAATACCGACGGTAACTAAAGAAGGGCAAAGCGCTGTCTTCCTTGCCAGAGATCGCAGCCGCCCGCGCGATGCGCTGAGGGATGCACGGGGACGGATTCCAAGATCACCTTTTCGTGCGACGGCGACATCAAATTGTGCCGGATCGGAGTCATTCTCTCCGACATCCCGAACCTGTGTCACGAGCTGTCGCACGCGTTCGACATCGGCAAGGGAGTCAAGGACCTGAGCAAGCCAGACGGTCCGTTCTTCGCCAACGTTACCGAGTCGAAGGCGGTAAAGGCAGAGAACACATACCGGCGGACGAAGGGCCTCTGCGGTCGGATCATCTACGACCAGGGCGAGGTCGTTAAAGGGGCGACGCAATGTCCGACGGGACAGGGCTGCGAACTCGCTTGCATAGATAACGCGGTCGGCAACTCCGGTACCTGCCGACCACTCGCACCGTGCGAGGCTCTGGATGTGCGGTCGGACGATCCGCCGCAGCTACGGTTCATCAAGGGATGCCCCAGCGGCCAGACCTGCAACCAGAAGAGCAACATATGCGAGCAGAGCCCTTGTGCCGGTAAAGCACCGGGCTCTATATGCTGGTCCGGTACACCAGGCATTTCCGGGGTATGTCTAGGTGACGGAAGTTGCTTGTCGGGGGGTTCTGCTGTGTTGGCAGTTGTTCCTTCTACTATGCCGGCGGCCTTTGGGACGCATGCGGAGGATCGTACAATTGCTTCAAGGTCGTAGCGATCCCGAGCGCCTGCTACGCACTGGATATTCTCGATCCGAACGGAAGTGGCTACCCGGTGCGGTACACAACCATCGAACCGGCACGACTAGATTCCCCAGGGAGTGGATGCAATCCATACGGAACCGCATGGGGCGGCGGACCGAATCCTAATCTCAAGAACATTTGCCAATGAAATCCTGAACGAACGCGCCCGTAGCGGCCTTTCCGGTCAGTTCCTTTCGATCGAAAACGCATCGGATTGCGCGTCCGGGTAGCGGGCCAAACCCTTTGCGCCGCAAGGCTCTTCGCGATGACGTCCCAACGCGGGCCGAAGGCGAGGCGAGCGCGTTGAAGCCGGGCGGATGTCACGAGGAAACGCTTTCCGCACGGCAGACCCCGGCGCGAGAGCCCTGAAGCGGGCATCCACCCTGATAAGCGAGCGCCCGACCAGCGCACCACGGTCGCGAAGGCATTGGCCGGCTGGCGGGTCGACCTGATCGCGGACGTGGGCGGCCACGACGCCGTGACGACGCAGGAACTGGCCCCTCGTCGAGGAGGCGGTGACGACGAAGCGCATCCTCGACAGCGTCGACGCCTGGCTCCTCTCGCAGCCGACGCTCATCAACAAGCGCACGCGAGCCGTGCTGCCGGCCGTCCGCGATAGGAACGCGCTGGTGTCCACGCTCCGCGGGCTGCTCACGGACCTCGGGCTGCGGCGCCGTGTACGCGAGGCACCCGACGTCACGAGCTACCTCGCGACGAAGTAGAAGGGGCCAACACGCCGGGCGAGGAGACTCCCGCCGCTGCCGGCGCGGATGGCCAGGCCGAGAGCGTGCCCGCGACGGCCACCGAGGCCAGCGCTGGCGGCGAGGAGCGAGCGGAGCGGGAGGACGGACCATGAGCACGAAGGGACCCCTCACGCGCGAGGCGGCGATCGACATCGTCGGCCGCGAGGCGGTGGAGGCGGTCGAAGCTGCCGCGTTCGAACCCACCGACCGCGTGCAGACCGATGGCGATACCCGCCTTGAATTCGCGGCGTCGATCGACTGCGTCGCGAGGGACGGGCGGCCTGTCCGACTGCGGGCGTACGCGTACCAGCAGCGGGCCGACGTCGGGAGGATCTCGGCAACCTCGACTGGACCGCGGCCGGCTACGACGTGACGTGAGCCACGCCGCAGCCCGCCGCTCCGTCCGCACGTTCTCCATCCTCGACGCCCTCGCCGACCCGCGCTGTTCGGCGGGCTACCCGCTTTCCGCGATCTCTCGACGTGGAGGTCGTGGACGGTCTTCCTCCGCGCCGTCAAGGTCGCAGTCGTGGGTGAGCTTGCGTTCTTCGTGAGCACGGATGGCAGGCCAACCGACGTCGAGATGTTGCGGGCGCTCCGACCGTGCACCGCGACGACCGGCGGCGAGCTCGTCATCCTTTCGTCGCCCTACGGACAGACGAGCGCGCTCTTTCAGGTTGAGGCGATCGACCCCCTCGAAGCCTACCTCGCCGAGAACCGGCGGGACGCCAGAGCGTCCTCCCTCTGAACCCCATGGACCCATACTTGACGCCCGAAAAACATTCGCGGAACGTTCACGAGGGCCCCTCCCCGCGCTCCTACCGCTCCGCTAACCCCTTGATTTTCCAGTGGGCCCGCCAGGCCTCGAACCTGGGACCAACCGGTTATGAGCCGGCCGCTCTGACCAACTGAGCTACGGGCCCGCATCCCCCGGTCGCCCACGCTCGCCGATTTCGAAGCGCGCCGCAAATGCAGCCCGCCCCGGTCCTCGTGCTCAGCGTTCGGGCGGCGGTGTCGCCGGTCGCTCGGAGGGCGGCGTCTCGACGGCCCCGCCGGGCGCGTCCTCCTCGTGCCCGGCAGCTCGCCTCTGTTCCGCCGCTTCCGGCCGGCGGCCCGCGCCGATCTCCGCGAGCGCGCGCGCGGCCCCTTCTCGATCTCCCGACGCCTCCGCCTTCCGGAGTCGCGCCACGACCGCCATGCGCTCCGCTCGGGCGCGGCGCTCGGCGCGCCGTGCGAACCACTCCTCGCCCGCGCGGCGCGTCTCGTCGCTCGAGGACCCGGCGGAGAGACGCCGCACGACGCGCTCCGCCATCGCGCGCGGGAGCTCGCCGAGGAGCTCGCTCGCGTCGAAGAGGTCCGCCTCCGCGCGGCGCGCGAGGACGCGCTCCGCGAGGCGCCGGAGGTCCGGATCGCCGATCTCGGCGACGGCCCCCTCGCGCCGCGCGCGCTCGGCGGTCGTCGGGTCGCACAGAAGGAGCTCGACGAGCTCCGCCTCGGCCGAGAAGCGACGGCTCACCCCGCCACGCCAGGGGGTCGTCGCCGGCTCCGCCTGACGGGCGTCGAGAGCCGCGCCGGCTGCGGGGCGCGGCGCGCCTGCGGTCTGCGTCCGCGCGCGCGCGGACTGCCGGAGCGCCTCCTCCGAGATCCCGAGGCGGCCGGCAGCGCCGCGCACGAGCTTGTCGCGCACGATCGGGTCGCGGACGCGGGCGAGCAGCTCCGCGAGGCGGCCGGCGGCGCGAGCGGTCCGGTCGGCCCCGCCCTCGCCGACCAGGTTGTCAAGATAGAAGTCGAGCAGCGTGACCTGCCGCGCCAGCGCCGCCTCGACCGCCGCCGCGCCCCCGCTCCGCGCGAGGCTGTCGGGATCCTCGCCGGCGGGCAGGAAGACCGCGCGCGGCCACAGGTCGACCTCGTCGACGTAGAGCGGGAACGCGCGCAGCGCGGCGCGCCGGCCCGCTTCGTCGCCGTCGAAGCAAACGATCACGTCCTCCGCGAAGCGACGCGCGAGCCGGAGCTGGTCGACGGTGAGCGCGGTTCCGAGCACGCCCGCGACGTGCGCGACGCCGACCTGCGCGAGGGAGATCACGTCCATGTAGCCCTCGACCAGGACGAGCCGGCCGCGCTCGCGAATCGCGTCGCGCGCCTCCCCGAGCCCGTAGAGGTGATGCCCCTTGCGGTAGAGCGGCGACTCCGGGGAGTTCAGGTACTTCGGGCCGCGGCCCGCCGCGATCTCGCGCCCGCCGAACGCGATCACGCGCCCGCCGAGGTCGCGGATCGGGAACACGAGGCGATCGCGGAAGAGGCCGTAGACCCCGCGCCCGCTCGAGCTCGGGCTGGCAAGGCCGACGGCGCGCACGTCCCCCTCGGTGAGGCCGCGCGCGACGAGCTTCTCGATCCAGCCGGTGGCGGGCGCGAAGCCGAGCTGGAAGCGGCGCGCGGTCTCGAGCGAGATGCCGCGCTGCGCGAGGTAGGCGCGACCCGGCTCGCCGAGCCGGCTCTCGTGCAGGACCACGGCGAAGAGCTCGGCGGCGAGCGCATTCGTGCGCGCGAGGCGCTCGAGGCCTTCGCTCGCGCGCGCCTCGGGCACGATCACGCCGGCGCGCGCCGCGAGCGTCCGGACCGCTTCCGGAAACGACACCCCGGTCGTGCGGACGAGAAACGTGAAGGCGTTCCCGCCGGCGTTGCAGCCGAAGCAGTGGAAGAAGCCGCGCTCGGGATCGACGTGGAAGGACGGCGTCTTCTCGGCGTGGAACGGGCAGAGACCGATGAAGCCGCGCCCGCTCTTCTTGAGCGCGACGTGCTCGGAGATCAGCGCGGCGAGGTCGATCCGGCGGCGGATCTCCTCGAGGACGGGCTGCGGGATCATCGCAGCCCGTCCTCGGTGCGTGACGCGGTCGCGGCCGAACGGCCGGCCGTCGCGCGCGGCTCGCCGAACCGGCGCGCCTCCCGCGCGGAGACGCGGGTGGGCACACCGGTCGCGAGCTTCATCGATTCACCCCTGGCTTCGGACGGCGCGCCTCAGCGCGCGCTTGCGCGCGGCCAGCGCTTTCTTCTTGCGCTTGACACTCGGCTTCTCGTAGTGCTCGCGCTTCCGCAGCTCGGACAGGATCCCCGCCTTCTCGCACTGCTTCTTGAAACGCCGGATGGCGCTCTCGATCGGCTCGTTCTCCTTGACCCTGACTCCCGGCATGAAAGATCGTCACCCCCCTTCGGGTGGCATGGCCCAACGTACTTCGGGGAAACGCGGACGCCAGTCAACTCGCCCCGGACGGGACGTCGACCGGCTTCCGTTCAGGCGCCGAGCAGCCGGGCGCGCGCCTCGAGCAACCGACCCGGATGGTCGCTGATGATCCCGTCGACGCCCATCTGCACGAGATCGACCATCCGCACGACCGAGTTCACGGTCCAGACGTTCACCGCGAGCCCGCGCGCGTGCGCTTCGGCGACGAGCTCCGGCGTGATGCAGTCGGCGCGCGGATGGAGCGCGACGGCGGCGAGCTCCTCGGCCGACCGGAACGCGTCCTCGAACGGCGGGCCGCTCCACAGCACCGCGATCGCGGCGTGCGGCGAGGCGTCGCGCACGCGCGCCAGCAGGCCCATGTGAAACGACGAGAAGAGGACGCGGTCGAGCGCGCGATGGCGCGTGACCTCCGCCATCGCGGTCAGAACCAGGCGGCCGTCGTCGCGCTCGCTCTTGAGCTCGAGGTTCAGCTCGACGCGGCCGTCGGTCGCGTCGAGGATCTGCGGAAGCGTCGGGACGGCCTCGCCGGCGAAGCGCGGATCGCGCCACGATCCGGCGTCGAGCGCCTGCACGTCGGCGAGCGAGCGCTCGCGCACGAGCCCCGCGCCGGTCGTCGTGCGCTCGAGCGTCCAGTCGTGGAAGACGACGACGTGCCCGTCGGCCGTCAACTGGAGATCGCACTCGATCATCGCCGCGCCGAGCTCCATCGCCCGGCGGAAGGCCGCGAGCGTGTTCTCCGGGCACTCCGCGGAGGCGCCGCGATGCGCGATGCGCTTGAAGTCCGCCGGCCGCGCTGCGCGGCCGGACGCGCGCGGGGCGCCGCTCACCGGCGCGACGCTAGCAGCCCCGCCCGAGCACTGCACGCGACGGAAGTCGCGGGCAGCGGACGCGGGCGATATGAACCCGCTGCAATGCCTCGTCATTCGTCGCGTCCCTGGCTGCGGCTGCGCCTCCGCGTCCCGGAGGAGATCGCCGACGAGCTCGGCGTCGTCTGCATCGAGCTCGGCGCGCCCGGCGTCGTCACGGGCGAGCGCGACCTCCGGCGAGCGCGCCCGGCCGGCGCGAGCGGGACGGCGGCGAAGGCGGCGCGGTGGACGCGCTTCGAAGCGTACTTCCCGCCCGGGCGCGACGTCCGCCGGCTGGCGCAGGCGCTCGCGTCGGCGCTCGCGACCCTCGCGGTGGATCACCCGGCTCTCGCCCGGCGCGCGATCCGGCTCGAGAAGCTCGCGCTGCCGGACTACGGCCCGGCGGTCCGATCGCACTTCCCGGCGCTCGCGATCGGCCGGCGCCTCTTCGTCTGTCCGCCGTGGACGCCCGAGGCGGAGCGGCGGAAGGCGGCGGCCGCGGGCCGGATCCCGCTCGTGATCGTGCCCGGCCAGGCGTTCGGGACCGGGCACCACGCGACCACCCGCGGCTGCCTGGTCGCGATCGAGCGGGCGTGCGGCGGCGCGCCGCCCGCGCGCGCGCTCGACGTCGGATCCGGCTCGGGGATCCTCGCGATCGCGCTCCGGAAGCTCGGCGCGCGCGAGGTCGTCGCGGTCGACGTCGACCCCGTCGCCCGCCGCGCGACCGCGAGCGCGGCGCGCGCGAACCGGGCGTCCGGGGTGCGCGTCGCGGCGAGCCTCGCCGCGGCGCGCGGGCGCTTCGACGTCGTCGTCGCGAACCTGTTCGCGGACCTGCTCGTCGACCTCGCGCCTCGGCTCGCGGCGCACGTGCGGCCGGGCGGGCGGCTCGTCGTCGCGGGGCTTCTCGCGTCGCAGGAGCGGGCCGTCGCGGATGCGTTCGCGCGCGTCGGCTTCGCGCCCGCGCGCCGCCAGGCCCGCGCGACCTGGGTCGTGCTCGAGCTCGCTCGCCGCCCGGCGACGCGCGCCGCCGCGAGCCCCGTCCGCCGCGCCGCTCCGGGCGGCGCGCGCGCGCTCCCCTGACGTGCCGGCGCGGCTCTTCGTCGAGCTCGATCCGGAAGCGCCGGATCGCGCGCGCCTCGACGGCGCCGCGGCCCGGCACCTGCGCGCGCTCCGCCTCGGCGTCGGCGGCGAATTCCGAGCGATCGTCGGCCCGGGCCGCGAGCGCGCGGCGACGCTCGAGGCGATCGGCGCCGGCGGAGCGACGTGCCGGCTCGGAGCCCCGATCGCGGGCGCCGGCGCGGCGGATCCCGTGGCGCCGCTCGTCCTGGCCGTCGCGATCGCGGACCTCGCGCGGCTCGACCTCGTGGTCGAGAAGGCGACCGAGCTCGGGGCGAGCGCGATCCTTCCCTTCCGCGCCGCGCGGAGCCAGCGGGCCGCCCTGCCCGCGTCGCGCCTCGCGCGCTGGGAGCGGATCGCGCGCACGGCGTGCGAGCAATGCGGGCGCACGGTCGTGCCGGCGATCGCGGCCCCGGTCGAGCTCGACGAGCTCGTGCGCCGCTTGTGCGACGCAACCGATCTCGCGCACGCGCTCGTGCTGTCGCCGCGCGCCGAGGGCGAGCTGCTCGCTACGCTCCGCGAGCGCGCGATCGCGCGCGCGTCGGGCCGCGGCGACGCCGAGGCGGCAGCGGGCGTCGCGCTGGTGATCGGCCCGGAAGGCGGCCTCGTCGCCGCGGAGGAGGACGCTCTCGTCGCGCGCGGCGCGATGAGGGTCGGGCTCGGGCCGCGCACTCTCCGCGTCGAGACCGCTGCGATCGCGGCCCTGGCGCTGGCATCGAGCTGGCTCGCCGACGCTTCGCCGCCTGGCGTTTCCCGCGCCCGTCTGTGAGACATCGCGCGATGCCGGGCGACGACGACCGCTTCACCTTCGAAGACGATCCGCCCGTCCTGCGGGAGGAGGAGCGGCCGGCATTCCCCGTCGACCCTCGCCCATCTGGTCCGACGATGCTGGAGGCCGAGGCGGCCGAGCCGTCGCGGACGGCCGTGCCGCAGCGCGCGGAACCGTCCCCGCCCCCGCCGCGTGCGTCGTTCGTGGCGCGCCTGGTCGCGATGGTCGTCGACGCGCTCGTCCTCGCCGCGATGAACGTCGCGCTCGTGTGGGCCGCGTCGAGCGCGGTGCTGGCGGCGGAGCGCCTCCTCGGACATCCCTTCGTCGACGCCGCGGACCTCGTGGCGACGATCTTCGCGGTCGGGTCGGTGGCGCTCGCCGTCGGCTACTTCGTCGTCCTTCACAGCGCGACGGGGCAGACGCTCGGGAAGCTCGCGCTCCACCTGCGCGTGCTTCGGCTCGACGGCCGACCCATCGGGGTCGCGCGCAGCGCCGTGCGCTTCGTCGGCTACTTCGCGTCCGCGCTGCCGCTCGGGATCGGCTTCCTGGGCGCGCTGGCTTCGACCCGCCGCGCGCTGCACGATTACGTCGCGGGCACGGTGGTCGTGCGCGCCCGAGCGCGTCCGCCCGACGCGAGGATCGCATGAGCAGCCGCCACCTCCGGATCGCATTCGTCATGGATCCTCTTCCCAGGATCGCGATCGACAAGGACACGACGTTCGTGTTCATGCTCGAGGCGCAGGCGCGCGGCCACGAGGTCTTCTACGTCGCTCCCGGCGACCTCGCGCTCGTCGGCGGACGTCCGGAAGCCCTCCTCCACCCCGCGACCGTGCGTGCGCAGGTGGGCGACCACTTCACCCTCGGCGAGGCGCGCCGCGCGCCGCTCGACGAGGTCGACGTCGTGTTCCTCCGGAAGGACCCGCCGTTCGACATGAGCTTCTTCTTCGACACCCACGTCGCCTCGATGGTCGACCGCCGGAAGACGCTCGTGCTGAACGATCCGCGGGGTCTGCGCGAGGCGAACGAGAAGCTCTACGCGCTCCGCTTCCCGACGCTGATCCCCCCGAGCCTGGTCGCGAGCGACATCCGGCGCTTGAAGGCGTTCCTCGCCGACCTCGGCGGCGAGATGATCGTCAAGCCGCTCGACGGCTGCGGCGGCGCCGGCGTCTTCCACGTCCACCAGCGCGATCGCAACCTGAACTCGATCCTCGAGTTCGCGACCGACGACGGGCGCCGGCGCGTGATGGCGCAGCGCTACCTGCCCGAGGTGCGGACCGGCGACAAGCGCATCATCCTGATCGACGGCGAGCCGCAGGGCGCGGTGCTGCGCGTCCCGAGCGAGGAGGAGCACCGGTCGAACCTCCACGTCGGCGGGCAGGCCAAGGAGACGCAGCTCTCGGAGCGCGAGCTGGAGATCTGCCGGACGCTCGCGCCGAGCCTGAAGGAGGACGGCCTCGTCTTCGTCGGGCTCGACGTGATCGGCGACTGGCTGACCGAGGTGAACGTCACGAGCCCGACCGGCGTGCAGGAGATCAACGCGCTCTCGGGCACGAAGATCGAATCGGTCATGATCGACTGGGTGGAGGCGCATGCGCCGGAACCGGCGCGTTGACTCCCCGAGGGCCGTTCGGTACCCGACCCGGGCTGCCCCGAGACGTCCGGCCAGGTAGCTCAGTTGGTAGAGCAGCAGACTGAAAATCTGCGTGTCGGCGGTTCAATTCCGTCCCTGGCCACTCCGTCTCCCCGCGCGTGGCTCCGTCGCCCGCGACGTCGCACCGCGGGCTACGGCGGAAGATAGCCGACGCGGTTCAACGCAGGGGCGACGAGCAGCGCGTAGGTGTCGGCGAGCGCCGCCTCGCGGTCCTCGTAGCCGGCTTCGATCAGGCTCTCGGCGCGCACGAGCTCCGCGAACGCGGCGTGGCTCGGGAAGTTGTTGAGCCGTACCTCGTCCCACGCGCGCCCGTCGCCGATCAGCTCGCCCTCGACCTCGAGCACGATCCCGGGCCGCACGCCGAGCGGAAAGGCCTGGGGAGTGCGGTGCTGCTCGTAGAGCGCCAGCGCCTCGCGACCGGTGAGATCGGTCGCGCGGCCATCGGCGTAGCGCGCGATCTCGTTGAAGCGGATCAGGTGCACGACGTTCACGGGCGAATCGCTCGCGGTCGGCGGAAACGGCAGCGCCGACAGATCGAGGCGCCGGAGGTCCTCGGGAACCTGGTTCGCCGCCGGCTCGGTGACGAGCGCGATCGCCCGCTCGAGCGCGGCGGCCTCGTGGACCGCGGCCGCGCGATGGTCCGACCGCTTCAGCATCGCGAGGAACGCGGCGCGGCTCGGGTAGAGGACGACGGACACCCGATCCCAGCCGGCGCCATCGCCGGCGATGAGCGTCCGCTCGACGTCGCCGAGGAAGATCGCCTCCGCCCCGACGTCCGCGAGGATCGGGCGCACGAGGTCGCCGTAGAGCGCATCCGCGTCCGCGCCGGTCAGATCGGTCGGGCGCCCGTCGGGATACGCGGCGCGCGCGCGATGCCGGGCGAACGTCACCGCGTAGAAGGGCCGGTCGTCCTCGGGCGTGACCTCGAGCATGCGACGCGCCTCCGTGCGATTGACGCTGCCATACGCGGGAGCCCCGAACAGCGCATCGATCTCCGCCTCGACGCCGGACGGAGCGTCCGCGCAGCCCAGGACGGAGAAGAAGAGGACGGCCGGAATCCACGCGCCGAGCGATCTCACCGGGATCGCGACTGCACCCGCGCGCGTCCCCGGTCAAGGGAGGACGCGGCATCCCCAATGCGCCGCCCGTTTCGCCGGCCGTCACTCGACGGGATCGTCGACGCAGATCACCTCGGCGGTCCAGGGCGCGTAGGCGTTCACGCCGCTCGACGACGCGAACATGCGGATGAGCCCCTGCGTGAACGTCTGGCGCGTGCGGATCTCCCGCACGCGCCCCCGCGCCTCCGCATTCCGCCGCCGCGTCCACGCCCAGCTCCGAGGGCAGGTACCCGTACAGGTAGAAGCTCCGCCACGACGACGACCGCGGGACGGCGGGCACCGGCGCCGGATCGACTCCCGCGGGCTCGAGGTCCGTGTAAACGGCGCGAAAGCATCCGGACGTCGCCAGCAGCAGCGTCGAGAGGAAGAGCAGTGCGCGGGGCGCGGTGGTTCGCCCGTGGCGACGCGGCCTCACCGCGCCGTACCGAGCGCGTCCGCGCGACAGACGTAGGTCATCGACCGGCTCGACCAGAGCCCGAGCGTCGGCAGCCAGGCGAGGGCGCCCTCCTCGCCCGGCGCCTCGCGGATCGCGACGACGCCGGACGGACAGCGCTCGCGGACGTCGATCCGGGCGGTCGGCACGAGACCCCAGAAGAAGTAGGACTGGCGCTCGGTCACCTCCGTCCCGACGGGCCCCTGTGCGAGGTCGAAGCGCATGGTTTGACGGTTCCCCGGTCCGACGCAGCCGGCGAGGACGATCGCCGTCGCGAGACCGATCGCTGCCCGGCCCGCCCGGCTGCGAGGTCCGCTGCGACGGCGCGTCATGGCGGTGGCCGATGCGAGATCCGTGCCGATGGCGGCCCACCGCGCGCAGGACCTGCTTCCTCGCACGCACGCGTCGCCGACTTCCCGGCGACCGCTCGCGAGCCCGGAGCCGTGTACCGTTTGCATGCGGGAGGCAGTCCGACACATCGCGCGAGCGAAGCGGGGGCCGAGCACCGGCCGCCGCATCGCACGCCCGGCTTGAAAGACCGGGCGCGCGCGGGGATAACGGATCCGCGCTCTCGGAATGCGGAGAGGCGGAGTGTCGCCCCGTACCCCGAGGAAGAGGAGGAGGGAGCATGGCGATGCGACGGTGGATGTGGCTCCTCGCCCCGGCGGTGGCGTTCACGCTCTCGGCCGCGGGGTGCGCCGCGATGCGGCAGGAAGAGGTGCACCGGAAGGAGAACCTGCTCGCTGCGGCCGGATTCCGGATGAAGCCCGCCGACACGCCCGAGAAGCTCGCGCAGCTCCAGGCGATGCCGCAGACGCGGATGGTCGCGCGCCCCGCCCCGCAAGGCGGCGTCGTCTACACCTACGCCGACGCGCAGGGCTGCAAGTGCCTCTACACGGGCAAGGCGGAGGAGTACCAGCGGTACCGCCAGCTGGCGATGCAGCAGCAGGTCGCCGAAGCGCAGGTCGAAGCGGCCGAGGCGAACGAGGCGGCGGCGATGGACTGGGGCTGGTGGGGACCGTGGTGAGCGCGCGCCGGCGGTCAGCCGGGCGGCGCTGAAGGGGTCGCCGCTCGCAGCAGCGCGGCGCTCTCGCTCGCGTCGTTTGCCGGGACGACCGACACGGCGTCGAAGTCGTCCGCGGCGAGCTCCCTGGCGGCGCCACCGCGCGCGCGAAGCCGCGTGGCCGTGAACAGGGCCGGCGATCGCGACCTGTCGCCCTCCGCGTCCCGCCGCGCGATCCCCTGGAAGCGAAGGGGCGCGTCGAAGCAGCTCGTCTGAACCTCGACCCAGCGCCCTTCGCCGTCGAGCTCGAAGAGGTCCGTCGAGCGGACGGTGAGGCAGGCGCCGCGCCCGCTCGGCGCGACGTCGAGCGCGATCGCGTCACCCGGTCGCCCCGTCCCCGCGATCGACCCGGGATAGAAGTCGACCGCACAGTCGCCGTGATCGCAGCGCGCGACGCGGATCGCGACGGTCTCGGCGAGTGGACCGGTCGGTCCGACCTTCTCGCGGCAGACCTCGATCCAGCGCACGGGATCGACGACCGCGTCCGCGGCGCGCAGACACCCCGCGGCGCCGAGGCGGCTCGACACGGTCGTCTCCCAGGACGTCGGTCCTTCGCCCGCGTCGCGGTACGCGAACGCGACCGCGCCGTCGTCGGCTCCCGGCGGCGCGTCGAGGAAGACGCGCGCGCCCGGTTCGCGCAGCGCGCGGTCGGCGAGCGCGGCCGGCGCGAGCGCGCGCAGCGCCTCCGCCGGACCGGCGCCGTCCGCCGTCACCCACGGGAAGTCGGTCTGGAGGAGCTGCATGCCGCGCGCGATCCGCGCCGCCTGATCGTCCGCGGTGAATGCGCCGTCGACCCGGATGACGCCGCGGCGCGCGAGGAACGGGTCGATGTGCGGGTCGGCGAGGTCTTCGATCTGGAGGAAGACCGTCTCCGCGAACGCGCGGTCGAGGTCGTCCTGGGAGACGAGCGCCTGGAGACGCGGCGTCAGCGCGGAGCGGTCGAGCTTCCACGACGACGCCATCGGGAACGCGACGCGATCGGCGATCGGCGCGGCGGTCGCGTAGTCGACCCAGTCGCGCGTCGCCTGCGCGTCGCCGATGTCGTCCCAGTTGCCGAGGATCGTCACGATGAACCGGCCGCGGAGGTCGGCGAGGCTCGGCCAGCCGGCGGCGGCGACGCAGTCGGCGAGGGGCGCGCCGGCGGCGACGCCGCGCTGGGAGCAGCGCGCGAGCGCGTCGCTCGGGCGGTAGAGGAGCGCGCCGAGCTCGCCCGTGATCGCGCGGTCGAGATCGGCCGGCGAGTGGCGCGCGTCGAAGGTCGGCTCGAGGATCCCCTTCAGCTCGAGCACGATCGTCACCACCTCGTGGCGCGGCAGCGCATGGTGGAAGGCGCGCAGCGCCGCCAGGCAGTCCTCGATCGTCGCGCACACGGAGTTGCCCGGGACGGTGTGGAACACGCGGAATCCTCCGGGCCGCGCCGGATCGGCGTGGATGTCGATCTCGAGCGTCCGCACACCGTCGAGGAGCATCTGGTCGAGGAGGCGCTCGCCGACGCCGCTCGCGAGGAGGTCGTTCGGCGTCGCGCGGTCGACCCAGTAGGAGTTGTGGGTCGCGATCTGCCACGCCTGATCGTAGGCGATCGCGCTCGCCGCCGGGTCGCTCTCGTCCCCCGCACCGCCGACGGCGCGATCGCCGCAGCCGGCCGCGAGTGCCGCGATCAGCGAGATCGCGACTGCCCACCGCGCGGCGGCGGCGAAGGAGGAGCGGCGGTCTTTCGGGCGGGCAGCGCGCACGTGCGGATCATCGCCCGCGCGCCCCCTTCCGCTCAAGGCGCGGCGGCGAGGGCGGCGCGGATGATCACGCGGCCGCGGCGATCGCCCCCTCGGGCAAGAGGTGGAACGCCTTCCAGAGCCGCTCGGTCGGGGGGGTGATGATTCCGAGCTCCCGGCAGAGCTCGCGCACCTTCGCGACCGCCTCCGCGGTCCGCTGCCGGTGCACCGGATTCCGGTCGTACGCCTCGCGCAGGACGGCCTTCGGGATCCCGTGGAGGGCGATCACCTCGCGCGAGGGCCGCATCATGTTCTGCGACATCTGTCCCAGGATGAGCGGCGTCCGCACCCGGAGCCAGCGCATGCGCGTGGGCGACAGCCGCGGGACGTGGCGGCGGAGATAGAGCCGCGCGAACGAGAGATGCCGCGCCTCCTCGGTCACGTGGATCTGGCTGATCCGGCGCAGCAGCGGGTGCACGTCGTCGCGCTTCCGCAGCATCACGCGCTGCACGTGGTCGATCGGGTCCTCGCCGCCCAGCACGAAGAGGAAGAAGAGCTCGGGGAACGTGCGCGCGAACCGGACGACGATGCGGCTGCCGACCCGCTGCCAGCCCGCGAGCCCCGGGACGTCGAAGCCGGTCCGGTTCACGAACTCCTGGAACATGAGGGAGTGCTGCGCCTCCTCGATGACCTCGTGGTAGACGTAGCGGAACTCGGGCGCGCCGTTCGGAAGGCGCCATGCGAACTCGAGCAGGCCGCGCTTCAGGACCGACTCGAACTGGAGCCCGATCTTCATGAAGGTCGCGACCATGTGGAGGCCGATCGCGGACCGCACGCGCGGGTCGCGCGAGCGGTACCATTCGGTGGCGCCGAGCGGGTCGTCGGCGTCCAGCTGCCAGTGCGGGTCGCCGACTTCGATTCGCATCTCGGGCGCCTCCCAGTCGACGTCCGCGTAGGCGTCGAAGTGCTTGACGACCGACTGGTGCGACAGGCGCCGCAGGAGGCGCTCGTACGCTTCCTCCTGGGCGGCGCGCGTCGAGATCTCGACCTCCTCGTCGAGCGCGAGCGTGCGGGGGGCGACCGTCGAGGCCGCGAGTTCCGTGGAGCTCATGATGCTTCTCCTTCCGCTTTCGATTTCTCTTGCGCGCCGTCCTCGTCCCGCGACGCCGACGCCGCCGCGCGATGCGCCTCGCCGACGACCGTGCTCACGAGGAACACGATCGCGCGCTCGAGCTCGGCGAACAGCCGATCGAGCTCGGCCGGGTCCTGGCGGAGCTGGTGCTGGAGGAAGATGCCGTCGACGGCCGCGAGGACGATCGCCGCGACCCCCTCCAGCCCGGCCGGTCGCGTGCCGATCGCCTCGGCGAGGCCGTCCACGAGGGCGGCGCGTGCGCGATCGGAGACGCGCAGCAGCACCGCGCGCGTCGCGCGGCTGACGCGCGTCCGCTCGAGCGTCATCGCGTGCAGGATACGGAGCAGCGCGGGACGGTTCTCGATCAGATCGCGCATGCCGTCGATCGCGCGCCGGAGCCGCTCCCGCGGATCGCCGGTCTGGAACACCGTGTCGACGACGCCCTGGATCCACGCGGTCGCCGTCTCCTCGAGGACCGCAGCGAGGAGCCCTTCCTTGCTGTCGAAGTGCCAGTAGAGCGCGGTCTTCACCACGCCGGCGTCGCGGCAGACGTCGTCCACGCTGGTCGCGGAGTAGCCGCGCTCGGCGAAGCGACGCGTCGCGGCGCGCAGCAGCCGGCCGCGGCTCCGCTGGCCCTGCGCGACGCGCTTGTTGGTTCGGCCGCTCGCTTCCATGGGTTGCCCGCGCCCGATCGGACGTCCCGGAGCGCCCTAGGCCCGCGCCCCGTCGTGTCCGTACCGTTCGGTACAGATTTAGGTGCGCGGCGGAGCTGGGTCAAGGGGCCTCCGGCGACGATCGGAAGTTGGCCGCACCGGGTCACTGTGGTAGCCCGGGACCGTCCGGCGCTGCGGGGACGGACGGGGGAACTGGCGGGCGCCGACCTGCCGGGAGTTCCGCTCTCATCGCGGCCGCCGACCACGCCGACAGGTCTGCCATGCACGATCGAAAGCCCGCCGACGCACTTCCCGAACGGCTGCACCCACTGCGGCGGCTCGCCGGCAACCTGTGGTGGACCTGGAACAACAACGCGTCGATCCTCTTCCGCGACATCGACTACGAGCGCTGGGAGGCGTGCGAGCACAACCCGCTCCTCCTCCTGCGAAAGGTCCCGCACGAGCGCCTCTCGCAGCTCGCCGTCACGCCCCACTTCGTCGAGCGGCTCGGGCACACGGTCCGGATGTTCGAGGAGTACATGGGGACGCCGGCGGGCGCGGAGGCGGAAGGCGCCGCCGACGCCGCGACCTGGGCGGCGCATGCGCTTCCCGGCGCACGCGCGGATCGCCCGGTCGCCTACTTCTGCGCCGAGTACGGCATCCACGAGAGCCTCCGCCTCTACTCGGGCGGTCTCGGGATGCTCGCCGGCGACCACCTGAAGAGCGCGTCCGACCTCGGCATTCCCCTGATCGCGATCGGTCTTCTCTACCGCCAGGGCTACTTCCGCCAGCGCATCAACGCCGACGGCTGGCAGGAGGAGTTCTACAGCGACGCCGATTTCGACCAGCTGCCGATGTCGCTCGTGCGGGACGCCGGCGGCGCGCCGGTCGTGGTCGAGGTGCCGGTCCGCGGGCGAACCGTGCGCGTCCAGATCTGGCGCCTCGACGTCGGCCGCGTGCCCCTCTACCTGCTCGACACCGACCGCGACGACAACGAGAGCATCGACCGCTGGATCACCGCTCACCTCTACGGCGGCGACAACGGCACGCGCATCCTGCAGGAGGTCATCCTCGGCATCGGCGGCGTGCGCGCGCTCCGCGCGCTCGGGATCACGCCGCACGTCCACCACCTGAACGAAGGCCACTCCGCGTTCTTGACCCTCGAGCTCGTGCGCGAGCGCGTCGCTGCGGGCGAGGACTTCGAGGCGGCGTGCCGCGACGTCGCAGCGCAATGCATCTTCACGACCCACACGCCCGTGGCGGCCGGCAACGACGCCTTCGACAACGCGCTCATGCAGGACGTGCTCGGGCACTTCCTGGGCGAGCTCGGCGCGGACATCGAGACCGTGCTGGGGCTCGGCCGGCGGCATCCCGCGGACGTCCTCGAGCCGTTCGGCATGACGCCGCTCGCGATCCGCCTGTCGCGATCGACGAACGGCGTGAGCGTCCGCCACCGCGACGTGTGCGCGCGCATGTGGCAGCCGCTCTGGCCCGATCGTCCGCCGGAGCGGTCGCCGATCGTCGCCGTCACGAACGGCGTCCACCACGCGACGTGGGTCGCCCCCGTCATCCGCCGGCTCTACGACCATTACCTCGGCGCCGACTGGGCGGTCCGCCTGGACGATCGCGACATGTGGCAGTGCGTGGACGAGATCCCCGACGCGGAGCTCTGGCGCGTGCACGAGAGCCTTCGAGCCCGCCTCGTCGACGTCGCCCGCAACCACGCGTGGCGGCAGTGGCACGCGACGCCCGGGCTCGAGCACCTCGCCGAGATCGCGTCGCACCTGCTCGACCCGAAGGTGCTGACGTTCGGGTTCGCCCGGCGGGTCGCGGCCTACAAGCGCTGGAACCTCTTCCTGCAGGACATGGACCGCGCGTTCGCGCTCCTCGACCATCCGACGCAGCCCGTGCAGTTCCTCCTCGCCGGCAAGGCGCACCCGCGCGACAACGAGGCGAAGCGCATCCTCCAGCAGCTCATGGAGTGGAAGAACGTGCCGCAGCTCCACGGCCGCGTCGTCTTCCTCGACGACTACGACCAATACCTCGCGCGCACGCTCGTGCAGGGCGTCGACGTGTGGCTCAACCTTCCGCTTCCGCCGCTCGAGGCGAGCGGAACCAGCGGGATGAAGGTCGTCGTCAACGGCGGGCTCAACTGCAGCATCCTCGACGGCTGGTGGATCGAGGGGTCGAACGGCGAGAACGGCTGGGACGTCGGCGAGCCGTACGTCTTCGGACGCGACCGGCCGTCGCACGAGGCGCGCGACGCGGCGGACACGGCGTCGCTCTTCGACGCGATCGAGAACCGCATCCGTCCGCTCTTCTACTCGCGCGACGCGAGCGGCATCCCGACCGGGTGGGTCGCCCGCATGCGGAGCTCGATCAAGTCGCTCGCGGCGCCGTTCAGCGCGACCCGCATGCTGAAGGACTACGCGCGCCTCTACTACGCGGAGTAGCGTCGGCGGCTGCCTGGCGCGCTCGAGCGCGGAGGAGCGGCTAGCGCGCGCCGAACGCGGACAGCAGGCGGCCGAGGAACGCCCGGGCGCGGCGCAGCGGCTCCGGGGATTCGGGGCGCTCGGAGACGGCGCGGCGTTCCGGCTCGATGCGCGGGACGCAGGTCCCGGTCGGCGCGGTGCCGGGAAGGAACGCCTCGGTGATCGCGGGGCCGCAGCCGGGGGCGGCGCGCAGGCCGGTCGCGGCGTCGATCTTGACGAGCTGCACGCCGTCGGGCGCGGCGACGCCCGCCGGCGGGAGCCCCGCCAGCGCGTGTCGCATGACCGCCGCCCAGATGGGGAGAGCGATCTGCGCGGCGCTGCCGGCGAGCGGGCGGTCGTCGTCGAAGCCGACCCACACGGCGAGGACGAGCGACGGCGTGTAGCCGACGAGCCACGCGTCCCGGTAGTCGTCGGTCGTACCGGTCTTGCCGGCGACGCCGACGTCGCGGACGCCGAGCGCCCGCGCGCCGCTCGCCGTCCCGCGCTCGAAGACGCCCTCCAGCATCGTGTGCACGACGTAGGTCGGCGCCGGGTCGGCGACGCGCGTCGCGGCCCGCGACGTTCGGAGGACCGGCGCGCCCGACGGCGCCTCCACCGCCTCGACGAAGCGCGGCGCGACCTCCTCGCCGCCGTCCGCGAAGATCGTGTAGGACGTCGCCACGTCGAGCAGGGAGGCGTCGAACGCGCCGAGCGCGATCGCCGGGACGCGCGGCAGGCCGCTCCGGCCGATCGCGAGCGCTTCGCCGAACGCCGCGAGTCGATCGAAGCCGACCTCCTGCGCGACGCGGACCGCCGGCACGTTGAGCGACTCCTCGAGCGCGTGCCGCACGGTCACGGGACCGCGGAAGCGCTGGTCGTAGTTCTGCGGCGACCAGCCGCCGAGGCTCGCCGCCTGCACGATCGGCTCGTCGGCGACGATCGACGCCGCGGTGAGGCCGAGGTCGGGATCGGAGATCGCCGCCAGGTAGACGAAGGGCTTGAAGAGCGACCCGACCGGCCTCCGCACCTGGGTCGCGCGGTCGAGCTGGCTCTTCAGGTAGTCGCGACCGCCGACGAGCGCGCGCACCGCGCCGTTCGCCGGGTCGATCGCGACGACCGCGATCTGCGCGCCGCGCCGCCGCGACTTGCCGGCGTCGAGGCGGCGCACCGCTTCCCGCACCTCGGCGTCCGCGGCGCGCTGGAGGCGCGCGTCGAGCGTCGTGAAGATCGCGCTCCCGCTCCGGAGGTCTTCGGGCGCGAGCGAGTGACGCTCGAGCTCGCGGCGCACCGCTCGCACGAAGTACGCCTCCGCGGGCGCGGCGCGACGCGGCGGGTGCGGCATCCTCTCGGCGCGCGCGGCCGCCGCCTGCGCGCTCGTGATCCAGCCCAGGTCCGCGAGCTGGCCGACGACCTGGTTCCGGCGGCGCTCGGCGCGATCGGGGTGGCGAAGCGGCGAGAGGGCGTTCGGCGCTCGGATCATGCCGGCGAGCGTGGCCGCCTCGCCGACCGTGAGCGCCGACGCGGGCTTCCCGAAGTAGACGCGCGCCGCCTCGGCGAAGCCGTACACCCCGAGCAGCCGATCGTGGCCGAGGTAGACGGTCGCGAGATAGCACTCGAGGATGTCGCGCTTCGGGAAGCGCCATTCGAGCGCGAGCGCCATCGGGATCTCGCGCAGCTTCCGGACGAACGTCCGGTCCTGGGTGAGGAAGTGATTCTTCACGACCTGCTGCGTGATCGTGCTGCCGCCCTGCCGCACCTCGTGCGCCTCCCAGTTCACGCGCAGCGCGCGCACGAGCGATCCCAGGTCGAGGCCCGGGTGCGAGAGGAAGCGCTGGTCCTCGGCCGCGAGGACCGCGTCGACGACGTGCGACGGCAGGTCGCCCAGCTTGACGGGCGCGCGCGCGGTCCAGTGCTCGTCGAGGACGCCGTCGAGGAGCGGCGGGTCGAGCTCGAGCACGTCGGTCCGGTCGCCGCTCGCGGGGAAGACGATGTCGCGGACGCGGCCGCCGTCGAGCTCGAGGTTGACGAGCTGCGCGGGGCGATCGGCGAAGGCGTCGGCGCGGGGTGCGGCCTTCAGGTAGATCGCGAGCCGATCGCGCGATCGCCGATACGTGCCGGGCTCGTCCGGCGCCCGAGGGCTCCGCCGGTAGCCCAGATCGGCGAGCTCGTCCTCGAGATCGGCGCGGTCGACCTGCGTCCCGACCGCGATCGCGCGCGGCGCCGCGTAGACGCGGACGCGCTGCCGGCAGCGGCCCTCGCCGAACCCGGTCACGACCTGGCGGTCGACGTAGAACATCGCCGCCGCCCCGAGCACGATCGCCCAGAGCGCGACGCGACGCCCGAGCCGACGGCGAGCGCGACGCAACGGCCCCTCGTGGGCCTCCACGCCGCGAGTCTAGCGAGCGCTCTCGCGGGGCGGCAAACGGCCGCCAAACGAAGCGGGCGCCACGGTCACCCGTGACGCCCGCTCGAGGGGGGATGCCGCGCAGCGCGCGCGGCGGACGCTTCAGTTGAGCTGGTACGTGGCGCGCAGCCAGATCTGGTCGCGGTCGCGCACACCGCCCAGGCCGGCGCCGAAGCCGTTGTTGATGCTGCCGAACGTGTGGATGTTCACGTACTTCGTGTTCAGCAGGAAGTAGTCGGTCACGCGATACGAGAGCTCGGGAAGGAAGGTGAGAGCGCCCGTTCCGCTCATGATCGTCGTGATGGCGGGCGTCAGCTTGCCGTGCATGAAGTCGCTTTGAAGATGCGTCTGGATGAACCAGTCGAAGTCCGACACGTTCACGTAGTCGCACTTGCCGGACCCGCCGTCACACGAGCCGGGATCGATCACCGTCCCGCCCAAGCCTGCTTGTGCGCCGCCCTCCTTCTCGCGCCTGATCGCCGACGGCTTCAGGAGGCCGCTCGCGCGGTAGTCTTTGAACTTCGTCTCGTCGGGATTGTAGGAGAACACGAACGCCGTCACCCAGATGAAGCTGTTCGAGGGGTTGAGCCAGCGGATGAAGACGTTCCGGTCGACGCCGAGCTCGCCCTTGATGATGTTGACCTTGTCGAACGTCGACGCCTGCTGTCCGCCGGTGCTGAGCGCGCGGAAGTTCGTCGCGACGCGGAATGCCGGCTGGTTGTTGAAGACCTCGACCTCGCTCCGGACGATCGAGTTGAGCGGCTCGAAGAAGAACGTGGTCGCCACGCCCGCGACGTTGGTCAAGCGGTGCTCCGTCGAGACGTTGACGCGCTGGGTGGTCGGCGACAGACCCCGGAAGACCGAGATCGGGTCCGTGGGGAACGTCTTGTAGAACCAGACGCTGGTCGTGTAGTTGCGCGCGATCACCGTCTGGAAGCGGACGCCCCAGCGGGAGTTCCCGAACTTCCACGCCGGCAGATGGTCGAAGACCTCGGTGTTGGCGTTCGGCGCGGGAGGCGGCAGCGAGTACGGGCTCACGCTCTGCTGCTGGAGCGGGCTGATCGTCTGATCGATCATGCCCGGTACGATGTAGGTGTCGAGGAAGCCGCTCGAGAACGGCCCGGCGTTGTTGAAGAGCTGGTAGGTCGCGCGCGCCGTCCAGAGGGGGATGCGCGCCTCGTCGAGGTCGAGGAAGACGCCGGGGATGATCGTGGTGTCGAAGGGGTTGTTCGCGTCGAGGAGACCGATCGTGTCGGCTTCACCCCACGAGATCGCCTGCCGTCCGATGCGCAGGAAGAGCGGTCCCTTCGCGATGTTGACGTAGGCCTCGTTCACGCGGATCCGGTGCGCGTAGACGTCGCGCGTGTCGCGCCGGCTCCCCCGGCCTTCCGAGAGCTGCTCGATCGAGTAGCCCTCCGTCTGGAACGCGCCGTGCGGGAAAGGCGCGCCGTTCTGGTCGAAGTGGAACTTCGCCTGGTGCGCGCGGTTCGCGTACTGCTGCGGCCCGTAGTCGAGGTACCCGTCGTAGAATCCCCAGAGCGCGAGGCGGCCGCTGAACTCGTCGAGCCAGCTCGTTCCCGTCCACGACTCGACGTACGGGTTGAACTTGATCTCGAACTCGGGGTTGAAGAAGTTGCGCTGGGACACGAACTGCCCGACGCCCTTCCCCGGATCCGACTGGACCTCCGAGCCCTGCGTCGCCATCGACGCTTGCGCGTAGGCGCGCAACCGAAGGCTGATGTTGCGGTCCTCGTCGAGATAGAGCGCCCACGCGCTCCCGCTCGCGACCAGCGTCGCCACGAGCGCGCCCGCAACGCCGCGAACGGCGTGACGCCACCACCCCGCGCAGTTCTCCCAACGAACGTGCATAGGCCCCCCTCCTGGCTGCGACGTTGTGTCGTTGAGTGCGGGCGAACAGTACTGGCACGCGGCAGAGAATGTCAACGCACCCCGCAACGTTGCGGCCGCCGCCGCGCTGCGTCACCATCCCATCGATGGGTCTCGCGCTCGAGCCGAAGGTGGCGGCGATCCTCGCCGTCGAGCTTCAGAACGACATGGTGCACGAGTCGAACGTCGGGAAGCGCGGCCTCGGAGGCGCGCTCGCCGAGGCCGTGCATCGCCGCGGCGTCCTCGCTCGCACGGCGAGCTTGCTCGACGCCGCGCGCGGCGCGGGCGTTCCCGTGTTCTACGTGAACGTCGAGAACAAGCCGGGATTCCCTCGGCCGAAGGCGCGCATCTACGAGATCGCGGGCAAGCGCGGACCGGTGCTCGTCGAAGGCACGTGGGGCGCCGAGACCCACGAGGCGGTCCGACCGCGGCCCGAGGACTTCGTGCTGCGGCGCACCTGCTCGATGGACGGCTCGTACGGGAGCGGACTCTACGCGATGCTCCGCCACCTCCGGCGCGAGCAGCTGGTGATCCTCGGCGTGTCGACGACGCTCGCGGTCGAAGGGATCGTGCGGGCGTCGCTCAACCGCGGCTACGAGATGTTCGTCGTCGAGGACTGCTGCGCCGGCGTGCCGCAGGAGTGGCACGACTGGTCGATCGCGAACACGCTGCCGCTGTTCGCGACCGTCACGAGCGCGGCCGACGTCGTCGCCGCGCTGTCGGCACCCCGCTCGTAGAAGCCGCGCGCGCGGCTTCGCTCGGACGGCCTACTTCTTCGCCGCGCCGCGCGGCGCGAGGTCCATGTCCGGGGGCGGCGTCTCGGGAAGCTTCCAGCGAATGTACGGCTTGTCCTTCAGCTCGTGGTACGCGTTGGCCATGTCGATGGCTTCCTGGAAGGCCTTCTCGAACGCGGCGAAGTCCTGGGACGAGATCGGCCCCTCGAGCGCCTTCCAGTTCTCGGCCATGTACTGGTTGAGCGCCTCCTCGTGCTTCGGGCGCATGAAGGCGCCGAGCTCCATGAGGCCCTTGATCTCCTTGTACTGGAAGTTCGCCATCGGCCAGTTGCCGGCCTTGGCGGCATAGAAGAGCTTCCACGTCCGGGCGCCGATCTCGGGCATGATGCGCGCGAGGCCCGGCTGGATCGTGGCCATGTCCTCGATCGTCATCGAGTTCTTGCCGCTCCAGAACGTGAGCGCCTTGATCTTCGCTTCGAGCTCTTCGTCGGTCATCGATCTCACCCCTGCTGGAGCCCGGCCGCGGGCCCGTACCTCGCGCCGACGGCTGCGGCGCGGCGAGAGCCTCCGTCGTATCGAACGTCGCCCTGCGGTGCCACCCGCGTCGCCCGGTCGACCGGGAACTTGCGAGCCCGGCGGGCTGGACGATTCGCCGGCTCGCTCGTCTAAGCAGTCGCGGAGGACCAGCGGCGCACCCGGCGCGGTGCGGGACGGCTCCGGGGCGTCCGCTCTTGTCGTGAAAAGGGCCCTCGTGGCAGTGATCGATTCATCCGCCCGCCGGGCTGCCCGACCCTCGCCCTCCGGTCGAGAAAGGAAGGACGCTCCATGCAACGTGGAATCCAGAGAGCAGCCGCCGTCGCCTTCGTCTTCGCGCTCGCGTTCCCGATCGCGAGCCGGGCCGACGAGCCGAAAGCCGGCGAGAAGATCGACCAGAGCACGTGGAAGCAGGTCGACGGTCTCCTGCCGCCGGAGATCCTGAAGCACTACCGGGAGGGCGAGTACCAGAACCCCGTCGCCGAGTGGCCGGCCGACAAGTACAACTGGCCGCCCGACTTCAAGTCGGCCACGGAGAGCAACGAAGGAAAGTTCAAGATCGGGCCGACCGGCGAGATCCTGAGCGTCGAGACCGGCCAGCAGCCGCCCTTCATCCTCGGCTATCCCTTCCCGCGGATCGATCCCAAGGACCCGCAGGCGGGCGTCAAGATCGTGTGGAACCAGTTCTACCGGTTCTACTACTATGGGAACTCGTACAACGAGTCGCAGGTGAACTGGGTGTCGCCGACCGGCATGGAGCGCCGGACGGATCAGCGCGTGAGCTTCGCTTACTACGACGGCGTCACCGAGTCGGAGCGCCGCCCGAACCCGCAGAACTTCCTCTCGCAGTTCCTCGCGGTGACCGACACGCCGGCGGACCTGAACGGCACCGCCGCGCTCTCGTGGCGCTATCGCGATCCCGGCAAGCGCGACTCCAGCTGGGCGTACGTCCCCGCGCTGCGCCGCGTTCGCGCCGTCAGCCCTTCGAACCGCTCCGACGGCTTCCTCGGCTCCGACATGAGCCAGGACGACGGCCCGTTCTTCGACGGCAAGCCGGAGGACTTCGAGTGGACCCTCAAGGAAGAGACCGACGGCATGCGCATCGCCGAGTCGCTCAACCTCGAGGGCAAGTCCAAGTCGAAGTGGATCGACGGCAAGGGCTGGGACGCGGATTGGCCCGACCTTCCGTTCATCGGCTACATGGACCCGGACTGGAAGGGCGTCGCCTGGGCGCCGCACGGCGCCGCCGTGCTCGCGAAGCGTCGCTTCTGGGTCGTCGAGGGCGTGCCGAAGGACAAGTACTACCTCTACGGCAAGCTCGAGCTCTGGATCGACAAGATCACGTTTCAGGGCGCCTGGAACCGCAAGTTCGACTGGAAGGGCGAGCTGCTGAACACCCTCCAGGTGATGGCGTGGAACCCGATCGCCTTCACGCGGCCGAACGGAAAGGTCGACTACCTCCAGGGCTCGAACTCCGCGTACCAGTGCGCCGAGAACATCAAGCTGAACCGCGCCACGGTCGCCGGCATCAAGTCGAGCCCGAAGGCCGGCTTCTATAGCCACATCGTCTTCCCCGAGGACTACTTCATGACCGAGACCATGATGAAGACGGGGAAGTGAACTCAGCGCTCGCGCGCGGTTGGTTGCCTGGTGCCTGTGGCCGCCGGGCGCGTTTGTGCGGGCGTCTCGCTCCGGGTCTCGTTCGCGGGGGCGGAAGTGCGCCCCGAATTATTGCATTTTTAAAGGTGGGGGCGGGTGATTGTCCCGCTCGCTCGACAGTCGCTCGCTTGCCCGCACCAACGCGCCCGGCTCACCTTCTCCGGAGTCCGCGCGCGGTCGTGTGGTTGGGGTGGTGGGCTGGGCGTGACTACCCACACCCAGTCACACCGTCCGCCGGCAGGTAGGAGCGCAAGGCACGCCGCGCCGATCTAGCCGGCTTGCAGTCCCGTCGAACCCGGCGCCGGCGTCCGCGCCGCGGACGGCGCCGAGGCAGCCGGAGCCGTTTGGGCGGGCCACCGCTGCGACGCAGCCGGAGCCGTGTCTGCGGGCAAGCGAGCGACTGTCGAAGCAGCGGGACAATCATCCGGCCCCACATTGATTCATGAAACAATTCGGGCCGCACTTCCTCCCCGCGAGTGAGACCCGGAGCGAGACGCCCGCAAACACGGCTCCGGCGGCCCACCTCCATCGAGCGCCAGCCCAAACGGCTCCGGCGGCCCACAGGCAGCACAAAGCGAAGACGCGCTGGCAACTGGTTTCCACGGGCGAGGCCGCACCGTTCGTGGGCTCGCGCGGCGTGCTAAAACGGGCGCCATGAAGCACACCTGCTGGTTCCAGTGCATCGATCCGGCATGCGCGGAGCGCTACGACGTCTTCGAGGTCGTCTACCGCTGCCGGAAGTGCGGCGAGCTGCTGGAGGTCGTGCACGACGAGGCGCGGCTCAAGCGGACGGCGCCCGACGCCTGGAAGGCGAAGTTCGACGGCCGGCTGCGGTCCACCGAGTGGCCGTACGGCTCGGGCGTCTGGTGCCGGAAGGAGATGGTGCTGCCGCAGATCTCCGCCGAGAACATCGTCAGCATGTACGAGGGCGGCTCGAACCTCTTCTGGGCGGAGCGCTTCGGACGCGAGATCGGGCTCCCGGATCTCTGGGTCAAGCAGTGCGGCAACTCCCACACCGGGTCGTTCAAGGACCTCGGCATGACCGTGCTCGTGAGCGTCGTGAAGGAGATGCGGGCACAGGGCCAGGACATCCCGGCCGTCGCGTGCGCGTCGACCGGCGACACGTCGGCCGCGCTCGCCGCCTACGCCGCCGCCGCGGGAATTCCGGCCGTCGTGCTCCTGCCGCGCAACAAGGTCTCGCTCGCGCAGCTCGTGCAGCCGATCTCGAACGGCGCGATCGTGCTCTCGCTCGACACCGACTTCGACGGCTGCATGCGCACCGTGCAGGAGCTCACCGAGCGCGAGAACGTCTACCTCGCGAACTCGATGAACTCGCTCCGCATCGAGGGCCAGAAGACGGTCGGCATGGAGATCGTCCAGCAGTTCGACTGGGAGGTCCCGGACACGATCGTCATCCCGGGCGGCAACCTCGGCAACGTGAGCGCGCTCGCGAAGGGCTTCCTCCTGATGGAGAGCCTCGGGATGATCTCGAAGCGCCCGCGCATCGTCGTCGCGCAGGCGCAGCACGCGAACCCGCTCTACCTCGCCTACAAGAAGGGCTTCCGGGAGTTCGCGCCCGTCCAGGCGAAGGCGACGCTCGCGAGCGCGATCCAGATCGGCAACCCGGTGAGCTACAAGAAAGCGGTCCGCGCGCTGCAGGAGTTCGACGGGATCGTCGAGCAGGCGAGCGAGGAAGAGCTCGCCGACGCCGCGGCGTGGGCCGATCGCACCGGCATGTTCAACTGTCCGCACACCGGCGTCGCGCTCGCGGCGCTGATCAAGCTGCGCGAGCGCGGCGACATCAAGAGCGACGAGCGCGTGGTCGTGATCTCGACCGCGCACGGCCTCAAGTTCGCCGACCAGAAGGCGGCGTACCACCAGAGGAAGCTTCCCGGGCTCGCCGCGCGCTACGCCAACGAGCCGATCGAGCTGCCGAACGACCTCGGCCGGGTATGCGACGCGCTCCGCCGCTGCATCGACGTGCAGCAGGCCGAAGCGTCGCGCCTCGCGGAGGCCGCGTCGTGAGCCGGACGCCGGACGACCGACGACATCGCGGCGATCGCCGCCCGGGCGCCTCCACCGAGGCCATCCACGGCGGCGAGAAGCGGCCGCGCCCGGGCAACGCGATCACGACCCCGATCTTCCAGACGGCGACCTACGTCTTCCGCGACACGGCCGAGCTCGTCGACTACATGTCGGGCAACGCCGATCGCGAGGAGTACGGGCGCTACGGCAACCCCACGCAGCGCATCGCCGAGGCGAAGTGCGCGGCGATCGAGGGCGCGGAGGCCGGGCTCGCATTCGCGAGCGGCATGGCGGCGATCACGACGACGCTCCTCGCGGTCGTGCAGCAGGGACAGCACGTCATCCTGACCGACGACTGCTACCGCCGGACGCGCCAGTTCTGCCGCACGGTGCTCGCGAAGTTCGGGGTCGACGTGTCGATCGTCGAGACCGGCAACGATGAGGCGCTCGAGGCGGCGGTGACGCCGAAGACGCGCGTCCTGATCAGCGAGTCGCCGACGAACCCGTACAACAAGATCGTCGACCTCGACCGGATCGCCGACATCGGGCGGCGACATCGCCTGCTCACGATCATCGACTCGACGCTCGCGACCCCGATCAACCAGCGGCCGATCGCCCACGGCATCGACCTCGTCCTCCACTCGGCGACGAAGTTCCTCGCCGGCCACAACGACGTGCTGGGCGGCGTGATCCTCGGGCGCGCCGACGTGATCGACGGGATCCGCCAGTACCAGGGCGTCCTGGGCGCGATCCTCGACCCGCATGCGGCGTACCTGCTCATCCGCGGTCTGAAGACCCTCGAGCTGCGAGTGGCCCGGCACAACGAGACCGCGCAGCGGATCGCCGAGATGCTGGCGGCGCACCCGCGCGTCGAGCGCGTGCACTACGCCGGGCTGCCGACCCATCCCGGCCACGAGATCGCGCGCCGCCAGATGCGCGGCTTCGGCGGCGTCGTGAGCTTCGAGGTGAAGGGCGACCTGCGGGTCGCGTCGCGGATCGTGGACGCGGTCCGCATCCCGCAGATCGCGCCGTCGATGGGCGGGGTCGAGTCGCTCATCGAGCAGCCCTCGCTCATGAGCTTCTTCGAGCTCACGACCGAGGAGCGGCTCGAGATCGGCATCAAGGACAACCTGATCCGCCTGAGCGTCGGCCTCGAGGACGCGGACGACTTGATGGAAGACCTCCGCCAGGCGCTCGAGGTCGCGTGAGCTCGGCTCGCGAGCGCCGCGGCGACCGCCGATGAAGGCCATGATGCCGGGACGCGACTTCTTCGACTTCCACGGCCACGACCTCGTGCGGGTCGCGGTCGCGACGCCAGAGGTTCGGGTCGCGGATCCGGAGTTCAACGCGCGCGCCACGATCGAGCTCCTGCGCGAGGCCGCCGAGCGCCGCACGGCGATCGTGCTCTTCCCCGAGCTCGGGCTCTCCGCGTACTCGTGCCAGGACCTGTTCCAGCAGCGCGCGCTGCTCGCGCAGTCGGAACAGGCGCTGCGCGCGGTCGTCGACGCGACCGGCGGGCTCGCGACCGTCGCCGTCGTCGGCGTGCCGATGGAAATCGGCCAGCTCCTCTTCAACTGCGGCGCAGTCGTCGCGGGTGGGCGGATCGTCGGGATCGTGCCGAAGACGTACATCCCGAACTACCGCGAGTTCTACGAACTCCGGCACTTCAGCCCGGGCGACGCCGCGATCGCGCAGTCGGTCGACGTCGCCGGCCAGCGCGCCGTCCCGTTCGGCACCGACCTCCTGTTCCCGTTCGCGGCGCAGCCGCTCCTCACCGTCCACGTCGAGGTGTGCGAGGACGTCTGGGTCCCGATCCCGCCGTCGTCGTTCGCGGCGCTCGCGGGCGCGACGGTCCTGCTGAACCTCTCGGCCTCGAACATCACGGTCGGCAAGGCCGACTACCGCCGGCAGCTGGTCGCGAACCAGTCGGCGCGCTGCATCGCGGCCTACCTCTACTCGGCCGCGGGTCCCGGCGAGTCGACGACCGACCTCGCTTGGGACGGCCACGCGCTGATCGCGGAGAACGGGCAGGTCCTCGCGGAGTCGGAGCGCTTCGTGGATCGCCCGCGCTTGGTGTCGAGCGAGATCGACCTCGAGCGGCTCGCGCAGGAGCGCATGCGCCAGACGACCTTCGCGCAGGCCGCGCAGCGCCACCGCACGGGGCTGCGCGGGTTCCGCGCGGCGCCGATCGAGATCGAGCTGCCGCGCGCCGAAGGCCGCCTTCCCGAGCGGCGCTGGGATCGCTTCCCGTACGTCCCGTCCGACCCGGCCGCGCGCGACGAGCGCTCGGCCGAGGTCTTCCACATCCAGGTGCAGGGCCTCGAGCAGCGCCTCCGCTTCACCGGCCTCGAGAAGCTCGTGATCGGCGTCTCCGGCGGGCTCGACTCGACGCACGCGCTCCTCGTCTGCGCGCAGGTCGTGGACCGACTCGGGCTCCCGCGCCGGAACATCCTCGCCTACACGATGCCGGGATTCGCGACCGGCGAGCGCACGCTCGCGCAGGCGCGCGAGCTCATGGCGGCGGTCGGCTGCTCCGCGCACGAGCTCGACATCCGGCCGAGCTGCCTCCAGATGCTGCGCGACATCGGGCATCCCTTCGCGGACGGGAAGCCGGTCTACGACGTCACGTTCGAGAACGTCCAGGCGGGGGAGCGCACGAGCCACCTCTTCCGACTCGCGAACTTCCACCGCGGCCTGGTCGTCGGGACCGGCGACCTGAGCGAGCTCGCGCTCGGCTGGTGCACCTACGGCGTGGGCGATCACATGTCGCACTACGCGGTGAACGCGAGCGTCCCGAAGACGCTCATCCAGCACGTGATCCGCTGGGTCGCGCAGACCGGGCGGCTCGGGCCGGACGCGAGCGACGTCCTCGAGCGCGTCCTGGCGACCGAGATCAGCCCCGAGCTCGTGCCCGGCGACGCCCGCGAGCAGCCGCATCAGGGCACCGAAGCGTTCGTCGGCCCCTACGAGCTGCAGGACTTCAACCTCTACTACACGCTCCGCTTCGGCTTCGATCCCGCGCGCATCGCGTTCCTCGCCTGGCTCGCGTGGCGGGAGAAGTACCCGATCGGCGAGATCAAGCGTCACCTCCGGACGTTCCTCGAGCGCTTCTTCGGGCAGAGCCAGTTCAAGCGCAGCTGCATGCCCGACGCGACCAAGGTCGGATCCGGTGGATCGCTCTCGCCGCGCGGCGACTGGCGGGCGCCGAGCGACGGCGAGGCCGCCGCCTGGCTCGCCCGGCTCGAGCTCGTGCCCGAATCCGAGCCCGCTGCCGCGCGGCGATCGGCACCGCTCCGGGCCGTCGCAGGGCGACGCCCGCGCCGGTCGCGCCAGCGCTCGCGCGCCTGACGGAAATGCCAGCGGCGGGAGCTCCCGCCCGACTGGCGAGCGGGCGGCGAGCGGCGTATTCAGTTGTCGTTTCGAAGGAGGCGACTGAAATGGCCGCGACGCGACGCTCGTATCACATCATTTCCGCCGACTCGCACACCGTGGAGCCGCCCGACCTCTGGGAGAAATGGCTCGAGCGCAAGTACCTCGACACCGCGCCCAAGCTCGTCGACGACGGCGACGGCGGCCACGCCTGGATCTACATGGGCGCGAACACGCCCGAGCCCCTCGGTCTCGTGACGTGCGTCGGCACGCACCCCGAGGAGCTCAAGTGGACGGGCAAGCGCTACGGCGTGAACATCCACCCGTCCTGCCACGACGGCGCCGAGCGCCTGAAGATCATGGACGTCGACGGCGTCGACGCCGAGATGCTCTACCCGCCGCAGCGCGCGATGCTCACGTTCATGAAGAACAAGGACGTCGACGCGCATCTCGCCGGCATCCGCGCCTACAACCGCTGGCTGAAGGAAGGCTTCTGCGCCGCCGACCCCGATCGCCTGATCGGCATCTTCCAGACCCCGAACGTCGGCATCGAGACCGCCGTCAAGGAGCTCGAGCGCGCGAAGAAGGAAGGGTTCCGCGGCGTCGCGATCTCGGCGTGGCCGTCGGGCGGCGACAACCTGCGACCCGAGGACGATCCCTTCTGGGCCGCGGCCGCCGCCAACGACATGCCGGTTTCGATCCACCTCCTGCTCGCGGCGCAGCAGACGAAGACCGCCGCGTCGAAGTCGGCGGCGGTCGCCATCGGCGCGACCGCGTTCTCGCTCACGATGCCGCTCATCACCGAGATGATCTTCCAGGGCGTGTTCGACCGCTTCCCGAAGCTCCGCATGGCGGCCGTCGAGACCGGGGTCGGCTGGATCCCGCACTTCCTCGAGATGACCGACGACCGCTGGTGGCGGAACCGCATCTGGGCGGGAAGCACCCTGAAGCGCGTCCCGAGCGACTACTTCCGCGACCACTGGCTCGCGACCTTCATCGTCGACCGGAGCGGCGTCAGCGTGCGGCACCAGGTCGGCGTCGACAACATGGCCTGGTCGACCGACTTCCCGCACCACGGCAACGACTGGCCGTACTCGCGGCGCGTGATCGACTCGCTCTTCGCCGAGCTGCCGGAGGAGGAGCGCCGGAAGATCGTGTGCACGAACGCGGCGAGGTTCTGGGGCCTCACCGACGAGCGCTGGGGAAGTTGACGATCGCGGAAGACCGAGCGCTCGCTTCGCCGAGCGACTCCGCGGCGAGCAGGACCAACGCGATCCAGCACGCGTCCGAGAGGAGCAGGTGCGCGATCTGGACCGGGATCGGCGCGAGAAGCCAGACGTTCGCGACGCCGACCGCGAGCTGCGCGCCGTAGAGCGCGACGAGAGCGAGGGCGAGGCGGCGCGTGAGCGGGTCGCCGCGCCGGCGCGCGGCGGTCGCTGCGGCGGTGGTCGCGACGATGCCGACGACCAGCGCCAGCGCGGGATGCCAGATCCGTAACCGCACGAAGAGGTGCGCGCTCTCCGAGAACGTCTGGGCCTCGCCCTGCGCCAGGCTCGCGACCGGGAAGAGCGTGTCGCCGAGCGCGGTCACGGCGCCGCTCACGCCGAGAACGAGCATTCCGAGGAGCGCGGCCGACAGAAGCGCGCCGGTCCCTCCCCGCACACGCACCGGCCGTGCGCGCGCGTCATTCGACCACCAGGCGGTCAGCGCCAGCGACGCGACCAGGAAGAACGTGTTCGCGAGGTGCCCCGCGACCCAGAAGCCGCGCGCGATCCGCCTGTCGTGCGCGACGTACTCGAGGAGGACGAGGCCGGCCCCGATCAGCGCCTCGCTCACGAGGAAGAGCGCGGAGACCGCCGCCGCGCGCCGGACGAGGTGGCCGCGCGGGAAGGTCCGCCACGCGCCGACGAGGAGCCCGGCGACCAGCACGAGCGCGACGCCGCTCGTCACGCGGTGCGTGAGCTCGATGACGGTCGCGAGCGCCGGCGCGCGCGGCACGACGACGCCGTTGCAGAGCGGCCAGTGGCTCCCGCAGCCCGCGCCGGATCCGCTCGCGCGGACGTACGCACCCCACAGGATCACCAGCAGACTGAACGCGAGGACGCCCCACGCGTAGCGTTCGAACGCCGCGGCCCGCGCGCGCGGACCGGGGTCCGCACCGGCGCGTCTCTGGCGCGCGACGTCCGCGGGTGGTGAGACATGCGACGGACGAGCCATCGCGGACGCAGCTTAGCCGATGGCGGCCGCGACGCACGCCGCGCTCAATCGTCGCCGACGGTCGACCAGTCGACCTCCCAGTAGTCGGGCAGCGGCGGGCGGAGCTCGAGGTGGCCGCCGAAGCACTCGAAGCTCGGGCGATGGAGGAGCCGGTCGTGCAGGAGACGGAGGTAGTCGGCGAGCGGCTGGCCGGCGGCGGGCGAGCCGATCTCCATGCGCTTCGACTGGCCGCACTTCCGGCAGCGGACGTCGACCTTCATCCGCCCTCCGGATAGCGCACCCACTCGAGGACGAGCCCGTGCGGCGGCGCGGGCGCGGCCGCGAGCCGGCGGTCGCGCGCCGCGAGGAGCGCCGCGATGCTCTCGGGTCCGCGCCGTCCGCGGCCGATCTCGACGAGCTCGCCGACCAGGTTCCGAACCATGTGGCGCGCGAACGCGTTCGCCTCGACGCGATACGTGACGACGTCGCCGGCGCGCTCGACCCCGCTCGCGAACACGTGGCGGATGCTCGCGCGCGCGACGTGATCGGCTCCCTGGAAGCTCGCGAAGTCGTGCTCGCCGACGACCGCGGCGGCGGCCGACTGCATCGCGCGGACGTCGAGCGGCTCGCGCACGTGCCACGCGATGCGGCCCTCGAACGGCGACCGCACCGGCGCGTTCCAGATGCGGTAGCGATACGCGCGGCGCACGGCGTCGCGGCGCGGGTCGAACTCCGCGCGCGCGCCGGCGAGCGACCGGACGGCGACGTCCGGCGGAAGCAATGCGTTGACGGAGCGCAGCAGCGCGTCGAGCGACGACGCCCCGCTCGCGTCGGCGGCGGCGTCCGCCGGGTACGGGTCGCCGCTCACGTCGAATGCGATCACCTGGCCGAGCGCGTGCACGCCCGTGTCGGTGCGTCCGGCGGCGCGGATCCGGATCGGCTCGCGGAGCGCGACCGAGAGCGCGCGCTCGATCTCCTCCTGCAGCGTCGGCGCGCGCCCGCGCTGCGACTGCCAGCCCTGGTACGCCGTCCCGTCGTACGCGACGATCGCGCGCAAGCGCATGGCCTGTGAGCGACCGTCTAGCCGCGCGCCTGCAGCGCGAGCTCCAGGATCCCGACGGCGTTCATCGCGACGCCGCGGCGGAGCTCGTCGAACGCGATCCACAGGAGGAGGCTCCGCGGGTGGACCGCGTCGACACGGAGGCGCGCGACGTGCACGAACGCGGAGCCGGAGACGTCGACGGGGCCGGGCACGAGGTCCGGCTCGGGGTCGCCGTCCGCGCCGCGCGGATGTGGGGCGCGGTCTTCCGGCTGCTGGGGCTCGTCGTCGTCGCGGCGGCGCTCGCGCCCCTCGCCCTCGTCCTCGTCGTCCTCGTCCTCGGCGATCTCCTCGAGGCCGTCCTCGCGCATCTCCTCGGCGATGTCGCGATCGTCGTCCTCCTCCTCGTGGGCCGCGGCCGCGCGCTCCTTCCGCCGGCGCGCCGCCTCGACCGCGACCGCGAGCCGATCCTCGACGCTGCCCGCGAGCAGCACGCCTGGCGCGGCGCGGAGCGCGGTCTCGGCGTCGGCGAGCTGCACCTCGCGCTCGAGCTCGACCGACACGGACTGCGCGGATCCGAAGAAGACGGGGGCGCGCACGACGGTCGCGGCGACGGTCAGGTCGGCGGCATCGAGCACGATCGGAAGCTCGCGCGCCAGGGCGAGCTCGTCCGGCGACCAGCCGCCCTCCTCCTCGGGCCTTTGCGCGCGCACGTTGAACGCGAGCTGCTCGTGGAACTCGTCGCGGTCGAGGCCGCGGCCCTGCATGAGCTGGATCGACTGACGCGACAGCTCGTCGATCGCGTCGGGACCGCGCTGTGCGGCGGGCTCGAAGACGGTCGCGGTCACGCGCCGGACGCGGGCGGCGCGATGGAGCGGCGCGAGCGCGAGCGCGAGGCCGACGGCCGCGGCCGACGGGCTCGCGATGACGCTCCCCGGCCCGACGGCCCCGAGCGCGGGCCCGTTCACCTCCGGCACGACGATCGGAACGCCGGGCTCGGAGCGGGCGCAGCTCGTGGCATCGATCGCGACGCCGCCGCGCGCGCGCAGCGCGGGCGTGAGCTCGCGCGCGATCTCGGCGCGCCCGCAGAAGATCGCGAAGTCCGCGCCGGCGACGCTCTCCCCGGCGGCCCACTCGACGCGGCGGCGGAAGTCCTCGAGCTCGACGGTCTCGCCGGCGGTGTCCTCCCGGTCGAGGATGCGGACGTGGTCGGGCGCGATCCCCCGGTCGAGGAGAAGCGTCACGAGGTCGGCCGCGAGCTCGAGCGGCGCCCCGACGATCGCGACCCGCGGCGCGCTCACGGGAGCGCTTTCCGCACCGCTTCCCCCATCTCGCGCGTCGACGCCGCCTTCTCGCCGGGCGCGACCAGATCCGCCGTCCGGAGGCCGCGCGCGAGCACCGCGTCGACCGCGCGCTCGAGCGCGTCGGCCGCGGCGGGAGCGCCGAGCGAGAAGCGGAGCATCATCGCCGACGAGAGGATGGCCGCGAGCGGGTTCGCGAGCCCCTTTCCGGCGATGTCCGGGGCGCTGCCGTGGATCGGCTCGTAGAGGCCGAAGACCACCTCGCGCTCGACGCCGTCCTTTCCGCGCCTGCGCGCGCGCCGCGTCCCGAGCGACGCCGACGGGAGCAGGCCCATCGAGCCCGGCAGCATCGCGGCCTCGTCGGTCAGGATGTCGCCGAACATGTTCTCGGTCACGACCACGTCGAAGTCGCGCGGGCGGCGGATGAGATGCATCGCCATCGCGTCGACCAGGAGGTCCTCGTACGCGACGTCGCGGTTCTCGGCGGCGACCTCGTTCGCGACCTCGCGCCAGAGGCGCGACGTGCTGAGCACGTTCGCCTTGTCGACCGACGTCACCTTCCTCCGGCGCTGGCGCGCGAGCGAGAACGCCGCCTCGACGACCCGCCGTACCTCGGGCTCCGTGTAGTACATGGTGTCGACGGCCTCGCGGCCGTGCGCGCCGTTCCGGCGCTCGCTCGGCTTCCCGAAGTAGATGCCGCCGGTGAGCTCCCGGATGACCAGCACGTCGACGCCGCGCAAGACCTCGGGCTTGAGCGTCGAAGCGCCGAGGAGCGCCTCGATCGTCTTCACGGGGCGGAGGTTCGCGAAGAGCTCGAGGTGCTTCCGGAGCCCGAGGAGGGCCTGCTCCGGGCGGACCGCCGCCTTCGGGTCGTCCCACTTCGGGCCGCCGACGGCGCCGAGGAGCGCGGCGTCTGCCTTCTCGGCGAGCCGGAGCGCCGCATCGGGGAGCGCGGTCGTCCCAGTCTCGTCGATCGCGTGACCGCCGATGATCGCCGACTCGAACTCGAGGCCGAGGTCGAAGCGGCGATCGACCGCCCGGAGGCATTCGATCGCCTCGGCCGTCACCTCGGGGCCGATGCCGTCGCCGGGGAAGACTGCGATTCTCGCGCTCAACGGTCGCTCCTTCGATCGCCCCCGGACGGTGCGCCCGCCTGCGCGCGCGCGGTCACGGCCCGGGATCCGCCGCGACCGGCTCCGTCGCGCGGTGCGTCCGCAGGTACTCGAGCTTGTTGAGCGCGACGAGGTACGCGAGCGCGCTCGCCATCAGGATGTCGGTGTGGCTGCCCTGCCCGCTCGCGAGCGTGTCGGCGTCGCGCAGGAGGCAGGAAACCTCGCCCTGCGCGTCGGTGCCGCCGGTGATCGCCTTGACGGCGTAGCGCTCGAGCGTCGGCGGACGCCCGCCGTGCCGGGTCACGACCTCCGCGAGCGCGTTGTAGGTGGCGTCCACGATGCCGTCGCCGCCGCTCTCGGCTTCGGCTTCGGTCTCGCCGACGCGGACGCGGACGCGCGCGTGCGGCGCGCGGTCGGTCGAGCTGGAAGCGTCGAGCGCGAGCAGCTCGTAGCGCTTCGGGACGCGCGTCGACTCCTCGGCGACGATCGCGACCAGGTCCTCGTCGTAGACGTTCTTCTTCCGGTCGGCGAGGGCCTTGAACGCCGCGAACGCCTTGTTCACGTCGAGGCCGGGCTGGAACAGGCCGAGCGTCTTCAGCCGGTCGACGAACGCGGCGCGGCCGGAGTGCTTGCCGAGGACGAGCGTGTTCGACGGTCGCCCGATCTTCTCGGGCAGCATGATCTCGTAGGTGAGCTTGTACTTGAGGACGCCGTCCTGGTGGATGCCGGCCTCGTGCGCGAACGCGTTCTCGCCGACGATCGGCTTGTTGATCGGCACCGTGATGCCGGTCACCTGCGACAGCAGGCGGCTCGCGCCGTAGATGTGCTCGGTGCGGATGTTGGTGCGGAGGCCGAAGTAGTCGCGGCGCGTATCGAGCGCCATGACGACCTCCTCCATCGAGGTGTTGCCGGCGCGCTCGCCGATCCCGTTGATCGTGCACTCGACCTGGCGCGCGCCGCCCCGCACCGCGGCGAGCGAGTTGCTGACGGCGAGGCCGAGGTCGTTGTGGCAGTGCGTGCTCCAGCGCACGCGCTCGCCGCCCTCGACGTTCGCGCGCAGCCAGGCGAAGAGCTCCTGGAGCTGCTCGGGGATCGCGTAGCCGGTCGTGTCGGGGACGTTGCAGACGGTCGCGCCGGCGCGGATCGCCTCGCCGAAGACCTGTTTCAGGTAGTCGCGATCGCTCCGCGAGGCGTCCTCGGCCGAGAACTCGACGTGTTCCAGGTGCTTGCGCGCGAGGTCGACCGCCCAGCCCGCCGCCTCGACGACCTGCTGCCGGCTCATCATGAGCTTGTGCTTCAGGTGGATGTCCGAGGTCGCGATGAAGACGTGGAGGCCCGGCCGCTTCGCCTTCTCGACCGCGCGCACCGCGCGCAGGATGTCGGCCTCCTTGGTGCGGGCGAGGCTCAGCACGACGGGACGGGCGAGCGCTTCGGCGACCGCCTGCACCGCCGCGAAGTCGCCCTCGCTCGAGGCGGCGAAGCCCGCCTCGATCACGTCCACGCCGAGCTCCTCGAGCTGGCGCGCGATCGCGAGCTTCTCCTCGACGTTCATCGTCGCGCCGGGGGACTGCTCGCCGTCGCGCAGCGTGGTGTCGAAGATCCAGACCAGGTCGCGCTCATCGTGGGTCTGGGAGGCCATGACCCGACTCATACCGCGCGCCGGCGGTCCGCGCCATTTTGCGGCGCGCGGTCGGGCTCGCTCGCGTGTTCCTCTGTCTGTGGACAGCGGAGCCGGCGGGCATGGCGCTTGCCGCGGCGGGCGGGGGTTGGTATCCGAGCGCTGGTTTTGGGCGATGTCGCGTGAACGGCACCGTCGCGGCCGCGCGCCCGCCCGGCGAGAAGCTTGCCCATCGTGACGTGCCAGCGAACCCGAGCCTCGAGACACGACTAGGGTCGCTGGAGACCACACCCGCCTCTCGCTAGAGTCCGTCGGATACCCGTCATGCAACCTCTCATCAGCGAAGGAGAACCCATGAAGGTGGAAGGGAAAGCCGCGCGGCGTGCCGGAGTGGCCGCCGCCGTCCTGATCGCGGGCGCCTTGATCCTTCCGGCTCCGGCCCGGGCGCAGAACGGCAAGATCACCGGGAAGGTGACGCTCGACGGCACGGCGCCGGCGCCGGTCAAGCTGAAGATGGACGCCGATCCGATCTGCGCGCAGAAGAACCCGAACGCCACGTCCGAGGAGGTCGTCGTCGGCCCCGGCGGCGGGCTCCAGAACGTCTTCGTGCGCGTCACCGCGGGCGCTCCCGCGGGCCCCTTCCCCCCGCCCAAGGACCCGGTCACGATCGACCAGGACGGGTGCCACTACAAGCCGCACGTCGTCGGCGTGCAGGTCGGTCAGCCGCTCAAGATCATGAACGACGACGGCACCCTTCACAACGTGCACGGGATGCCGAAGAAGAACCCGCCGTTCAATTTCGCGATGCCGAAGTTCGTGAAGCAGAAGGAGACCACCTTCACGACGCCCGAGGTCATGGTCGCGATGAAGTGCGACGTCCACCCGTGGATGAACGGCTTCATCGGCGTCGTCGACAACCCGTTCTTCGCGGTGACCGGTCCCGACGGCACGTACACGATCCAGAACCTGCCGCCGGGCGAGTACACGATCGAGGCGTGGCAGGAGAAGTACGGCACGCAGACCGGCAAGGTGAAGGTCGACGCGAACGGCACCGCCACCTCCGACTTCAAGTTCAAGGCATCGTGAGCGGCGCTTCGCCGATCGACCGCAGAGCCTCCGGAGCCCGGAGCGCGGAGCTTCTCGACCGCGCGCCGGGCTCCGCGCGCATTCCGGCGCCGGCATCGCCGGTCGCGGGAGCCTGACGAAGCGCCATGCAGAGCTCGATCTTCTGGCTCACCGGCATCGCGTTCTTCGCCGTCCAGGCGGCGATGCTGCTGCACCTCCTGCGCGCCCGCCGCTCGCCCGCGTCGGCGGGCGACGAGGGCCGGCGCGTCGAGATCGTCTGGACGCTCGTCCCGGCTGCCGTGCTCGCCGCGCTCGCCCTCATGACGACCGGGCTCACGCGCGGGCCGGGGACGCAGCCGCGGGCGGGACGCTCCGAGATCGCGGCACGCGGGAGTGCGGCCGCCGACGTCCACCTGATCCACGTCGACGACGGCGCCACCGCGCCCGGGCCGGAGGCGCGATGACGGTCGCCCGGCCGACGTCCGAGAGGCGCGCATGAGGACGCAGCAGCTCGAGCGAAGCGTCGCGATCGCCGCGCAGCCGGCGCGCGTCGCCGACTACGTCGAGCTCACGAAGCCGCGCATCACGACGATGGTCGTCGTGTCGGCGGCGGCCGGGTACTACCTCGGGTCGGACGCCTCGGTCGACGTCGTCCGGCTCCTGCACGCGATGGCGGGAACGGCGCTCATCGCGTCGGGCGCGAGCTGTCTCAACCAGGTGCTCGAGCGCGACAGCGACGCGCGCATGGACCGCACGCGGTCGCGGCCGCTGCCGGCCGGTCGGCTCGACTTCCTTCCGGCGCTCGGCTTCGGCGCCGCGCTTTCGCTCCTCGGCGCGGCCCAGCTCGCCGCGGCCGTGAACCCGCTGACCGCGGTGCTCGGCGTCCTGACGCTCGCGCTCTACGTCGCGGTCTACACGCCGCTCAAACGCCTCACCTCGCTGTGCACGATCATCGGCGCGGTGCCCGGAGCTCTCCCCCCGGTGATGGGATGGACGGCGGCGCGTGACGCGCTCTCGGCCGAAGCCTGGGTCCTCTTCGCGATCCTCTTCTTCTGGCAGATGCCGCACTTCCTCGCGATCGCCGCCGCCTATCGCGACGACTACGCGCGCGGCGGCCACGTCGTCCTTCCCGTGATCGACGGGGACGGAGCGAGCACCGCGCGCCAGACGATGCTTTACCTCTTCGCACTGATCCCGGTGAGCCTCCTGCCGTCAGTGCTCCACATGAGCGGCACGGTCTACTTCTGGGGCGCGCTCGCTCTCGGCGCCGGATTCCTCGCCGTCGGCATGCACGCCGCCCGCGACCGATCGATCCCCGCCGAGCGCCGCCTGCTGCGGTACTCGGTCCTGTACCTGCCGGCGCTGCTCGCGCTCATGACCGTCGACAAGGTCGCCGCCTGAGCGCCGTGCAGCCGCCCGGCGATACGGCCGCCGCCGAGATCCTGCGCGTCGAAGACCTCGCGTTCTCCTACGGCGAGCGGCGCGCGCTCGACGGCATCTCCTTCTCGGTCGGGCGCGGCGAGATCTTCGGCCTCCTCGGCCCGAACGGCGGCGGCAAGACGACGCTCTTCCGCATCCTCGCGACGCTCCTGGCGCCCGATCGCGGGCGTGCCGCGATCGCCGGCCACGACGTCGTCCGCGAGCCGCACGCGGTGCGCCGAAGGATCGGGGTCGTGTTCCAGGCCCCCAGCCTGGACGGCAAGCTCACCGTCCGCGAGAACATGCGCCACCAGGGCCACCTCTACGGCATGAGCGGCGCCGCGCTCGACCGACGGGTCGACGCCATGCTCGATCGCGTCGCGATGCGGGCGCGCGAGTCGGAGCGGGTCGAGACGCTGTCGGGCGGCATGAAGCGCCGCGTCGACCTCGCGAAGGGCCTCATGCACGAGCCCGATCTCGTCCTTCTCGACGAGCCGACGACCGGGCTCGATCCCGGCGCGCGCCTCGACCTCTGGCAGTACCTCTCGGACGCCCGCGCGCACGACGGCCTGTCGGTCCTCGTCACGACCCACCTCATGGAGGACGCCGAGCGCTGCGACCGCCTGCTCATCATCGATCGCGGCCGGATCGTCGCGCTCGGGACGCCGGACGAGCTGCGCGAGAGCGTCGGCGGCGACGTGATCGTCGCGCAGAGCCGCGATCCGCAGCGACTTGCGGAAGCCGTGCGGGAACGCTTCCACCAAGTCGTGGAGGTCGTCGAAGCGACGGTCCGCATCCGGAGGGCGCGCGGCCCGGAGTTCGTGCCCGCCCTCTTCGAGGCGTTCCCCGGGCAGATCCAGGCGGTGAGCGTCGGCAAGCCCACGCTGGAGGACGTCTTCATCGAGCGTACGGGCCACCGGCTCTGGTCGGCGGGCGCGGACGGCGCCGACGCCGCGTGACGGAGCGCCCCGGGCGATGGACGAGCTGAGACAGCGCGTGCTCCTGCCGACCGCCACCCTCTGGTGGCGCGAGGTGGTGCGCTTCTACCGTCAGCGGAGCCGCATCGTCGGCGCGCTCGCGACGCCGATCCTCTTCTGGATCCTCCTCGGCTCCGGGTTCTCCGCTTCGTTCCGTCCGCCGGGATCCCCGGCCGACATGGGATACGCCGAGTACTTCTTCCCCGGCACGATCGTCCTCGTCGTGCTCTTCACGGCGATCTTCTCGACGATCTCGGTGATCGAGGACCGGCGCGAGGGCTTCCTGCAGGCGGTGCTCGTCGCGCCGGTGTCGCGCGCATCGGTCGTGCTCGGGAAGATCCTCGGCGGCACGACTCTCGCGCTCGGGCAGGCGCTTCTCCTCCTGCTCGCGGCGCCGCTCCTCGGGATCGGCCTCGGCGTCGTCGACGTCGCCGTGGTCGTCGCGGTCCTGTTCGCGATCGCGTTCGGGCTCACGACGCTCGGCTTTCTGATCGCCTGGCGCATGGAGTCGACGCAGGGCTTCCACGCGATCATGAACCTCGTCCTGATGCCGATGTGGTTCCTCTCGGGTGCGTTCTTCCCGTCGACCGGCGCCCCGGCCTGGCTCCGCCTGCTGATGGCGGTGAACCCGCTCACCTACGGCCTCGCGGCGCTCCGGCGCGCGCTCTACCCGGCGGTCGTCGTCGGCACCGACGTGCCGACGCTGGCGCTCTCGTTCGCGATCACGTGCGCGTTCGCGATCCTCTCGTTCGTGGCGGCGCGGGCGCTGGTCGCCCGTCCGCTCGACGTGAGCCTCGCGTCGTGAGCGGCCGCGGACGACCGCTCGTCCGCATCGCCGGCCTCCTCCTCGTCCTCGCAGCCGCCGGCGTGCTGGCGGCGAAGCTGCTTCCGGGAGATCGCGATGAGCCGCTGCCGGTCATCGCCGAGATCCCCGAGTTCCGGCTGATCGAGGCGTCGGGCCGTCCCGTGACGCGCGCCGACCTGGCCGGGAAGCCGTGGGTGGCGGACCTCATCTTCACGAGCTGCTCCGGGATCTGCCCCGCGATGACGCAGGAGATGTCGCGGCTCGCGAAGCACACCGCCGACGTGCCGGACCTCCGCCTGGTCTCGATCACCGTCGACCCGGCGCGCGACACGCCGGAGAAGCTGACGGAGTACGCTGCACGATTCGGGGCGGACCGGTCGCGCTGGCTCTTCCTGACCGGCGACGACGCGGTCATCCGGAAGCTCGCCCGCGAGGGTCTCCTCCTGCCGGTCGCCGAGGGCGACCCCTCGCAGGGCGACGAGGCGATCCTCCACAGCCCGCGCTTCGCGCTCATCGACGGCCGCGGTCGCGTGCGCGGGAGCTACGATATGCGCGACGCCGAGGCGATGCTCCGCCTGCGCGGCGACGTACGCCGGCTCGTCGAGGAGCCGAGCGCCGCGTCCGGCTGAGCGCCAGGTCAGACGCGCGCGAGCGGCCGGCGCGCCGACGGCTGGGCGTGCGGCTCGCCGCGATCGCCGTCGTCCGGGAGCCCCGCGCGCCGCGCTTCCTGGCGCGCTTCCTGGCGCTTCGTCGCGCGATAGATCGCGAAGCCGGCCGTGACGAGGATCGCGGGCGGCAGCGCGAGCATCACGATCGTGCCGGCGAGGAACGCGGCCGGCCAGTCCGAGTCGGCGTCGCCGAAGCAGACCGCGCAGGCCGCGGCGACGTCCGGACGCGCGAGCAGCGCGAGAGCGACCGGAAGCGCGGCGCCGAGCGCGCGTCCGATTCGCGCGCGAGCGTGCGCCGCGAAGACGGTGCGCGAGCCGGTGCGCTTCATCGCGAGCCTCAGTGCGCCTCGCCGTGCGCCGCAGCGCCGGGCGCCGACTCGGGCGCCTCGGCGCCCGCCTCGTGGTAGACCGCCGAGTGCTGCGCCTCGAGGCGCGAACGCTCCTCCAGCTCGTGGATGCCGAGGTCCGGCAGCACGAACACGATCAGCACCAGCACGAGGGCGAGGCAAACCGCGACCGACACGTTGATCAGCCGGTGCTCGGACCGGAGGTGCATGAAGAACGCGGCGATCAGGTAGACCTTCACGGCCGCGATCAGGAGTGCGATCACCACGCCCGCGGCGTGCGGGAGCTGCATGTACGCGACGCCGACCGTCAGCAGCGTGAGCGCGCCGAGCGCCCCGAAGATCGTCAGGTAGATCCGCACCTCGGCGGCGGTGTCGTGATGCCTTTCCGGGTGGATCTGCTCTCTCGCCATCGCGCTCATTTCGAATCCGTCCTTCGCATCACAGGAGGTACAGGATCGGGAAAAGGATGACCCACACGAGGTCGACGAAGTGCCAGTAGAGCCCGGCAGCCTCGACGCGCTCGTGGTTCTCCGGCGAGTACGCCCCGCGCAGACCGGTGATCAGGATGAACAGCATCAGCAGGATGCCGCCCGTCACGTGGAGCACGTGGAGACCCGTCAGCGTGTAGTAGAACGAGCCGAACAGGTTGCTCGAGATCGTGATGCCTTCTTCCCACTTGTGGTGGTACTCGTAGGCCTTGACGACCAGGAAGATGCAGCCGCCGCCGATCGTCGCGCCGATGTAGCGCGCGAACTTCGGGATGTCGTTCTCCTTGATCGCGGCGAGCGCCAGCACCATCGTCACCGAGCTCGTGATGAGCGCGAACGTGTTGAAGGTCGCGAGCGGGACGCCCATCAGCGCGCGCGGCGGGATCGCCATGTGCGAGCTGCCGCTCCGCAGGATGACGTAGGCGCTGATCAGGCCGCCGAAGAGCATGATCTCGGACGCGAGGAACGCCCACGTTCCGAGCTTCGCGTGCGAGATCCCGGTGTTGGTGTCGAACTGCGACCCGTGTGCTGCGGCTGCGGTTGCTGCTGCGGTGCTCAATTTCGCGCTCCTGTTTCGCTCGCGTGATCGGCGCTCAGGCCGCTTCGTCCTGCGGCAGGTAGTCGGTCTTGTGGCCGGGCACGCTGTACTCGTACGGGCCGCGGAAGACGACCGGCTCCTTCAGGAAGTTGCCGTGCGGCGGCGGCGACGGGCACGCCCACTCGAGCGTCGTCGAGTTCCAGGGGTTCTCCTCGACGACCTCGCCGTTGCGCAGGCTCCAGAAGAAGTTGAAGAGGAACGGGATCTGTCCGATCGCGAGCGTCACGACCGCGAACAGCATGATCACGCTCCAGCCCTGAACCGGCAGGTTGTGCCACTGCAGCGTGGGATCCGCGAGGCGGCGCTGCATCCCGTGCATGCCCTGGAAGAGCATCGGGAAGAAGATGAAGTTCATCGGGACGATCGTCATCCAGAAGTGGATCTTCCCGAGCGTGTCGTTCATCCTCCGGCCGAACATCTTCGGGTACCAGTAGTAGGTCGCGCCCATGAGGGCGGCGAGGCTGCCCGGCGCGACGACGTAGTGGAAGTGCCCGATCACGTAATACGTGTCGTGGAGGTGCAGGTCGGTCGGTGCGAAGCCGAGCGGCAGACCCGTCAAGCCGCCGATGCCGAACATCGGCAGGAACGAGAGCGCGAAGAGCATCGGCGTGTTGAAGCGGATCGCGCCGCCGCGGAGGCTCAGCAGCAGGCAGGTGAGGATCGCGACCGAGGGGACCGAGATCGTGAGAGTGGTCGTGACGAAGAGGTTCGCGAGGCTCGTCCGCATGCCCGAGAGGAACATGTGGTGCGCCCACACGACGAAGCTCAGGACGCCGATCAGGATCATCGAGCCGACGATCTCCTTGTAGCCGAAGAGCGGCTTGCGGGTATTCGTCGCGATGATCTCCGACACGACGCCCATCGCGGGCAGGAGCAGGACGTACACCTCGGGATGCGCGAGGAACCAGAAGAGGTGCTGCCAGAGGATCGGGCTTCCGCCGCCCGCGGCCGGGAAGACGGTCGACCCGTACATCATGTCCTTCGGGATGTAGAAGCTCGTCCCCGCGACGCGATCGAGGAGCTGCAGCAGCGCCCCGCCCTCGAGCACCGGGAACGCGACCAGCAGCAGCACCGCGGTCACGAGCTGCGCCCAGCAGAAGACCGGCATGCGCCCGAGCGACATCCCCTGGCAGCGCATGTTCAGCATCGTCACGATGAAGTTGATCGCGCCGAAGAGCGACGACGTGATGATGATGATCATCGCGATGCACCAGATCGTCTGCCCGGGCGGCGCGACGACCGACAGCGGCGCGTACGAGGTCCAGCCCGACTGCGGGAAGCCGTCCGGAGCGAAGTAGCTCGACAGCATCACGATGCCGCCGACGAGGTAGATCCAGTACGACATCATGTTGAGGCGCGGGAACGCCATGTCGGGCGCGCCGATCTGGAGCGGCACGACGAAGTTCCCGAACGCCGCGACGCCGAGCGGCACGACGCCGAGGAAGATCATGATCGTCCCGTGCATCGCGCCGAGCTGGTTGTAGAAGTCCGGCTTCATGAAGCCGTACTCCATGCGATCGCCGAGGAGCCACGCGAGCGTGCCGCGGATCATGCCGAGCTTCTCGGGATCGAAGTCGTCGGGCGGCGACGGCCAGGCGAGCTGGTAGCGCATCAGCGAGATCATGCCGAAGCCGATCAGGAGGAAGAGGAAGGACGTGATCATGTACTGGATGCCGATCACCTTGTGATCGACGGAGAACACGTACTTCCGCCAGAACGACTGCGGCCCGCCGTGGTCGTGGCCGGCCCCGTGCCCGGGGTGAGCGTGCGAGTCTTTCACCACTGATCTCCTGCTGCCTGTTCTCTGTCGTTGCGACGCGGCCGGCGGCGCGACTCCGGGCGCGGCGTGCGACCGCCGCGCGCCGTCGCCCCGATCAGGAGCGACCCTCCGCCGTGGGCGCGACGTCGCGCGCGTCGGCGGTGCCCGTCTTCTCGGCGACCTGCGCCTTCTGCCAGTCCGCGAACTCCTCGGCCGTCTGCACGAAGACGTTTCCCACCATCTGCGTGTGGCCGAGGCCGCAGAGCTGCGCGCAGCCGATCTCGAACTTCCCGGTCTTCTCGGGGGTGAACCAGAGGCGCGTGTGCATGCCCGGGACGACGTCCTGCTTGTTGCGGAGGTTCACGACCTGGAAGTCGTGGATCACGTCCTTCGAGGTCATGTTCAGGATCGTCGGCTTCCCGACCGGCACGTTCAGGTTGTTGATCGTGACGATGTCGTCCTTCCCGTCGGGGTCCTTGTCATCGAGGCCGATCGGGTTCGACGCGCTGACGAGCGAGATGTCGCGCCGGCCGAACTTCCCGTCGGGTCCCGGGTACTGGAAGTTCCACGCGAACTGCTGCGCGACGAGGTTGACCTGGAGCGAGTCCTCCGGCGGAGGCGTCCCCTGCTTCACCGCCGCCCAGATCGGAATGCCGAACGCGAGGATCAACCACATCTCGAACGCGAGGATGAGGCCGTCCGGGATGAACGACGCCTTCTCGCCCGACTGGTGGTAGACGCCGCGCTGGCCGTCGCGCGCCCGGTACGCGACGAGGCAGTACACGAAGTAGATGCTCCACACGACGAAGATGCCGACCATCACGACGTGGAGCAGGTTCATGAGCCAGTCGATCTCGCCGGCGTACGACGAGACGGGCTCCGGGAGCCACAGGTCGAAACCCCAGTTCTCTCGAATCACGCAGTCACCTCTCGAGATAGCCTACGAGGCAAAACCGCTTTTGGTACGGCAGTCAAGGTTTTTCGACCCTTGCGGCCATGAAGGTCCCTAATGCACTGCATGCGAATGCTTCCGGGAGCGGGCCGTCGAACGAGAGATCACTCCCCTCGCCCCGCTTGGCAAAGCGAAACGGCCACTTCCCGCGGCGCGCCGCCTCGCGGCGTGCGTTGATACCCCCCAATCGCCGCATCGGCGGCCTACGCTCCGTAGCGCGGAATCGGCAGCTCCGCCACCCGCTTCTCGCACATCTCGCAGCTCGTGATGCCGGCCGCGCGCGCGGCCGGGTCGAGGACCTCGCGGGCCCAGCGCCGGAACTCCCGGTAGCTCGCCAGCACCTCGGACGGCGGGGTACCCACGGCGCCGAGCCGGAAGTGCGGCGCCGGGTTCTCGACCGCGAACGGACACGCGTGCAGCTCGCCGGTCGAGCGAAGAACGGGAAAGCAGAGGAGGCAGCCGCCGTCGTGCCCGTGGTAGGCGCCCTCGCGCTCGCGCTCGAGCGCCACGCCGGCAGCCGCGCCGGCGCGGTAGAGCGCCTTGTATCCGGAGAAGAGCCGCATCGGGTTCGCGACCGACCAATCCTCGAGGCGCCGGCGCGCATGGTCGGGCAGCGGCTCCGCGTCCCGCCCCGTGTAGATCGAGTAGTTGAGCACCGCCTCGCTCTTCGGGTCGCTCTCGAGCATCCGGACGAGCTGCGCCGCGCGCACGCCGTTCGAGTAGATCGTGAAGAGGCCGCGGAAGCCGCGTTCCCGGAGGAAGCGCATGGCCGCGATGATGCCGTCGGCGTGGAGCGTCGGCTCGCCGCCGTAGAACTTCAGGTTTCCGTCGGGCGCGACCTGCCGGAGCGCCTCGAGCAGCACCCCCTCGCCGTACTCCCGGTACCAGCCCCTGGGCGAGCCGAAGACGGTGCACCAGGAGCAGTCGCGGTTGCAGAAGTTGCCGTCGTAGAGAAGGAGTTCCCGCAGCGCGCCGTCGCCCTCGTGGTAGGTCTCGACGCTCTCGTGGAACGTGATCGGCCGCAGGTGCGGATCGCGGTTCGAGTCGTTCAGGCCCCAGTCGTAGGTGTTGTAGACGACCTCGAGAGCGCGCAGGTCCTCCAGCGACTCGCCGGTGTGGTCGGCGACGAAGCGCAGCACGCCTTCGCGGTACTCCTCGGTCGAATCGGCGTCGCCCGCGAAGTCCTCGGCGTACATCTTGAACAGCCGAGAGACGAAGATCTTGCCGGCAGCGCGGTCGACCCGGCAATTCCACTCGCTCGCGAGGAACTGGCGCGTCGCGGCGGCCAGGGTGTCGTCGAGCCCGGCCGGCTCGTACGCGCGCGGGCGCATCGGCGGGCAGCCGTTCGACGCGCAGTTGATCGCGAAGTGGATGCGCGGCTCGCGGTAGCGGCCGCGCAGGATCCGGTGCTCGACGTCGTCGAGGCTGACCGCGACGCCGCCCGCGACGTGGCGCGCGCGCTGGAAGAACTGCCCGTCGCGCGTCTTCCACACCGAGCGGATCGGGTACTCCTCGATCACGGCCGCGAGCACGAACGCGTTGTAGGCGTTGATCCAGTACGCGAGCGCGTCCGACGGCGTCGGGAAGCGCTCGGGGTCCGTGTCGGGGCTGGTGGCGGCGAGCTGCGCGACGAAGTCCGCGAGGCGGCTCCGCTCGGCGGCGAGCTTCTCGTAGTCCACGCGGCCGTCCGCGGTGACGACCGCCGCGAGGACCTCGCTCCAGGGCCGATAGTCGAAGCCCCCGGCCGCGGGCATCAGCCGCCGACGCCCCGCATTTCCTCCGCCGCCTCGCGCCGCTTCCGGCGCGCGACCCGTCGCCGCTGCCGGCGAAGCAGCGAGGTCGCGAGGCTGATCGGACCCGAGCAGACGTACGCGACCGCCGCGCCGAAGAGCATCATCTGCGGCTCGGCGACGACGAACTTGACGACCAGGATGATGGCCACCAGCGCGTAGAACGGCTGGTGCGCCCGCGGGTCGAGGTCCTTGAAGCTGTAGTACGGGACGTTGCTCACCATGAGGAGCGCGAGCGCGTAGACGAGGATCAGGACGGGCACGCGCTGCGCGGTCGGCCCGTCGCCGCCGAGGAAGTAGTAGAGGAGCACGGTGGCGGCGATCATGTCGGCGGCGGCGGGGATCGGAAGGCCGACGAAGTTCCGCTTGGAGGCGTAGCTCGACTGCACGTTGAAGCGCGCGAGGCGAAGCGCGCCGCACGCGACGAAGAGGCAGGCCGCCAGCCAACCCCAGTGCCCCCAGGTCTGGAGGCCCCAGAGGTAGACCATGAGCCCGGGCGCGACCCCGAACGCGACCAGGTCGGCGAGCGAGTCGTACTCGACCCCGAACTGGCTCGTCGTGTTCGTCAGGCGCGCGATGCGGCCGTCGAGGCCGTCGCACACGTGCGCGACGACGATGCAGAGGGCGGCCGTCAGGAAATCGCCCCGGCTGCTGGCGATGATCGAATACACGCCGAGAAAGAGGCCGCCGGTCGTGAAGAGATTCGGGAGGACGTAGACGCCCTTGTGCAGCGGCAGCCTGCCGGCGCCCCTCGTCGGCAGCACCCGGATCCTTGGCCGCGGCCGCGGCGGCCGACGCTGGAAGGACGCGTCGGCCGAATCCGGCGCGTCCGGCGTCGGCGCACTGCGCGCGTCGCGGCCGAGCCACTCCCGCTCGTGCCTGTGCATCATGTGAGCACTCCGAGGACGGACGTCCCTGCCGTCACCCGATCCCCCGGCTTCACCCTCAGAGTAACGCGGCCGGTGAGGAAGATGTCAACTCGGGACCCGAGCTTGATCATCCCGACCCGCTGGCCGCGCTCGACCCGGTCGCCGGGCCGGACCCGGCACACGATGCGGCGCGCCACGAGCCCGGCGATCTGGATGAAGAGAACGTCGCGGCCGTCGTCGGCGCGCACGACGATCGCGTTCTGCTCGTTGTCGAGCGATGCCTTCTCGGAGAACGCCGCCAGGAACTTCCCGGGGTTGTAGTGCACGCCCGTCACGACGCCCGCGACCGGCGCCCGGTTCACGTGCACGTCGATCGGCGACATGAAGATGCTGACCTTCGCGGCCCGCTTCCGGAGGAACCGCGACTCCTCCACCTCGGGCTCGACCAGGATCACCTTGCCGTCCGCCGGCGAGACGACGGCGCCCTCTTCCGACGGCGGCGTCCGGCGCGGATCGCGGAAGAAGTTGAGGAGGAAGAGGGCCGCGACGAGGAGCGCGATCGCGAGCGCGAGCAGCGCCGCCGACGCCCACGACGGCGAGATCGCCGCGAGCGCGAGCGCGAGGGCGCCGGCGCCGACGGCGCCCCCGACGAGCGGGTAGCCCTCGCGCGCGACGGTGATCCGCGGCTCTGGTCGCAACTCAGTTCTTCGACTTGTCGACGAGCCGGCGCTCGGCCATCCACGGCATGAGCCCGCGCAGCTTCGCGCCGACGGCCTCGATCGGATGGTGCTCCGCCTCGCCGCGGAGCTCGCGGAAGTGCGGGAGCCCGCAGCGGTACTCCGTCATCCACTCGTCGGCGAACTTGCCGGACTGGATCTCCGCGAGGAGCTCCTTCATCGCCTTCCGCGCCTCGGCCCCGATGACCCGCTTGCCGCGCGTCATGTCGCCGTACTCGGCGGTGTTGCTGATCGAGTAGCGCATGTTGGCGATGCCCCCCTCGTAGATGAGGTCGACGATCAGCTTCACCTCGTGGAGGCACTCGAAGTACGCCATCTCCGGGCTGTAGCCCGCCTCGACGAGCGTCTCGTAGCCGGCGCGGATGAGCTCCGTGAGGCCGCCGCAGAGAACCGCCTGCTCGCCGAAGAGATCGGTCTCGGTCTCCTCGCGGAACGACGTCTCGATGATGGCGGCGCGGCCGCCGCCGATCGCGCTCGCGTACGCGAGCGCCACCTGCTTCGCGTCGCCCGTCGGGTCCTGCCCGACGGCGATGAGGCACGGGACGCCGCGTCCGGCGACGTACTCGCTCCGCACGAGGTGGCCGGGCCCCTTGGGGGCGACCATGAAGACGCCGACGTCGGCGCTCGGGACGATCTTCTTGAAGTGGAAGTTGAAGCCGTGCCCGAAGGCCAGGTACTTCCCCTTCCGGAGCCCGGCGCCGACCTCGTTCTCGAAGATCTCCGCCCCCATCTCGTCGGGGGTGAGCATCATCACGATGTCGGCCCAGCGCGCGGCCTCGGCGGTCTCGCGCACGGTCAGGCCCGCGCCTTCCGCCTTCCCCCACGACGGGCTCGAGCGGCGGAGGCCGACGCAGACCTCGACCTTCGAGTCGCGCAGGTTCTGCGAGTGCGCGTGCCCCTGGCTGCCGTAGCCGATGACGGCCACCTTCTTGCCGGCGAGCAGCGCCGGGTTCGCGTCCTTGTCCGTGTAGACGTTGAGAGCCATTCCTTCCCTCTCGCTCAGATGAAATCGGCCTCGGAGCCTTCGCGCGCGATGCGCCCCTCGTGTCCCGCGTCGACGGCGACCGCCGGCTTCTCCTCGCGCACGTCGCCGGACAGGACCTGCGAGCCGCGATACAGCGCGACCACGCCGGTCCGGACGAGCTCGAGGATGCCGAACGGCTTCAGCAAATCGATGAATGCCCGCACCTTGTCGCTCGTGCCGGTGACCTCGACCACGTAGGACCGATCCGCGACGTCGACCACCTTGCCGCGGAAGATGTTCACCACGCTCAGCACCTCGCCGCGCGTGCGCGGGTCGGCCGCGACCTTGACGAGGACCAGCTCGCGCTCGACGTGGCCGACGGCGCCGAAGTCGCAGACCTTGATCACGTTCACGAGCTTGTTCAGGTGCTTCGTGATCTGCTCGAGGACGCGGTCGTCGCCGCTCGTGACGAGCGTGATGCGCGAGACGGTCGGGTCGGTGGTCTCGGCGACGCACAGGCTCTCGATGTTGAACCCGCGGCCGCTGAAGAGCCCGGAGATCTTGGCGAGAACCCCGAACTCGTTCTCGACCAGGACCGAGATGGTGTGGCGCATCCCGGGCGTTTAGCCGTTCCGGCCGGCCAACGCCATTTCGGGGTCGTGGCTCGCGGCCCGGTTCGGCAGCGAGCGGAAGGAGCCGTCCCGGCCTGGCGCCGGGATCGGGCGGCGGTCAGTGCTGGGCGGAAGCTCCCGTGGAGCGGTGGCGGTAGAGGATCTCCATGATGCGATCCTTGCCCGCGAGCTTCAGCTTCTGGAGACGTTTGCGCTCGACTTCCTCTTCCGAAGACAGGTGCGACTTGCCGCTCAGACGCTCGAGCTGACGCTCGAAATCCACGTGCTCGTCGTAGTGCCTCTTGAGCTCGGGGTCCTTGTCGATGAGCGACAGGATCAGCTCCTCGTCTCGCTTCTCCATGCAGCTTCCTCCAAGCGACTCGGCGTCGACGGGCTCGCTGCGCGGCCGATCGAGCGCCGGAACGCGCCTTCCCTGGCGGCCGGAAAGGTCCGCCGCAAGGGACCTCCCTGCGGATTTGTATGCGGGCGGAAAAAGCGTTGTCAACGACGCACCCCGGCAGCGTCGTCGGCCGTGCGATCACGCGCCGCCCGGCGGGCGCGCTCGGCGTCCGAGGCCCGCGCATAGCGCGGCACGAGCGCCGCGGGATCGTCGGCGCCGCGGGCCGCGATGTCGCGGACGCCGAGGGCAGCGACCGTCCCACCCCGGATCGGATGGCGATCGACGGGGAGAACCAGCAGCGCCGCGTCCCAGCGCGCGGCCAGGGCCTCGCCCGCTCGCTCGGCCCCGTCCCCGACCACGACCAGCGGCCGCGTTTCCGACGGCGGTCGACCGGAGACCGCTCCCGCGACCGCTTCGACGAGCGCGGCCGGCGAAGCCGCTGCGTCCTCGGTGACGCGCGCGACCGCTCCGGGCGCGCCCGGCCAAGACGCCCGCAGATCGACCTCGAAGAGCGCCGCGTAGAGCTCGCCGCGGCGCGCGTCGAGGCAGGCGCACACGAGGGCGCGCTCGAGCGGCCGACCGTCCCGGGCGGGGAGACGGGCGCCGACCAGCGTCGCCGCGAGCGCTTCGAGGGTCGCGACGCCGACCAGAGCCGACGGCGTTCCGAGAACGAGGCCTTTGGCGGTCGCGAGGCCGACCCGAAGCCCGGTGAACGACCCCGGTCCAACGGCGACCGAGACCGCGTTCAGATCGGCGACGTCGATGCCGGCCCGGTCGAGGCATTCGTCGATCAGCGGGACCAGCGCCTCGCCGTGCTGGAGGCGCGCGTCGCGCGTGATCTCGGCGAGGAGCTCCGGCCGCGCGACGTGGGGGTCCTCTGCGGCGACGACGCCGACGCTGCCGGTCCGCGTCGACGTCTCGATCCCCAGGACCAGCGAGCGGCTCGTGTCGGCCTCAGCCCGCGAGCAGGCGGTACAGGTCGTTGTAGAGCGCGAAGCCCATGAGCGAGATCAGGAGGAACATCCCGACCTGCTGGGCGATCTCGCGCTGGCGGATCTCGAGCGGGCGGCCGAGCACCTTCTCGATTCCCATGAAGAGGAGGTGGCCGCCGTCGAGGATCGGAATCGGAAGCAGGTTCAGCACGCCGAGGTTGATGCTGAGAAGCGCCATGAAGCCGAGGAGCGCCGGCAGGCCCTCGTGCGCCTGCTCGCCCGCGAGCTTCATGATGAGGAGCGGCCCGCCGAGGTTCGAGGCCGGCACGATCGCCTGGAAGAGCTTCACGATCGTGAGGATCGTGAGCCACGAGATCTCGACCGTCTTGGCGATCCCCTGCCAGACGGCCCGGATCGGGTTGCTGCGCTCGATCACGAAGTCGTCGGCGGGCCCGACGCCGATCGCGTAGACCGGCATCGGCTCGCCGAAGATCGTCTTGTCCTCGGAGTGGTCCGGCGTGACCGCGAGCTCGCGCTTCGCGCCGTCGCGCTCGACCGTCAGGTTCACGGTCTTGCCGCCGCTGTCGCGGATCGTCTTCGAGAGGTCTTCCCAGCGCCAGATCGGCCGGCCGTCGACCGCGACGATGCGGTCGCCGGGCGTGATGCCGGCCTTGCCCGCAGGCATGTCGTCCTTGACGAAGCCGACCTTCGTCGTCGCGACCGGGATGCCGGTCGCGAACAGGAGCGAGAAGAGGAATGCCGCGAAGAGCAGGTTCCCGAGCGGGCCCGCGACCACGATGAGGGCGCGCGCCCAGAGCGCCTTGACCGCGAAGGAGTTCGGCTGGCTCGCGGTGGCGGGGTCGGGCTCGCTGCCGTCGTCCTCCTGACCGACCATCTTCACGTAGCCGCCGAGCGGGATCGCCGAGATGCAGTACTCGGTCTCGCCGCGGCGGCGCGCGAACAGGACGGGCCCGAAGCCCAGGGAGAAGCGCAGCACGCCGACGCCCACGCGCTTGCAGGCGAGGAAGTGCCCGAGCTCGTGGACGAAGATCAGAAGACCGAGAACGACGATCGCTGCGACGACGCTCGTGACCATACGGGGAGACTCTCCAACGGATGCAGGCGGCTCGACAGGTTCCTACCCCAAATCGAGCCCGGCCTTCAGATAATACGTGAAGACGAAGGGCAACACGAGGCTGTCGATGCGGTCGAGGACGCCCCCGTGGCCGGGGAAGATCCAGCCCGAATCCTTCGCCCCGTAGGCGCGCTTCAGCATGGATTCGATCAGGTCGCCGGCCTGCGCGAGGATGCCGTTGACGAACCCCAGCGCCAGGATCGTGCGCGGCTGGAGGCCGGGTGCCGGGAAGACGCCATAGGCGAAGAACGCGAGCGCGACGCTGCCCACGAGGGCGCCGAACGCGCCCTCGACGGTCTTGTTCGGGCTCACCCGCGGAAAGAGCTTGGTCCGCCCCAGGAAGCGCCCGGAGAAGTAGCCGCCTGTGTCGGCCCCCATGGCGCATGCGAGTGCGAAGAAGACCCAGCGCTCGCCGTGCGCGAGCATCCGTAGGCTCACGACGTGCGGCAGGAAGAAGCCGACGTAGAGCGACGCGACGAGTGCGTTGCCGAGCCGAGCCGCCGCGCCCGGCATGTCGGGATCGAAGAGCGACAGGAGGAGCCCGCCCGCGACCACCACGAGGAGCGCGAGCCCGATCGAATCGGGCGCGCGCTGGATGACCGCGCCCGCGAACACGAGGCCCGCGAGCACCGTGAGACCCTGACCGAGCGGACGGTCCGCGAGCGCCATGTTCGCGAACTCGCCGAGCCCGATCGCGGTCACCGCGATCACGAACCCGGCAAACAGCCAGAACGGCCCCCAGATGATGAGCCAGACGAGGACCGGGATCGCGACCGCGGCGGTCGCGAGCCTAGCGCGCAGCACGGAGTCGGGCCTGATCCGGGCGAACCTGGGTGAGACCGCCGAAGCGCCGCTCGCGCGACTGGAACTCGCGCAGCGCTTCGAGGAAGTCGCGCTCGCGAAAGTCCGGCCAGAGCGTCTCGGTGATGTAGATCTCCGTGTACGCCACCTGCCAGAGCAGGAAGTTCGACAGGCGGACCTCGCCGCTCGTGCGGATGAGGAGATCGGGGTCGGGGATCCCGGCCGTGCCCAGGCTCTGCGCGATCGTCTCCTCGGTGATCGTGTCGGGCTCGATCTCGCCGCGACGCACACGGCGAGCGATCGCGCGCACGGCGGCCGCGATCTCCTCGCGGGCGCTGTACGAGAGCGCCAGGATGACGGTCAGGCGATCGTTGTCCTTGGTCTTCTCGACGCTGTGCCGGAGCGCCTGCTGCACGTCGCGCGGCAGCTTCCGGGTGTTGCCGATGACGAGGAGCCGTACACGGTCCTTCATCATGCGGTCGAGCTCGTTGGTCAAGTAGTGCTTCAGGAGCCGCATGAGGCCCGTCACCTCGTCGGGCGGGCGGCCCCAGTTCTCGGCGGAGAACGCGTACAGCGACAGATACTCGATGCCGAGCTTGTGCGAGAGCTGGACGATCGCCTTGACCGACGCCTTGCCACGCCGGTGCCCGTAGAGGCGGTTCAGGCCCCGGCGCTGCGCCCAGCGCCCGTTGCCGTCCATGATGATGGCGACGTGCCGCGGCAGCCGGCTGGGGTCGATTCCTTGCAGGGTCAGCTCTCGAGGTGCGGGTTGTGGTGTCAGCGGCATCGCGACCTCACACCGTCATGATCTCGTCTTCCTTCGTCTTCAGGATCTGGTCCACGCGCTCGATGCCCTCGTTCGTGAGCGACTGGACCTTGTCGTGCGCATGACGGTGGTCGTCTTCACCGATCTCCTTTTCCTTCAGCAGCTCCTTCAGGAGGTCGTTGGCGTCGCGCCGGTGGTTGCGCATCGAGACGCGGTACTCCTCCCCGATCTTCCGGACGTGCTTCACCAGGTCGCGCCGTCGCTCCTCGGTCAGCTCGGGGATCGGGATGCGGATCAGCTTGCCGTCGTTCTGCGGGTTGAGCCCGAGGTCCGACGCCTTGATCGCCTTCTCGATCTCGCCGATCGCCTGCTTGTCGTACGGCGTGATGACGAGGAGGCGCGGCTCGGGCGCGTTGACCGATGCGAGCTGGTTCAAATGCGTGCGGGCGCCGTAGTACTCGACCATGATGCCGTCGAGCAGGGCCGTCGATGCGCGCCCGGTGCGCACGCGGGCGAGTTCCTTCTTCAGCTTGTTCGCGGTTCCGTCGATCTGGCCCTTCAGGTCCTTCATGACGTCGTCGATCACGGCGCACCCCCGCGCACGATCGTGCCGATGTCCTCACCGACCATCACGCGGCGCAGGTTTCCGGGCACCAGCATGTTGAAGACCAGGACCGGAAGCTGATTGTCCATGCACAGCGAGATGGCCGTCGAGTCCATCACCTTTAGCTTCTGACTCAGGACGTCGAGGTAGGTCAACTCGGTGTAGCGCTTGGCGTCCGGGTGAAGGACGGGATCCGCTTCGTAGACGCCGTCGACCTTCGTCGCCTTGATGAGGACGTCGGCTCCGATCTCGACGGCGCGCAGGCTCGCAGCGGTGTCGGTCGTGAAGAACGGGTTTCCGGTGCCGGCGGCGAAGATCACGATGCGCTTCTTCTCCAAGTGACGCGTGGCGCGCCGCCGGATGTACGGCTCCGCGACCTCTTTCATCTCGAGGGCGGAGAGAACGCGCGTCTGGACGCCGGTGCGCTCGATCGCGGCCTGGAGCGCGAGCGAGTTCATGATCGTCGCGAGCATGCCCATGTAGTCGGCGGTCGCGCGCTCGATGCCGAGCGTGGCGCCGGACATGCCGCGGAAGATGTTTCCTCCGCCGATCACGACGGCGATCTCGCCGCCGAGGGAGTGGACCTCGCTGATCTCGCGCGCGAACGCCTGGAGGATCGAGTCGTCGATGCCGTAGCCGCCGGGGCCGGCCAAAGCCTCGCCGCTCATCTTCAGAAGGACCCGGCGATAGGCGAGACCTTGCGCCACCGACCCGTTCCGGTCAGGCCTCGCTCGAGGATTCGCCGAGCTGCAGGCGGACGAAGCGCGCGATGTCGATCGGCACGCCGAGCGCCTTGGATTTCTCCGCGACCAGCTTCGCGACCGTGTACTGCGAGTCCCGGATGTACTCCTGCTCGAGCAGGCAGAACTCGGAGTAGAACTTCTCCATCTTGCCGTCGACGATGCGCTCGATCACCTGCGCCGGCTTGCCGGTCGCGGCGGCCTGCGTACGGTAGATGTCGCGTTCGCGCTCGATCTCGGCGGCCGACACCTCCTCGCGCCGGACGCAGCGCGGGCTCGCGGCCGCGACCTGCATCGCGATGTCGCGCAGCAGGTTCGCCACCTCGCCGGCCGCAGCGCCGGACGCCGTCGTGCGGGCCTGGACGAGGACGCCGATCTTGCCGCCCGCGTGCACGTAGCTGCCGACGATGCCCTCCCCCGCCGGGCTCGCGAGGCGCGCGACCCGCCGCGGGACGATGCTCTCGCCCATCGACGCGATGCTGTCGGCGATCGCGTCGCCGATCTTCTTGCCCGACGCGAGCGTGCGGTCCGCGAGGCCGACGTCCGTCGCGCTCGCGACGCCGTCGAGGGAGCCATTGCCGGCGAGGGTCGCGAGCAGCTCCTCCGCGAGCGCCTGGAAGGGCTCCGTCTTCGCGACGAAGTCGGTCTCGCAGTTGAGCTCGATCATCACGCCTTCCGACGGCGACACGAGCTTTGCGGCGATCACGCCCTCGGCGGCGACCTTGCCGGCGCGCTTCGCCGCGGTCGCGAGCCCCTTCTCCCGCAGGTGGCGCACGGCGCCTTCCATGTCGCCGCCCGACGCGGCGAGCGCCGCCCTGCAGTCCATCATCCCCGCGCCCGTCTTCTCGCGCAGGGCCTTCACCTGTGCTGCCGTGATTTCCACCGTTTCCCTCGACCCTCGCTCGGGATGGCCGCCAGCGCTCGGCTCGCGCCGGCGGCGCGTCGCGGCAAGCCGCGCGCACCGGGTCCGCGCCGCGCGCGCGGCTCGGCGTCGCCCGGCCGCGTGTTCGGTTCGACTCAGACGCCCGCTGGGGGCGCCGCCTCTTCGCTTTGCGCGGGCGCGGTCTCGGCCTCCGCCGACCCGCCTCCGTCCTCGCCGGCGCCCTTCATCCGCTCCTCGAGCTCCACGCGACCTTCGAGGATCGCGTCGGCGATCGAAGAGCAGAACAGACGGATGGCGCGGATCGCGTCGTCGTTGCCCGGGATCTTGTAATCGACGACGTCCGGATCGCAGTTCGTGTCGACGACCGCGACGACCGGGATGCCGAGCTTGTTCGCCTCCTTGACGGCGATCTCCTCCTTCTTCGAGTCGATCACGAAGATCGCGTCCGGGAGCTTCCGCATGTTCTTGATGCCGCCGAGGGAGCCGAGAAGCTTGTCCTTCTCGCGCGTGAGATTGAGGATCTCCTTCTTGGTGTACTTCTCCCCGGTGGTGGAGTCCTCGAGGATCTCCTCCAGCTTCTTCAGGCGGTCGATCGACGCCTTGATCGTCTGGAAGTTCGTCAGCATGCCGCCGAGCCAGCGCGAGTTCACCCAGAACATGCCGGCGCGCTCCGCCTCCTCGCGGATCGCGTCCTGGGCCTGCTTCTTGGTCCCGACGAAGAGGATGACGCCGCCCGACGCCGCGAGCTCGCGGACCTGACCGTAGACCTCGCGGAACATCTTGACCGTCTGCTGCAGGTCGATGATGTAGATGCCGTTGCGGGCGCCGAAGATGTAGCGCTTCATCTTCGGGTTCCAACGGCTGGTCTGGTGGCCAAAATGGACTCCGGCCTCCAGGAGCTGCTTCATCGTCGGCTCAGGCATGTTTCCTTCCTCGCCGCGCCGCTCCGGCGGCGTCCCGCCCGCACGGCGCTCAATCAGCCTCGGCTACCAAAGGGCCGATTGCCGCGCAATTGTCGCGTTTTCGGGCCGCCGCCGCCGCTCGCCACGCGGTTCGGGGGTGTCGCCCCGACGGGTCCATCGTGCCGGTGGCGGTTGGCCGTCGTCGCCCGGCGCGGTATGGGGCGACATGGACGACGCCGCGAAGATCGCCTTCGCTCGCCGGTTCTTCGACGCGGTCGCGCGCGGCGACCTCGACGAGGTCCGCCGGATGTATGCGCCGAACGCCGTGATCTGGACGTCGCAGGATCCCGGGGAGCGGTGCCCGGACGAGAATCTCGCCGTCCTCGGCTGGATCAAGAACAACGTCGAGAACTTCCGCTACGAGGACGTGCGCTGCCAGCCGACGCCGACCGGATTCGTCGAGCAGCACACGACCTGCGGCACGACCCCAGGCGGCGCGGACTTCCGCTTCCCCGCCTGCCTCGTCGTCCGGATCGAGAACGAGAAGATCACCCGCCTCGAAGAGTACTTCGACACCGCCCCGCTCACCGCCGCGCTGTCGCGAGTGTCGTCCGCCTGACACCCCGGAATTCGCGCATTGGGGCGAACGACAACAGCCTACTGGTTCATCGAGGCGATGAAGTCGGGGTTCGTCTTCGTGCTCTGCATCTTGTCGAGCAAAAATTCCATCGCCTCGACCGGATTGAGCTGGGACAGGAGCCGCCGCAGGATGATCACCCGGTTCAGCACCTCGCGCGGCAGGAGCAGCTCCTCCTTGCGCGTGCCGGAGCGGTTGATGTCCATCGCCGGGAACGTGCGCTTGTCGATGAGCCGGCGATCGAGGTGGATCTCGCAGTTCCCGGTGCCCTTGAACTCCTCGAAGATCACCTCGTCCATCCGGCTGCCGGTGTCGATGAGCGCGGTGCCGATGATCGTGAGCGACCCGCCGTCCTCGATGTTGCGCGCGGCGCCGAAGAACTTCTTCGGCTTGTGGAGCGCGTTCGAGTCGACTCCGCCGGAGAGGATCTTGCCGGACGGCGGCACGACCGTGTTGTAGGCGCGCGCGAGCCGGGTGATCGAGTCGAGGAGGATCACGACGTCCTTCCCGTGCTCGACCAGGCGCTTCGCCTTCTCGATCACCATCTCGGCGACCTGCACGTGGCGCGTCGGCGGCTCGTCGAAGGTCGAGCTCACGACCTCGCCCTTCACCGACCGCTGCATGTCTGTCACCTCCTCGGGACGCTCGTCGACGAGGAGGACGATCAGCACGACCTCGGGATGGTTCGCGGTGATGCCGTGCGCGATGTTCTGCAGCATGACCGTCTTGCCGGTCCGCGGCGGCGCGACGATGAGGCCGCGCTGGCCCTTCCCGATCGGGGTCATGAGGTCGATCACGCGCGTCGTGTACTCGTCCGTCCGGTGCTCGAGGCCGAGGTGCTCGTTCGGATAGAGAGGCGTCAGGTTGTCGAAGAGGATCTTCTCGCGCGCGCGATCCGGCTCCTCGTAGTTGATCTGCTCGACCTTGAGCAGAGCGAAGTAGCGCTCGCCTTCCTTCGGTGGCCGGATCTGGCCGGAGACGACGTCGCCGGTGCGGAGGTTGAAGCGGCGCACCTGCGAGGGCGAGATGTAGATGTCGTCCGGACCCGGCAGGTAGTTGTAGTCGGGCGCCCGCAGGAAGCCGAAGCCGTCGGGCAGGATCTCGAGGACGCCCTCGCCGTAGATCGAGCCGGACTGCGCCGTCTGCGCCTGCAGGATGCCGAAGATCAGCTCCTGCTTGCGCATCGTGGACGCGCCCTCGACCTCGAGCGCGCGCGCCATCTGCGCGAGCTCGTGGATCTGCTTGCCCTTGAGCTCCTTCAGGTTGATCGGGGGCGGCGCGCCGTCGCCGGAGGACGGCCGCGCCTCGCGCGCCGCCGGCAGGGGCTTCGCGACCGGAGCCGCGCTCGGCACCTCGACGGCATCCGCCGCATCACCGGCATCGAGCTCCAATGCCTCGGCGGTCGCGATGCCGTCCTCACCCTCCGCTGGCGCGACGATCTCCTCCGGCAGCGGTGCGCGGGCCTCGTTCCGGTAGCGAGACCTTGGCATGGCTTTCTCCTTCGTGGCCTTCGCCGTCCCCGAGACTGGTTGACGTGGAGTCATGCGAGTCGGTCGTGAAACCGTGAGGCGGGATTCGTGATCGTGCGATCCTGGTCGCGCGCGAGCGGCGCTGCGACGGGTGACGATGGCTTCTTCGGTTGTCCGCGGCGAACGCAGACCCGCGGTATGGGAGAGCAGACGAAGGAGGCGAGATCAGACGACCCGAATTTCTCGCGAGACCAAATCCGCCCGGCGAACGATCCCCCGACTCCCGTTCCCCCAGGCCACGGCCGAAATAAAACAACCTTCGGCGGGAGTCAAGAGCGAATGCGCCCGGATCGCGGATCGCGCGCATCGATTCTTGGTTGTCCGGCGCGCAGCTCGGCGAGCAGATCCTCCATGTCGCGCGGCATCGGCGCGACGATCTCGATCGTCCGGCCGTCGTCGGGATGCCGCAGCGTGATCCGTGCGGCGTGCAGTGCCTGGCGGGGAAACGCCGCGAGCCTCTCGGCGACGTCGCGTCGAGCGGTGCGCGCGCGCGACGCCGACGAGTACAGCGGATCGCCGACGATCGGCGTTCCGATCGACGCCAGGTGGACCCGAATCTGGTGCGTCCGCCCGGTGCGCGGCTCGACCTCGAGCCAGGCCGCGAGCGCGGGCGCCGAGCCGAAGCGTTCGAGAACGCGGTAGCGCGTGCGCGCCTCCCGCCGCTGGCCGACGCGCGCCTGCATGCGATGGCGCGACACCGGATCGCGCCCGATCGCGAGGTCGACCTCGCCCTCTTCGTCGCGCGGAGAGCCGTGCACGATCGCGTGATACGTCTTCGCGATCGTCCGGCGCTCGAACTGGCGCGCGAGCGCGTGCATCGCGCGCGGGGTCTTCGCGACGACGATCACGCCGGTCGTGTCCTTGTCGAGCCGGTGCACGATGCCGGGGCGCTGCGGGTCCGGCCAGTCGCCGCGCATGCCCCAGTGGTGGAGGAGCGCGGCGACGAGCGTGCCGCGCCGGCACCCGGGCGCAGGATGCGACGCCATCCCGGCCGGCTTGTTCACCGCGACGATCCAGTCGTCCTCGTAGAGGACGTCGAGCGGGATCGCCTCCGGCTCGACGCCCGACGGCTCTTCCGGCGGGATCTCGACGTCGATCCGCTGCCCCTCCGAGACGAGGAAGCTCGCGCGCCGGACGACGCCGTCGACGCGGACGTGCCCGGCGCGCACGAGCGCCGCGACGCGCGCGCGCGTCGGCAGGAAGCCGCGCGCGGCGAGCACGCGGTCGAGACGCTGGCCGGCGTCGCCCGCCGACACCTCGGTCACGAGGCGAGACCCGGCGCGCTCGGGGGCGCGCTCGGTCACGGCTTCGCGGCGAGCACGGCGCGCGCGGCGTCCGCATCGGCGCGGATCTGCTCGCGCAGCGCCTCGACCGACGGGAACTTGAGCTCGCCCCGCAGGCGGTCGACGAACGCGACCGTCAAGCGCCGGCCGTAGAGGTCGCCCGCGAAGTCGAAGAGATGGGTCTCGAGCCGGCGCGGCACGCTCCCGAAGGTCGGGTTCGAGCCGAGGTTCGCGACGCCCGGCCGCCGCGGCTCCTCGCGATCGATCCCGACCCGCACGGCGTACACGCCGTCGGGCGGAAGCATGCCGCCGCGCGGAAGCACGTTCGCGGTCGGGAAGCCGAGGGCGGCGCCGCGCCGGTCGCCCGCGCGCACCTGGCCGACGAGGAAGTGCTCGCGCCCGAGGAGGCCGGCCGCGCCGCCCACGTCGCCGCGCGCGAGCTCGCGTCGGATCTCGCTGCTGCTGACCTGACGGCCGCCGACCAGCACCGGCGGGACGACCTCGACCGCGAAGCCGAGCGCCGCGCCGAGCTCGCGCAGCACGTCGGGCGTCCCCGTGCGGTTGTGACCGAACGTGACGTTGTAGCCGACCACGACCGCGCTCACCCCGAGCGTCCCGACCAGCACGTCGCGCACGAAGTCGTCGGGCGCGAGCGCGGAGAACGCGCGCGTGAATCGCCGCACGACCACGCCCTCGAGCGCGAGATCCGCCAGCAGCGCGAGGCGTCGCGAGAGCGAGGTGATCATCGGCGGAGCGCGGTCGGGCGCGAGCACCGCCACCGGATGGGGCCAGAACGAAAAGACCACCGCGTCGGCGGCGGAGGCGCGCGCCCGCGCGATCGTCCGGTCGACGATGGCGCGATGGCCGAGGTGGAAGCCGTCGAAGTTCCCGAGCGCGACGACCGGCGTTCGAAACGGGCTCGCGCCGGGGATCAGGTGGCGGACGACGCGCATGTCACACGGCCGCTGCGCCGCCGGGCGACGGGTCCCGGCGGGATCGCGAGCCGCTCTTCAGGATCCGAGCGTGAGAAGCTTGCGCTTGGCACTCGCAGCCTCTTCCGTGCCCGGGTGATCGGCGATGAGCTTCTGGAGGATGAGGCGCGCGTCGATCTTGTCGCCGAGCTCGGCGAACGCCGACGCCTGCCGCAGGAGCGCCGCCGGCACGCGGTCGCTCTTCGGCCAGCCGACGAGGATCTCGTTGTAGGCGAGGATCGCCTCGTTGTAGCGCCGCTGCGCGAAGTACGACTCGCCGATCCAGTACTGGGCGCTCGGCACGGCCTCGTTCTTCGGCTCCTTCGTGACGAAGCCGCGGAGCGACTGGACCGCCTTGGGGTAGTCGCCGCGCTGATACGCCTGCAGGCCCTCGCGGTACTGGTCCGACCCGCCGCGCCCGAGGTCCTTCTGGATGTCGGCGCTGCGAGCGGCGTCGTCCGACGGAGGAGCGGCCGGCGGAACCGACGCGACCGCCGCCGGAGGCGGTGCGCCGGGCGGCGGCGCGCCCGACACGGACGCGGGCGCGGCGGCAGCGCTCGGCGGCGGCTCCGGAACGCCGACCGGCGTCCCGGCCGAGGTCTCGCCGAGCGACCCGCCCGGCTCGCGCGCTCGCGAGCTGGCGCCCTCCTCGAGCGCGCGCAGGCGCTGCTCGACGTCCGGCGTCGACGCGCGCGCGCCGCGTCCGCCGGAGATGTCGTCGAGGCGGCCCTGCAGGCGGTTGACCGCGACCCGCATGCTTTCGAGATCGGCCCGTGTGTCCGCGAGGCGACGGGCGAGCTGGCGCTGGTCGCGCTGCAGATCCGCGAGCTCGCTCTGCGACGCGCAGCCGCCGAGGAGCGCGAGCGCGAGCCCGGGGAGAACCAAGCGCGGGAAGACGGTCGAGGGAGACATGGCCGCGGGCCGCTCAGCTCAGGACGACGAAATGCGCGCGCCGGTTTTCGGCCCAGCAGCTCTCCGTCTCCTCGTGGCAGAGCGGCAGCTCCTTGCCGTAGCTGATCGTCGTCACGCGCGACGCCGAGACGCCGAGGCTCACCAGGTAGTCGCGGACGGCGGTCGCGCGCTTGGCGCCGAGCGCGAGGTTGTACTCGACGGTCCCGCGGCTGTCGGTGTGGCCCTCGACCTCCACCTTCGCGTTCGGGTTGTCGCGCAGCCAGTCGGCGTTCGTGCGCAGGAGCTCGCGCGCGTTGTCGGTGAGCTCGAACGAGTCGTAGGCGAAGTGGACGTCCTGCAGCGGTCCTTGCTGATCGGAGCCGAGCGTGCCGCGCTTGAACTGATCGAGGCTGCCGCCCGGCACCGTGCCTTCGGCCATCGTTCCGCCGGACTGGTCGTAGGCCGACTCGCCGGCTGTCTTCTTCTTGGCGCAGCCGGGGAGAGCGGCGAGCGCGACCGCGAACGCGATCGCGAGCATCGCCGAAGGGTGAGCTCGCAGGCCCCGGCGTCCGAAGAATCCCCCCCCACGTGACATCAACACCTCCTCGATCCTCGCTTGACGCTCCATGGTTCTCCGTTCCGCAGGTGACGGCGGCAGCCGTCGAGAAGGGACTGCATCGCGATCCGTCGCGATCCGTTGCGACCCATCGCGATGCGCACGATCTGCCCGAATTGGCGCGACGCCGAAGGCGGGATCATCCGCTCCCAGAGCGGGGTGTGGCCGCCTGCCGGGGCGCGCGATCACGAGCTCTCCCCTCCGATCGGTTGCCTCATTCGATCCAGGACGACCAGGCCGGACTGGTATCACCCCCCGGACCCCGAATCAATTGTCGCTGCTTCACGCCGCGCTCGTCCATCATGTAGAGCTGCGGCGCGCCGGAGCGCGACGAGCTGAAGAGGATGTAGCGGCCGTCGGGCGACCACGTCGGGTCGATGTTGTCGCCGCCGCTCGAGGTGAGCTGCTGCGCCTCCCCGCCCGAGGCGCTCACCACCATGATCTGGAAGCGCCCGCCGACGCGCCCGGTGTACGCGATCTTGTCGCCGCGCGGCGACCACGCGGGCGAGGTATTGTACGAGCCGGAGTACGTGACCCGTCGCACCGTGCCGCCGCCGGCGTCGGTCACGTAGATCTGGGGCGACCCGCCACGCGTCGAGCAGAAAGCGACCTGATGGCCGTCGGGGGACCACGTCGGGCTCACGTCGATGCCGCCGTGCGACGCGAGCCGCCGCACGATCGAGCCGCCGCGGTCGATGAGCACGATCTCCGAATCTCCCTTCGACTCCTCCCGCGAAGCCGCGATGAGGTCGCCGTCGGGAGAGAAGCGGCCGCCGTTGGTGAGCCCCGGGCCCTCGAGCAGCACGCGGTCGCGTCCGCTCGCGACGTCCATCACGTAGAGCTTCGGACGGCCGTCCCGGAAGGACGTGAAGAGGATCTCGTGCCCGTTCGGCGACCAGCTCGGCGACAGGTTGATCGTGCCGTTGCGCGTGAGCTGGCGGATTTCCTCGCCGTCGAAGCCCATCTCGAAGAGCTCCTTGGCGCGGCCGGCGCGGGTCGAAACGAACGCGATCCGGGTGTCGAACGGGCCGCGCTCGCCGGTCGCGATCCGCATGATCTCGTCGGCGAAGCGGTTCGCCATGCGCCGGACGTCGCGCCGACTACCCTGGTAGCGCTTGCCGCCGAGCTGCCGGCGCTCGGCAACGTCGTAGAGGCGCGTTTCGAGCGAGACGTCGTCGCCGTTGACGTCGCAGACGCCCCGGACGAGGAGGCGCGCGCCGATCGCTGCCGAGTTGCCGTACGCGTCCGCGCCTTCGTCGCCGCCGCTCGCCTCGAGGATGCGGAAGAAGCCCGAGAGGTCGAGGTCGCGCGACAGGGTGTCGACGAAGCGGCGCGAGCACGGGTCGCCGCCCGATCCGGCGAGCGGCGCGATCGCGATCGGAAACGCGGTCTCGCCCGGGCCGACGATCGTCCCGCGCACCTGCGCCAGCGCGCCGGCCGGCGCGAGACCGACCACGACCGCCGCCAGGATCGCGCACGCCGCATCCTTCTTCCGTGTCCTCATCTCGCTCCTCTCGAATCCCATGGCCTGGTCGAGCGGCCCGTCAGCCGGGCGCTTTCAGATCGCTCGGCTGGAAGGTGAGCTCGACGTCCGCGAAATCGTTGCGATAGGCGGCGGGCGGCGGGCTGAGCGGGCTCGCGCCGCGCACCGCGCGCACGACCGACGCGTCGTAGGATCGATCGCCCGAAGGCTCGGTCACGCGCAGCTCCGAGATCGTCCCGTCGTCGAGGATCCGGAACCTGACCTTCACGACGAGGTCGGGCTTTCCGCCCGCCCACGCCCACGTGCTCCGGATGCGCGCGATCATCTGGTTGTAATAGAGGAGGAACTCGAGGCCGCGCACCTTCCCGGCTCCCCCGGCGCCCGGACCGACGCCGATCCGACGGCTCGCGTCGGGCGCGTCGGTGCCGCCGACCCCGCCGCCGGACTCCCCGCCGGTCGCGGGCCCGCGGGCCATCGCACCGGGCGCCGCCGGACGCTCGGCCGGCGCCTCGCCGGGCGGTCGCGCCGGCTCCGCCGGCGGCCGGGTCTGGCCGACGCGCTGCTGGACGCGCGCGAGCGCATCGGCGATCTGCGCGTCGCGCGATTTCGGCGTCGGCGTCGGCGCGGCGCCGCGCTTCTCCGCCGGCGTCGCGGTCGGGCGCGGCGGCGCCGGGGCCGGCGTTCGCGTCGGCGCCGGCTTCGCGATCGCGATGGCGGTCGGGCTCGGGCGCGGAGCCGGCGGCGGGGTCGCGCTCGGCGCGGGCTTCCGGGTCGGCGCGGCGGTCGGCGGCGCCGTCGGCCGCGGCGTCGCGGCCGGCGGCGGAGTCGGCCGCGGTGTCGCGCGCACCGGCGTCGGCGTGGCCGGCACGATGAGCTTCTCGCCCTCGTCCGGCTCCGCCTCCGCCAGCACCTGCGACGGCGGCTTCGGCTCCTCCGCCTTCGGCTCGGGCTTGGGCTCCGGCTTGGGCGGCGGGGGCGGCTCGGGCTTCACCTCGGGCAGCGGTGGCGGAGCCTGCGCCAGCTTCGGCGGCTCGGGCGGCGGGGGCGGAGCCTTCGGCGGCGCGGGCGGGCGCGGCGCCGGACGGCGCGGCCCGGCTGGCCCGATCCGCACGTCGGGAAGACCCGACGGCATGTGCCCGCCGAGCTCGCCGCCGTCGACGACTTCGACGGTGTACGACTCGCTGTCGGCGCGCGGTCGAATGCGGAACTCGCCGAGCAAGGCCAGGATCCCGAGCACGACGAAGTGCAGGGCGAAGGCGATCGCGACCATCGCCGCCAGGCGGCGGTCGAAGCCCCTCTCCGTCAGGATGGGAGGGCGATCGCGCTTCAAGGCCGCCGCTTCCCGCCGGCTCCCCGACGGCGTCCGCGACCGCCGCGTCGCGCGAGGCGCGCGCGACGGCCACCGCTCACGACGCGCCGGAGGGGAGCTGCGTCACCATGCCGACCTTGCGGATCCCCGCCGCCTTGATCGCCGCCATCACCCGCACGACGTCGCCGTAGGGAACGCTCTGGTCGGCGCGCACGAACACCTGCCCGTCCGGCCGCTCGCCCGCGATCTGGCGGAGCTGCGCCTCGAGCGAAGCCGCGTTCATCTGCTTCTCGTTCAGGTACAGGTCGCCGGACTTGGTGATCGACACGACGAGCTGCTCCTCCTTGCCGGCGAGCGAGCCCGCCTGTGCGCGCGGCAGGTCGACGCTGACGCCCTGCTGGAGGATCGGGGCCGTCACCATGAAGATGACGAGCAGCACCAGCATCACGTCGACGAGCGGCGTGACGTTGATCTGCGACATCGAGCCGTTCGAGCCGCCGCGCTGATCGAATGCCATGGTCGCCCCCCAGTGCGTCGTGCGCCGTCACGAGAGGAAGTGACGCTCGGCGATGTTCAGGAACTCCGCGGAGAAGTTCTCCATGTCGGCGTGCAGGACCCGGACCTCGCGCGAGAAGTAATTGTAGGCGACGACCGCGGGGATCGCCGCCGCGAGTCCGACGGCAGTGGCGACGAGCGCCTCCGCGATGCCGGGGGCGACCGCCTGGATGCTCGACGTCTGCGCCGTCGAGAGGCCGCGGAACGCGTCCATGATGCCCCACACCGTACCGAAGAGCCCGATGAACGGCGCGGTCGCGGCGGTGGTCGCGAGGAAAGTGAGCGCGCGCTCGAGCTTGGTGACCTCCTGGTTCGTCGCACGCCGGAGCGCCCGCTCGACGTTCGCCGCGCCGCCGAGCTCGATGTCGGACTCGCCCTCGCCCTTCTCCTGGCGCTTCGCGCGCGTGAGCCGGAGGAGCTCCTGGTAGCCCGACCGGAAGACCTGCGCGACGGGGCTCTGCTTGAACTCGAGGCTCGCGGTGTGGATCTGGGTGAGGCTCTTCGACTCCCAGAAGATCTCGACGAAGCGCTCCGACTGCTTGCGCGCGCGCCGGAGCTGCCCGAGCTTGTGGAACGTCACGCCCCAGCTTCCCGCCGAGCACGCGATCAGGATCCACAGGACGGCCAGGACGACCGGCCCCGTCCCGTGGAACAGATGATCCATCATCGCTCCACCCCGCTCACCACCGCGTCCTGCGCTTCATAAACCTCGCCGCCGCCTCGCGGTCAATTGCGCCCTGCGCCGCGGCGGTGGCTCCGCCGCCCTGCCCTGCGGGCGGATCCGAGCATCGGCTTGACATGCGTCGATCGCAATCTAGGGTTCCCGCCATTCCGACGTGCGCCGGTCGCGACCGGTCCGGCCGGCGGCGCTCCCGGCGGGCTTCCATTGGACGCGCGCTCGGGCGCGATCTTCGTCGGAAATGCAAACCCGAAGCGGACGGAAGGTCGCGCTGGCGACCGCCGTGAGGTGCGGCGATGAAGATCATCGATGAGCTCGAGCTGACGGGAAAGCGCGCGTTCGTCCGCGTCGACTACAACGTCCCGCTCGCGAGCCGCGACGGCCGCGTCGAGATCACGGACGACTCGCGCATCCGCGCGAGCCTCCCGACCGTGCGGTACGCGATCGAGCACGGCGCCCGGGTGGTGCTCGCCTCCCACCTCGGCCGGCCGAAGGGGAAGCCGGATCCGGCGCAGAGCCTCGCGCCAGTCGCGCGCCGGCTCGCCGAGCTCCTCGGGAAGCCCGTCCCGCTCGCTCCCGACTGCGTCGGCCCGGAGGTCGAGCGCGCCGTCGCGGGCCTGCGCGACGGCGACGTGCTTCTGCTCGAGAACCTGCGCTTCCACGCCGAGGAGGAGAAGAACGATCCCGGCTTCGCGCGCGCCCTCGCCTCCCTGGCCGACGTCTGGGTGAACGACGCGTTCGGCGCCGCGCACCGGGCGCACGCATCCACGGCGGGGATCGCCGCCTTCGTGCCGGTGCGCGCGGCCGGCCTTCTCATGCGCGACGAGGTGCGCCACCTGGGCCAGCTCCTCGCGGGCGCGGAGCGCCCGTTCGTCGCGATCCTCGGCGGCGCGAAGGTCTCCGACAAGATCGGCGTGATCGAGAGCCTGCTGCCGAAGATCGACGCGCTGCTGATCGGCGGCGCGATGGCGTACACGTTCCTCCGGGCGCAGGGCATCGGGGTCGGCGCGTCGCGCGTGGAGGCCGACAAGGTCGATCTCGCGCGCGAGACGCTCGCGAAGGCGGCGAAGCGGGGAGCCCGCGTCCTCCTGCCGACGGACCACGTCGCGGCGCGGAAGCCCGAGGCGGGCGCCGAGTCGAAGGTGTGCGGCCCCGCGATCGACGCCGGCTGGCTCGGCGTCGACATCGGCCCCGCGACCCGCGCCGCCTTCGCGCGCGAGATCGCCGGGGCGAGGACCGTCCTCTGGAACGGGCCGATGGGCATCTTCGAGATCCCGGAGTTCGCGGCGGGGACGGTGGCGGTCGCGCACGCCCTCGCCGACGCCCGGCAGGCGACGACGGTCGTCGGCGGCGGCGACTCGGTGGCGGCGGTCGCGCAAGCCGGGGTCGCGGACCGGATCACGCACATCTCGACGGGCGGCGGCGCCTCGCTCGAGTTCCTCGAGGGCCGGACGCTGCCCGGGATCGCGGCGCTCGACGGCTGATTTGGCGGTGGCCCGCGGGCGGCCGTTCTGCTTAAAGCCCGGGCTTCGGTAGAGGCGATGGCCCGCACCCCGATTCTGGCAGGCAACTGGAAGATGCACGGCACGACGGCCGAGGCGGCCGCGCTCGCGGGCGGGCTCGCGCGCGCCGTCGGCGCCCGGAGCGACCGGCAGGTCGTGCTCGCCCCGCCCTTCACGGCCCTCGCGACCGTCCGCGACGCGATCCGCGGGACCCGCATCGCGCTCTCCGCCCAGAACATGCACTGGGAGGCGAAGGGCGCGTTCACGGGCGAGGTCTCGCCGGCGATGGTGCGCGACGCCGGCGCCACGCACGTCATCCTCGGACACTCCGAGCGCCGGTGCCTCTTCGGGGAGACCGACGAGATGATCCGCCGGAAGATCGAGAGCGCGCTCGCAAACGAGCTCACGGCGATCGTGTGCGTCGGCGAGACGCTCGAGCAGCGCGACGACGGGCGGACGCTCGCCGTCGTGAGCTCCCAAGTCGACGCCGCTCTGCGTGGCGTTTCGGCGGCGCAGGCGCGGCGCATCGTGGTCGCGTACGAGCCGGTCTGGGCGATCGGGACCGGCCGGGTCGCGACGCGCGAGCAGGCGCAGGAGGTGCACGGGCAGCTCCGCGCGCTGCTGCGCGAGCTCGCGCTTCCGGCGGACGAGATCCCGATCCTCTACGGCGGCAGCGTCAAGCCCGACAACATCGACGGCCTCATGGCCGAGCCCGACATCGACGGCGCGCTCGTCGGCGGCGCGAGCCTCGACGTGGCGGGGTTCACGCGCATCGTCGAATATCAGAGCTAAACGAACGAAGGTCAGCCATCATGTCGATCGTCATCACCGTCCTGCACGTGGTCGCGTGCTTCTTCTTGATCGTGGTCGTGCTGCTGCAGACCGGGAAGGGCGCCGACATCGGCGCGGTCTTCGGCGGGTCGAGCCAGACGATCTTCGGGTCGAGCGGAGCCGGGAACCTGCTCACGCGGCTCACGACGTGGACCGCCGCGCTCTTCATGTTCACGTCGCTCTTCCTGACGTGGAGCTCGACGCGGCACCTGTCGTCGTCGATCGTCGACGCCATCCCGACGGAGCCGCCGCCGATCACCGTGCCAGCGACGGGCGGCGACGAAGCGCAGCAGGCTCCGGCCGCCGGCGCGGCGGGCGAGAATGCGGCCACGGGCCCGGAGGCGTCGGCCGGCAGGGCGGGCGAGGCCGCCGCAGGCGGCGGAGCGGCGACCGACGACGCGGCGAAGGGCAATGCGGCCAATGCGGCCGGTGCGGCCGGCAAGCCGGCACCGGCGGGCGACGCACCGGCCGCGGCGCCGAAGGCGGGAGCAGCGGCGGACGGCGGAGCGGCGGGGCGGAGCGCGAGCGCGCCGGAGGGGGCTCCGGCACAGCCGTGACGGCGGCGCGGGTTGAGCCACGACCGGTCGCGCGTTAACGTCGGTCTTCGGCGCCCGAGCCGCATCGCGGCGCGGGCGCTTTCTTTGCGAGGATGGCGGAACTGGCAGACGCGCTAGTTTGAGGGGCTAGTGGGGTAAAACCCGTGGGGGTTCAAGTCCCCCTCCTCGCAGTTCGATCCGATCCCGTGTGAGGTAGTGGGACACGGGCGTTCGTTTCGTTCCTTGATTCTTGCAAATAACGCACGCCGCCGCGCAGGCAACGCGAGCGCGGCGGCGCGGTCGAGATTGCGACGGCGATCGCAGGGCTCGCACCGGCGGCGACGACGCTTACCCCCCTTCTCGTGACAGCCTCAAAACGCCCGCGGGCGAGGACGAGGCCCGGGCGGCCGACCGGGCGGGGCAGGTCGCCCGTCGGGTCGACACCAACCATCGGCGGGCCTCACGCGAATACTTGACGGGTCGTTTCACCTCCTTGTACCGTCGCCTCCCGAGAGTCGCAGCAGGTAGACGAGCTGACTTCCGACGACCTTCCCCCCGCGTAGCTGCCAGGCAAGATACCTCCCTCTTGTGCGGCACTCCGCCGGAAAGGAACGTGTACGGCGACTGGCAGTGAAATTTCACGCTCAAGTCGCTTGCAAGCACTTACCAATTGCTCGATCTGAAGAGCCGACCGCTCTCCGGAGGGATGCTGGATTGGCGCGGAAGCCGAGGCGGCGCGCGCGAGACATCTCGTGCGCTCCGCCCCTCGACTGACGGCCCGTCCGAGCGCCAGCTCGCTGCTTCCCATGCTCTTGACCGACTGGATTCGACTCTCGAGGCCGCGCGACTGGTTTCAATCCAAGCTGCCGTTCATCACCGCATGCGGGCTTCTGCTCGCCCCTCCGGCGGTGCAGCCGCTGACCATCGTGCAGATGATGGGCTCCGTCGTATTGCTGGCCGCGTTCGGATATGGCGTCAATGACATTTCCGACCAGTCCACCGATCGGCCAGCGGGGAAGCCGAATCGCGCTGTGCCGATCTCGCCCGTCGGCCAGGCGCTGTTCCTGGTGCTCACGGCGAGCGGCGCATTCGCGCTTTGCCTGCTATGGGCGGGCAACGCTGCCGGCCCTGCCTTTCTCCTGATGGGCCTTGCGACGGCTCTCGCGTATTCAGTCCGACCAACCAGGTTGAAGGAGCGCGGGATCTGGGGACTGGCTGCCGCTGCAGCGGCTCAATGGAGCCTTCCCATTCTCGCCGTTTCGGCGGTGGGATCCCCGAGATGCCTTCGTCCGGTGGCCTGGTCGCTGGCCGCGCTCGGGTTTGCGATCGGCCTTCGCTGGATCGCCGTTCACCAGCTCGCGGACGCTCTCGCGGACCGACGGGTGGGGGTCAGAACCTACGTGTCGAGCGGCGAGCGGGCGTGGCCGGTGATCCTCGGGTCGTTCGCGTCCGAGATCGGACTTCTCGCGGTGACGCTGCTCGTCGGCTGGCCGATGTCACGACCGGCCCTCATCGCCCTGGTGATCTGGGGCTCAGGGCGAATGCTGATGCGCCCTTCCGCCTCGTTCCGCTCGAGGCTCCAGCGGTATGGAGAGGCTCCCCTGGCCGACTACTACTTTTTGCTGCTTCCTGTGGCACTGGCCCTGAGTCGCGTCTCGACCTCGTACGGCTTCCTCGGCATCGCCGCGCTTCTTCTCCTGACGGGCGCGCCGCACGTGCAACGGGTGTTTCGCGAGTCGCTGGCGGGAGCGAAGCTCGCGACCTCCCGAGCGCCATCCTCGCCCAGATGAAGAGTGAGCTCCGCGGGGTGTTCGCAGGGCATCTCGCGCCGGTTGCGGCTGCAAACAGACGGGCGGGACATGGCGTACTCGGGCAAGCAGTACCAGGTACGCCGCCGAGGAGTACCGCCTACTGCGACAGAACCTCAGACCCTGGCGAAATCATCCTTGGTGAGCATCCGGCTTCTTCCCCCGCCCGATGATCGCCCGCCTGCGCCTCCTCCGCCAGAGCTTGAAGGGCGGATAGAGGACGACTTCGACGCTGGCGAAATATCGCTCGAACAGGCTGACCATGTAGCTCATCTGCGGAGCCACCATGTGATCGTGACGCTTTCCGGATGCCTCGATCCAGCTCCAAGTCACCCCGGTGATCAGGATCGTCTCGGGAGGCTGGCCCGCCTGTCGAAGGACATAAGGAAGCTTGACACCGCGGCCGAGGTTAGCCGGTTCGAAGATCGGCACGAAGCAGACGCCGTCATCGGCGGTCCAACTTGCGAGGTTGCGAACTAGGGTCTCCACGGCCGTGATCGATTCGACGAGACCGTACGAGTACCAGAGGCACGTGATGACCGACCACGCGCGCTCCCATTCCGGAAACTCATCCGTGAAGTCGCCTTCCCTGAAGAAGAGCGCGTCCGGATTCGCTTCCCTCGCGATTGCGAGCATCGCGGGCGAGATGTCCAGCCCGGCCCGCGGCACGCCGGGGAACCGGCTCAGGAAGTATCCGGTGCCGCACGCAACGTCGAGCCAGCGTCCACCTTCACGGAGCAGACGCTTCAATACCCTGACTTCAAACTCCGATTTCGACCGGTAGTGTCTGTCGAGAATGTAGGTTCGCTCGTACTCTCGGGCGTACGCATCGTCGTATGTCGCCAGGACCTGGTTCCTGTCCATCGACTCTCCTTACCGCTTGGCGCATACTGTCCGGTCACGGGGTCGACGCGGGTGACCGCTCCCGCCGCGAACCCGCGGACGAACGCGGCGAGTCTCAACATCCGGTGCGGGTTGGCTCCGAGGCTGAGTGCGACGGGCGACCGGCTGAACGCCCATCGCCAGGCCAGGCGGAGGAGCAGCGGCCCGGTGTCGCGCGCTCGAGTCTTGAGGTGCTTGGCGAAGACCGCACCCGTTCCATACCAGTAGCGGCGGATGAGCAGACGGCCGTCGTCCCACCCGCGAAAGCCGTTGTGAACCAGCGCCAGGCTCGGCGTTTCGTACACGAAGTAGCCTGCCTGGAGGGCGCGCATCGCAATGTCCCCTTCTGCGCCGGACTCGAGCGGGGCCCCCACTCCGAGCAGCGTGTCGAAGCCGGCCAGGGCCTGCCAGGCGCTTCGACGAATGCCCATGCACGCCGACATGCCCTCCACCAGGTGCTTCTCGCGGATCGTCTTCGCCAGATACGGCTCGCGCCGGAGATAGGCCGGGACGAATCCCGCTTTCGAGTCGTGAGGGCCGGGCTCTACGTTGCCGAAGACGATGCCGATGCGGGCGTCGACCTCGAACGCCTCCAGGAGCCGACGAACCCACCCGACCCCTGCCTCGCAGTCATCGTCCAGCAGCCCAATGATCTCGCTCTGCGTCGCCTCGATCCCGATGTTGCGCGCGGTTGCCGAGCCCCGCGTCGCGCTGCGCACGTAGAGAAGGTTCGAAGCCGTACGATAGGGTCGCAAGGCCTCGCTGGTGGCACGGTCGTCGCTCTGGTCGACGACGATCACCCTGAACTCGCGATCGTCGGCCTCGAGGAGCGAGCGCACCGCGGCCGTGACGCGATCGCCCCGATTGCGTGTCGGAACGACGACGCTGACGGGAGGACACCGGCTCGCTAGAGAACTCTGGGTTGCGTCGTCCCCCACGAGCGTCGTCTCAGATGCTCGCGGCGGGAGAGAGCTCTTCCCGTCGCCGCGTCCGCTCCCAAACGGGGATCAACCGCATGTCTCCACGCGGACCGGCGGTCAGCACGCGTCGTGCGTGCTTCGCGGCACCGCGGCCGGCAGGCGCAAGCTGCCAGCGCGAAAGGATCGCTGCCAGCACCAGCTTCATCTCGAGGAGTGCCAGCGACATGCCCAGACAGACGCGGTGGCCGCCGCCAAAGGGCAGATACTCGTAGATCGAGAACTGCCGGCCGAGAAACCTCTCCGGCTCGAAGCGGTCGGGCCGTGGATACAGATCGGTGCGCCGGTGGGTCAGATAGATCGAGATGATCAGGGTCGTGCCGGCGGCGAACCTGTGGCCGGATATCTCGAGGGGCGCCTTCAGGACGCGCAGAACGCTCAGGCACGGCGGGTTCAGGCGCAAGGTCTCCTGGCACAGAGCCGTGAGGTAGGGCAGGCGGGATATCTCCCCCGCATCGATCGAACGGTCCCCCACCTCGAGCTCGTGGCGCAGCCGTTCATAGGCTTCGGGCGACCGGTGCAGCCAGTAGAGGGCCCACGCGAGCGCTGAGGCGGTCGTTTCGTGGCCGGCGAAGAGCAGCGTCATCACTTCGTCGTGCACCTCGCGATCGGTCGGCGGATCGACCGCTCCCCCATTTGCGGTCAGCATCGAGCCGAGGAGGTCGTCGTCCGTCGAGGGCCGCCGCGATCGCCGTTCGCGGATCTCCTCGTAGATGAGCCGATCGATCTCCTCCTTGGTGCTCGCGAGGGATCCAGATCGTCCAAACGGTACGGCGATTCGTGAAGACAGCCGCAACAGGGTGGCGCTCCAGGGGGAGTTCAGCGCAGCCATCAGCGAGCCGAAGAGGACCCGCAGGCGTCCGAGGCGGTCCCCCTCGTCTGCGCCGAACAGCAGGCGAAAGATGACGCGGAGGGTGACTTCGCGCATCGCGGGTCCCAACGAGATCGGCGCGCCGACCCTCCAGCGATCCATGACGCCGCGAGCGACGGCGTCGATCGTCTGGGCATTGGCGCGCAGGCGCTCGCCGTGGAAGGAGGGCGTGAGGCGGCGCCGCTCGCGCAGGTGCTCCTCGCCCTGCAGGAAGACCATGGAGCTCTCGCCGAAGAGGAAGTGCGACACCCGATCTCCACGAAACGGCTCGAACAGCGCGCGATCGGCGGTGAGAATCTCCTGGATGGCGGCGGGACGGCTGATGTAGATGGACGGGGATCGCCCCCCTCCGGCGGCGAAGATGTCTCCGTGGCGTCGCGCGCACTCATCGAGATACTTGAGAGGACGCGCCTTGAGCTGGATCGTCTGGACGAAGTCAGGAGATCGCGGCCCAGGTAGGGGTTCCATCAGCACAGATTCAGCCCTTGCCTAGCAACGCTGCTGGCCAGATGCTGTCGCGGCAGAGCAGGTCTGCCGCTCCACGACGCACGCGGATGCGATTCACGGGTTCCTTTCCGGGGAATCGTCGGTCAGCCTCCGTCGGCCGCGACTCTTCCACTGTGCGGGCGGAGGATCAATGCGCGGGGCCGATCAGACCCGATCGGTCACCGCAGGCGCGGAGCCGCCGTGCCCGCGGTTCGAGCCCTCTACCGCTCTCGGGTAGATCGAACGGGGGAAACTGGTCGTCGAGCTCGAAGCATCCGGCGCGTGGCATGGACGATCACCGACCGCGGCAGCCGCGCGCATCCGCGAACGGAAAGCGGCCGAGCGGAGGGCCGCCGCGATTCGCAAAACCCGGGGGTTCATCTGAAACGACGCCCGACCCGTCGCGCCGGGGTCGTGCCTGCTACCACGGTTGCTACCGCTCTGACCCGACCTCAGCTGATCTCAGAAGACGTCCGTCGCCGTCTGGCGCGGGATTCTCTACCTGAGAGCACCTCAGACGACCTGAGCGCACCTCCGGAACTCGCTTGAGGGGCTAGTGGGGTAAAACCCGTGGGGGTTCAAGTCCCCCTCCTCGCATTTCGTCGCTTGTCTCTACACGCACCTTCCGGAAGACCAGGGACAGATCTCTCAGACCAGGGACGGCTAACGGCCGCCCCCGTCGTCCCCGTAACGTCGTCGATCTCCCCCTGAGCCAAGACGGCCGGAGATCCGCTGGGTCTTCAACCGGCACCACTTCGCCGGTTGATCCTGAGCGTCGGCTGCGAGAGCAACCAAGCGGCGACGGAAGCCAGGGTCAACTTCGCCGAAATCGAGCGACGCCGATCCACTCACCGACGAAACGCGACCGGGGAGCGCGAGGTCGTACCGGCGCGATTCCAACTTAGGAGTCGATCGAAGCTACGCGTACACGACCAGCCGGCGACTCGACGTCGACGTTGCCGCTCGTCCCGCACGTGGCGCAGGGGTTGCCGAGCGAAACACCGCACTTGGCGCAGAAGCGGCGGTCAGGTCGGTTTTCGGAGTTGCATGACTGGCAGCGCATCGTAGGCCTCGCGTGCGGCGACTACCCCGACGAGAGCGAACGTCGGAACGCTTTGCGGCCGGAGCAGTGTCGGTCAGCAGGGACCAGGGGACCTGGACACGGCATCGCTGGCGAAGACGAGCTCTACGCCAGGTCGTCGAGCAGCGCTCGCGCGTCCTTCAGGTCGCGCAGGTCGAGGCCTTCGGTGAACCAAGCGTAGACCGGGGCAAGGAGGGCGCGGGCCTGGTCGCGCTTGCCCTGACTCTGCCAGAGCCGTGCGAGGGCCATGGCCGCGCGCGGCTCGTAGAGCCTATTCTCTTGCGCCCGCGCGATCTCGAGAGACTGGACGAGGCGCGCTTCCGCCTCCTCCGCCGCACCTCCTTTGTCGAGGAGGATCTGCGCGTGCAGGCGGTGGAGCTCGGCATCGACCCAGTGCGCGTCCTGGCCCTCGGCTCGTGCAAGACCGAGTCCAACAACGCCGAGGGCCTCGTCGTAGCGGCCGACCCTCCGCAGGCGATCGGCGAACAAGGTGAGGAACCCGGGCGCTCCGATCCCGGTGCCGGTCTGCGCCAGCTCGACCAGCGCCTGCTCCATCTCCGCGATGCCCTTCGCGATCTCCCCCGAGTCGGCTCGCGCACACCCGCGAAAGAACTTCCCCGCTCCCACGAACATGGGAAACCCGAGCGGCTCGGCAAGACCGATGAGCTCGCCGCTGAGCTCCAACACTCGGTCGGGCTCGCGACGGTCGTTGTGGTGAACCGACACGTGCAAGAGGATGTTCGCCAGGGTGAGTGGGTGGTCTACTCGCCTCGCCAGCGCCACGGACTTCTCACTCATCGCCAGCGCCCGGTCGTGATGGCCGAGGTAGAAATGACACCAGGCCAGGTACGCGTGGGCGTTGACGCCACGATCCCACCCCAGCGTGCGAGCGAACGACGCATGCTCGTCGGGATCGTAGATCTCGGTGGCTCGCTCGTAGTGCTTCAACGCCTGCGAGAAGTTGCCGCGATAGAAGAACGCGAAGCCCACCACGACGTGACCCAGGAGGAGATCGAGCGGATCCCCGGTGCGCTCCGCCGCCGCCAGGGCCTCTTGCCCGACCTCGTCCCCGGTCGCGAGGTCGCCCTTCACGAAGTAGGCAGTCCCCAGCCCCACGAGTACTCGGGCCAGCTCGGGCGACTCGCCGATCCGGGAAGCCAGCTCGCGTGCGCGCGCGTAGGATGCCTCGGCCTCCGGATCCGAAAATCCCCTGGCTGCTCCGAGCGGCGCCGCTATGGCCATCTGGAGCTGGAGCTCGCGCTGATCCCGATCGCGCGTTTCCGGCAACGTCGCGACCAGGGCGAGCGCTCGCCTCAGATGACCGATCGCCTCCTCGTTCGCCGACCGCTCTGCCGCGCGCTCGCCGGCCCGCTGGTAGTGGACGACCGCAGATGTGGCGAGCCCCGCCTGGTCGTAGTGCCGCGCGATCACCTCGGGCTCGGACTCGACGCGCTCGGGGAAGCGTTCTTCCAGCACGTGGGCGATCCGCGCGTGAAACTGCTGGCGCACGCTCTTCAGCAGCGACTGGTACGCCGTGTCCTGAATCAGAGCGTGCTTGAAGGTGAAGTTGGCATCCGGCAGCGCGCCCCGCTGGTACAGGAGCTCGGCGTCCACCAGCTGGGTCAGTCCCTCGCGGAGGCGAGGCTCCTCCTCGAGAGAGACGCTGCGCAGCAACTCGTAGAAGAACTCGCGCCCGAGGGCGGCGCCGAGCTGTGCCACCTCCTTGCCGGGCACCAACCGGTCGAGGCGTGCCATCAGGGAGTCCTGAAGCGTCGTCGGGATGTCGAGATCCCCGAGCGGACCGGTGAGCTCGTAGCGCCCGTCGCGCGCCGCGACGAGCTCCGACTCCAGCACCATCTTCGTCACTTCCTCCACGAAGAGCGGAATCCCGTCGGCGCGCTCCACGATGCGCTCCACGATCGCGTTGGGGAGCGGTACGCCGCGCGCGATGCCGTCGATCATGTCGGTGGCCTGACGGGGGGAGAGGCGATCGAGCGCAAGCGGCGTAGCGTGGGAGCGCGCCGGCCAGGGCGGCTCGAAGCTCGGGCGGAAGGCGAGCAGCATCAGTACCTTCGCCGCCGTGCTTTGCTCGAGCGCCAGCCCCAGGACCTCCACGGTCGAGGGATCGCACCAGTGGAGGTCCTCGAAGAGCATCACCACCGGCTGCTGCTCGGCCAGGGCGAGGGTCCAGGCGACCAGCGCCTCCATGGTCTGCTTGCGTTGCAGCTCCGGGCTCTGCCGCAGCGGCGGGTACCGAGCGGGGAGCGGCACGGAGAGCAGCCCGGCGAGGAGCGGCACCACCTCCGAAGCCGGGAGCCGCGCGCGCTCGAGCCCGCCTTCGAGCCGACCGAGCTTCGTCTCCGGATCGTCGTCCGGCCTGAGGCCCAAGCCTTGCTGCAGGAGCTCGATCAACGGCTGGAAGGCGCTTCCCTGGGTGAAGGGCGTGCACCGGCACTCGAGCCAGCTGTGGGGCGTCCCGGCCAGGCGCTCGCGGAACGCCTGCAGCAGGCGCGACTTGCCGATGCCCGCCTCGCCCGCGATCAGTACCGCCTGGCCCGCGCTCTCCCGCGCCCGCTCCCAGCGACCGATCAGCAGCCGCAGCTCCTGGTCGCGGCCGACGAGCGGGGTGAGGGTGCTCGGGTCCACGTCGAGGCGGCTGCGCACGCCGGTCGCTTGGAGCACGGCGTAGGCGCGCATCGGCTTGGCGATGCCCTTGAGCGGCGGGGTCCCGAGATCCTCGGTCAGGAACATGCCGTGCACCAGCCGGAGCGTGGCGGCACCGATCACTAGCGTGTCGGGCGCGGCCACGGCTTCGAGGCGCGCGGCGATGTTCGTGGTGTCGCCGAGGGCAAGCACCTCGCTCCTCGTGCCGCCGCCCATCTCGCCGATCACGACCGGGCCGGTATGGATACCGACGCGCACGGCCAGACGGATTCCATGCTCGGGCTCGAGCCTGTCGTTCAGCAAGCGAAGGGCGCTCGAGATCTCGAGCCCGGCGCGCACGGCGCGCTCGGCGTCGTCCTCGTGCGCGCGCGGATAGCCGAAGTACACCAGCAGGCCGTCGCCCAGGTACTGGGCGATGTGCCCCTCGTAACGCTGGATCGCCCGGGACGCCGCCTCCTGATAGGCCCGCACGATGCTCCGCAGGTCCTCGGCGTCGAGGCGCTGCGCGAGATCCGTCGAGCCCACCAGGTCGCAGAACATGACGGTGAGCTGGCGGCGCTCGGCGGCGATGCTGGGGTCATACGGCGCGTCCGCTCCTGCGCGTGGGAGCCGATCGCCGTCAGCGGCTCCAGCTCGTGGCGCACCGCGGAGCGGCCCGCCGCAACTCCCACAGAAGTTCTCGTCCGGCTCGTTTTGCGTCCCGCACGTGGCGCAGGGGTTGCCGAGCGGACCACCGCACTTCGCGCAGAAGCGGCGGTCAGGCCGGTTTTCGTGGTTGCAGGACGGGCAGCGCACCGCGGGTCGTCTCGCACGCAGTGCGTACCATGCCCCGCCGCGGCCGCCCTAACCGGCGCGCACTGCCACCTCGGTCGTCACGGCGAGAGTCGGCGGAAGGGGAACGTATCCGCCGGGTGAACCGCCCCGGCTCTTCCGGAGGCTCCTTTTGCTGGAAGGGGAGGAGCCATGGGGAGACCGAGCGGGTTTGCACCCTTGGGCGTGTAGCTCAGGGGGGGACTGGGGGCTGGCCGGAGAAGAGGCGGAGGGTGGACGGCGGGCGGCGGACGGCGCGGGGTCTTCGTTCCCGGCCCAGACGAGCACGTTCTCTTCTCGACGCGCCACGCGCTGCACGTCGACGAGCTCTTCGATCAGCTCGTCGAGCGCCTCGTCGTCGAGCTCGAACTGCCGGCGCAGCACGCGCAGCGATACGCGGCCGTTCTCCCGCAGGTGGTCGCGGGCGTCGCGGATGATCTCGAGCAGCTTCACGACGTGGGTTCCGACGACAGCTGGCCGATGCGTTCCGCCTGCAACGGCGCGCCGATTTGTTCGTAGAGTTGCTGAGCTTCGCTCAGCCGTTCCACGCGCGCCGCTTCATCTCCGAGCACGGCGGCCAACTCGGCGCGCCACTCGCAGAGCGAGGGCGCGAGCGTCTTCGTAGAGCCGTCGGGCCTCGGCGAGCTCGCGCTGCGCGGCGAGCGCGTCACCGCGCAGGCGCGCCATGTGGGCGCAGCATCCGTGCACCTCGGGCTGGTAGGGACCTTCGCGCCGAGAAACGAACCACCCCCCCCCGACCGCGTCCCTGCTACCACTGCTGCTACCGCTCTGACCCGACATGACCCGATCTCACAGGACGTCCGTGGCCATGCCGACCGAGATTTCCTACCTGAGAGAACCTCAGACGACCTGAGCGCACCTCCGGAACTCGCTTGAGGGGCTAGTGGGGTAAAACCCGTGGGGGTTCAAGTCCCCCTCCTCGCAGTTCGATCCGATCTTGTAGCGGCGGCTCTCAGCCCACCCTTTGCCGGTTCACGGTCAACGGGCACAAGAAGTCCGTTCGGGAAGCGCAACGTCTCGAAGAAGGCGATCGCCATCGAGGTGACGCTTGACGCTTCCCTCGTCGAGTGGGTCGGAGGTCGATCAGACGACTTGTCCCGAAGTCGCACCCGGCCGCTCCTGCTTCGTGGACGCGAGCAGCGGCAACCTCTGTCGAATCGAGACGAGCGGGGGGGAAGAGTGGGTGCGCGGGACCCTTGAGGTGTCCACGAGCGCCTCGCACACCGACACGATCGCGACTTCTGAGGCTCGCTAGTCAGGCCTGTCTGGCTCGACCGCCCTTTGCTGGGGTTAGCGCACGTGCGCCAGCACGTGTCGGAGGATCACCGTGTAGGACCTGCGAGGGTCGAGCCCCTCGAGCTCGTAGGCCTCGAAGTCGAAGCGCCGGTACTGGAGCGGGGGCGCAGCCGCGAGAGCAGGCGGCGGGTCCCGAGCGGCGTCGGCGCCGATCACGGCGAATCCGTTGCGCGCGAGCACCCGGACGAAGTCGCCGGGAACACAGCCGACGTCGAGGAACGCTCCCATGACCGGGAGGAACGGGTGAATCGACTCGCGCTGGGGTGCCTCCGATACATCCCGGTCATGCAAAAACGCCGTTCATGCCGGCGATCCCCCGTCACCACTGGCCGCTCGCGGCGTATTCCAGGTGGCTCTGGCTCTCCAGGGAACAACTTGCCGCCGCGACGGCAATGAGGCGGTGGCAACGATTCTGCTGGGCGCGCGGACGTGCCGTTTCAGAGGGTGAATTTCACCCACGGAGGTAGCGGTGGAATTCCACACGACCGTGGACAGCCGGTCCAGATGGCACAACCTGCGCGGACGTTGTCCTCGTGGTCGGAAACTTTGCTCGGGCCATTTCGTACCTCCGATGAGAGCGAGCGCGGAGTGCGATCAGTGACGGATCCGAGCATGGACGCCGCGGACGCGGCCATGGAACGCTACGCCAACGGCGACAACGCCGCGTTTGCCGATTTGTATGATGCGGTTGCGCCGCGTCTGCTCAATTTCTTGCGCAGAGCCACCCGAGACGCCCTCGCTACCGAGGACCTGGTGCAGCAGACCTTCCTCCGGATGCACCGCGCGCGTGGATCGTTCATTCCGGGTGCTCCGGTGATGCCGTGGGCCCTTGCCATCGCCAAGCGGCTGATGATCGACAGCGCCCGGCGGCAGCGCCTCGAGCTCGGTCTCTTCATGCAGGCTTCCGGCGAAGACGACCGGATCACCCCCGGATCAACGGCGACGACCGTGGCCGCCGTGGACGATGTCCTCGACGCACGTCGTCTGCACCGGCGTGTCGAGCAGCAGCTCGACGCGCTTCCCGAGATTCTTCGCACCGCGTATCGACTCGTCAAGCAGCAAGGCTTGAGTCTCAAGGCAGCGGCGGCTGTATTGGGCACGTCGGTGACTGCCGTCAAACTGCGCACGTATCGTGCCCACGAGGCTTTGCGCAGCGTCGTTCGCGAACAGCGAGGTACATTGTGAGGGTGGACCTCAAGGCGCGGGTGCTGGCGGCGACCGCAGCGGAGCCGTCGCCGACGCGCGCAGCAGTCGGCAGGCGCAACATCCTGCTCAGCGTGCTCGCGGCTGTGAGCGGAATGGGCGGGTTCGTGATTTTCGCGCTGCTCACCTCCCATAGCCAGCTGTCGCGGCTCGGCGGCGACGGCGCGTTGCATCAACATCTGGATCGATCGGTCTGGCTCGTCGTGACGACCGCCGGTGGTGCACTCGGGGTTGCCGCGATTGCTCTGTGGCTCGCGCTCTGGAGGGGCCGATCGATGCTCGGACGGTCTCGTCTCTGGCTTCTCTGCGGAACCGCTCTGATACCGATCGGTTTGTTCACGTGGAAGATCGCGAGCGGTCTCGCGTTCGATGACCCCATGGTGAGCTGGCCGGAACGGCCCGGGCTGAGGTGCCTGTCGCTGTCGCTTCTCGTCGCAGCCGGACCTCTGCTGGCCTTTGTCGCCGTCCGGCGCAGCGCCCCCGTGCACCCCGGGCTCAACGGTGCGGCGATGGGTGTTGCAGCTGGCGCCTGCGCGTGGATCGCCGTGGATGTCTGGTGCCCGGTCGCCTACGTCCCGCACTTGTTGCTCGGCCACGTCCTGCCGCTGTTCATTCTCGCCGTCGCGGGCGCGCTCCTCGGAAGGGCGCTGCTTTCGCTCCGAAGCCGCTGACGACGAAGCGTCGTTAGCCGGCACTCCGGATCGTTCTCCCACGGTTGGTGGGTGGCCGGGGCGACGGGCTCGACAGCAGTCGCAGCCCCCACACCGCGTGGATGAGTCAAAGGAAAGCTCCTCCGACGTGGGGGAGCGAGCGGCACGGCCCCAGGCTGCGCTTGACGCCATCGATCGGTCGCCGGACGCACGTCGCTCTCCGCGCGGCGCTGGACGACGATCAGCAAGCCATCGAGCCTTGGGTTCCGTCCTCCGCGGGCTCGAGCGGTTCGCGCCGCCCCGGGCGGTTACCCGCCCGAGCCTCCCACAAGTCCGGACGGTGCACGACTGACGCCAAGCGACCACCATGCACCGCATGGTCGAACTGGCGAGAAGTCAAGACGAAACGCCGATCGGATGAAACCAACGGAAAGGAGATTCGTATTGAAGAACCGAAGGAGATCCATATGAAAACTCAAAAGGCAATTCGTATGAAACATCTGGCAGTAGCCGCCGCGGCGACCGTCGCCGCGTGGCTCGCGACCCCCGCCTGGGCGGATTCTTTGTTCTTCAGCAACGACACGCCCGGCAAACCAATCCCAACACTGTCCCGGCCCGGGGGCGCGCGCGTCACCTTCCCGGATGTCACGCGGCTCGTGAACAACGGCGGCGTTTTCAACAACAATGGCCTCGTGCCGCAGGTGCGGATCACTTCGCCGCTCGATGGAGCCTTCATTGCGCCTGGCGATTCCCGTCTCGGAGCGGGCGATCCCAATGGGACGGGAATGGCGATCGTCGCGGAGATCCACACGCGTGACAACATCGGCGTGACCGTCGATGAGGATGTCAACATCCGCAATGTCAACGATCTCGGCGGCCTCAATCCTAAGTTCCCGGGTCTGTTCGTTTTCATCGACGAAGACCTGATCACGCCCAACGGAACGATCATTCCCGCGAACACCAATCTGGGACCGCTCTTCAACATCGCGGGAACCGACGACACCCCTGGCCCCGGCGTGACGATCTGGGCCGGGTGGCACGTGCTCGAGTCGATCAGGCCGGAAGAAGGCGGCAGCTTCAACCTCACCGTCGCGGTGGTCGACGATGCCGGCCGGGTTGCGTTCGACAGGGTGAAACTGAACGTCGCCGAGTCCGTGACGGATCGATTTGGGACGTCGGGGAACGGCTTGACCCAGAACCCTGGTGAGCCGAACCGGGTCTCCGGTGGCACCCCACCGATCGTCGAGATCATCGCCCCGCGCGAGCCGAGCGCGGTGACCTTCGGCGAAGCGCCACCCAATGGATCGCTTCACTACATCCAGGTCAACATCGTCGACAAGGAGGGCGACGTCGTCGTCGACGAGCTCGGTGCTTCCGACGGCCTGCTCGATCCCACGAGCAGCAACCTCGCGGCCCAATTCGGCCGCATCGACGATCCCGCCGCTGGCGTCGGCAATCCCAACCGCAACGTACCTGGTTTCGACTTCCGCTTCAGCGTGCCGTTCGCGGGGGCCGGAGGCAACGCGAACGTGAACGTTGCGCGGCTGTTCAACGTGGCCGGCAGCGAAGTCGTTCTCCTCGAAGACGGCACCCCGGCGGTGCGCACCGTTCTCAATTGGGTCGTGGGGGCGCCGTTCGTTGGAGGCGCGCTCGACGAGAACTTCGTGACGTTCACGGCGACCGTGACGGACGCGAACGGCAACAGGGGTGCCGCCACGAGAACGTTCCAGCTCACCGCTTCTGCAGCCAACGGCGAGGAATTGACGCCGCAGCCGAATCGGTGATCCAGTAGGCGTTTGCAGCCGGGGATGCGGCGAGAATCGTCCGGCTCGTGAATGCTCGGCCGTTCATGCATTGCAAGAGGGCTGACTCGGGCAGACATGGTCCGGCCTCGACAAATGGAGGCCGGACCATGATCTTCGTGGCGCAGGCGGTCCGATGAGTAGCGCGGCCGTCGTCGCCGCCATGTCCGCCATCTGATCCTCGCGGACAGGCGGGCGCGCAGGTTCCGCCCGCCCATCCGAGCGGTGTCGAGATGTCGTCGACGCCGTCGCCTGTTCCGCAAAGTCGCTCGATCAGCGCGCCTTCAGGAGATTCGCGGTGTTCGTCCTTGCGGCCGAATACACGGCGCTGAAACAGGTGTCCGTATTGCCGTTTCGCGCGACGACGGTGATGCGGGGCGGAATCGACGTGATCGGCAGGGGATCCGGCAGGTTGTCGCCCTTGCCGGTGAATACGACCTTGGACTTGCCTGCAGGCCCGCCCTTGAGTGTGACGCCGGCGATGCCGCCGGCGGACGCGGTCGGGTCCTTGTACGTGTAGCCTGTCGTGCCGCTGGCGGACCACTTCGACGAGTCGCTCAGGCGGATCGCCGACCGCAACGTCGAAGCGTAGTAGAGACACAGGTCGTAGACCGTACCGGAGGTTGGGTCGCCGAGCTGGGCTTGCGTGATGGCGGAGGCGCCTCCCTGGAACGTCCACTTCAACGTGTCCTTGCTCCCCTGGTTCCGCGCAGGGCATCTTCCTGGCGCAGGCGACCGACAGGACGGCCAAGCAGAAGGGGGCAACGTTCAAGGTGCAGGGCGAGGAAGGCAATTACGGATCGGCCGTCGGGCCCTTCCGCATGACCGTCATCCTCGGTGGTGCTGCGGAGGGCGCTGGCGGGAAATGCGCCGAGCACGCGTTCGCGGCTGCCGACTGCAAGCTCGGCAGCAAGGGCAAGAAGATCACCTGCAATTGACTGCCTGCTCCAATGCGGGACGGGGTCGGCGACGCCGAGCGCGGAGCACTCGAGCGAAGCCCGCTGAGGACTCTCACATCGCAGCGCGCTCGCACGCGGGGCGCCTCGCTGGCGCCGAGGATGCGACGCGCTTCGCGCGCGACGAGCTCGGGCACGGGTCGCTGGCGCCGGTGATCCGGTCATCGCAGCTGAACTGCATTGCGTAAAGCGGCCGACGCACCTCCTCGCCCTCGACGATTGGGTCGATGGCGAAGAGGTGCAGCGGGCGGCCGTCCGACGACTACGGGAGGCGCTCGCAAACGCGAAGCGAGCCGAATTCGCCGTGGACCTGGGACCGTCGACGTCCGAAACCTCTCCCGGGAGTGCAGCTCGATGTCCGCTACTGGACGCCGACCACCGGGGTCGGGTCGGGGATGAGCACGCACGGGTCGAACGAGCCGAACATCTCCATCATCTTCTGTCCGTCGCGGTAGTACTGGGCGAGGAGCTCTTCGTAGGCGCTCGGATTGTCGCCGAAGTTCGCGAGCAGCGCAGCGATGATCGCACCGCGGAGAAGCTCGCAGAAGTCTTGCCCGTAGTTCAGGAGAGCGCCTCCTCCGAATGCGGCCAGACGCGAGAGCCAGATGGCCAGCTGCTCGTTCACTGCGGCGCCCGCGGCACGAAGTCCGGCCCGCTCGATCAGGATCGCGAGCAGCTTTCCGGGATTCAACGCCTGCCAGCTGACCAGGTTTTCGTCGAGGTAGGCGATGAGGCCCCTGAACGCCGCCTGGAACTCGGCGATGGTCATCTCGGTGACCTCGTAGAGGGCGAACTCGCCGGCCGCCGCACCCGATCCGCCGGCGGCCCCGGCACCGGCTCCGGCGCCCACGGCCCCGCCGCCCAGCCAGGACCAGACGTAGTAGACGCCGATCCCGAGCACCGCGCCCGCCGCCGCGCCGGTGATCGCACCGATGGCGGCGCCCCGGACGCCGCCGAGGGTGGCACCGATCAAGAGCCCGGCGAGCCCGCCGATCAGCGCACCGACCACGGCGGTCGTCGCGAGCGTCGGAAAGAGGCCGAGCGGATCCCGGAGGTTCACGGGGTCGGCGTTCGCGTACAGATAACGGTGCAGGCTCACCGGATCGTGGATGCGTCCGCCGAAGGGATCGGTCGTGACGAAGCGACCGGTTTCGGGCGCATAGTAGCGCGCGCGGAGGAAATAGAACCCGACGTTCGCGTCGAACTGCTCTCCGGTGAAGAGGTGCTCGTTGGGCGTGGTCCCGGTGCGCGCGATCAGCGCGCCGAAGGGATCGTACGCGTAGCTGTCGGTCGCCGAACCGGCGGCGTCGGCGAGCTGGCGGGTGGAGCCCCGGCCGTCGCGCAGGTAGTAGCGCGCGCCCGCTGCGGAGTGGAGAGCGACGCGCTCGTCGCCGACGGTGTAGGCGACGGCGGTCGCGCCGGTCTTCTCGGCGACGACCTGCGGGACCGGCCGGTTCTTGTCGACGGTGAAGGTCGTGATCGTCGTTCCCACCGTGCGCGCCGTGCGGCTGCCGTCCGCGTCGTAGTCGAACGCGACCGCGCCCGCTCCGCCGCCGATCCGCACGTCGGCCGAGACGAGCCGTCGCTCGCCGTCGTAGACGTAGGTGTCGGCGAGGGTCCCGTCGCTCCGCGCGACCAGGCTTCCGTTGTCGTCGTAATCGTAGTTCAGCACCGCGGTCGTGGTCGTCTGAGCGGATTCCAGGCGCCGCGCACGGCCTCCGACGGCCGCCGCGTCCGCGATCGCGGGCGCGAGAGCGGTCGCAGCCGCGAGCACGAACGCGACGACGCCTCGGACGAGCCGGCGATGGCGGCGACGCCGCCCGGGGCGGCGACGTCCCGTCCGCCCGCGCATCATCCACGCGAAGCCGAGGAGCGGCGACAGCGCGAAGCCGGCGAGCGCGACGCGGGTGTCGACGCGGTCGCGCCAGCTCGCCATGGTCACGACACGGGTCTCCTGCAGCAGCCGGTCGTCCTGGTCGTACGAATACGTGGTCGTCGTCGTTCCCGTCGCGACGAGGAGCACTTGCTCCGTGCGATTCCCGACCGCGTCGTATGCGTACGTGACGGCGCGATCGTTCGCGGTCCCGGGATCGTCGACGGTCTCGGACACGAGGCGTCCGAGCGCGTCGTAATCCCAGTCGACCGACCGCGCGGCTCCGGTCGGCCCGACCTCGTCGGAATGAGTCCGCTGTCCGTTCGGCGCGAGCGTGTAGGCGTACGACGATACAATGCCGACCGGTCCGGCATTCACGATCGACAACAGCCGGTTTCGCTCGTCGTAGGCGTAGGTCGCGACGATCGCGTTCGGCAGCGTCTCGGTCGCGCGGTTGCCGACGCCGTCGTAGGCGTACGCCGTCGTCCCGGCGGCGTCCGACACGGTCGCGAGCCGGTTCGCGTCGTCGTAGGTGAACGTCGTCGCGCCGGCCGCCGTGATCGTGCGGGTGCGATTGCCGGCGGCATCGTACTCGTAGGCGATGGTCTCGCCGCCGGCCTTCGTCTCGCTCAGCATGCGGCCGCGTGCGTCGTAGGTGTACGTGGCGTCGCCGGCGCGGAGCCGACGGCCGGCCGGCGTGTACTCGTACGTGACCGTCGCCGCGCCCACCGACGTCTTCGAGACCATGCGGCCGTCCGCGTCGTACGAGAACGTCGTCGTCGCGCCGTTGAAGTCGGTGTGCGAGGCGACCTTCCCGCACGGCGTGTAGGTGAACCGTTCGGATTCCCCGAGCGGCCGCGTCCGGCGCGTGAGGCGGCCGAGCGCGTCGTAGTCCATGCGGGTCGCGTGGCCTTCGGCGTCGGTGATCCGGAGTAGGTTCCCGACCTCGTCGTACTCGTAGGTGGTCTCGCCGCCCGCCGGGTCGGTCGCCTTCGCGAGTCGGCCGACCGCGTCGTACGACCACGCGGTCGTCCGGCCCGCCTCGTCGGTCTCGGACGTCTTGAACCGCCCCGTGGGATCGTATGTCGCCGATGTCTCGCTGCCGTCGGGGTAGATCGTTCGCACGACGTTGCTGCGGCCGTCGTACTCGAAGCGCGTCGATCGCCCGAGTGCGTCGACGACCTCCACGCGACGGCCGATGCCGTCGAAGCGATGGACCGTCGTGGCGCCGACGGCGTCGATGACGGTCTCCTGATTGGCTGCGTACACGTGCCGGGACGTCCGTCCGAGCTCGTCCGTCTCGCTCGTGATGCGGCCCACCGCGTCGTAGCCGGTCGTCCGGCTCGTTCCGTCGGGGAACCGCGTCCGGACGAGCCGCCCGATCTCGTCGTACTCGTAGATGGTCGTGTGTCCGTCGCGGTCGGTCGCGCTCGTGCGGCGACCGGCCGCATCGTAGCCGAACGTCTCGGCCGACCCGTCGGGATACGACGTGCGAGTGAGGTCGCCGCGCGCGTCGTAGGTCGACTCGACGCGCGTCCCGCACGCGTCGACGGTCGCGGTGACGCGGCCCGCCGGGTCGTATTCCTTCCGCGCCTCGAAGCCGAGCGGATCGCGACGCAGGACGACGTTTCCGCGCCCGTCGTACTCCATCTCGGTCACGAGCGTCTCGGTCCCGCCTCCCGGAAGCGTGCGCGTCCGGGTCTCCGAGAGGCGGTGCCCATTCGCGTCGGTGGTGAAGGTCGTGACGCGGCCGAGCGCGTCGGTCGTGGACACCAGGCGGCCCTTCGCGTCGTAGGCGAAGAGCGTCGTGTGGCCGGCGTGGTCCTTCGTCGAGATCCGCCGCCCGCCGCCGTCGTAGACGTGCTCCGTCACGCGGCCGTCCGGATCCACGGTGCGGGTCAGGTTGCCGCGCGCGTCATAGGCGTTGGAGGTGACCCCGCCGACCGCGTTCGTCGTCGACAGGACGTGGCCGGTTGCGTCGATCGAGTACTCGAAGAAGTTGCCGTCCGCGTTCCGCTCGCTCGCGAGGTGGCCGCGCGCGTCGTAGGTACGCTCGGTCTGGCGGCCCAGCGCATCGATGACCGTGAGCTCCCGGCCTTCGGCGTCGTACGTGCGCTCGGTGCGCTGCCCGAGCGCGTCGGTCTCCGCGACGACGCGCCCGAGCGCATCGTACTCCATGACCGACACGTGCCCGAGGCGATCGGTGACCACCTGCCGGCGCGCGACGTCGTCGTGCGCGAACTCGATACGGCGCCCGTCCGCGTCCACCGTGGCGACGAGGCGGCCGGCTTCGTCGTACTCGTTCCGGATCCCGCGGACGCCACGCGGGTCCACCGTTTCGACGATGTCGTGATGGCGGTCGTAACGGTACTGGGTCGCGTGACCGTCAGCGTCTGTCGCGGTCCGCAGGTCGCCGTTCGCGTCGTACGAGTACGTCAGCACCTCGCCGGCGACGCCGGTGATCTGCGTGATCCTGCCCTGCCCGTCGCGCGCGATGCCGACGGTCGCGCCGGAGCTGTGCTGGATCGCGAACGACCCGAACGTGACGACGTTGCCGTTCGGCTCCTCGACGCTCTCGACCCCGTCGATCCGGTCGACGACGATCCGGTGTCCGGTCGGCGCGGTGTAGCGGAAGCGGCGCGGGGCGTACGTCGCAAAGGTCGCGTCGTCCCAGAGCTCGACCTCGGCGCCGCCCGGCACGACGAGGAGGCTCGGGTTGTCGAGCCCTTCGAGTGTGCCGAGCGTGCCCGGACGCGGGACGAAGCCGACCACGGCCGTCGCATCGAGCGAGAACGGCGCCGCGGTCGGCGACAGCGCGAGGTCGAACGCCTCCACCCTGCCGTCGGGCATCGTGAGCGCGACGACGTGCTGGTCCAGCGCGACCAGCCGGACGTTGAAGCCCTGGTTGTCGGTGGTCCAGCCGGTTCCGAGCACGCGGTTCGTGCCGACGCGCAGGTCGTTCACGTCCAGGCGCCAGCCGACGCCGAAGTCGCCGGTCGTCTTGTCGCGGCTGTCGTAGGTGCGGACGACCGTGATCGGGATGCCGGCGAGCGCCACCCTCAGGTCCGTGTACTGGAGCGTGAACGGGCCGACTTTGCGGTCGCGCGCAACCTGTACCACGACCTCGTCGCTCGTCTGGTTGCCGCCGCGATCGAAGACCGTCAAGCGCAGCACGTACTGGCCGTTGACGAGAAGCGTCGGATCGAGCTCACCGAGGACGCCGCCGGCAGCCGGCGCCGTGCCGGTCTTGATGATGGTGAAGCTCGTCTCGCCCGCGGGTGCCACGGAGAGCTCGAACTTGAGAAAGTTCGCGTCCGTTGCGGTACCGATCACATCGACGCGCTCGGTGACCTCGGCGTTTCGCGCCGGCGCGGCGATCTCCGCAACCGGCGCGCTCGCGTCACCGGTCACTGGCGCGCCGACGGTGAGCGTCGTCGAGCCGGAGATCGGACCGAGCGCCGCCGTGATCGTCGAGGTGCCGCCACCGACACCCGTCGCGACGCCGGCCGGGTCGATCGTCGCCACCGCCGGGGTGCCGCTCGACCAGCCGACGAGCGCGGTCAAGTCCTCGCTCGTGCCGTCGTCGTAGACGCCGGTCGCGGTGAAGGCCTGCGTCTCGCCGGCGAGGATGATCGGGCTCGCGGGCTCGACGACGATCGACGCGAGCCCGCCCCGCGGCGTCCCCGTCGGCCCGGGCGTACCGGTCGTCGCAGGGGTCGACGTCGGTGTCTGTACGGGCGTCGCCGAGGGCGCGGCCGTCGGAGTCGGCGTGGCTCCCGGCGGCGGCGTCGCCGTCGGCACAGGCGTCGGCGTCGGACATGCGCCCGAGCGCACGGACACGACGTCCATCTGCACGAATTGGCCGTCGTAGGCCGCCGGCGCCGGCGGCACGTCGGGGATCACGATCGGCTGCCCGCTGCCGTCGACGTTGATGATCTCGCGCGACTCGATCGACCTGAGTCCCAGCGTCACCGTCGCGCCGGCGGCGACTTGCACGGTTCGCGTGTAGTCGATCGCGAACGCGCGGTAGACGTTGCTCGTCCCGCTGTTCAAGAAGTAGGTCTGCGGCGGATCGGAGATCGACAGCCGGTACTCGTTGAACTCGCTGCCGTCGTGGGCCCCGCCGATGTGCCAGTAGCCGTCCTTCGTTCCCCCGGTGTACGTCGCCTCCTCGACCACGCCCCGGAAGCGGAGCGACACCTCGTAGACGGCTCCCTGCGTGCCGCCGAGCGTCGTGCTCTGCGTCAGGTCTTGCGCGCAGGTGCAGACGTTGCCGCCGACGTGCGAGATGCAGGGCAGCTCCCACCGGAGGCCCGAGAGCTCCCCCGAGATGACCTCGCACGAGTTCGGCGTCGGCGTCGGTATCGCCGCCTCGACCGTCACGCTGAAGCTCTGTGTGTCCGTGAGACCGCGCCGATCCTGGACGCGGACGGTCACGCCGGCCGAGCCGAGCTCCGTCGGGCTCCACGTGATCTGCCCCGTCAGCGGATCGATGCCCATGCCGTCCGGCTTCTCGACGAGCGCGTAGCGGAGCTCGTCGCCGACGTCGGGATCCGTCGCGACCACGCCGTACACGTACGGCGAGCCCAGGTGGGCGGTGGTATTCGGCGGCGAGACGATGTCGGGCGGATGGTTCTGCGGCCGCACGTGGAGTGTGACCGTCGCGACGTTCGAGTCGAGGCTGCCGTCGTTCGCCCTGTAGGCGAAGGTCTCCGTCCGCTCCTGGTCGTCCGGCGAGTACGCGTTCCTCCGGAAGTCGTTCAGGCCCGGGACGAGCCAGTTCGGCCGCTCGACGCGCGGGATCGAGCCGTCGTCGTTCACGTTGGTGACGTGATAGCTGTGCTGATTCCAGATCTTTCGGGTCGATGCCCAGTCGCCGTTGCGGCTCCCGATCACCGTGAATCCCATCTGGGTGCCGCCGAAGGTCGTGTTGTTCGACGTGACGATCTCGGCCTGGCCGTCCGCGTCGGCGTCGACCACCACGGGGAGCTCGTAGAGGGTCGCGTTGCTGCTCTCGATCGCCTGCAGCACCTCGCCCGTCGCGCCGCGGTAGATGTGCAGGAAGGTCTGATCGCCGTAGACGATCTCGGCCGTGCCGTCGCCGTCGAAGTCGAACACCGACGATCCCGTGACGAGCGAGCCGTCGGTGGTCGGCTGTGTCCACTTCGGCGTCCCGTCGCTCTCGAAGACGCCGTAGCGTCCGCCCTCGGTCCCGACCTCGGGCTTCCCGTCGCCGTCGAGATCGGCGATCGTCGGCGGCCCGCGGCCGCTGGCGTCGCTGGCCAGGGGCCCGGCCTTGATCGTGCCGTCGTGCTCGAGGATCCACATGGCACCGCCGTGGACCACGACGATCTCGGGGTACGGATCGTCGTCGAGGTTGGCGACGGCGGGGTAGCCGTCGTCGACGTTCGCGTTCCAGTAGAGCGCGCCGTTCGCCCGGTACGCGCTCTTGCCGGCGACGACCTCGGGGCTGCCGTCGAGGTCGAGGTCCGCGACCGTCGAAAAGGCGGTGTATCCGTACCCGTCTGCGCGACCGAGCCCGCCGGCGTCGCCGCCGAACCAGCGCACGGTTCCGTCGCTGTTGAGCGCGGTCGCGCCCACGACGATCTCGGGGATCCCGTCCTGATCGAGGTCGGCGATCGACGGGGCCGCGTAGAGGAGGTCGCCTCCCGGCACGACGTCGCTCAGCCACTTGAAGGTGCCGTCGTTCTCGAACGCGATCAGCCGATCGCGGCTGTCCGACACGGCGACGATCTCGGGCTTGCCATCGAGGTCGATGTCGCCGATCGCCACCTGTGCACCGGGCGACACCTCGTAGGCGGGGTCGGTCACGGCGAACAGCTCGAAGCCGGCGATCGGGCCGTCGCCGAAGATCTGGTACTCGACGAAGCCCGGGATGCCGCCGTCGATCGCCGCCGGCACGAAGCTCACCTTGCGAACGCCCGTGACGTCGGGGAAGTCGAGCCTCACCTCGCGATCGGGCGCAGGGAAGTCGATGACGCCCGTGTCGTACAGAAGCGCGCCATCGGCGGCGAAGAGGCGGAAGCTTCCGGACAGGAAGTCGTTGGCGAGAGCATCGTTGAACGGCCGGTCGCCGACCATGTGGATGCCGCGCACCGTGGAGTCGCCGCGCAACTCGATGTCGAAGTCGTAGGTCGGGCCATTGCCGATCCAGCTCGTCGTCTCGTCGCCGTCGAACGCCCGGCCGCGACCGTAGGAGGAGTCGTTCAGGCTCCTCGCGGTCACGATCGCCGCGGCCTCCCGCGCGAGGTCGATGTTCGTCTTGTATGTGGACGCCATCGACTGTGCGCGCAGGATGCCGTCCTTGCCGTACTCGCCGCCGGTGAACGTGCTGAAGACGATCTCCGGGAACCCGTCGCCGTCGAGGTCGGCGACGGCCGGCGCCATCATCACCTGGAAGGACTCGGGCCGAGTGAAGAAGTAGTCCTTTCGAAGCTCGACCTGAGCCTCGACCGGCTTGCCGATCGAGACGCAGACGTTGTCGAGTCCCCAGCTCTCCTCGGCGAGAGCCGAAAGTCCCGACGCCGAGAAGTCGAGCGTCAGCGTCGGGCTGCTGTGATCGAACGTCCGGCTGATCGCGTAGACCGCGTCCGGGGAGTAGCGCAGCGAGTCGACCTCGCTCGCACCGCTCCGCGCCGGGCTGTCGCCGCCGGGGAAGGCGCCGGGATAGGCCTGGCGTCCGCCGCCGGTGTTGGCGAAGCTCGTCGTCAGCAGCGTCCCGCCGCCCTGCTCCGCCACGCTCCAGACGTCCGGGCCGTTCGACCCGTCGTTTCCGTCCCAGCCCCCGATCACGAAGAGGTTGAATGCGACCGTGACCCTCGCGTGTGGCGGCAGATTCGCCAGAGCGAGCGTCACGGTCTCGTTGCCGAACCGTCCGAGAAAGCGGCGTGACGGCGGCGCGAAGATGCCGAACGGCGGTGGCGGCGTGCCGTCGCTCGTGGCGGGCGACCATTCCGGAAGCGGCTTCTCGGCGTCCTGGAAGTCCTCGCAGTAGACGAACGCGCGATTGCGACTGCCGAGCGGATCGTAGGTGAAGGAGCCGTCGGGGCGCAGCTCCAGCTCGCCGCTCGCCGGCCCGCGCACCAGCTCGACCGTCAACGGATCGTGGTTCGGATCGGTGTCATTGCCGAGCACGCCCGCGGCGGGCACGTTCAGAACCTGCCCGGTGTCGAGATCGTAGGCGTCGTCGCGCGCGATCGGAGCGCCCGGCCCCGGTGTCGGCGTCGGGAGCGGTGTGGGCGACGGGCTCGGGGTCGGCGACGAGCTCGGCGTCGATGTCGGGCTCGCCGTCGGGACGGGCGACGACGCGGGCGTGCTCGTTGGAGTCGCCCCGGGCGTCGCGCTTGCGGTCGGTGACGGCGTCGGCACGATGGCACCCGACGACTCGATCGCGCCTGCGTCGAACTCCGCGCTCTCGTCCTCCGGCCCCAGGCCGGCGCGCGGCCGGCGCGATTCGCCGAAGTAGTCCGCCTCGAACAGCTCCGCGGGCAACCCCGTCCCGCGTGTCCGCGGCTCGATGCCGGCGTCGATCGCGGGCGATCCGGTCGCGAGACGGAAGTCGTCGTCGCCGTCGTTCGCGACGTCGTCTTCGCCATCGGCGTCGACGAACAGCGCCGCCAGATCGGCGCAGCGCGGGCTCGCCGTCACGCCGGGCCCCTCGGCTCCGGTCGGCGTCCGATTGCCCGCGTCGCTCACCGCGTCGAGCACGGGCCCGGAGATCTCGCCCAGGCGATTGCCGCAGACGAGGTTGCCGCGGAGCTCGACCTTCTCGGGCTCGGGATCGTGGATCCGCTGCCGGCGGATGCCGTAGCGCCCTCCGAGACGGTCCGGCGCCGCGCCATTGAACGCCACGACGTTGTTCCAGATGCGCGCCTTCGCCGCCTTCGTGACGTAGATGCCGTTCCAGCCGTTGCGCGCGATCGTGTTCCCGTGGACCAGGTAGCTGCCGCCCGTCCCGTCGCGGAACCGAATGCCGTTCCGGCCGTTGCCGTAGATCAGGCTGTTGGCGATCACGGTGTCCGGGTTCCCGCGGCCGACGTCGATCCCGCCCGAGCATTCGCTCGTCGCGCCGCGGAAGAGGCGCAGCCGCTCGAGATGGATTCCGCGGTTCTGTCGGCTCCCGCCGCGCAGGCCGATGCCGCGGATCCCGGCGCCAGCGATCGTCAAGCCGCGCAGCGTGACGTAGCGCGAGCGGTCGAAGTCGACGGCGTATCCGCCCTCGCAGCGCGCCCGCGCGCCGCGCAGCACGACGCTCCCGACCGGAGCATCGGGATCTGCCTCGATCACGATCCGGTCGTCCTCGCCGGCGAACGCGGAGGCGTTCTTCGAGCGGACACGAAGCTGCTCGACGTAGTCGCCGGCCAGGATGCGCACCGTCTCGCGGGCGCGCACCGCGTCGATCGCGGACTGGATCGTCGCGAAGCAGGGCGTCCGACCGCCGCAGTCGCCCTGGCCGTCGACCCACAGAACGGCCGGGCCCGGCTGCGCATGAGCCGAGCGAATCGCGTCGAACGGCGCACCTTGCGCAAGCAGCACGAAGACCAGCGCCCGCCCGACGGCGCGGAACAGCGCCGTGCGCGAGAGGCGGTGGAGCTGGGAAGTCCTTCGAGCTCGCATCAGGGGCTCACGGTTCGGAGCCTCGCGGCCGGCGTGTCGATGAGGGCCGTTCGCCCTGCTGCACTCGGGCGGTAAATCGAGCCTCCCTGACCGCGACGCGGCGCGAAACGTTTCGAGGAACGTGCACCCGAGAGCCGGTGACGCGCAATCGTACGTTTATACGATGCGCGCTCCCGGGCTCTCGGTGGGCGAGCATCGCAGCGTCCGCCTCGTTGGAGCGGAGGCCATCGCGATCGCGCTAGGCGGCGGTCTCGGTTTGGTCGTTCGATCGGCCGGACGCGCCGGCCCGCGAGCGCGTCGCGCGCCTGGTCGCGCCCTTCGACGCGGAAAACGACTGCGCGGACGCGCGCGTCGCCCGCTCTCTGCTCGGTGTCGCGAGATCGGGACAGCGAGATCTTCTTCGCAGCGCGGTTATGGCACGACCTCGCGTGCTGCTAATCCTCCGAGACGTCCGCGGACGGAGGAGGGCCGGACCGTGGCCATCGAGGGTGGCGGTTCCAAGACGATCGACTGGACGAGAGCCTACACCCTCGCCGCGCTGCAGCTGGTCGTGACGCTCGGCTGGATGGCCTACGGCCATTTCATGCCGTCGCTCCTCGAGCGCTTCGGGCTCAGCGCGCTGTCGGGTTTGCTCTCCGTCTATCTGGTGCTCGCCGGTGCGACGTTCGCCCCGCTGATCGGAAGCGTCGGGGATCGGATCGCGAGCCGCGGCGGCAAGCGCTTCCCGCTCGTGGTCACGGGCGGTCTCTTCGCCGGCATCACGTTCCTGACCGTCGCCTTCATGATCGCGGCGCCGCCCGAGGGGCTCGTGCGCTGGCTTTTTCTCGCCGGAATCATGATCTGGATTGCAGCGATGGTCGTGTTGCAGACGCCGGCTCTTTCGCTTCTGCCGAGCGTCGCCAGCGCGGAGCGCTGGCCGTCGGTGGTCTCGCCGCTCGTGGTCGCGACCGTGCTTCCGACCGCCTTGTGGCCCCTGCTCCGCCGCGCGCTCGACGCCTTCGGCGGCCCGGCCGTCTACATCGGCGGCGGGTTGCTGGTCTTCGTCGCGACCTACTTGCTACGCAACGCTTTCGCGGAGCCTGCGCCCGGCGCGATGCGGATGGCGACGCCGACCGAACGCGCGCCGGGCGGAGGGTTGGGAGCCGCCCCGTCGGTCGTCTTCGCGATCGGCATCGTGTCCGCCTTCATCACCCGGCTCGCCTATGACGTCGTGCCGACGATCCTCACCGCACGGCTCGGAAGCGGCGATGCGGCACCCGCACTCCTTTCGGCGGCGACCCTCGGGTCCACGACGCTGCTTGCTCCGCCGCTCGGCGGCTTGAGCGGCCGGCTCGGAAGCCGGCGCGGCGCCCTCGGCAGCGTCGCGCTCGCCGTCGCGTGCGCGGCGATCGCGCCGTTCGCTGCATCGGTCGTCGTCGCCGGCGCCATTGCGATCGTTCTGGGAGCGGCGCTCGCACTTCATCTCGATTGCGCGCTGCCGTTCAGCCTCCAGTCGTTGCCGCCCGAGCGCGCGGGTCTCTCGGCGGGCCTGTATCTCGGCGGCATCTTCGCGGGCAGCCAGCTCGCGCCGCTCGCAGCGTGGCTCGGGATGTGGGGTTGAGTCCGGAAACGCCGCCGCCTCCTGTCCGTCGACCGCACCGCTGAGACGGCTCTCGAATCCCCGGCGCATGCGGGCTATGCGCACACGGGATGAACTGCGCGAGCTGCGGCCGGGCGAATCCTGCCGGCGCCCGCTTCTGCGGCGGGTGTGGCACCGCGCTCGCGCCGCGCTGCCCGAGCTGTGGCGCCGAGAGCCAGCCGGACGCGCGCTTCTGCACCGCCTGTGGCGGGGAGCTCGACGCGCGCCCGGCCGCGAAGGCGATCGCGCGCAAGGTCGTGACCGTCGTCTTCGCCGACCTCATCGGATCGGTCTCGCTCCACGAGCGGCTCGACCCCGAGGCCGCACGGCGCTTCATGGGCCGCTACCACCGCGCGATGACCGCCGCGGTCGACGTGCACGGCGGGAAGGTCATTCAGCTGCTCGGTGATGGCGTGCTCGCGGCCTTCGGCGTGCCGCGGGTCGCCGAGGACGACGCGATTCGCGCGGTACGCGCAGCCGTCGGCATGCAGCGCGCGTTCCGCGAGCTGATGCGCGAGCAGCGCGGCGCTCTCGAGGAGGTCGGGCTGCGCGTCGCGGTGAACACCGGCGAGGTGGTCGTCAGCGACGACGAGACCGCCGTGATGGGCGACCCGACCAACGTCGCGGCGCGGCTTCAGCACGAGGCGCGCGACGGCGACGTGTTGGTCGGCGAAGCGACGCAGCGGCTCGTCGCCGATCTCGTGACGCTGGCGCCGTTCGGGACGTTCGCGCTCAAGGGCCGCAGCGAGTCGGTGGCGGCTCATCGCGTCGTCTCGCTGGATCGCCCGGCGGGCGCGCACACCACGGCGTTCGTCGGGCGGGACGACGAGCTACGCCGTCTCGTGGCGGTGTACGAGCGCGCTGTCGCGGCTCCGACCGCTTCGCTGGCAGTCCTGCTCGGCTCGCCCGGTCTCGGCAAGTCGCGGCTTCTCGGCGAGGTCGCAGAGCGGGTACGCGATCGCGCCACCATCCTGACCGCGCGCTGCGACGCCGCCGGCGGCCCGACCTTCGCGCCGATCGGGAACGCGCTACGCAGCCTGCTCCGCATCGAGGCCGGTGCGGGAGGCGACGTGCTGCGCGCGGCGATCGACGCCGTCGTGCCGGGCGACGAGTCCGAGCGGACGCGCATCGCGCTCGGCGTCGGCGCGCTCTTCTCCGGTGCGCCGTCGTCGCCCGAGGAGATCTTCTTCGCCGTGCGGCGGCTCCTCGCCGCGCTCGCCGCCGTGCGCCCCGTCGTGCTCGTGATCGACGACCTGCACTGGGCCGAGCCGCTGCTGCTCGACCTCATCGAGCACCTCGTGCAGTGGAGCGCCGGCGTTCCGCTCTTCCTCCTCGTGGCGGCGCGCCCCGAGCTGCGCGACGCCCGCTCGTCGCTGACGGCCCCGGGGACGGTCGTCGCCGACGCGGTGACGCTCGGCGGCCTCGACGCACGCGCGTCGATGCTGCTCGCGGCCGGCGTGGTCGGCGCATCCGAGCTGCCGGCCGCGCTCGTCGGTCGCGTGCTCGCGACGAGCGAGGGCAACCCGCTCTTCCTCGCCGAGCTCGTCCGCATGCTCGTGCAGGACGGCACGCTCGTGCGCGAAGGCGATCGCTGGGTCACGACGGTCGAGGTGTCGAAGCTCGAGATGCCGCCGACGATCCAGGTCCTGCTCGCGGCGCGCATCGAGCGGCTGCGGCCCGAGGAACGCAGCGTGCTCGAGCGCGCGGCGGTCGTCGGCCGCGAGTTCTCGCGCGCCGCGGTCGCGCATCTCCTCGGCCCCGCGCCGGACCTCGACGCGCGGCTCGAAGCGCTGCGGCGCTCGGAGCTCGTCGAGCCGGACAGCGGCTGGTTCCTGGGCGAGCCGGCGCTCCGCTTCCATCACGTCCTGATCCGCGACGCCGCGTACCGGCGGCTGCTCAAGGAGACGCGCGCCGAGCTGCACGAGCGCCTCGCCGACTGGATCGAGAGCCGCGCCGGCGAGTCGATCGAGCACGACGAGGCGATCGGCTTCCATCTCGAGCAGGCGCACGAGAACCGCCTCGAGGTCGATCCGCTCGACGCGCGGGGCCGCGCGCTCGGCGAGCGCGCGGCGGCGCGGCTCGGCGCGGCGGGTCGCCGCGCGCTCGCGCGCGACGACGTCGCGCGCGCCGCCGGGCTGCTCGGGCGGGCGGTCGCCCGGCTCCAGACCGACGACCCGGCGCGCGCCGATCTCGCGCTCGACTGGTGCGAGGCGCTGCTCGCGGCGGGCGAGGTCTCGTCGGCCGCGCACGCCGTCGCCGAGCTCGGCCGCTTCGTCGCAGCGTCGGAGCGATTGCGCGCCTGGCATGCCTGCTTCGCCGGCCAGCTCGCGGCGCTCACCGATCCGCAGTCGCTGCGGGAGACCGCGGAAGCGGTCGCGGCCGCAGCCGAGGCACTCGCCGTGGCGGGCGACGCAGCCGGCGAAGCGAAGGCCCACTCGGTCCACGCCGGCGCCCTCGCGCGTCTCGGGAAGGTGGGCGCCTGCGAGGGCGCGCTCGACCGGGCGCTCGCCGCAGCGCGCCGCGCGCGCGACCGGCGGCGCGCGAACGCCGTCCTGGCCGGGGCACCGCTCGCGGCGCTCTGGGGGCCGAGCCCGGTCACGCGCGCGAGCGGCCGCTGTCTCGACGTCGTTCGCGTGCTGCGGATCACGCAGGGCGCGCCGGCGGTGGAGGCCGTGGCGCTCCGCTGCCAGGCGGTGCTCGAGACGCTGCGCGGCCGCGGCGACGCGGCTCGACGCATGATCGCGTCGGCGCGTCGCATGGTCGAGGAGCTCGGCATCGCGCAGCAGGTGCTCGAGGCCGACGTCTTCGCCGGCCGGATCGAGCTGCTCGAACGCGACGCCGCCGCCGCCGAGCCGCATCTGCGCCGCGCGTACGACGGTTTGCGTGAGCACGGTCTCGGCATCGACGCCGCGCGCGCCGCGGCCCTGCTCGGCCGCGCGCTCCTCGCGCAGGACCGCGTCGCGGAAGCCGAGGCGCTCTCGCACGAGAGCGAAGCGCTCGCCGGCGACGACCTCGCCGCTGCGATCGCGTGGCGCGGCGTCCGCGCCGAAGCGCTCGCCCGGCGCGGCGAGGCGGCGGCGGGGGTGGATCTCGCGCGCGCAGCGGTCGCGATCGCGGCCGACACCGACGCGCTCCTCGACCACGCCGATGCACGCACGTCGCTCGCGGTCGCGCTGCGCGCCGCGGGGCGCGCCGCCGAGGGCGACGCGGAGGAGCGGCGCGCGGTCGATCTCTGGCAGTCGAAGGGCGCGACGCTGCTCGTCGAAAGGCCGCGCGAGGAGCCCGATGCACGGGCGGGCGCGCCCGTCCAAGGACAATTCAGTCTTCCGCTGCGCGCTTCCCGACTGAACCGCGCGAACGCCGCGTCCGCTCATCATGCGCGCCTTGCGGCCGCGATCGCCGCGCGCGACGAGATGGCGCTGCGGAATCTGCTCGCCGACGACTTCGAGGCGGTGAACCATCTGCACGGAACGACCTACGACGGCGAAGGCCCGCTCGCCGCATGGCGCGGCGTCCTCCGCTCGGCGGGCGCCTTCGCGGTCGAGACGGTGGCGACGCTCGGCGAATCGCTCGCGATCGCGCGCACGCGGTGGTCGAGCGACGGGTACGCGGATCGCACGATGGACGTCGGCCCCGTCGCGCACGAGACGCTCGTCCTCACCGAGGTGAACGAGCGCGGACGCGCGCGACGCTCCGAAGTCTTCGGTCCCGACCGGCTGGCCGACGCGGTCGCGCGCCTCTACGACCGCCACGCCGAGCAGCTGGCCGCGGGCCCGGAGCGCGATCGCGCGACCGCCACCTCTCGCACCGTCGCGGCGGTGCTCGGGCTCGCCGGCGGCGGCTGCGGCTTCCGAGACGCGCTCGCGCCCGACCTCCGCTACGTCGACCATCGGCGAATCGGCTTCGGCGAGGTGCGGAGCGACGACGTCGCCCGTGGGAACATCGCGTTCGACGGGCTGCTCGAGATCGTCGAGCGACCCGTCGAGGAGATCTTCGCCCTCCAGCGCGACGCGCTGCTCGCGCGGCGTACGATCCGCGGCCGCGATCGCCAGGGCGCCGGCCTGGTCGAGTACCGGCTGATAGAGCTCTTCGGGTTCGGCGCGGACGGTCTGCTCGCGCGTCTCGAGCATTTCGAGCCGTGGGACGTGGAGCTCGCGCTCGCGCGCTTCGACCGTGGTGCGGCGGGCAGCGCGGAGCGGCCGCCCGTGCTCCGGCGGGTCCGCCCGAACCGCGCCACGTCGAACCCCGAACGCCTGGAGGCAGCGATCGCCGCGCGAGACGTCGAGTCGCTGCGCGAGCTGCACTCCCCGCAGCTCCGCTGTGTCATCCACCAAACCGGCGAGGTGGTCGGTCGCGATGAGGTTCTCGAGTGGTGGCGGCTCTACTTCGAGGATCGGGATGCGGCGATCCGGCTCGAGCCGATTGCGACGCTCGGCGAGTCGCTCGCGCTGATTCGAGGACTCTACGCCGGGACCGAGAGCCACGACGCGGCGTTCGCGACCGGCGCTTTCGAGCTGGCCGAGTACAGCGTCGTGCGCGCCGACGCAGCAGGTCGCCCCGAGGAGGCCGAGACGTTTCCGCCCGCCCGCCTCGGCGATGCCGTCGGGAACCTCTATGCGCGCTGGGCGGAGGGCGAGGCGGGGACGCCGTACGCCGAGCGCGCGGCGGCGGTCGCGCGTGCGGTCGCAGCCGCGGTGGTCGCGGCCGGCGACCCCCGAGCCCTCGCCCCGGTGCTCGCTCCCGACGTCGCGTTCACCGATCATCGAGTGCTCGGGTTCGGGTCGTCGCGCGGCGCCGAGCGCTACCTGCGCGGGATGCGGTCGCTGCTCGACGTCACCGACGCGCGCGGCGCGCTCGACCGCGACGTCCTCGTCGCGACCGGCGATGCGCTGCTCATCCGCCGCTGTGTCACCGGCGTCGACCGCGACGGCGGCGCCTTCGAGATGGAGCATTTGCTGCTCTGGACCTTCGATCGCGAGGGCCGCATCGATCGCATCGAGATGTTCGAGCCGGAGCGCGCGGCGGAGGCGCTCGCGCGGATCGACGCGGTCGCGCCGGAGGCCGAGCCGCCCTTCGCCAACGCGGCGTCCCGCGTGACGGCTCGTCTCGCCGAGCGCTGGAGCGCGCGCGACTGGGACGGCGTGCTCGCGCTCTACGTGCCGGAGCCGCTCCTCGACGATCGCCGCGGGGTGGTGAGCGCACCGCCGCTCTCCGGCGCGAGCTTCTTCTCGAACCTCCGCCTCATGTTCGATCTGCCGAAAAGCGGCTGGAGCAATCAGCTCATCGCGACGCGCGGCGACTCGCTCGCCCTCTCGCGAACGCGCTTCACGGGATCGAGCGCAGGTGCGCCGGTCGAGTTCGAGCATCTGTCGGTCGTCGAGGCGGACGCGCTCGGCCGTTACGCGGCGGTGACGATCTTCGACGTCGAAGATCGCGGCGCCGCCCGGGCGGAGCTCGACGCGCGGTTCGCGGCGCTCTCCCGCGGAGCCTCGCAGCCATCGCACTTCGTCGCGACGGCGGGATCGCCCGTCGCCGACCCGCTCCGCATCCCGTCGAACGCGGCGTCACGCGCCGAAGAGCGCTGGGGCGAGGTCGTCGCGGCCCGCGACCGGGACGCGCTGCATCGGCTCTTCGCACCCGACCTCGTCTGGGAAGACCGGCGTCCGATGGTCGGCGATTCGGGGACGCGAGACGCGCTGCTCGCCAACGTGCAGCTCATCGAGGGTTCGCACTTCCGCGCCGTCGACCACGAGCTTCTCGCGATCTCGGGCGACCGCCTCGCGCTTTCGCGCAGCATCTTCCGCGGGCCCGACCGGGACGCGCCGATCGAGATCGAGGTGCTGCAGATCGTCGAGCTGGACGCGGCCCGACGGATTGCCGCCGTGATCCATTTCGACCCCGGCGACCGGCGCGCGGCCGCGATCGAGATGCTCGAGCGCTACATGCGCGGCGAGGGCGCGCGCTCGATGCCGCCCGCGCAGATCGCGTTCCTGCGCGCGATGCAGGCGCACGATCTCGCCGCGATGCGCGCCGCGCTCGATCCCGACTTCGCCCTCGTGGATCACCGGCGCACCGGGCTCGGCCGCGTCGGCAATGCCGACGACTACGTCGCGTCGGTCGCCGCGCTCGTCGAGCAGTCCGACGATTTTGCGACCGACGTCCTGTACCACGTCGCCGTCGCGGAGCACGGCTCGCTCTCGGTCGGGCGCCTCTTCGGCACGCTGCGCGACGGCGGTCCCTTCGAGTCCGCCTTCGTGCGTCTCAACCGCTACGAGGACGGCCGCAACGTAGGGGTTGAGCTCTTCGAGCTCGCCGACGTCGATCGGGCGAAGGTGCGCTTCGAGGAGCTCGCCCGCGCGTGGGCCGAGCGCCGCCGCGATCGCGAGGCGCCGGCTCCGAATGCTGCCGCGCGGATCTGGGACGCGATCGGCCCGCGCGTCCAGGCGCGCGACTGGACGGCGGTGCGCGCGCACGCGGCGCCCGACTTCGCGTTCCAGGATCGTACGCGCCGCTCGCTGGTCAGCGGCGACGTCGAGCTCTACGTGCGCAACCTGGAATTCGTCCGCTCGTGGCCGGGCCGGCGCGTCGATCGCCGGCTCGTCGCGACGGCGGGCGAGCGGCTCGCGATCGACCGCATCGCATTCGTCGGCGATCCGGACGGCTCGGCGTTCGAAGGTGTATTCCTGCGGCTCACCGAGCTGGACGTGCACGGGCGACTCCGCGCGGTCGTGCACTTCGACGACGACGCGGAGGACGCCGCCCGGGCGGAGATGCGCGTGCGGCTCGCGCGGTCGAGCGCCCGCGACATCCCGGCGAACGCGGCCGTCCGGGCGGGTGAGCGCCTCCGCGATCTCGCCCTCGCCAGCGACTGGGAAGGCCTCCGCGACCACTGTGCTCCCGACCTCCGCTTCGAGGATCGGCGCCCGCTGCTGCGGAACGAGGGCGACCGCGAGATGCTCGTCGCGAACACGCGCCACATCGGCCGCGCCGTGTGGGAGCGTTCGACGCGGACGCTGCTCGCGACGAGCGGCGAGCGCCTCGCGCTGCACCGCAACCGCTTCGCCGGCGGATCCGAGGATACGCGGTTCGAGGTCGAGAGCCTCGAGGTCACCGAGGTCGACGCCGAAGGCCGTCTCCTCGCGACCGTCATCTTCGATGCCGAGGACCGTCGCGCCGCGTCGCTCGAGATGAGCGAGCGCATGCTTCGCGGCGAGGCGGAGAGCGTCCCGCGCGCGGCGCTCCGCGTGAAGCGCGCGTTCCTCGAACGGGACCTCGAGACGATCCGCGCGACGGTTCACGAGGACTTCGCGCTGGACGACCGCCGCCGCACCGGAGTCGGCCGGATGGAGAGCGTCGACGAGTTCCTCGGCTCGCTGGCGGCGCTCTTCGCGCAATCCTCGGACGTGATCATCGAGCCGTTGCAAGTGATCGCGGTCGGTGAGCGCGGCTATCTCGACGTCGCCCACATGTTCGGGACGATGGACGCGAGCGGCGGCTCCTTCGAGAGCGTCTACGCACGGCTCCTCGTCTTCGAGGGCGATCGGCTCCTCACGCTGGAGCTCCACGAGCTCGACGCGCTCGAGGTCGCGAAGGCGCGCTTCGACGCGGCCCACGCCGAGGCGCGTCGCGGCGATCCGCTCGCGATCCCGCCGAACGCCGCGTCGCGCGCGATGCAGCGTTTCGGCGAGGCCGCGGACGCCCGAGATTGGCAGGTCTTCGAGACGCTGCTCGCGCCCGCGTTCACTTTCGACGACCGCCGCCCCGGAATCCGCCTGACGGGTGATCGCGAGACGATGCTCCGCAGCATCCGGCTCGTTGCGTCGAGCGGCACGCGGTGGTCGGGCGAGCTCGTCGCGACCGCCGGCGATCGGCTCGCGCTCGCGCAAAACCGGTTCTGGACCGCGGACGGCGACACGCTGCTGACGGAGATCGCGACGCTCCAGATCGCCGAGGTCGACGCCGAGGGCCGGCTCGTCGCCCATGTCGTCTTCGACGGCGGCGACCGCCGCGCCGCGGCGGTGGAGATGTTCGAGCGCTTCTTCACGCGGACCGCGGAAGGAGCGCGCACGCCGGCCGCCCAGATTGCCATGACGCGCGCGATCCAGGCGCACGACGCGGCCGCTCTGCGGGCCTTCCTGCCCGACGACTTCACGTTCGTCGACCATCGCCGCACCGGCCTCGGCTCGGGCGGCGCGGAGCACTACGCCGCGTGGCTGGCCGCGGTCATCGAGCAGTCCGACGACGTCGCGATCGAGACGCTCTACTTCGTCGCGATCGCCGAGCACGGGACGCTGTCCATGGGACGCGCCTTCGGAACGCTGCGCGACGGCGGCCCGTTCGAGTCGCCGGTCCTGCGGCTCAATCGACACGACGGCGAGCGGTGGGTCGGGGTCGAGATCTTCGAGCCCGAGGACCTCCAGCGCGCGAAGGCACGCTTCGAGGAGCTCGCGGGCTCGCGGCGCTGAGGAGCTCGCTGGGAACCCGGGCGCGACTACCGTCGCTCCTGCATCTCGGAAGGCCGACCTCCCTCCTCGGCCGCGCCACGCCGGCTCCACGCACCCCGGAGTAGCCGGCCGCTACCCGAAAGGTAGCGGCTCGTCGGCAGACGGGGCCGGGGACTCGCGCGCGAACGCGCCCTCGGTGCGTCGGAGGTCAGGACGATGAGATCGACCATGAAGAGCATGATCGCCACGACGAGCCTGCTGCTGGCCTGCGCCGGCACGGCGCGCGCCGAGTGGGGCGCGTTGACCCAGGACCCCGGGCCGCAGGGCTGCTTCAGCTCGGGGGGGATCGGGTCCTGCGGCGCCGGCACCGCGCTCGCCGGTCCGACCACGATGACGATGAGCAAGGACGGCAAGCACGTGTACGTGGCGTCACAATTCGGCGCCGCGGTGGCGGTGCTCGTGCGAGATGCGAAGAAGGGGACGCTCTCGCAGCTGCCCGGGCCAGCGGGCTGCATCAGTCAGGGCGGGAGCGGTGGGCAGTGCGCCAGCGGCACGGCACTCGACTACTCCCTCTCGATGGCTCTCAGCCCCAACGGCAAGCAGGTGTACGTCGCGTCGTACTACAGCAGCTCGGTGGCGGTGCTGACGCGCGATCGGAAGACGGGGGCGCTCACCCAGCTCCCTGGGCCAGCGGGGTGTATCAGCGAGGGTGGCAGCGGCGGGCAGTGCGCCAACGGGCGAGCGCTCTCGAAGCCCCGCTCGGTGGCCGTCAGCCCGAACGGCAAGCAGGTGTACGTGACGTCAGGCGATGGCTCCGCGGTGGCGGTGTTGCAACGAAACTCCGCGACGGGAGGGCTCACGCAACTCCCCGGCCCGGAGGGCTGCATCAGCGCGGGTGGCTTCGGCGGGTGCACGACCGGCAGGGCGCTCGACTTCCCCTGGTCGGTCGCGGTCAGCAAGGACGCCAAGCACGTGTACGTCGCTTCGCAGTACAGCAACGCGGTGGCGGTGTTGCAGCGGGATCCGATCACCGGCGCGCTGACTCAGCGCCCCGGCCCCGAGGGGTGCATCGGAACCGGCTCGCAGTGTGCCTCCGGCAGAGCGCTCTTCGAGCCCCGCTCCGTGACGATCAGCCCCGACGGCAAGCACGTGTACGTCGCGTCCGGCAACAACGACACGATCGCGGTGCTGCAACGGGATCCCATCACCGGAGCCCTCACCCAGCGCTCCGGTCAAGAAGGCTGCATCAGCGCGGATGGCATGGGGCCGTGCACCAGGGTCAGAGCGCTCGACTTCCCCTCCTCCGTGGCGGTCAGCAAGGACGGCAAGAACGTCTATGTGGGGTCGTACTACCGCGACGCGGTGTCCGTCCTGCAACGGGACCCGACCTCCGGGGGATTGACCCAGCGCGACGAGCTCGACGGCTGCATCGGCGAGGCCTTCATCGAGGAGTGCCCCGACGGCGAGGAGTGCCCTCCGACCGTCCAGCAGTGCACCCTCGGCAGGGCTCTCCGGCAGGTCGTCTCGGTGGCCGTCAGCAAAGACGGCAAGCAGGTGTACGCGGTGTCGGCCGGCACGAGCGCGGTAGCCGTCCTGGAACGGACGAAGTAGCCCGGCGGGCACCCAGCTCGCCGCGGGGGCCGATGGGCCGGCCACTCTTGGCCCTCCGGCCACTTGTGGCCCCGAAGGACCATCGTTCGGCCTCATCGCTGGTCGCGATTGTCAGGCTTTTGGGGCGCCTGACGTGGCATCCGTCTTGCGCCGGGCGGGCCCCGACAGTCGTCCAGAAAGGAGAGCGAATCATGCAAAGGATCGGAGTCTTCGTCTACGGCGTCCTCTCGTACGTCTGCTTCTTCGCGACGTTCCTCTACGCGATCGGTTTCGTCGGCAACTTCGGCGTGCCGCGTTCGATCGACTCGCTGGCGGAGGGACCGCTCGCCACCGCGATCGTCGTCGACGTGCTGCTGCTCGCGGTCTTCGCCCTCCAGCACAGCGTCATGGCGCGCCCGGCCTTCAAGCGCTGGTGGACGCGCATCGTGCCCGAGCCCGCCGAGCGCAGCACGTACGTCCTCGCGTCGAGCGTCGCTCTTCTGTTGCTGTTCTGGCAATGGCGGCCGATCGGCGGCCTGGTGTGGCAGGTCGAGAACCCGATTGCCGCGGCCGCGCTGTACGCGCTCTTCGCCGCCGGCTGGCTCACCGTCCTCGTCACCACGTTCCTCATCAACCACTTCGATCTGTTCGGTCTGCGGCAGGTGTGGTTGCACCTTCGCGGAGTGCCGTACCGGCCACTCGGCTTCGTGACCCCGGGACCCTACCGGTACGTGCGGCATCCGCTCTACGTCGGCTGGCTCCTCGCCTTCTGGGCGACGCCGACGATGACGGCGGCACACCTGCTCTTCGCCATCGCGACGACGTCCTACATTCTGATCGCGATACGGTTCGAGGAGCGGGACCTCGTCGAGTTCCACGGCGAGAGGTACGCGCAGTACCGCAGCAGCGTCCCGATGTTGGTGCCCCGAGTCCGGGCGACGCAGCCCGCGGCGACGAAGGTAGCGCGCACCGAGATGGCCTGACGAGAATCCGCGAAGGAGTCGCGCATGAATCCGAACAAGACCCTCTGGGAGAAGGGCGATTTCACCCGAATCGCGCGCACCATGCGCGAGAGCGGCGAGGCGGTCGTGGACAGCTTCGGCGTGAAGCCCGGCCTCGAGGTGCTCGATCTCGGCTGCGGAGACGGCACCACGGCGCTGCCCGCAGCGCGCCGCGGAGCGGACGTGCTGGGCGTGGACATCGCGCGCAACCTCGTCGACGCCGGGAACCGTCGCGCGCAGGAGCATGGTCTCACGAACCTCCGGTTCCAGGAGGGCGACGCCTGCAACCTGAGCGAGCTCTCCGACGACACGTTCGAACTCGTGGTGAGCATCTTCGGCGCGATGTTCGCGCCCAAGCCGTTCGACGTGGCCAAGGAGATGGTCCGGGTGACTCGGCCCGGCGGTCGCATCGTGATGGGCAACTGGATCCCGAACGACCCGACCTTGGTCGCGCAGATCCTCAAGATCAGCGCGGCCTACTCGCCGCCCCCGCCCGAGGGCTTCGTGAGCCCGATGACCTGGGGCGTGGAGAGCCACGTGCTCGAGCGCTTCCGCGCCGCCGGCGTCCCTGATGAGCGCATCACGTGCGTTCGGGACACGTACACGTTCAACTCCCCGAACCCGCCCGTGGAGCTCGTGGCGGCGTTCCGCGACTATTACGGGCCGACGATGAACGCGTTCGAGGCTGCGGAGAAGAACGGTCGCGCGGCCGATCTGGAGGACGAGCTCGTGGCGCTCTTCGAGAGCCAGAACCGGAGCGCCACGCCGGGAACCACGTCCATTCCCGCGACGTTCCTGCGCGTGACCGTCGACGTCTGAACGCCACGACGCACCGCCCGACGACGGCGGTGCTGGGCCCGAGCTCCTTCCGCCTCGGCTCGGCACCGAGCCGTCGATCGAGACGGCCGCGGCATACTCGCCCGTCGCCGCCGTCGACGACGAGCTATCGCTTGTCGGGCTCACGACAACCGCGATATTGAACGGCCGGAAGCGCCGATGGGCCACGTCGGTCATGCCGCCTGCACCCTTCGGTCGTGGGCGGCAGCCCGCGCTCGGAAGCGTCGGTCCATCTCGCTGCCACGGGAATCCGACCCAGACAGGAGTCGACGGTGACGGCGAGACGAACGTTCAAGAGGATTCGGCGCGGGCGCGCGTGGGCGGTGCTCTGCGTCGCGCTGCTCCCTTTCGTCGCCTCGGGATCGGCCGGCGCCTACGAGGTCGTGCTGAGCACGCAGGGCGAGTACATGGACGGGTACATCGTCAACGGGAAGGCGTTCCCGCCCCGGGTCATCGTCGACGATCCCGACCCGCACCCGACCGACAGCCTCACGACGCCGCCCTACATCGGCGGCCGGCACCTGAACGGCAAGGTCTGCTTCTTCCCGCCGCAGATGACGCAGAAGCCACTGCCTTCCGTGCCGACGGTTCACGTCGGGACTGGGTTCCGGCTGGGTCCGAGCTTGGATCCGTTGCCCCCTCCGCGCGCGCTTCGTCGCGGCTACGTCGTGGCGGACGACGTGTATCGCGAGGCGTGCCTCGACCCGAGGCGCCCGCCGCAGGCGCGCTGCAGCGTGACGAACCCGGCAAGTCGCTTCTTCGTCGGGAAGTACCTCGACGGGTGGTCGGTCTTCGACCTGAGCGGGCGCTGGACCCGGCAGCAGATCCGCGTGCAAGGCGAGCCGCAGCAGGATCAGAACGACGATCCGCAGGGCGCGAAGGATCCGCAGGGCTGCGCGTTCCTGCCGGACGGCCGGCTGCTCACCACCGACGTCGGCTCGGAGATCATCGGCGTGGACGACGGCGCCCTGATGGTCTTCTTTCCGGGGGGCTCGCAAGGTGGCTACCAGTCGTACTGCTTCCTCGACAAGGGCCTCTCGAGTCCCGGGATGCCCGCCGTGGACGACGCCGGCAACATCTACGTCCCCGAGCCCCAGTCCCTCCGGGTGACGAAGTTCTCTCCGCCGTATCCGTCGAGCCCGGCGGACTGCGCGAATGCCGAGCGCCTGGTGACGACACCGCCCGGGAAGTCGACCTGGCTCGAGAGCGGGGTCGGCGGACTCAACGTCCCGGTGTCGATCACGCGCGTTCGCGGCAGCGACCACTTCTACGTCGCCGGCGTGCTCGCGCCTGCGATCATCAACGAGTACGACGCGGACGGCGGCTTCGTTCGCAACATCGTGCCGGCGAACGTCCCGAAGAACCCGCTCGGCATGGACGTCGGCCGCGACGGAACGCTCTACTACGCGGAGCTGAACCTCGACCCGGCGACGAACAGTCCCCGGTGCGGCAGCGTCTCCATGGTGCAGTTCGACGAGTCCGGCAACCCGAAGGAGCCGGTCACCCTCGGCACGCACCTTCGGTTCCCCGACGGCATCACGGTCGTCGACTCGTCGGAGCTTCGCATCCCGTTCAAGCAGCTGAAGCCGTCGCCGGACATCCCGGCGTCGAGATGCGGCGGAGAATAGCCGCTCCGCGCGAGCACCGCGTCCGGCGAACCTGCATCGCATGCCCGCCACCGCCACGGCTCCCAGGCAGCCGCGCACCGCGATTCCCAAGGCCCCCCTGCTCGACACGCTGCGGGCCCTCGTCGACGACAGGGGGCAGCGCGTCGACATGCTGTCGCGCCTGCAGCGACTGCACGACGAGAAAGGTCCCGTCGTCGCGCAGAACGTCGGCATGTTCCGGCTCGTCTACCTGTTCGGCCCCGACGCCAACGAATTCGTGCTGCTCGACCGCGACCGCCTCTTCTCGTCGCGCAGGCCGTGGATGGCGATCATGGGGCGCATCTTCCCCAACGGCCTCTTGCTGCGCGACGGCGACGAGCACAAGCAGCACCGCCGCATCATGCACGGCGCCTTCACCCGACCCGCGCTGCGACAGTACCTCGAGCGCATGAACCCCATGATCGCTCGCGGCATCGACGGGTGGACCGAGCGGCGCGAGCCCTTCCTCGCCTTCCGCGCGTTCAAGGAGCTGACGCTCGACATCGCCGCCTCGATCTTCGTCGGGGTCGAGCTCGGGCCGAAGACGACGCGGATGAACGGGGTGTTCGAGGACCTGGTCGCCGCTTCGATGTCGCGTCTCCGGCTGCCGATCCCCGGGCTCGAGTTCCACCGCGGCCTGAAAGGTCGCGAGTTCATGGTCGACTACTTCCGCCGCCTCATCCCGGAGCGCCGTGCCGGCGGAGGCGACGACATGTTCAGCCGCCTCTGTCGCGCGGAGAGCGAGGAGGGCGAGCGCTTCAGCGACGCCGACGTCATCGACCACATGGTGTTTCTCATGATGGCGGCGCACGACACCACGACCAGCACGCTCGCCTCGATGACCTACGAGCTGGCGCGACACCCGGAGTGGCAGGCGCGCCTCCGCGACGAGAGCCGCGCCTTCGGTCGGGCGGCGCTCGAGTTCGACGACATCGAGCGCCTCGACGGCCTCACCCTGGTGATGAAGGAGACGCTGCGTCGCTACCCGCCGCTGCCCGTGATCCCGCGCGTCGCCCTGCGCGAGTTCGCGTGGCAAGGCTACCTCGTCCCCGAAGGCGCGATGGTCGTCCTCTCACCGATCCACACGCACCACATGCCGGAGTGGTGGGCGGAGCCGCAGCGCTTCGACCCGGAGCGTTTCACGCCGGAGCGCGCCGAGGACGAGAAGCATACGCACTCCTGGGTCCCGTTCGGCGGCGGCCTCCACCTCTGCATCGGCTACCGGTTCGCCGAGCTGCAGGTGAAGAGCATCATGCACCAGATGCTCCTGCGGTACCGCTGGACGGTGCCCGACGGATACCGCATGCCGGTGCAGCAGGCGCCGATCTCCAAGCCGCTCGACGGCCTTCCGCTCTTCCTGGCGCCCGTCTAGTCGAACGAGGGCGCTCCGGCGGGGCGCTACGGCAGCTCTTCGTCCACGGCGAGCTTCAGGAAGTCGCTCTCCGACAGGATCCCGATCAGCCTCCCCCCGCCATCCACGACCGGAAGGCAGCCGATCTTCTTCTCGAGCATGATGCGCGCCGCCGTCGAAAGCGATTCCTGTGGACGCACGGTGACGACGTCCGTCGTCATGATCTCCTTGACCAACAGGCTGTCGCGCAGCTTCTTCTGCGCCGTCCCCCCGTAGCCGAGCGCGCGAGCAAAGGCTCCGCGAAAGAGGTCGCGCTGGCTCAGGATGCCGCAGAGCTCCCCATCGGCGTCGAGCACGGGCGCGTGTCGGATGTCGTTGCTCGACATGAGATCGTCGGCCACGCCGAGCGTGTCGTTTCTCCCGAGCGTCTTGACGTTCGTGGTCATCAGATCGCGCACGATGAAGGTCGCCATGGAGGACTCCTCTCCCGGCCATCTTAGCGATCGAGCGAGCATCCCGCCTCGTGGACGGCCGTCCGGGCCGCTCGCCTCCGCTGCGAGCGGCCCGGACGGCGCGATGCGGGCGACGAGAGCGACCTCCCCCGTTCGCGCGCGACCGCCCGATCAGTCGAGCGCCTTCGATGGCACGCAGACCTCGAGCACGGACTTCGCGTCGAGCACCTCGTGGGCAAGGGCGTTCGCGGTCGAGATGCGCAGCCGCGCGAACTTCGGCTGCTTCGGATCGGTCTTGGCGAGCGAGGCCTTGTAGCAGACGAGATGCGCCACGTGGGTGGGCGCCTCCGGGTCGAGACCATCCCGATCCGCAGGCGCGCAGACCCGGGTCGGCTTCTGGAGCGCGAAGAGGCTCGGCCCGCCGAACGCGTCGGTCACGCTCACCTGGACGGCGGTGAAGAGCGGATACGGCGGCTGGCCGCTCGGCGCCTTCGCGACCTTGGCCTTGTAGCACTTGAAGCGGTCGAGGGAGTCGTCGCCGAGAGCGGGCGCACCGCCATCGCCGGGCGCCTGCCCGGACGGCTCGAGGAACCGGTCGACGCCCGTCAGGCTGAGCTTCAGGGTACCGAGCGGATTCGAGAACGTCTTCACCTGCTTGACGAATCCGGGTTGGCTGGGGTCGGTCTTGCTCATCTTCGCCTGGTACGCAGCGAGGTGCCCGGCGTGCGCCGGGGCGTCGGCGCTCGTGCCATCGCGATCGGCCGGATTGCAGACGCCGATCGTCTTGCTCAGGTCGAGCTCGTGCCGGTCGGTGGGATCCGCGCTGCTGAAGGGATCCACCACGACCGCGCCCAGCTTCGGCGTGAACGCGGGATAGGCGGGCTGCCCGGCGGCCGCCTTGGCGGGGGTCGCCTTGTAGCAGAGGAAGTCGTCGAGCAGGCAAGCCGGATCGACGAGCTCGCGGGTGCAAGTCGACGAGCAGCAATCGCCGTCCGTGGTGTTGCCGTCGTCGCATTCCTCGCCGGCATCGACGGTCCCGTCGCCGCAGACCGCATGAGCGAATCCGCGCACGGCGATGACGCGGGCCTGTGAGCCGAACGTGGAGAAGAGGAAGTCGCCGGTCACCGGGTCGATCGTCGCGCCTTCGGCACCGATCAGGCCGGTGATGAACGGACGCCGAGTCCCGCTCGCGGGATCGCCGTTGGCATCCACGTCGTAGACCGCGATCGACCCGTTGCTGTATTCCGATACCAGCACCGTCGGATTCGGGAACTGCGGCGAGCCGGCCGGCACATAGGCGACTCCCTCCACGCCGCCGCTCATCGTGGTCCGGAGGATCGCCGTGCCCGCATCGAACGTGCCGCTGGCGTCCGGCGTGAGCGGCACGTCGTACCAGCCACCGGTGGTCCAGCTCACCGCCTTGAGCCGACCGGCGCCGGGAAAGCCGGGCGGAACGAATCCGAGAGTGCCCACCGTGCTCGCGACGCCGCTCGCGTCGAGATCGACGACCTTGTCGGTGACCGCGCTCCCCGGCTTGAGCTCGCCCATGTCGTTCTGCGGATAGCGGCTGACGAAGAGGACGTTGCTCGGACCGTAGACGAGCCCGCCGTCGATGCCCGGCGCCGGGGCGTAGGCAGCCGCCGTGCCCGCGAAGCCGGTGATGTGACCGCTCTGGTCGCGGACGAGCGGGACGGCGTAGAGCTTGCCGACCGCACTGTTGGCCCCGCCGCCCAGCAGCAGCGTGTCGGGATCGTCGAACTTGATCGTCAAGCCTCCATAGTAGGGCTGTACTCCGGGAGCGGTGCCGAGGCTCACCATCGAGTAGCTCGCCGCGAAGGGCGGCTGCACCGTCTGCGCCTCTCCGCGCGCGGCCGTGAGGGCGATGGTCCAGCCGACGGCCATCGCCACCGCCCCCGCGGTCGAGGCCGATCGCCTTCGAAGACCCGTCCCCGATGACACCCGTGGTCCGCCCTGCCCGAGAACGACCGGACGACCGATACCCTGCTCGTCGCCGCTCCAGGTGGTCCGTGGCCTCGAGCCACTGCCTTCCGACTGCAACATCGATCCTTCCTCCTCGCGGCGGGTCGCCGAGGCGCCGCGCCGTCGTTTTCGCCCGGGTGGTTCCCCGCGATGTGGCAGCAGGGATAGTTCGGCGAGGACGCCGAGTCCTGGCGAAACCGAGGCGTTTCCGAGGAGTTTCTCTGGGAGATCGGGCGAAGAAGCGCGCCGAATGGCGATGGCGGGGCGGATGATCGGTCAGATCACGCGACGTCGCGCGAACGAGCTCACCCCGCCGCCGCGACCGCGGGGGTCATAGCCCGGAAGTCCAGGCCCTCGAACCTCCCCGACGTCCTCCAGCCGTCGATGAACTGGAAGTACGCGACCGGTCCGAGGGGATAGACGCCGACGTTCAGCTTCTCGCGTCGGCCCATCGGCTTCCCCTCGTTGTTGTAGTAGCCGGGCGTGCACTCGGGGTTGCCGAGAAAGCTCTGCGGCGCGCTCTCGATGAGCTCGACCCACGCCTTCTCGGCGTCCGGCGTCACCTCCACCTGCTCGGCGCCGGTGTCGAGGGCATGCTTGACGATCGCGGCGATCGTCGTTCCGGCCTCGACCAGGTTGTGCGTGATGTTCGAGATGAGCCCTCCGCCCTGCGTGAGGCCGACGATGAACAGGTTCGGAAAGCCGTGCACGTGGATTCCGTGCATGGTTCGCATGCCGTCCTTCCAATGGTCGGACAGCTTCACGCCGCCGCGCCCCTTCGTCTCGAACCCGGAGCGGCGCGCGAACTCGGTCGCGAACTCGAAGCCCGACGCGAACACGAGGCAGTCGAGACCGTAGTGGACGCCGTTCGCCCAGACGCCGGTCGCATCGATGCGCTCGACGCCCTTGCCGTCGGTGTCGACGAGGTGCACGTTCGGGCGGTTGAAGGTCTGCAGGTACTCGTCGTGGAAGCACGGCCGCTTGCAGAGCTGGCGGTACCACGGCTTCAGCTTGTCGGCGGTCTCCTTTTCCTGGACGATCGCGTCGACGCGGGCGCGGATCTCGGTCATCTTCTCGTCGTCGCTGTCCTCGAAGGCCTTCTGGATCGCGGCCATGTCGAGGATGCTGCCGCTCGCCCCCATGTCCTTCACGACCCGGTCGCGCACGCGGATCGCGATGTCGGTCCAGCCGTCCTTGACGAGGTCCTCGTCCGCGAACCCGCCGGTCTGGAGGGTGGCGAAGTTCATCAGCCACTCCTTCTGCCAGCCGGGCTTCAGCGTCTCGAACCACTGGGGGTCGATCGGGTGATTGTTGCGCACGTCGATCGACGACGGCGTGCGCTGGAAGACATACAGCTCCTTCGCGTCGCGACCGAGCGGCGGCACGCACTGAACGGCCGTCGCGCCCGTTCCGATGATGCCGACGCGCTTGTCGGCGAGCTTCGTCATCGGCGCACCGTTCGGGTCGCCGCCCGTCCAGGCGTAGTCCCAGCGGCTCGTGTGGAACGCGTGGCCTTCGAAGGTCTCGATGCCGGGGATGCCCGGCAGCTTCGGCTTGTGGAGGGGACCGGTCCCCATCGCGACGAAGCGAGCGCGGATGCGGTCGCCGCGGTCGGTGTGGATGATCCATCGCGAATTCGCGTCGTCCCACTCGAGGAGCGTGACGTTCGTCGAGAAGAGCGCATGCTCGCGGAGCCCGAACGTGTCCGCGATCTTGAGCGCGTGGCGCCAGATCTCGGGCGCGAACACGTACTTCATGGTGGGCCGGTTTCCGACCTGCTCGAGGAGCGGCAGGTAGACCATGGCCGCCGTGTCGCACATCGCGCCCGGGTAGCGGTTCCAGTACCAGACGCCGCCGAAGTCGCCCCCGCTCTCGATGATGTGGAAGTCGTCGATGCTGGCCTGCTTCATGCGCGCGCCGGTGCAGAGCCCGGCGAAGCCGCCGCCGATGAACGCGACCGTCACCTCGTCGAAGCACGGCTCGCGCTGCACCTTCGCGATGTAGGGATCCTCCACGAAGTGGGCGAAGCGGCCGTTCGGCTCGATGTACTGATCGTTGCCGTCCGGGCGCAGGCGCTTGTCTCGCTCCTGGCGGTAGCGAACCCGGAGAGCGTCGCGCTCCTCCTGCGTCAGATGGATGTGGCCGTCGGGGGACGTGGTCGACATGATCTCCTCCTGGAGGCCGGCTCTCGTGCCAGCAGGACGCGTGCCACAGATGCTCACGTCGCCGGACCGCGGCGCCACCACCTTCTCCGCAGCGGCGAGCGCGAAGGTGTTCGCAGGTCCGGGAAGCGGGCGCCGGCGCTGCTTCCCAACCGTGTGCCTCCTGCTTCAGCCGACGGGGCCAGCGAGGGAGCTACGCGAGCGCGTCCAGCAGCGACCTCGCCGCCCGGAGATCGCTCGTCTCGAAGCCTTCGGTGAACCATCCGTAGATCTTCGAGAGGAGATCGCGCGCCTCCTTCGACTTCTTCGCGCCCTGCCAGAGACGAGCCAGGCTCGTCGCCGCGCGGAGCTCGAACATCCTCGCCTCCTGGCGACGCGCGATCTCGATCGCCTCGAGGAATCGCGCCTCGGCATCGCGGCGGGCCGCGACGGGCACCGGCCTCCCTGTGCGAGCCCCCTGCAGGATCAGCTCGCCATCGACCCGACGGAGCTCGGCGTCCCAGTAGTGTGCGCCGCTCTCCTCGACCATCGCGCTCGCCTCTTCGATGATCGCGCGACCATCGTCCGGCCGACCGGCCCTTCCGTACGCTTCCGCGAGGAGCCCGAGGAACGTCGGTACACCGAAGCCGGCACCGGCGGCTCGGTATGCCGCGAGGCCGCCGCGCATGTCTTCCGTTCCGGCCTCTCCCTCACCGGCCTGCAAGCGAAGCCATCCGCGATGGAAGGCACCGAGGGTCGTGAACATGTCGAAGCCCTGCCCCGCCGACTGGAGGCTCGCGACGTCCGCGACCTCGCGCGCGGCGTCGACGAGGTCGATCGATTCGTAGAACGCCGCAGCGATGTGGCTCGCGAGGACGAGGCTGAACGGGTGGGCGATCGCGTGCCCGAGCGCGATCGCCTCGTTCATCCGCATCACCGCGCGCTCCGGGAACCCGAGATGCCAGACGATCCACGCCGCATTGACGGCACACGACACCCCGAGATCCTGCCCCACCCAGATCCCTGACCCGGAGTTCGGGCTGTGCTGCTCGGGATGGTAGATCGTGATCGCGCGCTCGAGATGCGCGAGCGCCGCGGGGTAGTCTCCCGCGGAGAACGAGATCATCCCCGCCGCGCTCGACGCTCCGAGCCGAACCGCGGCGTCGTCGGTGGTGGTCGCCATGGCGGCCATCTGCTCGGCCAGATCGCGGGCGATCCCGAGCTCGAAGCGCGCCATGTGGAATCCGAAGAGCCCGATCAGCACGGCGAAGGACTCCGGGGTCCCTTCGGATCGCGAGCCGAGCTCGCGGGCGCGCGCGTACGACTGTGCGACTTCCGGCGCGGCCCACCCCTTCGCGATCAGCGCCGAGCCGAGGATCGTCCGGATCGCGACCTCCTGCTGAACCGCCGTCGTCGACTCCGGAGCGCGCCCGAGCAGCTCCAGCGCCCGCGTCGCGTGGTCGGCCGCCTCGCGATAGGCGTGCAGGCGCAACGCCACGTCCGCCGCCGCGCGGCGGTACTCCACGGCGCGCTCGAAGTCGCGGCCCTCCTCGAAGTGCATCGCCAGCTCGCCCGCGATCTCGGCCGCGCGCGTGCCGTAGGCGGCTTCGAGGCGCGCGCCGATCCGCAGGTGCAGGCCGATCCGCTCCACGATCGAAGCACGCTCGTAGAGCACGTTCCGATAGAGCGCGTGGATGAACGCATAGCGGCTCGCGACGGTGCCATCGGGCCACTCCGCCACGCCGATCGCCCGCAGGAACTGGCCGCGGCGCGCCAGTGCGTCGCAGCATCGCTCGGCATCGTCCGGATCGATTCCATCGGCCGCGAGTGCCGCCGAGAATTCGACGCCCGCCACGCTCGCGACGGTGAGCACGGCCTTCTCGCGGTCCGTCAGGCGCTCGACCTGCTTGTCCACCATCTGCCACAGCGTGCCCGGCACGGCCGATGCGATCTCTTCGACGGAGCCGCCGAGCACCCATCCACCGTCGACCTCGCGCACCTCGCCCCGCGCAATGAGGTCGTCGATCACGTTGACGAGGAAGAGCGGGTTGCCGCTCGTGTTCCGATCGAGCGCGCGCGCGAACGACGAAGGAAACGAAGCCGTCGCGAACCTCTCGGCGAGGTAGCGCTCGATCGCGCCCTCGCCGAGGAACGGAAGGACCAGCTCGTCGCAGTGGCCGTGCAGGTGCAGCTCCTGCTTGGCAGCCTTGAGCGGGTGCCCCGAGGCCGCCACTTCCGCCGGGCGATACGTCGCCACGGCCAGCAGGCGAGCGGAGTCGCGCCGTCGCGCGAGCGTCGCGAGCAGGTCGATTGTCGCGGAGTCGCTCCAGTGGAGGTCCTCGAGGAGGAGGACGAGCGGAGCTTCGACGCTGAATGCGTCCAGCGCCTCGATCAGCTCGAGAAGCTTGCGATCGCGCGTCGTGCTGTGCACGCGACGCTGCACCGCGTCCAGCTCGTGGTCGCTCAGGAGTCCCGGGAGATGCGCCAGCCAGGCGGGCGCGTACCGGCGAAGGGTCGCGACGAGCCTCTCGCCTCCGGCTTCGCGCCCGAGACGTCCGAGCGCCTCGAGGATCGGCATGTACGGCTCCCCGATCCCGTATTGCTCGACGCACTGGCCGCGCCCGACGCAAACGTCCGCCCTCTCGCCGAGCTCCGCGAGAAATCGCTCGACGAGCGTCGTCTTTCCGATTCCGGCCTCTCCGGTCACGAAGACGACTCGTCGGCGACCGCCAGCCGCCGCGTCGAACGCGGCGTGCAATCGATCGAGCTCCGCCTCGCGGCCCACGATGAGGCCGCGGGGCTGCGCGATCGGCCGTGCTCGAGAGACCGCGGGGCCCACGGGCGCCGGCGCGTGCACCCGGCCGATGAAGCGAAAGCCTCGCCGGTGCACCGTCTCCAGGTACCGCGGCTCACGCGAGGAGTCGCCCAGCGCCCGGCGCAGATCACGGATGCAGCTCGTGAGCGCGGCCTCGCTCACGACGGTGTCGCCCCACGCGGCCGTCAGCAGGTCCTGCTTGGTCACCAGGCGCCCTGCGCGCTCGACGAGGTGGCGGAGGACCGTGAACGCCTTCGGTGTCAAATCCAGGGGTCGGTCTCCGTGCCACGCGAGCCCGGTATGCGGCTCGAAGCGAATGGCCCGGACATCGGCCTGGTGGTCGTTCTCGACGCCTCGGCGCACGGATGCCCTCGTTCTCGACGAGGCCCGAGCCTACCACCGGTGCGACGAGCGGCAGAAGACCCGATGCGGACGACGCGGCGAAGCAGAAGCGCGCTCGCGAGCGAGATCGTGACCTGGTTCGGCGGCTGCGACGCGGACATGCGCGCGGTAGGCGAGCACACCGGAGGTCACGTCGACGGTCGCGGCGTCTGCGGCACCCGCCGGGGCGCACAGCGCCAGTCCGGCGAGCGGCAAGGAGACCGCGATCCCGAGACATTTCGAAACGACTCGAATGGCAGCACATCGTGCGTTTTGGAGGCGCGTGGCCTCGCCGCCGAGGCGCTTCCTTTCGGGTAGCGGCTGCTACCGGCGGCCGGTGGCGAGCCGAGATCGTGGCGTTGACGGTTCGACCCGCCTCGGCGATAGAGCCGGCAAAGCGCCCCGGCCGGAGGGTCTCGCTTGAACATCGATCTCCATTTCCACCACACGCCGCGGTTCTTCCTCGACGAGCTCGGCGGCGCCAATCCGTGGGGTAAGTCGCTGCACGGCGCGGGCGATGCGCTCTCGATCCGGATCGGAAAGACCGCGATCCCGATCTCTCCCGAGCACTGGGACATCGGGCGAACGCTCGAGGTCATGGATGCGCGGCGCATCGACGTCGCGGCTTTGAGCCCGTCGCCGATGCTCTTTCACACGCAGTGGCCGCTCGAGATCGTCCTGCCGCTCCATCGCCGCGTGAACGACGTCCTGGCCGAGATCGCGCGCACGCATCGCGATCGCTTCGCTCCGCTCGGCACGGTGCCGTTGCAGGACGCCGACGCCGCCCGTCGCGAGCTCGAGCGTTGCATGGAGATCGGGCTCGCGGGGGTCGAGATCGAGACCCACGCCGCGGGTCGCAACCTGGACGATCCTTCGCTGCGATCCTTCTTCGGCAGAGCGGCGGAGCTCGGCGCGGTGATCTTCCTCCATCCGCTCGCGGTCCTCGGCGCCGAGCGCCTCGCCAGACATTACCTCACGAACCTGATCGGGAATCCGACGGACACCGCGGTCGCCGTCGCGAGCCTGATCTGCGGCGGCGTCCTCGAAGAGCTGCCCGATCTCAAGATCGTCTGCGCCCATGGCGGCGGCTCGACGCCGATGCTCTGCGGCCGCTGGGACCACGGCGCCCGCGTCCGCCCGGAGCTCGCGCACCTCGAGCGGCTGCCGAGCGAATCGCTTCGCAGGCTGTACTTCGATTCGCTCACGCACTCCTCCGAGAGCCTCGAGCTGCTGGTGCGGACGGTCGGCGCAGAGCGGATCGTCCTCGGCTCCGACTACCCGTACGACATGGGCGACGAGCGCGCGGTCGAGCGCATCGAGACGGCGACGTTCCTCTCGCCGCGCGAGAAGCGCCTGGTGCTCGGCGAGACGGCGAGCGCGCTGCTCGGCAGAGGCTGATCCCGCCGTCGGGTCGCAGCGTCGTGCTTCCGACGCGCGTCGCGGACGACTAGACTCGGCCGTCATGGACGAGGACGTCACGCTCGTCGTGAACGGCCGGCAGCATCGCGTGCGCGTGGAGCCCGGCACGCCCCTCCTCTACGTCCTCCGGAACGACCTCGGCCTGTTCGGGGCGAAGCTCGCCTGCGGGCTCGAGCAGTGCGGCGCGTGCAAGGTCATCGTCGACGGCGAAGCCGTTCCGACGTGCAAGGCGCCGGTCGAGTCGTTTCGCGGCCGGAGCATCACGACGATCGAGGGCCTCGGGACGCCCGATCGCCTCCATCCCGTGCAGCAGGCCTTCGTCGACGAAGAGGCGGCGCAGTGCGGGTACTGCATCCCGGGCATGGTCGTGGGCGCGGCAGCGCTGCTCGCGAAGAGCCCCCACCCGAGCGATGCGGAGATCCGACAGGCGCTGGAGCGGCACCTCTGCCGCTGCGGCTCGTACGCGCGCATCCTCCGGGCGGTGAAGCGCGCCGCCGCCGCGCGGTGAAGCGATGAGCGAGCTGCCGCCGAGCCTCGCGCGCCAGCCGGATCTCGACCTCTGGATCCGGATCGACCCGGAGGAGACGATCACGCTCTTCACGGGCAAGGTCGAGATCGGCCAGGGCCTGAAGGCGGCGATCGCGCGCATCGGCGCCGAGGAGCTCGACGTCGCGCTCGACCGGGTCCGCGTCTCGACCGCCGACACGGCGCACGGCCTGAACGAGCTCTTCACGGTCGGCAGCCAGTCGATGGAAGAGAGCGGAACCTCGATGCGTCAAGCGGCTGCCGAGGCGCGGCGACGCCTGCTCGCGCTCGCCGCGGCGAAGCTCGAAGCGCCGCTCGACCAGCTCCACGTCCGGGACGGCACCGTTTCGGTGCGCGGCGGCGATCGGCGGACGACCTATTGGGAGCTTCTCGGCGGGCGGCGCTTCGACCGCGCTGCGACCGGCGAAGCCGCGCCGAAGCCGCCTTCCGACCATCGCATCGTCGGCCGACCGGCGCGCCGCAGCGACGTCGTCGGGCTGGTGACCGGAACGAAGCGCTACGTGCAGGACCTCGTCCGCCCCGGCATGCTGCACGCGCGCGTGCTGCGCCCGCCGAGCCCCAAGGCGGAGCTCCTCGCGCTCGACGACGCGCCCGTGCGCGACATGCCGGGAGTCGTCCAAGTCTTGCGCGACGGGAGCTTCGTCGCCGTCGTCGCCGCGCGCGAGGAGCAGGCCGTGCGAGCGCTGGTGGCGCTCCGCGAGCGGTCGCGCTGGCGCGAATCCGAGACCCTGCCCCCCTCGGACGACCTCGCGGCCTGGCTCGTCGCGCAGGCGCGGCGGAGCTTCCGGGTGATCGACGGCGTCGCGACCGACGCGCCGGACGCGCCGCTCGAGCGTTCCGCGGAAGCGACCACGACGCTCGCCGCCACGTACACGCGGCCGTACCAGATGCACGGCTCGATCGGGCCGTCGGCGGCGCTCGCGGAGTGGCGCGACGGCGAGCTCACCGTGTGGTCGCACAGCCAGGGCGTCTTCGTCATCCGCGCCGCGCTCGCGCAGGCGCTCGCCGTCGACGTCGCGCAGGTGCGCGCGATCCACGTCGAAGGCCCCGGCTGCTACGGACACAACGGCGCGGACGACGTCGCGCTCGACGCCGCGCTCGTCGCTCGCGCGGTGCCCGGACGGCCGGTCCTCCTCAAGTGGACGCGCGAGGACGAGCATGCCTGGGAGCCGTACGGTCCCGCGATGGTGGTCGAGGTCGCGGCGAACCTCGATGCGTCGGGCCGGCTGCTCGACTGGACGCACGAGACCTGGAGCAACACCCACATGGCGCGGCCGATTCCCCACGGCGACCGCTCGGCGCTGGTCGCCGCCTGGCATCGCGCGCAGCCGATGCCGGCCCCGGCGCCGCAGCCGATGACGTTCTACCACGCCGGCATCCACCGGAACGCGGATCCGCTCTACGCGATCCCGCGGCGGCGCATCGTCAAGCACTTCGTCGAGCCCCATCCGCTCCGGACATCGGCGCTGCGCGGGCTCGGCGGCTACGCGAACATCTTCGCGATCGAGTCCTTCATGGACGAGCTCGCGTGCGCGGCGGGAATCGATCCGGTGGAGCTCCGGCTTCGCCACCTCGAGGACCAGCGCGCCCGGGCGGTGCTCCGCGCCGCCGGCGAGCGCGCCGGGTTCCGCCGGCGACCCCGCGAGCCCGGACGCGGCAGCGGCCTCGCCTTCGCGCGCTACAAGAACCAGAAGGCGTACGCGGCCGTCGTGGTCGAACTGCGGGTCGATCGTGCGAGCGGCGCGATCGCTCTCGAGCGCGCGGTGATCGCCGCCGACGCCGGGCAGGTCGTGGATCCCGGCGGGCTCGCGCACCAGCTCGAGGGTGGCTTCGTCCAGTCGGCGAGCTGGACGCTCGAGGAGGAGGTCCGCTTCGACCGGACCCGGGTCACCAGCCTCGACTGGGAGACCTACCCGATCCTCCGCTTTCCGCAGGCGCCGGAGGTCGAGACCGTGCTCATCGACCGGCCGGGCGAGCCCTACCTGGGATGCGGCGAAGCGGCGCAGGGACCCGCCGCGGCCGCGATTGCGAATGCCGTGTTCGATGCCGCGGGCGTGCGGCTCCGCGACATCCCGTTCACGCGCGACCGCGTGCGCGCTGCGCTCGCTCGAGCGCAGCGCTGACCTCGGCAAGACGCGTCCGTCGCACCTCGGAGAGGCCAGCGCGGGCTTCCATCCGCGCTGAGCGCCCCAAGACGACCACAGTCCGGCCTCGGCCCGTCCGACGTCAGGTCGTCGAGACGTTTCTTGCGATCGCCATCGCGGCCTCCTGTCCCGTGACATAAGCTCCGTGGAGCGAGCTGTGCGCCGTCGAGGAGACCGCTTCGCCGGCGAAATAGACGCGGTCGTCGATCGGCGTCGCGAGCGTCGTGCGAGCCGACGCCTTGCCCGGCAGGGCCGCGGAATACGACCCCATCGTCCATTCGTCCGTGCCCCACGGGTGGACGACGAGGCGATCGATCGCGGCGGCGACGGAGGCGTCGTACGTCGCGGTCAGGAACTCCTCGGCATAGGCCCGAAATGCGGGAACGCCACCCGCCTCGAGCTCGACCGCCAGGTCGCCGCCGACGATCAGGTTCATCATCGGCGTCCCGGCGAGCCGGGCCAACCCCATGCCGAAGCGGCTCGTGTCGAGATGGCGGGTGACCACGAGGTTGTCGGGGGTGTCGCCGAAGACGTTCGAGCCGAAGGCGAGCCCGATTTTGTCGACGAGACCGAACGGGAGGTCGTGAACCGCGGCGACGTAGCGGTCCGGTAGCGCGGGCGTGAAGCGGATCCGCTCTGCAGCGAGAACCGTGACCGGAACGGCGACGATCACCGCTTTGGCCGTCAGACTTCCGCGTTCCGTGACGACCTCGATCCGGGATGCGGCGGTCGTGTCGATGTCGGTGACTTGCGTCGACAGCCGGATGTCGAGCCCGTCGGCGAACTGGAGGATCCAGTTCCCCATCCCGCCAGGATTGACTCGATCGGAGGTCGAGCCGTCCAGGTTGACGGCGAGCTTCAGATCGTTCCAGGCATCGTGACACGAGAGACGCGTGGGATGCGCATCGAGCGCGAGCTCCATGAACGCCGTGGTGAGCGTGTACCACGGCTGACCGACGAGGTCGGCCGTCGCGTCCGCGGCCGACATGTCGGGGCCGCCGAGCTCGGCCGCCAGGCCGGCCGCCGACACCTCGGCTGCCACCGCGACGGCCATCTCGAGGAACGCGTCCTGCTCGGCCTGCGGCGAGCGGACGCCGCCCTGGTAGAACGTCGGCCGCAGGTCGCAAGGAACGTCCGGGCCGCCTTGCGATCGGAAGAGGTCGTAGAGCGGATTGTTCGTACCGCCGAGCTCGTTCGGGACGACCTGGTGGAAGAATTGCCCGCCGAAGTCGAACGGCGCCGGGAACGAGTTGTCGCAGTAGCAACGGCCGCCGATGCGGTCGCGCGCCTCGAGCACGACGGACCGGAGGCCGAGCGTTCGGAGCATGTGCCCCGCCCCGAGACCGCCGATCCCGGCGCCGACGACGATGGCGTCGTAGTCGGCCGACGCACCTCCCCCTCCACCGCTCCGACCGCCGCAAGCCGCCGCCAGCCCCGCCGCGGAAGCAGCCGACAGCTCGAGGAACCTTCGTCGCGAGAGCGCGCTCTGGAGATCGATCTTCGCCATTCGTCCTTCCTCCGCTTTCGGCCGTCCTGGTTGCTACGCGCGCGGGCTGCGCCGTCCGCGACCGGCGCAGCGGGTCTCGCGTGCTGCCTTCCGGGCACGCGCGGGCCCCGCGGTGCGTTGCGCCGATGGCGCGGTCAGTGCCTCGACCACCGGCAGCAGACGACGACCGAGGTCCTCGGGATCGGCCTCGGGGTTGATGAAGCGCTCGATCTCGTAGCCGCGCAGGAGGTCGATGACCGTGCGCGCGGCGTCGATCGGGCGCGTCGCGCCGAGCCGCTCGAGCAGCGGCGCGAGGCCGAGCTCGAAGCCTTGCTGCTCGGCCGCGAACTCGCGCGCGAGCGCAGCATCGCCGGCCGCGTACAGGATGAGCTCGTAGTCGGTGCGGACCATCTTCGGCACGTCGGCCTCGCGCCGCGCGAGCTCGACCACGAACGCGACGATGCCGCGTGCGCTCACGTCGCTCTTGCCTGCAGCGACGTTCCAGACCCACGCGCGCCCGGCGCGCATGTGGTGGCGGAACGCGGCGCGCACGAGGCCCTGACGCGTCGGGAAGTGGTAGGTCAGGGAGCCGAGCGGCATCCGCGCGCGGGCGGCGACCGCGCGATGCGTGATCGCGTCCGGACCGCCGCTGCCGATCAGGTCGACGGCAGCGTCGAGGATGGCGTTGCGCCGACGGTCGATCCCGGCCTCTCGTCCAGCGTCGCGGCGTGCGACGTTTCCGTACATCTGTACGGATGCATCGGTCATCCGTACGGCTTCTTGAGCCGCACGCCGTCCGACATGCGGTCCGCCAGGGAGCGACGCGCTACGCGGAAGCGCGCGGGCGACCGACCTGTGCGTCCACTACGTCTCGATCAGAGTTCGCGCCTGCGACGTCGACATCCTCCATTGGAGCTTTGCCGGCCGGGCGGCGATCGTCTGGTCACACCCGAGCGGGATGCACGGTCGCTCCCGCGTACGGGCTCCGGGTGCGAAAGATCGTTCCGCGGCGGCTCGCGTCGTCGGTGTTGTCGGCAGTGACGATGTAGAGATCTCTCCGGTCCGCGCCGCCGAAGCATAGGCTCGTCACGAAGGTGGCCGGCACGTCGATGCGCAGGTCGGGCGCTCCCGCGGGAGTGAAGCGCCGAACGCATCCGCCGTCGACCACGGCGACCCACACGCCGCCGTCCTCGTCGACGGCGAGACCATCGGGCGTCAGCCCGGGATCGAGGACGGCGAACACGCGCCGATTGGTCACGCTCCCGTCGCGTCGAGCGTCGTGCGCGACGATGCACCTCGGCGCCGAATCCACGTGATAGAGGATCGCGCCGTCGGGTGAGAAGCCGATGCCGTTGGTGAGGCTCACGTCGCCGTAGAGGAGCGTTGCACGGCCTTCGCCGTCGATCCGGTAGGCCTCGCCCGGTGTTCTCGGGCCCGTCGGCTCGAAAGGGTCGGATCGCATGGAGCCGGTGTAGACCCGCCCGGCGGCGTCGCAGAAGAGGTCGTTGAAACCGGGCACGTCCGCGGGGGCGAACAGGAGGCGCGTCTGGCCGTCGCGGACGTGGCAGACGTTCTTCCCGCTGACGACGACCCCGCCGTCCGCGTGCAGCGCGATGCCGCCGACGCCGCGACGCTTCGGCACGACCGTCGTGATCTCGCCGTCGGGCGCGCGCCGGTAGACCCCGCCGTTCCGGACGTCGCTGAAGTAGAGGTTGTCGGCGGCGTCGCAGCGCGGCCCCTCGACGAGGCCGTAGCCGAACGCGAGCGTCTCGATCGCCATGGTCGAATCGCGCCTCGGAGCAGGCTCAGACGGGCGTCGCGACGGACGGAAGGCAGACCTCGGCCTCCTCGACCGTATCCACGCTCACCGACCCGAACGGATTGTCGACGTCGATGCCCTTCCCCGACACGTGCTTCGGCTGGCGTGTCGCGAGCCGGCCTGTGGTCGCTGCGCCCGGCTTTCGGGATATCCGCAGCCAAATCCGAAAGCAACGCGGAACCTCGCGCGCGCATCGAGGCCGCGAACGAGACGCGATGCCGTCGATTCGAGTCGGCCGATGCGGCGAACCGCTGCGCCAGACTTCTCGGACGGGCCCTGACCGGCTCACGCCAGCGCGAAAGTTGACTGCCGCCCCACCGAGCTGGGTAGAGTCCCCCGTTGACCGGTCTCACCGAAGGGGCCTGACGATGAAGAAGCCGAGCACCGTCGTCACCCGGATCGAACTCGACGCGCCGCCTGAGAAGGTATGGGAGCGCCTCCTCTTCTACGAGCAGATCGACCAGCCGCCGCCGTTGCACCTGCGGCTGTTGCTGCCCGTGCCCATCGAGACCGTGGGCAGGAAGACCGAGGTGGGCGACGAGGCGCGCTGCCTCTACCAGGGCGGCTACCTCGTCAAGCGCATCACCGAGCTCGAGCCTCCGCGCCGCTACGCGTTCGAGGTCATCGAGCAGCGACTGCACGTCGGCGGCGGCCTTCGGCTCTCCGGCGGCCAATACGCCCTGCGCGGGCTGTCCCCCGGGCGCGCCGAGGTCGAGATCACGACGCGCTACGTGAGCCCGAAATCTCCGCGCTGGCTGTGGGGTCCCCTCGAGAAGGCCGTGTGCCACTCTTTCCACCGCCACATCCTGCGCGCGATGCGACAGAAGGCCGAGGGCGCGTGATGCTCGTACCCGACTGGTTGGTGCGCGCCGCCGTCGCCGGCGTCTGGGTCTACGAGGGCCTGTGGTGCAAGCTGCTCGGAGGCGACCCGAACCAGGTGAAGGTCGTCGAGGCGGTGCCGACCTGGGGTCCCAAGCTCGGCCGCACGTTCCTGACGGGACTCGGCGCCGCCGAGCTGACGCTCGGCCTCTGGGCGCTCAGCGGGTGGCGGCCGCTGTGGTGTGCGGTCGTGCAAACCGCGCTGCTCGTCACGCTCAATGCGAGCGGGCTGCTGTGGTCGCGGCACCTCATCCACGACCCCCCGGGCATGGTGGTGAAGAACTTCGCGTTTCTGGTGCTGGCGTGGGTCGCGGTCGGGATGGGCGAGTCGTGAGCGCGCTCTCCTCGACCGCTTGGGCCACGGGGCGCTTCGATGCGCGGGCGGGTCCCCGACGCGTGCTCTTCGGCCGCATGTACGAAGACGCTTCGGTGGAGCTGTCGGCCTTTCGCCCGGGTGGACGCGTCTTCTGCATCGCGTCGGCGGGCTGCACCGCGATGCGCCTGTCGCAGAGCCACGACGTCGTCGCGATCGACATCAACCCGAGGCAGCTCGACTATGCGGCCGCGCGCCTCGAAGGGGCTCCGTCGGTGCGCGGCACGGCCGAGCGGGTGATGGGCTTCCTGCGGACGTTCGCTCCGCTGGTCGGGTGGACGCGAGCGCGGTTGGAGCACTTCGTCGAGCTCGACGACCCGGCGGTGCAGCTCGAATTCTGGCGGCGCGAGCTCGATACCCCGAGGCTACGACTGGCGTTCGACGCCGTCTTCTCGGTGACCGCGCTGCGTTCGGTGTACTCGCCGCAGCTCCTCGAGTTTCTCCCACGGCGCTTCGGCGCGACGATGCGCGCGCGGCTTCGGCGCTGCTTCGGGCGGCATCCCAACCGCACCAACCCGTACGTGCGCGCGCTGCTGCTGGGCGACGTCGCGGACGCGGCGATCTCCGCCGGGCCGGTGACGCTGGTGCAAGGCGACGCTGCGAGCTGGCTCGAACGGGCGCCGAAGGCCAGCTTCGACGGTTTCACGCTCTCGAACATCCTCGACGGCGCGAGCCCGGAGTACCGGAGCCGTCTCTTCGACGCCGTGAGGCACGCCGCTGCGCCGCGCGCCGTGGCGGCGCTGCGCAGCTTCGCGGAGCCCGACGGGCCATCGCCTTGGAACCGCGCCGCCGACGACCGCGCGATGCTGTGGGGCATCGTCGACGTGCGGCCGGTGGCCGAGCTTCACGCGTCGTGAGGCGGCCGCACTGCACCGCACGCCGGATGGCGGGATTCGCGATCCGGGCCGTGCTCTTCCGCTCCGCCATGTCGTGGTAGGCAGGCAACCGATGGGCAACGGTGTGGCGAGGCGCGTCGTGCAGGTCTTCATGGCGGCGTGGCGGCACCTTCTGTGGCCCCGGGTGCGCCGACGCCGCGGATCGGACCGGGCCGAGCGCATGCAGGCGTTCCTGGAAGAGCTGGGTGGTACCTGGGTGAAGCTCGGCCAGGCCCTCGCGCTGCGCTTCGACCTGCTGCCGGCGGACTACTGTCTCCGCTTCTTTCGACTGCTCAATCAGGTCCGGCCGTTTCCGGCCGCGGCGGTACGGCAGGTCATCGAAGAAGAGCTCGCGCGTCCGGTGGAGGAGCTCTTCTCGTCGTTCGAATGGCAACCGATGGCGGCAGCTTCGATCGGGCAGGTCCACCGTGCCGTCCTTCCCGACGGCACCACCGTCGCCGTCAAGGTACAGCGTCCGGACATTCGCTCGATCGTGCGCGCCGATCTGCGGCTCATGCGGTGGCTCGCCAGCGTCCTCGACACCTTCCTCCTCCGCCATACGCACGCGCGTGAGTTCGTGCGCGAGTTCGCACGCTGGACGGAAGAGGAGCTCGACTACCGCGCCGAGGCGCGACACGCCGCGATCCTACGCCGCAATGCCGCGGGCGACCCGCTCGAGCACGACGCGGAGGTGATCGGCGCGTACACCACGTCGCGCGTTCTCACTCTCGAGTATCTGCCCGGAGTGGCGGTCTTCGACGTCATCGAAGCGATCCGCCGGGATGATCGCGGCTTCCTGGAACGGCTGCACGCATGCGGCCACGACCCGCGGCGCATCGCGAGCCACATCGTCTGGAACTCCCTGAATCAGATCTACCGCTTCGGCTACTTCCACGCCGATCCGCATCCCGCGAACCTCGTCGTCCTCCCCGGCGACGCGATCGGGTACGTGGACTTCGGCATCGTCGGCAAGCTCGACGCGGACACGACCGATTCGCTGCGGTATTTCGCGCAGAACCTGTTCGCGGGACGAGTGGCGAGGGCCGTCGACGAATTCATGCGCTTTCTGACACCGGCAGCGAGCACGGACGTCCGTTCCGCCCGCCGCGACCTGACGGATGCGCTCAAGAGCTATCTCGAAAGCGAGCGCGTCGGTCCGTGCGACGCCGCACCGTCGGAGGACGTTTTCGAGATTCGGATGCTCGCCATCGTCCGCGACCACGGGATGGTGCTCGCACCGGACATCGTTCGCTACCTCAAGGCGGTGCTCACGGCCGAGGCGATGGTGCGGGAGCTCGATCCGGAGTTCGATCTGCGCGCGCACGAGAACCGCTTCTTCGGGCGGCTCATGCAGATCGAGCTCACCGAGCTGAGCCTCGCACACGCCGCGCAGTGGTTCGTCGAAGGCCGCTTTCGTTTGCGGCGGGTCGTCGACGCGATCGAGAGCATGCGCGAAAGGAGCGGCGATCTCGTCGCCGTCGCGCGTCGCGTCCGCCGTGTCGAAGCGCTCGCGCTGCTCACCGCCTCGGGCTGGATCGCCCTGCTGCCGTTCCTCGTCTCGCACGGTACGGCGGCGTCGGTCGGCGCCGGCGGTTTCTTGCAGGCCGTCATCGTCGGGATCGGCCTCCTCGGCATCGTCCTTCTCGCCTTGTCGGTCGTCGAGCTTCGGCGGTTGTCGCGCGCCGCACGGGCGAGCGGGCTCGATGCCGATCCACGGCGATTTCGCTGACCGGGAAGGGACGTCGCCGGCCGGCGGACGTCGGCGGTTCGGCTCCCGGGATCAGGACTCGCCGTCGTCAGTAGCGCACGCGACGGCGCACCGGGTTCCGGGAGAGCTCTTCCTCGAACGCCTTGCCTGCCCTCGTCAGATGGTGCCACAGGGCGCCCGGCACCCGGCTCATCTCGTAGAGGATGCCTTTGGCCGCAAGCTCGGCCTCGCGTACGAGGAGCGGCAGCGCTTCCGGAAGCTCGTTCTCGAGGATGTCGGGGAAGCGCAGGAAATGCTCCAGCCTTCCGCCCGCCTGGCTTTCGGCCCATGCCGCCCGTTCTTCCTCGCTCGGGCCTGCGAGCCACTGCTCCCGGCGATGCCGCTCGCGCGCGACCCAGTGCTCGAGCGCTTCCTCGGGCGGCGACGCGGCATCCGCCGCGGCGCCGCCGGGAAAAGCCCGACGTCGTCTCAGCCATTCACGCTGCTCGGCTTCGCTCGGCCCCGCCATCCATTCCTGGCGGCGCTTGTGCTCTCGCTCGGCCCACTGCTCGACTTCCTCCGGCAGCGGGCCGAGACGCGACTCTTCGAGGCCCAGGAAGGCGCGCCAGCGGTAGCGGCTCGTCCAGTCCCGCCTCTCCTCTTCTCCCGGCCCCGCGAGCCAAGCCACACGCCGGCGGCGCTCGCGATCCGCCCACGCATCGACTTCCGCCTGCGTCGGACGCGTACCACGGGACGAGGGACCGATGCTCCCTTCGGCTCTCATGCCTTTCGCTCTTGCGGTCTTCACCGGGCCGACCCCGGTGCCGCTCACAGCATAGTCGCTCGGGCGGCCCATCGTCTACACTTCGTCGCCTCGGTCGGGGCTCGGCCCCTCGGCGCTCGACTCGACAGCTGTCGCGCCTTCGGCGACAGTCGCCGCGTGACGCGCGCCTTCGACCGCCGGCTCGGCGACGACTTCCTCGAGACGGTCCCGCGCACGCCCGGCGTCTACCGGGTGCTCGATGCCCGAGGCGACGTCGTCTACGTCGGCAAGGCGATCAACCTCCGCCGGCGGGTCTCGCAGTACCGCCACGCGACGCGCCGGAAGAAGCACCGGAAGATGCGCGAGATCGTCAAGAGCGCCGCGAGCATCGCGTTCGACCCGTGCGCGACCGCGCTCGAGGCGGAGCTCCGCGAGGCGGCGCTCATCCGCGAGCTCCGGCCGCGGTGGAACGCCGCGATGGCGTTCTCGTTCCTCTACCCGCTGATCGGGCTCGGCACGACGGATGCGGGCATCTTCGCGATCGCGCTCTCGAGCCGCCCCGACGAGCGACCCGAGCTCGCGTGGCACGGCGCCTTCCGCTCGCGCGAGATCACCGGCGAGGCCTTCTTCGCGCTCGCCCGTCTGCTCCGCCACGTCGGCCACCGCGAGAAGACCGCGCGCCGCACCCGCGGAGAGCGGACGTACGCCTTCGCGTTCCGCCGTCTGCCGCGCGGCGCCGTCGACGCGTGGGCGGCCTTCCTCCGCGGCGAGGACGAGAGCGCCCTGTCGTCGCTCGTCCTGACGCTGACCGAGAAGCCGAAGGCGCGCAGCGATCGGCGGGTCGTCCAGGCCGACGTCGATGCGCTCGACCGGTTCTTTCGACACGAGGCGAAGCGCCTCCGGGACGCCTGTCGACGGGTCGGGGAAGCGCGCTGGCCGGTGCCGCAGATCGATCGCGACGCGCTCTTCATCCGGGCCCGGCGGGCTTGACGGTCCAGCCAGCGACCTCCATGCGGCTCTCGCGCGTCGTCAACATCGCCGACCTGCGACGTCTGGCGAAGCGGCGCCTCCCGGCGATGGTCTTCGACTACATCGATGGCGGCGCCGATGGCGAGATCACGCTCCGCGCCAATACCGACGCGTTCGCCGCGGTGACCTTCAGGCCACGCCAATGCATCGCCACCCCCGCGGTCGATCTGCGGACGACCGTTCTGGGAACGATGCTCGAGCTGCCCTTCCTGCTCGCACCGGTCGGTTTCTGCCGCATGTTCCATCCAGCGGGCGACAGCGTTGCGGCGCGCGCGGCGAACGCGGCCGGCACGGCATACGTGCTCTCGACGTTCTCGGGCACGCGCCTGGAGGACGTGCGCGCCGCCACGAGCGGTCCCCTCTGGTATCAGCTGTACGTCCCCGGGGGACGGGCCGTGGCCGAAGCGGCGATCGCCCGCGCGCGTACCGCCGGATATTCCGTGCTCGTCGTCACGATCGACACTCCGGTCGGCGGCATGCGCGAGCGGGAGCTCCGCCGCGGCGCGGGTCCCGTTCTCGCCGGTGAGCTGGCGGGAAGCCTGCCGCATCTCTGGCAGTTCGCCATGCATCCACGCTGGGTGCTCGGCTACCTGGGCGACGGATCGCCGCGCGTCTTTCCCAACGTCGAGCTGCCGGACGTCGGCGCGATGCCGTGTCGCGACACCAGCGTCCTCCTCGCGCAGACCAACGTGACGTGGAGCGACCTGCGCTGGATGCGCGACGCCTGGCAGGGCCCGCTGGTGGTGAAGGGCGTCCATACCGGCGACGTCGCACGGCAAGCCGTCGATGCGGGCGCCGACGCAGTCGTGGTCTCCAATCACGGCGGGCGTCAGCTCGACGGCGTCGCCGCGACCCTCCGGGTGCTGCCGGAAATCGTCGCGGCCGTCGGCGCGCGGACCGAGGTCCTGATGGACGGCGGCATCCGCCGCGGCGGAGACATCGTGAAGGCGCTCTGTCTCGGCGCGCGAGCGGTGCTCATCGGGCGCGCCTATGCCTGGGGCCTCGGTGCGGCGGGCGGGCCGGGCGTCGCGCGCGCCATCGAGATCCTGACGGCGGATCTGCTGAGGACGATGAAGCTCCTGGGCTGCGCTTCGACGGCAGAGCTGGACGGCTCGTACGTCGAGGCGCCGTCCGACTGGAGGGCGAACGGCGGCGAACGGCGCTAGGGCGGCCCCGCCGCCTCCGTCGCAGCCAGCCCGCACCCGTCGACGCGCGACGCCGCCGAATCGACCGTGTTGACAGGCGGCGCGTCCGCGGCAAAGATGCTGCCGTGGGAAAAAATCCCATACAAACTCGCCGGGCGCCATCGCGCCGCGTCTTCGCCTGGGTCCTTGCCGTCGTCGCGGGTTGCGCCGGCACGGGCGGAACCCCGAGCGACGGCGGCGGCGGAACGGTCGGCGGCGGGGCGGATCCGAGCTTCGCGACGATCCAGCGCGAGATCTTCGACAAACACTGCACGAGCGCGGCATGCCACTCCGCGGTCGCGCGTTCCGGGAGCCTCTCGCTGGTCGCCGGCGATTCGTACGACGGCCTGGTCAACGTCGAGCCCGACAACGCCGCCGCGCGCGCCGCGGGGCTGCTGCGCGTCGCGCCGGATCAGCCCCAGAAGAGCTTCCTCATCGCCAAGCTGACCGGCGACCTTCAGCCCGGCGAGGGCTCGTCCATGCCGCTCGGCGCGACCCCGCTCAGCGACGCCGAGATCGACCTCGTGCGCAGCTGGATCGCGGCCGGCGCGATGCCCGACGGCTCCTGACGCCGCCCGCCGCCTCGAGAACGGCCGCCCCTGATTTTGCCGAGCGTCCCGCCGTCAGACGTCGACGATCGTCTCGAAGCCGCCGAAGATCATTCGCTTGCCGTCGAACGGCATCGGGTTGGCGGCGGGGGCGAGGCGCGGGTCCGCCATCGACCGCTTCATGCCCTCGTCGCGCGCCTGGCGGGAGCGCCAGACGATCCACGAGAAGACGACCGTCTCGTCCTTCTGGCACTTCACGGCCATGGGAAACGAGGTCACCTCGCCGTCCGGCACGTCGTCGCCCCAGCACTCGACGACCGCGAGCGCGCCGTGCTCCTTGAATACCGCCGCCGCTGTCTCGGCGTGCGCGCGATAATTCTCCCGGTTCGCCGTCGGAACGGCCACGACGAATCCATCGACGTAGGTCATCGCTGCTGTCTCCTTCACGAGCCAGTCGATCGACGCCGCGTCGGATCGACAGTCGCCCACCGAGATTTTCGGCCCCGACGGACGGAAGGGATCGGCGGCTTCGCGCGGCCCTGCTGCGCTCGGCGGTCAGCGGTTCGGCGCCACCTCCGAAGCGGGCGCCGGGCTCGGGCGGCGCGAGCGGCGCGCCGCCCAGCGCTCGCTCGCGTTCTGGAACACGACGTAGAAGACCGGCACGAACAGGACGGCGAGCAGCGTCGACGTCATCATCCCGCCGAAGACGGCGGTGCCGAGCGCGCGCCGGCTGGCGGCTCCAGCGCCGTCCGCGACGACGAGCGGGTAGACGCCGAGGATGAACGCGAACGAGGTCATCAGGATCGGCCGGAAGCGGAGCCGCGCCGCCTCGATCGCCGCCTCCGCGACCGCGAGCCCGCGCTCGCGCTGCTCGCGTGCGAACTCGACGATCAGGATCGCGTTCTTGCTCGCGAGCGCGACCAGGAGGACCACGCCGATCTGGGTGTAGACGTTGTTGTCGCCGCCGCGGAGCGCGACCGCGACCGCCGTCCCGAGAAGCGCGAGCGGCACGACCAGGACGACCGCCGCGGGGCTCGTCCAGCTCTCGTAGAGCGCGGCGAGCACGAGGAAGACGAGCAGCACGGCGAGCGCGAAGATGAGGTACGCCTCGCTCCCCACCTTCTTCTCCTGGTACGAGATGCCGGTCCACTCGTAGCCCATGGAGGGCGGGAGCTTGCTGCGCGCCATCTGCTCCATCAGCTCGAGCGCCTGACCCGAGCTGTACCCGAGCGCCGCCTCGCCCGTGATGATGGCGGTCGGGTAGAGGTTGTAGCGCAGGATGACCTGCGGCCCGATCGTGTCCTGCACGTCGACGAAGGTGCCGAGCGGCACCATGTGGCCCCGCTGGTTCCGCACCTCGAGATTGCGCACGTCGGACGGCGTCAAGCGAAACGCAGGCTCGGCCTGAAGCCGCACCTGGTAGGTGCGCCCGAAGAGGTTGAAGTCGTTCACGTAGGCCGATCCGAGGTACGCCTGCAGGGTATCGAAGACGTCGGTGAGCGGGATGCCGAGCGACTTCACCTTGTCGCGGTCGACGTCGGCCCAGAGCTGCGGGACGCCGGCGCGAAACGTCGAGTTCATCGCCGTGAGCCCGCTCTGCGCTTCGCCGTCGCGCAGCATCTCTTCCAGCACCTGCTGGAGCGCGGCCAGGCCCGCGCCGCCGCGATCCTGGAGCTGGAGCTGGAAGCCGCCCGCGACGCCGAGGCCGTCGATCGCCGGAGGCGGGAAGGCGAAGGAGATCGCCTCCTGCACGCCTCCGAGGCGTCGGCGCAGGTCGGCGAGGATCGCCTCCTGGCGGAGGCTCGGATCCTTCCGCTTCTCCCACGGCTCGAACACGACGTAGAAGGTGGCCGCGTTCGAAGCGGTCGCGCCGTCGAGGATCGAGTTGCCGCCGACCGTGTTCCAGGCGGAGACCCCCGGCGTCTCGGCGATGATCCGGTTCACCTGGTCGACGACCCGCCGGGTGCGCGACTGCGACGCCGAGTCCGGCAGCTGGACGCCGGCGACCACGTAGCCCTGGTCCTCGACCGGCAGGAAGCCGGTCGGCAGTCGCCCGAACGCCCACGCGGTCGCCGCCGCGAGGACGGCGAACGCGAGCATCGTGATCCCGGGTCGCGCAACCATCCGGACGACGGTGCGCACGTAGGCGCGCTCCACCCGGTCGTACACCCGATTGAAGCCGCGAAAGAACGCGTTTCGCCGCCCCGTCGTCGGCCGCAGGTACATCGCGCACTGGGCCGGCTTGAGCGTCAAGGCGTTGATGGCGCTGATCACCGCCGTGACCGCGATCGTGAGCGCGAACTGGCGGTAGAGCTGTCCCGTGATCCCGCCCATGAAGGCGCTCGGCAGGAAGACCGCCATCAGCACGAACGTGATGCCGAGGATCGGCCCCGTGACCTCGTCCATGGCGCGCGCGGTCGCTTCGCGCGGCGTCACGCGATCGTTCTCGAGGTGGTGGGACGCGTTCTCGACGATGACGATCGCGTCGTCGACGACGATGCCGATCGCGAGCACGAGGCCGAAGAGCGTCAGGAGGTTGACCGAGAACCCGAACAAGGCGAGGCCGGCGAACGCGCCGACGATCGTGACGGGGACGGTCGTCGCGGGGACCAGCACGGCGCGCCAGTCCTGGAGGAACACCAGGATCACGACGAGGACGAGGAGCGCCGCTTCGACCAGCGTCGTGTAGACCTCGCCGATCGCCTGCCGGACGAAGAGCGTCGTGTCGAACGGGATCTGGTACCGGAGGCCCTCCGGGAACGAGGGCTCGAGGTTCGCCATCGCCGCGCGGATCCGGTCGGCCACCTGGAGCGCGTTGGCGCCGGGCAGCTGGAAGATGGCGATGCCCGCCGCCGGCTTCCCGTCCTGCTGGAAGAAGATGTCGTAGACCTGCGCGCCGAGCTCGACGCGCGCGATGTCGCGGAGACGGGTCACACGCGGGCCGTCGCTCTTCACGACGATCGACTCGAACTCCGGGACGTCGCTCAAGCGTCCGAGCGTGTTGATCGTGAGCTGGAAGTCCTGGGTGTCGGGCGCGGGCGGCGCACCGAGCCGCCCGGCGGCGACCTGGACGTTCTGCTCGCGGATCGCGTCGACGACGTCGCTCGTCGTCAGGTTCCGCGCCTTCAGACGCTGCGGGTCGAGCCAGACGCGCATGCTGTAGTCGCCCGCCCCGAAGACCAGCACGTCGCCGACGCCGTCGATGCGGCTCAGCTCGTCCTTGACCCGGAGGGTCGCGTAGTTGCTCAGGAAGAGGCTGTCGTAGCGCTCGTCGGGAGAGCTCAGCGTGACGAACAGGATGATGTTCGGCGACTGCTTCTTCGTCTGGATGCCCTGGCGCTGCACGTCCTGCGGCAGGAGCGGCTGCGCGACCGCGACGCGGTTCTGGACGAGCACCTGCGCGATGTCGAGGTCGGTACCGACGTCGAAGGTGACCGTGAGGCTGTACGAGCCGTCGCTCGCGCTCACCGACGACATGTAGAGCATGTGCTCGACGCCGTTCACCTGCTGCTCGATGGGCGCGGCCACCGTGTCGGCGACGACCTGCGCGTTCGCGCCGGGGTAGGACGTCGTGACCTGCACCGTCGGCGGCACGATCGGCGGGTACTGCTCGACCGGGAGCCGCATCAGGGTCACGACGCCGAAGATGATGGTGACGATCGCGATGACGTTCGCGAAGATCGGCCGGTCGATGAAGAACCGCGGGATCATTCGATCGCCTGAGATGGCTCCGCGAGCGTGGCCTTCGGCGCCGGCGCGGCCGTTCCCTCGATCGTCGCCGCCTCCCGGGCCGCATCCGCAAGGAGGGGCTTGACGGGGCTGCCGGGCCGGGCTCGCTGCAGGCCGTTCACGACCACGCGGGCGTGCGGCGCGAGGCCCGACTCGATGACGCGCATGCCGTCGGTCAGGACCCCCGGCTTGACGCGCACGAGCTGGACGACGTTCGAGTCGTCGACGACGAGCACGTAGCGGCCGCCCTGATCGGCCAGGACCGCCTCGTCGGGAACGAGGAGCGCGTTCCCTCGGCTGAACGGCACGCGCAACCGAACGAAGAGGCCCGGGATCAGGATGCCCCTCGTGTTCGGGAACACGGCCCGCAGCTCGATCGTTCCGGTCGACGGGTCGACGCGGTTGCTGCTGTAGTCGAGCGTTCCCCCGTGCGGGAAGCCCTCCTCGGTCATGAGCCCCAAGTCGACCCGCGTTCGCCGCCCTTCCGGCCCGGGGTCGCCGCCGCGGCGCAGCAGGTCGGTGTACTCGAGGAGGTCGCGCTCGCTGACGTCGAAGTAGGCGTAGATCGGCTGCTCGCGCACGATCTTCGCGAGCACGCTCGCCTCGCCCGAGCCGACGAGGTTTCCGACGTCGACGTAGTTCCGGTCGATCCGGCCGGAGATCGGCGCGTAGATGCGCGTGTACGAGAGGTCGAGGTTGGCGGCGCTCAGGTCGGCGCGCGCCCGCGCGACCGCAGCTCGGGACTCGTCGCGCGCCTGGGTCTTCTCGACGAGGTCGGCCTTGCTGCCGGCCTTGCGCTCGAAGATCGCCTGCGTGATCGCGAGCTGCTCGTCGGCCGCCTTCGCGCGCGCCTCCGTCCGCTCGAGGTCCGCCTCGGCCTGGCGGACGCGCGCCTCGTAGAGGTCCGGCTCGATCACGAAGAGGAGATCGCCCTTCATGATGTCGGTTCCGGGCGCGAAGTGGATGCTCTTCAGGTAGCCCTGCACCCGCGCGCGGATGTCCACGGCCTCGGTCGAGACGGTTCGCCCGGTGAACTCGCGGTACGTCGTGACTTCGCGCTCGACGGGCGGCGCCACGGTCACCTCCGGCGGCGGCGGAGCCTCGTACTCGTTGCGGGCGCAGGCCGGCAGCAGAGCCGCGGCGATCAGGCCCATTGCGACGGTCCGGAAGCGCGCTACCACTGCGGCCACCACCAGCGCCATCGCCGGGCGGGCGCCCCATCCTTCGTTTCGAGGTCGCGCCTCGCGCCCTGGACGTCCTCGGTCTGCTCCGACGTTTCGAGCATGCCTCCCCACCATGTGCGCTCGCGCATCTCCTCCTTGGTCGACGCGGGCACGAAGTCGTCGCTCGTCCGCAGCTCCCAGCCGCCGCCGAGCGCCTTGTACAGCGCGACGACGTTCAGCGTGAGGATGCCGCGGATGCCCGTCAGCCGGCGGTCCTCCCGGATCTTCGCCTGCTGCGCGGTGAGCACGCTCGTGTAGTCGGTCGCCCCGCCGCGATACTGGATGAGCGAGATGTCGACCGCGCGGTTCGCCGCCTCGACGCTGCGCTCGAGGTGCGCGACCTGGTCCGCGCTCCGCAGGTAGCCGACGATCGCGTCCTCGACCTCGCGCTGCGCGACCAGGACCGTGTTCGCGTAGGTCGCGACCAGCTCCTGGAAGGTCGCGTCCTCGACGCGCACCGCGTTGATGATGCGGCCGTAGTTCAGGACGGGCCAGACGAACTGCGGTCCGGCCATCGCCTCCAGCGAGCGGCCCTGGAAGAACTTGGCCGCCTGGTCGGAGCTCAGGCCGACCGTGCCGGTGAGCTCGATCTGCGGAAACAGGTCGCTCTTGGCGACCCCGATGCGCGCGCTCTGCGCCGCGAGCTGCCGCTCCAGGCGCACCAGGTCGGGCCGCCGGTGCAGCAGCTCGGCCGGGATGTCGACGATCACGGTCGGCGGCGGCACCGGTATGCCCTTCGACCTCGCCAGCACGTCGGCGAGGTCGGTCGGCGGGATGCCGAGGAGGACGCTGAGCGAGTTCTGGGCGCGTCGGAGGTCGATCTCGAACTCCGGGATGTCGGCCAGGGTGTCCTCGAGGAGCGAGCTCGCCTGCTGCACGTCGAGGTCCGACGTGCCGCCGGACTCGAAGCGCACGCTCGCGACCTCGAGGCTGTCGCGCTGGATGTCGGCGTTGGTGTGCGCGAGGGAGAGCTGCTCCTCGAGCACGCGGATGCGGACGTAGGTCGCGGCGACCTCGCCGACGAGGCTGACGAGCACGTCGTCGTAGTTGGCGACCGCGGCCAGGAGCTCCGCGTCGGCGCTCTCGATCGCGCGCCGGAACTTCCCCCAGAAGTCGAGCTCCCAGCTCGCGTCGAAGCCGGCCTGGTAGGTGTCGAAGTCGCCGACGCCTTCGGTCGCCACCTGGCTGTCGCTCGAGTGCGTGTGCGTGTACGAGCCGAAGGCCTCCTGCGTCTGCGGGAAGAGCTGGCCGATCGCGATCCCGCGCCGGGCCTGCGCCTGGATCACGCGCAGCCCGGCCGCCTGCAGCGACAGGTTCTGGCGGTAGGCCGCGTCGACGAGCGCGTCGAGCACCGGGTCGTCGAAGACCTGCCACCAGCGGTCGGGCGCCGCGCTCGCCGTGACGACCTTCGGATCGGCCTCGTAGAGCCAGCCCTCCGCGACCGGCGCGCGCGGCGAGCGGTAGTCCGGACCGACCATGCAGCCGCCGACGACCAGGCCGGCCGCGGCGATGAGCGCGACATCACGCACCACGGGTCGCGCCCGAATACGCGACCGCGCATGCATTCACCAGCGGCATGTTCGACGAGGGAAACGCTTCCCTCGCCCCGTTCGGCAAGGCCGAACGGGGCCCCACTCCCTGCGGCTCGCTGCGCTCACACCTCGAATGATGCTCTACGGCGATTCGCCGATCGAAGCTGCGGGCACGGATCTGAACTGGGCGAGCAGGAGGAGATCGTACGTCAATTTCAGAAGACCGCCGCAGACGAGCGGCCACCCGATCGGCGACGCGCTGAGCATGAGCCCCGTGAAGAGCGGTGGGATCGCGGCGGCGAGGCTCCGCGGCACGTTCGTCACGCTCGCGGCCGCCGCGCGCTCCTCCGGCGGTACGACAGCCATCACGTAGGCCTGGCGCGGCGGTACGTCCATCTGGGAGAGCGCAGCTCGGAGCAGCAGGAAGCCGACCGCAACGGGGGCGGTCGGCGCGAGACCCGCCGCGATCAGGAACAGGTTCGCGGGGACGTGGGTGTACACCATCGTTCGCACGAGCCCGATGCGCCCGGCGAGGACCGGCGAAACGAGCTGGGACAGAGCTCCGGCGATCCCGGCCCCGAAGAAGACGGCGGCGAGCGCTTCGAGCGAGAGGTGGAAGCGCTGGGAGAGCCAGAGCACCAGCAGCGACTGGATCGCGAAGCCCCCGCCGAAGCTGTCGAGGCTGAAGAGCGCGGCAAGACGCAGCACGATCGACCGGGAGCGCCGGAGAGGCGCGGACGCGGTGACCGGCGACTCGACGGACCGGCCCAAGCCCACGTAGATCGCGCCGCTCGCGAACGCGATCGCGGCATAGAGCAGGAATCCCGCTTGCTCCGCACGGACCAGATCGACGCCCCAGACTCGCGCGATCAGGCCGGGAGCGCCGCTCGCGAGGGCGCCGAAGGCGCCCGCGAGGTTGCCGGCGACGTTGTACACGGCGAAGAGCCGCGTGCGGTCGTGCCCGGACGCGGTGTTCGCGAGAGCCGCCTGCTCGGTCGGAAGGAAGATGCTCACGTCGCCGGCCGACGGATTCAGCGTTCCCACCGCCGCGATGAACAGGAGCGGCCAGAACGTCGTCGCCGCGGCGAAGCCGACGCCCGTGAAGGCCATGAGCGCGCAGGCGCCAGGAGCAGCGAGCGCCTGAGGAAGCGGTTCGCGCGAAGGCCGAGGGCCATCGTGAGCGCAGCCGATCCGAGCAAGGTCGCGGTCACGATCACGCCGACCTCGACCGGCGTGAAGCGGAGGCGGATGAGGTAGTCGGGCAGCAGGACGCTCACGAGCCCGTCGGCGAATCCGCGCAGCGCGCGAACACCGACGATTCGATGTGCGTCCCTCGCGTCGACCGGTTTCTTCGTCCCGAGGAACGAGACGACCGTCTGTCCTTTCATCCCTCTCGCGGCCCCGACGTCGTGACAGATACGGGTGTTCCACGTAGGATGCACGTGTTGTCGCGTCGGCCAGCGGTCGGGCCGTGCCCGCCGACTTCCGGCCCGCCGCCGAACCGGCGAAGGAGACGCCGATGGCTCGCTGGCTCATCGCTCTGTTCGCAATGCAGCTTTGCTCGGGCGCGACCGCAGCCGCCGCCCTCGACGCGAAGCGGATCGGAGACCTCACGGGCCTGCCGACGGAAGCCGCCGACGGCGTCGTCAAGGTCAGCAAGCCGCGCGGCGACATCCGCGAGACCGTCGACGGCCGGGCGCTGAAGCCGTTCCAGGGCCTCACGTCGTGGGCGGCCTTCCAGCCGTCCGGCAGCGGCGCGATCGTGATGGGCGACATCGTCCTCCTCGAGAACGAGGCCAATCCCGCGCTGTCCGCGGCGCTCGAGGGCGGGCTCGAGGTCACGGCGCTCCACAACCACTTCTTCTACGACTCGCCGCGCGTCTACTTCATGCACATCGGCGGCAGCGGCGACGAGGAGAAGCTCGCACGCGCGGTCCGCGCGGTCCTGGACGCAGCCGAGCAGGCCCCGAAGGGGGACGGCTTCGGCGGCCCCGCCGTCGCCGGCGAGGACGCGATCGATGCGGCGCCTCTCGAGGCGATCCTCGGCGGCCACGCCCAGGCGAAGGACGGGATGGCGAAGTTCGTCTTCGGCCGCACGGCCGCGATGCACGGGACGACGATGGGCGCGCCGATGGGCGTCAACACCTGGGCCGCGTTCGCCGGCCGGAACGACGCGGCGGTCGTGGACGGCGACTTCGCGATGCTCGAGTCCGAGGTGCAGGACGTCCTCAAGGCATTGCGCTCGGCCGGCATCGACATCGTCGCGATCCACTCGCACATGGCGCACGAGGAGCCGCGGATCGTCTTCCTCCACTTCTGGGGGAAGGGGCCGGCCGAGGACCTCGCGCGCGGCATCCGGAAGGCGCGCGACACCCAGGAGGCGGGAAAGCGGGCAGGCGCTCCGTCGCCACGCGGGTGAGCTTCGGCGCGCTGCGTCGTCGGGCGACCGGGCGCGCTCCGCGAGGGTGTTGTTTGCCTCGTGGCTCCTCGGACAATGAAGTCATGAGACCACTTCGAATACGGCAGGCGCTCGCAGCCGTCGCCGCCGCGGTGATCCTCGCCCCCGGTCCGGTGCTCGGCGACCCGATCGGCACGGTCGAGCAGTCGGGAAAGACGGCGGGGCACGCCGTGCGCGACGGCGCGGAGACCGCCGGACGGACCACGCGCGATTTCTTCGTGCACGGCCCGCACACGGCGAAGCGGACCTGGAAGCGGAACGCGGAGCGGACGAAGAGCGACGCCCGCACCGACAGCGCGCGCGTGAAGCGCGAAGCGCAGACCGAAGACTGACGCGGCCGCAGCTCCGGCCGCCGTCGGCGCTTCGGACGTCTCAACGCCACGCGAATCGCGCGACGTCCACGCGCACGTCCGCGGTCCGATGCGCCGGGTCGGGGTGCGGGATCACGACGACCAGCGCGCGTCCGGGCTCGCCCGGCTCGAGCCAGCACGGCTCGCCGACCGCGAGCCGCATGCGCCCGAGCTCGCGCGGCTGCGAGCGCTCGCTCGCGTCCAGCGCCGCGACCGTCGCGTCCAGCCACCAATCCGCATCCGCGCGCGTCAAGGCGAGGTCGAGCACGAACGTTTCCCCGGCGACGAACTCGTGCGGGATCGACGGCGCGTCGCCGGGACACGCGTCGTTCCCTCCGTCGTAGACGCACGCGTCGGCGAGGCGCTCGAAGTAGAAGCCGTGCGGCCGGCGATCCCAGTTGCCGCCGATGACCGCGTACGCCGCGTTCACCGGCGGGACGATTCGCATCCCTGGGCACGCCGGGGTCGCGCCGCGGTCCAGGAACTTGCCGGCGAGGCCGAACACCCAGTGGTCCGGCTCGGCGCCGTGGATCGACAGCTGGACGGTGGCGCGTTGCTCGCCGAGCCGAGCGGCGGGACGGAGCGACAGCAGCGTGTCGCCGGAGACGGACGGGTCCTGCGGCACGATGCTCACCGGGGCGTCGTCCCCGACCGGCGTGCCCGCCGCTTCGCGGGAGAGGATGCAGGCCGAATGGCTGCCCGGCGGCAGGCCCGCGTCGCGCGCGCGCACGACGCGCCAGTCGCCGAGGGTCGTGTCGCAGCGAGCGACCCCGTTTCGAGCGCAGGCTCCGAGCTCCGTCCTGCAGGCGCGGGGACGCGGCCGTGCCAGGAGCGCCACGGCGACGGCGATCGCCACGCACGCGACCGCGGCGAGCCGGAGCGCGCTCCACCCCATCTTCGTCGCGCTACGGGATCGCCGGCGAATCGGACTTGCCGCGGGCGGCGAGCGCGTCCCGCACGACCGGCTCGACGGCCTTGGCGATCACCTCCTGGCCGCGCGCGTTCGGATGCACCCAGTCGAAGTGCAGCGCCCGATTCCCGCCCGCTTCGAACAGCGGAGGCAGCTCGACCACGCGGACCCGCTCCCGCTCGGCGACCTCGCGCGTGAGGCGCTGGTAGGTCGGATGCGCGTCGATGTTGGCGTCGATCTGGTCGCGCGGGCGTTTCCAGTATTCGGCCGCGGCGCGCCGGACCTCCTCGTCGACATCGAGCGGCGGGTAGATCAGCAGGATCGGCTCGCTGCCCGCGGCGCGCAGCCGGCGCACCGCGCGCGTGAGCTGAGCGACGTACTCGTCGGGCGAGACGTCGGGCGTGTAGCTCGGCGGGACCGGCAGCGCCGGCGGCGGGGCGTCGGCAGGACGCCTCGTCAGCCAGTCGAAGAAGAGCGCACACGCGGAGCTCCGGAAGCACGCGTAGGCGATGCGGCGGCGGAGCAGGCTCCGCGCGCGCGTGTGCGAGGGGAGCGTTCCGAAGTGGTCGTTGAAGCCCACCCAGACGAGCGTCACCGGAGCGTGCGGGCCGTCGCGCTCCGCGAGCAGCCGCGCCTCGTACGCGGTGTATCCCGGCACGCCGAGGTTCCGCACCCGGAGCGACGCGTCGCCCGTCGATTCGCGAAGCAACGCTTCCAGGCGCGCGGGATACGTCGCGTCGTTGGGCACGCCGTAGCCGAACGTGCTCGAGTCGCCGATGCAGTCGACGGTCGCGCCGTCGCCGGCGGGCGGCGGGCGATCGCCGTGCGCGCGATGGCCGAACGCGTCCGTCCGGAAAGGGGTCGCAACGTCGCCGCCCTTCCAATCGAGGTCCGGCTTCAGGACCCAGCCGAGGTCGCGCTGCGGCGAGTAGATGTCGGGAAAGCGCGGAAAGAGCGCGACCCGCGGGCGGAGGTCCGGCGGCCGATAGCCGGAAAGCCGCACCACGATCTCGGCCGCGATCAGGATGAGCGCGACGCGCGCGCCGAGGCCGACGGCGCCGCGCAGGAGCCGCCATCGCTTGGGCGACGGAGCCGGGCCACCGCCGGGGCCCGCAGCATCGAACGCGGGCGCGACGCCGCCGCTCAAGCCGGGATCCCCGCAGGCGACGCTTCCCGTGTGCGAAGACTCGGCTCGAACGGGTTCATGCGGCGCGCTTCGCGTCTAGCGATCGTCTCCGGAGGGCGCAAGCAACGCGCTCGTGATCGCGGGCGCGCGGCGAGGTAAAACGCGCAGCCATGGGGTGGAGGTGAGACCCGCATGACCGCGATCCTCGGGATCTCGGCGTTCTACCACGACTCGGCCGCCGCCCTGGTGATTGACGGCCGGATCGTCGCCGCGGCTCAGGAGGAGCGCTTCACCCGGAAGAAGCACGATCACGGCTTCCCGGTGAACGCGGTCCGCTTCTGCCTCGAGCGAGCCGGGCTCGACGCGGCCGACCTCGATTTCGTCGGCTTCTACGACAAGCCGCTCCTCAAGTTCGACCGCTTGCTGGAGACCTACCTCGCGTATGCGCCCGCCGGGTTCGCGTCGTTCGTCGCCGCGATGCCGCGCTGGCTCAAGCAGAAGCTCCACCTGCCGCGCGAGATGCGGAACGCGCTGGGCGGTGCGTACGACAAGCGCTTCGTCTTCGCCGAGCACCACGAGTCGCACGCGGCGAGCGCGTTCTTCCCTTCGCCGTTCGAGGAAGCGGCGATCTTGACGCTCGACGGCGTCGGAGAGTGGGCGACCGCGAGCATCGGCGTCGGGCGCGGGAACCGCATCGAGCTCAAGCTCGAGCAGCGGTACCCGCATTCGATCGGCCTCCTCTACTCCGCGTTCACGTACTACCTGGGCTTCGACGTGAACGGCGGCGAGTACAAGGTGATGGGACTCGCCCCGTACGGCGAGCCGCGCTGGGCCGACCTCATCCTGAGCCGCCTCGTCGACTTGAAGGACGACGGCTCGCTGCGCCTCGACATGTCGTACTTCGACTACGGTCCGGGGCTCACGATGACGTCGCCGCGTTTCCACGAGCTCTTCGGCGGCCCGCCGCGCCGCCCGGACACGCCGCTCGCGCAGCGCGACATGGACCTCGCGGCGTCGATCCAGCGGGTCACCGAGGAGGCCATGCTCCGGAGCGCCCGCCACGCGCACGCTCGGACCGGGATGCGGAACCTCTGCCTCGCCGGCGGCGTCGCGCTCAACTGCGTCGGCAACGGCCGCATCCTGCGCGAGGGGCCGTTCGAGCGGGTGTGGGTGCAGCCGGCCGCGGGCGACTCGGGCGGCGCGCTCGGGACGGCCCTCCTGATCTGGTACCAGCTGCTCGACAACCCGCGTGCCGCCACCGGCGCGGATCACCAGCGCGGCTCGCTCCTCGGCCCTTCGTACGGAGACGACGAGATCCGGAGCGTCCTCGAGGAGGCGCGCGTCCCCTACGAGCGGATCGCGGACGACGCGGCGCTGTGCGAGCGGGTCGCGGCGGAGCTCGACGCCGGCAAGGTCGTGGGCTGGTTCCAGGGCGCGATGGAGTTCGGCCCGCGCGCGCTCGGATCGCGCAGCATCCTCGGCGACCCGCGCCGGCCCGACATGCAGTCGCTGATCAACCAGAAGGTCAAGTTCCGGGAAGGCTTCCGCCCGTTCGCGCCCGCCGTGCTCGCCGAGCACGCGACCGAGTGGTTCGAGCCGACGGGAGCGCAGGACAGCCCGTACATGAGCCTCGTGACGCCGGTCCGCCGCGAGCGGCGTCGCCCGCTCGACCGCGCCGCGCTCGCAGCGACGGGCATCGAGCGCTTGCGGCACCCGCGTTCGGACATCCCGGCCGTCACGCACGTCGACGACTCCGCGCGCCTCCAGACCGTCGACGCGCGGCACGGCCTCTTCCGGACGCTCCTCGAAGCCTTCCATCGCCGTACCGGCTGCCCGGTGGTGGTCAATACCAGCTTCAATCTCGGCTGGGATCCCATCGTGTGCACGCCGCGCGAAGCTCTCGAGACGTTCCTCGACTGCGAGATCGACGTGCTCTGCATCGGGCATTTCGTCCTCACGAAGACGCGCCAGCCGGGCGCCGTGGTCGCGGGCGCCGCAGCCGCGCACGATCCGGTGCTCGAGCCGGTGCTCGCGAGCCCGGTCACGGGCGGCGCGCTCGCCGTGCAGGGAAATCGCGCGCGCTGCGCCTCGAGCGGCCACGTCTTCGAGCGCGAGGACGGGATCTGGAAGCTCTTCTGGCCGCACGAGACGATGAGCGACCCGGGCGACGTGACCGAGATCGTCAAGGCGTTCTACGAGCAGACGCCGTTTCCGAACTACGACGACTTCGACTCGGTGCGCGCGCTCATCGAGAAGTCGCGCGCCGGCGTCTACACGCGCGCGCTCGCGCGCGCGATTCCCGCGAACAGCCGGGTGCTCGAGGTCGGCTGCGGGACCGGCCAGCTCTCGAATTTCCTCGGCATCTCGTGCCGGCACGTGATCGGCACCGACGTGTGCCTCAACTCGCTGCGGCTCGCCGAGAGCTTTCGCCGCTCTCAGCAGCTCGAGCGGGTGCGCTTCGTCCAGATGAACCTCTTCCGGCCGTGCTTCCTGCCCGAGCAGTTCGACGTGATCCTCGCGAACGGCGTCCTGCACCACACCGCCGACCCGCACGGCGGCTTCCGCTCGCTCGTCCCGCTGCTCAAGCCCGGCGGGTTCGTCGTGGTCGGCCTCTACAACCGCTTCGGCCGCCTGATGACCGATCTGCGACGCGTCCTCTTCCGCCTGACGGGCGGTCGCGCGGCCTGGCTCGACCCGATGCTGCGGACGAGCTTGCGCTCCGAGGCGAAGCGAAAGGCGTGGTTCGCCGACCAGTACCGCCACCCGCACGAGTCGAAGCACACCATCGGAGAGACGCTGCGGTGGTTCGACCAGGCGGGGATCGAGTTCGTGCGCGGCGTGCCGTCGGTGACGCCCGTGCACGATCCGATCGACGAGGTCGACCTGTTCGAGCCGCGTCCGCGCGGCGGCACGCTCGAGCACGCGCTCGTGCAGCTCGAGCAGGTCTTCGCCGCGGGCCAGCGCGAGGGCGGGTTCTTCGTCATGATCGGACGGAAGCCCGAACGGGCGAGCGACGCGCGCGAGCAGCCGCGCGCGCGGGCGGCCGGGTGAGCGCATGTCGGCCCTGATCGAGCGCGATCGCGAGCCGAGCGCGGGCGAGCTGCGCTGGTTCGGCGCGCTGCTGCTCGCGTTCCTCGGCGCGATCGGCGCGCTCGTCCGGTGGCGGACCGGCACGCTCGCCGTGCCGGTCGCGCTCTGGGCGGCCGCCGCGGTGCTGGCCGTCGCCTACTACGCGGTGCCCGCGATCCGGCGCACCGTGTTCCGCGCCTGGATGGCCGTGACCTATCCGCTCGGCTGGCTCGTGTCCCACGTCCTCCTCGCGATCTTCTACTTCGCGGTCTTGACGCCGATCGGTTGGGTGATGCGCCTCGCGGGCCGGGATCCCATGCAGCGACGCCTCGAGCGAGACCGGCCGTCGTACTGGCTCGAGCGGGCGCCGACGCAGGGCGCTGAGCGCTACTGGCGCCAGTTCTAGGACGCGCTAAGAAGCTCGGAGATGGCGGGCACCGGAGACGAAGAGCGCTCCCGCACGCGTGACGAGTTCCTCGCGGGGCGCGCGGTGCGCTCGCAGGGCCTGTTGCGGGACGTGCTCGGCTTCGTGCGGGCCACGCAGAAGTGGTGGCTCGCGCCCGTGATCGTGGGCCTCCTGCTGATCGGCCTCGGCCTCGTGCTCGGCGGGACCGCGATGGCGCCGTTCATCTACGCGGCGTTCTGAGCGCGCGGAGAGCCGCAGCGATCGCTCGCGTGCTCAGGGCTGTGGGCGGCCCTCGATGAGCTCGTGCAGGACGAGCTCGTAAGCGTCGGGAGGGACGCTCGTCGCACCGCGGTACGGAAGGTCCGTGACGACGATGAAGAAGACCAGGAGCCCGATCATCGCCGCGAGCAGACACGACATGAGCGCGTGCACGTGGAAGCTCTCGAGGTTGAAGACGAACGACCCGATCACCGAGATCGCCGCGCCGATCAGCACCACGCTCCAGAGCGTTCCCGGGACGGCGTAGTCGACGGCCTCGAGCCGCTGCCGCCGATACTCCACGAGCCGGTTGAAGGCCTGCAGAGCCTCCGCATGAAGCACCTTCTGACCGTCGTTCGACGGCTCGAAGGCGAACATCTTCCTCTGGAGGCGGTTCAGGATCTCCGTGCCGCCGTGCGGAACCTCGCCCAGGCGCTGCAGGGGCCACGCCTCCTCGACGACGTACCGCGTGTAGTCGGCCAGCTGCTTCTGCAAGTCGGCTGCGAGCGGCGCCGGATACCCGCCGAGGTCGCGGTAGAACGCCGCGATCGCGGCGGCCTCGTGCGAAGCGACGCTCGTCGCCGCCGAAGCGTTGCCCCAGCTCGCGACCGCGATCAGCCCGATCGCGATCGCGTAGATGCCGAGGATCGCGGAGAAGATCCAGCCGATGACGCCGTTGTCGACGAGCGCGTGCAAGCCTCGGGTGCGGCTCCACTGGCGGCTCGCTGCGAGCCCGGCGAACGCGGCCGCGACGAACATCGCGATCGTCGCGACGCCGATGAGCCAGGACGGATAGTCGTGAATCCAGGCCATCCGGTGTCAGCGCCGCGTCGAGCGGAGCGCGGCGGCGGCCCACGACCGGCGGCGGATGCGCTTCATGGCGCGGTGATGATCGATTCGGACCGTCGAGTCCAACCCGGTGAACGCGTGGGCCTGATCTTTCTGGCTCCGAACGGTCGTCCGGACGGAGCGGTCCTCCGGTTCCCGAGGTAGGTCCTGCGGTTCACGGGCGCGGCGCGCCCGGAGTCGCGGGCAGAAGCGGCATCGCCGACCCGCCGGCATGACGACGCTTCCGCGGGAGCGAGCGGCTGGCACCGGCCCTGCATTCCTCCGCCGCCAACCGACCCGCGCCGCGGGTCGACGGGAGGCAGCCATGACGCGTTCCGTCCCGAAGCGATTTCCCGCCCTGGCGCTCGCGCTCGTCCTCGCGAGCCCCGCGATGAGCCTCGCCGCCGGCAGCTCGTTCGTCGCGCGGCTCGAGCTCGAGCCGGGCAACGGGGCGCTCAGCTCGATCAAATCCGCGACGCTGAAGGCGAAGACCACGAACAAGCGGGGCGCCAACGGCGTCCTCGTGACCCTCAAGGTCTCCGGCGCGCTCGATGCGACCGGCTTGCCGGCGAACGTCACCGTGACGGGCGTCGTCGGCTTCGACGGCTTGTACACGCATTGCGAGGCTTCGAGGTGGTTCTCGGTGCCGATCGTGAACGGCAGCGCAAACGTGACGCTCACCGGCACCGACCTCGGGAACCGCGAGCAGAACACGCCGGACCGGATGCTCTACCTGTGCCAGTCGCCGAGGCTCTTCGTGAACGGGAATCCGTCGCGCCCCGTCGCGCTGGTGCACCTGTACAGCGACAAGCCCGGGACGATCGTCCAGGGAGCGTTCGCACGGAACACGAGCTCGTCGAATCCGATCACGTCGTGGAAGACGGCCAAGGTCGGCGTGCAGAGCGTGAACGGCAGAAGCCTCGTCTCGATCGGCATCTCGGGCGCGATGGAAGGGGCCGTCCCGTCCTCGCGCGTCCTCATCCCGGTGATTCCGACCGACGGCTCCACCTGCGACTCCACGCCCTTCTTCATCTACGGCGTGTCGCTCGACGGGGGACGCGGTCAGACGCTGATCCCCGGCATCGACAACGGCGACCCCGACCCGGGCCGGTGCCTCGCCGTCATGCATCTCGAAGACTCGAGCCTGAACGTCATCGCGTACGGCCCCGGCATCGTGCAGGGGACCGACGCCGACTGAACGATCGCCTTCCCTGCGTCACGGCACCGCGGCTGACGCGGTGCCGACGCGCAGCCGCCAGCCCGGAAAGTGAGTCTTCGAGTCGTCGAGGCTGGCTGCGAGGTTGCAACGTCGCGCCGGCATGGGAGAACGCATGCATGCGCTTCTCGTACGCCGAGTCGATGTGTGATCCGACGCACTACCTCCCGCTCGCGCGCGCCGCAGAGGAAGCCGGGTGGCACTCCTTCGTGGTGCCGGACAGCATCTGCTACCCGCGGGTCTCCGACAGCAAGTACCCCTACACGCCCGACGGCGACCGGAGCTTCCTCGAGGACAAGCCCTTCATCGAGCCGTTCTCGCTGATCCCGGCGCTCGCGGCCGTCACCGAGCGCCTCCGCTTCACGACCTTCGTCGTCAAGCTGCCGATCCGCCACCCGGTCCTGGTCGCGAAGTCCGTCATGTCGGTCGCGGTGCTGTCGAACGACCGCTTCGCGTTCGGCGTCGGCACGAGCCCGTGGCCCGAGGACTTCCAGGTGACCGGCACGGCGTGGAAGACGCGCGGCCGGCGCATGGACGAGATGATCGAGATCATTCGCGGCCTGACGAAGGGCGGCTTCTACGAGTTCCACGGCCGCCACTACGACGTGCCGAGCATCAAGATGTGTCCCGTGCCGTCGAAGCCCGTGCCGATCCTGATCGGCGGCCACGCGGAAGCGGCGTTGCAGCGCGCGGCGCGCCTCGGCGACGGCTGGATGCATGCCGGCAGCGACGACCTGGGCGGGATGCTGAAGCGGCTGAACGAGCTGCGCCGCGAGCACGGCCGCGAGCGCGAGGCGTTCGAGGTGCACGTGATCTCGCTGGACGCGTTCACCCTCGACGGCGTACGTCGGCTCGAGGACCTCGGCGCGACCGACCTCATCATGGGCTTCCGGAACCCGTACGTGGAGCCGGTCGACTCCCAGACGTTGCAGCAGAAGATCGACCTGCTCCGCATGTACGCGGACAACGTCATCGCGAAGGCTCGAGACTGAACGAGCCGACGATCGTCCTGGTGCACGGCGCATTCCACGACCGCCGCTGCTTCGATGCGCTGGTCGAGCCACTCGCCGTTTCTGTCGCAGCCGGGGCGGCTCGCCGAGATCCTCGTCGCGGTGGCACGCGCCGGCGCGTGATCGGTCGCTGCGGCCGGCCGCCCGCGATCGCTCACGATCCCGCCCAGGCGCGCGCGAGCTGGTGCGCGATCGCGAGTGGCGGCGGCAACGCGAGCTCCTTGCCCGATCCGGCGAGCGCCGCGCGCACGTCGTCTCGCGTGAACCAGCGAGCGTCCTCGAGCTCGTGCGCGTCGACGCGGATCTCCTCCGTCAGCGCGTCGGCGAAGCAGCCGAGCATGAGCGACGCCGGGAACGGCCACGGCTGCGACGAGTGGTAGCGCACGGCGCCGACCCGCACGCCCGCCTCCTCCAGCACCTCCCGGCGCACGGCCTCCTCGAGCGTCTCGCCCGGCTCGACGAAGCCGGCGAGCGCGCTGAAGAACGGATGCGGCCACTTCGGCTGGCGGCCGAGCAGACACCGGTCGCCGTGCGTCACCAGCATGATCACGACGGGATCGGTCCGCGGAAAGTGCTCGGCGGCGCACTCGCTCGACGTGCAGCGCCGCACGTGCCCCGCGTCGCCGGCGCGGCTCGGCTGGCCGCACACCGAGCAGAAGCGGTGTCGCGCGTGCCAGTCGACGAGGTGGCGCGCGTGCGCTGCGATCGCGGCATCCCCGGCGGGGAGGCGCGATGCGACGCCGCGGAGGTCCGGGTAGGTCGCGCCGGCGAGGCCGAGCTCCGCGACGGGATCCGCGATCGCCGACACGTCGAGCGCGAAGTGCGCGCTCCCGTCGCGAACGCCGAGGAGGATCGGCTCGGGCCCCGCGTCGGGGCGTCGATCGCAGCCGATCCAGGCGAGCGCGGGAGGGTCGGCGGAGCGGACCGGCACCGCGAGCTGCCAGACCGGAAGGAAGCGCGACGCCGGATCGGCAGTGCGCGCCGCGATCCAATCCGCGTCGCGGCGCCGGAAGTCGACCCGCTCGAGCGGGCTGCCTGCGAAGACGTAGGGTTCGGACACAGCGGCGCATGGTAGCGACGCCGTGACGTCCTTGCGAAGCCGGGTCTCGGCGCTGCGGCTGCGACCCCAGAGCGCCGCGTGCCGCTCGATGAGATACGCGAGGAACCGTCAAGGGTTCGTGGTATCGACGCCGGATGCCCCGACCAGGTTCGCGAAAGACGAGCAGCACAGCGAGCTCGGGAGGAGCCGGGGGCGCATGGTGAGCCGCCAGATCGCATCGGTCGGGTTTCTCGCCTTGACGATCCTCGCGCTCGCCTGCGCGCGAGAGGCGGCGGCGAACGTCTTCGTCGCCGACCGGCGCGTGCAGCGCGACGCGGATCGCCCGCCGTACCGCTCCGTCGGCGTGCTGCACCACGCGCGGCTCGGCGCCGGCGGAACCGCGTTCCTGGTCAGCAGCTGCCACATCGCGACCGCGTACCACGTCGCGTTCCTGCGCAGCCGGGACCCGGCCACGGACGCCGTCGAGCTGGGCCCGCCGCAGATGGGTCACGCTGCGGAGTTCCTGGTCGGGGCGGACCCGAGGGTCCCGCGGAAGTTCGCGGCGCGGACGCGCGCTCGCGTGGTCGCCTTCGGCCGCTTCAGGAAGTCGCGCTTCGAGGGCATGGCGGGCGACTGGGCGATCCTCCGGCTCGACGACTGTCTCGGTGAGAAGTTCGGCTACCTGCGCTGGGCGCGCGACTCCGGAGGCGCGTCGATGCCGGACGGCGAGCTCATGACGCTCGGATTCCCCCGAAGTCGCGCCGCGCGGCCGGGGATCACCGTCGAGACCGGCTGCCGGGCTCGCGATCACGGACCGATCGACGGGCTCGTCGGCATCGACTGCGCGTTCGACGGCGGCATGTCGGGTGGCCCCGTGCTCGAGCTGCAGGGTGACGGCAGCTGGCTCGTGGTCGGGATCGTCCAGCAGTCGATGTCGCCCGTCCCCGGCGTCCTGCCCGGGTACACGATGGAGCATCGCAACCAGATGGTGTCGGTGTCGGTCTTCCGGAAGGCGCTCGACGACGCCTTTCGCGACGACGCGCGACGGCTCCTCGCGCGTCCGGCACGGCGGCACCCGCCGACGCGCTAGCCGATCCAGGCGCGAATCGCACCGATCGGAAGGGCTCGAGGAGGGGAGCGGACTTTGGGGTCCGCTTATCGGGCCAGCTCTTGTCCTGCCCCTCTCGGCGTTGGTTCTGCCGCCCCTTCTCGAGACCTCCCGGTCAGAGCTTTCTCAGATCGACGAAACCGTTCTCCATCGCGCCGCTCGACGCGAAGAGCCGCTTGAACGTGTGGCGCTTGATCCACTGCGGGGTGATCGGACAGTCGCAGCCGGGGTGCGCGCGATGATGCCGTGCGACCTTCCGGGTCAGAAAGACGAAGTGCCGGTGGTGCAGCTGGCACGCGCGGCACGCCACCGTCTTGCGCGACCGCAGCCGGAAGACCTTGACGCTCCGCCGATGCTCCTTTTGCTCCCGGGCCGCATCCGCCGGGCGCGCGCCTTGGAGCGCGGCCGCACCGGCGATGGCGGCGGACGCGGTCACCGAGCCGAGCGCGAGGCGCTGCAAGAACGTTCGCCTCGTGTGCGACGCCGCCGTCGCCGTCTCCGTACTCTTGTCCGTTGGGGTGCTCATGTTCGTCCGGCCCAGCGACCCGCGTCGCCGTCGTGGTCGAATACGGCGGCGGCGCGGCTTGGTGACATCGCTTGGGAAGAAAATCTCGGCGGTCACCGTTGACACGCAGATCTCCGATCGGTTAGTAATCGCTTACGGTAAGCAATGACTAACTCTTCTCAAGTGCCGATCCACGGGTTCGCAGCGCTCGCGGATCCGACCCGGCGCCAGGTGTTCGAGCAGCTCGCCCGGAGGTCGCTCTCGGTCGGCGAGATCGCTGCCCGCCTCCCGGTCTCGCGACCGGCGGTCTCGCAACATCTCCGGGTCCTGAAGGATGCCGGGCTGGTCGTGGACGAGGCCTTCGGCACGCGCCGCGTCTACCGGATCGACCCGCGCGGGATCGAGGCGATGACGACCTACCTCGACCGCATGTGGGATCGGGCGCTCTCGGCCTTCAAGGCTGCGGCGGAGAAGGAGACGGACTCATGATGGCGATTCGAAAGCAGCTCACGGTCGAGGCTCCCCAAGAGCGCGCGTTCCGCGTGTTCACGGAGAACATGGGCGCCTGGTGGCCGAAGCAGCACCACATCGGCGCCTCGCCGCTCAAGGCGTGCGTGATCGAGCCCAAGCCCGACGGCCGCTGGTACGAGGTCGGGGAGGACGGCTCGACCTGCGACTGGGGCAAGGTGATCGCGTGGGACCCGCCGCGCCGCCTCGTCCTCGCCTGGCAGCTCGACGCCGAGTTCAAGTACGACCCCGCCCTCGTGACCGAGGTCGAGGTCAGCTTCACCGTCCTCGGCCCGAAGCGGACGCGCGTCGACTTCGAGCATCGGAACCTCGACCGCTTCGGCGACGCCGCCGAGCGCATGCAGCGCGACCTCGGCGGCGGCTGGGGGCAGATCCTGGAGAGCTATGCAGAGACCGCCGTCGACGAGACGGCTTGACCCAGGTCGTCCACCGACGACGCGGCAGCTCGTCGACGACGACTCGAAAGGAGAATCCGATGAAGCTCCATGTCGCACCACCTTCGCCGCGCGCGATCCGCGTGCTGGCCGTCGCGCACCACCTCGGGCTCGACCCCGACGTCGTACCCGTCGACCTCGTCGGCGGCGATCAGCGGAAGCCCGCGTTCCGGGCGCTGAACCCGAACGGCAAGATGCCGGTCCTCGAGGACGACGGCTTCGTGCTCTGGGAGTCGAACGCGATCATGCAGTACCTCGCCGCCAAGGCGGGCGACCGCGCCCTCTGGCCCTCGGAGCCGAGACGTCAGGCCGACGTCAGCCGCTGGCAATGCTGGGAGCTCGCGCACTGGGGACCGGCGGCGGGAACTCTCGTCTTCGAGAGGTTCGTGAAGGCCCTCTTCGGCCAGGGCGGCCCGACGCCGAGCGAGGTCGAGCGCGGCGAGCGCGAGTTCCATCAGTACGCCGCCGTCCTCGACCTGCACCTCCGCCAGAGGGAGTGGCTCGCCGGCGACGCGGTCACGCTCGCCGACATGACCGTGGGCTCGTGGCTCGTCTACGCGCAGCACTACCCCGTCGAGCCGTACCGCGAGGTCCTGCGCTGGTACGATCGCCTGCAGGCCCTGCCGGCATGGCGGAAGGCTCTCCCGCTCGCACCGCCTCCGGCGAGACAGGCTTCGGCCGCGCGAGAAGCGGCGGGCGCGACCACGATCTAGAGCGAGCGCGGCGGGCGGCGCGCTCGCCGCCCGCCGTTGCGACGCCGGACCGCCTTCGGCATCGTCGGCCGCGATGATCGCCGTTCGGCCTCCGTGCGACGCCGGCGTCCTGCGCGGCGCCCCCGAGACGCCGGGCTGCGCAACCTCCGCCAAGCGGTGGGTCCTGGTCGCCACGATCCTGGGCTCGAGCGTCGCGTTCGTCGAAGGCTCGGTCATCAACGTCGCGCTGCCGGCGATCCAGCGCGGCCTCGGCGCGTCGGTCGCCGAGATGCAGTGGATCGCGAGCGTCTTCACGCTGCTCCTCGCCGCGCTCACGCTCGTCGCCGGCTCGGCGGGCGATCGCTTCGGCCGGCGCCGGCTGTTCGCGATCGGCCTCGCGATCCTCGCGGTCGGCTCGCTCGCCGCCGGCGTCGCCGCGAGCGACCGCGAGCTCATCGCGGCGCGCGCGATCCAGGGAATCGGCGGGGCGCTCCTCGTCCCGAACAGCCTCGCGCTGCTCGGCGCCGCGTTCCCGAAGTCCGAGCGCGGACGGGCGATCGGCACGTGGTCCGCGTGGACCGCGCTCACGAACGCGGGCGGCCCGATCGTCGGCGGCGTCCTCGTCGACGCGATCTCGTGGCGAGCCGGGTTCCTGCTCGTGGTCCCGCTCGCGTTGGCGACGCTCGCGATCGCGCTCGTCCGCGTGCACGACGTCCGGATCAGCCGCCGACGCCCGGAGATCGATGGGTGGGGAGCGGTGCTCGCGACGACCGGGCTCGTCGCGCTCGTCTTCGGGATCATCCGCCTCGCGAGCGGCGCCGGCGCGCTGGTCGCGGCCGGCGCGGGCGCGGTCCTGCTCTCGGCCTTCCTCGTGGTCGAGGCGCGCGCTCGTGCGCCGATGATGCCGCTTCGCCTCTTCCGGTCGCGCACCTTCCTCGGGGCGAACCTCCTGACGCTCCTCCTCTACTTCGCCCTCACCGGAGCGTTCTTCATCCTGCCCTTCGCTCTCGTCCGCGTCCGCGGCTACTCCGCGACGGCGACCGGCGCCGCCTATCTCCCGTTCGCGCTCATCGTCGGCGCGCTGTCGCGCTGGTCGGGCGGGCTCGCCGACCGCTGGGGGCCACGGCTGCCGCTCGCGCTCGGCTCGGTGATCACGGCGACCGGGCTCGCGCTCCTCGCCGTCCTGTCGGGCGCCTCGTCGTACTGGACGAGCGTCTTCCCCGCGATGGTGCTGATCGGGCTCGGCATGGCGGTCACCGTCGCGCCCCTCACGACGACCGTGATGTCGGCGGTCGACGACGCCGAGACCGGCGTCGCGTCCGGCGTCAACAACACGGTCGCTCGCATCGCGTCGCTCCTTGCGGTCGCGATCATGGGGGTCGTCGCGGGCGCGGTGTTCGGGCGCGAGCTCGCGAGCAGCGCAGCGACGCTCGACGTGTCGCCCCCGGTCCGGAGCGCCCTCGCCGCGCAGAGCGGCACGAGCCTCGGCGACGTCGAGCTGCCGGCGGTCGCGAGCGAAGGTGAGCGCGCCGCCGCTCGCGGCGCCGTCGCGGCGGCGCTGGCCGCGAGCTTCCGGGTGGTCGCGATCCTCGCCGCGGCGCTCGCGCTGACCGCGGGGGCCATCGCCGGGTGCTTCATCGAGGCCGCGCCGCCGGCGCAGCGCGCGGCCGACGCGGCGACCCCGGCGTGCGCGCACGTCGCCCTCGTGGGCGAGGTGCCCCCGCGGACGGACGGATGCGAGGAATGCCTGCGAACCGGCTCCGAGTGGGTGCACCTCCGCCTCTGCGTGTCGTGCGGTCACGTCGGGTGCTGCGACGCCTCGCGACACCGGCACGCGACCGCGCACTTCTGGGCGACGAGCCACCCGATCGTGCGGTCGCTCCAGCCCGGCGAGATGTGGCGCTGGTGCTACGCGGACGAGGTGGCGGTCTAGGCGCTCCGGCGCGCGCGATCGATCAATCGGTTCGCCGGCGTCGTCGGATCGACGAGCCTCCGGGCCCGCTCCGCTCCGACGACCGGCAGCTTCTCGGCGTCCAGGAGCCCGAGCTGCACGAGCAGGCCCGCCTGGTCGTGGCGCTCGAACTCCGAGGCCATGTGCCGCTCCCAGAGCTCGACGAGCGCCTGCTGCTCGGGTGCGAACTTCTCGGTCTTCATGCGACCAGCTCCACCTGGTTCTGGTCAGCGGACGGCCGGGACGCGGCCTTTAGGGTCGAGTCGCGGGACCCGTGTTTGGTCACGAAGCGACCGCGGATATCCTCGACGAGGAGGTCGACATGTCACGAAAATGCACGGCGATCGCACTCGCGCTCGCATGGTCCTTCGCAGGCTCGCTCGCGACGGCGGCCCCACCGGCGGACGAGCCCCAGGGCGGCGGGGTCCCGTATTTGACGGGCGGCGTCGGCACCGACGAGCGGGAGGCCCTGCAGGAGCGGGCCGCGGGCTACAACCTGCTGGTCGAGGTCGCGGCTCCGTCGGGGGCCTACCAAGGCGGCGGGCGCGTCGCCGTCCGCGACGGGTCGGGCAAGACGGTGCTCGCAACGAACATGGACGGCCCGCAGCTCTACGCGAAGCTGCCGCCCGGGCACTACACGGTCGCGTTCGAGGGCTCCGGTTCCAAGCCGAAGACGGCGAGCGTCCAGGTGCCGGCATCGGGACGCGCGAAGACGGTCATCGACGTCAGCACGCCCTGAGTCGTCGCACGAGGGAGCTCGCCATGCGGCGACGGCCCGGCGGTGCGACCCGCCGGACCGCCGCCGAGGACACGCGGGTGGACGCGCGCCTCACTCCACCGGCGTACCGCAGGTCGCGACACAGTCGTCGGTCTGCTGCGGATCCGAGCAGAACGCGAGCGCCGTCTCGGCCTGCACGTTGACGTAGGCCTTCAGCGCGTCGACCTGCGTGCGCGCAGCCCTGTGACACTGCGCTCGCTTCGCTGCCGTCTCCTCGCTCGCGCACTGGGCGGTCGACACGACCGCGAGCTGCTCGAAGACGGCCAGCCCGCACTGCTTCGACTGCCGCACGACCCCGATACAGCTCTGGACCCAGGCGCGGCAGAGGTCGGGGCACACGGCGGGATCGCCGACCGGGAAGACGCTGCGCCATCCGTCGGCGATGGCCTCGACGTCGCCGCAGAAGCTACCCTCGACCTGCGCGCGCGACGGGGTCGCGACCGCGAGGCTGAGACCCAACAGGACCAGAATCAGAGCACTCTTCATCATCGGACTTTCTCCTTCTCTCCGGCGAGCGACGGTCGGAGTGCTCGACGCGGAGCGCGAGCGCGAGCCCGAGCCCGAGAGTGGGCGCGGGCCGCGCGTCGCGTCGTTCGTCTCCGCCTTTCCTGCTCGGCGCCATTTGACGGGCAGAGGTAGTGCGGCGCGCCGTCGAAGTCCTGGGAGAACCCAGGGATTACCGAGGGAATACCGAGGGGGCAGCGCGTCAGTCGAAGAGCGGCACGTGTCCGGCGAGGTAGCGCTTCGTGAACTCGCGCGTGTGCTGTCGGCGGACGTACTCGGCCGCGTCGAGGTAGAGCACGTCGAGGAGCGGACGATCGTCCGTCAGGACCGGAGCGTCGGCGAGCTCGGCTGCGGTCACGTCCGTGAGGCGCGTCTCGATCGGATGCTCGAGGCGCGAGCGGAAGCGCGGGTTCTTCGGCCGCGAGAGGTCGAGCGGACGGCGGCTCGCGACGATCTCGACGTTCTCCGTCTCGGGCATCGCTACCACGAGCGTCTCGAGCCCGACCTCGCGCAGCGTGCGCAGGACGGCTCGCACGCCGGCGGAGCGCTCGCCCCGGACGCGGCCGATCAGGTTCAGGAGCACGATGCCGTCGTCTGCGAGGAGGCGCTCGACCTCCTCGAGGCTCTCGCGCGTGAAGACGTGCGCCGGCGGCCGCTCGCCGCGGAACACGTCGAACACGACGATGTCGTACTTGTCGTCCGTCGTCCGGAGGACGTGGCGCGCGTCGTCCGCGACGTAGCGGACCCCGTCGGCCGGCGTGCCGGACATGAACCAGCGGCTCGCCGCCGCGATGATGCGCGGGTCGAGCTCGACGGCGTCGACCGTGAAGCCGAGGCGCACGAGCTCCTTCACCATGCTGCCGCCGCCGAGCCCGAGGAGGAGGACGCGCGCGCCGGGCGGGCGAGTCGCCGCGAACGGCAGGACGTGGTCGATGTAGTCCGCGGACAGCGGCTCGCCGGTGCGCGCGTCGATCACGGTCTGCCCCATGCGATTCAGGTAGAGCACCCGGAAGAAGTCGTCGGGACCTCCGCCCGGCAGCCGCTGGTCCGCGACCAGCACCTGCCCGAGCAGCCCTTCGGAGTACTCCCGGACGCGGATGTCGCGGGACGTCGGAGCCTCGCGAACGACGGCGTGCCAGAAGGCCAGCGGAAGCACCGCGAGGTACGCCAGCGCGAGGAGCCGCCGGCGCGCGAGCAGCACCGCGAGCGGGGGGAGGGCGAGGACGGACGACGTGCCGAGCATCGGCCGCGTCAAGCCGAGCTCGGGGATGACGATCAGCCCGATCCCGAGCGCGGACGCCATGCCGCCGAGGCTCGAGACTGCATAGACGCGTCCCGCGACCGCGCCGCTCTCCGCCGCGTCGCCCGCGAGCAACCGGATCAGGAAGGACGGCACCATCCCGAGCAGGAAGAGCGGCGGCACGAGCCCGATCGCCGCGCACGCGATCGTGCTCGCGATCGGATCGCGATCGATCCAGAGCGCCGTGAGCCCGCCGAGGAGAGCGGGCACGACGAGCAGGTAGCCGGCAGCCGCGAGCACGATCGCGAGCAGCACCTCGGGGCGCGGCGCGCGGTCCACGACGACGCCGCCCGCGAAGTATCCCGCCGCGAGCGCGATCAGCGTCGTCCCGAGCACGGTCGACCAGGTGTAGAGCGAGTCGCCGTAGAGCGGCGCCAGCATCTTCGCGACCAGGAGCTCCGTCGCCATGACGCTCACGCCCTCGAGCAGCGCGACCAGGTAGCAGACGCGCCGATCGAGCGGCGGCGAAGCGGCGACGGAGACGCCGGCAGCGGCGCGCGCCGCACGCCGCGAGCGCGCGCGGGACGTCACGGCGCCGTCCTCGAGTGCCGCCGATCGAGGAGCGCGAGCGGCGGCAGGAGGGCGAGCGCGGCCGCGGTCGCGAGCGCGCTCGCGCGCACCCCGCCGAACGGGATGAGAAGGAAGCCGTAGAGGAAGGTCGCGACGACGCCGCCCACCGTCGACACCGCGTACACGGTTCCGGCCGCGCGACCGACCGCGGCGAGGTCGGTCGACACGAGGCCGATCACGAGCGGCGACACCATCCCGAACGCGACGAGCGGCGGGAGGAGGAAGGCGGCGCACGAGACCAGGATCGCGGCCCGGAGATCGAGGCCCGCGGTCGCGCCCATGACCGCAGCCGACGTGATCGGCAGGAGCGCGACGAGCGCGGCCGCGATCGCGAGCACCCACACGAGCACCTCGGACCGCCGATCGCCCCCGGCCATGCGGCCGCCGAGCGCGTATCCCGCCGTCAGCCCACCGACCGTCGTCGCGAGCACGATCGACCACACGTAGAGCGAGCTCCCGAAGTACGGCGCGACCGCGCGCGCGCCCAGCAGCTCGACCGCCATGAGCGCCCCGCCCTCGACGAACGACACGACGAGGAGCGGCCAGCGCCTGGCCAGCCGCGACGGCGCGATCGCCGTCGCCGTGGCGCGCGACGAGGGCGGGCGGTCCGCGCGCGCGGCAGGCATGGCGCGACTACGCAGCAGTGGAGCGGACGACGCGCCCGGGACGCGCGTCGGTCGCCGTGCCGTCGCGCATCACCACCTCGCCGGCGACCAGGGTCGCGACGTAGCCGTCGGCGCGCTGGAGGACGCGCTTCCCGCCGGCGGGCAGGTCGAACGCGACCTCGGGACGCCGGAGGCGCAGGCGGTCGAAGTCGATCAGGTTCAGGTCGGCGCGGAGTCCGGGGCGGACGAGGCCGCGGTCGCGGAGCCCGAAGAGCGCCGCGTTGTCGGACGTGAGGCGGCGGACGGCGAGCTCCAGCGGGAGGCGCGCGCCGCGCCGGTCGCGCACCCAGTGCGTCAAGGTGAAGGTCGTCATGGTCGCGTCGCACACGATGCCGCAGTGTGCGCCGCCGTCGCCGAGGCCGAGCACGGTGCCGGGATGGAGGAGCATCTCGTGGACGGCATCGAGGTTCCCGCGGTCGAAGTTGAGGACCGGATAGAGGAGGAGCTCGCGCGCGTCGTCGCCGAGCATGAGGTCGTAGAGCACCTCCTCGGGCGCGCGGCCCTCGCGCGCAGCGATCGCGGTCACGCTCCGCTCCGGCGGCGGCTCGTAGTCGGGCGGGTCGCCGAGCGGGAAGAGGCGGCGCATCGCCGACGGCCCGAAGAGGGCCGCGAGCGTCCCGGCGGTCGGCGTGCCGCGCGGCCGCTCCGCGAGGACTCGGGCGCGGACGTCGGGATCGCGGAGGCGCCGAGCGCGCTCCGCGAGCGGGAGCGACGCGATCGACCGGTACGTCGGCCGCTCGGCGAAGGGATTCGCGCGCGTCTGGTGGCCGACGAGCATGCCGAACGGCCGGTTCGCGATCTGCGGCACGAGCGGCGCGCCCGCCGCGACGGCCTCGTCCGCGAGCGCGAGGAGACGGCGCCACGGGGTCGCGGCCGGGTCGTTCTCGAAGAGGAGGAACGTGACGGGCCGCCCGGTCTCCGCGGCGAGGCGGCGCATCCAGGCGAGCTCGCGCTCCGACGAGTTCGGCGGATCGCCGGCGGCGGCGCCGCCCGTGCCGGCCTGCGCGACCTCGAAGATCCCCCGCCCCGCCTTCGCGAGCGCGCGCCCGATCGCGAAGAGCTCGTCCTCGCTCGCGAACGTGCCCGGGACCGGATCGCCGTCGACCGCGCGGTGGCCGATCGTGCGCGACGTCGAGAAGCCGAGCGCGCCGGCGGAGACCGCCTCGTAGACGAGGCGAGCCATCTCGGCCGTGTCGCCCGACGTAGCGGGCTCGTTGCGCGCGCCGCGCTCGCCCATCACGTACGCGCGCAGCGCGCCGTGCGCGACGTACGCGCCCACGTCGACCAGGCGCGGCCGCCGCGCGAGCGCGTCGAGATACTCCGGAAAGCTCTCCCAATCCCACGCGAGCCCGGCCGTGAGCGACTCGCCGGGGATGTCCTCGACGCCCTGCATGAGGCCGATCAGCCAGGCGTGGCGATCGGGGCGTGCGGGCGCGAAGCCGACGCCGCAGTTGCCGACGACGAGCGTCGTCACGCCGTGCCAGCTCGACGGCGCGAGGATCGGATCCCACGTCGCCTGCCCGTCGTAGTGCGTGTGGATGTCGATGAAGCCGGGCGTCACGAGGAGCCCGCGGGCGTCGATCGCGGCGCGCGCCGGCGACGTCACCTCGCCGACGGCCGTGATCCGACCGGCGTCGATCGCCACGTCGGCCCCCACGGCGGCGGCACCGCTCCCGTCCACCACCGTGCCGCCGCGAATGACGAGATCGTGCATGTGAGCCGACCGCGGTCTCGCGGGTACACCGCGTGCGATCGCGCGGTCAACCCGGTCTACGGCGCGAGCGGCTGTCGCATTGCGCGACGCCGTGCCGCGACGCGCGCCTAAGATCCGCGACCGAAGCCGCCGATATCGGGCTTGGTGACGCCCTCTCGCGAGCCTCGGCGCGACCGCCACGTGCGCGGTCGCCGGTGCGGTCCGCGGAAGGTGCGCCGCGGCGCTCGCACGCGGTCGCGCGGGTGGCTCGCGGTCGTCGTGGCCGCGATCGCGCTCACCGGGTGCGGCGACGCGTCGAGCCCGGACCCCGAGCCCGCGGGCCCGCTGCCCGCGAACCCGGCGAAGTGGGTCTGCAAGCAGAAGCGGCCGGCGAGCGAGGCGGAGATCGCCGCCTGGTGCGCCGAGCACCCCGATCGCGGACGGCCGCTGCCGGCCGAGCTCCGCGACCCGCCGGCGCCCTCCGAGCTCGACGCCTACCAGGCATACAACGAGCGCCTCCAGGAGTTCCTGACCACCGAGGAGTACGCCGGGCTCGGCTGGGTGCACGACCTGAACTGGCGGATGAGCGGCCCGTCGGTCGTCGCCGACGGCAGCTACTTCAACAACTACGGCCCGCACTTCCCGCTCCGCGTCTACTACTCGCCGGAGATGGTCGACTGGCTCTGCAACGGCCGCGAGGGCGACATCCCGGACGGCGCGATGATCATGAAGGCGATGAGCTTCGCGTTCCCCGCGCTCGACATCCGGACGGCGGAAGACGGCTGCATGGACGTCTTCGAGGACCCCGCGAAGCCGATCGCGCCGAACCTCTGGGCGCCGATGGTGAAGGCGAGCGGGCTGTCGCACGACGGCTGGCTCTGGGCGCTGCCGGGGAAGAGCAACGGCCCGCCGCCGCAGCTCCTCGATCGCTCGGCATTCACCGGCGGCACCTTTCCCGATCCGATCGTCGACAGTCCGTCGTGGTACCCGACGGGCGGCGTCCTTCAGCTACCGCTCAAGGTGCCGAACGTCGTCGAGCTGATCCCGCTCGCGGGACACCCGTACTGCCTCTCCTGCCACGCGACGGCGGAGAGGCAATCGACGTTCGTCTCCATGGACAACATCCTGGGGCGGGAGCTCCGCTACAAGGCGTTCGACGCGAAGCCCGCTCCGGCTCCGGCGCCGACCGCAGTGCCGGGATCGCTCGTGCCCTTCCCTTCGCCGCTGCCGGCGCCGTCGCAGCTCTTCCTTCGCTTCTTCGATCAGCTCGAGCCGGTCGCGTTTGCCGACGTGTGGCGCACGCGCATGCCGGCCGCGACCTACGACGCGCAGGTGATCTCCGCGCACGACGGCCCGGGACAGTTCCTCACGTCCGCACAGTGCAACGCCTGCCACAACGCGACGCCGCAGAGCCCGCTCCTCCCGAACATGGCGCTCGTCGCCGACGAGCTCGGACGCGCGAGCCGCCTCCGCAACCTGTCGCCGGCCGGCGAATGGCGCGTGTCGCCGATGGGGCTTTCCGGCCGCGACCCGATCTTCTTCTCGCAGCTCCAGGGCGAGACGAACCGCCTCTCCGACGCGACCGCGTGCATCGAGAACACGTGCCTCCACTGCCACGGCGCGATGGGCGCACGGCAGTTCGCGATCGACACCGGCGCCGGCGGCGGCGCCTGTGCCGAGATGTTCGCGATCGCGCCGCCGCCGGAAGTGCCGCTCGGCGGCCGCCCGTTCCCGCGCGGCGCGCTGCAGCAGTGGCCGGGAGAGCAACCCTCCGACCTCCAGTGGTACGGCGCGCTCGCGCGCGACGGCGTGTCGTGCGCCGTGTGCCACCACGTCGCCGAGACCGGCCTCGGCGAGGAGCGCACGTTCACCGGGAACTTCGTGACCGGCCCGCCGGACGAGGTCTACGGCCCATACCGCGACGACGCGATCGTCACCAAGCCGATGGAGCACGCGCTCGGCTTGACGCCGAAGTTCGGCGCCCAGATCGCGGCCTCGGAGCTGTGCGGCAGCTGCCACAACGTCCTGCTGCCCGTCTTCGACGCCTCGGGCCGGCAGCTGGGCGCGAAGTACGAGCAAGCGACGCACCTCGAGTGGACGAACAGCTCGAGCGGCCGCCCCGGCGACGACTTCCGGTCGTGCCAGGACTGCCACATGCCGACGCACTACCGCGGCACGCCGGTCGAGACGAGGATCGCGAACAGCGAGTCCAACGAAGCGTTCCCGCCGACGACGAACCGGCTGCCCGATGACGAGATCGAGCTCCGGAAGCGCGACCGCTACTCGCGCCACGCGCTGCACGGGCTGAACCTCTTCCTGAACCAGCTGGTCCAGCAGTTCCCGCTCGTGCTCGGCGTCCAGCAGATCGACTGGATGTCCGAGCAGCCGTCCCCGATCAATCCGCCGGCTGCGCCCTTCTTCACGAGCTACCCGCAGGAGCTTCCGCTCTTCACCGGAATGCAGTCGATGCTCGACATGGCGCAGCACGACACCGCGACCGTGGAGGTCACGAGCGTCGAGCGGCTGGCGGGCGAGCTGCGCGCGAACGTGACCGTCGAGAACCTCACCGGGCACGACCTTCCGACCGGCGTCGGCTTCCGGCGCATGTTCGTCGAGCTCGTCGTGCTGGACGCGGACGGGAACGCGCTCTGGGGCTCGGGGCGGACGAACGAGCTCGGCTTCCTCGTCGAGGGCCTCGGCGACCGCGTCCTCGACAGCGAGCAGCCGACCCGTTTCCCCGGCGCGCCCATCCAGCCGCACTACCAGTCGATCGTTTCCCCCGACCAGGTGCAGATCTACCAGGAGCTCATCCGCGATTCCGAGGGCGTCCTCACGACGAGCTTCCTCCAGCGCGTCACCATCGTGAAGGACAACCGCATCCGGCCGAAGGGCTTCGACCCCGACTTCTTCGCGCGCTCGACGTCGCCCTACGTCCGCGAGCTCGCGGACCTGCACGGCGAGGAGGCGCACGACCCACACTACTCCGATCCGCGCCTCACGGGCTCCGACGAGATCGAATACCGGATCTCCCTCGAGCCGGACGCGCTCGAGCGCGCGGACCGCGTGCAGGCGACGCTCTACTACCAGTCGATCCCGCCGTCCTACCTGCAGCAGAGCTTCGCGGCAGCCTCGCACGGACCGGCGCGAAAGGACGACATCGACCGGCTCTACTACTTGACGAGCCACCTGAACGTCGACGGCGCGACCGACGAGCGCGGCGAGCAGGTCCTGCGGGGCTGGAAGATCCGCATCGCCGGCGCCGCCGAGCCCGTTCGCTAGGCGTCTGGCCCGTGGGCGCCCGGCCGGCCGCCGCGCGGTTCCGCGCGGCGGCCGGCCGCATCCGCCGCCTCCACTCCGTCCGCTCGTCCGTCGGCTACCTGCAGAGAAGCGTCGTCCGGGTGGGGTTGTAGAAGCAGAGCGGCGGCGTGGGCCCCGGGAAGCTCGCCTCGAAGCACGTCCCGTCCGCGAGCGTCACCGACGCCGTCGGCGGCGGCACGACCCCGGCGTACGAGCCGTTCTTGCCGGTCGCCTGGATCTTGACGACCCCGGGCGTCGTCGTCGACTTCTTGACGATCAGCTTCGAGATCGACGAGCCGACGTTCGCGTCGACGAAGGTGTACGTCGTCCCGCTCGCGTTCACCTTCCAACCCTTCTTGCCGGTCGCGTCGTACGGACCGCCCGCGACGGCGAAGTCGATCGGGGCGCCGACGTCGTCCGCGAGCCGGAGCGCGATGCCGTCGACGGAGGGATCGAAGCCAGCGAGCTCGGCCGGCGTGAGATACACGCTGCCCTTCAGCGACAGCGTGTTCGCGCCGGGCTGAGTCAGCTTTCCGAGCTTCAGCTGCCAGCCGGCGACCGGCTCGCAGGTCGCGGTCGCATCGCCGCCGACGCCGTGCACCGCGCGCGCTGCGCCGGCGCCGCCGGTGAAGGTCACGTTGCCCGGGAAGTTCCCCGCGGCGGTCGGCGCGAATCGCACGGTCACGACCTGCGTCTGCCCCGCGGTGAGCGAGTAGGCGCCGCCCGACACGATCGAGAAGGGCGCGAGAGCGGACGCCTGCCCGGTGAGCGTCCCGGTACCGGTGTTCTGGACGACGAAGGTCCGGTCGGACGACGCGCCCACCGCCACGGTTCCGAACTCCGCGGAAGCCGGGGTGACGCCGATCGCGGGCTGCGGCGGCGCACCACCGCCGACGGTCCACAGGAGCGACGTCCCGTCGGGGATGACGGGCGCGTTGAAGCCGAACTGGCTCGCGACGTCGGGAGAGACCTGGATCCCGACGGTCGCGGACCCGCCCGCGTCGAGGTCGGGGCATTGCCCGCCGACGGTCGTGTCCGGGTAGTTGAAGAGGATGTCGCTCGAGCCCTCGAAGAAGACGACCTGGAACGTGACGTAGCCTTCGAACAGAACGCAGAAGACGTCGGAGCGCTCCATGTCCCGCCACTCGATCACCAGCTCGCGGTTCGGTGCGGTGCCCCTCACCTCGTACAGCACGTCGCCGAAGGTCGACTCCATGATCTGGTCCCAGTACGGCAGGACGAGCGTCGCGTGGAACGGCGACGGCAGCGGCTCGTTGTAGGTAGCCAGGTCGCTGTCGAAGTCGCCGCCGTCGAGCTGCAGGCCGCCGCGCTCGTCGACGTAGATCGTGTCGAAGGTGCCGCCCGCGAAGCGCAGCGGGAAGGGCGACGGCAGCGTCGCGGGCTGCATCGGCAGGATCTGGATCGAGGTTCCCGTGATCGTGCGTCCCTGATACGGCACGGCGGTGACGCCATAGGAGCCGGGAAGCACATTGACGGTGACGACGTCCGGCCCCGGGAAGGCGATGGTGAACTGGCCCTGCGCGGCCGGCGTCCACTGGCCGGAGTAGATGCCGTCGCCCGCCTGCTGGTCGTTCTCCGCACCGTCGTCGCGCAGCGTGACCGCCTGCCCGCCCGGATTGACCGTCACGGTCACGTTGCCGTTCGGCGCGGCGCACCGGATGTTCAGCGCGGACAGCTCCATCGGCTGCCCGACGACCGCCGTGACGGCGTCGGGAACCGGCCGGAGACGGCTCGTCAGGACCTTGTTCGCGCAAGCGAGCGCACCATGCGCGTTGGCGCGATGATCGGTGATGAGCTTGCCGTCGTCCGGGAACATGTTCCCCTCGCTGCCGGCGAGGATCAGGTTCTTGATCGCCCGCCAGTCGCGTCCCTGGTTCTGCGCCTTCAGGAGCGCCGCGATGCCCACGACCATCGGGGTCGCCATCGAGGTGCCGGAGTACCAGTCGTAGGCGTTCCCCGGGATCGTGCTCAGGATGTTGGTCCCGGGCGCCGCGACGTGCACGGTCCGGCGGCCGTAGGCAGAGCCTGCGTTCAGCCAGCCATAGTCGATCGAGTTCGCGACGGCGATCACGTTCGGGAGGTACATGCTCGCGGGCCAGGTCGGCTTCCGGTCGTTGTCGCCGTCGAGCCGGCACTCGTAGGGGTTCGGGCAGCTCGAGTAGTTGCCCGCCGCCGCGACGAAGAGGATGCCGTGCTGGCGCTGCGCGTCGATCGCGTCGCGCAGAGCCGCCGAGAAGTCGGTCTCGGACCAGCTGTTGTTGCTGGCGACGATGTTGACGCCGCGATCTTTCATCATCGCGATGTAGTCGAGGCACGTGATCGCCGCGGCGATCGTGCCGTTGCCGTTCGCGTCGAAGACCTTGCACGCCATCAGCTTGACGTTCCAGTCGACGCCCGCGACGCCGACGCCGTTGTTGCCGACCGCGCCGATGATGCCGGACACGTGGCTCCCGTGCGCCTCGTCGTCCATCGGATCGGAGTCGCCGTCGATCGGGTCGATCCCGTGGCAGTCGTCGACCCAGCCGTTGCCGTCGTCGTCGACGCCGTCGCCGTCGCAGTCCGCCTCGTTGCGGAACACGTTCGCGGCGAGGTCCTCGTGGTTGTAGTCGATCCCGGTGTCGATGACGGCCACGACGACGTTCGGGCTGCCGGTCGTGATGTCCCAGGCCTCCGGCGCGTCGATGTCGGGATCGTCGAACGGCGGGAACGCGTAGTTGAGTCCCCACTGGTCGTTCTGGAGGTACGACGGATCGTTCGAGCCCTTCTGGAGCTCGATCGGTCGGTTGGGCTCGACGTACAGGACGTCCGGATTCCCGCCGTACTGGTCGATCGCCCGCGCCGCCGACGTCCCGGGCGCGACGCGGAGCAGCTCGAGACCATCGACGGTCGCGAATCGCTTGACGACGCTCGCGCGCGCCGCGGCATGCGCCGCGCCGCGCCGTGCCGGGCTCGTGCCCGCGCGGAAGCGGACGAGGATCTCGTCCGGCGCCTGAGCGGCCGGCGCGGCGAATCCCGGCCCGGCGCCGAAAAGCGCCAGCAGGGCGATCGCGGTCGACGCGGCTCGCAGCGCCGCGCGCCGGCGCGGGCGCACGCTCGGGTCAGTGGTTCTCCATCCGTCCATGGTCCAATTCCTCTTCTGGAGCCTCATGCTCCGGTTTCTCACTTGCGATCGCGCAGCGGCGGGTTCGGCTGCGGCGCGGCGCCGCGATCGGCGACCAGCACTCGCTCGAAGAACGCGAGCAGCTCCTTCAGCGACGAGAACAGCGCGACGTCGCCGGACGAGAGATGCTCGGCGCGGCCGGCGAACCGGCGACGCCGCGCATCCCGCGCGTCGCCGAAGTGCACGACGAAGGCGCGGTTCACCGACAGCGTCCCTGCGTAGGGTCGACGTTCCGACATGGCAGTGTCCTCGTGCGTCGTTTGCGGTGCCCGCGCGTCAGTCGCGCACGCACCACACGTGGTGAGGCGTCCCGCAGCTGCCCTCTTCCATCGCCCAGCGGTTCACGAAGGGCGCGGTGTCGACTCCCCAGCCACCCCCGATGCCGGCGTACGTCCCGTCGACGCCGGGATCGCCCGAGCTCCAGGCGAGGCAGTTGGACACTCCGGGGCCGCCGGTCAGGATCGGGCGATAGCCGGTCCGGATCCAGCCGAACTCCTCGGTCGGCGGCCCGGAGCCGGAGTCGGCGGCCGTGATGCCGCGCCTCGTGTCGTACTGGAGGGCGGTCGTCTCGACGACCTCCCACCGCGACGCCATGTGGTAACCGGGATCGCAGGCCGTGGCGGCGGCGTCGCCCGCGAAGGTCGCCTTCGTGAGGTAGTACTTGCGCGCCGCCGCGAAGCTCGGTCCCGCCATCGTCCAGTCGAGGAGGACCGACGAGCCGAGCATCGTCGCAATCGCGATCGCGGACAGCCGACCTGAACGTCCGAACGTCTTCATCGTCTTCTCTCTTTCATCCGAGGGTCGGGACGTGCGTGCGCGCTACCGCAGGCACGCGCAGCCGCCGAGCTGATCGGGACCGCAGATCTCGCCGGGCGCGCACGATCCGTTGCACTGTCCGGCGACCGGCGTGCCGCCGCAGCGCACGTCCTCGACGCACGCGCACACCCCGTTCAGCTGCGAGACGCAGGACTGCGACACGTTCGGGCAGCCGCCGCCGCACTGCCCGGCGCCGGTCGGGCCGCACGGCGTATCCGGGTTCTCGATGTCGTACGCCGGGACGAGCAGGAAGCGGGTGGTGCTCTTCCGCTTCACGCCGGCGACGGCACGAACGAACTGGTCCACGACACCGATTCGGAAGTCCGCCTGTGCCGGACAGCGCATCCGGTAGACCAGGAAGTTGCCGCCGCGCTGCGTGCCGTACGGCGTCTGGCGCGGCTGCTTGTCGACCGGGATGCAGAGGTGGGTCGGACGCGGGCTCTTCGCCGGCTGCAGGCGGCAGCCCTGCTCGGCGTCGAACGGCGGGACCTCGTACGGCGTCAGCGTGAGGGCGTCCAGGGCGTGCGGGTCGACCTGAACCTCGTTCGGGCCGACGCCGATCTTGAAGCAGTCGAAATGGTCGAAGAACGGCGACGGCTGCGCGGCGGCCTCGGACGCCCCGCCGCTCAGGATGATCGCCGCCAGCCAGGCCCCGGCGCGAAGCGCGAAGGCGCGCGCCCGAAATCCGATTTCCATCGCCGTCTCTCCCTTTCCTCGTGCGCGATGCCCGCGCGCTCGCTCGTCGACGCGCGTTCGTACGTGCGTCGCTTGGCTCGGTGTGTCGGCAGAGGTAGTGGGGCGACCGCCGGAAGTCCTGGCGAAATCCAGGGATTACTCAGGGAATCGCGAGGGGAGCCGAGGAAGGGCCGACCGTCGTCGAGGACGCGCTCGCGCTCGCCGAACGGACGGGAGCGAACGACTGGGACGCGGAGTTGCACCACTTGCGCGGCAGCGCTGGCCCCGCGGAAAATCGCGCCGTGTCCTTCCACGTGCGCCCGCGATAGAAGTCGGCCGGCGTGGGCGCAGATCGCGCTCCGCGGGAGGGAAATGCAATGGCCGCTTCTCCGACCCGCCGGTCGGGCGCGCGCGGAAACCGACCCGGCCGGGCGTGCGCGCTCGCCGTGGCCGGTGCGCTCGCGGCGGTCATCGCGCTCGCCGGCGGGTGCTCGGACGAGGCGCCGTCGGACGCGCTTCCGGCGGGCTCGGACGCGTGGCCGTCGGTCAACCACGATCGGTCGAACAGCCGGTCGAACGGCGCCGAGTCGAAGCTGTCGCGCGCGAACGCGTCGGAGCTCGCGCCGCGCTGGCGCCTCGAAGGGCTCGCCGGCACGACCAGCACGCCGGCCGTCGTCGACGACACCGTCTACTTCGGCGACTGGGACGGGGTCTTCCGCGCCGTCCGGTCGAGCGACGGCGGAGAGATCTGGAGCCGGAAGCTCGGCATGCGGATCGACGGCTCCGCGCTCGTCGACGGCGATCGCGTGTACGTCGCGGAGCTCGGCGGCACGCTCTTCGCGCTCGACCGCGCGAGCGGCGAGACCCTCTGGACCGCCGAGCTCGACTCCGATCCGACGACCAGCATCGACTCGTCGCCCGTGCTCGCGGGGCGGACGATCGTGATCGGCGTGTCGTCGTACGAGACGGCGATCGCGCTTCCCGACTACACGTTCCGCGGCAGCATCGTCGGCCTCGACGCCGACGACGGGCGCGAGCTCTGGCGCGTGTACACGACCGCGAACGACGCGACGTCCGGCGCCGGCGTGTCGGTGTGGTCGTCGGCGGCGGTGGACGAGCGCCGCGGCCTCGTCTTCATCGGCACCGGCCAGACCTACGAGCAGCCCGCGAGCCCGATGGGCGACTCCGTGGTCGCGATCCGCTACGAGACCGGCGACGTCGCCTGGGTGCACCAGTTCACGAAGGACGACGTCTTCACGATCCCGGCCGGCGGCCCGGGCCCCGACGCCGACGTCGGCGCGTCACCGAACCTCTTCGCGATCGCGGGCCGCGACGTCGTCGGGGTCGGCGACAAGGGCGGCACCTATCACGTGCTCGACCGCGACACCGGTGAGGCGGTCTGGGAGACCTCCGTGTGCCGCGGGAGCCCGCTCGGGGGGATCATGGTGACGGCCGCGGTCGCCGACGGCGCGATCTTCGTCGGCTGCAACCGCTGGCGCGCGTTCGGGTTCGTCACGACCGGCAGGCACAACCCGAACGACACGTCGTCGACCTTCGCGCTCGACGCGCGCGACGGATCCGTCCGCTGGGAGACCGCGATGGCGGCGCCGATGTTCGGCGCGATCACGGTCGCGAACGGCGTCGTCTACCACGGCACGATCGACGGCGTGATCCATGCGCTCGCGGCCGACGACGGCGCCGAGCTCTGGTCGGATCACCCGGGCGGCGACGTCGCCGCGGGGATCGCGGTCGCGGGCGGCACCGTCTACGTCGGCCGCGGCTTCTGGTTCTTCACCCAGCCGCCGATGCCGAACGGCGGCCTCGTCGCGTACTCGGCCCCGTGATGCGCGCCATCGCTCGCGCGTCCGCGGCGGCCGCGCTCGTGACGTGGGTCGCGGCGTGCGCCGACGCGCCGAGCGGCTCGAGCGCGAGCTCCAAGTGGGTGGGGACCTGGAGCACGAGCCCGATGTGCTTCCAGGCGGCGACGATCCTCGGGCTTCCGCAGAACGCCCGCTTCGACGACGAGAGCGTCCGGATGATCGTCCGCACGAGCCTCGCGGGCGACGCCGTTCGCGTGAAGCTCACGAACCAGTGCGGCTCGGAGCCGCTCGCGATCGGTGCGGCGACGATCGGCCTCCGGGACGCGCGGGCGGGCCTTCGGCCGGACACCGTCCGCGTGCTCACCTTCGGCGGCAGCAGCGCGACCGCGATCGCGGCGGGCGCGACCGCGACGAGCGACCCGGTCGACCTCGTTGTGCCGGCGCTCGCGGACGTCGCGATCACGCTCTACCTCCCGGAGCCGACGGTGCCGACGACGTCGCATCCCCTGTCCGCGACCGGCTGGGTCGCGACCGGCGACGCGACCGCCGATGCCGCGGGGGCCGCGTTCGGGCGCACGACGGCGCACTGGGTGTTCCTCGCGTCGGTCGACGTGCTCGCCGGCCGCGGCGACGGCGCGATCGTCGCCTTCGGCGACTCGATCACCGAGGGAACCGGGACGACGTTCGACGCGAACCGGCGCTGGCCCGACGTCCTCGCCGAGCGGCTCGTCTCGGCGGGGATGCCGCGCGGCGTGCTGAACCAGGGGATCAACGGCAACAAGGTGCTGAACAGCCTGCTCGGCGAGTCCGCCCTCCTCCGCTTCGACGAGGACGCGCTCGGCCAGAGCGGGGTCGAGGCCGTCGTCCTTCTCGAAGGGATCAACGACATCGGCCTCGGCCGCCCCGACGTCACCGCGGAGGAGGTCATCGCCGGCTACCGCGACCTGATCGCGCGCGCCCATGCCCGCGGGCTTCCGATCTTCGGCGGCACGCTGACGCCGGCGGAAGGCAACACCTATCCGTTCTACGCGCCGTACGACGAGTCGAAGCGAGCGGCCATCAACGCGTTCATCCGCGAGAGCGGGGCGTTCGACGCCGTGATCGATTTCGACGCCGCCGTGCGCGATCCCGCGAACCCGACACGGTGGCGGAGGGAGCTCAGCGCCGACCTGATCCACCCGACCGACGCCGGTGCCGAGGCGCTCGCGAACGCGGTCGATTTGTCGCTCTTCCGCTGACCCGATCAGCGCGCTTCGTCGATCCGCCGCATCCGGACCGCGATGCCGGGCCCGTAGCGCCACACGAGGCGGTCGCCGTCGCGCTCGCGCGTGACCTCGATGCCCGCGAGACCGACCGGGCGCAGCACGAGCGCGCCGTCCTCGAAGGTCGCGACGACGCGGATCGGCACGTGGCTCACGGCCGACACGTCGTTCACGCCGTGCTCGACCGTCCCGTCGGCGCGCATGTCGTGGATCACGCCGGTCGACGTGACGACGACGCGGTCGCCGCATTGCTCGATGCGCTCGACGTGCCGCCACAGCGGATGATCCGCCGGGGCGATCGCGCCGCCGACCTCGAGGGTCTCCGTCTGCCACGTGCCGCGCAGGTCGGGCGCGCCCGGAGCGAGCGGCTCGGTGCAGCGCGCGAGGATCGGCGGCGGCAGGACGTCGCCGTAGCCGCCGGCCGGCGTGTGGGCGACCGGGATGTCGTCAGCGCGCACGATCGCGGACGTGCTCAGCGGGCGACCGCTGCCACGAGCCACTGCCCCTCGAGGCCGGCGGCTCGATGCACGCCGATGTCGCGGACGTGCGGGTGGCTCGCGATCTCGAAGAACGCCCGGCGCGACGGATACTCGACCAGCGCGATCGTGTGGAAGCCCTCGGCTCCGCTCCCGATGACCTGACCGACGACCCGTCCCGTCCACAGCACCCGCGCGCCGCGCGCGCCGATGAACTCGAGCATCGCCGCGCTGTAGCAGCCGTACGCCTCCTCGCCGGTCGCGCCCTCGTCGGGCTCGGACGCCTCCGGTTTGAACCGGAGCAGGTTCAGCATCACGACGGGCTCGTCGTCGGGGCCGGACAGCAGCGCCTGCATCTGGGACGGCGTCGGGTAGAGTTCGATGGTCACGGAAACCTCCGATGCGCCGGCGGCGCCAAATGCCGGCCGGCACGGGCTCGAGCCGAGCTTCGATTTGCCAATGTGGCATGGTCCGTGACGTCGTTCGAGGCCTGGAGCCGCCTGCGCACCGTGCAGCGCCTCGGCCCCGAGAGAGCGCGCGCGGCGGTGGAGCGCGCGGTCACCGAGCTCGTCCGCGGCGTGTCGCGCCCCAGCCGGAGCGATGCTCGCGCGCGCCGCGACCGGCCGCTTCAAAACGTGCCGCCGACCTCCACGCCGTACTCCGTGTCCGGGCCGTGGTCGTCGGCGAAGAAGCGCACCGCGACCGGCAGCACCACCAGGTCGGTCAAGATCGCCCCGAGCGCCGACCCGGCGAAGTCCAGCGCCAGATCGCCCTCCGAGAAGCCCGACGAGACCGTCGAGTCGTGGATCTCGACGGCGAGCCCCGGAATCGTTCCGAGGAACGTCCCGACGATGAAGCGGTGGTCGTGGGTGAATTGGTCCGCGATGAGCGTAGCCGCAATTCCGCATCCCACGCCGGCCGCGAAGTGCGTCTGCTTGTCCGCTGCGAACGGGTTCGCCCGGGCGGGCCCGTTCCACGCGAGAAGCGCGAGCAGCACGACGAGGCCGACGAGGTGCGAGCCGCGGGTGCCGCGACGGCTGCAGAGCTCGGTACGCGATCGCACCCGCATGAACGACACCCATCCTACGGGCTGCAAGATGCCCTGCAAGCGTCAGAACACGCCGCCGACCTCCACGCCCGCCCCCTTGTCGGGGCCGCGGTCGTCGAAGAAGAACCGGAGGATCACCTGGTCGGTCGCGATCGCGCCGAGCGCCGCCCCGATGAAGTCGGCGAGCAGATCGGCCGGGTCGAAGCCCGAGCTCGTCGTCGCGTCGCCGATCTCGACGGCCAAGCCGGGCACCGTCCCGAGCAGCGTTCCGACGATGAACCGGTGCTCGGGAATGAACTGGTCCGCGACCGCCGTCCCCGCCATCCCGAACGGCACGCTCACCGAGAAGTGCGTCAGCTTGTCCGACGCGAAGGGACCGCCGGCTTCTGCCGATCGCGGGAGCGCAAAGGCTGCGATCAGCAGGATCAGCGACGCGACGGCCGAGCGCGCGTGCGTGCGAGCATCCATTCTACGAAGGCCGGTCGAGCCCGGACACCGACGACGAGCGCGGCGCGTCGTCTGCGCGGGGAGCGCGGACGTCGAGCTCGATCATGACCGTCCGCAGGACCTCGACGTTCGCCGTACCGCCGTCCGGGACCGAGACGCGCGCCGTCGCGACGTCCACGCGCGCCGGGCTCGCGGGGCCCAGCTCGTTCCACGACACCGCGCTCGCGATCAGGTAGTCGCCGCCCGGCAGGCTTCGGAACGTGAATCGTCCTTCGGCGTCGGTCCCGACCGTCCACGCGAGCTGCCCGGGCGGACGCGCCGGCATGCGATCGCCCGCGATCGCATCGGATTCGAACGCCGCGACCGCGTAGCGCACCGCCGGCGTGAGGACGACCTGCGTGCCGTCGCCCGCGACGATGCGCCCGCGCGTCGTGTCGAGCCGCACCTGCCCGGAGATCGAAGCCGTGCCGGCGCGCCGGTAGGGCGCGGTCTCCTGCTCGAGTTCGGCGAGCTGGCCCGAGCTCATGGCCGGGGCCGGCAGATTCGCGGGCGCGATCGCCTGCGGCGCCGCGCTCGCGCACGCCCACAGCGCGGGCAGAAGCAACGCCGACGCGAGACGCGCCGCGCCATGCGGTGTCCTCGTCGCTCCCGGCTTCATCCGCCGCGTCGAATCACGGACGCGGCGCGAGGGCAAACACGGCCGAGTGCGCCCCTCCAAGATGCCGGCAAGCGGAACCGGCGGCGACGCCTCGACGGCTTCGCAGGCCGACCGATCTCCGGCGAACGTCGCGAGGAGAAGGAAGAGCGCGATCGCGACTACTATCGCCGCGAGCAGTCGTACGGCTCGTTCCTCCGCACGATCCCGCTCCCGCCGGGCGTCGATCCCGACAAAGCGGAGGCCTCGTTCAAGCGCGGCGTGCTGACCGTCACGCTGCCGAAGACGGCTTCCGCGGCGCGCAAGCGCATCGACGTCCGCGCCGCCTGACGATCGACCCGGAGTGCGCGCCGACCGGCCGGGGGCTCAGCTCTCCGGCCGGCCGCCGAGCACGGCGCGCACGCGATCGTCGGGATCGTTCGCCAGCCGATCGCGCACGTCGCGCGCGGCGGCACGCCGATCGGCGCGCACGAGCGCGGCGGCGTACGCGCGCGCCCACCACTCCGGGCGACCGGCGAGCGCGTCGACACCGGCGGCGGCGCGATCGGAAGCGTCCGCCGAGCCGCCGGCGCGCCGCGACCCGAGCGCGGCGCGCGCGGATTCGACCGCATCGACCTGCGCGAGCGCGGCCGCGCGCGCCGACGCGTCGCTCCCGCTCGTCTCCGCCAGGATCCGAGCGGCCTTTGCGGGCGACCGCTCGAACAGATGCTCGACGAGCGCGGTCGGGGCCGATCCCCCGCGCTCGGCGAGATAGGCGCGATACTCGCCGAAGTCGACGGTGCCGTCCGGCCCCTCGTCGACGGCGCCCAGCAGGTTCGCGAGCTGGCGCCGCAAGCGATCGTCGGACGTGTCGAGGTACGGCGCGACGCCGCGCAGGATCTGCGCGCGCGAGATACCGAGCCGGCTCACGACGACGGCCGGTGCCATTCCCTCGCGCTCTCCCCGCGCCGAGACCAGGAAGACCGCGAGCTGCGGCACGAGGTCGGAGAAATCCGGGGCGGACGAGCGACGGAGCTCGTCGAGCGCCGCGGCGACGTCGTCCTCGCTCGCCGCGCGCGCGACCCGGGCGATCCGCGCCTGCAGCACCGCGTCGGGCGCGAGCTCGCTCGCCCATGCGGCCGGGACCGCTGCGGTCCATGGCGCGAGCGGCGCTGCCGCGAGCGCGGCGAGCAGGCGGACCGCGGCCAGGCGCCGTGCGTTGGCGCGCAGCGTGAGGGTCGCGCGTCGGCGTGTCATTTCGCCACCCGCTGGACGAGCGGGTCCTGGACGCCGCTTCGCACGTTCGCGTGGTCGTCGATGCTCGTGTGGACCAGGCCGCTGCCCCACGGCGTCGACGTCACGTTCAGGTCGACGCTCGCGCCCGCGACCGAGTTGCCGCGGATGAGGAAGTCGTTCCGCTGGTAGTAATTGACGTGGTACTGCGTGCCGGGCGGCAGCCGCCGCTCGGAGTCGAGGTCGATGTCGGAGTCGTTCTCGATGCCGTCGATGTAGGCGGTGTAGGGGACGACGAACGAGCCGATGCTGCCGGCGTTGTTCGCGAGGCGCTCGGCGAGGTCATGGGTCGAGCCGCCGCCGTGGCTGTACCCGAAGATCGACACGATCCCGATTCCGCGCTCGGAGACCGCGCTCGCGACCTCGTCGTACGCTTCGCCGGCGCCCGAGCTGTCGACGACGTCCTCGTCGTACATGTGGACGTCGTATCCCATCGCGTAGAGGTTCGCGGCGATGTTGAAGATGCCGTGGTTCGGATCCGGCGGATCCGTCGGCGACTGGCCCTCTCCGCCGAGCCCGATCACGATGCTCGTGAACGGGTAGAACCGGACCACGTCGGACGCCACCTCGGCGCCGCCGCCAGCGGGGCGCGCCACGAGCCGGATGGTCGCCGCGGAGGCGGCGACGCCTTCAGCCCAGACCGTCGCCGTGCCGCCCGCGAGCGCGAGGACCTGCTCGTCGTTCGAGCCCAGGACGGCGAAGCCCTTGGTCGGGTTCTGCCAGAGCTTGACGCTGGGCGCGCTCCGCACGACCGCGTACTCCCATCCCGGCGGGGCGGGCGCGGGATCGACGGTGAAGGTCACCTCGACCAGGTCGTTCTCGTTGATCACGGTCCCGTCGGTCGCGTCGGCGAGGCCGTTCGCGTCGTCGTCGTCGGCGTTCAGGCGGATGCCGGTGCCCGGGCTCTCCTCGCCGCTCTCCGCGACGGCCTGCCGCTGGAAGGGGGAGCCGTAGCCCTCCGTCTGGGGGCGATACGCCGTCAGGTCGATGTGGAACGTCGGCGGAGGGGGCGGCGTGGGAGTGGGCGTCGGGGTCGGGGTCGGGGTCGGGGTCGGGGTCGGGGTCGGGGTCGGGG
>DASRFA010000006.1:0-25620 GCA_035651755.1 Binatia bacterium | reverse complement strand
GGGCCCCGGCGGGCTTTGCCCGACGGGGCGAGGGGAGCGATCCCCTCGTGCGACAACTTGGGGCCCCGACGGGGCGAGGGGAGCGATCCCTTCGTTGAATAAATCGGCCCGGCGCGATCGCCGTCAAGCAGAGATGGACGCGCGCCGCCGGAAGGCGCGCGCCGCGCAAGCGCGCGTCCGGACGCGCCGCGACGATCCCGAGCCCTGGCTCGTCCCGCTGCTGGCCGGCGCCTTCGTCGTCTCCGGCGCAGCCGGGCTCGTCCACGAGGTGGTCTGGACCCGGCTCCTCGGCCACCTCTTCGGCGTCAGCTCGTACGCGATCGCGACCGTCCTCGGCGCGTACATGGCGGGCCTCGCGCTCGGAAGCGCGCTCGCCGGTGCGCGGATCGAGCGCTGGCCGAGCCCGCTTCGCGCCTACGCCTGGCTCGAACTCGGGATCGGCGTCTCCGCGCTCGCGATTCCGCGCGTGCTGGTCTGGGTCGAGCCCGTCTACGGAGCGCTCTGGCGAGCCTGGGGTCCTTCGTTCGCGGCGTTCACCGCGCTCCGCTTCGCGATCGCGGGCGCGATCCTGCTCGTGCCGACCTCGCTCATGGGCGCGACCTTGCCCGTGCTCGCGGAAGCGCTCGCGCGCCGCGACGGACGCCGTCTCGCACCCGAGTGGCTCTACACGGCGAACCTCGCCGGGGCCGTCCTCGGCGTCGCGATCGGGGGCTTCGTCCTCATGCCGGTGCTCGGCACGTGGGCGACGCTCGCGACCGGCGCCGCGCTGAACGCTGCGGTCGCGATCGCGGTGCTCGGCGTCGGGCGCGAGCGCGCGGTCGCACGGAGCGGCGCGCGCGGCGACGCCCCGCAGGCGGAAGCCGAGCTTCCCGTGTCGCCGTCGAGCCGGCTCGCGCCCGACCTCGTGCTCTCCGCGTTCGCCTCGGGCGTCCTCTCGCTCGCGACCCAGGTCGCCTGGAACCGCGTCCTCGCTCCGATCGTCGGAACGACGAACTACGCCTTCAGCTCCGTGCTGCTCGTCTACCTCTTGTGCCTCGGCGCGGGCAGCGCGCTCGCGTCGCGCGCCGGCGATCGCGCGACCGAGCGCGGGGATGCGGTCGCGTGGGCGCGCTCGGCGCTGCCGCTCGCGTTTCTCCTGTGCGCGATCGCGATGGTCGTCTCTGTCGCGATCGCGTCCGGGCTCCCTTGGCTCTACCACTCGCTCTACGGCATCTCCGAGGCGGGCTCGCTCGCGGGCCTCGTGCTGCGCGGCGTGATCACGACGGCGATCGTCGTGCTGGCGCCGGTCCTCGTCGCGGGCACCGCGCTGCCGCTGACGCTCGTCGCGGCCGGGGCCGCGCGCGGCCGGGGCGCGGGCGCGGTGGTCGCGCGCGTGTACGCGGTGAACACCGTGGGGGCGATCGCCGGCTCGCTGCTCGGCGGCTTCGTCCTCGTGCCGGCGCTCGGCACGCAGACCGCGCTGCTCGCGCTCGCGGCCGCGTCGGCGGCGACGGGCGTGGCGCTCGCCCGCGGCGGGTCGGCACACGCGCCGCGCTCCAGCGCGCGCGCGACCGCCGTCGTCGCGGCCGGGGCTCTCGCGTTCGGCTTCGCCGCGCTTCCGGAATGGAACCACGTGATCTTCCACGTCGGCGTGTTCGAGCCCGGCCGCTACGACGGCGACTTCTCGCAGGTGCACCTGTCCGACGCCGGCCAGTCGGTGCTCTTCCATCGCGAGGGCCGGAGCGCGGGCGTGATCGTCCTCGAGGACGCGGAGGCCGGGATCCGCGGCATGCGGATCGACGGCCGCGCGAACGCGAGCAACGCGCCCGGCGACATGCGGACGCAGATCCTGCTCGCGCAGATCCCGCTCCTCCTGGCACCCCGCACCGCCGACGTCTTCGTCGTCGGCTGGGGGAGCGGCGTGACGGCCGGCGCGGCGCTCCAGGCGCCGGTCGAGCACGTGACGGCCGTCGAGCTCGAGCCCGCCGTCGTCGAGGGATCGGCGTTCTTCCGCTCGGTCAACCACGACCCGCTCTCCGACCCGCGCGTCCGGCTCGTCGACGACGACGCGCGCCACGTCCTGCTCGCCTCGGACGCGACCTACGACGTCATCATCTCGGAGCCGCCGCATCCCTTCGTGGTCGGCGTCGCCAACCTCTTCACGCGCGAGTTCTACGAGCTCGCCGCGCGCCGACTCCGTCCCGACGGCGTGTTCGCGCAGTGGGTACAGACCTACGAGCTTCCGCTCGCGACCTACCGTTCGATCCTGGCGACGTTCCTCTCCGTCTTCCCCGAGGCGATGGTGTTCGAGACCGGGAGCGGCTCGGACACGGTCCTGGTCGGCTCGCGCGCGCCCCTCCGCCTCGACCTCGACGCCATCGCGGAGCGGTGGTCCGCGCCGGCGACGCGGAGCGAGCTGGCGCGCGCGCGCCTGCAGCGGCCGGAGCACCTGGTAGCGGCCGCCGTCCTCGGACGCGACGAGATGCGACGCTGGGCTTCGGGCGCGCCGATCAACACCGACGACAACATGCTGGTCGAGTTCCAGGCGGCCGCGGGATCGCTCGTGCCGCTCGACGTCGGGCACGAGGTGGCCGCGCGCGCGGCACCGCTCGCGTCCCTGGTGCGCGATCCCGAGCGGATCGCCGCCGATCCCGAGCGCCGCGCGGCGTACGCCGAAGCCGTGCGCCGCCTACGCCGCGACCCCGACGCGCTGCTCGGCGACTCACGCGCCGGCGGCGGCGAGGCGGCGCCGCCGGCGAACTGACCGCCTGCCGGCGCGCTACCGGTCAGGACGCCGTACCGGGACGGCCCCAGCGCTCGGCTTCGTCGTCGGATGCGAGCGACCACGTTCGGCGGTGGAGCGCATCGACGGAACCCGGGTCGCGGAAGAGCGCGCGGCGCTCGCGCGGCTCGAGCGCGCCGGGCCCGTCGGCCAGCGCTCGCTCGACGAGCGCGGCGCGCGCCGCGCGAACGGTGTCGCCCACGGAACGGCGCCGACCCTGCAGCGCCCGGTGCAGCGCGTTCACCTCCGGATCGACCGCCGCGCGCACGAAGCCGTCGGCGCGCTCCGCCGGCGGCAGGGACTCGAGGTGCTCTTCCGCGACCGCCTCGCGCTCGTGCAGATCGCGCAGCTCCGGAGGCTCGTCCTTCTCCTCCGGCGTCAAGAACAACCCGGCGCGGCGGGCACGCCGCCCGGCGCCGACCCGGCTCGTCAGCACCGAGAGCGGGATCGACAGGAAGAGCGCGCCCACGATCGGAAGGACCCACCAGAAGTAGTCCGGGTTGAGCCAGAAGAGCGCCCCGCCCCACGCACTCGCGAAGAGAGTGTCGAAGCCGTGCTGGCGGAGCGCGACGCTCCAGCGCGTCTCCGCATCCTCGCGGCCCTGCGCTCCCCACGCGACCGTCCGGCCGAACAGGTTCGTCAGCACGAAGCGGCTGTGGAAGACCATCCGGATCGGCGCGAGGAGGCTCGAGAGCAGCACCTCGAGCACGACGCTCGCCGACAGGCGAAAGACGCCGCCGTACTGGCGCGCTTCTCGGCGCTGGATCGCGATCAGCGCGATCGCGAGCACCTTCGGAAGGAAGAGGATCACGGCGGTGACGGCGAGGAGCGACATGGCCCAGTCCGGACGCCAGACCGGCCACTCCGGGAAGAGGCTCGGCCCGTTCGGGAAGTAGTCGGGCTCGACGAGCTTCTGCTTGATCGCCTCGCCGGTGCTGAGGAGCAGGAAGAGGAACCAGAGGAGCGCCGACACGTACGACATGACGCCGTTCACGAAGAGCGCGCGGTGGGCGCTGAAAAGCCCCTCGCTGAAGAGGAGCCGCATGTGCTGCAGGTTTCCCTGGCACCAGCGGCGATCGCGCCCCATCTCCTCGAGCAGCGTCGACGGGACCTCCTCGTACGAGCCCTCGAGATCGTACGCGAGCCAGATCGTCCAGCCGGCGCGGCCGAGCAGCGCCGCCTCGACGAAGTCGTGGCTCAGGATCTCTCCGCCGAAGGGCGGCTTGCCGGGGAGCCGCGGCAGCGCGCAGTGCTTCATGAAGGGCTCGATCCGGATGATGGCGTTGTGGCCCCAGTACTGCGCGTCGCCGAGCTGCCAGAAATGGAGTCCGGCCGAGAACATCGCGCCGTAGACGCGCGTCGAGAACTGCTGCACGCGCGCGAGCAGCGATTCGCGATTGACGGCGGTCGGCGCCGTCTGGACGAGGCCGACCTCCGGCCGCGACTCCATCATCCGGACGAGCCGGACCAGGCTCTCGCCGCTCATCAGGCTGTCCGCGTCCAGCATGATCATGTAGCGGTACGACCGTCCGAAGCGCCGGCAGAAGTCGGCGACGTTCCCGCTCTTGCGCTTCAGGCGTACCTTCCGGCGCCGGTAGAAGATCCGCGCGAAGCCGCCGACCTCGCGTGCCCAGCTCGCCCACGCCTCCTCCTCGCGCGCGCCGGTTCCCGGATCGGCGGAGTCGGACAGCACGAAGAAGTGGAAGTGGTCGAGCGCGTCGAGTCGCGCGAGCGAGCGGTGGATCGCTTGCAGGCCGGCGAAGACGCGCGGCACGGGCTCGTTGCAGATCGGCATGACGAGAGCGGTGCGCGCCTCCGGGCCGATCCGGCGCGCCGCCTCGCGCGGATCCTCCTCGCCGCCGTAGCGCGTCATCGCGAAGCGGTCGCGCCGGCGGAACAGGACCCCGAAGCCGAAGAGCGCCGTCCAGAACCCGATCGAGATCCAGCCGAAGAGCGCGCCGAAGAGAAGGACGATCGCCGCCTCGAGCGCGTTCTCGCCCTTCCCCGGCAGCACGTTCACCATGAAGCCGCTCGCGATGACGCTCGGGATGAGGATCAGGAGGCCGAGCACCAGCCGGCGCCGGCGCGACACGCGCACCCAGGGAAGCGCGCGCCGCCGGCGGCGGAGCTCCTCGCGCGAGCGCACGCCCTCGCCGTCCGCGGCCGACGCATGGCGGCGGCGGAAGCGGCCGAGGAAGCGGCGCTCGATGCGCTCGGGGACCATGTGCCCGCGGCGGAGCGGCGGCGTGGAGCGGAGCACGCCGTCCCGGACGGGGAGCACGGCGACGAGCGGCTCGTCGGCGGGCGGTGCGGAGCCGTCGCCGTTCCCGGCCGCGGCGTGCGTCGCGTCGCCGTTCGTCGACGAGCCCGTGTCGCCGGGCTCGTGACCTTCGGGCGCGGCGGACCGCGCGCCGCCGACGCCCGCGAGGCGCCAGGCGAGGAACGGATCGCCCTCGTGATCGATGGGCGGGAGCGGCACCGGAATCCGCTCCTGCAGGACCTCGCGCAGCGCGCGGAGCGTCTCGGCGATCGCGTCGCCGCCGTCCTCCCAGGCGTCGCGTGCGAGCGCGCGCCCGACCGCCCCCGCGATCAGCGACTCGCGCTCCTCCTCGGGGATCGCGAGCGCGTCGAGGTACGCGAGCGCGCGCGCGTGCGCTGCGCGCCAGTCCTGCATCAGGCGCTCGGCCGGCAGCCCGAGGACGTGCTCCGACGTCTCGTGCGGATGCGGATTCACGGCACCAGCGTGTACGACCAAGTCTCCGTCAGCGCATCTCCCCCGCGATCGAGGAAGGCGCGCAGATCGATCGGCTTGCTCGTCTTCGGCCGCAGCTGGAAGCTCAAGCGCCACTGCTTGTTGACCGGGTTCTTCACGACGTGCTGGTCGAGGATCTCGGCGACCGCGTCGCCGCCGGACACCGTGACGACCCCGCGCAGCACCTGCTCGGGCGGCGTCGCGGCGAGCTCCTTGCCCCCGAAATCGATCACGAAGCGGTGCGCGTCCTCCACCCGGCCGTAGTCGCGCCGCGTCGCGACGACGCGGCCGCCGGGCGGCCGTCCGGGATCGTCGCCGTACCAGTACACGACATAGCCGTGTGCGAACGCCTTGCCCGGCTCGGGCGCCGCGTCGGGAACGAAATACGTGACGATGTTGTCGTTGATGTCCGATTTCGTCGGGATCTCGACGAGCTCGACGCGCCCCTTGCCCCACCCGTCCTTGGGCGCGACCCAGGCGCTCGGCCGGCGCTCGGAGCGCGCCTCCAGGTCCTGATAGTGCTCGTAGTCGCGATCGCGCTGGATCAATCCGAAGCCCTTCGGGTTCTCGACCGCGAAGCTCGTCACGTGGAGGCTCGCGGGGTTGTCGAGCGGCCGCCAGATCCACTCACCGGTTCCAGTCTGCACCAGGAGGCCGTCGGAGTCGTGCACCTCGGGCCGGAAATCGGCGATTGGCTGGAGGCGGTTCTCGCCGTGAAAGAACATGCTGGTCAAGGGGGCCAGGCCGAGCTTCTTGACGCGGCTCCGCGGGAACAGCCGGACGTCGACGTCGACCTTCGTCTCGTCCCCGGGATCGACGACGAAGCGGTACGCGCCCGCGGCCGGCGGGCTGTCGAGCAGGGCATAGATCGTCAGCGTCTTGGCGTCGCGCGCCGGCTTGACGAGCCAGAAGTCGCGGAAGTACGGGAACTGCTCGCCCGACGGCTCCGCCGTGTCGATCGCGAGCCCGCGCGCGGAGAGCCCGAACGCCTGGTCGCGGCCGAGCGAGCGGAAGTAGCTCGCGCCGAGGAACACGATCACCTCGTCGGCGTACTTCTGCGTCTTGATCGGGTAGTGGACGCGGAAGCCGGCGAAGCCGAGCTCTTGCGGAACCTTGCTCGCGAAGTCGTTCTTGCCGTAGTCGAACGAGTCCGGGGTGAACGGCACGGGCTTCTCCTTGCCGCCCTCGACCAGGTTGATGCCGACGACCCGGTCGTAGAACAGGCCCGGGTGGAAGAACTGCACCTCGAAGGGCGACTGGCCCTTCCAGAGCGCCTTGTCCGGCCGGTAGCGGATGTCCCGCCATTGGTCGTACGAGATCCCGAGCAGCCAGTCCGGCACCGTGCCGCGCGTGTCGCGAAACGGCTCCTTCGCGAGGTCCTCGGCGCGCTTCACGACGTCGTCGAAGTCGAAGCCGCGGGCGGGCGCGCCGGAAACCGAAACGGCCGACGCGGCCGCCAGGCACACGACCGCTGCCGCGAGCACCGCGCAGCGCCGCATCAGAATCCCGGCGGCCGGCGGAAGCCGCCGACGAGTCCGGCGAGGCCGCGCGCGAAGTCGATCGGCGTCCGGTCCTCGAGGTACGGGCCGACGATCTGCAGGCCGACCGGAAGGCCGGCCGCCGTCTGCCCGATCGGCGCCATGGTCGCCGGGTGGAACGTGAGCGTCGCGAGCGCGATCCACGAGAAGAGGTCGTAGTACGACCGTCGAACGCCGCCGACGTCGATCGTGCGCGAGGTCATGGGATCGGTCGGGTCGTGCGGGATCGCGGGCACGCCGGCGCCCGGCATGAGAAGCACGTCGTAGTCGCGGAAGAACGCGCCGAGCCCGGCTCGCATCCGCTCGCGCGCCTCGTTGGCGCCCAGCCATTCGCGGTGACTGCAGGTGCCGAAGCGGGCGACGCGCGCGTAGGCGTCGTCGCCGGTCAGCTCCGACGCGGTGGCGGTGAGCCGCGCGAAGACCGGGTCGGGCAAGCCCGCGACCGTCACCGAGAAGAGCAGGTGCTGATAGGTCCGGACGACGTCCGGGAGGCCGTAAGGCGGCCGCGCGTCCTCGTCGACCGTCACGCCCGCGCGCCGGAGCTCGTCGATCGCGCCGCGGAGGCATGTCGCCACCTCGGGCGCGACCGGCGCAGCCGGGTCGTCGAGCCACGCGGCGACGCGGTAGTCGCGGAGGCGCGAGCGCCGCGCCGCGGGAAGCTCGAGCCGCCACGCGACCGCGCGATCGCCCGAGGGCCCGGCGGTGACCGCGAGCGCCAGGTCGAGGTCGTCGGCGCTGCGGCCGAGCGGACCCACGACCCCGAGGTCGGGCTCCGCGTGCGTTCCCGGAGGCCCCGGGATGTGGCCCCGGTGCGGGACGATCCCGTGCGTCGGCTTGTGGCCGTACACCCCGCACCAGTTGGCGGGAGTCCGGATCGATCCGCCGATGTCGCTCCCGTACTCGAGCGCCGTGAAGCCCGCGGCGAGCGCGGCCGCCGCACCGCCCGACGACCCGCCGGGCGTTCGCGAGGGGTCCCACGGGTTGTCGGTGCGGCCGTGAACCGCGTTGTACGTCTGCACGTCCATCGCCATGAACGGAACATTTGTCTTGCCGAAGATCACCGCGCCCGCCCCCAGGAGCCGGCGGACGGCCACCGCGTCGCGCTCCGGGACGTGATCGGCGAGCTCGCGGGCGCCGGCGGTCGTACGCAGGCCGGCGACCTCGAAGGTGTCCTTGATGGTCATCGGAACGCCGTGGAGCGGGCCCCAGCTCTCCCCGCGCGCGAGCGCGACGTCGGCGGCGTCCGCACGGGCGCGCGCGCGCTCGGCGTCGAGCGCGACGACCGCGCGCACGTCGCCGTCCAGCCGAGCGATCCGGTCGAGGTAGACCTCGAGCAGCTCGCGCGACCCGACCTCGCGGCGAGCGATGAGCGCGGCGATCTCGCGCGCCGGCAGAAACGCGATCTCTTCCAAGCGACCCCCCCGGGAGAGCGGACGGCGAACGGCCGCCCGACGCCTGTCTAACACGCCGCGTCCGGGAGGTCGTAGGGTTGACGCGTCCGCCGTCGTTCCCTACATCCTGACCGATCGGTTTAGATCGAACGGTCAGGAATGGCTGCCGGGGCCGACGACCCCCGGCGAGAGACGACGATCGAACCGCCTGACTCGACGGTCAGGAGCAAAGTGGGGGCGGGATGGCGCAGCCGATAGCAATGCGGAGGGCGGACGAGGTCGGGGTGAGCGAGGCGCTCGTCGGGCGGCTGGACGACGCGATCGCTCGCTCGCAGGCGTGGTTCCTCTCGCAGCAGCACGGCGCCGGGTACTGGCACGCGCCGCTCGAGGCGAACGTCGGCATGGACGCGCAGTACGTCGTCTTCAACCGCTTCATCGGCCGGCGTCCGGAGGCGATCGAACGCCGCCTCGTCGACCACATGCTGGCGACGCAGTCGGACGACGGCAGCTGGCCGCTCCACCGCGGCGGTCCGGGCCACCTGAGCACGACCATCGAGGCGTACTTCGCGATGAAGCTGGCCGGCCTCGGTCGGGACGAGCCCGCGCTCCGCCGCGCGCGCGACTTCGTCCTCGCGCACGGCGGCCTCGCGCGCGCGGGCGTCTTCACGCGCGCCATGCTCGCCTACTTCGGCCAGTTCCCGTGGTGGGGCCTCCCGGCGATGCCGGTCGAGCTCGTGCTGCTCCCGCCCTGGTTCCCCCTCAACATCTACGCGATGTCGAGCTGGGCGCGCGAGACGGTCGTCCCGCTCACCGTGCTCATGGCGAAGCGGCCGCAGATCGCGCTCGACGACCGGCTCGGCGTTCCCGAGCTCTGGCTCGGCAAGCCGAAGCGGAATCACCTCGGCTTCCCGCGGAGCCCCGAGCTCGCGACCTGGCGCAATTTCTTCTTGGGCCTCGACGCGACCCTCAAGCTCCTCGGCCGGAGCCCGTGGAAGCCGCTCCGCGCGCGCGCGATCGCGCGCGCGCGAAAATGGATCCTCTCGCATCAGGACCGGAACGGCGGCTGGGGCGGCATCCAGCCCCCGATGCTGAACTGCGTGATGGCGCTCCGGACGCTCGGCCACGCCGAGGACGAGGACGCGATCCGCCGCGGCATCCGGGCGATCGACGACTTCCTGATCGAGTGCGACGGCCACCTCATCCACCAGCCGTGCGTGTCGCCGACGTGGGACACCGCGCTCGGGATGAAGGCGCTGCTCGACTCCGGCGTCCCGGCCGACCACCCCGCCCTCCTTCGCGCCGCCGACTGGCTCGTCGAGAACCAGATCTTCGAGCCCGGCGACTGGAGCGTCTACAACCGCGACCTCGCGCCCGGCGGCTGGGCCTTCGAGTTCGCGAACGACTGGTATCCGGACGTCGACGACTCCGCCGTCATCCTGATGGTGCTCCAGCGGATCGCCGCGCCGCCGCACGCGCGCGAGCGCCTCGCGCGCGCCGTCGCGCACGGCACGACCTGGACGCTCGGCATGCAGAGCCGGAACGGCGGCTACGGCGCCTTCGACACCGACAACGACTCCGAGTTCCTGAACCAGATCCCGTTCGCCGACATGGAGGCGATGATCGACCCGCCGACCGAGGACCTGACCGGGCGCGTGCTCGAGCTCATGGGGCGCTCCGGCATCCCGGCGTCGGAATCGCGAGCGCGCGCGGCGCGCGACTTCCTGCTGCGGACGCAGCGGCCGGACGGGTCGTGGTGGGGACGCTGGGGATCGAACTTCGTCTACGGGACGTGGTCTGCGCTCTCCGGACTGCGCGCGATCGGCGACGCGCCCGAGGAGCCGCACCTCCGGCGCGCGGTCGCGTGGCTCGAGTCCCACCAGAACGGCGACGGCGGCTTCGGCGAGACTCTGGAGTCGTACGCCGACGAGGCGCTCGCCGGGCGCGGCGAGTCGACCGCGTCGCAGACCGCGTGGGGGCTGATGGGACTGCTGGCGGGCGCGCGCGAGGTGCGGCCTTCGGCGGTCCGCGCGGCCGAGTATCTCGTCCGCACGCAGGCCGCGGAGGGCCGCTGGCGCGAGGAGCCGTTCACCGGCACCGGCTTCCCCCGGCACTTCTACCTCCGCTACTGCGGCTACAGCGCGTACTTCCCGCTGATGGCGCTCGGGCAGCTGCGCGCCGCGCTCGCGCGCGAGCGCGGCGACGCGGACCGCGCGATCGGCGTGCGCTCGGGCGCCGCGCTCGCGGATGCCGATGGAGCCGCGGCGTGACCGTGTCGTTGGACGCGGCGTACCGCGAGTGCGAGCGGATCGCGCGCTCGCACGACGAGAACTTCACCGTCGGCTCGTGGCTCCTCCCGCGGCGCATGCGGCGCCATCTCGCCGCGCTGTACGCGTTCGCGCGCACCGCGGACGACGTCGCCGACGAGGGCGCGGCCGCGCCGCACGCGCGCCTCGCGGCCCTCGCCGAGCTCGAGCGCTCCCTCGCGGAAGCGTTCGCCGGCCGCGCGACCGGGCCGCTCTTCGTCGCGCTCGGCGCCACGGCCGCCGAGCTCGAGCTCCCGATCGAGCCGCTGCGGGACCTCCTGACCGCGTTCCGCCGCGACGTCGAGTTCCGCCCGTTCGCGACGTTCGAGGACCTGCGCGGCTACTGCCGCTGCTCCGCGGATCCCGTCGGCCGGCTCGTCCTCCGCCTCTTCGGCCATCGCGACCCCGCTCTCGACGCGCTGTCGGACGACGTCTGCACGGGGCTCCAGCTCGCGAACTTCTGGCAGGACCTCTCCGTCGACCTGGCGCGGGGACGGCTCTACGTGCCGCTCGAGGACCTCGATCGGTTCGGCATCGCGGAGCCGGAGCTCTGCCTTTCCCGCACGACCCACCGGGTTCGGCGTCTCCTCGCGTTCGAGGTCGACCGCGCGCGCCGCCTCCTCGCCTCGGGCTCCGAGCTCGCGCGCCACGTCGACCGCCGCCTCGCGTACGAGGTGCGCCTCTTCGCCGGCGGCGGGCTCGCGATCCTCCAGCGCATCGAGAGCGTCGGCTTCGAGGTGCTCGCGGCACGGCCCGCGCTCGCGGCGCGCGACAAGGCGAGGGTCGCCGTGCGCGCGCTCGTCGCGCGGCGTCCGGACGCGCCGCCGACGCGCCTCGCGCCGCCGGTCGCGAGACCCGGCTCCGTCACCGTCGCTGCCGCGTCCGACGCGAGCGCGAGCGGGGCGAGCCGCGCGACGTCATCGGCGACCGGCGACGCCGTGCGCGCCGGCTACGAGGCGTGCCGCGCGGCGGTCCGCGCGAGCGGAAGCAGCTTCCTGCCGGCCTTTCGGCTCCTCCCGCAGGACCGGCGCGACGCGCTCTGCGCCGTCTACGCCTTCTGCCGCCACGTCGACGACATCGCCGATGGCGACGAGGCCAACGGAGGCGATCCCGGCCACCTCCTCGCGCGCTGGCGCGGCGAGCTCGACGAGGTCTACGGCGGGTCGCCGACCCGTCCGATCAGCGTCGCGCTCGCCGACGCCGCACGGCGCTTCGCGCTTCCGAAGGGCCTCTTCCTCGAGGTGCTCGCGGGCGTCGAGATGGACCTCTCCCGGAGCCGCTACGAGACGATCGACGAGCTCGAGCAGTACTGCTACCGCGTCGCGTCCGCGGTCGGCCTCCTCTGCATCGAGATCTTCGGCTACGCGAACCCGAGCGCGCGCGACTATGCGCGCGACCTCGGCCTCGCCTTCCAGCTCACGAACATCCTGCGCGACGTCGCCGAGGACGCCGAGCGCGGCCGCATCTACCTGCCGCGCGAGGACCTCGTGCGCTTCGGCGTGCGCGAGGAGGATCTCCTCGCGGGCCGGTACTCGGCGCGCCTCGCCGCGCTCATGGCGTTCGAATGCGGGCGCGCGCGCGCGTACTATCTGCGCGCGCGCGGCGCGCTCGCGTCCGAGGATCGGCGCTCGCTGGGCGCGGCGGAGGTCATGCGGCTCATCTACGAGCGGCTCCTCGACCGCATCGAGTCGCGCAACTTCGACGTCTTCGCCACGCGCATCACCCTTCCCTCGTACGAGAAGCTGACGCTCGCCCTCGCGGGCTGGGGCCGGTCGCGCTTCGCGCCAACGCACGCATGACGAACGGAGCGCCGAAGCACGTCGCGGTCGTCGGCGGCGGCTTCGCCGGCCTCGCCGCCGGCGTCGAGCTCGCGGAGCGCGGCTTCCGCGTGACCGTGCTCGAGGCGCGCGGGCACCTCGGCGGACGCGCGTACTCGTTCCGCGACGAGGCGACCGGCACGACCGTCGACAACGGCCAGCACGCGATGATGGGCTGCTACGCGCGCGCCCTTTCCTTCCTCGACCGCATCGGCGCCGGCTCCCGCATCACGCGCCAGCGCGACCTGCGCGTCCCGATGCGGCACCGGACGCGCGGCCGCGGCGTGATCCGCTGCGCGCCGCTCCCGGCGCCGCTCCACCTCGCGGGCGGGGTGCTCGGCTACCGGCTGCTCGCGCGCCGCGAGCGCCTGGGCGCGCTCCTCGCGGGCGCGCGCATGATGCGGATGCGCGCGAAGCGCGATCGCCGCCTCGCCGAGCTCACGATCGACGAGCTCCTCGTGTCGCTCGGGCAGTCGGAGAACGCGCGGCGCTCGTTCTGGCATCCGGTCGCGGTCGCGACCTGCAACGAGGCGCCCGAGCGCGCGGCCGCGGCGCCCTTCGCCGAGGTCGTCGCGCGCGCCTTCTTCGCGAGCCGCTCGGACTCGCAGTTCGTGTTCGCGCGCGTCGGGCTGAGCGAGCTCTACACGGGCGCGGCGCAGGCGTTCATCGAGGCCCGAGGAGGACGGGTGGCGCTCCGCGCGCCGGTCGACGCCCTCGAGGTCGCGGGCGAGCGTGTCGCCGCCGCGCGCCTGCGCGACGGGACGTCGCTCGCGGCCGACGCCGTGGTCTGCGCGGTCCCGCCGCGCGCGCTCGCCGGACTCCTTCCGCCGGCGCTCGCGGCCGACCGCTCGTTCCGGCGGATCGGCGATCTGGGCGCGTCGCCGATCGTGTCGGTCCACCTGTGGTTCGATCGGCCGGTGCTGGGAGACGACTTCGTGGGTCTCGTCGGCACGACGACGCAGTGGGTCTTCGATCGCGCGCGCCTCGGCATCGACGCCGGCGCGGGCGAGGGCAGCGGGGCGGGCGGCGGCTCGATCAGCGCCGTCATCAGCGCGGCGCGCGACGTCGTCGAGCGCGACGGCGACGAGGTGGCGCGCACCGCGGTCGAGGACATCCGCGCGCTCGTCCCCGACGCGCGTAGGGCGCGGCTCGAGAAGAGCCTCGTCGTCAAGGAGAAGGAAGCGACGATCGCGCTCACGCCGGCCGCCGAAGCGCTGCGGCCGATGGCGTGGACGCCGATCCGCAATCTCGCGATCGCCGGCGACTGGACCGCCACGGGCCTTCCGGCGACGATCGAGAGCGCCGTGGTGAGCGCCGGCCGTGCGGTCGCGCTCGTGGAGGAAGAGCTTCGATGAGGTTCCCGCTGCACATCGCCACCGACATGATGAAGTGGCAGCTCAAGAACTGGTGGCGCGGCAACGAGCGCTATCCCTACGTGCTCATGCTCGAGCCGCTCCACACCTGCAACCTCGCGTGCATCGGCTGCTCGCCCGAGCGCTACAACGGCGACCTGAAGGATCGCCTGTCGCTCGCGCAGTGCCTGGAGTCGGTGGACGAGTCGGGCGCGCCGGTCGTGTCGATCTGCGGCGGCGAGCCGACGATCTACCCCGAGCTGCCGGAGCTCGTCGACGCCATCATCGCGCGCAAGCGCCACATCTATCTCTGCACGAACGGCCTCCTGCTGGAGCGCTTCTACCGGAAGGCGAAGCCGCACCCGCGGCTCTCGATCAACGTCCACGTCGACGGCCTCCGCGAGACGCACGACATGATCACGGCCCGCACCGGGACCTTCGACAAGGCGATCGACATGATCCGTGAGGGGAAGCGGCGCGGCTTCCACGTCTGCACGAACACGACCGTCTACCGCGAGACGTCGGTCGAGGAGCTCGAGCAGATGATGGAGTACCTGACGTCCGTCGGCGTCGACGGCATGCTGGTCTCGCCCGGCTACCACTACGAGGCGGTCTCCGAGGATCACTGCATGGGGACCGACGAGATCCAGCGGAAGTTCGAGCGCGTGCTGGAGCTCGCCAAGCGCTACTCCATCTACTCGACGCCGCTCTTCCTCGAGTTCGCGGCCGGCAAGCGGGACTATCCGTGCACGCCGTGGGGCGGCCCCACTCGCACCCCGAAGGGCTGGAAGGGGCCCTGCTACCTGATCGAGGGCGAGTACTACCCGGACTGGAAGTCCTTCATGGGCGGCGTCGACTGGCAGTACTGGGAGTCGCGGAAGGACCCGCGCTGCCGCGACTGCAAGATGCACTCGGGCTTCGAGCACTCCGCCGTTCGGAAGCTCGGCGAGAACCCGCGCGACGTCTGGACGATGATGAAGTGGAACTTCGGGTTCGCTTGAGGTTGAACCCTCCAATGACACGGCGCTGGACGCCCGAGCCGCTGGCCGAGGAGCCCGCCGCTCTCTTGAAGCCGTTCCTCCGCGGATGGTCGCACGCGCTCGCGGCCGTCGCCGCGGCCGCGATCACCGCCGCCCTCGCCTGGCAGAGCCGCGACGACGTGCCGCGCGCGATCTCGATGCTCGTCTTCGGGCTCGCGATGATCGAGCTCTACGTCGTGAGCGCGGTCTACCACATCGGCCGCTGGCGGGGCCGGACGCGGCGCGTGCTGCGCGCGCTCGACCACGCGAACATCTTCGTCCTCATCGCGGGCACGTACACGCCGATCTGCTTCAACGTCCTCTCGGGCGCGACCCGCGTCGCGATCCTGGTCGCGACGTGGAGCCTCGCGATCGCCGGCTGCATGCTCTCCGCGTTCACCGAGCGCGTCCCGCGCTGGACGAGGGCCGGTCTCTACCTCGGCATGGGCTGGATCGCCGTGCTCACGCTTCCGATGTTCGTCGAGCTCCTGCGCTGGCCCGCGGTCGCGATGCTGCTCGCCGGGGGCGCGCTCTACACCTGCGGCGCCATCGTCTACGGCTTGAAGCGCCCCGATCCGTTCCCGCGCGTCTTCGGCTTCCACGAGATCTTCCACCTCTTCGTGATCTCGGGGAGCGCCGCTTTCGTCGCGGTCGTCTGGATCTGGGTGCTGCACTTCCCGCGCATCTGACCCGACGCGCGAGCGCGCCGCCGCGATCTCACGGCGCGCTCGCCCCGGCGACCGCGCGCGTTCGCGCGAGACGCGCGGCGACCGCGAAGGCGAGCGGGCTCAGCGTGATCGAAAGGAGCGCGCCGGCGAGGATGAGGCTTCGCGCCTCGGCCGGCAGCAGCTCGAGCGCGACGCCGAGCCCCGCGAGGATGAACGAGAACTCGCCGATCTGCGCGAGCGCCGCCGAAACGGTCGTCGCAGTCCGCAGCGGGTAGCCGAGGGCGAGCACGATCGCGAGCGCGGCGAGCGACTTGCCGACGACGATCACCGCGACGACCGTCAGTACCCGAAGCGGCTCCTGCACCAGGATCGCGGGATCGAACAGCATCCCGACCGCGACGAAGAAGAGCACGCCGAACGCGTCCTGCAGCGGCTGCAGCTCGCGCTCGGCGCGGTGGCTCAGGTCGGACTCGTGGACGACGACGCCGGCGAAGAACGCGCCGAGCGCGAACGAGACCCCGAAGAGCTCGGCCGACGCGTAGGCGACGCCGAGGGCGAGCGCGATCACGGCGAGGCTGAAGAGCTCGCGCGAGCCGCCGCGCTCGACGAGCGCGAGAAGCCAAAGGAACACCCGCCGCCCGACGACGAGCATGAAAGCGACGAACACCGCCACCTTCCCGAGCGTGGCGCCGATCGTCACCCACATCGAGCCGGTCGCAGCGTGCTCGTGACCGGGAGGTCGCCCTCCGAGCGGCTCCGAAAGGACGGGCAGGAGCACGAGAGCGATCACCGTCGCGACGTCCTCGACGATCAACCACCCGACGGCGATCCGCCCGTCGTCGCTCTCGAGGAGCCCCCGGTCGGCGAGCGCGCGCAGGAGCACGACGGTGCTCGCGACGGACAGGGCGAGCCCGAAGACGAGGCCCGCGCCCCACGACCATCCCCACGACGCCGCGATCGCGACGCCGAGCGCCGTCGCCGCCGCGATCTGCGCGACCGCTCCGGGCACGGCGATCGCGCGAACCGCGAGCAGGTCTCCCAGCGAGAAGTGCATCCCGACGCCGAACATGAGGAGGATGACGCCGATCTCGGCGAGCTGCGGCGCGAGGTGGACGTCGGCGACGAAGCCGGGCGTGAACGGGCCGACCGCGATCCCCGCCAGCAGGTAGCCGACGAGCGGCGGCAGCCCGACGCGGGCCGCGAGGAACCCGCCGGCGAACGCGAACGCGAGCCCGACCGCGATCGTCCCGATGAGGGGCGCCTCATGCGGCACGGGGGCGCCCCAGCGCGCCGGTGTGCGGGCACCGCGCATGGTCGAGGGTCATCGCGCGACTCTATCGGCGGACGCGCCGGCTCACGAGCGCGCCGTCCGCAATCGGCGTCAGTCGAACGCGCACACCCTCCCAGGTCTCCGACGTGCCGGCCTTGCGCTCCGCATGCACGTCGACCGGATGAGGCGCGGCTTACGTTGCGGCTTACGTAGCCTTCCGGTCGGAGCGTGGAAGAGACACTTTCTGCACGACGCGCACCCGAAGCGTGCGCTCAGTGGCAGGCACCCGCTCGCCGCTCCGACCGCACGGCCCGATCGGCAGCCGAGACGCGCGCCGTCGGGATCGCCATGGCGGTGCAGTCGGCCGACGGGCAATGTGCGTCGCAGCCCGCCGCCAACCGGAACGCGCGCCTCGCTAACGCTTCTTTGCGGACGAGCCGCTCCGCCGGCCGCTCCCCGCTCCTGGTCACCGAAAAAGCCGCGCGATTCCACGATCGTCGGGCGGGCGCCCCGGACCACCGCACTGGTACGCGGGTTGCCCTCCCCGCCCGCCGACGGTCCGCAGGCGCGCCCTTCCGGCGTCGCAGAGACGGAGCCGTCGGAGGATCGGGTCATGTCGCTCGCGCGGACTTGTTCGATCGGAACCGCGTCCCGCCGGCGCCGCGCACCGCATCGCGTCGGCGTCGCCTTCTGGATCCTCGCCGCGTCCGCGAGCGCGCTCGCGGCGACGCACGCGCACGGCGCGACGCTCGGCGGCGGCACCGGCGGTCGCCCCGGCGGCACGACGCCGCCGACGCCGCTCGCGACCCCGACGCCGGCGCCGTCGCCGGGAACGCCGATCGGGCGACCCGGGATCGACCTTCCCCCACCGGCGAAGGTGGCTCTCCCGATCCCGTGCAGCACGCCGGCGCCGATCTTCACGACCTGCGCTCCCGGCGAGCACCGCATCGACGAGATCGCGACCCGCTACTTCAACACGACGCTCATGCGCGGCTGCGGCCGCTTCATCATGCACGAGGTGCCGGGCAACGCGGAGGTCACGTCGGGCGCGAGCGGCCTCGGCAGCGGACCGATCGATCCCTTCGGCGAGCAGCACCGCCACCAGGTCCCCGTCCGGGCCGACATCCCAGAGGGCGACGGCGTGAACCAGCTCGAGGGCCTTCCCGACGGCGACCGCATCGTCGACCTCGGCCCGCGCACCGCGGGCGCGTGGGTGCTCGCGCTCCGCGGCTGCGGCCTCGATGCGATCGACCGCATCGAGATCTCGGGCGGCAAGGTGACGGCGCAGGTCATCTCCGGCGACTCGATCAAGCGCTTCATCGTCCCGCTGTCGCCGCCGGCGCCCCCGCCGTCGCGCGGCATCGCAGGCACCGCCTTTCCGGGCGCCGGGCACGTGAAGGCGGGCCTACCGCTCTCGACCGCGTTCGTCCGCTTGACGGCGGACGCGGGCGCGACGCCGGCGACCGACCGGAAGATCACCGTGCGCTTCGGAACGATCGGCTCGCAGGAGCTGAAGAGCACCGTCGTCACCGTCGCCCGGAACGGCGTCGCGCGCGGCGTGCAGCCGGCGGCGGTGCGCTGGGAGGACCTGGTGCGCCTCCGCTTCACCGGCGCGTCGATCGGCAACGCCGCGCTCGCCGGGCCGCCGTGCGCGGAGCGCGCGACCGTCGCGCGCAGCACCGAGACGTCGCTCGACGTCGACGCGCGGCTCTTTTGCCCGCGCACCGTGACCGATCCCGAGACCGGCGAGGTCGCGGTCGTCAACCAGCCGTCGTGCTCGTGCACGCCGGTCGCGTACGACCGGCTGCTCTCGATCTACACCGAGCTCGCCAAGCAGCCGTTCAGCTACATCAAGTCGGGCGGAACGATCGCGGTCGGTCCGAACCTCGACTACCTCGGCTCCAAGCCGGGCGCGATCGGCGACTCGCTGTCGCAGGGCGTCTACGGCATCGCCGTCAAGCCGGCGGCGCAGATGTGGGCGTATCCGCACGTCGTGGTGGCGCAGATGGGCGGCACGACGATGTCGCAGAACCTGATCAAGGCCGGCCCCGGCCCCGAGGACGCGATCAAGACCTTCCTCGAGCCGAAGTACGGCCCGGCGCCGAACGAGATCTTCGACCTCGCGCACCTGGTCGACGGCAGCGAGATCCCGGTTCTCGAGCTCCAGCAGGACGAGATCGTCGGGGTCTTGTCGGACGACGGCATCGCGCTCGGCGGATCGACGCCGACGCCCATGCACACCGGCATCTCCGGGATGGACTACACCAACGTGCTCCGCACCTCGGGCCAGTGCCTCGACGAGACGCAGTCCGGCCTCCAGCCCGTCACCTTCTTCCCGGTGAGCTCGCCCGAGGTCGCGTACAACTCGGGCGAGGAGACGCCCGACCTCGCGAGCTGCCACTGCCGGAAGGGCGGCCCGAAGCCCTGGCCGGAGGTTCAGCTCGGGCTCGCGTGCGGGACCCAGACGCCGATCGAGATCCTGGAGGAGCAGAAGCCGACCTTCGTCTTCGCGTCGGCGGCGGCGAACCACTTCCTCTCGTGCGCCGTCCACACGAAGGCGCGCGACTGCGTGGAGATGGACCGCTTCCTCCGCGACTCGAGCGAGGTCTTCCGGCGTCTCCGCCGGATCGACAGCGTGCGCGGCGGGGTCGTGTTCGGCGTGCCGCCGCTCGCCCGCATCGCGTACCTGTCTCGGCAGACCTCGAGCCCCGCGGGCCTGCGCGCCTTCTGGAAGCGCGACGGCGAGGTGACTGCCGCCGGCCAGGTGCTGGACGCGAACGAAGAGGCCTTCATGACCGCGCGCATCGACGAGGCGAACGCCCACCTGCGCGACCTCGCGGAGCTGAACGGCTACGCCTTCGTCGATGCGACCGAGGCGTTCGATCGCCTCGCCGACGACGGAGTGCCGATCGTCGACCCCGCGAACGGCAAGACGCTCTGCCGCGCGCGGCCGACCTTCGCGACCCGCACGATCGACCGCGACCCCGCGCTCCTCGGCTTCAACGCCGGCGACGACGCCGGCTGCGGCATGATCAGCCTGGACGGCGTGCACCCGAACCAGCTCGGCCACGCGATCATGGCGAACGAGATCATCCGCGGTCTCGACGAGACCTACGGGATCGACATCCCGGTGCTCGACGCGGGCGACCTCTTCGACGTCTGGAAGCAGGACTCGCTCAACCAGGACCCCGTCGACATGACCGAGTTCATGCGCCAGCAGGCGCTCGCGGAGTGCTTGGGATTGTCCGTCGGAGAGCTCGCCGCGCTCGGCATCACGACGCCGGTCTGCGCCTCCACCGGCGCGTTCTGCGTCGAGTCGGTCGCGCTCCTCCTGGGCGGCGGGTCCGTCATCACCGAGGAGTGCCTGGAAGCCGCGCTCGTCGACCTCGGCATCCGCCCGGGCTTCGCGAAGGTCGATCGCACGCCGGCACCGCAGTGGTGCTGGGGCGGCGTGGACGAAGGGCGCTGCTGCTTCACGAACGCCGACGGCGAGCACTGCGTGAACCCGGCGCCGTAGCGGACGGGCCACCCCAGCAGACGGCCGTCAGCAGGCGGCCGAACGACCCGGGCGCCGCGCGCGGTGACGCGCACGGCGCCCGGCGCTCTCTCGCCGACCGCCTTCGAGCGCGGCCGCGCGCGCCCGCTCGGTGCGCGCGACGAGGAGCGGTGCCGCGAGGCGGCGCTCGATCGCGAGCGCGTCCGCGAAGTGCCGAGCGGCTTCCCCGCGCCTTCCGAGGAGGCCCGCCATGCGTCCGAGCGCGCGGTCCACGGAGCCGAGGCACGAAGCGCCGACGGAAGCCTCCACGACGCGACCCGCATGCGGCGCGAGGAGGCGGTACGCGACCGCGGCGCGGTCCGCGTCGCGCAGGTCTGCGGCGACGTCCGCGATCCCGATCATCGACGCCATCCAGAACGCGTTCCGCGGCACGGTCGCGAAGTCGTCGACCGAGAGCACGTCGAGGTGGAGCGCCGCCTCCGCCGTGCGGCCGAGCTCGGACTGCACGAGGGCGAGTGCGCAGCGCCAGGCCGGCAGCGCCGGGAAGTGCTCGACGCCCATGCGGAAGACCGGCTCGACCTCGTCGAGCCGGCCCTGCTCGCGCCGGATCCAGAGCATCTGCGTCCAGTACACGGGCTCGACGTTCCGGCTGCGCGCCGTCCGCCCGGCCGCGAGGGCTTCCTCGGCGAGGCGGTCGGCGTCCGCGACGCGCCCGTCGACGAGCGCCCGCATCGAGCGCATCTGCGCCGCGAACCAGTGGTAGTACGGCTGCCGGAGGTCGTCCGCGAGGCGGACGAAGTCGGCCAGGTGCGAGTCGACGTCGTCGATCGCGCCGAGCTCGAGCGAGTCGATCAGGTGGAAGCGATGCGCGTGCAGCGCGCTCTCGCGGTCGCCGGTCCGAACGGCGAGCCGGAGCATCGCGCGTGCCGTCGCTAGACGCTCTCGCAGCGTGTCGGGTCCCCACAGCGTCCAGTGGCGGCCGTAGAGCGCCGCGAGCTGCGACGCCGTGTCGCCGCTTCGCTCCGCCATCCGCACCGCTTCCGAGCCGAGCTTCTGGCGGCGGCCGAGCGAGCCCGGCACGCTGTAGAGCGCGACCGCGAGCCGTGCGAGGACGCGCGCGCGGAGCCCGCTCGCGCGCGGCGGCAGCGCGAGCGACGCCTCCTCGAGGAGGCCGATCAGCTCGGGATCGACCACGCCGAAATCGAAGCCGCGGAAGCCCCCGCCGAAGCCGAGCGCGGCACGCGCCAGCCGCGTCGCGGAGCGCGCCTCGCGCGCGCTCTCGGCGGCCCTGCGGAACGCGTCCTTCGCCTGGTCGAACTCGCCCGACTTCCAGAGGTTCTCGCCCAGCCGGAAGCGCAGCTCGTCGATCGCGTCGCGCCGCGACTGGCGGCCGCGCAGCGCGGCGCGCCCGTGCTCGAGGAGGTCGACCGCGCGCCCGTAGTGTCCCGCCGCTTCCTCGTAGGCGAGCATGCGAGCCGCGCGGTCGCCGGCCGCGATCGCATACTCGAGCGCGCGCCGGCGGTCTCCGGGCGACGTCGAGCCGGCGAAGTGATGCGCGAGCGCCGCGAGCTCCGGACCGCGGTCGGGCCCGTGCGCCGCCGCCATCGCCCTGCCGACGGCGGCGTGCAGGCGCGACCGCTCCTCCGCGGCGAGCGACGCGTAGAGCGTCTCGCGCACGAGTGCGTGCGCGAAGCGGAACCCGCCCGGCGACTCGCGCGCCTCGATGAGGCGCGCCGACTCCGCCTCGCAGAGGCCGCTCTGCACGTCGCCGCGCGGCCGCGGCCGGCCGCCGTCGCGGACGCGCGCCAGGACGTCGACGTCGAACTCGCGGCCGACGACCGCCGCCGCGCACAGGAGGCGGCGCGCCCCCGACGAGAGCTTCTCGATGCGAGCTGCGATCGCCTCGCGCACGGTGCGCGGCACCGGCACGCGGGTGTCCCCGAGCTCGCCTCCCTCCGCCAGAAGCAGGCGCACCGCCTCGGTCGCGAAGAAGGGGTTGCCGCCGGTCTGCTCGTGGATGGCGCGCACGAGCGCGGCGGGAGGCGAGGAACCGGTCGTCGCCTCGAGGAAGCGCGCCAGGTCGTCGGGCGTCAAGCCGTGCAGGTCGATGCGATCGGCGCCGTCGAGCCGGGCGATCTCCGCAATGCACGTCGCGAGGGGATGATCGCCGCCGACGTCGGTGTCGCGAAAGGTGCCGACGAGCAGGAGCCGCGCTCCCGCGACGTGGCGGGCGACGAAGGAGAGGAGGAGAAGCGACGGCGCGTCGGCCCAGTGGAGATCGTCGAGAACGAGCAGGAGCGGGCATCGGCCGGCGGCGGCGCGCAGAAACGCCGAGGCCGTGGCGAACAGCCGGAAGCGCGCGTCCTCGCGATCGCTTCCCGCTTCCGCGGAGGGCGACCCGCCGGCGCCCGACAGCTCGGGGACGAGGGCCACCAGGTCGAAGGAGGCGCTTCCGATCGTGGTGAGGACGTCGGCGCGATGTCGGCTCTCCACGTAGCCGCGCAGGATCTGCACCCACGGCTCGAACGGCGGCGCGCCGGCGCTCTCGTGGCAGCGGCCGACGAAGACGTCGCAGCCCTGCTCGCGCGCGATGCGCGCGAGCTCCTCGGCGGTGCGCGTCTTTCCGATCCCGGGCTCGCCGGCGAGGAGCGCGATCCGGCCGCGTCCGGCACGCGCCGCCGACAGCGCTCCGGCGAGGCGCGCAACGACCGGCTCACGGCCGACGAAGAAGCCGGTCCGGGCGCCGCCCGGAGAAGCGGTCGCGACGGCGGGAAACACGGCGGCGGCGTCGTTCCGCGCGGGCGGCTCGACCGCGTCCGCGACGAAGCGGAAGCCGCGGCGCCGGACGGTCGCGATCGTGCGCTGCCGGGCGCCGGTGTCGCCGACCGCTCTGCGCGCCGCCTTGACGGAGTAGCTGAGCGCGTCGTCACTGACGTGCTCGCCGGGCCAGAGGGCGTCGAGGAGCTCGTCGCGCCCGACGACGCGATGGCGGAACCGGACGAGGTAGGCGAGGAGGTCGAAGACCTTCGGCTCGATCGCGAGCGGGCGGCCGCAGCGCAGGAGCTCGCGGCGGCCCGCGTCGAGGACGAGGTCGCCGAACGTCCAGACGCCGGCGGTGCGATTCGAGTCCGCCATGGCAGGCGCGCGATGCCCGGTGCGGCCTTCCCTCACGAAATCCTCAAGGATCCCTCACGTGCCTACGGCTGCGATCTCTTTACCCTTTAGCCCACTATGGCAGGTCGACGAACGACGCCGCGGAGCGGCGTGGGGACCCGAAATCTGGGACTGCTGGCGTGCGCGCTGGCTTGGGGCTTGACGCTGGCGGCGCCGGCGCCGGCGGGGGCGCAGTCCGGGACGCAGGGAACCCCCGACGGCAAGCGCGCGCTGGTGAGCAAGGACGTCGGCGGGCAGCGCTGGGCGATCAGCCGGAACCCGGATCATACGGTGACGGGAAACGTCTTCTTCCCGGGCGGCGGCGCGCCGCAGTTCGTGTTCTGCTCGCAGACCGGCGAGAGCGACGGCAACGTGATGCTCTCGTGCTCGGGCGCGGACGCTTGCCCGCTCGGGCCGTGCCAGCCCGATGAGTGGCTCTTCATCGCAGACGTAACGCTTCCGCTGAGCTTCTTCGGCACGAGCAGCGACGCCGCGCAAACGCTCGCCGTGCCCGCGATGGTCACGCCGATGACGCCGATCGGCACGGTTGCCAGTGCGCAGCAGCATGCGACCGAAAGCGCCGCGGCCGGGTCGTCCGCCTCCGGCCTCCAGGTGACGCCGAACGGCGCGCTCGCGCTCGTCAGCAAGGACGTCGGCGATCAGCGCTGGGCGATCACCCGCAACGAGGACGGCACCGTCACCGGCAACGTGTTCTTCCCGGGCGGTGGCGACCCGAAGTTCGTCTGGTGCGAGCCGACGAGCGACGCGGCCGACCCGATCGCGCTGCGCTGCCTCGGTGCGGACGCATGCGTCGCGTCGGGCGCCGGCGCCTGCGGAAGCCAATGGACGCTGATCGCGGACGTTTCGCTGCCGGCATCGTTCTTCCAGCCGCACACGCAGGCCTCGCCCGCGGCGGTCGCCGAGGCCGTCATGGCGCAGCTCGGCGATCCGGGCGGCTTCGACGCCGTGGCGCTCGCGCTCGCGCGCGGCTACTCGATCGAGCAGATCATCCGGGCCGCGCTCACCGCTCGATTGAGATCATCCGGCGAGATCGTCGCGCGCTCCGCCGCGACCGAGCCGCCGGCCGGGCCGGCCGTCGACGTCTTCACGGATGCGGCCGCTTCCTCGCAAGCCGGCTCGACGCAATCCGACGCGGTCTCCCTGGACAAATTCCTCGAGAAGATCGTCGAGGTCACGCACAACAACGGCGTCGCCATCGTGATCGCTCTCCTGTACCTCGTCGATGCCGGCTACTCGATCGAGCAGATCGTGGTCGAGCTGTTCTTCAGCGATGCCGTCGTGAAGAGCGTGGACAACCGCGTTCGGCTCGTCGGTCCGGACGGAAAACCCATCACTCCGGAAGGTCCCCCCAGGTTCAAGCTCGACACCTGCGGAAACGGACAGCTCGACGACGACGAGGACTGCGAGGGACAGAGTTTCAGCCGTCCTTCGATCTGCCCGTTCGGGCAGATCGCAACCCAGACGTGCAACAGCGCTTGCGAGATCGCCTCGACCACGTGCCCCGATGTCGGCTGCGGCGACGGTCACGCAAGCGACTTCGAGGACTGCGACGGCAACGACTTCAAGGGGAAGACGTGTGCCGACTTCGACCTCGGACCCGGGCAGCTCACTTGCCTGTTCTGCAGGATCGAGACGGCCGCTTGCGGCACCGCCTGCGCGGCGGCCGGCGTCTGCTGCTCTGCGGGCGAGAAACGCTGCGGCGACGGATGCATCCCCGCGGGCGACGCCTGCTGCGGCGACGGCGTCCGGCAAGGCTCGGAGGCCTGCGACGGCGCGGACCTCGGTGGCGCGTCGTGCGCGAGCGTCGGACAGGGCTCCGGCGCGCTCGCGTGCAGCGGGTTCTGCACGTTCGATACGAGCGGCTGCCACGGCGGCTGTCCCGACGGCACGTTCGCGTGCGAGGGCGGCTGTGCTCCGACCGGCTCGGACTGCTGCGAAGGCGAACGGGGCTACTGCTCCCCCGGCTCGGTCTGCGTCGGCGACCTGCAGTGCTGCCCGTCGTCGCTGCCGCAGCGGTGCGGGAACACGTGCAACGCGCCCGGCTCGTCCTGCTGCGGCAACGGCGTCAAGGAGCCGGGC
>DASRFA010000005.1:0-3730 GCA_035651755.1 Binatia bacterium | reverse complement strand
CGCCGTGCGACGGCTCGCGCGAGAGCCGGTCCAACGAGAAGGCCGCGATGCCCGCGAGCTCCCCGCGCTCGACGGCCCCGAGCAGGGCGGTCATGGCGGGCCGCTCGTCGGGCGGCTTTGCGCCGCTGACGTCTATGTCCTCGAAGACCGGGCCGGGGACGTAGCCCCGCGCGACGGCGAGCGCCGAGGCGCGCTCGCGCTGCTCCCGCGGCGAGTGGAAGCGGGCGTCCTCGCGGTCGCCCTTCCTACTGACGCGGACGTAGATGCCGATAGCGTTCGTGGCTGACATGCTCGCATCGTAGGATGATTAGGCGCCTTCGTACACCCCCACTTGTGCATGTCGGTCGCCCACGAGTCGGCACGCTCGACGCCGGCGACGAGCCCGCGGTATGCCGGAGAGACCGACGCCCACAGGCCGAAGGCGCCGTCCACGTGGAGCCAGGCGCCGTGCGCCGCCGCGGCGTCGGCCGCCGCGTCGATCGCGTCGAACGCGCCCGTGTTGACCTCGCCCGCCTGCACGCACACGATCGTCGGACCGTCGCCGCCGTCCGCGAGCGCTTGCACGAGCGCGTCCGGGACCATGCGGCCCTGGTCGTCGGCCGGCACCAACGTCGACGGCGCTCCGAGCCCGAGGAAGCGGAGCGCGCGGTCGATCGTCGCATGCCGCCGCGCGCCGACGACCACGCGAATCGCGGGCGCGCCGAACAGCCCCTTCGCCTCGACGTCCCACCCGCGCTCGGCGAGGACGTGATGCCGCGCGGCGGCGAGACAAGTGACATGCGCCATCTGGCAGCCCGTGACGAGCCCGAAGCTCACGCCCTCCGGCAGCCCGAGCAGCTCGCGGAGCCATTCGCCGGCGACCTCCTCGACGATCGCCGCCGCCGGCGTCGGCGCGAAGAGCCCCGCGTTCTGGTCCCATGCGGACGTCAGCCAGTCGGCGGCGAGCGCCGCCGGCACCGCGCCGCCGATGACGAAGCCGAAGTAGCGGCCGGCGGGCATCCCGGCGATTCCCGGCTCCGCGTTCCGCGCCAGCTCGGTGATGACGTCGCGTGGGTCGCTCGGGCCGTCCGGAAGCCGGCCGGAGAGCGCACGCCGCAATCCGTCGACGTCGACCTCCGGCAGCACCGGCCGCTCGTCGAGCGATTCGAGGAAGTCGCCGGCGAGCTCGCCGGTGACGGCGAGCAGGTCGCGAAGGTCGCCCACACCGCCGAGCCTACGTGGACCGTGCCGCGCGCAGCTCCCACGCGGCCGTCGCCGTGGCGACAGCGCCGAGCCCCACGGCAACGGCCGAGACGGCGGCGTTCAGCGACAGGACGAGGTCGAGGAGCCCGGCGCCGATCACCGCGGTCGCAACGACGACGTAGATGCAGGACACGAACGCGGCCGTGACCTCCCCGCGCCGCTCGCTCGGCGCGATCATGTTCAGCTCGTACTGGGCGAACACGAACGCGAACCCGTGCCCCGCGCCGGTACAGACGGCGCCGGCGAGCAGGACTGCGAGCGAGTGCAGCGGCCCTGCGGCGGCGAGCGCGAGCATGCCGACCGTCAGGATCGTGAGCCCGCCGGCCTGCACGCGCCGGCCCGGCGGAGCGAGCCGTCGTGCCGCCAGCTGCGCGATGCACGACGATCCGAGTGCGAGCGCGCCGAGCGCGCCGATCAACGCGAGGTCGTGCGTCGCCAGGATGTGCTCCACGTACGACGGCACGATCGACAGCGACAGCGCGAGAGCGCCCCAGACGGTGCCCGCAGCGAGACCGACGCGGGCGAAATCGCCGCGGATCTCCGCTGGGACGCGCGGAAGCTGGATCCGCCACGGCTCGTGGTCTCCGGAGGCTTCCCGCGGAACGAGCGCGAACACGAGCGCGGCCGCGACGAGCGTGCAAGCGAGCAGCGCCAGGAACGACAGGCGCAGTGGATCGGGCGCCCACTCGGCGAGCGCGCCGGCGACGAGCGGCCCGAGCCCGCTGCCTCCCGCTTGCGCGAGCCCGGCGAGCATCGCCGGCCGGCGCTCGTCGCCGCAGACGTCCAGCTCGACGAGCGCCGCAGTCGCCGCGCCGCTGATCATCCCCACCGCGAGCCCCTGGAGCGCCCGCGCTCCGAACAACCACGCCGTCGACGACGCGTAGGCGAACAGGACGAGGCCGCCGACGGATGCGCCGAGCCCGAGCAGGATCACCACTCGGCGGCCGAACCGGTCGGACAACCGGCCGAAGAGGATGAGGGACGGGACGAGGACGATCGCGTACACGGCGAAGATCACGGTGAGAAGAAGGCTCGAGAACCCGAACCGCTTCGCGTAGACGGCGTACAGCGGTGTCGCGAGGTTCGTGCCCGTCATCAGAACGAGCCACGCGCACCAGAGCGTGACGAGCGCGCGGCGGGCATCCCGAGCCTCCCGCCGCGGGCCCGCCGCGGCATGAACGCTGCGGCGCCGGATCGCGCTGCTGGACATCGTTGGGGCCTACCGCGCGCCCGCCGGCCCGAAACACCCCTACCGGCTCAGCCGCGGAGCGCGCGGATGAGGTCCCACTTCCCCATCTTCGAGCGTCCCGCGATGTTGCGGCGCTTCGCGAGCTCGTACAGCTGCTCGCGGTTGCGGTCCTCGAGCGCGTGGCCCGCGGCGCCCCCGCGGCTCCGGCCCTTCGCTGCCTGCTGCCCGAGCGCGCGACGCGTGCTCTTCGGCAGGTTCGCGATCGTCCGCTTGCTCCGGGCGGCGCTCTGGGCCTTCTTGACGTTCTGCCTCGCCGCCTGCACCTGGCGTCTGCTCGCCATGTTCGCTCCCTTCTCTCGTGAGGGCACCAGGTGCTACCCGGTTCCGCCGTCGTTACTCCACGTTGCGGAGGGGAACGACCGAGTGCGATGCCGAAGCGCGTATGGGTTGGCTGCTCGGGCTGGAACTATTCGCACTGGCGAAACGGCGTGTTCTATCCACCGAAGCTGCCCGCCCGTGCGTGGCTGCAGACGTACGCCGAACGATTCGACACCGTCGAGCTCAACACGACCTTCTACCGGCTCCCGCGCCGGGACGTCGTCGCACGCTGGGCGGAGGAGGCGCCGTCCGGGTTCCTGTTCGCGACCAAGGTCAGCCGGTACGTCACGCACATCAAGCGGCTCGTCGACGTCGACCGGCACCTTCCGCGCCTGCTCGAGCGCGTCGAGCCGCTCGCTGCTGCCGCGAAGCTCGGCCCGTTGCTGTGGCAGCTTCCGCCGAACTTCCACCGGGACGACGACCGGCTCGCGTCCGCCCTCGACGCGCTCCCGTCCGGGCTTCGGCACGCATTCGAGTTCCGCCACGCGAGCTGGTTCGCCGACGACGTGATGGCGATGCTGCGCGCGCGCGGCGTCGCGCTCGTCGTCGCCGACCGCCCGGAGATCCGCGACTTCCAGACCGACGCCCAGACCGCCGACTTCAGGTACCTGCGCCTCCACCACGGGTCGCGCGGCCGGCGCGGGAACTACTCGAGGTCGGAGCTCGAGGACTGGGCGGGCCGGATTGCCGCGTGGGCCAGAACGCATGAGGTCTTCGCGTACTTCAACAACGACTGGGAGGGCTTCGCGCCGGCGAATGCGCTGACGGTCCGCGCCCTCGTCGAGCAGGCGCGCCCGCCGCGCGATTGACCGGCGCGCGCGGTGGGAATCCCCCGGCCGTGCCGCGCCTCCGTCGCGTCGACTGCAACGAGCCCGGGTACCGGCGGCAGCGCCGCGGGCGCGGGTTCGCGTACCTCGACCA
>DASRFA010000004.1:0-4965 GCA_035651755.1 Binatia bacterium | reverse complement strand
TCGGTGCCGCCGATCTTCTGGATGTCCTCGGTCGCCTCCTCCTGGACGACGTCGACGATGTCGTCGACCGTCACGATGCCCTTCATCCGGCCCTCGTCGTCGACGACCGGGATCACGGCGAGATCGTGGCGCGCGAAGAGCTGGCTCACGCTCTCCTGGTCCATGTCCTCGGGCACGGTGACGACGTCCAGCTCCATGATGTCGCGCACGCGCTGCTCCGGGCGCGCCGTGAACAGCTCCCGGAAGGAGACGACGCCGAGGATGTGCTGGGCCGCGTCGAGGACGTAGGCGTAGTAGATCGTCTCGAGGTTCTCGCGCGCCTGGCGCCGGAGGTAGGTGATCGCCTCGTCGACCGTCATGTCCGGGCGGACCCGCGCGTAGCGCGGGCTCATGAGGCCGCCCGCGCGGTCCTCGGCGTACGCGAGCAGCGCGAGCACCTCGTGACGCGTCGTCGCGTCCAGCAGCGCCAGGAGCGCCTCGCGCTCCTCCTCCGGCGTCTCCTGGATCAGGTCGACGACGTCGTCGGGCGCCATGAGCCGGAGCCACGATCGCCGCTGGACGGCCGGCATGTCGGCGAGGATCTCGGCCTGGTCGCGCGAGCTCAGCGTGAAGAAGAAGTCCTCCGCGACCGGCCGATCGAGGATGAGGAATCCCTCGATGCGGTCCTGGCGGTCGAGCAGAGGCCACGCCTCGCGCAGCTCGTCGAGCGACAGGCGCTCGTCTGCCAGTGGTGTGGCGGCGGTCTCCTCCACGTCGCGATCCATGCCACACCGGCACGCGGTAAAAAACCTCGCGTCGCGCGATCGGACGCACGCGGCGCGACGAGGTGCTGCGCGTGCGCTGGCGAGTGCGTCGTTCGGCGAGAGCCTAGCTCCCGACGCCCGCGGGCTCCGACCACGCGGCGAGCGCGAGCAGCGACCAGAGCGTCTTCTCGCGCGGGCCGCGGAAGAACTCGGTGGGCTGCGACAGCCAGGGCTCGATCCCCGGCAGGGCGGAGCGGACGGCGGAGCAGTCGAGGAGGCGGGCGCGCAGCGTGCGGCCGTCGCCGTCGAGGAGCTCGCGGAGGGAGCCGTAGTTGAAGCCGTGCTTGCGGCGGTCGACGACCTCGTGCGGGACCTTGCCGCGCGCCCACCACCGAAGGACGAGCTTCGTGTTCGCGCGGCCGGGCCACGGGCTCACGCGCGCCGACGGGTGGAGCGACAGCACGAAGTCGACCAGGTCGCGGTCGAGGTACGGGAGGCGGAGCTCCGCCGACGAGTCCATCGCCGCCGAGTCGGCGAAGGAGAGGATGTTCTCGGTGAGGAACGTGCGGAGAAGCACCTCCTGGATGCGGTCGACGTCGGTCGCGTCCGAGGCGCAATCGCCGTAGAGCCGGTCGATCGTCGTCAAGTACGGCTCGGCGAGGTCGCGGTCGCCGGTGAGCGCGCGCACGTCCTCGACCGGAAGCGGACGGTGGATCAGGTAGCGCGCGGCCGCGGGCGCGGCGGCTCGGGAAGCGCGGCGGAGAGCCTTCTGCCGCTCGGCCGGCGTCTCGGCCCCGAACATCTTGTTGTCGACGAGGAGCTTGAGCGACCAGGTCGGAAGCCAGGCGGCCCGGCTCATGGCCGCGAGCCGGAAGCGGTCCTGGCTCAGGCGATAGCCGCCGAGCACCTCGTCGCCGCCGTGGCCGCAGAGGAACACCTCGGCCTTCTCGCGCGCTCCGCGGATGACGAGCCAGGTCGCGAGCGAGGCGCCGTCGCCGACCGGCTCGGTGAACGACGCGAACGCCGGCACCATCGCGTCGATCCGGTGCGCGGGCGTCACGAGCACATCCCACGCCGGCGCACGCGGCGCGCCGTTCTGCGACGCCGACGGCGCGAGCCCTCCGCCCTCGTCGGTCATCGTGTAGGTGAACGTCGGCACGTCGCGGCCGGCGGCCGCGAGCGCGGAGCGGATGCCGTTGCTGTCGATCCCGTCGCTCAACAGCAGGCCGACCGGGACGTCGCTCACGAGGCAGCGCGTCGATGCCTGGACGAGCAGGCTCCCGAACTCCTCGGTGATCTCCGCACGCGCGCGCGACGAGTCGGCGCGCCGGAGGGCCCGGAAGCGCGGCTCGTACCAGCGCCGCTCCTCGGCGCCCGAGTCGTCCGCGACGACGAGGTGCCCCGGCCGCACCTTCCGGCAGCCGGCCGCGACCGTCCGCGGCGCGACGACGTAGCGCAGCGTCAAGTACTCGACGAGCGCCGACCGGTCGAGCTCGCGCGCGACCCACGGCGGCTTCAGGACGGCGGCGAGGCTCGACGCGAACACGAGCGCCTGCCGGGAGTCGTGGTAGAAGAGCGGCTTCTCGCCGAAGCGATCGCGCGCGAGCCAGAGGCGGCGCTCCGCGCGATCCCACACCGCGATCGCCCACTGCCCGACCATGCGATCGAGCGCGGCCGGTCCCCAGCGCTCCCAGGCGTGGAGAATGATCTCCGTGTCGGTGTGCGATCGGAGGTCCTCGGGGCGGAGGCCGAGGTCGCGACGCAGCTCCTCGAAGTTGTAGACCTCGCCGTTGAAGCTCAGGAGGAGGCGGCCGTTCGGATGCCGCATCGGCTGCGCGCCGGCGTCGCTGAGATCGAGCACGGCGAGCCGGCGGTGGCCGAGCGTGAGAGGCCCGTCGGCGACGAGCCCCTCCCCGTCCGGACCGCGCCGCGCGAGGCAGCCCAGCATGGCCGCCACGACGTCGCGATCGTCCCCCTCGCCCTGCCGCCGCAGGACGCCCGCGATCCCGCACACGACGGTCGAGATATGGAATTTCGCGCCGGCCGTCGAATGCGGCCCGTCGCGGGCGGCGGCTGCCCGAGTGCTACCGAATCTCGCCGAGCACCCAGGCGGCGGTGTCCTCGGGCAGTTCGGGCACCAGGCGCAGGAACTCGTCGACGTCCTCGCCGATCAGCTCGCCGCCGAGGTTCTCCTTCAGGAACTCGTGGTAGTGGCGCGCGACGCGCTCCGAGAGGAGGCCGCAGCGCTTGAGCGTCGGGATGACGAAGCCCTGCACCGGGCCGAGGCGGCGGCCGCGCTGCCTCTCGCCCGCGATCTCCGGCATCTCGTTCTGCATGCACGTGAAGAGCGCGACCGGGTCGATCCCCGCCTCGCCCCACACCTTCAGGACCTCGCCGAAGAGCGCCTGGCGGTTCTTGTTGTCGATCAGCGTGCGCGCCGCCTCGAGCGCGAAGTCCTCGAGCTCGGCGCGCTCGGAGTCGGCGAGGCACGGGACGCAGCGGTCGACGTACTGGACGCCGTAGGCGTGATGGCGCGACTCGTCGCGCGCGACGTACGTGAGCAGCTCCTTCAGGAGGGGCTCCTCCGTCAGGTTCCGCATTTCGCGGAAGCTGTAGAGCGCGAGCCCCTCGACGACGATCTGCATGCCGACGAGCTTCTTCAGCCAGTCGTCGGTCTTTAGCGTCTCGTCGAGCACCGCCTTCAGCGGCGGCGCGATCGGCCGGATCTCGTCGAGCTTCTGGATGTAGCGCGCGAACACCTCGACGTGGCGCGCCTCGTCCATCGTCTGGGTGGCCGCGTAGAACTTGGCGTCGGTGTGCGGGACGGCGTTCACGAGCTGCGACGCGACCATCAGCGCGCCCTGCTCGCCGTGCAGGAAGTTCGAGAGGCGGAAGGCGGCGGTCTTGCGCGTGACCTCCTGCACCTGCTCGGCGGTGAGCGACTTCCAGTACGAGGTCTTCTCGATCGGAAGCGGCGAGCCGAGCGGCGTCGTCGCGAAGAGCTCGAGGTCGATGTCGCGGTCCCAGTCGACGTCGCGCTCGGAGATCCACTGCGCCTCGGCGGCCTTCACGTACAGGCGCCGCAGCTCTTCCACCTGCGGGTCGTAGTCCCACTGGTAGACGACCTTCATCGCGGTCTCGAGGCCGGGCTCCTGCGTGGTCGTTTCGAGGCGGAAGTCGCTCATGGATTCCTCCGGTGGCGCGCCGCCCGACGGGCGGACGCGGGCTGCGCGAGCCGCGCCTGGAGCATGTGCTCGCCGACGCGCTGGATGACGTGATGGAGCGCGAGGACGGCGTCCGCGCGCCGGCCCGCGGCGAGCGCCGCGAGGCAATCGTCGATCGCCGGCACGAGCCGGCCGGGCTCGACGCGAAGGCGCGAGCGCGTCTCGCGCAGCGCGTCCGCGGCCAGGAACGATCGGGTCTTCCGCGCGAGCATCTGCCACACGCGGTTGCCGGTCATGTCGGAGAGGAGGACGAGGATGTCGCGCAGCCCGGCCGCGCGCTCCTCGCGCTGGAGCGAGTCGTCGGCGACGACGTCGCGCAGGCGGCGGAGCTCGCTCACCTGCCGCGGCTCGTGGCGCTCGATCGCGAGCCGCCCCATCTCGAGGAGGAGCGGCATCATGACCTCGCCCAGCTCGGCGAGGAGATCGGCGTCGAGGCGATCGCCGTGGAGGACCATCGCCGGGAGCACGCTCAACGAGGCGTCCGCGAGCGGCTGCACGATCGCGCCGTCGCCCTGGCGCACGCGCACGAGGCCGAGACCCTCGAGGACCTTGATCGCCTCGCGCACCGACGTGCGGTTCACCTGGAACTCCGCCGCGAGCTCGCGCTCGGGCGGCAGGCGCACTCCCGCCGCGTAGCGCCCGTCGAGGATCGCGTCGCGAAGCTGCTCCGCGACGTCCTGATGCAGCCGACGCCGCTCCGGCGGCCGGAACGGAAGCACGTGGGGCATCCCGCTCAATTATCCAATGGTCCAACCAATTGCAAGGTCCCGAACGGCACGGGCGCGAAGCTGCGCGTCGGTGCGCGGGCAATCATCGGCGCGCGTCCGCCCGCGCGACGGCTCCCGGCCGCCGCCGGCGGCCGTCCGCCGTCGCAGGCACGTCGCCGGCAGCTGTTCGGCTGCTCCCCTAGCGTCGCGCGGCGAGCCGCGCGCGCGGCCACCGGCTGGAGGGTTCGGGTGAGCGCGCGTTCGCCCGGCCGGTCGTGGCTACGGCGGGGG
>DASRFA010000003.1:0-2206 GCA_035651755.1 Binatia bacterium | reverse complement strand
AACGAAGCCGTTGAGCGAGGAGATCGCCGCACGGCTCGGGTTCGATCCACTCGACACCGCACCGCTCCTGCACGAGCTCGGCGCCTGAGCGCCGGGGCGGGCCGCCGTGGCCGAGGAGCCGGAGGGGACGCGACGCCGATCACCGCGGCTCCAACGGCAGCGCGCGTGGCTGATCGTGCAGCTGAGCGCGTTCGCGGTCGTGCTCGTGCTCGTCCTCGTCTTCATTGGGATCGTGCTCGCGTCGGGACGCGCCGCGGCGAACCCGCCGGCGCACACGCTCGTCGTCGCGCAGACGACGGACTTCGCGTCGCTCGACCCGGCGCTCGCACAGGGCGACGACGCGTGGGAGCTCGAGTACGCGACGTGCGCGAAGCTGGTCGACTATCCGCCGCGGGCGGGGTACCGCGGGACGCGGCTCGAGCCCGAAGTGGCGACGGCGCTGCCGCGCGTCTCGGCCGACCGGCTCACCTACACGTTCACCGTGCGCAAGGGATGGCGCTTCTCGAACGGCGCACCTGTGACTGCCGCGTCCTTCGCGCGTGCGTTCCAACGCGCCGCCGCGCCGGCGCTTGCGTCGCCCGCCTCCGCGTACCTCCGCGGGGTCCGGTCGTGGTGGGTGGCGGGCCGCTCGCTCGTCGTGCGCCTGAACACGCCGGCTCCGGACTTTCCCCAGCGGCTGGCGCTTCCGTACTTCTGCGCCGTCCCACCGTCGACGCCCGACCGGCAGACCGACGACCTTCCGTCGGCCGGCCCGTACGCCGTCGCGAGCTACCAGCCGGGCCGTTCGCTGCTGCTCCGCCGGAACCCCTACTACCACGGTGCGCGGCCGGGACGGGTCGACGCGATCCTGTACCGGTTCGGGGCATTCCCCTCGCAGATCCTGCTCGAGCTCGAGCGTGGGGAGGTCGACTACGGCGTCGTCGATCCGTCGGCGCTGCAGCTCTTGCAGACGAAGCTGAAGGCGGACGGCATGCGCTTCCACGTCGTGCGGTCGACGACGGTCGCGTACCTCGCGCTGAACACGTCGCGCGGCATCTTCAAGGACAACCCGCAACTCCGCCGCGCGGTCAACTTTGCGCTCGACCGGCCCGAGCTCGCGCAACAGTTCGGCGCGGGCGGCGCGATCCCGACGGACGAGTACCTGCCGCCCGGCTTTCCCGGCTACGAGCCGCGGCACATCTATCCGCTCGGCGGCCCGAACCTCGCCGAGGCGCGGCGCCTGGCGCGCGGGCACCTGCGCGGGGGGAAGGCGGTGTTCCTCGCGTGCCGTTCGCTCGACTGCCAGAACCGCGCGCTGGCCGTCGCGGCGTCGCTCAAGAAGATCGGCCTCCACGTCGAGGTCGACACGACGCTCGGCGCCGGCCAGTCGACGCTCGCGTCGGTGCGCGGGACGCGCTTCGACCTCGCGGACATCATCACGCAGCCCGACTACGGCGATCCCTACGGGTTGGTCGAGAAGCTGCTCGACGGCCGCGCGATCCAGTCGGTCGGCAACACCAACCTCGCGTACTTCTCCGACCACCGGTTCGACGCCCAGATCGATGCGGCGCAGCGGCTCGTGGGCGAGTCGCGCGAGCGCGCGTATGCGCGAATCGGGCTCGAGGTGGCGCGAACGAGCGCGCCGCTCGCCGCCTACGCGGTGTTGAACGCGCGCGTGTTCGTGTCGGCGCGCGTCGGGTGCGTGATCTACCAGCCGGTGTACGGGCTCGACCTCGGCGACGTGTGCCTCGCGCGGTCCCGGTGAGGGCGGTTCGAGTACACTGCGCGCGCTTAGACGGCCCATTCGTCTAGTGGCCTAGGACACCGCCCTCTCACGGCGGCGGCACGGGTTCGAATCCCGTATGGGCCTTTTCGGCGCGCAATGCGAATCGGCTAGTGCGCGCTCATCCACGTCGCGCGGAACTCGCGCGCGAGGCCCTCGAGGGCGGTAAGCAGCGCATGCAACTCCGCGACGTCCGGCCGTAGCTCGTTCGCCTCGCGCATCACGGCCGCGATCTCGGCGAGCGAGCTCTCAGGGTCGGCCGACAGATCCGACATGCGCGCCTCGATGCGCGCGAGTCGCGCATCGAGGATCCGCGCGCACGCCTCGCCTTCCTCGATCAGCTTCCTCAGCTCGGACTCGGTGACGGGCCGGCGGTCGAGAACAGCGCGCACGCGCGCCTTGAGCGCGGAGTCGAGTGGCTCGGTCACGACTGCCGAGAAGTAT
>DASRFA010000002.1:0-2049 GCA_035651755.1 Binatia bacterium | reverse complement strand
CTGCCGGTCGCCGTCTTCGGCGCCGCCGTCCTCGCCGCGATCCTGTTTCCGATCGGCGCCGCCCGGGCCGCAACGCGGATGCCGGTCGGCTTCTACGACGACCCGAGCTTCCGCTGGTCGCCCGTCGCGACCCAGAACTTCGTCTCGGCGCAGAAGGCCGGTGCGACGATCGTGCACACGCTCGTCGACTGGTCGCAGATCGCCCCGACGAAGCCGAAGCGGCCGCTCTCCGGCAGTGACCCCGCGTACCAGCTCGCAGACCTCGACCAGTTCGTGCAGAACGCGGCGGCGCACGGGATGCAGGTGCTCGCGACGATCACGGGGACGCCGAAGTGGGCCAACGGCGGGCGCTCGCCCAACTACCCGCCGAAGCGCCTCAGCACGCTGACGCAGTTCGCCCACATGCTGGCCGCCCGCTACAACGGCAAGCAGGGGCTCGGCATCGTCACGCGCTGGTCGATCTGGAACGAGCCGAACCTCGGCCGCTTCCTCGCACCCCAGTACCGCGGCAAGAAGATCGTGAGCGGCGCGACGTACGCGAAGCTCTACCTCGCGGGCTACAAGGGCATCAAGGCCGGCAACCGCTTCGCCCAGGTCGCCGCCGGCGAGACCTCGAACCGCGGTCGCAACCGGCCGACCGGCTCGATCGGGAGCGACACGGTCGCGCCCGCGACGTTCGCGCACCTGGTCGCGCAGGCGAACCCGCACCTGCAGTTCTCCGCGTGGGCGACGCACCCGTACCCGAGCGAATACCGGCTCGGCCCCGGCCAGAAGGTCGCGTATCCGAACGTCGCGTTCTCGACGATGTCGCGGTTCGGCGCGGACCTGAAGAAGTGGTTCCACCGGAGCGTCCCCGTCTGGGTCACCGAGTACGGCGAGCAGACGCGGCCGGAGGACAAGTTCGGCGGCATCTCCTACGCGCGTCAGGCGACGGACATCAAGAAGGCGATGTCGCTCGCGCAGGCGAACCCGTACGTCCAGATGTTCATCTGGTTCATCTTCCGCGACAGCTCGTCGGACACCTGGTCGAGCGGCATCGAGAAACGCTCGGGCGCGAAGAAGCCGGGGTACGCCGGCTTCGCCTCGAGGGCGCACAGGATCGACGGGCAGACACAGACGCTCACCCGGAGCCGCGCGATGACGGTGAAGGTGGCGGTGCCGGTGTTCTCGAGCGTCGACACGCCCGGAACGTCGATCGAGCTCAGCTACCGCCTCATGGCCGGGTCGCGCGTCGCCAGGAAGGGAACAGCGATCGCGAAGCTCGCAGCCGACCAGACGGTCACGCTGAAGCTCACGCGGCCGTCGGCCAAGACGCGCTACACGCTCGCGGTCACCGCGACCGACGACAGCGGCGAGACGGCGAAGCGCACGATTGCGTTGATCCCGTAGACGGCGCGTTCGGCGCCTGTGATAGTCGCCCGGTGCGGCTCTGGCGACTCACCCGGGCGGGCCACACGGCGCTCGACGGTGCGGGCGCATCGCGACACGGCGGCCGGTACTCGCCGCGGGGAGCGCCGGTCGTCCACTTCGCCTCGGAGGCTGGGCTCGCGGTGCTGGTGGCGCTGCGCTACCTGCCGGCCGCTCCCGCGGACGCGCCGGACGACTACGTCCTCGGCTGGACCGAGATCGACGCGACGCCCGAGCGCGTCGGCGACGTGGAGGACGACGATGCGATCCGCCGGTGGGTCGCCGGCTGGCTCGACGAACGCCGCAGCCTCCTCGCGGCGCTCCGCTCGGCGGTCCTCCCGGAGGCGGACCTCGTGCTGATGAACGCGCGCCACCCGGAGGCGCTGCACGTGCCGCCGCTCGTCACGCGGGCGTTCAGCTTCGCAGAGTGCCTCCACACGCCGCCGATGCTCGCGCGGGACCTCGCGGAGGCCGACGGCCCGAGCTGAAGCGCCCTCAGCCGGTAAGGACCGGCGTGCCGACGAGACGTTCCTGCGGGTCGATCGGCCCGAGACTCTCGACGATCTCGAAGCGGCCGCCTCGGGCCTGCGCGATGTACATGTTCAGGCGGGCGTGGTGCTGCCCCGGCACCATGACCGCAGG
>DASRFA010000001.1:0-80741 GCA_035651755.1 Binatia bacterium | reverse complement strand
GGGCCCCACTCCCCGCGGGCTCGCTTCGCTCGCATCTTGGGTCATGCTCCTAGCCCGAGCGACGCGCGTCGGGAAGGGAGCCGGTCGTACGAGCAGCTCAGTCGTTGGGCGCGCCGCGCTCGATCCACTGGCGGATCTGATCGATCTCCTGCTGCGAGAGGGGACCCGTCGGCGGCATGGGGCCGCCGCAGACCGGCGTCGCGTGCGACACCTTGTCGAGGAGGAGGCTCGCGGCCGGGTCTCCCGCGACGACGCGCACGAGGCCGCTCGACGCGCACGACGGCCCGGCCGCCGGCACGCCGACCAGGTTCCCGTACGCCTCGTCCTTCGTCCTCATCGAGAGGTTGCCCTGGTTGCTGCCGTGGCACGACGTCGTGGTGCAGCCCTTCGCGACGATGATCTCGTCGTAGATCGCAGACAACGTCGGGTCGAAGGTCGGGCCTCCGCCGCCGCCACCGCCGCCGCCGCCCTCGAGCGACAGCACCTGGACCATGCGGTTCGGCGTGCCGACGAAGTACGAGAGCCCGCTGCCGATGTGCACCCGACCTTCCGCCACCGTGATGCCCGCGGCGATCGTGCCGCCGGTCGGGAACTCGAACAGGATCTCTCCGGTGTCGGTGTCGAACGCCTGCACGACGTTGTCGATGCCGACGTAGCCGACTCCGTTCGCGACCGTGAGCGGCTGCCACACCCACGCGCCGATCTGCCGCTCCCACACGGTGCTGCCGTCCTTCGGATCGAGCGCCATGAGGACGGACGTCGTGCCGGGCCCGAACGCGCCGGTCGACGGCACGCTGCCCGGCCCATCGCTCTTCCCGTTGTTGCCGGCGACGAGGATGTGCCGGCCGTCGAACGCGCCGTTGTTCAGCATGCCGCCGATGAGCGCGCTCCCAGGGCTGATCGCGCGGCTCCACAGCACCTCGCCGGTGTCGCGGTCGAGGAGCCAGAAGACGCCGGACTTCTGACCGGCGCCCACGACCTTGCGACGGGCGCCGGCGACCTCGGCCTCGAAGAGGATCGGGTTGGTGCCGAAGTCGGTGTCGGGGCTGCGCATGTTCAGGATCGTGAAGACGTCGCCCTCGGTGAGCTGCGTGAGCCAGCGCAGCGCGCCCGTGTCGACGTCGAGCGCGAAGATCGAGTCCGACGTCGGTCCGGCTTCCTCGGTGTAGTTGTTGCCGGTGTCGGCGAAGACGAGCCGTGCCAGCGGGTCGATCGACACCGTCGCCCACACCGACGCGCCGTTGAACGGAAGCTCGGTGGTGAAATGCCGCCACAGCTCGGCGCCCGTGTCGCGGTCGAACGCGACCACGGCCCCGCGGAAGGTCGCGTTCTCGGAGACGCCCGCCTCCTCGACCGACGAGCTTCCCACGATCACGTAGCGCTCGAACGCGACCGGCGAGCTGAACCCGGCCGCGAAGCGATGGTCGTCGATGACCGACCGCCAGATCTCGGCGCCGGTCGCCGCGTCGAGCGCGTGCAGGACGGAGTCGCCGTCGTTCACGAAGACCTTGCCGTCGCTCCAGGTCGGCGACGAGGTCCCGGTGACGCCCGGGTTCTCCCACACGACCGTCCCGTCGGCGCCGCGAAACGCGTAGGCGCCGCCGGACGAGAGCACGTACACGATGCCGTCCTTGACGGCCGGAGCGCCGGTCACCGTGCCGCGCGTCTCGAAGCGCCAGGCCTCCTTCAGGCCCGAGACGTTGTCCTTCGCGAGGATCTTCTCCGACGTGTTGTTGAAGGTCGACGAGAAGTTCTGACCGAGCATCGTCCAGTCGTCGACCGTCGCGCCCGGGCCGGTCGCGACGCCCGACGGCGATGACGCGTCCGAGCAGGCGGCGAGCGTCGCGAGGACGAGCGCGAGCGCCGGCATCGCCGTGCGGTTTCGTGACAGCATCGTGCCGGCGAGTCTCATGCGAGGGTCTCCGTGATGCCGGTGAGCGGCGGCCGGCGCGTCAGCCGCGCCGGCTCACCTCTGCCGTTCTTCGTTCGTTCGGTGGATGCGCGGCCTCCCGACCGGGCGGCCGCCGAATGGAATCGACGGCGCGTCGCCGCTCAGCCGTCGTGTGAGCCGTGGCCGGCGTGCTCCGCGTGGCCCGTGTGGCCGGCATGGTCGCCGTGCGACATGCCGGGGGAGCCGAGCCCGAGCGCCGCGTGGGCCATGGCGGCCTGCATTCCGCGCTTCGGAGCGACGCAGCCCTGGAAGTTCGGGAAGATCGGACCGGTCACGTCGGAGCGGCCCGCCGTCTGCGCCGGCGCCTCGAGGCCGAGCGCCTGCGCGGCCGCCGTTTCGTCGATGTACATGGCACCGAACAGCACGAACATCTCGTTCTCGGTGCTCTCGCCGCCGGTGATCGGACACGCGTCGCACTTGCCGTCCCCGGCCCCCGGAGACGAATCGCAGCTGGCGTTGTCGTCGGCTCCGCTGCACGCCGCGCCGACGCGCCCCGCCGTGCACGCGATCGGCGTGCACGTGCCGCCCGGATTGCCCTTCGCGCTCTCCGGGATGCGGGACAGACGCGTCACGGTCTCCGGGTTCGGCGACCCGTCGTCGTTCACGCCGTTGTTGTAGGTCCCGCAGTAGCGGATCGTCCGCTGTTTCCGATCCGGCGAGTCCAGCGCGAGCGGCGGATCGTAGCGCTGCTGCGTCGGGTCGTTGTAGCTGAACGTCTCGTAGATCTGGTTCCCGTCCGGCGGCAGCGTCGCCCAGAAGTGCTTCCCGTGCTTGTGCATGTGGGCGAACAGATGGAAGATCCGCGACCCCACCGGGAACGTCACGTCGTTGCAGTACGTGCCGACCGTGTACGGCGCCGCGTTCGGGTCGAAGATCGCGTCGAAGACGGCGATCTGCTCGACCGGATGGACTTGCTGCTCCGCGAACAGGTAGTTGATGCGCCCGTTCATCTCGGTGTCTTCGTCCGTCAAGTTGAAGGCGTGCGAGTTCCAGTAGATGACGCCCTTCATCGGGAGCTGCGCGAAGACGCCGTCGAGGAACGGGAAGTAGGCCTGCGACTGCCCGGCGCCGCCCATGATCTGCGCCGGGTCCTCGGACTCCGGTCCGTAGCCGATGCAGGCGAAGCTCGGCTCGAGCTGGCTCGTGCAGACGCCGTCGGACCCGCACGAGGTCAGGTCCTTCGGCTCGCACTCCTGCCCCTCCTGCACGCCGCCCCGGCACGTCCACGTTCCGAAAGACGGATCGTGCACGTCGATGCCGCCGGGCTGGAAATTGAGCGGCGAGTAGTAGAGCAGCAGGTGATGGCTCTGCGGGTCCTGCCGCAGGTCGAATCCCTTGAAGCGGAACATCTGTCCGCTCGGGTCGTTGAAGGCGGCCGGCGTCTGCTGCGTGATGTCGTAGTAGGTCGCGAAGCAGTTCTCGTGCTCGCTGTGCGCCGGGAGGTGCCACTGCGGCAGCACGAACTGCACGCCCGTACCCGCGGCTGGCGGATCGAGCGGCTTGATGACGATCGGCTCAGGATCGGGGAGGCACGCGTCCAGCAGCTCCGCGGTGCCCTGCACGGTTCCGGTCTCGGGCGCGCCCGCGTAGATCCACCGCCGGACGAGCTCGAGCTCGTCCGGCGAGAGCGGCGGAAGCCCGTTCGGCATCGGCGAGCCGGAGATCTGAACGCTCCCGGGGTTCGTCGCCGCCGCGAGCTTCAGCCACAAGTAGCTGCGGTCCTTGTCACCGGGCTCGATGCGCTTCATCGAGACGCCGGTCGCCGGCGTGTCGAAGATGTTCTGGTACGCGACCGCCGGCGTGAGATCGAGGCCGCCTTGATGCGCGGCCGACCCGTGGCAGATGTCCTGGGTGCAGCCGTGCTTCTCGAAGATCTCCTTCTGGATGCCCTCGAAGGTGCTCGAGAACTCCTGTGCGCCGTCGCACGACGGCGGATTGTCGGGCGGCGGATTGCCCGGCTGGTCCGGCGTCGACGTGCTCGAGCTCCCGCCGTTGCCGCTGCAGGCGGCGACGAAGAGCGCCAGCGCGAGGCCGATCGCGTTCGTCGCGAGCAGCCGCGTCCTCGCCTTGCTCATCGCCGTCTCCCTCCTGCGTCGTCCGCGGCCGTTGCGGCGGCGGCGTCCCGGTCGGCGTCTCTGCGGCCGACCCCGCGCTTCTCGTCATTTTGCATCGTACGGGAAAAAAGTCCCACAACCCACCGTTGCCGGCAACCCCTTCTCCGGGCGCACGCGGTGTCGGCGGGCGAAGCGTCTGCATGCGCGTGCGATCGGTCGCCCGGCCGGCGCGACCTGCGAGGGCACGGCGGTCGGAATGGCGGCCGCGTCACGCCGCCGGCGCGGCGGTGCCCGCTCCCCCGGCCGGCATCCCGGCCGCCGACGAGTCGGCCATGAAGCGCATCAGGAGCTCCACCAGCTCGTGCGGCGGGGTCATCTCGGGCTCCTCGACCGAGTCCTTCATGGTCTCGAACTTGAGGAGGTCGAGCTTGGCGTACTCGGCCCGGACGCGAGCCGTCAGAAGCCCGAGCCGCTTCAGGTTCGGCACGATCTTCGAGAACATCATCTGCCGGAAGCCGGTCATGAACGGCGTCTGCTTGGCCCAGTCGACCCAGAGCTTGACGTCCCAGCCGAGCCGCTCGAACACCGCCTCCATCAGCAGTCGGTCGCGCAGCAGGTGCGTCGCCTCGATGACGAAGTCTTCGCGCTCGCGCAGCTCGCTCGCGCTCATCTCGTTCGTGTAGAGGTCCGCGAGCGAGATCACCCCGAATGCGACGTGGCGCGACTCGTCGGCCATCACGCGCGTGATCAGGTCCTGGATGAGCGGCTCGTCCGCCATCTGCATGCGGGTCACGCCGAAGGCGGCGAGCGCGAGGCCCTCGACCATGATCTGCATGCCGAGGAACGTGATGTCCCAGCGCGCGTCGCAGACGATCTCGTCGAGGAGCTGTCGCAGCTCCGGATTGATCTCGTACGAGATCCCGAGCTTCTCCGTCAGGTAGCGATGGTAGACCTCGACGTGGCGGGCCTCGTCGGCGACCTGGTTGGCGGCGTAGAACTTCGCCTCCTCCCACGGCACGCCCTGCACGATCTTCGCGGTGGCGACGAGCGCGCCTTGCTCGCCGTGCAGGAACTGCGACAGCATGAACGCGTTCATGTTGAGCTGCATCCGCATCAGCTCGTCGGGCGCGAGCGGGATCGGCGGGCTCATGAGCGTGTTCATGAGGTCGGCAGCGCCGTTCGCGATGCGCTCGCCCATGAGACGCTCGGCGTCGACGTCGATCGACCAGTCGAGGTCGTTCGCGTTCCAGGTGAGCGTCTTCCCCTTCTCGTAGAGCGCGAGCAGGTTCTTCTTGCGGAGCTCGTACTGCCAGTCGAAGACGGTGTCGATGGTGGCGCGCACCGACTCGAACGCGCCAGAGGGCGGCATGGGGAGCGGGTTTCGCTGCGTATAGTCCATCGGGTCCTCCGGAGATCGCTGCGTCACGCGGGCTTCGGCGCGCGCCGTCCGCCGTCCGCCGCCGCTGCCGCGAGCCGATCCGGCTCGCGCGCGTCCGACGTCTCGGCCGCGAGGCCGACGTAGGCGAGGACGAGGCGCGCGATCTCGCGCTTCAGCTCGTCGATGGTGAGCGTCCTGCCGGCGGCGTGAGTGCCGTCGAGGACGACGTGGTTCTGCATGAGCGAGAACGCGGCCTGCACTGCAAGGTCGAGCGCGAGCGCGGGCTCGGGGTGTCGGACGTCGCTCGCCTTCGCGAGGAGGACGGCGCCCATCCGCTCGGCGGCGCGGCGGCGGAAGTCGATCGCCTGGTCGCGGATCGCCGTGTCCTGGGTCGCGCGGAAGAGGAAGGTGCGGATGAGCTCGCGGCGCTCCTCGGTGACGGTGACGAGCTCGTCGACGGCAGCGGCGACGATGTCGCGCACGGTCGCGTCGACCCAGCGCCGCTCGTCCGACAGCGCTTCGAGGCGCGCAGTCACCTCGAGGAAGAAGCGCTCCTCGAGCGCGCGCAGGAGCTCGTTCTTGTCGCGGAACCGGCCGTAGAAGCCGCCGACCGACGACCCGGCGCGTGCGACCACGGCCGGGATCGACAGCCCGGCGAGACCGCGCTCGGCGATCAGGGCCTCGGCGGCTTCGAGGAGGCGGTAGAGCGTGCGCTCGCTGCGCGCCTGCTTGGGACCGCTAACGGACGCGAGCGCGACTGCTGCGCGAGAGGAACTGGGAGGCATACGGTGTTTACTCGGGTGCCCGAACCCGAATCGGATTCGCGTTCTATCGGACGCCCTCCTCGATGTCCACCTCGTCACGGGCGACGCGGTCCGATCACGGGAGAGCGGACTCGAAAAGCGGGCTCGCTCGGCCCGCGGAGCGCCGGCGGCGGCAGGCGTCGACGGGGTGGCATCACGCTGAACGCGCGACGCAGCCGGAAATCGCTTGGAACGACGCGACATTGTGACGATCGCGGGGGCGCTGGGCGCTCCCCCGTGGGCTGCGCGGCGCCGCCGTAAGCGTTACAAAATGGTCGCCACGGCAGCGCCATGTACAGCCGCAGGCACGGCGCTCAATTCAGGCGCTCGCGCAAGGCAGGGCCAATCTGCCTCATCCGAAGGCTCGAATCGGCGGCCGCGGGATCAGACGAGCCCCCTGCGTCCCCTGGCACTCGAATTGCTTTCGCCGGCTCCAGGACGCCAAGATGATGCTCAACGTCACGCTGCTCGACCTCGTCACGGCCGTATCCCAGGACGCCGATTCCGAAGCGGAGATCATCGCGACCGTCGTGGCCATGGTGAATCGGAGGGTCGTTCGGCTCTGCGGAAGCTTCAGCGGCGCTCGCTTCGAGGGCGATGCGGCGGGGAACTAGGGGAGGAGAACGCCATGGATCTCCAGATCATTCCAGGATCTCGTTGCCGGGCGACCCGGCCGATCACGCACCCGGGCGGAGTGCTGAGCCGCTCGAGCGAAGGAACCGTCTGCTCGTTCCGCGAGAACATCGGGCGTAACCTCGTGACGGTCGCGTTCGATAGCGGCGAGCGGCTCGTGCTGTTCCCGCACGAGATCGAGCCCGTCGGCGAGCTCGCGGCGTAGCTTGGACATCTCGCGCGCTCGTCCGGTGCATCCGGACTGACGCGCATTCGGGCAGCGCCCGTTCCTTGGGCGCGCCCGCCGCTGTTCGACCCCGCCCGCACCCCGCCTCCGCTGCTCGATCCCGCACATTCGGTTGCATCGCCGGCGCCATGGCGTAGTGGTGGCCCGCGGACGGGCGCGCGAAGCGCGCTTCCTGCGGAGGACGACGGGGATGGCGGGTTCCGTTGCGAGAGTTCTCTGGTGCGCGATCGCGGCGGCCGGTCTCGCCGCATGCGCGGCGACGGCGCCATCGCCGCCGCCTCCGCCACCCGCGCCGCCGCCGATCCGCGTCGGCATCAACTCCGCGTCGCCACCGTACTCGTTCGTGCGCGACGGCGCGCTCGTCGGCATGGAGGTCGACTTCGCGGGGGCGCTAGGCACCTACCTCCGGAGGCCGGTCCACCTCGTCGACATGCGCTTCGAGGACCTGCTCCCCGCGTTGTCCGATCAGCGCATCGACCTCGCGATGGCCGGGCTGACGATCACGCAGCTCCGGGAGACGCGCGTCACCTTCAGCAATCCGTATCTCCGCTCCGGCCTGATGGCGATGATGCAGCGCCAGGACCGCGACCGCTACCCGACGGTCGCGAGCATCCTCGCCTGCAACGCGCGCTTCAGCGTCGTGAACGGCACGACCGGCGAGAAGTTCATCCGCGATCGCTGCGGCACGAACGGCATGATCTACCCGACGAACTCGACCGACATCGCGATCTCCGAGGTGAGAGCCGGGCGGAGCGACATCCTGATCCAAGATGCCCCGATCGTGGTCTGGGCGGTGTCCGGGAACGAGGGCGCGCTGGCGCTTCTTCGCCAGCCGCTCAATCGCGAGGACTTCGGCTGGGCGGTCAGTCGTTCCAACGAGGGGCTACTCGCGGCGGTGAACCAGGCGCTCGCGCACTGGGAGGCGGACGGCACGCGCGCCGCGATCCTCCAGCGCTGGGTTCCGTACTGGCAGCAGCTCGAGGCGGAGACCGCCCGCGTCCGGTGAGTCGTCGCGCGAGGGGTTCCATCCCTCGCCCGGGCTTGCGAGACCGCGGCATCGCGTCACGCTGGCATCTGTGGGACAGGCTTCGACGACATCCGACGGCGCGACCCATCGGACGGCGGCGCTCGTCGATCCGGCGCGCGTCCGGCCTCTCCTCGCCGGCGAGCACGCGAGCCCGCACGACGTGCTGGGCGCGCACCCCTGGCGCATCGGGGCGGTGCAGGGCGTCGTCGTGCGGGCGTTCCATCCCGATGCGGCGGCGGTCGAGCTCGTTCGCGACGACGAGCTGCCGATCGCGCTCGAGGCCATCGAGGGCGGGCTCTTCGCCGGCTTCGTCGCCGGCGCCGGCCTGCCGTTCCGCTATCGCCTCCGGTTTCGCTTCGCGGACGGCGGCACCTGGGAGCGCGGCGATCCGTATCGCTTCCTCCCGACCGTCGGCGAGATGGACCTCTATCTCCACGGCGAGGGAACGCACCGCCGGCCGTGGCAGATGCTGGGCGCGCGTCCGCTCGTGGTCGACGGCGAGCCCGGGGTCGCGTTCTCGGTGTGGGCTCCGACCGCGCGCCGCGTGAGCGTCGTCGGCGACTTCTGCCGCTGGGACGGCCGGGCGTTCCCGATGCGGGCGCTCGGCGCGTCGGGCATCTTCGAGCTCTTCGTGCCGGGCATCGGCGCGGGCGCGCTGTACAAGTTCGAGATCCTGACGCGGGATGGGGCGATCCGCCTGAAGACCGATCCCTTCGCGCGCGCGATGGAAGGTCCGCCGGCGACCGCGGCCCGCGTCGCGTCGCTCGACGGGTACGCGTGGGGCGACGGCGAGTGGCTGGCGCGCCGGCGAGCGTCGGACTGGCAGCGCTCGCCGATGCTCATCTACGAGGTGCACCTGCCGTCGTGGCGACGCGTTCCGGAGGACGGCAACCGCTCGCTCGGCTACCGCGAGATCGCGCCCTTGCTCGTGGAGCACGTGCGCACGCTCGGATTCACGCACGTCGAGCTGCTCCCCGTGATGGAGCACCCGTACGAGGCGTCGTGGGGCTACCAGGTGACCGGCTACTACGCGCCGACCTCGCGCTTCGGCACGCCCGACGACTTCCGGTTCCTGGTCGACGCGCTCCACCGCGCCGGGATCGGCGTCATCCTCGACTGGGTACCCGCTCACTTCCCGCGCGACGACTTCGCGCTCCGCCGCTTCGACGGCACGGCCGCGTACGAGCACGAGGACCCACGCCTCGGCGAGCACCAGGACTGGGGAACGCTCATCTTCAACTACGGCCGGCGCGAGGTCGAGTCGTTCCTCGTCGGCAACGCGCTCTACTGGCTCGAGGAGTTCCATGCCGACGGCCTTCGCGTCGACGCCGTCGCCTCGATGCTCTACCTCGACTACAGCCGGAAGCCCGGCGAATGGCTTCCGAACCGCTTCGGCGGAAACGAGAACGTCGAGGCGATCGCCTTCCTCCGCCACCTGAACGAGGTGGTGCACGGCGAGCAGCCGGGCTGCGTCGTCATCGCCGAGGAGTCGACGTCGTGGAGCGGCGTGACGCGCCCGACCTTCGTCGGCGGGCTCGGCTTCACGTTCAAGTGGAACATGGGCTGGATGCACGACACGCTCGCGTACCTCGCGATCGATCCCGTCTTCCGCTCCCACCACCACGACCAGCTCACGTTCGCGATGCTGTATCAGTACAGCGAAAATTTCGTCGATCCGATCTCGCACGACGAGGTCGTGTACGGGAAGCGCTCGCTGGTCGCGAAGATGCCGGGCGACCCCTGGCAGAAGCTCGCGAACCTCCGGCTCCTCCTCACCTACCAGGTGACGCGACCGGGGAAGTCGCTCCAGTTCATGGGGTTCGAGCTCGCGTCGGGAAACGAGTGGAACCACGCCTCGAGCCTCGACTGGCACCTCGCCGACGAGCCCGATCGCCGTGCGCTGCTGCGCTTCGTCGGCGCGCTCGGGCGCCTCTACAGGGAGACGCCGTGCTTCTGGCGCGGCGATCCCGACCCGGACGGCTTCCAGTGGATCGACTGCCACGACCGCGACAACTCGGTCCTGAGCTACCTCCGCCGCGACACGCGGCACGAAGGGCACGGCGCAACCCATGTCGTCGTCGTGCTGAACTTCACGCCGGTGCCGCGCGCGGGCTACCGGATCGGGGTGCCGCACGCGGGGCGCTACGTCGAGGTCCTCTCGAGCGACGCCCGCGAGTTCGGCGGGAGCGACGTCGAGACGCGACCTCACGTGCCGACCGAGCCCGTTCCGTTTCACGGCCATCCGCAGTCGATCGCGCTCGTGCTGCCGCCGCTCGGCGGCCTCGTGCTGGCGCCGGCGGAGCACTAGTGCCGCGCCCGGCCGCCAAGGGTCGCGGCCGAACGCCGCGCCGGCGCGCGGGCGGGGACGCGCGGCCGGGTTCGAGCGCGCCGCGCCACGACCGCGACGCGGGCGGGCCGAAGAAGCTGCTCTCGGCGAAGGCCGCGCTCCGCGCGCGCACCTGGCGCGCGCTTCGGGAAGTCGGCGCGGCGCGCTTCCCGGGCGCGGAAGGCCGGATCCCGAACTTCGCCGGCGCGGAGGCGGCCGCGGAGCGGCTGCGCGCGACCGACGAGTGGCGGCGGGCGCGCACCGTCAAGTCGAATCCCGACGCGCCCCAGCTCCCGGTTCGCCAGCGCGCGCTCCAGGACGGAAAGACGCTCTTCATGGCGGTCCCGCGCCTCGCCGCCGAGCGCCCGTTCCTCCGGCTCGATCCCGGCCGCCTGGCCGTCTCGCCGCGCGCGGCCGCGTCGATCCGCGGTGCGGCGCGCGCCGGGAAGCCGGTCGACGTCGACGCCCTCGAGCCGGTCGACCTCGTCGTCACCGGGTGCGTCGCGGTCGCGCCCGACGGCGCTCGGCTCGGCAAGGGCGGCGGCTTCGCCGACCTCGAGTTCGCCGTCGCCGCGCTCGCCGGGCTGGTCGGCCAGCGAACCGTGGTCGCGACGACCGTGCACGACGCGCAGGTCCTCCCGGCGCGCGTCATCCCGCGTACGGCTCACGACGTCCGCGTCGACCTCGTCGTCACGCCGACCCGCGTCCTGCGATGCCGGCGCGGCCGGCGCGCGCGGCCCGCCATCCGCTGGAACGAGCTGACGGAGGAGAAGATCGCGGCGGTCCCGCTGCTCGCGCGCCTCCGGCCGCGCTGACGGGCGGGCGCGTCCTCAGGACGCGAGGCGCGCGCCCGCCGCCGACTCGGACGGAGCGCGCGCCCCGGTCGACGAGCGGACGATCGCCTCGAGCACCGGCCGCACGCGATCGACTTCGCGCTCGAGGGTGACGATCGCCGCGCGCGCGCGATCGACGCCGTCGCCCGGGCACGCGTCCGCCACGCGGTGTGCGGCGTGGGCGGCCGGTCCGGCGGCGACCACGAGGAGCGACCCACGGAGCTTGTGCGCAGCCCGGCGTACGCCGGCCGCGTCGCCGTCGGCGACCGCCTCGCGGAGCCGCTCGAGCCCGCTCTGCGTCTCGGCGAGGCACATCTGAGCCAGGTCGCCCAGGAGCGAGCGGTCGCCGCCCGCCTGCTCGAGCGCCATGCGCTCGTCGATCGGCTCGCCGTCCTGGCCGGCCGCGCTCCCGCCGAGCCGGGCGTCGCTCGCCGCTCCCGCGACGGCGCGCGCGAGCGCGTCCGCCAGCTCCTGCGGGTGCACCGGCTTCGCGACGTAGCCGTCCATTCCCGCTTCGATGCAGCGCGCGCGGTCGTCGTCGGCCGTGAGGGCGAGGATCGGCACGCGGCGGGCCGGGCCTTCGGCGCGGCGCTCGCGCGCGCGGATCGCAGCGGTCGCTTCGAGACCGCTCACGTGCGGCATCTGGACGTCCATCAGAACGACGTCGAACGGCTCCGACGCGCACGCCTGCACCGCCTCCTCGCCGCTTCCGACGGCGCGCACGCGGTGGCCGCGCTTCTCGAGCAATCGGACGGCGAGCACTCGATCGACGGGATTGTCGTCCGCGACGAGGATCCGCAGCGCGCCCGCGGCGACCGATCGCGGGTCGCCGTTCGGACGCGGCGCCGGGACCCGCCGCGCGCGATCGGGCGAGAGCGCCGCGCGCGCGGCGCTCAGGACGTCGCTCTCGAGAAGCGGCTTCACGAGCACCGCCGCACATCCGATCGCCCGGCAGCGCTCCTCGCGAGTCGCGTCGGCCGCGCTCGCGAGCGCGATGAGGGGCATCGCGGCGAGGCGCGCATCGGAGCGCAGGATCTCCGCGAGCACGAGGCCCGGCATTCCGGGGAGGTCGAGGTCGATGCACGCGAAGGCCGGCACGCGGCCGCGCGCGCGCGACTCCTCGAGCGCGGCGAGCGCCTCGCGCGCGTTGGCGGTCGCGATCGGCCGCGCGCGCCAGGAGCGGGCGAGCGCCGACAGGATGTCGCGCGTCGTCGGGCCGTGATCGACGATGAGGACCTCGCGCTCGCAGAGGTCGAGCGCGGGGGCCGGTCGCCACGCCGCGGCGCCGGGATCGACGGCGAAGCGGGCGCCGAACGCGAACCTCGCGGAGGCGCTCGCGTCGACCGCGAGCGTCCCGCCCATGCTTCGCACGAGCGCCGCCGAGACCGCGAGCCCGAGGCCGAGGTCGTCCAGCGCCGTGTCGGAAAGCGGGTCCTCGGCGACCGGACGTCGCTCCGTCGTCGCGTCGCCGGCGGCGGGGCGCCCGATCTCGAACGCGAGAACCGCTTCGCGGTCCGTCAACGACTCCGTGACCACCCGGATCGTCACGTCGCCTCGGCCGCCGTGCGCGATGGCCTCCTCGACGACGTTCGCGAGCACCTGCTGCAGGCGGCGGCGGTCGCCGCGCACGCGGTCGGGGACGTCGGCTGCGACGACCGCCGCGAGCTCGCCGTCGGGCCGCGGTGCGCGCGCCGCACGCGTGCGAACGACCTCGTGCACGGCCGCGCGCAGCTCGAAGGCGACGACGTCGAGCTCCAGGCGGCCGCTCCGGAGGTGGGCGTGGTCGAGGAGGTTCGTGAGCGTCGCGAGCAGCGCCTGCGCGGACGAGCGCAGCACGCCGACCGACTCCTCCTGCTCGCGCGTGAGACGGCTCTCGGCCAGCACGTCGATCGTGCCGAGGATGCCGTTCATCGGCGTGCGGAGCGCGTGGCTCATGCGCGCGAGCGCGGCGTCGCGCGCGGCCTCGGCGGCCGCGATGCGAGCGCGGGCGCTCCGGACCGCGGCGAGCACGACGAGCTGCTCCGCGATCGCGAGCCCGGCGAGCGCGCACGCGAGCCATGCGACCGGCGCCGTGCCGGTCGCGAGCCAGCCGAGCGCGGCTGCCGATAGAGCGGCCACGCCGAGCGACGCGACGAGCGCCGCACGCGCCGGCTCGATGCGCTTCCTGTCCACTGCCGGATCAGGTCCCGAGCGAGACCGGATGCGATGGCCCCGACGCTCCGCGAGTGCCGAGCCAGGCTTCGATCACGGACGCGAGGTGACGCGGGTCGGTCGGCTTCGTGACGAAGTCGTCCATGCCCGCTCGACGGCAGCGGTCGCGCTCGCTGTCGAGCGCGCTCGCGGTCAGCGCGATGATCGGCGTGCGGCTCGCGGGGCCGGCGAGCCGGCGGATGGCCGCCGTCGCCTCGTAGCCGTCGACCTCGGGCATCTGGCAGTCCATGAGGACGAGGTCGTAGGAGCGCGACCGGAGGGCGTCCACCGCCTCGCGGCCGTTCGCCACGAGGTCGGCGAGATACCCCAGGCGGGCGAGCTGCCGACGGATGATCTGCCGATTGACCGGATTGTCCTCCGCGACGAGGAGCCGTCGCGCCTCGGCCGAGACGTCGGCGGAAGTGCGCGCGGCGGGCGCATTGATCGCCGGCGGCTTCACGTCCGGCGTCCGCTCGTCCCGCGGCGACGCCTGCTGGGCTTCCGCGTCCGGCGCCGTGACCGGCGCGGCGGGCGGGGGCGCAGCGCTCGCATGGCGCGCGCGCTCCCGGCGACGGTCGAGCGCGCGCAGCAGGTCGCGGCCGAGGCGCTCGCGCCGAAGCGGCTTCGGGCTCGTCGCGTCGATCGCGGCGGGCAGCGCGCGCAGCTCGGATTCGGGGGTCGCGAACGGGCTCAGGAGGAGGATCGCGGTCGCGCCGAGGTCGCGGTCGGCGGCCGCGGTGCGCGCCACGTCCACGCCCGACCGCTCGCCGATCCGCCAGTCGACGATCGCCACGTCGAACGCTGCGCCGCCGCGGCCGGCCTCGCGCAGCCGCACGATGCCGGCGTCGACGTCGGCGACGCCGGCGACGTCGATCCGGAGGACCGCCAGCTCGCCGCGCAGCCACTCGAGGCTGGTGGCGCTCGCGCCGACGTAGAGCGCCCGGAGCGGGTCGCCTGCGAGCGCGGAGCCCGTCGTGCGGACGGGGTCGCCCGCCACGCCGAGCGGAACGGTGAACCAGAAGGCACTCCCGACGCCGACGGTCGAGCGCACGCCGATCGCTCCGCCCATCAGCCCCACCAGGTGACGCGAGATCGCGAGGCCGAGACCGGTTCCGCCGAAGCGGCGAGCGGTCGACGCCTCGGCCTGCGAGAAGGACCGGAAGAGCCCCGCCTGCGCTTCGGCCGGGATCCCGATGCCCGTGTCGCTGACCTCGCAGCGCAGCACGACGCCGCCGGTCGGCGACGGGTCCGCGGACACTCGCAGCACGACCTCTCCACGCTCCGTGAACTTGACGGCGTTTCCGAGGAGGTTGACGAGCACCTGACGGATCCGCAGCGGATCGCCCGTCACGAGCCGCGGTACCTCGCGGCCGATGAAGCCGACGAGCTCGAGGTTCTTCGACTGCGCCTTCTCCGCGAGCAGCACGAGCGTCTCCTCGGCGACGGCGCCGACGTCGAAGTCGACGTGCTCGATGTCGAGACGCCCCGCTTCGATCTTCGAGAAGTCGAGGATGTCGTTGATGATCTTGAGGAGCGACGCGGACGCGTCGCGCGCCATGACGGCGTACTCGCGCTGGTCCGGCGAGAGCTCGGTCTCGAGGAGCAGCCCGGTCGCGCCCATGACGCCGTTCATCGGCGTCCGGATCTCGTGGCTCATGGCCGCGAGGAACTCCGACTTCGCGCGCGTCGCCGCCTCGGCCTCGTCGCGCGCCCGCCCCACGTCGGCCAGCGCCGCCTCCTGGGCGTGCAGGGCGTCGTCCTTCAGCCACTCGAAGATTCCGGCGGTCGCGGCGAAGGCGGCGATCGCGAAGAGGGCGACGCTCGCCTCCAGGAGCGCGAGCCACGGGTCGCCCGCCTTTTGTTCCGGCGCCGGGACGGCCCCGGCGGCTCCGAGCGCGAGGAGTGCCAGCACCGCCGCCGTCATCGCGGCGGTCCATGCGATCCCGGACCGCCGTCCGGCGATCAGGAACGCGAGCGCCGGCACGAGCGCGAACCAGAGCATCCCCGGCGACTCGAGGCCGCCCGTCGCCCACGTCAGGCCGACGAGGATCGTCGCGAGGACCGCGACCACGGCGTTGCTGACCGGCACGAGGGACCGCGTCCGGCGGAGCGCGGCGAAGATGTAGATCGGGTCGAGCACCGCGGCGAGCACGAGCGCCGCGCTCCACCGCTGCCCGCCCGCCCAGAGGAGCGCCGCGATCGCCGGCAGGGGCACCGTCACGACGCAGCAGAACGCGACCAGCAGGCGAGCGCGCCGATACGTGTCGCGGTCGGCGCGGAGCGGCCCGTCGGGAATCGCCCATTCGAAGATCGCCTCCAGGCGATCCACGGGCCAGGAGAACCTCACGAGGGTCTACATCGGCGATCGCAGAGACTTCCTTGATCCGCCATGGCGGATGCTGCGTGGTTCGACTCAGTGAGGCAGGCCGAACAGGAAGTAGACGAGGCAAAGCGCGCCGAGAAGCCAAGCGCCGCCACCGACCTCGCGAGCTCGACCGGCGAGCAGCTTGACGAGCGGGTACAGCACGAGCCCGGCGGTGAGCCCGTTGGCGACGTTGTACGAGAACACCATCATCGCGATCGTGACCGCCGCCGGGACGAGCTCGGTCGGATCGTCGACGGCGAGGCCGCGCGCGGCGGGCAGCATCGCGATGCCGACCGCCATGAGAGCGGGCGTGTAGACGTACGTCAGCTTCTGGAGCGGCTCGACGAGCGGCAGGAGGAAGAGCGCGACGACGAAGAGGAGCGCGGTCGTGACCGCGGCGAGGCCCGTGCGCGCGCCCTCTCGGATGCCCGTCGCCGACTCGACGTACGCGCCGCTCGTCGACGTCCCGACGAGCGCGCCGAAGACGCACGCGAGCGCGTCGACGATCATCGGCCGCTCGATCGCCGGGAAGTCGCCGCGCTCGTCCAGCATTCCGGCCGCAGCGCCGAGCCCGACGAGCGTCCCGACGGTATCGAGAAAGCTCACGAGAAAGAGCGTGAGCAGGATCGGAAGGAAGCCGAGCCGCAGCACGCCCGCGACGTCGAGCTGGAGCGCGATCGCCGACAGGTCGCGCTCGCCGCCGAAGGGCCAGGCGACGATCGCGCTCGGCATCTCGCCCGCGCCGACCGCGACGCCCGCGACCGTGGCCGCCACCATGCCGAGCAGGATGGCGCCGCGGACGCGCCGTGCCTGCAGGACGACGATCGCGAAGAAGCCGCCGATCGCGAGGAGGGCGCGCGGGTCGCGCAGGTCGCCGAGCTTCACGGGGACCGGAGGGCGCGCGAGCACGCCGCCCGGTCCGGCGAGCTGCGCCGCCGGCAGCCCCGCGGCCCCGCTCGTCACGATGCCCGACTCGTAGAGCCCGACGAGGAGGAGGAAGAGCCCGATCCCGACCGCGAACGCGTGCTTCATGCTCGGCGAGATCGAGCGCGCCAGCCACGGCCCGATCCCGAGCAGGACGAGCGCGACGAAGCCGAGGCCGGAGACGAAGACCGTGCCGAGCCGCTGCTGCCAGGTGACGTCGAGCGCGGCGAGGCCGAACGCGAGGAACGCGTTCTCGCCCATGTAGGGCGCGACCGCGATCGGCCGGTTCGCCCACACGCCCATGAGGAGCGTCCCGAAGACCGCGGTGAGGATCGTCGCGACCGTGCCCGGCCCGGGCGGGATGCCGGCGAAGCGCAGGATCGCCGGATTGACGACGATGATGTACGCCATTGCGACGAACGTCGTCGCGCCGCCGAGCACTTCCCGTCGGACGGTCGTGCCGGCCGCCCGGAGACCGAAGAGCCGGTCCAGGCGCGAGCTCTCGGCGATCAGAAGACCGACGCCTCGAGCGTGACGTCGGCGCGCGCCCAGCTCTTGTCGAAGCGGGCGCGCGCATCGCGCGCTCCGGCTTCGTCGCCCTGCGCGGCGAGGCTCTTCGACAGTCCGTAGAGGGCCCAGCCGTTGTCGGGGTTGCGGGCGAGGTCCTCGCGGTACACCGCTTCGGCTTCCTTCGCGCGGCCCGCGGAGAGAAGCACCGCCCCGAGCGCCTGGCGCACCGGGAAGTACCAGGGCGGCGGCTCCATGTAGCGGAGCCCGTCCTGCAGCGCGACGGCTTCCTTCAGATCGCGCACGGCCTGGTCCGTGTCGCCGCGCGCGGCGGCGAGCTCGCCCGCGAGCACGTGCGACGCGACGCCGAGGACCTTCTTCGCCGAGTTCACCTGCATCACGATCCGCTCGGGCGGCATCGCGTCGGTCGCCGCCTGGAGCCGTCGCAGCTCTTCCGCCGCATCGTCGAGCCGGCCCTTCCGGACGAGCGCCATGCCGCGCGCGTACTGGTGGAGGGCGGTCGCGTAGACGAGGTCGGCGGGCGGCGGGTCCGACGCGAGCACCTCGTCCCACCGGCCGAACCGCACGAGCACCAGCTCGGGCGTGACCGGGATGCCCTCCAGGTCCGGCATCTGCCGCAGCATCTCGACGGGCGCTTCGCCGGCGACGTCGTTCGCGGCGCGGATCGCGTCCGCGCTCCGCCCCTCCATGCTCGCCGCGGCCCACAGGAAGTCGAGGTTGTGGGGGTAGTACATCATCGGGTACTCGCCGGTCGGCTTCTCGCGCGCGATGTAGTCGCGATCGACCGCGACTGCCTTCCGGTTCGCCTCGGTGGCATCCGCGTAGCGGCCGACGCGCATGTAGATGTGCGACGGCATGTGCACGAGGTGGCCGGCGCCCGGCACCAGACCGCCGAGCGCGTCCGCGCTCGCCAGCCCGCGCTCGGGATGACGCGACGCCTCGACCGCGTGGATGTAGAAGTGGTGCGCGCCCGGGTGCTTGGGATCGCGCCGGATGACGCCCTCGAGGATCGCGACGATCTCCTCGGTCCCGGGCCGCGGCTCGCCGTCGTTGGACCAGAGGTCCCACGGCCGGAGGTCCATCATCGACTCGGCGTGCAGGGTCGCCGCGTCGAGGTCGTCGGGATGGCGGCGCGCGAGGTCGCGCATCGCGTCCGCGTAGGCGCGGTCGAGCGCCTGGCGATCCGCGGCCGGATCGGCCGAGTAGCGGGTCGCGAGCGCGGCGACGTACTCGCGCTCGAGCCGCGACGCCTCGTTCGCCTGCTTCGCCTTCGCCACCGCCCCGAGCGCGCGCTGGTTCCGCTCGGGGTCGATCGGGCTGTTGTAGTTCGGTCCCGCGGCGAGGCCGACGCCCCACCAGGCCATCGCGCAGTCGGGGTCGAGGCGCGCCGCTTCCTGGAACGCGCGCGTCGCCTCGGGGAGGTTGAAGCCGTAGTAGAGGCGCAATCCCTGGTCGAAGTAGCGCTGCGCCTCCGGGGACTTCGTCGTCACGGCGCGGTGGTACTGCCCGAGGTTCTCGAAAAGAGGTACCGGGCGAGCGTCGGCGTCGTCCGCCGCCCGGGCGGTCGCTGCGGCGGCTGCGGCCGCGATCAGCGCCGCCGCTCGAAAGATCAGTCGGCGTGCATTCATGGTTCCCCCGCGCCCCTCAAGCGATCGCTCGAACCGGCCGAATCCTGCCACGAACCCGGGGCGCTTCGAAAGTTCCGGGTCGTGCGACGGAGCGGAGACGCGGATGGACGTTTCGGGGGTGCCGGTCGACCTCGGCCGGCTCGAGGAGATCGCGGGCGACGACCAGGAGTTCATCGACGAGCTCCTCGACACCTTCGTCGCGAGCACCAACGAGCTCATGGTCCCGTTGCGCGCGGGCGTGCTTTCGGGCGACGCCGACGCGGTCCAGCGCGAGTCGCATCGCCTGAAGGGCTCGAGCGGGAACATCGGCGCGGAGACGCTCCAGGCGCGCTCGCTCGAGCTCGAGAAGCTCGGACGCGCCGGGACGACCGACGGCGCTGCGGAGCTGCTGGCGGCGATCGAGGCCGAGTTCGTCCGCATCTGCGACTTCCTCGCCGAGCGCCGGCGCGCCTGATCGCCGTCGCGGCCGATCTGCACCGCTCCTGCCTTCGCCCCGGCTCGTCGCTCGAGCCGCCGCACTTTCTCCGTTGACTGGCGTTCGGCCGGCGTGATGGGCTTTGGCGACCGTGCGGGCCAGCCGGGCCCGTGTCAGACCCCGCCGGCACCCCTCGGCCTCACGGAACGACCCACGAAGGAGAATTGCGACATGCGGAAGAAGGCGATCGGGGTCGCGATCGCGGCGATCGCCGTGCTGGCGGCGGGTGGCATCGCGCTGGCGGCCGGACAGGGGCTGTCCGGGCAGCGCCTGATCATCAAGAACAAGCTTCCCGACGATCCGGTGCAGAACAAGCTGGTCGTCGTCGGCAAGGGAGCCGTCGTCTCTCCGGCGGCAGGCAGCGCCGGCGACCCGACGTGCAGCGGCGCGGGCGGGGGCGGCGGGGTGCTGCAGGTGACGAGCCTGACGTCGGGCGAGAACCTCGTCGTGACGCTTCCGTGCGAGAACTGGCGCACCGACCGGCGCGGCCGCGGCTACAAGTACCTCGACCGCGAGGTCGACCAGGGTCCATGCCGGAACGTCCAGGTGAAGGGCGATCGTTCCGTCAAGGCCGTCTGCCAGGGCCGCGGCACGACCCAGCTCGACTACGACCTGAAGCTCGGCGTGCACCAGTCGCCGGTCGACGTGACGCTCACGCTCGGGAGCGCGCAGCAGGCCTACTGCATGAGCTTCGGCGGGTTCGCCCGGAAGAACGGTACGGACGCGAAGACGTTCATCGCGACGCGCGCCTTCCCGCCGGTCGGCGCCTGTCCGCCGAGCGCGGCGACGCCGACGCCGACGCCCACGCCGACCCCGACACCGACGCCGACGGACACGCCGACGCCGACCCCGACGCCCACGCCCTGAGCGGCGCAGCGCGCTGCGCTCCGGGCGTGCCGTCGGTCGCGAGCCGGCTCGATGGAGCGACGCCGGCGCGTGGGGCGGACCGAGCGCCGCGACGCGTGCGTGCGCCGTTCAGCGTCCGGGAACGGCCGTTCGCACGACCGCCCGCCGGGGCGCATCCGGTTGTCCGTTGACGCCGAGAAGGCGCCCGTCTAGCGACCGGCCAGGAGGCCAGCCGAGCGATGTACGTTCCCAAGCGCAAGCCCGATGAGGATCCGACGCCGCGGCTCCCGATCCCGACGCAGGTGATCTCGAACGGCGAGTACCTGCCGGAGCCCCAGACCGCCGAGCAGCGGAAGGTGGAGGCGCTCGTCGCCGAGCTGGCGGACGCGCGCGCCCGGAAGCTCGGCGTCAAGCGCCGCGACTTCCTCCGCACCGCGGCCGGCACCGCGACCGTGCTGTACGCGATGAACCAGGTGTATGGCTGCGGCGGAGGCGGAGGCTCGGGCGGAGGCGGAGGCGGGGGAGGCGGCGCGTTCGACGTGTGCGCCGAGGACACGATGGACCCGGCGCGCGCCCGCGAGCGCTTCCAGAGCGACTTCTTCGTGATGGACGTCCAGACGCATCACGTCGACAAGACCGGCGCCTGGTACCCGGGAGCGAAGGACACGGTCGCGAACCTCCGCTTCACCGACCTCGAGGGCTGCGCCGGAAACGACAGCGAGTGCAAGCTGAACCTCGTGACGCGCGAGCACTACATCCAGGAGATGTTCCTCGAGAGCGAGACGGCGATCGCGGTCATGAGCGGCATCCCGCCGGGCGCGGGCGGCATCCTGCCCAACACGACGATGGCCGCGACCCGCGACGAGGTGAACCACCTCGCGAACTCGCAGCGCATGCTCGCCCAGATGCTCATCGAGCCGACGCTCTCGGAGGCGCGCGGCCAGGTGACGCGCACCTCGATCTACGACATCGAGCGGAACGTCCAGGAGCTCGGCTCGGTCGCGATCAAGGCCTATCCCGGCGGCGACGTCTGGTGGCTCGACGACGAGCAGGTCGCGTACCCGATGTACGAGCGCGCCCTGAACGCCGGGATCAAGGTGATCGCGGTGCACAAGGGCTTCCCGCAGCTCTTCGGGCCGCAGGCCGCCGAGCGCGTCCAGTCGATCGACATCCCGAAGGCGGCGCGCGACTGGCCGGATCTCAACTTCGTGATCTACCACTCGGGCTACTTCCCCGGAGACACCCGGCTCGCCGACGGCACGCTCGTCCCGGGCGGCGTCGAGCAGTTCGCATCGGTGCTCGAGGCGAACCCCGACATCGACAACGTGTACGCCGAGATCGGCAGCACGTTCGCGATCGCGATCGCGAACGGCGGCGTCGCCGGCATGGAGATCCTCGGGCGGCTCCTGAAGCGCCTCGGGCCCGACCGCATCTGCTGGGGCACCGACTCGCTCTGGTGGGGATCGCCGCAGTGGCAGATCGACGCCTTCAAGACGTTCCAGATCTCCGAGCAGCTACAGGCGGAGAAGGGCTACCCGGCGATCGACGACGACACGCGCCGGAAGATTCTCGGGCTCAACTCGGCGCGGCTCTACGGCGTCGACGTCGAGGCGGTGCGCTGCACGGTGGCGAACGACGCCGTGGCGCAGGCGCGGGCGGAGCTGCAGGCCGGCGCGCCCCGGCCCGTGTCGCAGCCGAGCGGCCCGCGCACGCGACGCGATTTCATGCGCCTCTACGCGCTCGAGGAGGCGGTCGAGCGCATCCGCCACGGCAACGGCTGACGATCGTTTGAGCCCCGGCGCGGCGATCGCTTAGGGTGATCGCCATGGCCGCCGCGAATCCGTCCCCGCGCAGCCGCGCGGAGCAGGTGCGGGAACTCCTCGCGCGCCGCGAGCCGATCGTCATGGGCGGGTTCTACGACGGCGTGTCGGCGCGCCTCGTCGACAAGGCGGGATTCCCCCTCGCCTTCATGGGCGGCTACGCCGTCGCCGCTTCCCTTCTCGGCGAGCCGGACATCGGGCTCCTCACGCAGGCCGAGATGGCGGACGCGGCGCGCCGCCTCTGCCGGCTCGTCTCGGCGCCGGTGCTCGTCGACGGCGACACCGGCTACGGCGGGATTCCGAACGTCGTGCGGACCGCGGAGCTCTACGCGCAGGCGGGCGCGGCCGGCCTGTTCCTGGAGGATCAGGTCTGGCCGAAGCGCTGCGGCCACATGACCGGCAAGGCGGTCGTCGATCGCAAGGACTGGCTGGCGAAGCTCCGCGCCGTGCTGCGGCTTCGTCCCGCGCTCGACCTCTACGTCGTCGCGCGCACCGACGCGCGCGGCCCGCTCGGCCTCGAGGAGGCCATCGTGCGCGGGCGGGCGGCGCGCGACCTGGGCGTCGATGCGGTCTTCGTCGAGGCGCCGCAGTCGGTCGGCGAGCTCGACGCGATCGCGCTCGCGATCCCCGGGCCGAAGGTGGCGAACATGGTCGAGCGCGGCCACACGCCGCTCCTCGGACCGCGCGAGCTCCACGAGCGCGGGTTCGACCTGATCGTGTTCCCGGTCGCGGCGATCCTGGCGCAGGCGCGCGCGGTCGACGACGTGTTCCTCGCCCTCCGCCGCGAAGGCACGACGGTCGGCATGCTGGAGCGCATCTACCCCTTCGAGGACTTCAACGCGCTGCTCGGCCTCGACGACCACCGCGAGCGCGAGCGCCTCGCGATGGTCGAGACCGGCCGGCGGAAGACGCGGGCGGCCCGGCCCTGACGGAACGGCTCGCCGCCGTCTCCGCACTCGGGCCGTGGCGCGCTATCCTCCTGCCCGTGCCCGCCTCGCTCACGGTCCTCATGCCGGCGCTGAACGAGGCCGCGAACATCGAGGCGGCCGCGCGCGGGATCCTCGACGTGGCGGACGAGGAGCAGGCCGACGTCGAGCTGATCGCGCTCACGTGCCTCGACCGCGACGGCGGGAGCGACGGCACGCCCGACGTCGTGCGAGCGCTCGCCGCGGCGGACCCGCGCGTCCGCTGCGTCCACAGCGACGCCTATCAGCTCCTCGGGGAGAAGCTCCGGGCCGGCATCGCGCTCGCGACGAAGGCGCACGTCGTCATGATCCCGGGAGACAACGAGATCGAGCCCCGGTCGCTGCGCGCGGTGCTGCGCCGGATCGGGGAGGCCGACATGCTGCTCTGCCACCCCGCGAACCCCGAAGCGCGCCCGTGGCGGCGCCGCGTCCTGTCGCGCCTCTACACGGCGCTCGTGAACCGGCTCTTCGGCGAGCGCGTGCTCTACTACAACGGCAGCAACGTCTATCGCGCGTCCGATTTGCGCGCCCTGCCGCCGATGGCCGACAGCTTCGCTCTCGGCGCCGAGACCGTGCTGCGGCTCCTGCGGGCCGGGCGGAGCTACGTCGAGATCGGCGTGCGGCTGCAGCCTCGGCGCGGGCGGTCGAAGGCGTTCCGCGTCGACAACGTCGTGCGCGTGGTCGGCGATCTCGTCCGCCTGCGGCTCGAGGGGCCGGACGGTCGCATGCGCGCGTGACGCACGGCCGGCGCGGCCCGTGCGCGTTTGCGACCTGCGCCGGATCCGGTCCATGGTTTGAGGGGGGAAGGGCATTTTGCTTGGTTGTCGTCGGGGGGAGCCATGACGGCCGCGATCTACCTGGCTGACCTGCGCCACAATTTCTCCGGCGTGCTGGCCAACGACTGCATGCCGCTCGGCGTCGCGTACGTGAAGGCGGTGCTCGATCGCGACCTCCCCGAGGCGGCGTCGTCCCGCCTGTTCGCGTACCCCGATCGCCTGCTCGAGGCGCTCGAGCGCGAGCCGCCCGACGTCCTGATGCTCAGCAACTACATGTGGAACGAGGCGCTGAGCTTCCACTTCGCGCGCGTCGCCAAGCGCCGCCGGCCCGACACCCTGGTCGTGATGGGCGGGCCCAACATCCCGCTCGAGGCCGACCGGCAGATCGCGTACGTCGCCGCGCACCCCGAGATCGACGTCTACGTGCTCGGCGAAGGAGAGCCGGTCGCGAGCGAGATCGTGCGGCAGTTCCTGGACGCCGGGAAATCGCCGGAGCGGCTCGCGGAGCGCGAGCTTCCGTCGTCGATCTACCGGCGCGACGGCGCGCTCGTCCGCACTCCGCCCTGGGAGCGCCACCCGCAGATCGACGAGGTGCCGTCGCCGTGGCTCACCGGCTGCCTCGACGAGTTCTTCGACGGCCGCCTCGCGCCGCTCCTCGAGACCAACCGCGGCTGTCCGTTCCAGTGCACGTTCTGCGTGCAGGGCGTCCGCTGGTACACCAAGGTCCACTACTTCTCGATCGATCGCCTGCGCGAGGAGATCGACTACATCGGCCGGCGGATCCGCGAGCGCTCGCCGGCGATGGGGATGCTCCGCATCGCGGACTCGAACTACGGCATGTTCGAGCGCGACGCCGAGATCTCCGCCTTCATCGGCGAGGCGCAGCGGAAGTACGGCTGGCCGACCTACATCGACGCGACCACCGGCAAGAACCGCCCCGAGCGCGTGATCGAGTCGCTCGAGCGGGTCGGCGGCGCGCTCGTCCTCTACCAGTCGGTGCAGTCGCTCGACGACGAGACGCTGAGGAACATCAAGCGCTCGAACATCAGCAAGGACGCGTACGAGCAGGTCATGATCCACGTGCGCGGCCGCGGCCTGCGCTCGCTCTCGGACCTGATCCTCGGGCTCCCGGGCGAGACGCTCGAGTCGCATCGCCGCAGCATCGCCGACATCCTCGATTCCGGCACGCACGAGATGCACAACTTCCAGGCGATGATGCTGAAGGGCTCGGAGCTCGAGACGCTCGAGTCGCGCCGGCGCCACCGCTTCGACACGCGCTTCCGCCTGCTGCCGAAGAACTACGGCGTCTACGGCGGCGACAAGGTCTTCGACGTCGACGAGATCGTGGTCGCGACCGGGACGATGACGTTCGACGACTACCTCGAGGCCCGGAAGGTGCACCTCGCGTGCAGCCTCTTCTGGAACAACAGCTGGTTCGAGGACGCGGTCACGCTGGCGCTTTCGTTCGGGATCGCGCGCTCGGAATGGCTCTTCGCGATGCGGCGGGCGATGGAGCGCGACGACGGCGCGATCGGACGGCTCGTCGCCGACTTCGAGCGCGAGACCCGGAACGAGCTCTTCCCGACGCGCGAGGCGTGCGTCGAATTCTACGGGCGTGAGGAGAACTTCGCGCGCCTCCTGACGGGCGAGATCGGCGACAACCTGATGTACAAGTATCGCGCGATCGCGTCCTTCTTCCGCTGGCCGGACGCGTGCCGGGTCGCGCTCGGCGAGACGCATCGCCTGCTCGTCGGCCGCGGCGCGCGCGAAGCGATCGCGGACTTCGACACCCTGTGGAGCGACTTCGCCTGCTACGTCGAGCTCAAGCACGCGCACGGCACGACGGCCGACACCCTGCTCGCTCCGGCGACCGCTCTCCTCTCGTACGACGTCCGGCGCTGGCTCGCCGACGGCATGCCGCGCGACAGCGCCGCGTACCGCCTGCCGGCGTCGCGGCGCTTCGTCTTCGAGCTGTCGCCGCAGGCGACGCGCGAGCTCGAGGCCGCGGTGCGGACCTGGAGCACGAGCCTGGTCGGCCTCACCAAGGGCGTGACCCGGATCCGCGCGGCCGCACAGGTGCGCGACTGCTGGCCGGTCGCGGCCGCCGCGGCGGGCGAAGCCGCCGCCTGAAACGCGCTCGGTCGCGCGATCGGTCCGCGATCCTCGTCCCGCCGTGCACGGCCGGGAATCGCCCGCGGCGAGTCCCCGATCACTTCCCGAGCGCGACGATGCGATCGAACTCGCGCTTCGCGAGCGGCATCACGCTGAGGCGCGACTGTCGGACGAGCGCGACGTCCGAGAGCTGCTCGTCGCCCTTGATCTGCTCGAGGGTGACCGGGTGCTTGAGCGGCTTCACGGGCACGAGGTCGACGGCCACCCAGCGCGGGTCGTCGGCGGTCGGGTCGGGATACGCTTCCTTCGCGACCTCGCAGATGCCGACCACCTCCTGCCCCACGTTCGAGTGGTAGAAGAGGACGCGGTCGCCGCGCTTCATCCCCTGCAGGTTGTTGCGCGCCTGGAAGTTCCGGACGCCGTCCCAGCGCGTCCGCTTCTCCTTCAAGAGCCGCTCGAACGGGTACGTCGTCGGCTCTTGCTTGACGAGCCAGTAGCCCATTGCTCGCACGAGGCGACTCGGCCGCGCGCGAGGCGCGCGGGGCTTAGTTTGCAGCCTCGAACAGGCCCGCGGCGCCCATGCCGCCGCCGATGCACATCGTGACGATGCCATAGCGGCCCTTCCGCCGCTTGAGCTCGAGGAGGAGCGTGCCGGTCAAGCGCGCGCCCGTCATGCCGTACGGGTGGCCGATCGAGATCGCGCCGCCGTTCGGGTTCAGCTTCTCGGGGTCGATGCCGAGCCGGTCGCGGATGTAGACCGACTGCGACGCGAACGCCTCGTTCAGCTCGATGAGGTCGATGTCGGAGAGCTTGAGGCCGTGGCGCTCGAGCAGGCGCGGGATCGCGAACACCGGCCCGATGCCCATCTCGTCCGGCTCGCACGCCGCGTAGACGCAGCCGCGGAAGAAGCCGAGCGGCTGGATGCCGAGCTTCTTCGCGCGGTCGTACGACATGATGACGTTCACGGACGCGCCGTCGGAGAACTGCGAGGAGTTGCCGGCGGTGACGCTGCCGCCTTCCCTGAAGGCGCCGGGAAGCTTCTGCAGGCCCTCGAGGGTCGTGTCCGGGCGGTTGCACTCGTCGCGATCGACGGTGACCTGCTTCTGCGACTTCGTGCCCGTCGCCTTGTCCGTGACCTCCATGGTCACGTTCATCGGCGCGATCTCTTCCTTGTCCTTGCCCGTCTGCTGGAACGCGGCGGTCCGCTTCTGCGACGCGAGCGCGAACTCGTCCTGCTTCTCGCGGCTCACCTTGTAGCGATCGGCGACCACCTCGGCCGTCAAGCCCATCGGCATGTAGATGTCGCGCTTGTGGTCCATCAGGTAGGGGTTGAAGAGGTTCTTCTTGTTGAAGTCGTTCTGCAGCATCGTGATCGACTCGATGCCGCCGCCGATCGTGACCTCGGCGCCCTCGTTCTGAACCTGGTGGGCCGCGACCGCGACCGCGTTCAGGCCCGAAGAGCAGAAGCGGCTCACGGTGCCGCCCGGGACGGTGATCGGCAGACCCGCCATGACGGCGACGTTCCGGCCGACGTTGAAGCCCTGCGGGCCCTCGGGGAAGCCGGTGCCGATGATCACGTCCTCGATCTCGGCGGGATCGAGCTGCGGCACCTTCTTCAGGACCTCGCGCACGCAGTGCGCGGCCATGTCGTCGGGACGGGTCTGGTTGAACGATCCGCGAAACGACTTGGCCATTCCGGTCCTCGCCGTCGCGACGATCACCGCTTCACGCTGCGCCATGGAAACTTCCTCCGGGCTGGTCGAGATGGGCGGCGGCGAACGAGGTGTCGTCGGCGCCGCAGAGACGGCGCGGGGACGGGTTCCCCGCGCGACCGGGAGAAATTCGCAGTCGCATGGAAGCAATGCAAGCGGGGTCGCAGGGCGCCCGATGGGGATGGCGCCGCCCGGCGCGCGGAGGCGGACGCCTCCGCGCACCGGGCGGACGCTGTCGAATCCGGTCAGTCGCGGTCGGGGGCGCCGTCGTACTTCGTGCCCGCCGGGCCGCGCATCGTCACCTGGTTGTCGATCTGGCGCGCCATCTCGAGGTGCCGGCGCAGCACCGGAAGCGTCTCCTCGGCGAACTTCGCGACCTCGGTATCCTTCGACTGGGTCGCCTGCTGGAACGCCGCGACGTCCTTCTCGTGGTCGTCGACCATCGCCTTCATGTAGTCGGCGTCGAAGTCGTCGGCCTCGAGCTTCGTCAGGCGATCGGCGAGCTGCTGGTGATCGGGGTCCAGTTGATCGGGGACCTGAACGCCGACCTTCTTCGCCACCTCGGCGAGCCTCTCGTTCGCCCGCGAGTGATCGCGGTCCATGGTCTGCGCGAATTGCTTGACCTGCGGGCTGCGCGCGCGCTGCTCGGCGATCTTCGCGAGCTGGACCTCGGCGATGCCGCCGATCGCCGCCTCGTTCAGGAACTTCTTTGCGTCGATCGTCGCCGGGACGTCGCCTTGCCCGCGCTTCGCGGCCTCGCCCGTCGGTGCGAGCGCGTCGGTGGTGGTGTGGATGCCGGCGGCCGAGCCGCCGGGATGCTGTGTGTCCGGTCCCTGCTGCGCCGGGACCGCCACCGGCGCCAGCGCGAGCGCGGTACCCGCCAACATGCCGGCGAGCGTCTTCATGGTCGTCTTGCTCGTCACGGTACGCCCTCCTTGACCGGACGGAGCAGCAAGCCCGATGCCGAGAATCGAACGATCGCTGCGGTTCGGCTCGTTCGCCGGCGCGCCGCGTCGACGCTCGACGAGGGCGAGCCGCAGGGCGTCGACGACCCCGCGCGTCCGGAGCAGCGAGCGATCCGCGCCGGCAGCTTGTAAACCGTGCCCGTCCGATCGCGCTCCGCTGTACTTTCTGCGTCGCGCCGAGGACGGTCACGTGCAGACGAAGCGCCGTTTGACGCGACTCCGGGGGGATGGCAGGACCGGCACCGGCGGTGCTCGGTGGAGGATCGAGTGCGACGAGATGCGGAGGAGGAGATCGGCGGCCGCCGCAGCTCGGCGGAGGCGACGCCGCACGACACGCGCTGCGACGCCTGCGGATCGCCGATGATCGCGATGGGCCACTGCAAGTGGCTCTGCCGGCGCTGCGGGTTTCTTCGAACCTGCATCGACACGGTGTGACCGCGGATCGCGATCGTCGGCGCACGGCGCGATGAGAGCGGTCGTCCAGCGCGTGAGCGAAGCGTCGGTGCGCGTGGGCGACGAGGTCGTCGGCGCCATCGGCACCGGCATGCTCGTGCTCCTCGGCGTCGCGCGCGAGGACGATGCCGCGGTCGCGCGTGGCTTCGCCGAGCGCGTCGCCGCGCTCCGCATCTTCGACGACGCGGCGGGACGCATGAACCTCGCGCTCCGCGAAGTCGGCGGCGCGATGCTCGTCGTGTCGCAGTTCACGCTGTGGGGCGATTGCCGATCCGGCCGGCGTCCCTCGTGGAGCCGCGCGGCGGCCGCGTCGGCCGCGGAGCCGCTCTACCGCGAGTTCGTCTCCGCGGTGCGCGCGCTCGGCGTTCCGACGGCGGAAGGGCGCTTCGGGGCGACGATGCGGGTCGCGCTCGTGAACGACGGGCCCGTCACGCTTCTGATCGACACCGAGGGCCGCTTCTGACGATCGGTCAGTGCCGCTGCGAGAGCTCCGCCATCGCACCGGCGAGCCGCACGAAGTCGACGGGCGCGTCGAAGGGCTCGCCCCGGAACTCGCGATACGCGCGGTCGATCTGGAACACGATGCGCTCGGATTCGAGCCAGCCGGCGTAGGGCCCGAGGTCGATCTGCGCGGCGGCCTCGGCGATCGATCGCCCGGCGTCGAAGTGCGCGCGGCTCTCGGCGCGCACGTAGGCGAGGTAGTCGCGCATCTCGAGGGGACCTTCCTCGCCGCACACGGGGCCGTGTCCGGGTACGATCGTGTCGGCGTCGAGCGCCGCAATGCGCTCGAGCGCCGCGATCCAGTTCGCGAACGTCCCTTCCCAGCCGATCGGCGCGCACAGGCGGAAGAGCACGTCGCCCGTGAACACGATGCCGTCGTCCGGCAGGTACGCGATGACGTCGCCGGTCGTGTGCGCCGGGCCGACGTGCATCAGCTCGACCGCGGTGCCGCCGACGTCGAGCGTCAAGCGCTCGTCCAGCAGGGTCGTCGGCGGCGTGAGCTCGATGCCGCTGAAGTCGAAGCGCGCGAGGCCGGCGCGGAGAGCGCGCGCGGCCGGCACCGTGTCGGGCGCGTCGCGGAGCGCCTGCAGCGCGGCGGGTGGGACCTTCGCCATGTCGGCGGGCACGGAGCGGTGGCCGATGATCTCGGCGCCGCGGACGAGCTGGTTCCCCCAGCAGTGGTCGCCGTTGTAGTGGGTGTTGAGCACGCGTCCGATCGGCGTCCGCACCTCGCGCGCGACCGCGTCGAGGAGGCGCTGCGTGTGCGGCAGGTCGAAGAAGGTGTCGACGAGGAGGGCGCCGCGGCCGTCGCCGCCGGCGGGCGAGCGCGGCGCGACGAGACCGGCGTTCGAGAGCCCGAGGCCGCCGTCGGGCTGGAGATAGGCGTAGACGCCGTTCGCGATCTGCGTGAGACCTTCGCGGAACTCCGGCCGTCGCGTCATCGTGTCCTCCTCGCGGCGCGGTCGCTACGCCGACGAGACCGTTTGTCGCACACCGGCCGCGGTTGTCGACAGCCGTCCCGCGAAGCTACCGAACCGAGCCATGTGCGGCCGCTTCACGCTCACGACGCCGGCGCAGGCGATCGCCGAGGCATTCGGCGTCGCGCCGCCCGCCGACCTCGCGCCGCGCTACAACATCGCGCCCGGCCAGGACGTCCTCGCGGTGCGCGAGCGGCGCGACGGGGGGCGGGAGCTCGCGACCCTGCGCTGGGGGCTCGTCCCGTGGTGGTCGAAGGAGCTGCCGCGCGCAGTCACGATGATCAACGCGCGCGCCGACACCGCCCCCGAGCGCCCGGCGTTCCGCGACGCCTTCCGCCGGCACCGCTGCCTGATCCCGGCGAGCGGCTTCTACGAGTGGCAGCCGTCGCCGGGCGGGCGCGGGGGACCGAAGCAGCCCTACCTGATCGGCCTGCACGGCGGCGCGCCGTTCGCGTTCGCGGGCCTCTGGGACCGCTGGCGGCCGCCCGCGCCCGACGAGCCGCCGGTCGAGTCGTGCGCGATCGTCACGACGGACGCGAACCCGCTCGTGCACCCGATCCACGACCGGATGCCGGTCATCCTTCCGGTCGACGCGTGGCCGACCTGGCTCGACCGGCGCGTCGAGGACGTCGAACGCCTGAAGGCGCTCCTGCGGCCGTACCCGGCGGGCGAGATCGAGCTCCACCCGGTGAGCCCGTGGGTGAACGACGCGCGCCACGACGACGCCCGCTGCATCGAGCCGGTCGCTCGCTTCGAGGCACCGAAGACGCTTTTCGACTAGACCTTCGGCGAATCAGCGCGGGGCCGCGGGCGCGGCGGCACCTCCGGCCCCTTCCGCGACCGGGACGTAGCGGATCAGCACGCGCTCTCCGGACCGCAAGCCCTCGCGGAACGACTTCTCCCAGCGCGGCCAGCGGTCGGGATACTTGACGGCGAACGCGTCGCAGAGCTGGTCGTAGCGCTTGGGGTCGGACACGATCTCGCCGCGCGCCCGGAACGACGGGCCGTCGCGGGTGCCGATCCAGATCGTCGCCATCGGGCGGTGCCACTTGATCCGCTTGACGCGCCACGCGGTCGGGGCGGACGCGACCCAGACCGAGCCGTCCGCGAACGTGAACCAGATCTCCGCCTGCTTGCTCAGGCTCCCGTCCTTCCGCGTGCTCGAGATGTAGACGAAGGGCGACTTCTCGAGGAGCGCGCGCTCGCTCGGGCCGAGGGTCGCGGCGGCGTCGCTCGCGCCTTGCGCTCGCGGCGCGGAGGCGGCGGTCGCGGTCGGCCGTGGCGGCTCGTCGGCATGCGCGGCTCGGACGGCCGCGCATCCGACGGCGACCGCGCACGCCAGCGCGACCGACAGGATGACGCGAGATCGATGGTCTTGCGATCGGGCCATGGCGCGAGGTTGTCCTCCGGGCGCCGCGGGCGCAAACGCCTTGCGACGGCTGAGCTTCCCTGCAACGGTCGGCGCCATGTCGCAGAACCCGCTCGCAGAAGCGCGTCGCCACGTGGTCGAGACGAACGGCATCCGAATGGCGGTGACGGAGCAGGGGAGCGGTCCCGCGGTCGTCCTCTGCCACGGCTTCCCGGAGCTCGCGTACTCGTGGCGACACCAGATCCCGGCGCTCGCGGCGGCGGGCTACCGCGCGATCGCGCCCGACCAGCGCGGCTACGGCGACACCGACCGCCCCGCCGACGTCGCCTCCTACGACATCCACCACCTGACGGGCGATCTCGTCGGGCTGCTCGACGCGCTCGACGTCGAGCGCGCAATCTTCGCCGGCCACGACTGGGGCGGCCTCATCGTGTGGCAGATGCCGCTCCTCCACCCGGCGCGCACTGCCGGCGTGATCGGCGTCAACACGCCGGCATTTCCCCGCTCGCCCGCGCCCCCCGTCCAGATGATGCGCGCGATCTTCGGCGACAACTACTACGTCGTGCACTTCCAGCAGCCGGGCGTCGCCGACGCCGGCCTCGCGCGCGACGTCCGGCGCGTCTTCACGCAGCTCATGCGGTCGGGCGTGCCGACCGAGAACGTGCTCGCGCGCATGGCGGAGCCGGGCTTCCGCATGCCGAACATGGTCGACCTCGTGGACAGCGAGGAGGCGACCGGCGAGCCGCTCCTCGACGAGGACGAGCTCGCGGTCTACGCGGCCGCGTTCCAGCGGACGGGCTTCACCGGCGGCATCAACTGGTACCGGAACATGGACCGCAACTGGGAGACGACGGCGCACCTCGCGGACGCGCGCATCGAGGTGCCCTCGCTCATGGTCACCGCCGAGTGGGATCCGGTGCTGCGTCCCGAGATGGCCGCGGCGATGGAGGGCGTCGTCCCCGATCTCGAGATCCGGCTGATCGAGCGCTGCGGTCACTGGACCCAGCAGGAGAAGCCCGACGAGCTGAACCGGATCATGATCGACTGGCTTCACCGGCGCTTCCCCGCGCGCGCCGGCTGACCGTCAGCTCGCGTGCTCGGCCGCGAGGTCGCGCGCTGCGACCGCCAGGCACTCCGCGTCCGCTGCGAGGAGCGCGATCGCTGAAGCGTGCGCGAGCGACGCGCCGCTCGCGCCGCGCGCGACCGTACGCGCGTGGCCGCGGCAGGTCTCGAGCAGCGCGAGGCACGCCGCGTGCTCGCGCTCGAGCACCGCGCGGAGGAGGGCGCGGTCGCCGCGCGCGAACGCGATCGCGATCTTCTGGTCCGCGTCGCCGCGCGCGGGCGCGAGCCCGACCGGCGCTCGCAGCGCGCGCTCGAGCCGGCGCTCGCCGGCTCGCGTCAGCGCGTAGCGCGTACCGCTCGGGCGCCGTCCGCCCGAGCCGCTCGGCGGAAACGTCGCGACGAGCCCGTCCCTGGCGAGGCGCGCGAGGGTCGAATAGACTTGGCCCTGGTTGACGGGCCAGACGAGGCCGAGGCGCTCACGGAGCTCGGACCGGAGCGCATAGCCGTGCGTCGGCCCGTCGCGCAGGATGGCGAGGATCGCGGTCGCGACGACCATGCATCTTCGCTGGCCCGTCCGGCCGCCGTCCGCAAGCGCCGAGGGAGCGCGTGACGAAGGAAATGCAATCGCGCACAAGATCCGAGACGACCGAAGGGCGGGCGCGCGACGGCGTGTCGCGGCCCGCCGCGACGTCGGCGCGGGGCGGGCGCTGATCGTGGCGGAGCGCCGCATCTTCGTCGTCCGGCACGCGATCGCCGAGGATCGCGCCGCGTCCGGCCGCGACGCCGACCGCGCCCTGACGCGCGAGGGCCGGAAGAAGATGAAGCGCGCCGCGCGCGGCCTCGCGGTCCTCGAGGTGAGGCCGGCGGCGATCCTCACGAGCCCGCTCGTCCGCGCGCGCGAGACGGCGGAGATCCTCGCCGCCGAGCTGAACGTGCCGATCGAGCTCTGCCCGCCGCTGGCCTCCGGCGCGGACCCGCGCGAGGTCGCGGCCGTCGTCGAGCAGCGCTCGCCGGACGACGCGCTCATGCTCGTCGGCCACGAGCCCGACCTCGGGCAGATCGTCGCGGCCTGGCTCACGGGATCGCGCGACGGCCTCGCGGTGCGGTTCCGGAAGGGCGCGGTCGCGTGTCTCATGGCCGGAATGCTGCCGCCGGAGGGTCGGGCGACCCTCGACTGGTTCTTGACGGCCGACCAGCTCGGGGCGATGGGCGACGGCTGAGGGTCGCGGCGAGGGGAGGGATCCGCTCGTCTCAAAACAGCCGTAGGCCGCGCCGGCGCGTTTCCCCGAGGCGGCGCATGAACTGGGCGCGCGGGACCTCGATCGCGCCCAGGCGCTCCATGTGGGGCGTCATCACCTGGATGTCGATCCAGTCGAGGCCGCGGTCGCGCAGGTGGTCGACGAGGTGGAGGAGGGCGAGCTTCGACGCCGAGTCGCGGCGTCGGAACATGCTCTCGGCCGCGAACGCGCCGTCGATCGCGACGCCGTAGATGCCGCCGGCGAGCTCTGCGCCGTCCCACGCCTCGACGCTGTGCGCGAAGCCGAGCTCGTGCAGCCGGGTGTAGGCCTCGATCATCGCGGGCGTGATCCACGTACCCGACTGGCCCGGCCGCGGCGTCTCCGCGCAGCCCGCGATCACCTCCGGGAACGCGCGATCGATCGTGAAGCGGAGCGCGCTTCGCCGGCGCTCGCGCGCCAGCGATCGCCCGACGTGCACGCTCGCGAGCTCGAGGATCGCGCGGCGCCGCGGGCAGTACCAGAGCAGCGGCAGGCCCTCCGCCGGCCACGGGAAGACGCCGCGCCGGTACGCGTACAAGAGCGTGTCCGGGTCGAGGTCGCCGCCGACGGCGACGATGTCGTCCGCGAGGCTCGACATGCCGCCTTCAGCATGCGGCTGCGCCGCGTTCCGTTCAACGCGCGCCGCGCCTCCGAGCGCCGCGCGCGCCTCCCGCGCGGCGCTCTGCCCGCTCACGCGGCGTTCGGCAGCGAGTACAGCTCGATCGCGTTCAACCCGAGGATGCGCGCCTGCGCGGCGTCGTCGAGCCCGCGCATCGCCTCCCGCAGCTCGCCGACGACGCCCGGGATCTTCGCGTCGGGGTGCGGGTAGTCGCTCGCCCAGATGATGCGATCGGCGCCGACGAGCGGGCTCTCGGCGGTGAAGCGGAGCGTCGACTCGTCCGGGTCGAACGAGATCCAGCAGTTCCGCTTGAAGTATTCGGAGGGCTTCCTCTTCATCTGCGGCACGTCCCACGGGAAGATCTCGAAGTGGTGGTCGAGGCGCTCGAGCCACGGCACGATCCAGCCGCCGTTCGCCTCGAGGAAGATCACCTTCAGGCGCGGGAAGCGCTCGAAGACGCCGCCGCAGATCATCATGGTGAGGGCGGTCTGCATGTCGAACGGGTTCGAGAGCGCCTGGCTGAAGAAGATGTTCTGGATCGCGATGACGCCGGTGCGCTCGTCGGCGAGACCTTCGTTCGAGATCGGCTTCGCGCCGGGCGCGACGAAGTTCCCGAAGCCGAGGTCGCGGCACGCGCCGGGCATGTCGTTCGCGAGGTACGGGTGGAAGCCGACCACGAGCTCGAGGTCCTGGAGCGCGCCCCACAGGCGGTCGTAGGCCGGGTCGCAGAAGTGCTTCCCGTCGACCGACGGATTCGGGCGGAGGAAGACGCCGACGTGCCCGAGCTCCTTCGCGCGCTTCGCCATCCGGAGCGCGCGGTCGAGATCGGTCTGGACGAGCGAGCCGATCCCGAAGAGCCGGCTCGGGGCGTGCCGGCAGTAGGTCGCGAGCCACTCGTTGTAGGCGTTCCCCTGCGCCTCGGCGAAGTCCGGGTCGGGGAAGCCGGGGAGGCCGAGGAACATCGTCGGGTACACGACGGCCTGCTGGATGTCGTCGAGCGCCATCTCGGCGAGGCGGGCGTCGGGCTGGTACGCGCCGGGCTTGACCTCGCTGTACTTCAGCTCGCCGTGCTGCGCGCGCAGGCGATCCTCGAGCGAGAGCCCGCCCGTGCCGGCGAGGGCGAGGTAGTTCGCGTTCCGGACCTGCCCCATGAAGTGCAGCCACTCGCTGCCGTCGGCGCGGGTCTCGATGTGGAAGCAGTGCTCGCGCCAGCGCGCCGGCATGAACTCGAGCATCCCGGTCGGCGGCTCGAGGACGTGCCCGTCGGCGTCGACGATCCGATCGCGCGTTCCGTTCCCGCTCGTCGCCACGGCAAACCTCCGCTGCCGGCGCGCCGCGCCGGCTAACACTCGTTAGCCAGCTATGGCGCGTCGGCAGCGCGGTTGCAACTCAGAGAGAGCGAGCGAAGCGAGCCCGCAAGGAGCGGGGCCCCGTTCGGCTTTGCCGAACGGGACGAGGGAAGCGTTCCCTCGTTCAACGTCCGGCGAGCCAGCGCCCGCCTGCGGCGACGCGGTCGGTCAGCTCGGTCTTGCGAGTCGACCGCATGAACGTGCCGAGCAGGATGCCGACGCCGAGGCCGAGGAGGAGCGCCTCGACCGGGTTCTTCCGGACCCAATCGACCGTCCCCGCGCGGAGCGACTCGAAGTCGGTCTCGCGCAGCCGATTCACGCCTTCCTCGAAGGTCTCGCGGGCCGCGGTCGCGGCGCCGGCGAGGCTGTCCGGGATCGCGACGCGCTCGCGGAGGTCGCTCGCCGCGTCGCGCAGCCGCTCGCCGGCCGCTCCCGTCGCCTGTCGTGCGGTATCCGACGCGTTTCGCGCCGCATCGCGCAGCGTCTCCGCCGCGCGTCCGGCCATCTCGCCGGCGCGCTCGCCGAATTCCCTTCCGGCTTCGCGCCCCGCCGCGCGATCGAACTCGTTCGCCATGAAGCACCTCCTGCGATTCTGCGGTGACTCCGCCGCCGACCAGGCGACGGCGCGCGGAGCTCGAGCGACGAGCTCCGTGCGCGATCCCTTTGCAACGCTCGTGCCCCGTCCCGCATGCGCACGCCGGAGCGCGAAGCGCGGCCGGTGCGACGCCGAGCGGGGCGATGCGCCCGCGTCGCGGGCAGCCGGCTGTAAACGTTACAGCGCGGAGGTCGCGAGGATAGAAGAAGTGTCCGGCCCGAGCGCGCGAGCGCAGCGACCGGTCGCGGCGCGGCGCGCTCGGGAGGGCATGGCGCTCGCACCGTCGGGTGCGCGCCCGCGGCGATCCGCGGCGCCACGATCGCATGAGGGTCCTCCTGGTCTCGGCGGCGCTCGCCGTGTCTCTCTTTGGCTGCAGCAGCGGTGATCGCGCGGACGACGCGAGGCGCGCCGCGCCCGAGCGCGTCGCCCCCGACGACACCGCGCGCAACGCAGGCGACGGCGGCGTGACCGCGTCCGACCAGTCGAACGCCGCGAGCGACCTCCGGCTCACGCAGCGGATTCGCCAGGCGATCGTCGCTGACGGGGCGATCTCCACCGCCGGTCGGAACGTCAAGATCATCACGGTCGCCGGGCAGGTCACGCTCCGCGGCCCGGTCGCGAGCGGGGCCGAGCGCGAGTCCATCGCTGCGAAGGCGGTCGCCGTCGCCGGCCCGGGCCGCGTGACGAACGAGCTCGAGCCCGAGCGCTGACCGGCCGCATTCGCCGGGCGCAGCGCCGTGCGGCGAGCCGGGACGCCGGCATCTCGCCCGTGCAGGCGGTGGGGCGGTTCGGTATCGAAGTGGGCATGGGAAAGAGCCTGCTCGCGAAGGTCTGGGACCTGCACGCGGTGCGCGAGCTCGAGTCGGGGCAGACGCAGCTCTTCATCGGGCTCCACCTCGTGCACGAGGTCACGAGCCCGCAGGCCTTCGCGATGATCCGCGAGGCCGGGCTCGGCGTGCCGTTTCCGGACCGGACGTTCGCGACCGTCGACCACATCATCCCGACCGACTCGCAGGCGCGCCCGCTCGCCGACGGCCAGGCCGAGACGATGATGTCGGCGATCGAGAAGAACTGCCGCGAGTTCGGGATCCGGTTCTTCGGCCCCGATACCGGCCACCAGGGGATCGTCCACGTCATCGGCCCCGAGCTCGGCTTGACGCAGCCGGGGATGACGATCGCCTGCGGCGACAGCCACACGAGCACGCACGGCGCGTTCGGCGCCGTCGCGTTCGGCATCGGGACGAGCCAGGTGCGCGACGTGCTCGCGAGCCAGTGCCTCGCGATCCAGCGCCCGAAGCTCCGGCGCATCGCCGTCGGCGGTCGGCTCGCGCCCGGCGTCTACGCGAAGGACGTGATCCTGCACGTCATCCGTCGCCTCGGCGTCAAGGGCGGCGTCGGCTTCGCGTACGAGTACGCGGGCCCGGTCTTCGAAGCGATGTCGATGGAAGAGCGGATGACCGTCTGCAACATGTCGATCGAGGGCGGCGCGCGCCTCGGCTACGTGAACCCCGATCGCACGACGGTCGACTACCTGCGCGGGCGCGAGTTCGCGCCGCAGGGCGACGCGTTCGAGAAGGCTGCGAGCTGGTGGCTCTCGATGGCGTCCGACGCCGACGCCGCGTACGACGACGTCGTCGAGCTCGCCGGATCCGACATCTCGCCGACCGTCACGTGGGGCATCAATCCCGGCCAGGCGATCGGGGTCGACCAGCGCGTGCCCGCGACCGGCGACTTCACCGCGGACGAGCGGTCCGTGGTCGAGGACGCGTACGAGTACATGGGCCTGCGCGCCGGCGACCGGATCGCCGGTACGAAGATCGACGTCGCATTCATCGGATCGTGCACGAACGGCCGGCTCTCCGACCTGCGCGAGGCCGCGAAGGTCGCGCGCCTCGGCAAGGTGCGGGCGGGCGTCCGCGCGCTCGTCGTCCCGGGCTCGCAGGCGGTCGCGCGCGCGGCGGAGGCGGAAGGCCTCGACGAGGTGTTCCGGTCCGCCGGCTTCGAGTGGCGCCTTCCGGGCTGCTCGATGTGCCTCGCGATGAACCCCGACAAGCTCCGCGGCCGCGAGATCTGCGCGTCGTCGAGCAACCGCAACTTCAAGGGACGGCAGGGGAGCCCGAGCGGCCGGACGCTCCTCATGAGCCCGGCCATGGTGGCCGCGGCGGCGATCGAGGGCGCCGTGACCGACGTCCGCGAGCTCCTCGGCGCCGCCGGCGGAGCAAAGGAGACCCGCTGATGGCGGACGCGAAGGACGGCGGCGCGCGCGGCTCCGCGCTGATCCCGGTGAAGCGCGTCGTCGGGCGCCCGATCCCCCTGCCCGGCAACGACATCGACACCGATCGCATCATCCCGGCGCGCTTCATGACCGCGATCACGTTCGACGGGCTCGGCGAGCTCGCCTTCCGCGACGCGCGCTTCGACGGCGACGGCCGGCCGCTCGACCACCCGATGAACGACCCGCGCTACCGCGCGAAGGGCGCGCGGGTCGCGATCGTGAACAAGAACTTCGGGTGCGGGTCGTCGCGCGAGCACGCGCCGCAGGCGCTCTGGCGCTGGGGGATCCACGCGATCGTCGGCGAGTCGTTCGCCGACATCTTCTTCGGGAACTGCGTGGCGATGGGCATCCCGTGCGCGACCGCGAGCGCAGCCGACGTCGCGCGCCTGATGGAGGCGGTCCGGGAGGACCCGGCGCACGACCTCACGATCGACGTCGAGGCGTGCACGGCGACCTATCGCGGCGCGACGTTCGCGGTATCCATTCCGGCGGGCGCGCGCGGCCAGCTTCTCCGCGGCGCCTGGGACGCGACCCGCATCCTCGTCGACGCTCTCGATCAGGTCCGCTCGACGGCCTCGCGTCTTCCGTACGTGAGCGGCTTCGGTCGCTGATCGCGATTTGGCTTGACTTCCGCCTGCCGCGAGCCGAGAACCGGCGCGATTCGATGGCGACGTGGCGGCACCGGCCGAGCGCGTCCGCCGGCCCCACGCGCGCCGGCAGATCGCCCGGTCGCGCGCTCGCCGTCGTCGTCGCGGTGCTCTGCACGGCCGAACCGCGCGACGCGCGGGGCGCGTGGCACTTCACGGACGTCACCGCGGCCGCCGGCCTCGCGTACGTCCATGGGTACTCGTTCGAATCCCAGTACGGCGAGCCCGGTATCATTGCGGGTGGCGTCGCGGCCGGCGACTACGACCGCGACGGCTGGATCGACCTCTTCGTCGTCCGCGGTGACGCGGGCCCGGCGATGCTCTTCCGGAACCGGGGCGACGGCACGTTCGGCGACGTCGCCGCGGCCGCCGGCGTCGCCCTTCCGGCCGCGACGTACTCGAGCGCGACCTTCGCCGACGTCGACGGCGACGGCTGGCTCGATCTCCTCGTCCTCGGGATCCACGACCTGCCGGCGCGCCTCTTCCGGAACCGGGGCGACGGTCGCTTCGACGACGTGACGTCCTCGTCCGGGATCGCGCTCCCCGGCCCGCACAGCTTCTCCGCGAGCTTCGGCGACTACGACCGCGACGGCGACCTCGACCTCTTCGTCTCGCGCTGGTCGACGACGTTCTCGCCGCCGCAGGCGACCGGCCATCTCTGGCGCAACGACGGCGACGGCCACTTCGCCGACGTCAGCCAGGCGGCCGGCATCCCGATCTTCGCGAGCCGGCTCGGCCTCTTCCCCCCGACGATGGACCTGTCGTTCACCGGCAACTTCGCGGACGTCGACGGCGACGCCTGGCCGGACCTGCTCGTCGCGGCCGACTTCGGCGCGAGCCGCGTTCTCCACAACCGGGGCGACGGGACGTTCGACGACGCGACCGACCCCGCGGTCGTGACCGACGAGAACGGCATGGGCGCGGCGATCGGCGACGTCGACGAGGACGGCGACCTCGACTGGTTCGTGTCCAGCATCTGGGACCCGAACGGGACGGCCGAGGGCAACTGGGGCGTGACCGGCAACCGCCTCTACCGGAACGCGGGGGACGGGACGTTCGCCGACGCCACCGACGCGGCCGGCGTGCGGATCGGGTACTGGGGCTGGGGGTCGACCTTCGCCGACCTCGACGACGACGGTCACCTCGACCTCGTCCACGTGAACGGCTGGGGACCCCGGGACATTCCAGACTCGAGCGAGTTCCACGCCGACCCCGCGCGCGTCTTCGTCTCGAACGGCGACGGGACGTTCGCGGAGACCGCCGGCGCGCTCGGCGCGGCCGACACCGGCCTCGGGCGCGGCGTCGTCGCGCTCGACTACGACCGCGACGGCGACCTCGACCTCTTCTACTCGAACAACTCCGGGCTGCCGAAGCTCCTGCGAAACGACGGCGCCGGCAACGGCTCTCTCGCCGTCAAGCTGCTCGCGCGCGGGGGGAACCGCGAGGCGATCGGAGCGCGCGTGTTCGCGTCCGCGGGCGGAGTCGCCCAGATGCGCGAGCTCCGCGCCGGCAGCAACTTCGAGTCGCAGGACCCGGCGGAGGCGCATTTCGGGCTCGGCCCGGCCGCGGACGTCGACGAGCTCCGGGTCGCATGGCCGGGAGGCACGGAGACCGTGCTCGGCGACGTGGCGGTCGGTCGTACGGTCGTCCTGAACGAGCCGCGCGCCGGCGACGCGGGCTGCCGGGCGTCCGCTCCGGCCAACGACTGCATCCCGGGCGGCGCTCTCGGCTCGCGCACCGAGTGCTTCATCGAGTGGAGGCTCCAACCCGCTCCTCCGCGCGACGGCGCCGGCGTCCCGATCGCCCTCGCCCGCTGCCGGGACGGCGACCCCGCCTGCGACACCGACGGCGCGAACGGGTCCTGCAGGTTCTCGCTCGCGCTCTGCGTGAACGACTCGGATCCGCGACTCGCTCGCTGTACCCCGAGCGACATCGCGCGCATCGAGGTGAAGGCGCCGTCGAAGGTGAGCCGGAAGGCGCTCGACCGGGCGGTGCACGCGCAGCTGACGGCGGCCTTCGGCGCCGGGGGAGAGCTCGGCGTGACGACCAGCTCGCCGATCGTGAACGCGTCGCGCGATTACTGCACGGACGCGATCGCGGTCACGGTGCCGCTCGGCGAGAGCGCGACGGGCCGGGCCACGCCCAACAAGGTGAAGGTCGGCCTGAAGGCACGCGCGGGCGACGGACGTGTGGACACGGACCTTCTCGTCCTGCAATGCGTGCCGGCGGCGTGAGACGTCCGACCGGGACGCGCGATCGGCGGCGAGCGCCGATCAGAACCGGCGCAGGATGCGCGCCACGCGGGCGTCGTCGAGCGGGGTGTAGCGCTTCAGCAGCGAGTAGAGCGCGAGCACGGCGCGATCGAGCCGGATGAGCGCGCGCCGGAGCGGCGGATCGCCGGGTCGCGGCACGTAGCGGGTCGGCTGCAGCGCCACCGTCCGGCTCTCGTCGCGGTAGTAGTAGAGCGCCAGCGACTTGCGGGCGTGTCCGGGCGGACACGCGACGCCCTCCGGTACGCCGTGGAACGAGATCGCGCTGGTCCGGAAAACGACCGCGCGGTTGAAGACGGGCGAGATGCGGCGGACGCAGCGCTCCACGCGCGCGTCCCACAGCTCGAGCCAGCCGCGATAGGCCTCCTGCCAGTCGCGGTTGAGGAACAGGATCAGGTTGAGCTGGCGGCTCCAGGTACGGCGCTTGGAGTGCGCGAGCGCATCGGCGTGGACGTTCAGGTGGCCGCCCGGCTCGGTGCGGTGAAAGCCGGCCCCGTCGAGGTCCGGGTCGCCGAAGAGGCCGGGCACGCCGGTCAAGCGCTCGAGGGTTGAACGGAAGCCGGGAGACTGGAGCGCGCTCACGACCGCGGCGCCGACCGGTCCCATGGCCTCCCGGTCGCCGAAGACGAGCTTCCGCTCGTTCACGTGATGAAGGGATTGCCAGGCGATCGAAGCGTCGTCGAACTCGGCGGCAAGCGCTTCGGCCACCGACTCCGGCAGAAAGTCGTCCAGGACGACGTGGGGAAACGGCTCTGCCGATCCGAACGTGCCGGAGAGCGGTCGCAGGCGAGCGGCGAGCCCGCGCAGATCGACCGGGTCGGCCGTACCGGCGTCGCCTGCCAGCCGGGCGGCGAGATGTGAGGAGCGCGGGCTCATGCGGGGATCACGGTTCGGAGGCGGAGGCCGAGCCTCCCTTTCGAAGAAGCCATTCCGCGTCGCGGAAGGTCAAGACCCTTTCCGAAGAACGGGATCGCCGCGTGGCGACCGGCGTTTACACGTTGGATCACCCGTCGCGCTCCGTTCATAATCCGGCCGCCCTCCGGGGACGATCCCGTGGCGAGAAGAAGCGCGCGCAAGCCATCCCGCCCCCGGCCCCCGGCCGGGGGCCAGCGGGCCGGATCGCATCCCGCGGCGGTGGCCGCACAGCGGGACGAGCCTCATCCGGGCGAGCCGGTCGCGCGGCCGGTGCGCGCGAGCTGGAGCGCCGCGGTCCTCGTCCCCGCTCTCGGCGTCGTCCTCTTGACGCTCGTCGCCTATCTTCCCGCGCTCACCAACGGCTTCGTCTGGGACGACGACGACTACGTCACCGCGAACGCGACCCTGCGCTCGCTCGCGGGCCTCGGGCGCATCTGGCTCGAGCCGGGCGCCGTCCCGCAATACTACCCCCTGACCTTCACGAGCCTCTGGCTGAATTACCAGATCGGCGGTCTCGATCCGTTCGGCTACCACCTCGCCAACGTGCTGCTGCACGCGGCCAACGCCGTCCTGGCGGCGCTCGCGCTCGGGAGCCTCTCGATTCCCGGCGCCTGGCTCGCCGCCGCGCTGTTCGCCGTCCACCCCGTCCACGTCGAATCCGTCGCGTGGGTGAGCGAGCGGAAGAACGTCCTGTCGGGCGTTCTCTACCTCGGCGCGCTCCTCGCGTACCTCCGCTTCCTCGCGGCCGACCGGCGGGCGACGGCATGGCTCGCCGGCGCGGGTGGGACTTCGCCGGCGACCCGGGTCGCGATCTACGTGCTCTCGCTCGCGCTCTTCGGGGCGGGCCTGCTCGCGAAGACGGTGGTGTGCACGCTGCCGGCGGCGATCCTCCTCATCATCTGGTGGAAGCGCGGCCGCGTGAGCATCCGGGACGTCGCGTTGCTGTCGCCGTTCTTCGCGCTCGGCGCCGGGCTCGCGTTCGTCACGATCGCCATGGAGCGACAGCACGTCGGCGCGGTGGGGGGCGACTGGGATCTCTCCTTCGCGGAGCGGTGCCTGATCGCGGGTCGCGCCGTCTGGTTCTACCTCGGCAAGCTCTTTTGGCCGGGGACCCTCACCTTCATCTACCCGCGCTGGACGCTCGATCTCTCGTCGCCGTGGCAGCTCGCGTTCCCGGTCGGGGTGCTCGCCGCTGCAGGCGCGCTCTTCGCGCTCGCGCCCCGGACCGGCCGCGGGCCGCTCGTCGCGCTCCTGTTCTTCGTCGCGACGCTCGGCCCGGCGCTCGGGTTCGTGAACGCGTTTCCGATGCGGTACTCGTTCGTCGCCGACCACTTCCAGTACCTCGCGAGCCTGGGACCGATCGCGCTCGGCGCCGCGCTCGCGACCACGGCGGCGCGACGGCTCGGCGTGGGACGGGTCGGCGAACCGGCGCGCGCCATCGCGATCGTCGCTGCGGGCGCGCTGCTCGTCGTGCTCGCGATCCTGACCGCACGGCAGGCGCGGAGCTATCGCGACCTCCCGACGCTCTGGACGGACACGCTGGCGAAGAACCCGGACGCGTGGATGGCGCACAACAATCTCGGGCTCCTCCTGCTCGAAGCCGGCGACGTCGCACCCGCGATGGAGCATTTCCGGGCCGCGATCGCGGTCAAGCCGGACGACGCCTTCGCTCGCAACAACCTGGGGCGGGCCCTCGCCGCCCAGGGCCGGCTTCCCGAGGCCGTGACCGCGCTCGGGGAGGCGGTGCATCTCGAGCCCGCGAACGCCGAGGCGTGGAGCAACCTCGGGAACGCGCTCGCGCAGCAGGGCCGCTATCCCGAGGCGATCGGAGCCTACCAGCGCGCGATCCAGAGTCGGCCCCGCTTTGCGGACCCTCACAGCAACCTCGGGAACGTGCTGTTCCTGACGGGTCGCACCGACGACGCCATCGCCTCGTACACGGCCGCCGTTCGCCTCGATCCGGGATTCGCGGACGCGCACCAGAACCTCGGGATCGCGCTCGCAGCCGCCGGTCGGCTTCCGGAAGCGGAGGCGCACCTCGCCGAGGCGGTCCGCCTGCGACCGACGCGCGCCGAGCCGCACTACCAGCTCGGCGTCGTGCTCGCCCGCGAGGGCCGGCGCGCGGAAGCCGCCGCGAGCCTGCGCGAGGCGCTCCGCCTCTCCCCGCAATGGACGGAGGCCGAGCGGGAGCTGCAGGCCGTGAACGAGGGAGCCGGAGGCGGCGAAGGCCGCGCGGTGCCCGCGCCGCGCGGGTCGGCGGCGCCGAGCTCCTGACCGCCCCCTCGCGGGCTCCGTGCGGACCGACGCGACGCGTGACCCACCGAGGTTCTGCGTTGACCGGCGCTTTGCTTCTTGCTCTTTATCGCACGCCGCGCGGTACGCGCGACGCACTCTGACGCCCGGGGCGCGAAGGAAAGGGCAAGCTGCCGAGCCGCCGACGAGCCCGCGACTGAACACCCAAAGCCGATGCCCGCCAGCGGGCAGGGGAAAACCGATGACCCAACGTCCTCTCGCGCTCCTCCGGAAGAGCATCTCGTTCGCAGCGTTCGCCCTGCTGGCCGGTGCGCTCGCCGCGTCTTCCGCGCAAGCACAGATCTCGGGCGCGACCGGCTCGACGACGGGCTCGTCGTGCTCCGGTGGGAACGACGCCGACGGCTTCTGCGCCTTCTCCCGATCGACGACCGCAAACACCGGGACGACGCTCTCCAGCCGCTACGCGTGGAACGTCAACGCCGACATCGGCGTCGGCAGCACGCGCGACGAGAGCAGCAACGCGCAGCACAACCTGAGCTTCAGCGCGACCGCCCCCGGCGGCTACCGCCTCGACATCACCACCTCGCGCGTCGGCATGGTGCAGCGGAACTCGGACATCATCAATTGCGACGGCCAGGCGCACACCAGCGGCGTGACCGGCTCCTCGAACATCGCGCTCAGCTCGGGCACGCTCAGCACGTCCAGCCCGGCCGACGTCGGCAACGGCGGCGGCGACAACCAGATCGGCTACGGCCCGCTCTCGACCTCGGCGACGATCTTCCGCGAGAGCAACGGCGTCGCCCAGAGCCACTCGCTGACGTTCACCTGGAACGGATCCGTACGCAGCAACTCGTGCGAGGCGGCGGTCCGCCAGGGCGAGCAGAACGGGTCGACGACCGATTGCGGAGCCTGCGACTACGCCGGCACCCCGGCGCGCACGCAGTCGGACGACGGCCACTTCGTGACCGTGACGTTCACGTCGCTCTGCGGCAACGGCACCGTCGAGTCCGCAGCGGGCGAGCAGTGCGACCAGGGCGCCGCGAACGGCACCTCGACCTCGTGCTGCACCTCGCAGTGCGACTTCCGCGGCGCCGGGCAGGTCTGCCGGCCGCAGAACGGCGCCTGCGACGTGCAGGAGACCTGCAGCGGCTCGTCGGCGACCTGTCCCGGAGACGGCTTCGCGTCGTCGAGCACCGTCTGTCGCGGCTCGGCCGGCGCGTGCGACGTGGCGGAGAACTGCACCGGCTCGGGACCGAACTGCCCGTCCAACGCGTTCCAGCCGTCGACCACCGTCTGCCGCGGCGCGAGCGGCGTGTGCGACGTGGCGGAGAACTGCACCGGCTCGAGCGCGGCGTGTCCCTCGGATGGCGTCCAGCCGACGACGGCGGTTTGCCGGCCGTCGGCCGACCTCTGCGACGCGGCCGAGACCTGCGACGGCGTCAGCAAGACGTGCCCGGCAGACGCGGTGGCGCCGCCGACCACGGTGTGTCGTCCTTCGGCCGGCCCGTGCGACTCGGCCGAGAACTGCGACGGGTCGAGCACGGCGTGCGGCCCCGACAACTTCCTGAACGGCAGCCTGTGCCGCGCGGCGGCGGGCGTCTGCGACCTGGCGGAGACCTGTGACGGCACCGGCCCCGGCTGCCCGGCGAACGCACTGGCTCCCGGCGGTACGGAGTGTCGTGCCGCGGCGGGCGTCTGCGACGTCGCCGAGTCGTGCACGGGCGTCGACGTCGATTGCCCGGCGGACGCGGTCCGGCCGACGACGACGGTTTGCCGGCCGGCAGCAGGCGTCTGCGACATCGCGGAGAACTGCGACGGCTCGAGCACGTCGTGCCCGGCCGACGTGACGTCGCCGGACGCCGACGGCGACACGCTGTGCGATCAGATCGACAACTGCCCGAACGATCCGAACCTCGCCCAGGCGGACGCGGACGGCGACGGCCTGGGCGACACGTGCGATCCGTGCACGAACGTCGGCGGGCAGCGGAACGCCCTCAACCGGCGCATCATCCTACAGAAGATCCTGCTCCCGCTCGGCGACGACAAGCTGACGATGAAGGGGCAGGTGACCGTTCCGACCACGCCTGCGATCAATCCGGTCGCGAACGGCGTGCGGGTCATCCTCGAGAACGCGGACCCGGCGACGCTTCTGGACGTCGTGGTGCCGGGCGGCACGTACAATCCGGTGACCCACACCGGCTGGCGGCCGAACCCGACGAACACGCGCTGGGTCTACAAGGGTGGCTCTCCGACGCCCGCCAACCCGATTTCGGGGATCACCGTCTCGACGAGCCCGCGGACGCCCGGCGTCTACAAGTTCGCGGTGCGCGGGAAGAACGGCTCGTTCCCGACGACGCCGTCCGATACGCCGCTGCGCGGCACGTTCGTGATCGACCAGCCGACCGCGGACACCGGGCAGTGCTCGGAGATCACGTTCTCGTCGCCCGCGGCGTGCAAGTTCAACCGCACGTTCAGCCAGGTGACCTGCAGATAGTGGAGTGCCGCGGCGGGAGCGGGAGTTCACGCTCCCGCCGCGGTCATCCGCACGGCGCGCGGCGCCGCGCGCGTCGACTACCGGCGCTCGAAGACGAGCACCCGCAACCGCGACTGCGGCTCGGCGTCGGCTGCGTCGGCACCCCAGCGGTAGATGGTGCGGCCGTCCGGCAGGATCTCCGCGACCCCGACGAGATCGTAGCCCTCGTTCACCTTCTTCTCGGACCAGCGAAACACGAGATCGAAGGAGTCGGGCCGCATGGTCCACGAGGTGTCGACGTTCACCAAGACGACGAAGCGCGGGCGAGCCTCGTCGATCTGCGCGATCATCTCTTCCTGCATCCGCCGCGCGAACGGATGCGGCTCCATGAGCGGGTAGGTGTACATGAACGTCGTTGCGGCGCGCCGGCCGGAGTAGAAGTAGATCTCGGGCTCGGAGCCGATCACCGCGATGCGATCCTCCGGCTCCGAGTGATCGCGCACGTAGCGCGCGACCTCGACGGCTTCGGGAAACGGGTTCAGCCCGTAGGCCGCGCGCGCGACTGCCGCGGGCGACAGCTGGAAGAGAACCGCTCGCTCGGACGCGAGCGATAGGCCGAGCGCGATCGCCGGCAGACCGACGCGCACGACCGCGGCGACGACCGGGCCGCGCCCCTCGGCGCGCTCGGCGAGCGCGCTGACCGCGAGCCCCGCCCACAAGCTCGCAGCCGGGAGGAGAAAGACGAAGTAGTGCGAGCTGAAGCGGAAGCCTGTGACCACCGCGAGCACCGAGAAGAGGGAGAAGAGCGCGAGGGCGGGTGCGGCTCGGCGCGCGCGGTCGTCCCAGAGCGGCGCGGTCGTCCCGCCGGCGGCGAGCAGCCAGAGCGCCGGGGTCGAGCCGAAGATGCGCGCGGTCTCGATCGCGAGCTGCGCGAGCCCGTCGCGCAGCGGCACCATGGTCGCGTACTCGCGGGCATAGGTCACGGTCCAGAACCAGAAGGGCTCGAAGGCGCCGGCCCGCCACATGGCGAAGCACACGATCGCGTACGGCGCCGAGGCGGCGACCGCGAAGACGAGCATGCGCCCCGCGGCTCCGCGCAGCCGATCGGCGAGCGCCGCGCCCGCGGTTTCCGAGCCGCCGTCGCGGCGAAGCTCGCTCCGCAGGAGCTGCGCGCCGCCGAACGCGACGAAGACCGCGGCGTGCTGCTTGAGGACGACGGCGATGCCCAAGAGGAGCCCGCTCGCGGCGAGCGCGGCCGTCCCCGCGGCTTCGTCCTCCCGTTCGGTGGGCGGGCGCCCGAGCAGGAGCAGCACTCCGCCCAGCACGCACGGAACGGCGAATTGCTCGGCCTTCGCGGCGAAGCCGAGAACCGCCGGGCCGAGCGAAAGCAGCGCGAAAGCGGCGGCCGCGGCGACTCCGGCGGTCGCGTCCACGAGCCGCCGGCCGAGGCGCGCGACCAGCACGATGGCGATCGCGTTCGCGACCAGGAGGGCGACCCGGATCGCGGCCGTCGTCTCGCCGAGCGCCGCGAAGATCCCGGCGAACGCATAGTACGCGCCGGGGAGCTTCATGTTCTGCGCGGCGACGTACGGCACGGCGCCGCTCAGGATGAGCTGGCCCATGTACGCGAACTCGCCCTCGTCGCGGTCGAGCGGGACGTCGAGGAGCCGAAGCCGAAGCAGAGCGGTCGCGACCACGATCCCGATCAGCGCGACCCCGGCCCACGGCGCACGACGTCCGACCCGTGGCGCCGTGCCCCGCACGCGGCCGATCGGCCGGCCGTTCGGCGGAGAGGCGCCGTCGCGAGCTTGCGCGGAAGCCATCCGATCGAGCGCTCGGGCGGCTGTCGCTACCCGCCGGACGCCGGATCGGGTGCGGCGCCGTCGAAGTACGCCCGATACTTCGGCCAGCTGTAGTCGGCGACCGCACGGCCGAGCGCGAGGCCGACGTCGTTGTCGGTGCGGATGTGGTAGCCGCCCCACAGCCGCGAGATGGCCGCCATCTCGGCCGTCGCGGTGAACGTCGGCAACGCCAGAACCATCTCCTTGGACTCGGGCAGTCCGCTCGCGGGCTTGCCGTCGACGGCCTGCATCTCGGCGACGCTGAACTCGTCCTCGGTGAGCTCGCCGACTCTCCGCCTGGCGACGACGTCGAAGCGATCGCTCCCGGTGAACAGCTCGAGGAGGCGCGCAGCCGCGCCGCTCGCCGTCGCGTGGCCCGAGGTGTAGCCGGGAAACGGCGGCGTCGGGAACACCGCGGGCGAGTACGGCCGCCACGATTCGGCCGGGATCTCGCCAGCCCCCTTTCCGGGGCCGCGCCAGCCGCGAACGCTCTTGCCGGGATAGTAGAGCCGGACCCACCAGTAGGGCCGGCCGCTGTTGTAGTGGCGCTTGGCGTCCCAGCTCGCCAGAAACGCGTCGTGCACCACGTTCGCGATGCTGAAGAAGAGCTTCACGTCGCGATCGAGGTCGTACGCATCGCGCCGCGACACGTCCTGCGCGAAGCGCAACCAATGGCCGGATTGGCCGGTCGAGCGCGGGCCGTCCCGCATGAACTCGACGATCGCCTTCTGCTCGAGCGTGAGATCCGCGTTGACCGCGATGCACTCGTCGACGTCCTTCTTGAGCTGCTCGGAGCCCCATGCCGGCGGCGGAGGCGGCCGGAATTGATCCGAGCGCTCGAGGGCGAAGGGGCGCACGCGATACCAGTGCGGCGTGAGGAAGCTGGGAAGGAACGTCCCACCGCGGCCGTCGTCGAACGGGATCGGCATCCAGAGAAGCGGATCGACGAGGTGCTCGGGCGTGTTGACCGCACGATAGTAGGTGTAGTCGGAGTAAGGCCGGCCGTCTCCCCCGACCTCGTCGCCGAGCTGGTTCGCGCCGTCGTGGCGGCGATACTCCACGACGCTCGCCGCGGCCGCGTTTCCGACGCCGGCCGGTCGCGAGAGGTCGCGCGAGTCGTCGTCCGGGTCGAAGCCCGCCTTGGCCATCTGAGCGCGGATCCACGGCTCGTCCTCGCCGTACACGAACAGCAGCGAGCGATAGGCGGCGTAGGCGATCGCGATCTCCTTGTTGCGCTGCGTACGCTCGGCCGCGGGCCGCCGAAGCTTCGCTCCGAGCCGGGTGCCGATCGCCTTGTCGTCGTACGCGGCCCAGGCGTCGTACATGGAGGTCAGCACGATGGACATCGCGCGCGCGAGGATCGTCGGACGGGCGCGATTGCGGTCGACGTCGCGGCCGCTGGCTTCGAGCGTCGTCTCCAGCCACGCGTATGCCGCCGTCGGCCGGGTTGCGGGCGCTTGATGGACGAGCGGAGCTTTGCTCGGCTCGTCCGCGGCGTTCGCGAAGGTCCCGGAGGTCGGGATGGCGAGCGCAAGAAGCACCCGGGCGGCCGCTCGTCCGAGTTCTCGCATGCGCGGCACCATCACGCCGGGAGCCGGGAGGGCGCGCCCACGCGCAAGGCGATGTGGAAGCTCGCGATCGAGCGCAGGCAACGATGGCCGAGCTTGCCGAAGACGTTGATCGTTTGAATCGTGGACGACTGCGTCTCGTTCTCGAGAAAGTCCGCGCCGAGCGGCCGGAGCGCGCTGCACTCGCGCTGCAGCGCGGTGAAGAGGCCTCGATACTGGGGCAGGGTCGCGCCGATGCCGCGGCCGAGGATCCCGACGCCGGCGGCCTGGGAGAGGTCCTCGAGACGGAGCATCGAGTGGAAGGCGACGATCTCCTCGCGGTCGCGCACCAGGACCAGGACGTCGGCCCAGTCGCCCGACATCGCCTTCTCGGTCCACACGCGATAGATCGCCGTGGCGCGCTCGTACGGGACGCTCAGATCGAAGACGTACGGGCCGCGATCGAACGCCTCGCCGCACCATTCGCGCAGCCGACGCCACAGTGCCGGATCGATCGTCGTCGCGGACGGCCGCTCGTGGACGTCGAAGCGAAGGCCGTCGGCGAGTCGATGCTCGGACGGGCGGCCGGTGAGGGGCTGCATCCACGAGATCTTGGTTCCGACGTGGAATGCGCCGACCTCCTGCAGCGCCCAGCAGCCTGCGCGATCGTGCGTGGAGGCGACGGCAGCGAGATGCTCGTAGCCGCGCTCGCGCAGCGTGTCGCACGCGGCCCGGTAGAGCGCTCGCAGCACCTGCACTCGCTCGCCCTCTTCGGCGATTGCAGCAGCCGGCTCGGTCTTCGCCATCGTCATGTCGAAATGTGCGGACTCGAAGGCGCGATGCTCGAGCGCCACCGCACCGAGCGGGCGGCCGCGCTCGTCGCGCGCGACCAGGACGCCGAGCCCCCGCGCGGCCGCGCGCCATCGCTGGAGGTGGAAGGCGAGAAGCGCACCCTCGCGGCGCGCGATCTCGGGAAAGTTCGCGTACGCCAGATACGGCTCTGCCGAGAGAAGCGCACGCAGCGGCTCCTCGAGCGCCGGCCCCTGCTCGAGCGAGATCCGAAGCTGCATGGGCGCGCACGATACACCGGCGATCCGGGGCCCGGAAAGAGGCTTGCTTTGGGCTCGGGCGGCGTGCGACGAATGCGCGTGTCCGGCCGCGTGGAGCACGAAGGCGCGATCGAATTCTCGGCCGTCGTGAGCTGCTATTTCGAGCAGCGCAGCGTGAAGGAGTTCCACGGTCGCCTGCGCGGCGCGCTCGCCGGTCTCGGGCGCTCGTTCGAGATCGTCTACGTGAACGACGGCAGCACCGACGGCACGCTGGACACTCTGCGCGAGATCTTCTCCGCGGATTCGTGCGTCGGCGTGGTCATCGATCTCTTCAAGAACTCCGGTTCGGCAGCCGCAGTCGCGGCGGGATGCGCAGCGGCGCGCGGTCGGCACTTCGTCTTCATCGACAGCGACCTTCAGCTCGATCCCGAGGAGCTGCCGCGCCTGGTGTCGGAGTTCGACAAAGGAATGGACCTGGTGAACGGCGTCCGCCGCGAGCGACGCGACTCGTGGGTCCGAGCCGGCGCATCGAGGGTCGTGAACGCCGCGTTGCGCCGGATCTCCGGCGCATCGGTGCTCGATCTCGGGTGCACGTTCAAGGTCGCGAACGGCGACCTCGTCCGAGGGCTCGCGCCGGGACCGCACCGCGTCCTCAATCCGGTGCATCTCGCAGCGGGGGCACGCGATTGCGCGAACGTGCCCGTGACGCACCATCCGCGGCGCTACGGATCATCGGGCTGGAGCGTCGCCGGCCTGATCGCGCTCACGATCGACACGCTGCTCGGCCTCTCGCATCACCCGTTCCAGATCCTGAGCATCGTGAACCTGGTCGTCGCGTCGGCGGTCGTCCTGCGGATCGCGGCCGGCGTGTTCTCGAGCGGCGCGATCTTCCCGCCGATCACGAACGGCCTCATCCTGAACGTCGTGGTTCTCAGCCTCGCGACCATGGTCGCGATCGTCTGCCTGGTCGGCGAGTACGTCCTTCGGATGCATCGCTCGATCGAGGGCCCTCCGCGTTACGTCATTCGATCCATCTGGTCGCGGCCGGTGAAAGCGGTGGTCGCCGGCGACCAAGCACGGGCGGTCTCGTTCTAGAAGGGCTCGCCAGAGGCGATTCGCGCAATGTTCTACGACACCCGGTACTTCCCCTTCGTCGAGACTCTCGAGCGGAACTGGAAGACGATACGGCGCGAGGTGGAGCAGGTCTCTCAGGACGCTTTCCAAACCTATCGCAACTTCACCCCGTGGAAGGTCTTCATCTTCCGCAAGGGATTCGATCCGCAGAACATCGAGCACTATCCCGACAACCGGAACCGCTGTCCCGAGACGTCCGCGATCCTCGATTCCATCCCGGGCGTGACGTCGGCCGCGTTCTCTCGCCTCCTTCCCGGGACGCATCTCTGGCCCCACCGATGCAACAACACGCGCGTTCGCTGTCACCTCGGGCTGATCGTGGTCGACGGGTGCGCGATCAACGTCGGCGGCATGGTGCAGGGCTGGGAGGAAGGCAAGTGCATGATCTTCAACGCCCGCTACCTCCACGAGGCTTGGAACCGCAACACCCTTCCTCGTACCGTCCTGCTCGTCGACGTCTCGCCCGACGTGCTCGAAGCGCCGCCTGAGAAGTTCGCTCTTCCGAAGACTCCTCTGCAGAACGCGTCGGCCATGTGGCTGAAGACGAGATACGTGGCGCGCAAGAACCTCGATCGGTTGCGCGCGGCGACGGGACGCCCCGTCGTTGCCGACCACGCTCACTGAGTCGCGATCCGCGATGGCTCGTGAGCCGCTCACGGCGGCGCGCCGGCCCGGCCTGCCAGGCGCCGCCTTGCGGCGCGGGACCGTCCGTCGCGCACGGCCGCGGCGAGTCGGCCGCTGCCTCGGCGTCGCGGCGCTGCTCTTCGCGGCGATGCTCGGTGCCGGCGCCGCGCGCGCGGCCGAGCCGAAGCGCGAGCGGCCCGCGGGGCACGAGCGCATGGTTTCCGTGCTCGCCGACGTGGCGCGGAAGGCGCCCGACGCGTACCACCCGTGCCTCGGCACCCGCCGGCTGCGCGAGCTGCGCGACGATGCGCCGAGCGAGCGCGTGCGCGTCGCCGACCGGATCGAGCACTTCACGACACTGGCGTTCCTCGAGCTCGGCGTCGGCAACGACGACGCGGCGCTCGCGGCGTTGGAGAGCGCGGCGAAGCTCGTCGACCAGCTTCCGGAGGCGAGCCGCGCCGAGGCGCGCGCCGAGGTGCTGTTCTGGCAGGGCGTACAGGCGATGCGCGAGGGCGAGAATCGCAACTGCGTCGCTCACCACTCCAGCGACAGCTGTCTGATTCCTTTGCGCGACTCGGGCGTCCATGCCGACAAGGAGCCCGGCCGGCGCGCCATCGTGCGTTTCACGGAGGCGCTCCAGGCGGCGCCGGAAGGATCTTGGGTCGGTCCGTGCGCGCGCTGGCTTCTCAACATCGCCTACATGACCGTCGGCGAGTACCCCGCGTCCGTACCGCCCGGGCTGCTGATCCGGTTCGAGAGCGAGGAATCGTTCCCGCGGTTCCCGGACGTCGCCGCGTCGGCGGGCCTCGCGCGGCGCAATCTCGCCGGAGGCGCGATCGCCGACGACTTCGACGGCGACGGATTGCTCGACCTCGTCTCTTCGCCCTGGCAGCCGGGAGGGCAGCTTCGCTACTTCCGCAATGCCGGCGACGGCACCTTCGTCGACGATACCGCGAAGGCCGGGCTCGAAGGTCTGCCGGGCGGGCTCTATGCCGTGCAGGCGGACTACGACGGGGACGGCGACCTCGACATCCTCGTGCTGCGCGGCGCGTGGCTCCGCAAAGAGGGACGGTGGCCGAGATCCCTGCTGCAGAACGACGGCAAGGGCAGGTTCACCGACGTCGCCTTCGAAGCCGGCCTGGCGGACGTCAACTATCCGACGCAGGCCGGCGCGTGGGCCGACTACGACCGCGACGGGGACCTCGACCTGTACGTCGGCAACGAGGGGCCGGAGACCGAGCCGAGCCGCGGCGGCTATCCGAGCCAGCTCTTCCGCAACGACGGGCACGGACACTTCACCGACGTCGCGGCGGCCGCCGGCGTGGAGAACCGGCGCTTCGCCAAGGGCGTCGCGTGGGGCGACTTCGACGGGGACGGCTGGCCCGACCTCTACGTTTCCAATCTGCAAGGCGACAATCGCCTCTACCGCAACGACCGCGACGGCACCTTCACCGACGTGGCCGTCGACGCCGGCGTGCAGGGCCCATACGAGAGCTTCTCGTGCTGGTTCTGGGATTTCGACCAGGACGGCGCGCTCGATCTGTTCGTCGAGGGCTACCCGACCCACGAAGGTCGCGGCGTCATTCCGCCGCCGCTGCTGCCCGTCGTGCGCAGCCGGCTCGGCGATGCAGACGCCGGCGAGACGTCGCGCCTCTACAAGGGCGACGGCCACGGCGGCTTTCGCGACGTGACCCACGAGCAGCGCCTCGATCGGGTCACGCTCGCGATGGGCGCGGCCTTCGGCGACCTCGACGGCGACGGCTACCCCGACGCCTACCTCGGAACCGGCTACCCCGGTCTCGAAGGGCTCATCCCGAACGTCCTCTACCACAACGACGCCGGGAAGGGCTTTCGCGACGTCGCGGTCGCGGCCGGCATGGCCCACATCCAGAAGGGCCACGCCGTCGTGCTCGCGGACCTCGACAACGACGGCGACGTCGACGTGTTCCACCAGCTCGGCGGCTTCTTCGCGAGCGACACGTTCGTGAACTCGCTGTTCGCGAACCCGGGCTTCGGGCATCACTGGCTCACGGTGGAGCTGCGCGGGACGCGCTCGAACCGCTTCGGAGTCGGCGCTCGCATCCGCGTCGATTTCGAAGAGAAGGGTCGCCTGCGCACCGTCTACCGCGTGGTGGGCGGCGCCGGCAGCTTCGGCTCGAGGCCGTTGCGCGAGGAGATCGGGCTCGCGGGCGCCCGGTCGGTGAAGCGCCTCGAAGTGGTCTGGCCCGCGACCGGCAAGATCCAGACGTTCCGCGATCTGCCGACGGATCGGTTCGTGCGGATCACCGAGGGTGCCGCCCGGGTGGAAATGCTGCGCCGGCGCTCGTTCGAGTTTCGAGGCGGCTGACGGCAGCCGCCCCCGACGACCGAGTCAGCGCGACGCGAGGCGGGAGGCCGCGGCCAATCCGCGCAGATCGGAGACCGTCGGCACGCCCAGCATCGCGGTCAGGACCTCGCCTTTGCGATTGACGACGATCGAGGACGGCAGGGCCTCGCGCCGGAGCCGCTTCATCAGCAGGCGCTTGACGGCGGCGAGATCGCTCGGCGGGAGGTCGAGCAGCATCGTGTACGGCGGTCGCTGCGTCGTCACCCATTCCTGGATCTTGGCGCGATCGTCGTCCTCGTCGGCGGGGACGCCGAAGAGCCCGAGCCGATCCGCCGGGAATGCGTCTCGCAGGCGCTGAAACTGCGGGATGTCGGAGCGGCACGCCGCGCACCAGCTCGCGAACGTCGTGAAGACGCGGAGCTCGGGATCGCCGGCATCCGCAGGAGCGGCGATCGTGAGCCGCGCGGGCGAGGACGCGGGCGGCGTGGACAGCGCGGCGCCCGACGCGATCGCCGTCGCGGGCGCATATTCGGCGACCTCGACGAGCGGCTCGGCGCCCGCGCCGCCGGGCTCGCGGACCGTCACGAGGCGATTCACCGGTACGTCGTCGAGCTTCTGCACCTTTCCGGACGGCCAGCGCACCGTGATCGTTCCGGCGGCGCGGGCATCCCCGACGCCGATCAGCATGGTCGAGCTGTTCTGCGCCGCGAATCCCTCTCCGGCCCGGTGCTCGCGCACGAGACTGCGGTCGCCGAGGTGCACGGTGACGAGGGCGCCGAACCCGTCACGGTTGCTCGCTCCCCGCGTCGGCTTCGCCTCGCCGTTCGCGCCGACGAAACGCAGCGCGATCACGCCGTGGCTCGCACGCCAGGCGTCATTCGCGCCGAAGCGGTTGCGATAGAGGACGAGGCTCGGCGCGTTGGCGTTGATCTCCGCGATGTCCCACCACCCGTCGCGGTCGAAGTCGAGAAGGGCGAACACCCGCCCGTCGCCCGGGTTGTCCGCGCCCGAGACCCCCGACACGTCCTTGAAGCGCCCGCCGCCCAGGTTCAGGAAGAGCACGTCGCGCTCGTGGCCGCTGAAGGAAACGCCGTCGTCCGGCGTTCGACCTTCACCCAGGGCCGGGGGCCCGACGGTCGCCGGCAGCGCGAACGAAGCATCGGAGCGCGTGACCACGCGCCACCAGTCGCTTCATATGTCGACCGGAAGAGCGTGCTCTTCCGGCGCCGTGTAGTAGCCGTTGGGCACGAACAGGTCGAGGCGGCCGTCGTTGTTGAAATCCGCGAACTGGCCGCCCCACGACCAGCCCGCGACCTCGACCTGTGCGCTGTCGGGGGTCCGTCCGGACACCTGCTCGAAGGTCGCGCCGCGATTGCGCAGGAGCGTGTTGCCCCGCGCCATCTTCGCCCAGACGGGAGCGACCGGCAGCGCCGCCGTGATGCGGCTGCCGGCCTTGCTGTACATGTTCGACACGTACAGGTCCTGGCGGCCGTCCTCGTCGTAATCACCCCAGGAGACGCCCATGCCGAAGCCCACGTCGGAGGTCCCCGTCTGGGAGGTGATGTCCGTGAACTTCCCGTCGCCGTCGTTGCGCACGAGGTTGTGCGTGGCGAAGTCGTTCGCGATGTAGACGTCGTCGTCGCCGTCGCCGTCGAAGTCCGCCCAGGACGCCTGGTAGGTGTTGCGGAACACCCCGAGCGCGTCGGCTCCGCGCGCCGGCTCGAAACGTCCGCCCCCGACGTTCTTCAGCAGGACGTTCGGCGGACCGGGCAGGTCGCTGTACGGGTTCGTCTTGCCGGAGCGAACCAATGCGACGAGGTGCGCGACGTCGGCGGGCGCCAGGTATTCCGCGAGCAGGTCCGCGGGCGCCTGGCGGGGATCTTTCGAGTCGTAGGCGGTGCTCTGGATGATGTTGCCGGCGTAGGTCGAGACGTACAGGTCGAGAAGCCCGTCGCGGTCGTAGTCGACGGCGCTCAACGCTGCGACCAGAGCCGGAAGGGCATCCTTCGGGAGGTCCGCCGATCGGTTCACGAAGTGTCCGTCGCGGTTCTCGAGCAGCATGCTCGGCAGCAACGTGCGGCCGACGTAGACGTCCAGGTCGCCGTCGTTGTCGAAGTCGGCAAAGATGGCGGAGGAGCAGTGGTTCTCGATGTCGAGGCCGTACTCGGCCGCGCGATCGCGGAACGTACCGTCGCGCTGGTTCACGAGCAGCATGTTTCGGCCGAGCTCGGGCATCACGTAGACGTCGTCGTAGCCGTCCCTGTCGATGTCCACGACGGACACGCTCGGGTGGCGATCGTGGGCTTGCACGGTGAAGTGAGGATGCGGCGGCTTGAAGGCAGTCGGATTCTCGAGCAGGCTCGCGGCGAAGCGCTCGTGCTGGGATGCGACCGCCGCAGTGCGCGTTCGGGCATCCGGAAGAACGCGTTGGAGCACTTCCTCGAACGGCGGGTCGCTCGACTCCATCAGGTCGAAGCTCTGCGTGTGGAGCTCCGCGATGCGCCACGCCGAGGGATCGGCGGCGCGGCTGTCCGCCGCGCGCGTCCACACGACGAACACCTTGGCGCTCACCGCCGCCAGCGCGCCGTCGCGCAGCCGCGCGTGCGATTTCATCGCGAGTGTCTGCGCGAAGCGCGTCCGCGCGTCGTCCTCGAATGCCCCGGCGAGGACGCCGAATTTCGCGTCGGTGACGTACTCGACCTCGCCGAGGAACGGCGCCCAGAGCTCGAGCTTCGCCGCGTCGACGGTTCGCGGCTCGCCGATCCGCGCCGAGCGTGTGGAGATCATCGGCGCGGCTGCCACGCGCTCGCGATCGCCGAGCCCGCCGGCAGCGAGGTCGGTGATCGCGACCGACTCGGCGAACAGCGCCCGGGCGTCCGTGCCCGGAACGTCGAGGTTCCGGAGCGATCGGCCGAGCCTGGCGAGTCCCGGATCGAGCGCTCCGACGAGCTCCTCGGCCGCGACCAGCCGTTCCCACGTCGCGTAGTTGCGGGCACGGACGCCGTCGGGGGCGGGTTGCGACTCCGCGCGCGCGTCGCCCGCGCTCTTCGCCCCGTCGCCTTTCCCGGCGGCCGGCGTCGCCGCGCCGAGCAAGGCGACTGCCAGCACGAGCGCCAGTCGCAACCCGATCGGCTCGCGGCCGGCCGCGTACCCCGATCGCTCGGGCGCGAGCTCGGCCGGCCGGGGCGCCTTCATCGGCCGGCAGTATCCATAGACTCCATGGGCCGATCAAGCACGCTTTCGCTTGCCCGGCGCGCGCCGACGCAGCTAGTGTCCGTCGACCAGAAGCTCGTGAGACACTCCTCGGGTCCTCGACGTCCGGATGCAGGACACCGGGCATCGAGCCACGATCCCAGAGACCCGACATGGCGGTCCTACCGCTCGAGATCTTCGACGAAACGCTCCGCGACGGCGAGCAGCAGGCGGGCCTGTTCTATCCGCACGGGGTGAAGCTCCGGCTCGCTCGCCGCATCGCGCGCACGGGTGTTCACCGCATCGACCTCATGCCCGCCGTCGACGCGACCGAAGCGGAGCTCGCCGCGACGCTCGTTCGCGAGGGATTCGGCGACGTGCTGAGCGCGGCCACGCTGCTGGGTCCGTGCCATGTCGAGAAGGCCGCGGCCTGCGGCCTGCGGCGAGTGATCCTCTTCTACGCGGTGTCCGATCGCCTGCTCTTCCTGCGCGATCCCGAAGTCCGGGACGATCCGCTTCTGCGGAGCAAGACGGTGGACGATCGCATCCCGGCGGCGGTCCTCGCGCGCGCGCGCGAATCGATGACCCGACGCCTGCTCGACGGCATCCGCCACGCGCGCGCGCGCGGGCTCGCCGTCGACTTCGCGGCCGAGGACGCGAGCCGGGCCGATCCCGACTTCCTCGCGGACCTCGCGCGCGCGGTGTCCGGGTCGGTCGAGCACTTCATGGTCTGCGACACGGTCGGCGTGCTGACGCCGGAGCGTACCGGCCCGTGGATCCGCGACCTCCGCCGCGCCGCGCCCGGCGTCGCGATCGCCGTGCACTTCCACAACGATCAGGGCCTCGCCCTCGAGAACACGCTCGCCGCGGTGCTCGAGGGCGCCACGATGGTGTCGGGCACCTTCCGCGGCATCGGCGAGCGGGCGGGAAACGTCGCCCTCGAGCAGGTGCTCGGCGAAATGAAGCGCCGCCACGGCGTCGACGTCCCGGGCGTCGATCGCGAGGAGGTCGAGAGAGTCTGCGCGGAGCTCGACGATCTCGGCCTCCGTCCGGCGGCGCCCTACACGCGCGCGGCGCGCATCCACGTGTCCGGCATCCACGTCGAAGCGCTCCTCCAGGACCCGAAGAGCTACTCGATCTTTCCCGGCGCCGAGCTCGAGGTGTCCTTCGGAAAGCTCGGGGGTGCGAGCAACTTCCGCTACCTCTTCGAGCGCGTCCTCGGGCGGCCGCAGCCGGCGGACGTCTACCGCCGTTTGAGCGACGCGCTGAAGCGCCGCGCCGTCGCCGAGGGTCGGTGCTACTCGGCGGAGGAGGTCGTGCGGCTGCTCGACGACGGGCAGCTTCCGCTGGGGGAGCGCTGATGGCGCGCGTTCGGCGCGTCGCGGCGCTGCCGGGCGAGGGCATCGGCCCGGAGGTCGTCGACGCCGCGCTCCAGGTGCTCCGCCGCGCCGCGGAGATCTGCGGATCGCGCCTGGAGATCGAGCGCGCGCCGTTCGGCAAGGACGCCTACCGCGAGCTCGGAAGCTACTTCCCCGAGACGACGGCCGAGGTCTGTCGCCGTTCGGACGGCATCCTGCTCGGAGCGGTGGAGCGGGGAGGGCTCCTCGAGCTGCGGAAACATTTCGACTTCTTCGCGAATCTCCGGCCGGTCCGCGCGCGGCCGTGTCTCGCCGCCGCGGCCGGCCTGCCCGCCGAGAAGGTCCGCGATCTCGACATCCTGTTCGTTCGCGAGCTCACGAGCGGCCTGCCGTTCGGGGAATCCGGGCGCGGCGAGGATGCGCGCGGCCCGTTCGGATTCCACACGATGCTCTACCACGACCACGAGGTCCGGCGGGTCGTGCGGGTGGCGCTCGAACACGCCTCGCGACGCCGGCGGTTCCTCACGGTCGCGCACAAGCAGAACGCGCTGCCCTGCATCCCGTGGTGCGAGCTCGCGGCCGAGGAGGCGGCCGCCTTCCCGGACGTGCGGGTCGAGCCCATGCTCGTGGATACGTTGGCGATGACGCTGGTCGAGGACCCGCTCCGCTTCGACGTGATCGTGTCGGAGAACTTGACGGGCGACTGGCTGAGCAGCCTCGGCGCTGGTCTGATCGGGACGATCGGCGTGCTGCCGTCGGCGAGCCTCAATGCAGAGGGATTCGGGCTCTACGAGCCGATCCACGGCACCGCACCCGAGATCGCCGGACGGGGGATCGCGAATCCGATCGGCGCGATCGGGTCGGTCGTGCTGATGCTCCGGCAGTGGGGCGAGGAAGGGATGGCCGCCCTCGTCGCGAATGCGGTGGAGAGGATCCTGGAAGCGGGATGGCGCACGCCCGACATCGCGGTCGGCGCGTCCGTCCGTCGCGTGTCGACGCGCGGCATGACGGAGCGAATCGTCGCGGCGCTCGACGACGGCGCGGCCGGGGCGAGGGCGAACCCGTGACCGAAGCGCCGCGCGTGCTCGACGTCGGGGACGACGTCAATACGGACGACATCATCCCCGCGCGCCGCTGCACGAACGCCGATCCCGAGCATCTCGCGCGCTACGCGTTCGAGAACCTGCTCGGAGAAGGGCGGCTCGCCGCCGACTACGACGAGGTCCGGGCGGGCTCGAACTTCGGGTGTGGCTCGAGCCGCGAGCACGCGCCGCTCGCGCTGCGCGCGGCCGGCATCCGGGTCGTGCGGGCGCGCTCGTTCGCGCCGATCTTCTGCCGAAACGCCGTCAACATCGGGCTCGCGCTCGAGCGGCTCGGCGCGCCGACGACCGATCCGGTGGTCGACGCGATCGTGGCGGCCGGCGGCCTCTTCGCCTTCAACCGGACGCGCCGCGCCGGCGCGCTCCCCGCGGTGCCCGCCGCGCGCCGCCGCGCCATGACGCTCGCCGAGAAGCTCTTCGCGCGCGCCTGCGGCCGCGATTTCGTCGCGCCCGGCGACACGCATTTCGTGCGCACCGACCTCGCGATGTGCCACGACGCCGTCGCCGCGCCGATGGCGCGGCTCTTCCACCGCGAGTTCGGCGACGCGGCGCGCGTCGCCGATCCGGAGCGGGTGGTCTTCGTCGCCGATCACTTCATCCAGACCAACGACGTGCGATCCGATCCCGACGCGCCCCGCCTGCACCGCGACATGGTCGCGTTCGCCGAGCGGCAGGGATGCCGCCTCTACGACGCGGTCGCGCCGGGAGAGGCGGCCGGGATCTGCCACGTTCTCCTTCCCGAGGAGGGGCTCGTGCGGCCCGGCATGGTCATCGCCGGAACGGATTCGCACACCTGCACCTACGGCGCGTTCGGATGCTTCGCCGTCGGGATCGGCACGACCGACATGGCGAACCTCCTCGCGACCGGCGACGTGTGGCTCACGGTGCCGCCGAGCGTGCTCGTCCGGCTCACGGGAGAGCTGCCGGCCGGCTGCTGCGCCAAGGACGCGATGCTGCACCTCCTCGGCACGATCGGCTGCGACGGCGCCGCCGGACGCGTCGCCGAGTTCCGCGGACCGGTCGTCGACGCGCTGCCGATGGACGAGCGGATGACGCTGGCGAACATGGCGGTCGAGTGCGGGGCGGTGTCGGGCATCGTCGCGCCGGATGCCGTGACGCTCGAGTGGCTCTCGCGTCGGGCCGGCGCCCCCGCGCTCCTCGCCGGCTTGCGGAGCGACCCGGACGCCGAGTTCGAGCGCGTGGTCGAGATCGACGTGAGCGGTCTCGAGCCGCAGGTCGCGTTGCCGCCGCGCCCCGACAACGTGCGGCCGGTCTCGCAGGTCGGCGACGTGCCGATCACGCGCGCGTTCATCGGGTCGTGCACCGGCGGCAAGCTGTTCGATCTCGCCCAGGCTGCGGAAGTCTTGCGCGGGCGGCACGTCGCGCCCGGGGTCGAGATGTTCGTCGTGCCGGCCTCGCAGCGCGTGCGCCGCGAAGCGGAGCGCCTCGGCTACTGGGAGACGTTCGAGCGAGCGGGCGTCACGCTCCTCGCCTCGGCCTGCGGCGCGTGCATCAACGCCGGCCGCGGCATCCTCGGCCCGGGCGAAACCGGCATCTACGCGACGAATCGCAACTTCCAGGGCCGGAGCGGGCACCCGACCTCGAAGAACTACCTCGCTTCGCCCCGCCTCGTCGCGATCTCCGCCGTTCGCGGACGGATCACCGACCGGCTCGACGATTGACGCGGGCGCGGACGTCGCACGGGCCGCGGTCGCTCAGCGCGCGAGCTTCTTGGCCGGAACGCCGATCAGCGTGACGCCGGGCTCGTCGACGTCCTTCACGACGCACGCGAGCGCGCCCGTGGTGACGCCGCGCGCGATTCGGACGCCCGGCCGGATCACCGTGCCGGCCCCGAGGAGACAATCCTCGCCGAGCGTCACGTCGCCCGACACGCGGCAGCCGGGGTAGCAGGTCGTGTAGTCGCCGACGACGTCGTGGTGGCCAATCGTGCTGTCGAGTACGAGGACGTAGTCGCCGATCGTGGCGTCGGTCGTGAGAAGAGAGTTGGCGACGATCTGGCCGCCGCGCCCGACCCGGCAGTCGCCGCGCACCGTCGAGCGCGGGTGGATCAGGGTCGGAGCCGGCTCGAGGCCGGCGGCGAGGGCCTTCGCGACCATCCCGCGCTTCGTGGGCGGCTCGGCGACGCCGACGATGAAATCGCGGAACGCATCGTCTCCGAATCGCCGGCGGAGCGGCGCGAAGTCCCAGTCCCGGACGACCGGCACGGCGACGTCGCCGATCCTCACCTCGCTCGCGTCGCCGACGTCCTCGACGAACGCGATCGCGATGCCGGGGAACGTGTCCTGGACGAACCACCAGCTCTCGCGCGCGTAGCCGCCCGCGCCGAGAACCACCAGCGTTCGTCGCTCTGCCATGCGCTTGGCGGTGCGGCGCCGGGGCCGTCGGCGGCCCCGGCACTGCCGTCAGCTCACTTCTTGCAGTTGATGCTGTTCGCCGGGGCGTTGAACTTGCACTGCGGACCGGTGAACGTCATCTCGCCGCACTCCCCGGCGTTCCCCGAGCCGGCATCGCCGAGCACGACGACCGCCTTGAGCGGGCTGTCCGCCGGCACGACCGGATAGCTTCCACCCTTGCCGGTGATGACGACCAGGACGCGCATCGGCGCCTTGTTGCTCTTGTCGACGATCTTCAGCTGGGTGATGCCGTCGTCGACCGAGCCGTCCTTGTCGCGGAAGAGCCAGGTCCGGTGGTTGGCGGAGAGCGACCACCCCTGCGTGCCGTTGCCGCCGTAGGTCCCGGGAGGCAGGGTCACGTCGATCTCGGCGTCGCCGGCCGCGTTCAGCACCAGCAGGCGCGCACCCTTGCTTCCGGGATCGAGGCTCGAGAACGGCGTCGCGCTCACGAACTCGCCGTTCAACGTGAGCTTGTCGTCTCCCGGCGTCGGGTCCGTGTTGATCTTGCTCAGGAGGAGCTTCGGCTTCGGGCCCGTCGCAGCGAACTCGCGCGCGCCGCCGACGCCGAAGCAGGCGTCGCAGAGGTCGCCGGTACCGTCGCCGTCCGCGTCGTCCTGACCCGCATTCGAGGCGAAGGGACAATTGTCGCAGGCATCGCCGAGCCCGTCGCCGTCGAAGTCGGTCTGGAACGGATTCGCGATCGCCGGGCAGTTGTCGCAGGCGTCGCCGAAGCCGTCGCCGTCGCTGTCGAGCTGGTCGTTGTTCGCCGTCGCCGGGCAGTTGTCGCACGAGTCGCCGACCAGGTCGCCGTCGGCGTCGAAGTTGATCGAGATCGCGTCGACCTCGTCGGTCGGCGTCAAGCCGAGCGAGGCCGATCCCACGAATGCCGGCGGGCAACCATTGGTCGAGCCGCCGACGAGCAGATCGCCGGGCGTGTACCCGCACGCGGCGAGCGAAGGCGAGCCGGCCGCGAGCGAGAAGACTCCCCCGCCGAAGGCGTCGAGGGCGTCGATCTGGTCGCACGCGGGCGCGCCGCAGCCGGCCGGCCCGGCGACCAGGCCGAGCGTCCCGGCGGAGAGGAGGACGACCGGTGCCGCGAAGCCCGGCGGCGACGCCCGCAGCACGTCGCCCGAGCCGGCGCCGAGCGCGGTGAGCGTCGGCGAGCCGGGCGCGAGCGTGAAGAACACGGACGCGGTGAGCGCGCCACCCGCGAACGCGGCCGTCGGCGAGCACATGTCGAGCGCCACGACGTCGTCGGGGGAACCCGGCTCGATGACGCCCACCCCGGGGCTCACGGCTCCCGCGCAGCTCCCCGTCGCCACGCCGTCGCCGTCGAGAGCCTGGACGTTCGAGAAGGGAAGCGCCGGACCGAAGGGCTGGGACACGAAGACGTCGGCGGCGGCCTGCCCCCCGGCTGCCTCACAGGCGAGGTACGAGGGCGGTGGCGGCGGCGGTCCGACCGCCGTGCCGGCCGCGGCCGGATTCACCGAGAACCACACCTGAAGGCCCGCCGCGGGACCCGCGGGAGGCGTGCCATACGAGATGGAGCTGACGACGTCCCCCGCCACCAGACCGAGCGCAGCCGCCGGAATCCCGACCGCCGGCAGCGGCTGAGCGGGACCGGGTGGGACGGAAGGGGCGAGGATGTCGGACGGGCCCGCCGGGATGCCTGCGAGCGTCCCGCCACCGGCCGCAACCGTGAACGACGGGCTCGTTGCCGCGGCGCGTCCGGACAGCACCGCCAATGTGGCGACGAGGGTCGTGAGGATGGCGATCGAACGCAATGTGGATCCCTCCAGGTGGAAACGCCGTATGGAGCCGGAGCCCGGACGGCCGTATGGTAGCCGGAGCCCCGCACGGTTATCCGTGGCCGGGCGCGGACCCGTCAAGGCCTTTTCGCTCCCGGGCCGCCCTCGCCGGGGCGCGGCCCGGAGGCGCGGCGGCTCCGCCGAGAAGTCGCGCTTGACCACGGCGCGGCGGCCGTCGTCTACTCGCGAGCACCGAGGCCACCGTGTCCGCCACACTCGATCCCGTCGTTGCCCGCGCACCGCGCAAGCGGCCGGCGATCCTAGGCGGCGAGCCCGCGTTCGCGGATTTCGTCTACTACACGCGGCCTCGCACACCGGATCGAGTGCGCTTCGCCGAGCTGCTCGACGGGGTGTTCGAGAGCCGCCAGTTCACGAACGACGGGAGCCTCGTGCGCGAGCTCCAGCGTCGTCTCGCGGCGCGACTCGGCGTCGACTGGTGCGCGTTGGTGTCGAACGGAACGACGGCGCTCGAGCTCGCGTTCCGGGCGCTCGATCTCGAGGGCGAGGTCATCACGACGCCCTTCACGTTCCCCGCGACCGTCCACGCCATCGAGTGGAGCGGGCTCGTGCCGGTCTTCTGCGACGTCGACCCGGAGACCTACGACCTCGATCCCGAGCGCGCCGCCGAGCTCGTCTCGGACCGGACGAGCGCGCTCGTGCCGGTCCACGTCTTCGGGAACCCGTGCGACGTCGTGGCGCTGGAGCGGCTCGCGCGCCGCCGCGGCCTCCGGCTGGTGTACGACGCGGCGCACGCGTTCGGCGTGTCCGTCCACGGTCGCGCGATCGGAACCTGGGGCGACGCGAGCATCCTGAGCTTCCACGCGACCAAGCTGTTCCACACGGCCGAGGGCGGCGCCGTGGTCGGCGCGGATCCGCGCCTCCTCGAGCGCGTCGCCGCGCTCCGAAACTTCGCGATCCGGAGCGAGGACGACATGGCGGGCGTCGGCATCAACGGCAAGATGTCGGAGCTGCACGCGGCGCTCGGGCTCGCGCTCTTCGACGAGATCGACGACGAGATCGCGGAGCGGCGGCGGCTGCGAGCCCGCTACCTCGAGTGGTTCGCCGGCGTGGAGGGTCTCGTCCCGCAGCGCGCCGCGCCGGGGAGCGAGCCCAACTGCGCGTACCTCGCGATCGAGATCGATCCTGCGGCCTTCGGGCTTTCGCGCGACGACCTCTGGCGCGCGCTGCTCGTCGAGAACATCGCCGCGCGCCGCTACTTCTGGCCTCTCTGCTCCGCGAACCCGGCGTACCGCGATCTGCCGTCGGCCGCTCCCGAGCGGCTTCCGAAGGCGGAGCGCATCGCCTCGCGGAACCTCTGCCTGCCGCTCTACGGCGACCTGGGCACGGACGCGGTCGACCGCATCGCCGGCGCGCTGCTTGCCCTCCGCGACGCCGCCCCCCGCGTGCGGGCGCGGCTGTAGCGCGGTCCTCCCGCGTTCCGTCACGCGAGCAGGCGCTCGGCGGCGTCGGACCAGAACCGGCACTCCGGGTCGACGCGCTGCTTGATGGCCCGGAGCTCGGCGAGGCGCGGGTACATGCGCTGCAGGACCGCCGGCCGGAGGTAGGGAAACTTCGACAGGTAGACCCGCCCGCCCAGCTCCGCGATCGCGTCCATGAGCTCGGCACGGAAGGCGTCGAGCTCTCCCGGGCGGAAGCCGGCGAGCGAGAACGGCAGCGTGACCGAGAGCCCGTCTCCCGCGAAGGAAAGGAGATAGCGATCGCCGCGATGCCGGCGCACGGCGCACACCTCGGGCGTGCGGCCGCGCCGCCGGCAGACCGCGAGCACGGCCCGGAGGCCGGCCTCGAACGCTCCGCTCGGAAAGAGCGCCTGCACCTCGTTGAAGCCGTGCGGCGCGAACTTCAGGTTCCAGTGCGGGAACCGCTTCGCCATCGGGTACTGGTAGTCGGGAAACGCCACGCGGCGGACGCGCTCGCCCGCGCGGCGCGCGCGTGCATGCTTGACCGCGCCGAGCGCGCGGAAGACGCTGCCTTCGCAGCCGACGCGGAAGAGGACCGACCAGGCGCGGCTCACGACGCCCCAGAACGTCTCCGGGCGAAGCCCGAAGATCCGGGACGGCGGCACGAGCTCTCGCCGAAGCTCCGCTGCCGAGAACGCCCGCTCGTCCGGGACGAAGCGCGCCGACTCGGACACCCCGCGCCCGAGTCGGCGGCCCTCCGCGTACCCGTCGAGCCAGGCGTAGGAGAAGTCCGTGTCGCGCGGATCGAGCCGCGCGAAGTGATCGGCGAGCTCGCGCGCGTCCGCGGCCGACCGGCTGCGGCACTCCACCATCGGCGACGGGATCGGCCGGAGCCGCAGCGTGACCTCGGTCACCACGCCGAGCAGCCCGAGCCCGCCGACGACCGCCTCGAACAGCGACGGGTCGCCCTCGCGGTCGACTTCGCGGGTGCTGCCGTCGGCCAGGACGATCTTGAAGGAGACCACCTGGTCCCCGAAGGTGCCGACCTTCCACGCGTCCTTGCCGTTGACGTTGCTCGAGAGGTTGCCCGCGATCGTGTTCCAGAGCGAGCCCGACACGGCAGGCAGCTGCCAGCCGAGCGGCATCACCTGCGCCAAGACGGTCGGCTCCAGGACTCCGGCCTCCACCGTGATCGTGCCGGCGGCGGCGTCGAAGGCGACGGTGCGGTCGAGCCGCCGGGTGTCGATGCTCACGTGATCGCCGATCAGGAACACGTCGCCGAAGCTGTTGCGGCCGCCCGCGGGACAGATCCGCAAGCGCTTCGCGGCCGCGAACGCGATGCACTCGCCGACGTCCTCCGGCCGCTCGGGACGCAGCACCCACGAGGTGACGGACCGGTCGAGCCCGTACGAGGTGATCTCCCGTTTTTCGGGCGGCTGCATGGCGGGTCGGGTCATTCCGCGGGCAGGTGCGTCAGCTCCGCGCTCACCCGCCACAGGCGCTCGGCGAGCGCGCGATCGCGGCTCGCCTCCGACGACGGCGCAGGCCGCCCGTTTGCGAAGTATCGACCGGTCACGCCCTCCACGTCGGGCGAGCTCGCGAGGTAGATCGGGGTGCGTGCGCCCTCCGCCGGGGCGACGCCGAAGAGGCAGAGGAGCGAGTGCAGCAGCCCGTGGTGCGGCAGCGTGTGCTTGTTCCCGAAGCGCGTCCGCACGAGGCCGGGATGCACGCAGTTCGCGGTCACGCCCCGGCCCGCCGTGCGACGGGCGAGCTCGTACGTGAACAGCACGTTCGCGAGCTTCGACTGATTGTACGCGCGCGGTCCGAAGTAGCTTCGGCTGCCGTGCAGGTCGTCGAAGTCGATCCGGCCGCGAAAGTGGGCGCGCGAGGCGACGTTCACGACCCGGCCGCGGCCGCTCCGGCAAAGCGAATCGAGCAGCAGTCGCGTCAAGAGGTACGCGGCGAGGTGATTGACGGCGAGCTGCATCTCGATGCCGTCTTCGGAGAACGTCTGTCGCGAGTAGACCGCGGCCGCATTGTTCACCAGGACGTCGATGCGGTCGTAGCGGTGTCCGATCTCGTCCGCCAAGCAGCGGATCTGGCGTTGAGAGGACAGATCCGCCACGAGCAGGTCGAGCTGCGCGTCCGGCAGCTCGCGCAGGAGTGCGCGTCGCGCCGCCTCGCCGCGCTCCGGGCTGCGGCAGACCATCGCCATGCGGGCGCCGAGGGCGGCGACCCCCCTCGCGGTCTCGAGCCCGATGCCGGAGCTCGCGCCCGTGAGGACGACGATCTTGCCCTGCACGGCGCCGACCCGTCTATCGAGGCTCGCCCGAGAGCATCGCCCAATACTCCGCGGCGTAGACCACCTGATGGATCGACACGTCGTCCGCGAAGTGGACGTCCTCGAAGTCCATGGCGCCGTCGAGTGCCATCTCGAGCGCGCGGGCGGGGTAGGTGTACCGCATGTCGTAGCGCGGCGGGCTGCCCCAGGCGAAGATCGCGTCGTCGGGACGCGAGAAGTCGAAGGAGAACAGCGGGCGCGGGGCGCCGAGGATCTGGTACGCGATGACGTACCGGGACACGCTCGGGAAACGTTCGCGCTCGCGGCGCCAGAGCGCCACGACGTGCGCGCGGAAGCGCTCCACGACGTCGTCGCGACGCGCCCGGTGGGGCTCGGCATCTGCGCTCGGCCCCGGCATCTCGCGCGCGTGAGCGGCGATCTCCGCCGGCTCGTCCTCCGCGTCGTCGGTTCCCCCGTGCCGGCGTACGCGATGGTCGCTATCGATCCGATCGCCCGGCCGCATCACTTCGCCCGCGAGGCCCATCCGACGTACGCGGCTCACGGCTTCGACGGCAGAGCTGAACACGGCATTCTTCGCCAGCGAGCGCGCGGCCAGAAAGCGCATGCCGTTCGCGAACGGCACGGTGAGCCTCGGCGCGAGCAGTTGCGCGGCCTCGAGGAAATCGCCGAAGCGGCGCTCTGCGGCCGCGCGCAAGAGGCGGGCTTTCTCCGCGGGCGGCATCTCGAAGCAGATCGGATACGCGGAAGCGGACGAGTAGCCCAGGAATGCGTAGTCGATCGAGAACCGATCGCGCACCCAGCGGTACGAATCGGCGTGCAGCACGCAGTCGTTGTTCGCGAAGAGGTCGAACTCGGGCGTGCGCACGACGACGGCCGAGTCGTAGCCGTGCGCGGCGGTCGGGGGCTCGAGCGGAGTGATGGCGAACGGCGTACCGTCGATCGCCGTCGCCTCGCCGAACGGCGCCTCGACGACGTCGCGAAACCCGAGCGCGCGCACTGCATCGCGGAAGCGCTTGTGTCGATAGCGCGCGATGTAGATCGGGAGGCGCTTGGGAAGGGCGGCCAGCGTCGGCCGGTGAAAGTGATCGGGGTGAGCATGGGAGATGTGGATGGCGTCCGTGCTCGCTGCGACCTCGGCAAGGTCGTGCACGAGCGGCGGGAAGTGGAACATGCTGCCGGCGCAGATCGGCTCGATCAGCCACGGATCGGTCAAGAGCGTCCTGCCGCCCGCGTGAATGCGCAGGGTCGCGTGTCCGACCATCTCGACCCGGACATCGCGCTCGGGCATCTGGATCACCGCTCGGGATATCCGCTGCGCGCGGGTGTCATCGCCGCCCTACCGCGCGACGCGCATCCGCTCGAGGACGTTCGCCGTGATCCGCTGCGCGCGTACGTCGGGCTCGGCCGAGGTTCCGCCGGCGGTCGTCACGCGAAGATGTCCCGGCGGCGCCGCGACGCCGTGCGACCACCAGCAGGTGGCCGCGTTGAAGACGAAGTTGCCGTGCGGTCCCGGATAGACGGTGGCGGCATAGACCCCCTCGCCGTGGTGACTTTTCGTCGGCCCCGACGAGACGATTTCGAGTCCGGCAATGTCGGCCGGCTCGCCGTTGTACTCCCAGCCGACGAGGCCGCGGATCGCGTCGCGGGAGCGCATGTCCGTGCCGGCGAAGACCCAATGATCGGGCGCCGTGCAGATCCAGTCTCCGGTTCCGGTGGCGGGGACGGTGGTGCGACCGCCGACGAGCTCGCTCTCCCGCGGCGCCGACGCGGGAAGTCGGCTTTGCTCCGGGAACCACTCGAGCTCTTCGCGATGCGAGCCGCCGAAGCGCGCGAGGCGGGAGACGATGCGATCGGGCGCGCCGGTGCTCGACGCGCGGAGCCCCACGAGGCCGCAGCAGGTGTTACCCGAGAAGAACGCGAGGCTCACGCCGCGGGCGACGAGGCCTTGGAGCCCGGTGAACATCTCCATCGTGTAGTACTCGTCGTGTCCGACCGACAGGAACCCCGCGGCGCGCGCGTGCGCCATCGGGTCGCGGTGCGTATCCACGCTCGACACGTAGGTGACGTCGTATCCCTCGCGCTCCATCCAGTAGGCAAGCGGGAACTCCCACAGGAGCCATTCTCCGGAGCCCGTGGATAGCGGCGCGTCGACGAGCTGGGAGTACTTGGCGTACGGCCGATCGAAGCTGACGTCGGCGTCGGGTCCCCACGCCCAGAACTTCTCGCCGTCGTCGTAGAGCGAGTAGCGATCGGGCCAGCGGTTGTATGCCTGCCACGTGAGATCCGAGCACTGGAAGACGAAGTCCGCCTCGCGATCGTCGCGCACGACGAAGATGAGGTAGCTCTCGGCGCCGTCGCGCTCGGCGGTGAGCTTGCCGAGGATCACCCCGCTCGGCCAATCGCGCGGGATCTCGATCGTCGCGCACGGCGGCCAGCGGCACTCGCGCAGCCGCTTCGGTCCGATCTCGGGGTCCGCCTCGGCGCGGCCGCGATACGGTCCCAACCGGCGCAGATGACGGGCGCCCGAGCCGCCGTAGTATCCCATGCGGTAGAGATCGATCACGAACGGCGATGGCGGGTCGGTGCTCACGTGGAAGGAGATCGCCTCGTTCGCGGCCACGCTCGTGCGCGAGCAGTACCCCTCGATCCAGGGACAGCGGAAGCGGGTCGCGGGATCGACGCGCGCCCGAGCGAGCAGCCAGTCGGTGGCGCCAGCCCTCCCGTTCTCGCGACGGATCAGGTCTGGCTCTCTCACGGACGACTCGTGTCGAGATCGATGGAGGCTCGCAGCCGTCCGACCCGCGGGTACCCCGCGGCGTCCCTCCTGGCGAGCGATCCGCTCAGCGGACGCGCCCGGCGAGCCAATCGAGCACCTCGCGCGCCGCGCTGCCTCCGCGGTGGAGCCATTGCGCGCGCCGGCGCTCGCGGAGGCGAGCTCGGAGCTCGGACGGCGTACGCACGACGTCGAGCCGCCCGGCCGCGTGGGCTTCGGCGCACGCGCGTCGCTGGATCTTGCCGCTCGAGGTCCGCTCGAGGCTCCCCGGAGCGACGAGCGTGACGGTCGCGGGCGTGAGCCCCGTCGCCGCGCGAACGCGGCTCGCGACTTCGGCGGCGAGCACGTCGGGAGCGCCGTCGGTGTCGGGGCTCACCTCGCCGACGATGTGCAGCGCTTCCCGGCCGGCCTCGCCGGGACGCGAAAACGCGACGATGCGGCCCCGTCGCAGCCCGTCTACCTCCGCCGCGGCAGCTTCGATGTCGGAAGGCGCGAAATTCTGGCCCGCCACGATGACCAGGTCCTTGATGCGATCGACGACGTAGACCTGCCCGTCGGCGACGTAGGCGAGGTCGCCGGTGTGAAGCAGCGTGCGCGTCGTCGCGGGATCGTCCTCGAAGTAGCGCGGCGACACCGAGTCGCCTTCGACGACCAGCTCGCCCACCCGGCGGTCGACGAGCGCTTCGCCGGTCGCGGGATCGACGACGAGGAGGCGGTGGCCCGGCAACGCTCCGCCGACGGACACGAACGTGACGCTGCCCGGATCGTCGGGGGCCGTGACGGCGGCGGTGCCTTCGGCGGCGAGGCGATGGCGGTCGACGGTGTCCCGCCGCACGCCGGAGCCCGGCGCCGGAAAGGCGGCAGCGAGCGTCGCCTCGGCGAGCCCGTAGACCGGATAGAGCGCGCTCGGCGACAGGCCGAGCGGAGAGAACCGCTCGATGAACGCGTCGACGGTCGCCGCGCCGATCGGCTCGGCGCCGATGTAGGCGAGGCGGAGGCTCGAAAGGTCGATCGAAGCGAGCTGCTTCGCCGGGATCTTTCGCGCGCACAGGCTGTAGGCGAACGTGGGTGCGACCGTGAGCGTCGCCGCATACCGCGTCAGCGCCTCGAGCCAGGTGACGGGACGCGCGAGGAACTCCATCGGCGGCATGACCCAGGTCTCGGCCGCGCAGTAGATGCTGGTGAGGAGGCCGCCGACGAGGCCCATGTCGTGGTGCAGCGGCAGCCACGACACCATGCGATCGCGCCTGGTGTAGCCGGTGGCATCGCGGATCGCGCGACAGTTCGCGAGCAAGTTGCGGTTGGTCACCAATACGCCCTTCGGCGCCCCGGTGCTTCCCGACGTGTACTGGATGAACGCCGGGTCCGCGCCCGACCGGTCGACGAGCGGTGTCGGGGTCGCGGGATCGACGAGCGCGCCGGGTGCGGTCGCGACCGGCGCGGACGGCAGGTCGGAAACCACTTCGGCGAAGGCCCGGACGCCCTCGACGATCGCCAGGCGAGCGCCCGAGCTCGCACAGGTGCCTCGGACGCGCGCGGCGAACGAGCGCGGCGCACCGACCTCACCGGCCGTCGGCAGCGGCACCGGGATGGCGCCCCCCGCAAGAGACGCGAAGAACGCGACCAGGAAGTCGTGCGGATCGCTCAGGCAAAGGATCGCGCGATCACCCGGACGCATGCCGAGGGCGGCGAGATGCGTTGCCGCACGGGAAGCTCGATCGGCCAGCTCTGCGACGGTCACCGCGGTCGCCACGAGACCGTCGCGGCGGCGCGCGACGCGATGGCAGACGACGCGCTCGGGCACGTGCTCGCGCTGCCACGCCAGAACGCCGAGCAGGCTCTCGACGTCGGGGGGGTACTCGGGGCAACGGACGTCCGACATCGCGCTGGACTCCCGCCCGGGTCGCGCCGCCGAATCCATCCGATCGCTGGTCGCTCTCACCGGTAGAACTCCCGCCCTTCGGCGGCAAAGGCGATCGCCGCCGTGAAGGCTTCGGGCGTGACGAGCGGCAGCACCTCGGCGGGCTCGGCGACGGCCCTCGCGATGCGCGCGCGCTTGAGCCACGTGCAGAGGCTCGCCAGGTGACGCGGGAAATCGAGGAGCTCGCGCGCGATGAGGTCGACGACGCTCGGGTCTGGTACCGCGCGCGCTGCACGGGTTTCCTCGGCGGCCACGGCCAACGTGACGGCGAGCGCGTCGAGCAGGCATGGCTCGGCGCGGTCGCTCGGCCTGCCGCCGTCGGCGAGGGTGGTCAAGAGAGATGCCGGATCGCGTGCCGTCCGACCGACCTCGGACGTCACCACGTCGACCAGCGACTTGGTGCCGAACGCGCCGAGAAGATCTCGCGGGCTCTTGACGAACCCGGCGTCGCGCAAGGTCGCGAACGCGACCGGCGCCTCGCCTCCCGCATCCAGGAAGCGGACGAGCGGCAGGAGGAACGCGGTGAGGAGGCGTGTGGTGACGAAGGTGTCGCCAGGCGTCGTCCGCGCGACCTCGAAGCCGAACCGCTGGAGCGTGCGCGCGAGCCGCATCGTCTCGTCGCGGTCCGAGGGCGGCTTCGGTCCTGCGGGGTCGCGGATGGCGAGCTCGAGCAGTCGCCCGCCGGCCGAGAAGCTCGGAGCGTAGACCTCGACGGCGGCCGCCGGTCCGCGGGCCAGGGCGAGCCGTACCGCCACCTCGCGCGGCCGCGCGCCGTCCCGCGTCGTCTCGGCCACGCGCCCCGAGCTGCGCTGATGCTCCCCGCCTGCTGCGGAAGGCTCGCTCGCGTGTTCCGCGTCGACGAGACGAAGCTCGGCGGGTTCGCCCGCCGCGAAGCGCGCACCCGGGAACGCGCGCGCGCGGAGCGTCTGGCCGAACCGAGAGCCCCGCGGCCCCAGGTCCACGTCGATGACGGGCTCGTCTTCGGCCGACCGCCAGCGGCCCGCGGCTCGCTCGGCGGCCATCTGACGGAGATAGAAGAAGGCATAGGCCGCCTTGCCGATCGGCGCGAGCGCGCTCGCCGCCGATCGCTCGAGCTCGCGGCGCTGATGCTCCACGTACGTCCCGCGCTGCTGCGCTCCGATCGTCAGCAGCTCGAGCCCTTGCTCGTAGACCGGTCGGTACGCGGAGGGCAGGTCGCCGATGCGTGCCCGCGCCTTCGCGACGATCTCGTCCTCTGCCGGACCCCACACGACCCGGCCACGCCTGCGGCTCTCCTGTCGACCGTCGAGCACGCGCTCGACGAACCGCCGCGCGCCGCTCTCGCGCTCGGTCCAGGGCACGACCTCGTCGACCAGCCCCTCGGCTCCGGCTCGCGCGGCTCCCCAGCGCTCTCCCCAGAGCAGCAAGTCGACGGCTCCGCCGAGGCCGACCGCCTCGGGAAGGTTCCACGTGCTGCCGAAGAGCGGCAGGAAGAGGTAGTCGTTGAGCTCCGTCATGTAGAACTGGGTCTCGCCGCTGTCGGTGGCGAGCCGGTAGTCGCAGCTCAGCGCGAACTCGACGCCGCACCCGAAGCAGCTTCCCTGCACCAGCGCGATGGTCGGGACGGGCGATTCGTGGACCGTCCGGTAGGCCGCCCATGGCAGCTCGCTCGCGCGCAGGACGTCCTCGGTGGTGCGCGAAGCGTGAGCCAGCAGGAGGCCGACGCCGTTCATGAAGCTGTTCGGCTTGACGCTGTCGAAGACCACCGCTCGCGTCGTCGCCGGCGTCACCCGCTCGAAGATCTCGATGAGCTGTCGCGCCGACGCGGCATTGAAGATGTTGACCGGCGAGCCGGGGGTGTCGAGGCTCAGGGTCAGCACCCCGCTGCGCTCGGAGACGGCGAACGGCATCAGCGCGGCTCGGCCAGGAGCCCGCTCAGATAGTCGACCAGCGACTCGACCGTCAGCTCTCCGGGGTGGCTGGCGCTGGTGATCCAGTCGCTCAGGAGGAGCACGTCGTCGAAGACGTCCTCGAGCGCGATGGTCAGGCTCGCGATGCCGGTCGAGTCGAACCCGAGATCGTCGACCAGCTGATGCTCCGGGCGGACGACGAGATCGGGGTCGTCGGTGGCAATTCGCAGCGCGTCGCCGACCCTGCGGAAGACCTCCTCGCGATCCGTCATCGCGTCGGCGCTACGCGGCGGTGCGCCGCTCGATCGTCATGCGCGTCATGCCCGACGGCACGATCGTCACGGCGCGGCGCACCGGTCGTACCGGCCGGGGATCGGCGGCGCGAAAACGAAACGCTCGCACGAGCATGCCGAGCACGATCTGCATCTCGAGGAGAGCGAATCCCATTCCGAGGCAACGGCGTACGCCTCCGCCGAACGGGAAGTACACGTTCGGCGGAAAGCGATGCCCGAGGAAGCGCTCCGGCCGGAAGGCTGTCGGCTCCGCGAACGAGTCCGGGCGGCGATGCGCGAGGTACGCGCAGGGCGTGACGAAAACCCCGGGCGGTATCCAGCGATTGCGCAGCCGGAACGGACGCGCGACCTCGCGCGCGACGATCGGCACGACCGGAAACAGGCGCAGGGTCTCGAGACAGACGGCCTGCAGATAGGGGGCGGCGGCGACGTCGTCATCGTCGCGCGCCTTTCGTCCGTCGCCGACCTCGGCGAGCAGCCGGTCGTGCGCTGCGCCGTTGGCGAGGAGAGCGATCAATGCCCAGGCGATCGAGCTCGCCGTCGTCTCGTGGCCGGCGAGGATCATCGTGACGAGCTGATCCTCGATCTCGTCGTCGGCGAGCGGCCGCCGCGCTCCGTTGCCGACGCCCAAGAGGGTCGAGAGGACGTCGTCGCGTCGATGATCTCCCGATCGGCGCCGCCGCGCGACGATCCGCCGCAGGGCGCCGACGAGGTCGCCGCGTGCCGCGAGGAGTCGAGCGGTCACCCGCCCGGAGCGCCCGTCGTCGTCGAAGGGAGCGTTCGTTCCGACCAGGACCATGAGTCGTTCCACGAGATGGATCAGCTCGTCCACCTCGCCGTCGTCGAGACCGAGCACCGCGCGCAGGATCACCTCGCGAGAGATCGCGAGCGCGGTGCGCTGCACGCTCACCGTGGCGCCGTCGTCCCAGGACGCGGTCCAGCGGCGCGTCGCCTCGACGACCAGGCGCGCGTACGCCGGCATCCCGTCGGGACGGAAGGCCGGGATGAGCCGCATGCGCTCCTCCGCATGCCGGTCGCCGTCGGCGAGCAGCAGCGAATGCGTGCCCAGGATCGGCTCGAGCAGCGCGTTGCCGCGTCCGGCGAGGAGCGTATCGGGATCGCCGGCGAAGACCGCGCGCACGTCGTCCGGGTGCGACACCACGACGTGGCTGCCGAAGCGGTTGAAGTGCAGCGCGAAGCGATCGCCGAGATCGGCGGCGCATGCGTCCAGCAACCCGAACGGATCCGCGAGCCAGCGGAACGTCGTCTCGGTCGGAGACAGGGAGGGGCCGCTGGGAAGATCGGCTTCGATGCCGGCGGATGCCATCGCGGGGGTACGGCTAAGAGGTCGTTTCTTCAGTGGAAACGGCGCGGACTATATGACCCGCCGAAAAGCGTTGTCAACGCACGGGATCGCGTGCGCGCTCTCGTGCGCGATGGACCACGCCGCTACGGCGCCGTAAGACGTGTCCGTGCGCGCAAGCCGTTGGTTCGCCAAGGACGTGCTGAAGGGCGACGTCGCGCTGGTGACCGGGGGCGGGACCGGCATCGGCAAGGCGATCGCGATCGCGTTCGCCGACTTGGGTGCGGACGTCGTGATCGCGAGCCGCCGGCGCGAGCACCTCGACGACGGCTCGCGCGAGATCGCGGCTGCGACCGGCGTCGCGCCGCGCGCGATCGAGTGCGACATTCGCGAGCCGTCCGCCGTCGACCAGCTGGTCCGGGACGTCTTCGCGCGCTCGGGGCGGATCGACGTGCTGGTGAACAACGCCGGCGGCCAGTTCGCCCAGCGCGCCGAGCGCTTCTCGGTGAGCGGCTGGCGCGCCGTGATCGACACGAACTTGAACGGCACCTGGTACGTCACCCAGGCGGTCGCGAAGCGCATGATCGCGTCCGGCGGCGGCCGCATCGTGAGCGTGATCGCGAACCACTACCGCGGGATTCCGGGGGGAGCCCATACGTCGGCGGCCCGGGCCGCGGTCGCGAACCTCACCAAGACGCTCGCGGTCGAGTGGGGAGCGTACGGCATTCGCGTGAACGCCGTCGCACCCGGCCCGATCGATGCGTCCGGCTTCACCGAGAAGTACGCGCCCGAAGTCGTCGAGCGCGCGCGAGGGGTGCCGCTCGGGCGGCTCGGCCGGATCGAAGAGGTCGTCGCCGCGGTCGTGTTCCTCGCGTCGCCGGCCGCGGGCTGGACGACCGGAACGACGCTCGACGTGACCGGCGGGCAGCACCTCGCCGGGGAAACGTGGGTCGTCGATCCAGCGGCCGACTGAAGGCGCGGTCGCATTGCCGAACGTCGCTCGGGACCCGCGCAGCGGTGCGCACGGCGAAGCGTCGCGCGAAGGCGGCTGTCGCTCAGTCGCGCTTTCGCCAGAAGCGGAGCTCGAGCGAGATCCGAGTCGCGGTATCGCCGAGGTTGTAGCCCGCGCCGTGGACGAGGTACGGGGAGAACAGGAGGACCTCGTTCTCCGCCGGATCGGGACGCACCATGCGCACGCGGTCGCCGCGTAGCGCGGTGATGCACGGGACGGTGAAGCGCACGCCGTTCACGAGGGCCGGCCCATGCGTGCGTTCGATTTCCGCCTCGCTCAGACGATGGCTGCCGGGCACCAGAGCAAGCGCGGAGCGGGGACCGCTTCCGCAGAGCGGCGCGTAGAGGTTCAGGCAGTTCCGAATGTTCTCGAGGTAGACGTCCCGATGCGGAGGGTTGTTGTCCTGAAGGCGACGCGGACGGACGATGCGGAAGCAGAAGTCCCGGACGTTCGCCGGATGCCCCGAGTCGAGCGTCAAAGGCAGGCCGACGATCTCGCTGATGCGCCGTTCGATGATGGCGGGATCGATCGGTAGCCAGCTCTTCGCGAAGCAGGCGCGCGTCACGACGACGATCGCGTCGTGCTCGGCTTCGCTGAACACCTCGTGGTACGCGGCGAGGTCGAAGGCCGGGACGTCGCGGCCGATGCGCTCGCGCGCGACGCGGCGGATGACGTCGCGCACTCCGACGCGCAGCGCCTCGTAGTCGTCGCGAGCGAGGAACGGGGCCACCGTGTAGCCCCCCGCAGCCCAGGGCGCGTGGGCGGAGAGATCGTCGTCGCCGTCGAGCAGGATCTCGGGGCCGCCGCAGCGGATGTCGCCGTCGATCGCGAGCTCGATCGCGTCGTCGCCGACGTCGATCGGGATCGTCCGCATCGAGGTGCGCTCTAGCATGAGCGCGGAGAAAGCGAGTCCCTCGCGTCGCGGTCGGCACCGCGCGAGTCTCGTACGCACGCCGATCGGTTCAGCCCGCTCGCTCCCGGCGGACCTCACGCGCCTCGGGTCCGGGCTCGGCCGCGGATTTTCGCAGCTGGTAGAACGGCAGATCCTGACCGAGCTGGTAGATGCGCTGTGCGTACTCCCCGAGAAGAGAGGTGAGGGCCCCCATGCCTCCGAATCCCGCGATCACGACTCCGAGCAGCGGACGTCCCAGGAGCAGCACGGCGATCCCCACCAGCAGCGTCGACAGCGAGATGAGCCCCGTGATCAGGAACGGACGCTTCGCCGTGATCATGTAGTAGTCGAGGACGACGCCGAGGAGCGTCAGAAACGAATGACCGGTGCGCACGGCCTTCCGTCGGTGCCGCACACCGACCTCGACGACGTGGCGCGCCCGCCGCAGGAAGAGCGGCGTCAGATAGCGGCGGTTCTCGCCCTCGGCGGCGAGGTCCTTGACGATCCAGCTCTCGGCGGCGCGCAGACCGCAGCCGATGTCCCGGACGTTGGCGCCCGTGCGCCCTCGCACGTACGCGTTCATCACCGTCGACGGCAGTCGCCGGGTCAGCCAGGGATCCTGCCGGTTCTCGCGGTAAGCGCAGACCAGGTCGGCTCCGCGGTCCATCGCTTCGAGCAGCGGAGGGATGTCTTCGGGATACAGCTCTAGGTCGGCGTCGATGTGCACGACTCTTCGACCGCGTGCGAGATCGAATCCCGCGCACGAAGCCGCCTGGCTGCCGAAGTTGCGCACCATGGCGAACGGCCGGATGCGGGGGTCGGCAGCCGCCCGCCGCTCGAGGATCGCGAAGCTCCCGTCGCGCGAGCCGTCGTCCACGGCGACGATCTCGAAGGAGACGCCGACGGACTCCAGCACCGCGGCGAGCCGATCGAGCAGCTCGTCGAGCGTCGCGGCGTTGTTGAAGACGGGGAC